>NZ_JAIQZE010000002.1 GCF_020164595.1 Psychroflexus longus
TTTTACCCGTATCAAACTCTTTTAAAATCTTAGCAATCTGCTGTGGTGAAAATTTACTTCGTCTCATAATACTGTCTAATTTAATTAAAATAATTCTTATTTTAAACAGTTCGGTTTTGGGGGAAGCTTACAGGCACAACTATCGCAAAGTGGAAAGCGACAAAAAAGCAAATTCTTCTTTATGATTTAAAAGGTTATCCCGGAGACTCTGAATTAACCTATGAATATAAACTAAAAGTAATGACCGACTCGAGTTAAAAGTTTACGGAGACACAATAATTGAATTTAAAAATATCGTAAAAGCCCAAAATGCGATGGATTTTTTGCAAAAATCAATAAATTTAAAAATTGATTTGCCAAATGCAGACAAGGAGTTGATAGAGATTGGAAATAGTCCATTTATCTTTACAATTTATGCGGGGTATGATAACGGAAGATTAAAATTTTTGACTGATAATTATGACAATCTGAGCAATTTGGAAAAGGAGATTACTGACTTTAAAGAAGAGTTTGGTCCACGACCATTTTCAAAAGCAAATTTTATTTTAATTGCTGACAAAAATATTCCTAACAAAAAATTAGATTCTTTGAAACAAATTTTAAATCAAACTCTAATAAAAAGAATTTTTCGAGCATATAAAAATGATACGATCAAATACAAGAATAATTTGATTTGGTATGGTCTTGTAGATTAAAAACTATTGCCAACATCTTATAGCCAATAGCTTTTGTAGGTTAGACCAAAAGTTCTCGTAAATTTAGAGGATCAAAAGATAAACTGAAAATCAAGCTAGTATTTGGACGCTACTGGTCATACTAGAGAACCGTAATGCATTAAGTCGAAAACCAAAAAACCGGAGTGAATAAAACGATATTTGAGATAACTAAAATGGATTGTCCTTCGGAAGAAAATCTCATCCGAATGAAACTGGACGGAATTTCGAGTATTGCGAATTTGGATTTTGATATTCCAAACCGAAAATTGACCGTTTTTCATAGTGGACAGGTTGACCAGATCGAAAAGTCAATACTAGAACTGAATTTAGGCGGAAAGAAAATGTCGACCGAACAAACAGACCAAACGGAGTTTAAAGAAAATGCAAACCAGAAAAAGCTTCTTTGGACAGTACTCATTATAAATTTTGCCTTTTTCCTAATCGAAATGACTACTGGGCTAATATCAAAATCAATGGGATTGGCAGCCGACAGTTTGGATATGTTGGCTGACAGTTTCGTTTATGGAATTAGTTTGTTTGCAGTTGGCGAGACTTTAATAAGAAAAAAACAGATCGCCAAACTTGCAGGATATTTCCAAATTATACTTGCGATTATTGGATTTGTAGAAGTATTGAGAAGATTTTTCGGAGCAGAAGAAATGCCTGACTTTTTAACAATGATAATCGTTTCAATTTTCGCACTTATTGCTAACGGAATTTGTCTGTACTTACTTCAAAAGTCAAAGAGTAAAGAAGAAGCTCATATGAAGGCAAGTATGATTTTTACTTCAAATGACGTCGTAATAAATTTAGGAGTAATAACAGCAGGTATTCTAGTCAACTGGCTAAACTCAAATAAACCTGACTTGATCATCGGAACAATCGTCTTCGCGTTAGTAATTCAAGGAGCGATCAGGATTTTAAAACTAGGAAAATGAAAAAGCACTGGTTACAACACTAAATTCAATAGCGGGTGAAATGATACGTTTAAGTTCTGTGTATTTGATGAACTTTGATATTAGTTCATAGGTTTTCAACTTGAAATCTGCTCTTGATCATATATTGAACCGCTATACCAAATTCAAAAAATTAATATATTTCCAACCAAAAAATTGAAGTTTAGACTAATAGACGACAAAGCAAAAACGCTGAATCGAATTTGAAATGAAGATAAACCTAACGTTTACAAGCTAATTTACTTACTCGAGAACCGTTTGCTACATTATTGAAAAAAACTTAAAAAAATAAGATGAAAAAAATAATATTAATTGTAATTATCACCCTCATTTCTAATTTGATATCAGCACAAACTATTATTAAATACAAAATGCCTGATGGACAGGTTTTTAGTGAACAAGTTTATGAGACTCTTAAGCAAAATTTCGAGAAGCAAAATTTAGAAGTAAAAATTATTGATAGCATTTTAGCCGATAACACGTTAACCCGTATAATTGACATTAAAAGTAAAGGTTATTATGAAGCAAAATTAAAAGGTGAAAAGTTTGACCCCTTTGCTAAATTTAAGGAAAATATCGGGAAAGAATTTAAGATATCTGAATTCTATAATGAAAACGGCGTGAAATTTTCTGAAGCTAAACTAATAGGAAAACCAACAATAATTAATTTTTGGTTTACAGCTTGCAAACCTTGCATTGCCGAATTACCATATTTACAAAAATTAAAAAATACGTTTGGAGATAAACTGAATTATTTAGCGATTACATTCGATGACAGAAGCAAAGTAAACAGTTTTCTTAAAAATTACGATTTTGATTTTCTACACATTACGAATTCTCTCGAACAAATTGAAGATTTAAAAATTAGTGGATATCCGATGACTTTCATTTTGGATAAGAAGGGAAAAATATTTAATATATATGGTGGTCTTAGTGATTTTGAGTACAAGGAAATTAATGAAACTATCTTAAACCAATTGCTGTAGACAACATCCAACGTTGTAAAAACGATTGTCCTGATTTTCAAAAAGACTCAAAATGTATTTTCGTTTAGTTCTTGCTTAATTTTTGTTTTAACCTGATATTTCTAAAAGTAGAAACTCTACTTATTATAAAAATATCTCATCAAAAGCCTTACACAAAACATCTTGTTAAGACGTCTAGCTTTAGGCCATTAAATCTTTATTTTCGCCATCTTAAAGTAACAGAAATGAAAAATAATAAAGTGCTGAATTACGTTGAAGATGTATTGGAGAATACACCATTGGATTGGTTAAAATTAACAACCCACCGGCTGGACATTTATGATGAGAGTTTAGCTAAAACTCAATTTATTGAAAGATTTGCAGAGCTCTACAAAGCCAACAATTCTTCATTATCTGCACTTAGTGAATTACCCACCGCTTTTGATTATATAAGATTAGGACATCCACTTTCTTCTGTTTTGGAATGGGCTATTGCAAATTTGCATCACCTCCAACCCGAACAAGTCATCAGTTTTTCTTCTCAAACCATGCCGGTTTTAGCAGTTTTAAGAAAGAATTTATTTGATCAGAAGAATACTCAAATCGCTTACACTGGAGAACTTCCTGATCATTTTGATTTTGACGCGCTAAAACAGGTTTACGGATACAACTTCGAATTAAAACAAGTTAGTAGTGCGGATCAAATTCCGGACTTCGACGGAAGTACTATATTTATTTCAGAAGAAGATAAGATCGGTGAAACTATATTGAACTCATCTATTGACTTTTCTATCACTATGCATCCCGATTTAGGAAGCATCATTGTAGTCAACAGTGAGCATAGCGACAGCTATATTTCAGAAATTCTACATGTCCGTCGTAGAGAATCCATCGCGATGACCCCAGCAGATTCATTTTCTGCTTTGCAGCGATTGATTGGAAAATTACCATCCGTTCATGTCCATAGAGATGTAGAGAAAAATAAAGCAAGTGTGGTTGAATCTGTTCAAAAAATAACAGCAACCCAATCAAATGTTTTACTCGGTTCCTGTGGACTATCAGTACAATATGCTATAATGATGGGACTTATTGACAATGCTATGCAAAAGCATCCAGGAAAAGCGATAAAAATTATAGTTCCGCCAAATTGTTACGGAGGCACAAACGATCAGGCCAGACGTGTTGTTGCAGCGATTGATAATGTAGATATTTTAGATTTACCTGTAGATCGAGATAACGACATGGTGCAAAGTACAGATCAAGTCCTGGATGAAGTAGCTCGGGAAGATGCTGTTCCTCTTATTATTGCTGAAATCCCAACCAACCCAAGAGTAGAAGTTCCAAACCTTGAAAAACTAAGAGACGCTCTTAATAAAACTCGCAAAACACCAGCTGGTGAGTTAGCTATTGATCCGATTTTTATTTTAGATCAAACCTTTTGTCCAAACGTACAATTCTTAAGTAAAGAAGGAATTTTCTCATCGATCCGAACTATTTCCTATGTGAGTGGTTCCAAATTTCCAAGTGGTGGAAAATGTACCGCAGGATACTGCGTTGCAAACGAAAAAGCTAAAAATCTGATGCCGGCGATTGAGAAGCATTTTAAAGTTTGTGATAATGAAGCTACGGATTTGCAAGTGGAAATACTTGCAGAGCAATTGCCATCCATGAATCAACGAATTATCGATGCTTATAAAAATACTCGTGAATTTGTTGATTATATAGAAAAGACACTCCCTGAAGCAAAAATCAATTTTGTACCTGAAGACGTTGTTCAGCAAGGATTTACGCCTTCTGTTTTTTCACTGGACCTTCCAACCAAAGGAAATACGGCTGAAGAAAAAGAAACTTACAAAAGAGCTTTAAATCAGAAGTTAATCAATATGATGATAACTAGAATACCAGATGAAAGCAAACATTGTGTAAGTTACGGCCAGCTCAAGGGATGTTACTGGACCATACCCGCTACCTCTACACAAGGCACCACCAAAGAAAAAGACAAAGATTATATTGCCAGAGTTTCTGTATCTCCAAATCTAGATCTTGAGTTACATAAAAAGGTGTTTTCTGACTTTGTCGAGGAAATCAAGTCGTAATTTGATATAAGGCAATTAAATTCATGAGGTTACACTATGAGCTTAATGCTTACTTTTCAGCTTTTTGATTGTATTTAAATTGTAGAGCGAGGTCCTGAATAAAAAACTGAAGTTGGGGATTATTATGGGTTTGGATAGCTTTTTTAATCTCAGCATTTTCGACCAGAAAATAGATAAATCTGTTGAATTCTTCTTTTGAAATATTTAATTCAGTTTTAATAAAATCAGATTGATTATCAATGATAAAATCAAAGTAATCTTCATCCTGATCAAATTTCACCAGCTTTTTTAGCCTATCGGTTCTCTCCGATATCTTATTAAGAATCGGGTCCAGTGGTAAGGATCCACCCAAGATTGCCAAAAGGTGAATGGGCTTGAAATCTCCGGCTGTTTGAAGCCTTCTTTCATTGGGTGTAAGTTCCACCGCTTTATGATCTACGATCCGTAAACTTACTGCGTTGATGTTTGGAAATGCATTTACGGTCACCTCATCCAGAGTATTCACCTTATCTGAAACTTGAATGAGTAAAACTTCCAAATCAAGGATTTCATCAGTCAATTTTTCATTAAAACTACTGAAAGCTATATGATTGAAATTTAAGGTATCACCAGCGGATCCTTTAATTTTGAATGTGCCATCAGAATTGGTCTTTGAAAATTCTCCAGTTGATATATTTTTAATAACAGCGTCTTCAACAGGTAAATGTTCGTTTTGAATTATGCCTACCACTTGCAATTGCTTTTGGTTTTGTGAAATTAATACCACAGGAAACAAGAAAATAATTAAGCCTAAAAGCTTCATATGATTTCAAATATTCATTGAATTTAGACTTAGTGACTTTAAATAAAGTGAGGTTTAACTTTTTTATATTATCACTTCAAAAGCACTCAATTTTAAAATTTGAATTGATTTTATTTCTGATAACTATCATGATTTCGATAATAAAAGGTGATTCGGGAAAATTCATTTATTTAATTTATCGTAATCTTGGGTTTTCAAATTTAGATTTATGCGCCACAATTTCTTACTCTTTGTATTAATGTGTATTTCGCTTTTAAATATTCAATGTAAAAAAGCATCAACTGAAGATGAGACTCTTCAAATAAAGTTTGCAACCTTCAATGTCAGCATGGAGTCAGAGAATTATCTGGGAAGGGATGCTAAAAAGGTTTCTGCTCAAGTCTTGATAGACAGTCTCGCCACAGGTGAGTGCAAACACATCATGAATATTGCAAGCGTCATACAAGAAGTAAGGCCAGATGTCATTCTACTCAACGAATTTGATTATATCGAAAACCCAGAAGATGGGGTTGAACAATTTAGCGAGGCTTATTTAAAAGTGGATCAAAAAGGTACCAAAGCCATCGACTATCCTTACTATTACTACTCAACTTCCAATACTGGTATTGAAACTCCTTTTGACCTTAATGGCGATGGTAAATTTGAAGGCAACAGAAATGATGCTTTTGGGTACGGAAGATATCCTGGCCATTATGGTATGGTGTTGCTTTCGAAATATCCTATTGACACAGCAAATATCAGAACTTTTCAAAACTTCAAATGGAAAGACATGCCTGGTTTTCTGGAAACCAAAACCGAAAATGGTGAAGGTTTTTATAGCCAGGAGGCCTGGGAAGAATTTAGGTTATCCTCAAAGTCTCATTGGGATGTGCCTATTCAGTTAGGCGATAAAACCGTACACGTTTTAGCAAGTCATCCTACTCCTCCAGGCTTCGATGGAGAAGAAGACAGAAATGGGAAGCGAAATCATGATGAAATCAGATTTTGGAGAGATTATGTAGATGAACATGAAGGCTCATACATCTATGGCGATGAAGGTAAAAAAGGCAGTCTTGGTGATGTCTCTTTTGTAATCATGGGCGATTTGAATGCTTCCCCTGCTGAAGGAAGTGCCATCAATGGTGGCATAAAAAGTTTATTGAATCATCCAAGAGTGAACAACAAATTTACTCCCTCCAGCAACGGCGGAGAAGCCCATAGCCCCAATAATGAATTTGGCAAGTACCACACTGCCATTTGGAGGATGAGAGCAGATTATGTTCTGCCTTCATCAGATCTTGAAGTTTTAAATTATGGAATTTTTTGGCCTATTGAAGACGAACCCTTGTATAAATTAATGGAAGACCGAAAAGCCAGCTCAGACCATAGATTAGTTTGGGTTGAAATTGAAATCTAACATGAGGCTCTTTATGAATAACTCAAATTTAAAACTTACGGCATTTTGCTTCTAATATTATCTGCATATGAGGATGTCAAAATAACCGTGAAGTGATTCTTCATATCACTTCAAACAGTTAACAGATAAAAGTTAAATATGTTAAGCTTTGTCTAATTTAATTTTTCAACTCTCCTATTAAATTTTAAAGTCTTTAACCTGCTTCAAAGCTATAGAATTTTTGTATTCTCTTAGACGCATTTATAGTAAATTGATAACTATCTATTTATGAATTAAATGAAATAACTTATCCATCAAATTAAACAAGAAACTTGTGAAAGATTTCTTTGTGATAAATTCAATTTAATAATATCAAATTTACAAAAATTAAATGTTTCATAATTTATTGCTACATTTAAATGATATTAACTTATAAATTATGCGTCATGAAATTAAAACTACTTTTAATTAGCTTTTTATTATTTTCAGTAGTCGCTAATAGCCAGCTGCTACAAAAGAATTTAGAATTTTCACAAGCTCATCTGATCAATGCAAACCTAGCTCAGATTGAAGATGGAACCAATGATGTTGTAATTGCGAGCAATTTATTAAGTACAGCTTCACCAGAACCTGTGCTAAAACGCTTGCAGGATGACGGAACTGTTGTATGGGCAAAAACCTACGACGACCCAACCTTATTAAACGCTAGAATATTTGACATTACCAATTATTTTGACCTAATTTTTATGACTGGCTCTGTTGACGTAGGTGGAACAAAAAAGATTTTTGTCGCCAAAATAGAAGCTGCAACGGGTGATCTTTTGGATGACAGATATTATGATATCGTCAATGCTAATTTTAATTCTACAGGGTTAAAAGTTATTGTATCCGATTCTGATGCCACAGGAGATGGAAATACTAATCCAGGTCTTTTGATAACTGGTTTTTTTGGAAATTGCTTAAATGCTGACCCTAGTTGTAACCTTAATATTGGTTTTGCTTTAAGGACAAATTTAAATTTGGATCAGATATGGGTTACTGAAGTTGACTCCTCGGCTTCAGGTTCACTTGATTATGATTTTGTCAACGGAGCAGTTGAAACCAGTGACGGTTTTGTCCTCACTGGAAGTGCAACTGGACAA
The DNA here is from genome assembly GCF_020164595.1 of Psychroflexus longus. GTDB lineage: Bacteria > Bacteroidota > Bacteroidia > Flavobacteriales > Flavobacteriaceae > Psychroflexus > Psychroflexus longus. The sequence goes on from NZ_JAIQZE010000002.1 coordinate 8,053, forward strand.
GGCAACACAAGTATACAAGCTGGAGTTTTAGCTCACAAAATAGATTTTGAAGGAACTCAAGTCTGGGACAGTAGTTACATTTTTGGCAATTCCAGAGATGTCAGTGTTGATGCGTATTACGACTCAAGTACAGATGAAATTTTTATGCTAAGCAATTACTCCAACCAACATAGTTTTGGAGTCACAGTTCTAGATAATGCAAACGGCGCTATCAATGCTTCAAAATCATGGTACGCAAATGAGGACAATTTCGAACTGGATTTCTATGGATTTTCACTGAGAGAGTCTTTAGCCTCAGCAAACAATTTGATTATCTACGGATATCGAAGAAGCTATTTCGATGGTACAAGTACAAATCAAACCAATATTATAGTACAAGAATTTGAAAAATCTAATGGAAATCAAGTAGGCACAAGTTATCAATATTTAACACCTTACCAGGAACCAACAGGAGACCCATATAATCTTTGGGACTCTCAATTGCCTTTAATTTATTATCCAGATATTGCTTTATATGATACTAGTGTTACAAGCCCCATTCATTATGCTGTAGGATACAGGAATGGAGATCCATCTACTGGCGGATTTTCAAATATCGAGTTTATGAATGTAGATGCTCTGAAGATAAATGCTTGTGATAATATGAGCTTAGATTTCACAACAAATGCCTTAGGAACAGTAAATACAATAACGAATGTTTCGTCTGCTGTAGTTTCTATTGTTGAAGGTGCAATGGCTATCAGCGGAACTGCTATTACTTTATTAGAAGATTCTTGCAGCAATCCTTTATCACTTGAAAGTCAAAAACAATTCAATATAAAACTCTATCCGAATCCAGCTTCAGACTACGTTTTCTTAAGTGAAGATGTTAATATCCGAAAGATTCGCATTATGGATATTACGGGTAAAAAGGTGTTTGAAACTAATTCTTATCTAAAAGATGAAGGAATCTTTGTAGGTAACTTAAATAAAGGTATTTATTTTATTAGTGTGGAAACACTTGATAATGTTTCAGGCAATTTGAAACTGATTAAAAACTAATAGTGCTTATCTAGTATTAGTATACGAAGCTGATTTTAAATTTTGCTTTAAAAGAATAAGAAAGTTGATGAATGATTTCAATGTTTCTGTTAGCAAAAAACACCTCCAAAATTTGGAGGTGTTTTGTAGCTAAAAAAAATAAACCCCATTTTTAATAGAGAAAGTTTAAGGCTGTGATGTCGTTGGAATTAAATTCACCATCTTCATTATTGCTAAAACAAGCCAGCATAATGGAAGTGGAATCGTAACCGCTGGGAGTTCCAGGGATATAATTAGCGCCAACACCAGCAGTTCCTTCATTGGTGTTTTGACCACAACTTTGTCTACTGAAATAATCTGTGTGTCTAAAACCAACGGAATGTCCAATTTCATGAGTAATCACATGCTCAATCACATTGGTATTGTAATTACTTAAACCGTAAATCTGAACAAATTTAAAAGGTCGTCCGTTACTAGGAAATCCAGCTGAACCTCCAGCACCACTAGGATTATTAACAGTATTATTGTAAACTACCATATCTTTATTTTGATAGCTAGTTCCAAATGTCAAATTGAAATTGATATTAAGATTTAACCGGTTATAATTATTGACAGCCCACTGTAATGCAGTTCTTTCCGAAGAGGTCAAAGCTTGACTTCCCCCTGTATAACCAATAACATTAATCGTTCTTGGACTTACCAGGGCGTTGGTACTGTATTGCTTTTGGTGTATACTCTCGTATCCATCGAAGTTCATTTTCTCCAAATCCTCTGGGAACATGACGATGTCTCCTTCTACACGGATCACTTCTCTTTTCTCCCCGCCAGGAAGCACCATTTCTTCAAGCTGTGCTCCCAAAGGACTTAAATGGTTCTTGGAAATTAAATCCAATGTTTTCTGATCAAGATTGGAAGGTATTTCAGAAGTATTGACTCCTAAAATGATACGGTCCGAAGTGTCTATTTCATTGGTATCCGCAACCTCTTCTGTCACAGTGTTCTCATTCTCACATGAAGTAATAAATAATAATCCCAAAAATGCTGGAACAATAAAATGTTTAGTAATTGTCATAAAATTTAGATTAAAGGTTAGTAATACTTGCGCAAGTATTATTTAATATTGCTCTAATTTCATTTTAAATGTTTAAACAGTAAGGTTAAGCTTAATAAATTTAGTTTTATTTAACAATAATTAAAACTTCTTCAAATTGTTCTTATTATTAAATTCCATTGAGATAAAACTTACCTAAACAATTATGAAAAAATCAGTCAAAATCTTATCAGTACTCCTGTTTTTAGTTTTAGCTACAGAAGCTTCATCACAAATCACAGCCTCATTCTACGCCAATAGCAACTCCTCAAAATTTGCGCTAGGCTACAATATCAATGAACGCTTCTGGACGGACCTTCGGGTGTATTCCGATACTAGTTTGGATAACGTCACACCAGAAATAGTCATCAATCACAACATCGTAAAAAAAAATAATTATGATATTTACTTTGGCGCAGGCGCTATTCTGAACAACATTAATGCGGTTATCATTCCAGTAGGTATTGGCATTAAACCCATCGAAAGTCTCAGGAATCTATCCTTTAATATTGAATTTAACCCGATCTATGAATTTGACCTTGAAGATGTGTTTATAAGAGGATTTATAGGCATTCGTTATATCTTAAATTAGGATCTGATAGTTCCATTTTGATATATTTACCGTTCAAAAACTAACTTAAAAACTATTAACTATGAAAAAAACACTTTTAGTACTACTGATCTGTCTTGGAAATTACAGTATCAGTTTAGCACAGGATGAGGCATTTATGGAAGATGCTTTGAAACTTACAAGATTGTCTAACGATGCTGTTGAAGCCTCTTTCGGGCAATTATACGCCATGATTCCAGCAGAAAAACTGGAAGACTTTAAAGAAGAATTAAAACCTGTTCTGGATAATTATTATACCAAAATGGCAAAAGTATCCATGGAATATTACAGCCATGAAGACGTAAAGCAACTCTTAGACTTTTACGAATCCGATCTTGGTCAAAAAATGCTTGACGCCCAGGCCAAACTGACAGTGAGAAGTATGGAAATGGCTCAACCACTTAGTATGGAGCTGATGCCAATCGTTCAAAAGTATAGCAACTAATTCAATTTAAAGTAAATTTATTAAACACCAGATTCTTAATCTGGTGTTTTTTATTTAAAAAAATGCCGATTGTTACTTAATCCAAGTTTATTGAAACTTTCCATCGTTAAAAGAACTTATTTAATCAATTTCAACTTCAGTTTACAGCCAGTTCAAAGAAAACGATATGAAGCTCAGTCTTTCGGGACTTCTTGATATGGTCTTCAGGTGCTTTTGAATCTGGTATCAATCGATTTGCCATCAAGCCTTCCGTCAGCTATTTTATTTCAGAACGCACTTCCATCGATATCAATTTTAGTTCTCCAAGGCTCAATGATTTAGACCTGAATGCTGTCAATTCTTATTACAATTCGTATGCTTTTATCCCTAAGTTGAGAACTAGCTTTTTCAACAAAAAAAGTTAGAGTATTTTTTAAATCGGTTATCGACTCGGAGCTATTAAATGTGATGCAGACTATAGCGTACAGAGAATTGCAAGTCATAGAGATTTTAGTGGAAGAATTTCCGTGATCAATTAGCTATAAAAATTCATGTATATAAATTCACTTCTATTCTAAATTTGACTTGAGGCCGTTTAAAGTAAAGATGCCTTTTTTTGACGCTATTTAAAACCTTAAAAATATTAACTTTAAGATCTAATTTTAAATCTAAACGCATGTCAACAAAACCACTTTTACCAATAGTACTGATGGCATTCCTGTTTTTAGGAATTTCCTGTCAGGAACCCGCCGAAAAAGAAGATGTCAATGAAAAATTGACCTCCTGGCTGGATGAAAAACACGAAGAATCCCTTCAGAAAAGCCCTTTAAGATTAACATCTCTAGGAAGAAAAGACCGCTATGACGAAATCGATGACATGAGTCTTCAAGCTTTGGAAGATGAAACTCAGTGGATGCAGGAAAGTGTAGAGGAGCTTAAGGCTGAATTCAACTACGACGAGTTGGATGAGCAAGGTCAATTATCTTACGATTTGTGGGTGTATCAAAATGAGATGAAGCAAAAAGAGGTGAAATATGCTCCAATGGAGTATGTATTTGACCAAATGACTTCTATCCACACTCGCCTTCCTAATATGCTGATTAACTTTCATAAGGTAGATAGTCTTCAGGATATGGAAGCTTATATCAGTCGTGTGGAGAAAATGGGAAGAGCTTCAGAACAACTACTGGACAGAGCCGAATCCCAGGCCGAGAATAATATCCTACCTCCACGATTTGCTTTAGAAATTGTTCAAAAACAATCCAGGTCTCTTCTAAAAGGACAACCCTTTGAGGATACCGAGGAAGCTTCAGCCATCTTTCAGGACGTGACCAAAAAAATAAATGCATTAGTTGAAGCTGAATTAATTTCAGAAGAAAAGGCTGAAGAACTCAAAGAGTCTTCAAGACAAACCTTACTTAAAGTCTTTAAACCTGCTTATGAAAATCTAATCGCCTGGACCGAAAAAGAACTTCCAAACACAGAGGAAACACCAACAGGTGTCAGTCGTCATGAAAACGGTGCAGAGTACTATGATTATAAATTGAGTGCTTCCACCACTACCAACCTCACGGCCGATGAAATTCATAATATTGGTCTCCAAGAAGTAAAACGCATCCAGGAAGAGATGAAAGCAATCAAGGAAGAAGTGGGTTTTGAGGGCGACCTGCAGGCGTTTTTCAAATTTATAAACGAAGATAAACAGTTTTACTTCCCCAATACAGATGAAGGCCGGCAAGCTTATCTCGATCTAGCAACCAAATACATCGACGAAATCACCGAAAAACTTCCAGACTATTTTGGGATTTTACCAAAAGCTGATTTAGAGGTAAAGCGTGTGGAAGCTTTTAGAGAACAAGATGGTGCCCCACAGCATTATATGGCAGGAACTCCGGATGGATCCAGGTCTGGGACCTATTATGTCCATCTTTCCGACATGACGTCCATGCCAAAATCAACTTTGGAAGGTGTAGCTTACCACGAGGGAAATCCAGGCCATCACATGCAGATTTCTATAGCTCAGGAGCTAGAAGATATTCCAAAATTCAGAACACAGGGCGGCTATAATGCTTATGTAGAAGGCTGGGCTCTATATTCTGAAAAGCTCGCCAAAGAAATGGGGCAATACGAAAATCCTTATTACGATTTCGGCCGCTTGGTCAACGAAATCTGGAGAGCGATTCGTCTGGTTGTTGATACAGGATTACACTCCAAAGGCTGGACCGAAGCAGATGCTATAAAATATTTTAGTGAAAATTCATCCGTTTCAGATGGTGCTATTCAGGCAGAGGTCAGACGCTACATGGTTATTCCAGGTCAGGCTACCGGTTACAAAATTGGTATGCTCAAGATTGGCGAGCTAAGACTAAAGGCAGAGCAGGAACTCGGTGATGATTTCAATGTCAAAGAATTCCACGATTTAATTCTTGGTAGCGGAGCTTTACCATTAAATTATCTGGAACAACAAGTGGATTCCTGGATAGAGCAAAATAAAGGAAACGCTTAAAATCTTATTTTGAAAATTGAAAAAGTAAAAGTGCAACTCAATGAGTTGCACTTTTTTTATACTTCAGAAGCAGATTTACGTTTTAGCTTGATCACGGTAATTTCTGGCCATATACCTACCCTACCGGGATACGCTAAATACCCAAATCCACGATTCACGTTGATAAACCGCTTGGCGTTTTCATAAAGACCAGCCCATTGGTCATAGCGATATTGCACCGGGCTCCATTTGAACCAGCCGGGAATTTCGATCCCAAACTGCATTCCGTGAGTGTGTCCGCTTAAAGTTAGTTGTACATCTTTTTCATGATTTTTGATTACCTCATCCCAATGCGAAGGATCGTGACTCATCAATATTTTAAAGTCTTTCGCATCCACACCTTCTGCAGCTTTATCAAAATCTCCAGCTTTTTTAAAACCTCCTTTACCCCAATTTTCGACACCGATTAATTTGAGTTTGCTTTGTCCACGCCTTATTTCTCGATTTTCGTTTCTTAGCAAATCCCAACCCATTTCAGCGTGAGTTTGAACTAGTGCTTCAAAATTCTTTTGCTTTTTATCTTGACTTTCAAAATTGTGATAATCCCCATAATCATGGTTCCCAAGAATGGAAAATACCCCGTCTTTAGACTTCAACTTCTTAAAAACCGAAGTCCAAGGCGTCATTTCATCAGCCAAATTATTTACCAGATCTCCTGTAAACAGGATCACATCCGACTCCTGCTCATTAACCAGATCAATAGCGTATTCTATTTTTTTAGCATTATCGAAACTCCCGCTATGAATATCGCTTAGTTGAGTAATTTGGTAACCTTCAAAGGCTTCGGGCAGGTTGTCAAACTCCAATTCGTAAGACAAAACTTTAAAATTGTATTTACCCTTATACATACCGTAGAGTAGAGATAGGAAAGGAATCGCCCCCAAACCAAGCGCGATGGTACTGATGAATTTCCGCCGTGAAGGTATATTTTCAACAGAAGAGGTAGAGAATTTTCTATAAACAAAAACAGAAAGCCTGACAATATCTTCGCCAAACATCCATAGAATCACACTAAGCTTTAAAGCAATAATACTCAGGAAAGCCCCTATCATATAGGCTCGAAAACCCGTCAACGATCCATGCGGAGTCGGTTGATAAAAGGAATAAAACAGCAATCCCAAAACAACTACCGTTATTCCCACATATACAGAAAGGCTCCACCAAAATTTAAAAAGCGTCCTGAACGCTTGGAAAGCATAGACTTCCAATGCCAATAAAATGGCAATTGTAATAATCCACCGCATCTTTTTTTGTGCAAATATATCCCTGACAAAAGCTTAAGCACCTGATTTGTGTAAAGTTTTAGAAGATTTTATTCTGATTTTAATCCTGCAAGATTACAGGTGTAGAAGACCACTAAAACTTAGTCTAAACTTAAGGCAGATGTCTGCCTCCGTGTCCCAATGAAGGAAACGATGAAGATTCGTGATTTGTATAAAAAACTAATTATTATGACCCAAACACAATCGAAATATTAATTCAAAAACAAGATGTCAGGGCTAACGCCCCTTTGTTAATTTTGATCATACGTGCTGATAAGATTAAAGGGCTCCGCCCCTAATTTTTAAAGACTCAGTACAATAAAATTGAGCTAATGAGCCACTGTGCAGAAGCAATAAATCTTTATGATTAAAAGCATCGCATAATCAAAGGGGTAGAGTCCCGAAATCTTTGCAAACAAACCTCAACTTCCATTTGGGCTAAGCCATAATTTCAGTTAAATTTACATTCAACAAAACAGAATTATGGCTTCCAAAAAACGACTTTTCCTAGTAGACGCATACGCAATGATATTCCGTGGGTATTACGCCCTAATCAAGAATCCAAGAATCAATTCTAAAGGTCAGGACACTTCAGCTATTATGGGATTTATGAATTCGCTTTTTGATGTCATCAAGCGAGAAAACCCAGATCATCTCGCCGTGTGTTTCGACAAAGACGGCAGTAAGGAGCGAAAAGAAATTTACGAGGACTACAAAGCCAACCGTGACGAAACGCCAACAGTCATCAAAGACTCTATACCCATTATACAAGATATTCTCCATGCCATGGAAATTCCTGTTATTGAGATTTCAGGAATGGAGGCTGATGATATCATTGGCACTTTAGCCAAACAAGCCGAAAAGGAAGGCTACGAAGTCCACATGGTCACGCCAGACAAAGATTTTGCTCAATTGGTCAGCGAAAATATCTTTATGCAACGCCCAGCCAGAATGGGTAATGGCGTTGAAAAATGGGGCATTCCCGAAGTTCAAAAGAAATTTGGTGTAGAACGTCCAGAACAAGTCATCGATTTTTTGGGCATGATGGGCGATGCATCTGATAATATTCCTGGACTTCCAGGGGTTGGTGAAAAAACAGCCAAGAAATTTCTTGCCCAATTTGGATCTATGGAAGCCTTACTGGACAATACTGATCAACTGAAAGGAAAGATGAAGGAGAAAGTGGAAGAAAATGCAGAGCTTGGCCGATTATCCAAAAAACTGGCGACCATTTTCACCGATTGTGATGTGACCTTCGATGAATCTAAATATGAAGTTTCCCCTCCAGATGTAGAAAAAGTATTGGAAATATTCAAAGATTTAGAGTTCAGACGTCTGACCGAGCAGTTTGTCAAAATGTACAACAAAGGTGAAGAAGCTACAGATGATAGTTCTACTTCAAGCACTTCCAAAACTGCGGGTGCTGGTCAGTTTTCCTTATTTGGAAACGACACCGATGCCTCCAATGTTGATCCATCGGATTTTGATGGTTACAAGACTTTAGAAAACACAGATCACCATTATCAATATGTAAAAGGAAACATGTCTGTGAAGTTGTTCATGGACAAACTCATGAAACAGACTTCGGTGTGTTTTGACACCGAAACCACAAGCCTGAAAACCCTGGATGCCGAATTGGTTGGCATTGCCTTTTCATGGGAAGCCCATAGAGGCTACTACGTCGCTTTTCCTGAAGATCAGGATGAAGCGCAGGAATTAATTGAGGTCCTTAGACCATTTTTTGAATCGGAAGAGATTGAAAAAATCGGTCAAAATTTAAAGTACGACATCAAGGTTTTAGCCAACTACAGCCTCAAAGTCAAAGGGCCTTTGTTTGATACCATGCTGGCACACTATATCATCAATCCAGATATGCGTCATAACATGAATGTCCTGGCGGAGACTTACCTCAACTATTCCCCTCAACCTATCGAAGACTTGATTGGTAAAGGGAAAAATCAAAAGTCGATGCGCATGGTGGATTTGGAAGACCAAACTCAATATGCGGTAGAAGATGCCGATATCACTTTTCAGCTGAAAACTTTTTTTGATAAAGAGTTGAAAGAAGCCTCTAACCAGCCCTTGTTCAAAGACATGGAAATTCCTTTACTTCGTGTATTGGCTGCCATGGAAATTGAAGGGATCAATCTGGATAAATCCGCTTTAGAAAACATTTCAGAAAAGCTGAATAAGGATATTGAACGCTTGGAAAAATCAGTCTATGAGGAAGCTGGAGAAGAATTCAACATCGGTTCGCCAAAACAACTGGGTGAGATTCTTTTTGGGAAATTAGAAATTGCCAAGAAACCGAAAAAAACTAAGTCAGGTCAATATTCAACGGCGGAAGATGTACTGTCTGAATATTCTAAAGATCATAAAATCGTGAGAGAAGTTTTGGAGTGGAGACAGCTTTCTAAACTGAAAAGCACTTACGTCGATGCTCTACCAAAACAAATTCACCCCAGAACCAAACGCGTACACACGGAGTTTATGCAAACGGTAGCGGCAACAGGAAGATTAAGCTCCAACAATCCCAACCTACAAAACATTCCTATCCGAACAGAACGCGGCCGTGAAGTGAGAAAAGCCTTTGTCCCAAGAGATGATAATCATGTCTTGCTCGCTGCCGATTATTCTCAGATAGAATTGCGAATCATTGCCGCGTTGAGTCAAGAAGAGAACATGATGGAAGCCTTTAAAAACGGTAAAGACATTCACGCTTCCACTGCTGCCAAAGTTTTCAATGTCAACATTGAAGACGTCACCCGCGAGCAACGAAGCAATGCGAAAACCGTTAACTTCGGAATCATCTACGGCGTATCTGCCTTTGGCTTGAGCAATCAAACGGATTTAACCCGAGGAGAGTCCAAAGAACTGATTGAAACTTACTACAAGACTTATCCAAAACTCAGAAGTTATATGGATGAGCAGGTGGAATTTGCCCGAGAACATGGCTATGTCAAAACCGTGATGGGCAGACGTCGTTATTTGAAAGATATCAATGCCAAAAATAATGTGGTGCGGAGTGCCGCAGAACGAAATGCTGTGAATGCGCCCATTCAGGGAAGTGCAGCTGATATCATCAAAGTCGCCATGATCAACATTTATGAAGCCATGGAAGAAAAGAACTTCAAGTCCAAAATGCTACTTCAGGTGCATGATGAATTGATCTTCGATGCGCATAAAGATGAACTCGAAGAGCTCAAGGCTTTGGTCAAAGATAAAATGGAAAACGCTTTTAAACTGGATGTTCCTCTGGATGTCGATATGGGAACCGGACAAAATTGGTTGGAAGCGCATTAAAAAATACCCCGAGGCAAAGTCATCGGGGTATCTGTATTCGATCTTATTGATCCTGCTTTGTCAACCTGAACTCGGTTCAGGTTCTAAGTCAAGTGATTGATTAATTAGATGCTGAAACAAGTTCAGCATGATAATTTTTTATAAACCAGGTTAACTATCCCACAATGTTTACAATCTTTCCTGGCACAATAATCACCTTTTTAGGGGTTCTTCCGTCCAGTTGTTTTTGGGTGCGTTCATCTTTCATAACGATATATTCGATCTCGTCTTTGCTCAAATCCAGAGATAAATCCATAGTAAACCGCATCTTTCCGTTGAAGGAAATCGGATAGGTTTTGGAATCTTCCTTTAGGTATTTTTCCTCAAATTTAGGATAAAGAACTTCTGAAATACTTCCTGAATGGCCTAAACCTTCCCATAGTTCTTCGGCAATATGTGGCGCATAAGGGGAAATTAAAACGGCAAGTGGCTCAAGAATTTCTCTCGAGTTACACTTCTGCTGAGTCAATTCGTTCACACAAATCATAAAGGTAGACACCGAAGTATTGAAACTAAAGTCTTCAATATCCTGAGTCACTTTTTTGATGGTTTTATGCAGCGTTTTCAACGATTCCGTTGAAGCGGGCTCATCTGAAATCTGAAAGTCAGACTCCCCTCCTTGGGAGGGGCTGGGGGAGGCTTGGGAATAAAGTTTCCAAAGCTTTTTCAAGAAGTTATGCACACCCGAAAGTCCAGCGGTATTCCAGGGCTTGGCCTGCTCCAGCGGACCTAAAAACATTTCGTAAAGCCGTAAACTATCCGCCCCATATTCTTCACAGACATCGTCTGGATTGACCACGTTGAATTTGGATTTAGACATTTTTTCAACTTCACGACCTACAATAAATTCCCCCTCTTCTTCAGTAATAAAGTGAGCCTCTTTAAATTCAGGTTTTATGTTTTTTAGACCTTCAATGTCTAATTGATTGGAAGTATTAACTACAGAAACATCAACATGCAGAGGTGAAAAATGTGAAATCTGAGTTTTAGATGAAATCAATTGATCCCCGTCCAATATTTTGTAAACTTGATCTGCTACTGTTTCATTATAATCGATTAGATTTATTCCAGCTTTAATACTGTTATCAATGATTGATTTTGAAACAAAAACTGTTTTAGGATTATCTTCTCCAGTATTTAAGTTCCATCTATAGACAAAAGCACTTTCTCCCAGAATCATCCCCTGGTTAATCAGCTTTTTAAAAGGTTCATCCACCGGTAAAACCCCTCTGTCGTTGAGAAATTTGGTCCAGAAGCGAGAATAAAGCAAGTGACCTGTGGCATGTTCACTTCCTCCTATGTATAGATCCACATTGTTCCAGTACTTCAAAGCTTCATTTGAAGCAATAAGTTGGTCACGGTTGTTTTGCTCTTCCATATAACGGAACAAATACCAAGAGCTTCCTGCCCAGCCTGGCATAGTATTTAATTCTAAAGGAAAAATAGTGTTGTGATCTATCTTTTCATTGGACACCACCTTGTTAGATTCTGTATCCCAGGCCCAATCCCTAGCTCTACCTAAAGGTGGCGCACCATCTTCAGTTGGCAGGTATTTTTCCACTTCAGGTAATTCTAAGGGCAGATGTTGTTCATCAATCATTTTAGGAAGTCCGTTCACATAATACACAGGAAAGGGTTCTCCCCAGTAACGTTGTCTGGAAAACACAGCATCTCTTAATCGGTAATTGACTTTTTTCTCGCCTTGTCCAAGTTTCTGCAAAGCTTCGATTGCTTTAGGAATAGCTTCCAAAACACCTAATCCGTTTAAAAAATCGGAGTTAGCGATTTTAGTCGCATTGGTTTTATCGGCGTAAGCTTCTTCAGAAATATCAACGTCTTCAAAGACATTAGGAATTGGAATGTTGAAGTGCTTCGCAAAATCATGATCCCGTTGATCTCCACATGGCACGGCCATCACAGCTCCTGTACCGTAGCCTGCCAACACATAGTCCCCAATCCAAATTGGTAGTGGCTCTTTAGTCAATGGATGCTCAGCATAAGCTCCTGTAAAAACCCCGGATATGCTTTTCACATCAGCCATTCGTTCGCGCTCGCTGCGCTTTGCTGAAGCTTTGATATAAGCTTCAACTTCTTCTTTTTGTTCTGAGGTTGTAATCTTAGAAACCAGATCATGCTCTGGTGCGAGGGTTACAAAGGAAACACCGTAAATGGTGTCGGGTCTTGTGGTAAACGCTTCAATTAAAAATTTTGAATTTTGAATTTTGAATTTTAATTGAGCTCCTACCGATTTTCCGATCCAGTTTTTCTGAGTTTCTTTGAGGCTTTCGCTCCAATCTAAATTATCGAGTCCTGAAAGCAAACGTTCAGCAAAGGCAGAAATACGCATGCTCCATTGCTTCATTTTTTTTCGGGACACAGGGTGACCTCCACGTTCTGAAACACCATTAACAATCTCGTCATTCGCTAGAACTGTTCCAAGCGCCGGACACCAATTGACTTCGGTTTCAGCGAGGTAAGTGAGTCGGTAGTTGAGTATAATTTTTTCTTTTTGATCTTCAGAAAAGCTTGACCATTCGCTGGCAGAAAATTCAGGGGTGTTTTGATCGCAAACCGCGTTGACTTTTGAATTGCCTTCTGTTTCAAAAAGGCTAATCAATTCTGAAATAGCTTTGGATTTCTGTACTTCAGCATCATACCAGCTTTCAAACAATTGAATAAAAATCCATTGCGTCCATTTGTAATACTTGGGGTCACTGGTGCGCACTTCACGGCTCCAATCGAAAGAAAATCCGATTTTGTCGAGTTGCTCACGGTAGCGTTTGATGTTGGTTTCGGTGGTTTTAGCCGGATGTTGACCGGTTTGGATTGCATATTGCTCGGCTGGCAAGCCGAAGGAATCATAGCCTTGCGGATGCAAGACATTGAAGCCTTTATGACGCTTGAATCTGGCGTAAATATCGCTGGCAATATAGCCAAGTGGATGCCCAACGTGTAGTCCAGCACCGGAAGGATAAGGAAACATGTCTAGTACATAAAATGGTGGCTTCGGCTCTCCTTCAAAATCTTGTGGTTGCTTAGCTCTAAAGGTCTGATGCTCTGCCCAATATTTTTGCCACTTCTGCTCTATTGCTTTAAAATCGTACGCCATAACTAATCTGCTTATTTACAAGTCGCAAAACTAATATATATGACATTAACTCCTAGCCGGGAAAGGAATTAAAATTGGTGATGTTGTGACTAGTGACTAGTGATTGGTGAAATTGAATTAGTCTTTGAGTTGTTGAGTTTATGAGACGTGAGTCTTAGGTCTTGGGTCAAATGTACTTCCCTAAATAACGTTGACCGTTATAATTCATGATTCGATATTGGATATTGAGTATTCAGTGTTTTAATGTGGTGAAATACAATTTCATTTTGATTAGAATTCAAGGTAGATGTAGCGGTATTTGATATTAATTTATATTTTTAGCATCAAATCTATGTGAAATGAAATTTATCCTCAATTTCTTTAAAGTCGTTGTTGTGTTTTTAGTTTTACTCGTTGCTGTCCTTTATATCACAGACACAGATTACCTGATTAAAGCGGTTCGCACCATCTACTTGCAAGGGCATACAACAGCCTTTCTGGAGGATTATAAGCGTTTTGATAATCAGGTGATTGAAACGGGAACAGCTCAAGCCTGGCCAAAACATAAAGAGTATAACTCGGTAACCGAAACCGAAACACTTCAAAAAGCCAATCAGGATTGGGGAACTGTAGCTTATGTCATCATTAAAAACGATAGCATTTACTTTGAAAACTATTATGATGGATACGACGCCAACTCAAAATCTAATTCGTTTTCCATGGCAAAAAGTTATGTATCTGGCTTATTAGGAAAAGCTATAATGGAAGGTCACATCAAAAGTTTAGATCAGCCTGTTTGCGATTTCTTACCTGAATTTTGTGAGGGTAAAGCTGCAAAAATGACGGTTGGTGATCTATTGAGTATGGCTTCGGGCACCAATTGGGACGAAGCTTATTATTCGCCTTTGTCCATCACCACACGTGCCTACTTTGATGATGATTTACGTAAAGTTATCAACGGATTAGAGGTAGTGAACACTCCGGGGCAAGCTTTCAAATACGCCAGTGGTGACACCCAAATGCTGGCCATGGTACTTGAAAAAGCTACAGGTAAAAAAATGTACGATTATCTTGCTGAAAGTTTTTGGAAACCTTTGGGATCTCAAAATTCAGCTTTATGGCAAGTGGATAGTGAAGAAGAAGATCTTGTGAAAGCGTATTGCTGTATAGCTAGTAATGCTAAAGATTTTGCGCGTCTTGGTAAGTTGTATAAAGACCACGGAAAATGGAATGGACAACAACTTCTGGATTCTGCTTTTGTTGCAAAATCCATAACTCCTCGTTTTCCTTCTAGTCCGGAATACGGTTATGGATGGTGGTTGAAAAACCAAGACGAGAAAGACTTTTTTATGATGCGTGGTCATCTTGGTCAATACGTCATCGTTCAACCCGATGACAACATAATTATAGTTCGGTTAGGACATCAAAAATCTCCTGATGCTGGTATTGGGGTTTATACAGAAGACATTTCGTTATATATCGACGAAGCCTATAAAATGATGAATCAGGAGAAAGGGTAGTGGAAAAATTCAATTTCAAAATTGAAATTTAGAATCTATAGCCAATGTAGATATCACCCGTAGCTAAAAATTCATTTGGGCTTTCTCCAAGTAAATTTCTTCCTACACCCAATTTGAGTTGAAACACGAATCCGGTTGAATTTACCCACTTAGATCCAACAGCAAAACCCGGAGCTATTTCGAAAAAAGTATCGTCATTTCTGACGAAGTTGCCCTGCTGATTATAATTAAAACTGTCGTCTTCTCCAATGTGGAAATAAGAAAAAGCTTCTACAAAAAAACCACGGCCTTTAAATTCGGGGTTTTTCCCGAAATAAAAGCGGTAATAAGGAATAAGGCCAAATTTTTCGTAGTCGATATCATCGTCGAAGTTTACCATAAGAGAAACCCCATAACCCGAGGTTTGCGAGTTGACATATTCATAACTTACGTCCAAAAACCCACTAGCAAGAAGCTTAATTGCCCCCAACCTGAGTTCGTGTACTTTTTCGTAGTTATCTTTTGAAATGGAATCTGCAATTTCAGACATTTCTTTTTTCTGTGCAAAAGAAAAGAAGACAGTAAAAACTACTAAAACAAGAGTGATTATCGATTTCATAAATTTGATTTTGATTAGTTACTGCTAATATATAGTAAAGAGAATTTGATATTAAGATATTTTCTATCTAAAAATTTAGTTTTTAGGGAAATTGAATATTAAATACCAAAAAGAAATACGTAATTTATTCGAAATCGTTGATAATGCTCAATTTTTTAAAAACGTAACCTGACTTTTCGACAAGCCCTGCGCTCCCGATAGAAGTGAAAACCCCGCAAAGGCAGAGCGCTCCAGGTCGATCTTGAAGCGCTTGACCAGAGGAAAAGCCGCTGCATGATTTAGACCTGCAAACAAGGCCTGCGGAGTTGTAGCGGATAGCGGAGAATAGCGCCCATAAAATTAATTTGGTGCACAGTCGTTATAATGCTATAGTTTTATATTTTTACCAAAATTTATTGAGTGGCTTCTTCTTTTGAAAAATACCAAAAACGACGATTGATTACCTCCTATTTCTCGGTGGTCATCAGCATTGCTTTGGTGCTGTTTTTGGTGGGTTTGCTTGCCTTGTTGGTGCTAAATACCAAGAAAGTGGCCGACCATTTTAAAGAACAAATCGCCTTATCGATCTACCTCAAGGACACCGCGAAAGAGGTGGAAATTGATCAGTTACAGAAGTCTTTGGCGCTGGCAGAATACACCAAAAGCATAGATTTTGTATCCAAAGAAGAGGCGGCAAAAGCGTATAGCAAGGAAATAGGTGAGGATTTTATGGAGTTTTTGGGATATAATCCTTTGCAAAATTCTGTAGATGTGTATTTTAATGCCGATTATGTTTCTGAAACTAAAATTGCTGAGATTTCCAGAGACTTAAGCGAAAAGGAATTTGTAGATGAAATCATTTACGACAAACCCCTGATTGCCTTACTTAACGACAACATTAAGCGATTGAGCTTTTGGATCCTTGCGGTGAGTGGATTGCTAACGTTCATCGCTGTGCTACTTATCAACAGCTCAATACGACTTTCGGTTTACGCAAAACGGTTTACCATCAAAACCATGCAAATGGTTGGGGCAACCAAGCGTTTTATCCGTAAACCATTCATATTAAAAAGCGTGAAATTGGGAATTATTGGATCGACCATTTCTTTGATTGGGATGGGCGTGGTCTTATATTACTTGGACCAAAGTTTTCCTGAGCTTAACCTCATCAGTGATGAAATCTTACTGGCTGCTATTTTTGCTGGTGTGCTTGTTCTGGGAATTTTGATTTCCTGGCTAAGTACGTTTTTTGCCACACAGCGCTTTTTGAATTTAAAAACCGACGAATTGTACTACTAATCATATGGGAGAAAGTAAACGAAAGAAAGAGGCCAAAGCCAACGAAAAATTTATTTTTGAAAGAGATAATTACAAGTTCATGATCATTGGTCTGGCTGTAATTGCCTTTGGATTTATCTTTATGGCCGGAGGCGGCAGCGACGATCCGGATGTGTTTAACCCAGAAATATTTAGCTGGAGACGTATTAGGCTTGCCCCTACTGTGGTGTTGATTGGTTTTGCGATCGAGATTTATGCCATTTTACTCAAGCCTAAGTCTGCTAAGTAATGGATGTATGGGATGCGAGTATCCTTGGAATTATCCAGGGCTTGACTGAATTTTTACCTGTTTCGTCCAGCGGCCACCTAGAATTGGGAAAGGCTATTCTCGGAGATGACAGTTTACCTAAAGAGTCTTTGTTACTGACCGTCATTCTTCATTTTGCAACGGCTTTGAGCACGATTGTAATTTTCAGAAAAGACATTGCTGAAATTTTGAAAGGCTTATTTTCCTTTAAGTGGAATGAGGAAACCAAATTTTCACTTAAAATCGTCATTTCGATGATTCCTGCTGCTTTGGTAGGCTACTTTTTTGAATCTGAAATGGAAATCCTATTTGGTGAAAACTTGATTTTGGTTGGCTTTATGCTTATTGTCACCGCACTTTTACTTTGGCTAACAGACAAATCTAAAGCTACTCAAAAACCTGTTTCTTATACTAATTCTTTTGTGATTGGTGTTGCCCAGGCTATTGCCATCTTACCAGGTATTTCCAGAAGTGGAGCTACCATTGCAACTTCTGTTATTTTAGGAAATGACAAATCCAAAGCGGCTCGCTTTTCCTTCTTAATGGTCGTGCCTTTAATCTTTGGAAAAATAGCTAAAGACATTGCTAGCGGTGAGATCTCAACTGACAATGCCAATCTGCTCATCTATATTGTAGGCTTTATCGCTGCATTTGTTTCAGGATTATTTGCTTGTACGTGGATGATCTCGATTGTCAAGCGAAGTAAACTAAAATATTTTGCGATTTACTGTTTTATTGTTGGGGTCGGATCTATCATTTTTACTCAAATAAATGGATAAATTGACTCTCGAAAATATCAAAGACGGTCAGGTTTTATTGTTTGACAAGCCTCTGCACTGGACTTCGTTTCAGGTCGTGAACAAAGTGAGATGGCTCATCAAGCAAAAATTTGGATTGAAGAAAATAAAAGTTGGTCACGCCGGCACTCTGGATCCTTTGGCAACCGGACTTGTCATTTTATGCACAGGGATGGCCACTAAAACCATTGAATCATTGATGGGACAAACCAAGGTATATACGGGAGAATTAACCCTTGGCGCTACCACGCCTTCGTATGATCTGGAGACTGAAATCGACAAAATCTACGAGACTACTCATATCACTGAAGATCTGATTGAAGAAGCTTTGAAAGCTTTTCAAGGAGACATTATGCAGAAGCCTCCTGTATTTTCAGCCTTAAAAAAAGAAGGCAAGCGACTTTATGAATTTGCCAGAAAAGGGGAAGAAGTAGAAATCCCGAAACGGCAAGTGCACATTGATCATTTTAAAATCACAGAAAACAATTTACCAAAACTCAACTTTGAAGTCCAATGTAGCAAAGGCACTTACATTCGAAGTTTAGCTTTTGACTTTGGTAAAGCTTTAGATTCTGGTGCTTATTTGTCTGAACTTCGACGCACTCAAATTGGGGATTACACTGTTGAAGATGCCCTTTCTATTGAAGACTTTGAGAAGATGTTGAATGATTAATTTGATTGGACCAGGCAGTTGACCAAATCCTCCGCAATATTTTTGCCTTTGTCCTGGTTGTACCATTTCTGAAGGGTGATTTTGAATTCATCTCTCAATTTTCCAAATTCTGCTTTTTCTTTAGCAACCAAATCTGCAGCTTCTTTTGGCCGTGGACCCCAGGTAAATAAAATTCGGTTTTCATCGAGATTGAAAGAAACCATTTTAGGAATGGACTTCCCGCCATTGGTCAAAAATTCATTCATCAACTCCTCATTTTCGTCTCTTAAGATCAATTTGAAATCGATAAGCGGATTGATATCAGCTATCTTTTTCATAATGGGAATCACCGGAGCTGCGTCTCCACACCATCCTTCGGTAATCACCAGCCAGGTCTGTTTTTGACTAACTTCTTTTACCTTTTGAATTTGGTCCCCTGTCAATTCTGAAGTTTTCTCCCAGCGTTTCATTCGGTTAAAACCGAGCTTGGAGTAATTCAAATAAGCTTCATTTTGTGTATACCCTGTTGATTTTCCTTCTTTCAAGAGATTTTCCACAAGGTCTTTATATTCTGAATAAGAAAGCGTTTTATCTAAATGCTTTCTTATGATTTCAATTTTATGTTGTTGAGACATATTCAGTATTTTTAAGGTTTAGTCGAAATTAATTTGAACTACAATGACAAAAGTAAAGTGCGACTGGTGCAATAACTCTGAAATCTATGTGAAATATCACGATAAAGAATGGGGCGAGCCTGTTTACGAAGATCAAAAGTTTTTTGAAATGTTGGTACTGGAAAGTTTCCAGGCGGGACTAAATTGGTTAACGATTTTGAAAAAAAGAGAACACTTTAGAGAAGCCTTTGATGATTTTGATAATAAGCTAATCGCTCTGTATTCTGATGCTAAAGTCAAGGAATTACTCAACAATGAAGGCATCATCAGGCATAGAGGCAAAATTGAAGCAACGATCAATAATGCAAAGGCCTTTATGTCAACTCAAAAGGAGTTTGATTCCTTTTCAAATTACATTTGGAGCTACGTGGATCACCAACCTATTCTGAATCATTTTTCAACTTTAAATGAAGTTCCAGCTCAAACCGATTTAAGTCAAAAGATTTCGAAAGACTTGAGAAAACGAGGCTTCAAATTTCTAGGACCTACAACAGTTTATGCTTTTATGCAAGCCACAGGTATAGTAAACGATCATCTGACCTATTGTTTTAAACATAAAAAAAATGCCTAATTGCTTAGGCACTTTATATAGTTTGGAGTGAATACTATTTAGTTACTCACCACTTCAGTTTTTCCGTTATTGGTTATTTTAACTTCGGCAATTCTACTGTTGTTATAGTTTACTTCAGTTTTCTCACCATTATTCCAGAATGTCCATTTTCCAACTTTCATTCCTTTGTTATAATTAGCTTCTGTAATTGTATTACCATCTCTATCAAAAGATTTCCATTCACCGTGAAGTTTATCATTTTTGATAAATCCCATTTGGTGTACTTCACCACTTTCGTAATATATAGTCACTTTTTCTAAATCTCCTTCTTTCTCTGTTTTCACCAGGTTATTTTCAGTCTGAGCAAAAAGTGAAAAACTCATTAAAAATACCATTAAAAGGGTGCTAAATGCTTTCATATCTTTTTTATTTAATTCAAATATACAGATAATTTACGTTTAAAATACATTGAGTTAACATTAAATTTACATTGAGTCGCTAAACACCCGTGTATCATGACTTTTACTTAAACAAATTAAGTGATATTATTAATATGACTTTAATCAAAAATTTCTTTTACATCTCATCGATAAGACCGTTAACTTCTTATTTTTGCAAATTGTTTCATAAATCAGTTGACATGTATAGAGATCACAATAACAGCGAGTTAAATATCTCATCTTTAAATAAGAGGGTGACTTTGTCTGGCTGGGTACAAAAAATAAGAGATAAAGGATTTATCATTTGGGTAGATCTGAGAGACCGTTATGGCATAACTCAACTTGTATTTGACTCTGAACGTACATCCAAAGAAATTATGGAACAGGCCAGAGAATTGGGACGAGAATTTGTGATCCAAGTTGAAGGACAAGTATTGGAGCGAGAATCCAAAAATGATAAGATTGCAACAGGTGAAATAGAGGTTCTGGTGGAGAAACTCACCGTTTTAAACACCTCTGAAACCCCTCCTTTTACCATCGAAGACAAAACTGACGGTGGTGAAGACTTAAGGATGAAATATCGCTACTTAGATATCAGGAGAAACCCAGTGAAAGATAAGCTGATCTTCAGAAGTAAAGTTTCGATGGCAGTAAGAAACTATCTTTCTCAGCAAGATTTTGTGGAAGTAGAAACTCCTTACCTCATCAAATCCACTCCGGAAGGTGCTAGAGATTTTGTTGTACCAAGCCGAATGAATGCTGGACAGTTTTATGCTTTACCACAATCTCCACAGACATTTAAGCAACTCTTGATGGTTGGCGGATTAGATAAGTATTTTCAAATCGTAAAATGTTTTAGAGATGAAGATTTGAGAGCAGACAGACAGCCAGAATTTACTCAGATTGACTGCGAAATGACTTTTGTAGAACAAGAAGATATTTTAAATACTTTCGAAGGCTTGACTAAGCATTTGCTCAAAGAAATCAACGGAGTGGAAGTTGAAGAATTCCCTCGTATGACTTACGATGAAGCCATGCAAACCTACGGAAATGACAAACCAGACATCCGTTTTGAGATGAAGTTTGGCGAATTAAATGCCGTCGCTCAACATAAAGAATTTAAAATTTTTAACGAAGCAGAGTTGGTCGTAGGTATCGCCATTCCTGGAGCAGCCTCTTATTCCAGAAAAGAAATCGATAAACTCATAGATTGGGTTAAACGACCACAAGTCGGTGCTAAGGGCATGGTTTACGTGAAATATAATCAAGATGGAAGTCTAAAATCTTCGGTGGATAAGTTTTATGACGAAGCTGACCTTGAAGCCTGGGCAGAACAAACCAATGCAAAGCCAGGAGATCTAATATGTGTTTTATCTGGTGACGCCAATAAAACAAGAGCTCAACTAAGTGCCTTGAGAATGGAAATGGGTAATCGCCTTGGATTGAGAAACCCAGGTGTGTTCGCACCTTTATGGGTCATAGATTTCCCTCTATTGGAATGGGATGAAGAGACTCAACGTTATCACGCGATGCACCATCCGTTCACCTCTCCGAAAGTTGGGCAGATTCCATTATTAGCGACAGACCCAGGAGCTGTAAAGGCAAATGCCTATGATTTGGTCTTAAATGGAAATGAAATTGGCGGTGGTTCCATTAGAATTCATGATCAAAAAACACAATCCTTGATGTTTGACTATCTTGGGTTTACAAAAGAAGAAGCAGAAGCTCAGTTTGGGTTCTTGATGAAAGCCTTTACCTTTGGTGCTCCTCCTCACGGCGGTATTGCCTTTGGCTTGGACAGACTCGTTGCCATTCTTGGAGGTCAAGAAAGCATAAGAGACTTTATAGCCTTTCCAAAGAATAATTCTGGAAGAGATATTATGATTGATGCACCAGCACCAATTGATGAAGAGCAGCTCAAAGAACTTGATTTGAAGTTGAGAAGCTAGTCATCTTTACAGAATTACCGGAAGTAAATTTTGCTTTTTTACATAAAAGTTTTCTTCATGATACTTTAAAATATGAGTCGTAAAAAGTTAAATCTTACATCTTTAGGGAATAAGACCATGAATTGGTTAAGAAATTTTCTGACCAAACAACAGATTCTTATTCTGCTTAGTGCTTTTGTGGGATTAGTATCAGGGCTCGTAGCCGTGACTCTGAAAAACTTAACCTATCTCATTCAATCTTTACTAGGGGGTGGCTACATCTCCAATTATCATAATGCGTATTATTTTGTTTTTCCGTTAATAGGTTTGACTATAGTGTATCTGTTTTCGAAATTTATTTTAAAAAAAGATATTGGTCAGGGAATATCGACAACACTATATTCCATTTCCAGGAGGAAAGGATTTATGCAAAAGTTTCAGAACTATGCCTCAATGATTGCTGCTCCAATCACTTTGGGATTTGGTGGTTCTGCAGGTCTTGAAGCACCAACAGTAGTGTCGAGTGCAGCTTTGAGTACCAGCTTTTCAAAATACCTCAACTTAACGCAAGCTTCAAGAACCTTGCTTATAGGCTGTGCAGCGGCAGGTGCCATGTCCTCTATTTTTCAAGCGCCCATAGCCGCCATCATTTTTGCCATTGAGATTTTTAGTTTAGACCTGACTTTGGTTTCCATGATTCCGTTATTAGTAGCTTCTGTATCCTCTATTTTGACCTCGTATTTTTTCTTTGGGTCAGACATTATACTCCACACTCAGCTAGAAAAAGCATTTAGTATTGGTGATGTCCCATTTTATTTGGCTTTAGGGATTTTTACGGCTCTTGCTTCTATCATATTTACTAAAGTATACATGTATACTTTTAAAAAATTCAACACTATTGATCATAAAATCAATCGCATCTTAATTGGTGGTATAGTTCTAAGCTGCATTTTATTTTTCATTCCTCAGATTTATGGTGAAGGCTATGCGACTGTGAATGAACTTTTGGCTGGAAATCATGACTTGATAACCAATAACCGATTTTTAAAAGGTTGGGACATGACATGGATGGTCATTGTCTTTTTGCTTTTGCTCGTCATATTTAAAATGATAGCTACATCCGTAACCATTGCTGCTGGTGGTATTGGTGGGATTTTCGCACCGGTTTTATTTATAGGAAGTATGATAGGACATAGTTACGCTTTAGTGATTAATGCTTTAGGAATTACTAAAGCACCTTTATCTGTAAGTCAATTTACACTAGTAGGCATGGCAGGTTTGATGGCTGGTGTTATGCATGCGCCTCTCACCGCCATTTTCCTTATTGCTGAAATCACAAGTGGATATAGCCTATTTATCCCATTGATGATTACCGCAGCCATTTCATATGTCATCACCAGTCAATTTCAACCTAACTCAGTTTATACTTTGGAATTGGCAGAACGAGGAGATTTGGTTACTCACAATAAAGACCAGGCAGTGCTTACTCTTATGGATATTGAACAAGTCGTAGAAAACAATTTTGAAATACTTACAGACAACATGAATCTTGGCCAAATCGTTAACGAAGGCGTGGTTAAATCCAATAGGAATATTTTTCCTGTGGTAGACAAAAACAATATCTTTAAGGGAATTATACTTCTTGATGATATACGTACTATCATGTTTGATAAATCTTTGTATGAAGAAATGACAGTTACTTCCCTAATGCAAAGAGCTCCCGATATCATAGATTTGAAAGAATGCAGAATGAATCATATCATGAAAAAGTTTCAGGACACAGATGCCTGGAATTTACCCGTAGTGAGAGATGGAAAGTATGTCGGTTTTATATCTAAATCCAAATTACTAACAGCCTACAGACAAAAATTAATCGAAGTGACCGTTTAGAATTAAACTATGAGAGCATTAATAAAATTGGTTTTTATATTGATAGCAGCTGGC
The DNA here is from genome assembly GCF_020164595.1 of Psychroflexus longus. Classification (GTDB taxonomy): domain Bacteria; phylum Bacteroidota; class Bacteroidia; order Flavobacteriales; family Flavobacteriaceae; genus Psychroflexus; species Psychroflexus longus. The sequence goes on from NZ_JAIQZE010000002.1 coordinate 32,101, forward strand.
TTTATCCTGGGTGCGTATTTTAAAATTTATGATGAAGAATTGATTGGTGAGCGAATTATAGGCATATGCGTATTAGCAAGCGCTTTTGTATTGATGCCCCTATTTTTGGCCCACCGATGGAAAGGCAAACGTCTTCAGGATTATACACTTACCAAAGAAAACATTGACAGAATGAATAAAAAGGATACTGATAAAGACCAGAGAAAGAATAATGAATCCAATAATGATAAGGACTGAAAGCATTACCTTATTGAAAATGATTTATTTAAAGTAAAATTTTTAGATAAATGTGATACAGACCATTAATTTTAATTACTTTTGTATTATATTATTAATTATTATTTATTATTATGCAAGGTAAAGTAAAATTTTTCAATGAGTCTAAAGGTTATGGATTCATTACAAACGACGAGACAGGAGAAGATATTTTTGTACACGTCACAGGACTTAATGGAGAATCTCTAAACGAAGGAGACGAAGTTGAGTACACAGAAGAAGAAGGAAGAAAAGGAATGAACGCTACAGATGTACGTTTGATCTAATCATATAAACATTTTTTTTTCAAAGCCTTAAAATGCCACTCAAACGAGTGGCATTTTTATTTAAAGAACTTACCCAAATTAAATGCTTTCAAAAACTAATTTCAAAACAATAGTTTATTGACTTACCCCCTATTTGATGCCAGTTTTGAAACCAGTAAGTTATAAATAGAAAACAGGAATCATGTAATTCATCGGTATTCAATTCGCGTAGATTGATGATTTGAACATCAGAGAAAGCATTAACTTAACTATGAACCCGTTCGAAATACTTTTTAACTGTAACTATTCATGACTATTGTGATTAAAGAAACATCACATAGATTTATAAGATAAGATTACTGGGAAAATGACTTCTAATAGAAACAAAAAAACTCCTTTAAATTAATAAAGGAGTGGTATCAATATAAAAATAAAAGAGATTACTCTACTACTTCTGCGTCTTCAGTGTTGTCAATTAAAACTTGACCCCTGTAAAACATTTTACCTTCGTGCCAGTGTGCTCTGTGAAATAAGTGAGCTTCGCCAGTGGTTGTATCTGTAGCGATTTGAGGCATCTTAGCTTTGATGTGTCCTCTTCTCTTATCTCTTCTTGTCTTCGATATTTTTCTCTTTGGATGTGCCATTGCTCAAGTATGTATTTATTCGTTTAGTAATTCCTTTAATTTATCCCATCGAGGATCTATATCCTCTTCTTTATCTTCTTTTTGATTTGATTTTGGCTTTAACTCTTCTAATTTTTCAAGAATGTCTGATTGAATCGTACCATCTTCTACACCAGGATGTATCCTTTTAGCTGGTAAGCCTAGAACAATACCTTCATAGATGTACTGCTGAACCCCCACCTCATGCTCTCCTTGCGGGAGAATTAATAATTCCTCATTATCATCGTTATATTCATCTCCAAACTTCACAACTAAAGACAAATGATTATCTATTTCTTGGTCGTAAGGTTCAAGAGTAACATCACAATTTACATTAACGTGACCTGAGAAGTCGAATTCCAACTCCAGCATATTTGCTTTTTTGGTAAATTCTAAGTCTACAGCAACGTTAGAACTATTAAACTCCTGAAAATCAAAAAGATCAAAGAACGCATTATCAATCTTAAAATCAAATCTGTGCTGCCCCTCCTTCAACCCTACAAAGGGTATAGCATAAGCTTTAAACTTCCTCATACAACATCAGTTTTGAGCTTGCAAATATATTAAAAATTAGTAATAATCCTTATAAAGATTTGATAATGATTTATAAAGGATTTTTAGTTAGCTCCAGGTATTGCATTCGATTCTTAAAAATTGAAATCGACATGAAAATAGCTTGTGTAAAAGAACTGCATTCTGCAGTGCCTTTACCGGCAATATCAAAGGCAGTTCCGTGATCTGGAGAAGTCCTGATGCGATTAAGACCTGCTGTAAAATTGACTCCGTTTCCAAAGGATAAAGTTTTAAAAGGAATCAAGCCCTGGTCGTGGTAGGCAGCGATAATGGCATCAAAATTTGCATTGTTTTTAGACCCAAAAAAACTATCTGCTGCATATGGTCCAAAAACAAACTTCCCATTTTCAACAAATTTCTTGATCGCTGGTTTTATAACTTCATCGTCTTCTTTACCTATAACTCCTCCATCGCCAGAGTGTGGATTTATTCCTAAAACCGCAATTTTTGGTTCTCGCACATTGAAGTCCTTTTTGAGAGATTCGTGAATAGCATTTACTTTTTTATCTATAAGCTCTTCTGTAATCCTTGAGGAGACATCTTTCACAGGAACGTGGTCTGTTAATAAACCTACTTTAATATTATCTGAAACCATAAACATTAAGCTGTCTCCTTTGAGCTCTTGAGCTAGAAAATCTGTATGTCCTGGAAAATTAAAATCCCCTGACTGTATGCTATTTTTATTAATAGGCGCTGTAACAAGCGTATCGATATCTTTTTTGGCTAGAGCTTGGGTCGCAGCCCTTAGAGATTTAATAGCATATCCACCAATGGCTTTGTCCTCTTCACCAAAGTTGACTTTTACGTTTTCTTTCCAAACATTCACAACATTAATTTTGCCTTCTATAGCATCTTCAGGTTTGGATATTCCGTGAAATTGTAGCTTAATTTTAAAATAATTTCCGAAAAAAGACATCATCTTAGAGTTTGCAAAAATCACAGGCGTAAAGAGCTCAAGTACACGGCTATCTTGTAAAGATTTCAGAATAATTTCTGGACCAATACCATTCATATCCCCAATACTTATTCCCACTCTTGTATTTGACTTCGTTTTCATAAAATTCCTCTATTTTTGCAGTAAACAAAGGTAACGAAATAATCTACAATTATGTTTACAGGTATTATTGAGGAAGTAGGAACGATCTCAAAAATTGAGTCATCTGGAGGGAATATTGATTTTACAATAAAGGCCAATTTAGCCAATGAGTTAAAGGTCGATCAAAGCGTTGCTCACAATGGAGTGTGCCTGACTGTTGTTGATGTTACAAATGATACTTATAAAGTGACAGCGATAGATGAAACTTTGAATAAAACCAACCTAAAGCAGCTTAAGGAAGGGCATCAGATCAATCTCGAAAGGGGTATGAAAATGAATGCTCACTTAGATGGACATATTGTTCAGGGCCATGTGGACCAGGTCGCTACCTGTGAACGTGCAGAAACTAAAGATGGAAGCTGGGAATTTACATTTTCCTATGATCCCAAACTTATGAATGTTACTATAGAGAAAGGTTCTATTACCATTAATGGGGTTAGCCTAACGGTCGTCAATTCAAAATTGAATGAATTTAGCGTTGCCATTATTCCTTACACTTATGAAAATACTAGTTTCAAAACCTTAAAAAAGGGCGATATTGTTAATCTAGAATTTGATGTTATAGGAAAATATGTGAAGCGATTGATGGAAATGCAGTCCTTATAAATTAATCGTCCAATGATACATCATTAACTAGTATATTGAAAAGATCTGCTTTGGATTTGAGCAGTTTTTCAAATACTTTGATTTCTTTTAGCCTCGAGTCAATCAATTTTACTTCTCTGGAGTTGATTAAAAACACTGAGCTTTCTCCAAAACTAAATTTGCGCTCCTCTGCTTTTAAAAGAGTTGAGGTGTCTTCTACGATAGACTGAAATGTGTTAAGCTGAGTAATGTAAGAAAGGATTTCACTTCTTGAAGCCTGAATTTTATTTTGTAGTTGAAGGGCTTCAAAATCTAGATCCAGCTGAGCTTCGTTGACTTTAATTTTAGCAAGTTTCAGGTCTCCCCTTTCTTTTCTCAAAAAAAGCGGAAGCCTAAAGAAAATCCCAGCCTTATAGTCTTCGGTATTGAAGTTTTCAAACTCCCCTACACGCTCATTAATAAAATTATACTCCAAGTCCAGTTGTGGCTTTAACATTTCTGCCTTTAAGCGCTGATTAACTTCCAGCTGGTCTATTTTGAAATCCAAAGCTCGAATCTTTGGGTGCTCCTCCAATACAAAATCTTCCAGCTGAAGCAGATTGGTACCCAGAACAGGATCCAAAGAATTTTCATCCAGGGCTTGAGGCACCACAAATGGTCCCAGTTCTAAAGGAATAAAATCTTCGAACCATAAAAAGTTAGACAAAGCCAGTCTGCTCTTGATCAACTTTAGGTTAGCCTGTTCCAGACTTAATTTTCTTTCCTGAACTGTTATTCCAGCTTCAAGAGTATCTATGGTTGGGATATCTCCGGCTAGGGCACTTTCCTTTATACCTTCAAAACGTACTTCTGCCCGGTCAACAAAATTATCAAATAATGACACTTCTCGGCTGGCCAGATACCAGTCCAGGTAGGCTAATACAGCTTCAGAAAGCAATTGATTAAGACGAATATCACGCTGAGCCTGGCTTAAATCCTGCATGATTTTAGCCTGTTTCAAATCGGCCATTCTTTCGTTGATAAATAAACCCTGCCCTACAGGAACAGAAACTCCTGCACTATAAAGACCGTCGTCAGGAACCACATTCTGAGGATTTAAAAACGAACCCTGATTTTGCTCATAACCCGCCTTTACTTCAATACCATACCAGGTTGGTATTTTGAAAGTCGAGTTCAGAATGTCGTAATACTCAGTTCCTTTAAACTCTTTATTTTTCCAATCTACAGTCACCTTAGGATCAAAAGCTCCTCGAGACTTCAGCAATTTGGCCTGAGCTGTAGAAATTTCAAAATTGGCTAACTGAGCAATAGGGTGATACTCCTTGACGTAAGCTAGAAACTCATTTAAGCTAAAGACGTTTTGCTCTTCTGCTAGCTGCACATCTTGAGCTATTCCTGGCAAAGTCCACAAAACACTAAATACTAAGATGAAGTTGCGAATCATTTAGATGTATTTTGATTCTTATCTACACTTTTATTGGAATCCTGTGGCATATAATAGTCTGGAGGGAATCCATTGATCTTTCGCCATATTTCATACCACACAGGAACGTCGTTAAGCAAAGCCATAGTTCTGGCTCCAGAACCTGCTCTTACTACATCTGGCCATTCTTTTTCCTTAGGGTCTTCTTTAATCAAGACTCTGAATTTTCCTTTTTGTGGATCCATGGTTCTTGAGACTGCTACAATTTCTCCGCCGTAGGTTCCATAAGACAGATTAGGCCATCCAGAGAAAAAAATTGCAGGCCAACCATCAAAAATAATACGAATAGGTTCACCAGGATGTAAAAGAGGCAAATCAATAGGGTCTACAAAAGTCTCTACAGCAAGATCAATATCCAAAGGCATAATACTGACGATCTGGGTCCCTTCTTTAAAGGTCTCCCCAATTCCGCTCTGGAGAACTTTATTAACAAAGCCAGACTGTGGAGCTTTTATATAACGCATCCCCGATCGTACCGTAAAGTTAGTAAATTCGGTTTCTAACTTAGTACGTTGAGCTTCGGTATCGTACTGCCCAGAGAGAGCAGAAAATTTATCACTTTCTGCCTTGGATATTTTGTCTTGATAGCCAGCTTTTATACTTGATATTTCTATTTTAGCATTGATAACTTCATTTTTGCTGGATAGAAGCTTGTTTTTTTGCGAAATTATTTTAGCCTGACTATTCTGCAACATTAAACGTTTAGCTTCAAGATCAGTCACCGCTTTAAGTCCCTCTTTTTCTAAACTTTCTGTTCGCTCAAACTGACGTTCAGCAATCAAAAGCTGAGTTTTTGCAGCCTCTACTTCAATACTATCGCTTTCTACTTTTAAGTTAGCCTGGATAAGTTTATTCTGTGCCTGTTCCAACTTTAATTTTCGCTCTTCTATCAAAGCTTCTATTTGAAAGTTTAAGGCCTTGACCTTTTCGACATAAGAGTCTAAAGAAAAATTCTTTGCTGTGATTTGGGATTGCGCTCTCTGAAGTAAATCCGGATCAAAGAATTTATCCTTTATTTCAGAGATATGAAGTATCGTATCTCCCTTCTCTACGATTTGTCCCTCTCTTACATACCACTTTACTATTTGCCCGGAAATTGCAGACTCAATGGATTGAGGCCTTTGGTTTGGCTCTAAACTTGTCACGTATCCTCTTCCTTGAACAATTTGAGTCCAAGGCAAAAAAAGTATTGCCAAAAGAACCACCCCAAAGATCGTCATGATCTTATTAAAGGTAAGGAAGCGATCCTTATGAAAGGTAAATTCCATTGATTTATACTTGGATAAATCAACCTTTTCGTTCAGTTTAAGTTTTGATATATCAAGCATATTATTCTTTTATTGTCATTTCACCATTATCCATATAAAGGAAACGATTACATTTCTCTTTCCAAATTTCTTTAGTACTTATGACTGCTAAAGCCCAAGGTCTATCTGGTTCTGTAAGAAAATCAATAATTGCTTTGGACTCTTCGTCTAGCAGATCCTCTGTGGGATCTTTTAGAACCAGCAACTTCGGCTTTGAGGCAACTGCTCTAGCAATCATTATTTTTTTATTAACCGTATAAGGGAGTTGTCTTCCTTCAGAATAAATAATTGTTTCCAAACCTTTATCCTGAGATTTGACATAATCGCTAAGCTGCAATTTTTTCACCAATAATTGCACATAATCCATAGATATATCTGGGTTATTGAGTGTTATATTTTCAAGTATGGTCCCTTCAAAAGTTCTATTGCTAGGAAAATAGTGACCTGCAAAATCTCTAAAATAAGTAAGATCAACATTTTTCAAATTGAAATCATTTACAAAAATATTACCTTCTATGTTATCAATGAGCCCCACAAGAACCCTCAGAAGTGAAGACTTACCAGAACCAGGTGTACCTTTTACTAGTATTAAGTCTTCTAGGTTTATTTTGATATTTATATTTTTAAGTATCTTCTCTTTACCCAGGGTAAGGTTGATATCTTTATATTCGAAAATAAAATCTTGCGTTTTATCGAAAGGTTTATTACCTCCCTGGCGCTCTATCGAAATATCCGTGACCCTTCCAAGTTTCTCTATACCTGCAAGTAAACCGTAGAGATCTTCGAGGCCCTTAATCAATTTTTCTACAGAGTTTATCATCAAAACAATAATGATTTCTGCAGCTACAAATTGCCCTATATTCATCTGCTGGTTTATGACTAAAAGCCCCCCTACGATGAGGAGTGCAGCGGCTACAATCACTTTAAAAGCAATCATTTTAAAAAACTGAAACCTTAACACCCGGAAATGTTTTTCTCTGGCGTTCAAATACTTAAGGCTTGTCTCATCGTTTCTTTGTGAGGCATAAGAAAAACTTTCTGACACTTTAAATCCTTCAATACTTCTAGAAACTTCTTGGATCCAGTGCGCGGTTTTATACTTAAAACTTGACTCCATCAAGGATTCTTTTACACCTTCTTTCAGGGATAATTTAAAGATTAGGTAAAAAAGCAAAATCAATAAAAACCCAAAAAAGACAAAAAATGGATGATAGAGAGAAAGCAAAATCAATCCAAAAAAGATTTGAATAAAGGCACTGGAAAATTCAATAAGCAATTTTGGCAATGATTTTTGAATGGTCATCACATCAAAAAAACGATTGGCTAATTCTGGAGGATATTCATTTTGTAAGGCAGAGTATTCCATTTTTGGAAACCTGTAAATAAGCTCAAAAGAAGATCTTGCAAAAATTCTCTGTTGTAAATCTTCACCGATTCTTAGCTGCATGTACCTTAGCACTCCGGCAAAAGCAACACTGAATAACACAACGCCTGTAAGGAGAATAACCGAGGCATTAAAGCTTCCACCCACAATTATATTTACAATTGCCTGTATACCAAGTGGCAAACCAAGCTCTACAAGACCAGCAAAAACGGCATAAAATAAGATTTTAAAAACGGACTTTCTTTCAAGACTTAAGAGTCTCCCTAGCCTAATCCATGGGGTTTTAGTATCTGTGGCCATATATTAAGACATTAATGTTTTGGTCAGTAAATCTTTATAAAATAAATATAGATTATCTTTTGAATGGCAATCGGTTAAGTTATGAAAATGTTCTGATAAGAAGTACTGATTTAGCGAACCTTCTATAATGACGGAAGCCAAACTTTTACTAAAGGAATAATCTGAATTGACCTCGACGATCATCTCAGACAATCGAGAAACTAATCTTTTGTAAATGCTGAAACAGCCAGCTTCATTTTCTTCATCCACCAGTTTGTGGTGATAAGCCTTTACGAATTCTGAATTGAGAATGTGTCTCAACTTTTGTCCTTCAATTTCAAAAGAAGTGCATTTTGTTTGCGGTGTACTAAACAAAGTTTCTACAGCTTTTAATAATTTTTCTAAGCTGCCAGACATATTATTTGTCTGTACTACCATCTGAAATTCCATAATTCCCCAATAAAGGGACGAAATGTATAAAAGAAGGCGATGTTTATTTTCAAAGTACCTGTAAATCGAGCTTTCAGTAGAACCAATTACCCTTGCTAATTTTTTGAAATTGAACTCTTCAATTCCATTAGCATCAATGAGATCGATGCTCGATTTTACAATATTGATACCCAATTGAGAACTCTCAGGATCCTTAAGATATAGAGAAGAATTAATATCAACTCTAAGATTGGATAGTATGTTATGCATAAATCAAAATTAAAATCGCAAATATAATAGTAATACTATCATTTAATACTCACTCAAAATATTAAATATTTCTTTATAATATTTAACTAAATGTTAATTTTGTTAAAGAATTTAATTCAAAATAAAAATCAGATTAAAATTAAAATCAAGGCCTAAACGCTTTCTGCACAGGACTGAAAAATGCTTAAACTGTGAGAAAAATCTGGATATTTCCGATCGGTTTTGCTCTTACTGCGGTCAAAAAAACTCTTCTAAGGCTTTAAACCTTAAAGAGCTTTTGATGGAATTCTTCTCGGGAGTGATTTCTTACGATTCACGATTTAGAAAAACCATCAGTGCATTGATTTTTAGACCTGGTAAATTAAGCAGAGAATATATCATTGGAAAGCGCGTTGGCTACGTCAATCCCTTTAGATTCTTTATAAGCACAGCTATCGTTTTCTTTCTTGTTGTAAGCTGGATCAACAAGGAAGAATTAAGTGATTATAAGACTATTTCGAAAGAAGATAGTTCAGACCTAAGTGAAAGTTTTAATTATGTATTTGATTTTGATGATGAAACTCCTGCGTCTAAGATTCAAAGTTATCTAGAAGAAAATCCAAAGTCTTCTTATGCAAAAACCATAGAAGCAACTGGAGAAGAAGATAATCTTACTAATAGATTGAAATTTGATTTTCTTAAAGGTTACTCGAGGTTACAAGATAATCCGAAAGCATATTTGAATTTTCTTCTGCCAAAATTTCCTTTTTTTCTATTCTTTTTTGTTCCGATTTTTACACTATTCAGCATTTTGTTCTATATCAGAAGAAAAATTCCTTATACGCATCACCTCATTTTCAATTACAACCAACAGACTGTTTTTTTGATATTACTTCTTCTGTACACTGTAATAAATTTTGTAGATCTATGGATATGGGTATTAATTTATATGTTCTACTTATATAAGTCAATGAGAAAATTTTATGCTCAAAACAGATTCAAAACCATTGTAAAAGAATTCATAATGATTAATTGTTATTTTTTTAGCATTCTGCTGGTGCTGATGAGTTTTTCAATTTTGAGTATTTTGTTTTATTAAAGCTTAAATAATTATTTTGAAGCTAGTTGAGAAACCATAAAAGAGACTTCTCTTCCAATTTCCATAGCACGTTCCAGGTATTTTTTATCCTGTAATTGAGTAGTATCAAACAGTTTTGGATCTTCATAAGGTGAAGCAAATCTGGATAAAGCTCCAGGGATAAACGGGCAATTTTCGTCGGCATGCGAACAGGTCATGATGGCTAAAAAATCTTGGTCTGGATTTTCAGGATTATCAAAGACTTTAGAAAAACAAGTTGTAGACCTTTGCTTTCCAAACTTTACATTATACCTGGGATTCGCTTCAGTTGTCGTTGTCCTTACCTCAAATCCCATGGTTTTCAATGCAGTTACCGAATTGGGATGTAGTGCAGTCACTTCGGTCCCACCAGAAAAGGCTTCAATCACAGACGACATTCCGTAAAATTCTGCAGCAACATTCGCCCAAATCTGCCCAAAATGACTTCTTCTAGAATTGTGCGTACAGATGTAAATCAGTTGAGCTTTGCCTGTATTTTCAATTTGAGAATCTATTGCAGAGGCAATCTTTTCTAGTATTTGTTTTCTCTCTGCTGAAATTGAATCGCGTTCAGTTTCAAGTTTTCTACAAAGTTTTTCAATTCTAGGAAACATAAATGATGGTGTTTGGTGAAGAATAAAATTAAAGCTTAGTACCTCCATTTATTCGCAATAGCGACTAAAGATAACATGATAGGGACTTCTATAAGAATCCCAACCACAGTCGCCAAGGAAGCGCCAGAGTTAAGACCAAATAATGAAATTGCCACGGCAACCGCCAATTCAAAAAAATTGCTCGCTCCAATCATAGCCGATGGTGCGCAAACATTATGTTTCAGTTTGAGATATCTGCCCAAAAACCAAGTGATGAAAAAGATAAAATAAGTCTGAATGGCAAGCGGAACGGCAATCAGTAAAATATCAAACGGGTTGTCCAGAATTCTTTGTCCTTGAAAAGCAAAAAGTAGAACCAAAGTGGTAATTAAGGCAATCATGGAAACGGGTTTCAATTTTGCCAGAAAAACAGAATTGAACCATTTTAAACCGTGTTTTTTGATTAAATACTTATTGGAAATATAACCCGCTACTAAAGGAATCACGACAAAAATAAGTACCGAATAAATCAAAGTATCGTAAGGAATCTCAATATCGGTAACGCCTAGAAGCAATCTTACTATCGGAATAAACAACACAAGCAATATCAAATCATTCAAAGACACCTGAACCAGTGTGTAATTTGCATCGCCTTTGGTCAGATAGGACCATACAAATACCATTGCCGTACAAGGGGCTGCTCCAAGAATTATTGCGCCAGCAATATATTGCTGAGCGTCCTCAGGATTGAGGTAGGCACTAAAAATCTGGTCTAGAAATAACCATGCAAAAAAGGCCATAGAAAATGGTTTGACAAGCCAGTTGATGACCAACGTCAATCCAATTCCTTTACTGTTTTTGGTGACATTTTTAAGCGATGAAAAATCGATTTGAACCATCATTGGGTAAATCATCATCCACACCAAGATGGCGACTGGAAGATTGACTTTGGCGACTTCCAACTCGCTTAAAAATTCTATGGAATCTCCTGCAAATGTTCCTATTCCTATACCTGCTATGATGGCTAAAGCCACCCACAGAGTCAAATATCTTTCAAACTTTCCCATTGGTATTTATCTTCGTTTTTAAGAAAAAAATTAACAACATCCAGACTCTGGTGTACAACAAGAACTTTGCTCTGCAGCTTGTGGTTCAGGAATACCACACTGGTCCTTGGCAAGACAATCTGTGAGTGTTGAAATCAATTGAAATTTACCATCTGTAAAATCTAAGTGGTATTTACCAATAGTGTCTCCTTGATATTCCACTTCAACTTCCAATCTGTCATCTATAAAAAGTTTCTTTTCAGAAAGTTGGATAATGTTTTTTAGCTTTCTGGGCTGTAACCTGTGGTCAACATCATCTGCATTCCAAAGCTGAAAATTCACCACTTTTTCATGTCTCAGCGTTCCTCCACAATCGATGAAGTCTTTAGAAACCTGACCAACTTCTGTCACATGAAAATGAGAAGGAACAGTCGTTCCATCGGGCAATTGAAATTGCAATGTGTCTAGAGTAGCTAAGTGTTCTTTTACTTGTTTGAGTGTCATTTTATTTTGAGTTTATAGTTGTTATTATTTTTTGAGTTCTTGCAAAGTGTGCTAAGTTTTTTACTGAGTCCGTTAAGGCCTATTTAATTGATTGATAATTTAATAAGCCCATGCTTGTTATTTAGTGTGCTTTTCCTTGGCGTTCTTCGCGATTTCTTTTCATGCTTTGCGTGAAAATTTCAAAAGTGATTATACATTGTTTTGGTTCTCGCAAAGTTCGCTAAGCTTTACGCTAAGAACGCTAAGTCGTTTATAATTGATTAACAACTCGATGAATCCCTTCTTTTAGTAATTTAGTATTGAAATTTATCAATAGTCCTAATTTTTTATCAGATAACTTTAGGTAAGTTAGCAGTTGAGCAAAATGAACAGGTGCTAAGTTTTCTAAAGATTTAATTTCTAAAATTAATTTGTTCTCGACGACCAAATCAAGCCTGTAACCAACGTCCATCTTAACCTCTTTATAAACAAATGGCATAGGTACTTGATGCTGTATATTTAAACCTAATTTTTCTAAATCATATTTTAAAGCCGCTTCATATGTAGACTCTAATAAGCCAGGCCCTAGATTTTTATGTAATTCTAAAGCAACGCCTATAACCTTAAAAGAAAGTTCATTCTCAGTCATTTTATATAGTTTTAATTTTTACAATAAAGAGGTTTCCCTTGGCGTTCTTCGCAATTTCTTTTCGATCTTTGAGTGAAATTTTAGGAGTAATGATTTAAAATACTAACAACAATCTTTTGGGTTTGGATAACGGTCAAAAAGTTCGTTGAAAATCATTTTCATTTCGTACCATTTCTCTTCATTGATACAGTAGCAAACAGAAGTCCCTTCAATATTACCTTTGATGATTTCAGCGTTCTTCAATTCTTTCAAGTGCTGGCTAATTGTAGCCTGAGCTAAACCTAGCTCTTCGACTAAATCTCCACAAATACAGGAATTGGATTTCAATAAATATTCCAAAATTGCCAGACGTGCTGGATGTCCAAAGACTTTAGCCACTTTGGAAAATTCGTTTTGCTTTTCTGTAAAAAGATCGGATCGTGTCACTCCCATATCGTAATAATTAAATATTGCAATATTACGATAAATAAATAATACTACAAAATTTTATTAATATATTCAACTTCTAATCCTAAGCTGAGTCCTAAGACTATACTTTTGCAATTTTTAAATAATTTCAGTTTATGTTTGGACGTTTAGTCTTCCTTTTTATTTATCTAATTACTACTTTTGGATTTGCTCAGGATAAAAAACAATATACTATTGTGAGACAGGATGAATCAGCAAAAATAGATGGTGACCTATCAGACAGCGTTTGGGATAATCTTGATATTGCTACCAACTTTGTTCAATTCTCTCCCAATCTTAAACTTTCTGCCACTCCAGATCGCAGAACTGAAGTAAAACTTTATTACAATGATGATGGTATTTTTTTAGCAGCAAAATTATACGATGACCCTAATAAAATAATGAGTCAATTTACCACTAGAGACGATTTTGGTCAGGCAGATTATTTTGCTCTGATTTTAAATCCTAATAATGATGCTCAAAACGATACCCAGTTTTTTGTTTTTAGTTCTGGTACTCAGGCCGATGCCATTTCATCCCCAAGCATAGGTCAAGATTTTGGCTGGAATGCCGTTTGGGATAGTAATGTACAAAAAACCGATTTTGGATGGCAACTGGAAATGAAGATTCCTTATAGAACTTTAAGATTTCCTAAAACGGCTATACAGACCTGGGGAATACAGTTTAGAAGACATTTTAGAAGAGAGCGTTCTGATTATGCCTGGAATCCAATTGATAGAACAAAAGGTTATGAAGGTCTTTATCACGGCCAATTGTTAGGTTTAAAAAATTTAAAACCACCTCTAAGGTTAAACTTATACCCATTCACAACAGGAATTGTGAACACGGTTGGTGACCAAACTTCAACTGACTTTAAGCTGGGTATGGATATGAAATATGGTATTACCGATAATTTAACGCTAGACGCCACGCTTATTCCAGACTTTAGCCAAGCTAGATTTGATGATGTGGTGTTAAACTTAGGTCCATTTGAACAAACCTTTGATGAGCAACGTCAATTTTTCACAGAAGGTGTTGACCTCTTTACAAAAGGTGACTTATTTTTTTCCAGACGAGTTGGAAGTGCTCCCACCGGGACTATAGATCCTGAGAAAAACGAAATCATAGAAAATAAACCCAGCGAGGTTGGATTAATCAATGCTATGAAAATGTCTGGCCGACTCAAAAATGGGCTTGGAGTTGGCGTATTTAATGCTGTGACAGAAACCACAAATGCAACTGTTTTGGACACTCTTCATAATACTCGCAGAGAAGTTGAAGTTGAACCACTATCTAATTATAATATCATGGTAGTAGATAAGCAATTCAACAAAAATTCATCTGTGAGTTTAATCAATACTAATGTAACTCGCTCTGGTGATTATAGAAATGCAAATGTTACTGGAGCATTGTTTGACCTTATCAATGACAGCAACTCTTACCAACTTTCAGGAGAATTCAAAATGAGTCATTTGAATCTGAACGATGATGAAAAGACAGGATTTAGCTCAAGTCTGAGAATTGGTAAAATCAGTAATAAATATCAATATTCTCTTAGTCATGATTATGCTGATAAAAAATACGACATCAATGATTTAGGCCTTATATTCCGAAATAACTACAATAATTTCACTGGTAGAGCTTCTTATCAAATTTTTGAACCTACTGAAAATTTTCAGAGTTACAGTATTCGGATTTTTTCGCGTTACAGTCAGTTAGCCTCACCTCAAACTTATACAGGTCTCTTATTATATTCAGAATTTGTAGCAACATCTCTTAAACTAGATACTTACGGGTTCGATTTGCGAATGGAACCTGGAAAACAATTTGATTATTTTGAACCTCGTGTTGATGGACGCTATTTTATAACTGAAAATCAAACAAGATTGGGGGGTTTTGTTTCTACTAATTACAACAGAACTTTTGCTATAAACGTAAGAGCAAGAACTGAAACTTTTTTTGAAGAAAATAGAGATTCTTTCTCTTATGAATTCAGAATACGACCAAGAGTAAGATTTAACGATTTCTTTTTTATGGAATATAATTTCAATTTTGAAAAGCAAATCAACGATCGTGGTTTCTCTAGTTTTTCACAAAATGAACCTATTTTCGGAGAACGTGACCGGCAAATTTTAATCAATAGCATTTCTGCTAATTATAATTTTGACCCATTTAATGGTTTGAATCTTCAGCTCCGTCACTATTGGGATACTGTACTATATGATGAGTTCATGTATAATCTCAATCCTAACGGAAGACTTTCTGAAAATGAAAATCTACCAAAATCTGCTTTAGCTTCGAGTCCAGATATCAACTTCAGTACCTGGAATCTAGATTTGAATTATTCATGGCAATTTGCACCAGGCAGTTTTTTGACGGCTTTGTACAGGAATCAGTTATTTACCAACAACTCTGAAGCACAGAATAATTTTGAAACGACTTTTACTAATTTATTCCAGCAAGACATACAGCATACGGTTTCGATTAGACTGCAATACTTTTTTGATGTAAATACGGTTAAGTCTGTATTTACTTCTGAAGATAGCTAACCTTTCAAATATTCACTGACTTCTTTGATGGTTTGTTTTGCATAACGACCAACACCAATCAAAGTAGCAGAAGCAAAGCCTGTCCAACCGCCATACCCTACAAGCCATAAACCATCAGTTTCTTTGGCTTTTGTATTATCAGTTGGTATTTTCCCTTTTTTATCTATAGATACTAAATTCTCTAAAAACCCAGTCGAATAACCAAATCCTGTGCACCAAATAATAACATCTACATCCTGATCAGAACCATCTTCCCAAATAACACCGTCCTTGATAATAGTCTGAATCTGACCTCTGGAATGCAAAACATCGCGTTCCCGAGCTTCTTTGACTGAAGGTACCATGACGATATTTCCAAGGTTATATTTTGATGCATCAAAGGTATCGCCTTTCTTCTCAGCATAGTATTTGGCTGAAGCAACATCGAATAAAACTCTGCCGTCCACATCATCGGGGAGATACTCAGGTTCCTGGCTTGTAGACCAAAACGTGTTGGCCACTTTGGAGACTTCTGCTAAGATTTGAGCGCCGGAATTACCCTCACCAACGATGACTACTTTTTTATCTTGAAAACCCTCTGGACTCCTATATTCTGATGAATGCAATTGCTGGCCTTTGAATTTTTCTCGCCCATGAACTTCAGGAATAAAAGGGTTTTTGAAGGTGCCAGTTGCAGATATAACTGTTTTCGATTTATAGTCCTTCTTGTTAGTTTTGATACTGAAAATACCATCAGATTTATTTACTGAAGTGACCATCACGGGGCGTTCTATAGGGAAGTCATAACGCTTTTCGTAGCGACAGAGGTAATCGATGGTTTCTTCACGAGTAGGAAATTCACCTTTGGAGGCTGGCATTTGCCAACCTGGAAGTGAACTGTGTTCTGGTGGAGAAAATAAAGTGAGCGACTCCCAGGTACGTTTCCAGGATGCTCCGCAAGAATCCTGATCGTCCAAAATAAGGTAGTCTATTTCTTTTCGTCTTAAAAAAAAGGCACAGGCCAAAGCGCTTTGTCCCCCACCTATAATGATGAGGTCATATATTTTATCGTCCATGCCTTAAGTTTGATCTTTAATTCTTATTTGCTTTACTGAAGGAAAATTTAATCTAAATCTTTGTTTAATTTATAGTGATCTTCTAGTTGGCCACGGATCATATGATCTTCCATATCTAAAACCATCAGTGCATTTTCCATAACCTTATAGGTGTTTGGTTTGTCTTCGCTTTCTAAAGTAATTTCACTTCCTGAAGCATTCCAACTGAAGTTCCCTTGGGATTGAACTTCTTTTTCGTCCTTACCTAAATATGTTATGAACTTTATGTATGTATTGTCGGAGTTAATCAGGATTTTGGTCTGTATACCTTCACAATCGGCACAAGGTAGAATTCCCTGGTATGTTCCTTGCCAGTCTAAAGAATTTTTACTGGTATGCTCCTCTTTGAAGGATTGACTTGGTACATAAGTCTCTGAATTTACGTTGGCTTCAGTCCTCTTATTACAAGAAGTCAAAGCAAGAGAAATCAGAATAACGAAATACGGACGTAATATCATTTTAGTAGGAATTTTGAGCTGAATATCTACAAAGATAAGGTGAACTGTAGCAAATTCCGAAGAAAAGCTAAGCCTTAGATCGCTTCCTCGCTGGATTTTTGGTCACCATAAATACACCTAGAAACACAAGGATGACGGATATAATTTTTAGAAGTGTTAATTGGTCTGCACCAGAAAAAATAGCAAATGCAATGGCAATAACTGGCTGTAGATAGGTAAACACGCCGATGGTTGAAGCGGATAAATGTTTTAAAGCAAACATGTTGAGAAGATAGGTCGTAAAGGTTGTGCCAACAATTACAAATCCGATGCGCCATAGAGCTGAAAACGGCATACTGACCCAGTCTACTTCCCGAAATTCAGACCAGCCAATAGGTAGATTGATAATGATAGCTGTTAAAAATAGCCAACGCATCAAGGTAATGGGGTGGTAAGTTTTGGTAAGTGGCTTGGCAACAATTAAAAACATACCAAAGGACAGGGCGTTGACGAATAACAGGACGTTTCCAAGTGGAATATTGGGTGCACCTACCTGTTGCTGAACACCAAATAAAATAAGACTAAGTCCTCCCAAAAGTCCCAGAATTGCTCCTGAGCCTTTGAGAATTGTAATTTTTTCTCGAATTAAAACCGCTGAAAGTATAAAGACTAAAATTGGTGTTATAGTAACGATGACTGAGCTATTGATGGGAGTGGAAAGACTCAAACCCTTGAACGAAAGCATCATATTGATGACCATACCAAACATAGCGCTTAGCAAAAGTCTCGGCCAATGTTCTCTTTTTATCTTTTCGTTTTTTATAAAGAGGCTCACAACCCAAAATATAATTCCAGCACCGAGTACGCGTATAAAAACAAAGCCATAAGGCTGGACGTAATCTGGCATTAAACCCTTGGCTAAGGTATGATTGATTCCAAAAAATGTTGT
Source organism: Psychroflexus longus (assembly GCF_020164595.1). Classification (GTDB taxonomy): domain Bacteria; phylum Bacteroidota; class Bacteroidia; order Flavobacteriales; family Flavobacteriaceae; genus Psychroflexus; species Psychroflexus longus. The sequence continues at coordinate 50,033 of NZ_JAIQZE010000002.1, forward strand.
GGCAACTAGTGCGGCTAACAAAGCTTGTACGCGCTTAGTCATTGAATAGAGACTTCAGGGCGTCTACAGTATGCTTGTCATTACCTATAAATATTTTGTCATCAATAATAAAAATAGGTCTTTTTAGAAATGTGTAATGTGATAGAATGTATTCTTTGATTTCTTCTTCGGAAAGGTTCTCGTCTTTTAAACCTGCTTCTGTATATTTTTTAGCTCTTTTGTTAAGTAAGATCTCATAAGACCTTGTGTTTTTGTAAAGAAATTCTAAATCTGATTCCGATATGTGTTCCTTCTTGATATCTTGGATAATAACATCATCTGGTAAAGAAAGCTTACCTAAAATACGTTTGCAAGTATCACAGGTTGAAAGATGAAAAACTTTTTTCATTGTGTGTTTTGTTGAGATTTCTTTTTCTTAAAGGATCTGTACACCACATATAGAACTCCTCCTACGAGAATGTATGGAAATGCCATAAGATAAACGATACCGTCATTGATGGCCTCTGCCTGTCCTGTATCTTGTTCAGATTCTAATACTGCTCTGCACATAGAGCACTGGGAAACAGAATCCCAAATTGTTACAAGTATTAATACCAGTGCTAAAAAATATTTATTCATCTTCATCATCTTTCAAATTTAGTAATAAGGTAGCATAAATAGATAAACTAGAACTCCTGTTATGGCAACATATAGCCATATGGGAAATGTCCACCTGGCGATTTTTTTATGTTTAGTGTATTCTCCAGTCAAACCTCTATACATTGTAAATAAAACAAGAGGTATAATGATGGCAGAAAGCGCAATGTGTGTGATTAAGATAAAAAAGTAAATATATCTCAAGATTCCTTCTCCACCATAAGGAACAGGTTCATTACTGATTTTTGAAATAACATAGCTCACCAAAAATAAGGCGGATAATCCAAAAGCCGTTATCATCACATTTCTATGAGCTATTTTTCTCTCTTGCTTGATAAAAGTATATCCAAGAAGTAATAAAATTGCTGTCATGCCATTGATAAGCGCATGGAAAAATGGAAAAGAACCCACTTCTAAACCTAATAGATCATATCGGGTAGGAAGATTCATTAATATAACAACAACGATTGGCACAATAACGGAGAGCCCTATGATGATAGGAACAATAGTTTTGTCAGATTTACTTAAAGTCGCTTTCATTTTAAAAGTATTTCAATGTCTTCTATCAATATATCGATTTGTTGTATCTCATGACTTTGAGCGTCAGATTGATTTCTCGGTACCGAACCCTGGTAAAAAATAATTGGATTTCCGGCCTCGTCTTTTCTGCTCCGGATGTAACCTTCTTGGTCAATTAAAGCGAAAAACCCAGAATGCTCAAAACCACCTTCTGCATTTTCATCTTGACGGGCATAAATATTGAAACCTTGATTTGCTAACTCATAGATTTCATCTTGGTCACCCGTAAGGAAATTCCAGTGAGGCAACTTGACCCCTAGTTCATCAGCATGTTCTTTCAAAACCTCGGGAGTATCATGTTTGGGATTGATAGTGAATGATGCAATTCCAAAATTCATATTTCCATAAAATTCATCTTGAACTTCCAGAAGATTCTCATTCATAATAGGGCAGATCGTTGGACAAGTCGCGAAAAAAAATTCTACAACGTATACTTTACCAAGGTAATCTTCATTGGTAATAGTGTCTTTGTTTTGGTTAACAAATTCAAATTCTGGAACTTTTTTGCGCTCACCATCAATTTCAATATACGCTAAGCTGTCTGTGGAATTTCTGGACAACATCTCACTGACTACCCAGATTCCAAAAACTAGAATTACTAGAGATATTCCTACGTAAGAATATTTTTTCATTATTTTTTTTCTCTTTGAGCGTTATTCTTTTTCAAAGCAAATCTATATTCTGCTAAGATAATCTTTACATCATCATTCATTTTATCGCTTACTTCTTTCAAATTACTAAGATCGTAAGCATATTTCGTTCCTTCATCTTCATCATCGCTACGACCTCTTAATTTCATTTGCTTGTCGATAATAAAAGCATATTCACTAGAAAGTTTATCATCCAATTTTAAATCTGAATCCAGACTCTCAAATAATCTCGTTATCTCTTTATCTGCAAGCTCAAGAAAAAACCATTCGGAAGCATCAGATGTTTTGTTGATTTCATTTCTGAAATCTTGAATACGTTTTTCTGAATTTAATTCAGTAACACTAACAACTTGAAAATTATCAAACTTATGATAGCGGTCATAAATCTTCTCTTTCATATTGAAAGCATGAACTTTTTTAACATCAAAGTCTTTTCCGAAGAAAGTGAGGATAGTGATTTTGTTATCGAAAGTAATCTGCTCAGTCTCGAATTCTTTTAATTCTGAAAGATCTTCATTGAGAACAGGAAGTCTGCCAAATGAATTTATTCCGCTAGAGAAAAACAAATAGGCAACAAGCGGTAGTACAAATAAAACAATAAGGACGATGTACTTTTTCATTCTTTAAAATATATGCAAAATTAAAAAAGGCGGTTCTCTAAAAACCGCCTTTTGAAGTATTTTTAACCTTTGAACTTTAGAAATCCCAAGTGATGTAACCACTTTCATAGATCTCCTGGATATATGTGCCTTCTATGAGGAGGATAGCAATTAAATAGGATATAAGGAAGACGCCAGTCCAAACTACTACTCTTCGCAGACTTGCTGCTTCATGCTCCATGTGCATAAAAGCCCAAACTATGTAATAGGCTTTAATAATTGTAAGTACTATAAAAATCCAATTTAGAAGTGATAATGAAACCAAATCTGTATGAACCAAAAAATCTGGTTTGAAGATACCAAGTACTACCTCTACTATCGTTAAAATAGATAGAATGATAAATACTTGCCAAATTCTCTTTTTCGCTCCTGAGTGTTCGCCGTGAGTTGTATCGTGTGCCATTGTAATATAATTCTTTATAAAATTGTTATACTAAGTAGAAAAAGGTAAAAACAAATACCCAGACTAAATCGACAAAGTGCCAGTATAATCCGACCTTTTCCACCATTTCATAACTTCCTCTTTTCTCATATGTTCCTACCAAAACATTGAAGAATATAATAATAAGTATGATAACTCCTGAAAGTACGTGAAAACCGTGAAATCCAGTAATAAAGAAGAAAAAGCCTCCAAACAAAGGAGCACCATATTCATTTTGAGATAAATTGGCACCTTGTATAACTCCAATACCCGATGTATTTAATTTAAGCAAGGATTCCTCTCTGTTTAAAATTTCTTTCTCACCCTCGTCAGTGATTTCCATAGTTCTAACACGAAGATCTGGATTTGCAGCAAAGCCATTTTTTACATCTTCTATGGATAAAGGATTGTAAGAGGCTTCAGAATTGTACCATATTCCATTTTTAGCTTCATGCTGAGTTCTATCTTTTGGTGATGCACTTGAGAATTCTTCAAGAGCTACCCGATTACCTTCAGAATCGGCAAACTGTATAATTTTACCACTTCTGGTCTCTACAGCTCCATATTCACCTGATATAAAATTAGACCATTCCCAGGCTTGAGAACCTATAAATATAATACCTCCAAGTATAGTCAAAGCCATATAAGTAACGACCTTGTTTTTTTGCATTTGGTGACCGGCATCTACAGCAAGAACCATTGTTACTGATGAAAAAATCAAGATAAACGTCATCAAAGCGACATAATACATCGGGGCATCTACACCGTGTAAAAATGGAAAGTGATTAAACACTTCATCCGCAATAGGCCATTCATTTATAAATTTAAATCTTGTAAACCCATAAGCAGCCAAAAAACCTGAAAATGTGAGAGCATCCGATGAGATAAAGAACCACATCATCAATTTTCCATAACTCGCTTTTAGTGGTTTTTCATCACCTCCTCCCCAAGTTTTTCCCTCGGTACCTGTTTTCGCAACGGTAGTAGCTTCCATAAAAATCAAATATTAATGTTCTGCAAAAATAGACAATTTTATTATTATCTAAAGAAATATAAAAACAAAAAGAGGTAAAGCCAGAGCCCGTCCACGAAGTGCCAGAAGGTAACTCCCAAACGCAATCCCAACATATTTCCTTTTGAATATTTCTTTTTAAAATGATTATAAATTACAACTAAAAGTACAATGAGACCAGCAGCAACGTGAACTACGTGTGCTAGAACCAATAGATAAACAAAAGACATAGTAATACTACTTGCACTTCCAGTAAAGTAGTAACCAGCTTCTACAATTTCATCAAACCCGATGAATTGCATCACTACAAACAAAACCCCTAAAATGAAAGTGGATACGATAGCAATATTAGCTTTATCTGTATCACCTTCAGCTGTAAATTTTTTGGTCAAATGAAATGTAATACTGCTTATGAAAATGACCAGTGTACTCCAGATAAAAACATCTGGCAACTGGTAATCTGTAAGCCAATCCGGACGGTTTTTACTTACTACATAGGCACTCGTAAGACCCGCAAACATCATCCCCATACTTATGATGCCAAACCACATCATCATCATTCTCGCCCGTTTGTGTTTCTCGTCTAAAGCCATAATCTGATATATTTATCTAAAACGTAAATAATTTGTATTAAAGTTATGTAGGACACACTTGCCAACATAAGTTGCCTTGCCTGTTTTGTTTCTCTGTTTTTGAAAAGTTGAATTGCATAAAACAACATCACCAGACCTAGAGCAAAAATTAAAACTGCTGAAATCACAGACAATTTCAAATCACCCGTTACTCCAAGTACTGGAACTACAGAAACAAGAAGTGTCCAAACAGTGTATAAAATAATTTGCATAGCGGTTCCTTTGTCTCTTTTGCCAGTAGGTAACATAAAAAAACCACCTTCCTTATAATCATCATAAAGCCACCACCCTAGTGACCAAAAGTGAGGGAATTGCCAAAAAAACTGTATCATGAAAAGCGTCCCTGCCTCTATCCCAAAAGAACCTGTTGCAGCTACCCAACCCAGCATAAAAGGAATTGCTCCTGGGAATGCTCCAACGAATACAGAAAGTGGAGTCATCGTTTTTAAAGGCGTATAAATGCTTACATAGAGAAAAATAGAAATGGCCCCAAACATGGCAGTAATAGGATTGATTACAAAAAGTAATAGTAATCCAATGATGGTAAGAATGGTAGCTATGGCAAATGCGGTATTCACCGACATTGTACCGGAAGGAATAGGACGGTTTTTGGTCCTCTTCATTTTAGCGTCAAGATCCTTCTCTATGATCTGGTTGAAGGCATTGGATGCACCAACCATTGCATAGCCACCAATTGCCAACAAGATTAAATTCCAAAAATTGAATTCATCTGCGCCAAGTAAATAACCTGCTATGGAGGAAAAAACTACACTTACAGCTAATCTAAATTTTGTTAGCTCTTTGAAGTCTTTTACCCATAAAAATATATGTGAATATGCTAAGGAAGTTGACAATACTTGAAATTTCTGCAAAGATACGGCTAAAAAGTTTTTTTTAAGAAGCAGACGTTCGTTAATATTTACTAAGTATTGGCTTAATAATCATAATACCAATTAAAAATATCTGTCCTGAATCCAAGATTAACCCAAGTTGTATTTCTATCAAAATTTAGAGCAGTATTTTCTGAAACATTAAGTTTTCGGTGAATTAAATTGAGGTAAACCTTTAAGTTGGTTGTTGGATTGACAATAAATCCAGCCTCCAGTTCGCCGTAATAAGAATTGCCTCTGTTTCCCTGACCAATATTTATTCCTTCATCTGCAATTCTTAACCTTTCATCTCCCAGTAAATTAGTTCCATAAAAAGGATCGCTATTTTCATTGGTTTCGAATCCACGTTCACCAAAAATGAATTTCGCATGTCCGTAAAATCTATCTTTTTTATATCGGGTAATGAATAAAAACTCCCTGAAATTTGCTCCCCACAAATGCGCCATAGACTGGTTATCATTGGTATAATGTAGGTTAAGCGTATTGTGGGAATAAGTGTAAGGCCTTACCTGGTTATACTCTAGTTGTAAAAAAAGATTGTTCACCTTGAAGGCATCAGCATATTTTACACCCATTTGAAAGCCAAATTTATTTTTCCAGCTCTTATTACCTGCAGTTACATCGTCAACCGAAAACTCATCTATGAGGAGCTGACCATAACTATTGATTTGGTCAGTCCATTTATATTTATAACTAAGTCCAATAAGGGATTTACCAGACCTGGAGCCTGAAGAGTATTCAACCATATTGTAAAACAAGATTGGATTTACAAAATTCCAGTCAAATCCACGATTTGGTTCACTTTCAAATAATACAGACTCAAATAAACCAATGTTAAGTCGTTTGTTGACATTGTAGCTCAAGTAGTGAGTTGCCATGTATTTGGTCAAGAAAGCTCCACCATCTGTAAGTGTATTCGGATTTTTCAAAGATGACCAGGTATTGGTATACTTAAATTTCCAGAAACTTGTATTGACTTTTACATAAGCATTGGGTGAGGCATTATCACTCATAAAAAGAGATCTGTAACCGTCACCAATAAAATTATTACCCCTACCAAATTGTATATCTAAAAAATCTGTAGCATTGTAAGACAGATAACCTTCGACAACAGGATAGTCAAACCCATCTCGATAGGGCTCTCCAATTCCTCGGGTCGGAATGCTGACCTGGCCTGAGTTTCTTCTCCCTAAATCTTCCGCTAAATCATTGAAATAACCAGCAAATTTCCCCTGACTTTCATAAATCACCGTGAAGAAATTCAGTCGGTCTCCTAAACCCCCTTGAAAAATACCAGCTCTGGTATTATTGTAGGTTGTAAAAGACTCTTCGAAGTCTCTACCTACCTGAAGGTCAGCAGCTATATCAAACGTAAACCAATAATCTTCACCTTGTATTTGAACAGTATTTTCATTGAAAAACTTTCGTCCGAACCAAGACTCCTTTTTATAAAATAAGGCTTTGTTTTCTTTTTCTAAGTCATAATAAGGCTGAACTTCTGCATACTTATAAGGCTTCGAAGCTGTGTGAGCATTTGTTCCAATCTTATCCATCTTAGTCGTAAATCTGTTATACAACTCGTGAGATAAAGGAATGTTGAGACCGCTTTTGTACTGGGGATAGTTAAAGTTTTTTGTTTTTATATCATCAAATTCATTCTGGTAACTTTCCAGTGGCTTTTCTTTCTGAATTGACTCTTCTTGAATTGAAGATCGAGAAAGTGGGATTTGAAGTGGCATTCTAAATTGAACATAAGTTGGTACTCCATTGTAGGTTGCAGGCCTAATTTTTGGAAAACTGCTGAAGACCCTCTCGAGTTCCTCATTCAACTCTTGATATTCTGAATTCACATACAATACCTGAAATACCCCATCTTTGTCTACTTCAAAAATTACGGTCGCTACTCCTTCGTAATTTTCTGATGAAATAATTTCAGGCTCATTATAATTTGAATAAATAAAGGACTTGAGTTGATTCTTAAAACACTTTTCCTGTTTTGATTTTGAAACATTTTCACAAGAGGAAAAAGTAGGATAACTTTCAGTTTTAGAAATAAAGTTTTGACTGAAACCCGAAACAAAAGCAAGGAATAAAACTAAAGGAAGGCTTTTCATAATTTACTAGTTGGAAAGACTCTACAAATATGATTTAAAAATAGGAATAAAAAAATCCCGAATGCAATATTCGGGATTTAGGTATTATGAAATTATAAAAAATTAGTCCTGGACTTGAAAAGTAATAGGAAGGGAATAAAGTACCCCTACATTTTGACCTCTTTGCTGGCCAGGCTTCATTTTGGGTAATTTTTTTATGACTCTTTCACCTTCAGATTGTAATCTTGGGTGAGGAGCTCTAGCTGCAACATTTGTAATATTTCCGTTTTTATCAATTTTAAATTGAACGTAAACTCTATTGATACCGCTTAATCCAAGATCGGCAGCAAGACCAGTATCAAAGTTTTTATTTACAAATTGACTTATCTTTTTGCTCATGCATTGCTTACGCTCTTCATTGTTATTTAAGCCTTCACAACCTGGAAAAATTGGCACACTTTCAATAACAGCAAAAGGAACATCACCTATTTCTTCCTCAACTTCCTCTACTTCTTCAACTTCAACCACTTCATTCTGGTCAGTCTCAGTAGACTCAATAACGACTTCTTCCACTTCCTCATCATCTTCAACAACCTCAATTACTTCTGGTGCTGGTGGCGGTGGTGGTGGTGGTGGTGGAGTTTTTTGTATTTCAGTAATTGGCACATCTTCCTCATCTAACATGTCAAGATCTACAACACCAGTATCGATAGCATCTCTATCATAGGTCTTCCATTCGATCATTGTCAACGTAATTGCTAAGACAACCACAAGTCCAATTTGAAAAAAAAGAAGACTTTTTCTGGAAAGATCTTTCTTCGGATTCTTTTTTGGTTCCATATTATTATTTTAAATAGTTTACTAAAGTATAAAAAAAATGAAATTTACTTTCAATTTGAATTTATATTTTCAAAAATCTTTTTTTTGAACAATTGAAATGTAAAATAACTTATTATAACTCCTAAGCTGTTTGCTATGATGTCATAAACATCAAAAACTCTATAATCTGTTGTTACTTCTTGTAAAATCTCAATAACAATACCAAAACTAATAATTCCTAAAGAAATCAAAACATTTTTTTTAAAAGGTTTTGATGAGTAAGGGACTATAGCTAAGAGCCAAACAGTGTTAAGAAAGAAATAAGCAATAAGATGATAAAGCTTATCTTCATATTGAACCTCTAGTTTTGGTAAGCTACTAATATCTGATAAAGACAAATAAAATATTAGAAGTGTACATAAAATTGCAAATACTAGAAGCAATTTACTACTCAATATGAGACTTATAAGTTTCTGCATCCATCAACTCTTTGATCTCGTCTTGATTTGCTATTTTCATTTTGATCATCCATCCTTTTTGGTAAGGCTCCTCATTTACCATTTCTGGCTCATCTTCTAGTTCTTCATTGAATTCTAAAATTTCGCCACTCAGCGGTAAATAAAGATCAGAAACTGTTTTTACTGCTTCTACAGTACCAAAAACTTCATCTTTATCTAAGGTTTCTCCAACGGTTTCCACTTCTACATATACTATGTCTCCAAGTTCACTTTGAGCAAAATCAGTAATACCAATAGTTGCTGTGTCTCCGTTAATCTCGATCCATTCGTGATCTTTCGTGTACTTTAAATTGTCTGGTGTGTTCATTCGTTAGTTATTTATTTAATTTCCAAAGTTATATCTCAACGTAACTCCTGTTCTAATCGTTGTTTGAGGAAATATCGTTGAAATTGCATTTTGCGAAAATACGTGATCGTAGAAAAATAATGCGGTTAAATTCTTAGTAAATGCATAATCTGCTACAAAATTTATTGACCAGATGTCCTGTCCTGAAGTTACTCGATTACTCAGCACATCTAAATTTCTTATAATGGTTTCATTTCTTCTCAAAGAAAGGTCCGCTTTTATGTTCAAATCGCTACTCAACACTCTCCTATTTCCTTCAAATTGAGTCACAACTGTTAGGTCTTTTATCCTGTATCCCAACCCCACGATATACTCATCTCCCTGCATTTCTGTAAGCAAATTATTATTGAAGCTTAGAGACAGAGCCCGGTCTCTTCTTACTTCAGCAATCACACTTATAGAGTTTTTCATTTCAAAATCAAACTTAACTAGAGGACTGAACTCTTCTATAAGGTTGACATTGGAAACAAATAACTCTGGTCTAAAGTTGCCATTTTCATCTAAATTGAAATTTCCGAAGGGATCTCTTCTGTTGAATTCTAGGTTAGATTGAAACTGATTGATTGTATAAGTGGATCTGTAGCCATGTTGAATCGAGAAACGATTGAAGTTTTCTCTGAACCAGGTCAGTCTCATAAATCCTGTGTATTTCAAATTCCATCCTGGTATTGGTATATCTCTGAGTATTCCCAGGTCTTCACTTTCTGGACTTGATCCTGTATAAGCCGATAAGAAAGACGGCAGCAGTACAGCCTGGCTAGTTCTTCCAAACCCAACTGGAAAACCATTTTCATCTATATTATTAGGATCATTAAGATTGATTCCTGCTTGTTCTGCTAATCTATTGGCAACTATAAATCGATTTTCTCTAAACTGTTCAAAATTCTCGGAAACATCTCTTGTACTCGTGCTGAACGAAGTGCGTATCATGTTGGTAGAAATACTGAAGTTCCCAAATGTGTTCGGAATGATGGAATTGTATTCCATCGTTTCCGGATCTACCCTGAAATTCTCAGTATAGGTATCAGAATACAATCTATTGGCGATTAAGTCAACAGTAAGTCCTGGTAAAAGTTTCAATCCTGCCTGGATATCCAGCTGTTGATTATCTGTCCTAGTGTATTGCTCATTGAAATCCTGATACATGGTAAGCCATCCTCTTCTTGCTGCTTCTCGCCTTACGTCGTTCTGGCTCCCAAAAGTAAAACCAGCAGTAGGTTTCAAAGTTCCACCAAAACCAACATCATTGGTATAGCCTGGCAAGAAAATACCTTTTGTGTCAGAATAATTAATTTGTACTCTATCCAAAGCGGTCACAATTCCGATAAGTGTATTCACTGCTTTATCACCAACGCTTAATTCTGTGTCCGAATTTGATGTAGAATTATTTTGATTTCCTCCTTGATTTTCTTGCAGTCCTTGTCCAGGTCGACGTCTTCTTACATTCCTTTTGATCTCTGCCGGATTTTGAGCTCTCTTTTTTGTCAATCCCAGGTAAGAGTAAAGGCTAGACATATTTAGGTTTGAATTGATTTGATGACTCGCCGAATTTTGAACAGAGTTACCTAGGTCTGGTATTCCTTCTAGCCCACGTAAAATTTCTGACCCTTTAGTCCATAGAAAATCACCCGTGTAAGAATATTGTGTCTGAACAAATTTTAAAAAAGGAATTTTATTAAAAGGTAAGGTATAGTTAAGCTGAAGCTGTTGATAGTGCCTGTTTGGTATTCCTACATCAAAGAAATCATCGAAAATACCAATACTGTTGTCCTGGACATTATTTTCGTCTATGTAATTCCTTACAATCCTATTAGTAGAGGCATTAAAATTGAAATTAAGAGCTTTGGTCAGGCTATAATCTATAGCGTATTCCCAGTCAAAAAAGTAATTCCTTTGGAATAACTTCGGAGTTCCAAGGCTTCCTGGAGGCAAATTAAATTCTCTATACCTCAACTCATTGTATTGTCTATTCACATTTGCTCCTGCAGTAATACTATTGGGCAAAAGGTTGACGTTAAAATCTTTAAAAATTGCAAAATACGGACTTTCAAAAAGACCAATATTTTCCAAAGGTTTAACTTCCAATGGCTGGAAATTAAAACCATAGGTAAGTGCGGCATCTACATTTTGATCCAGAGATTGTCTTATTTCGAAATCTCTGTAATCTGTTTGATTATAACTTGCAGATAAAGTGAAATTCTCGATATCATACGGCATTGGTGTTTTATCATCATTGGTCCTGTCTTTTCTAAGACCAATCACACTTATTCCCTGCCTTCTGGTATAAGTTTCTGCCTGTTCTTGAAATTCTGCTCTTTGATCCTCATCAGTAGTGTTATTTAAGAGGGTTTCAAGTTCAAGATCACCATATACAGGGTCAAATTGTGGAGTGATGAGTTCTTCTCCTCTATTGTAATTAAGTGGGATTTTTACGCCCCACTGTTGAGGCAAGACTTGACCTAAATTAAGTCCAGTTACCACATCATATTGTTGTATATCTTCTCTGCTCCTTTGGTTTGGACCTTGCTCAATAGCTCCAAAACCAATGGTAGACATTCTCCCACTTGCGGACACATTTGCGAAATCTGCAAAATTGGTGTCAAGATTTAAAACTGCAGCCCAACCTCCCTCATTTTTCAATCCCGACAGCCTCAACTCATTAAACCAAACTTCACCAGAGACATTTTGACCACTAGAATTCTTTAAGCCTAGCATCATGACTCGTATGTTTCCAAAACTAGGATTACCAATGATTCCTACTTTAAAACCGTCTGTTGTGTTTGGATCAATAATTTCTTTTCCAGATTCATCGAAATATTTAAGTTCAAGGTTATCATTGAGCGTTTTAGCTTTAATCTTTTGAAGCAAATCTAAAGATAAATTCAAATCATTTTCTAAGGGCCAAACTCCTCTAGGTGTGAAGTCTTGTGGGTCCGAAACTTTCAAAGGAATTTCAATTTGATAATAGTTATTTGTGAAATCAATACCCATTCTTATAAACGCCGTAAGCTGGTCGTCTTGAAGCTGTGTGTTTGGTGGTGCCAATGATTGTGCATGCAGATACATTTCTAAGCGTTCGTATTGACGCATGTCTATTTGATAATTTTTGAAAACACCTCTAGAATCTTCAGACTGTAAGTTGCTCACTCTTAAAGCCAATGATTTTTCATCTTCTCTAATGGCCACGTTATTATTCACCAATTCTTCCCTGATGACTCCAGGTGGAGTCACATAATTTGAAGTAATTTCTTCGCTAACTGCTTCAGAGTTGAACTGAGTATTTCCAGTAGTTGGATTCGACCCGTATGGTAAAATGGGTAGGTCGTAAGTAAAATAATCACCTCTAACCAACTCCAATGTTCCAAACCTAAGAATGGTTTCCTGACTGAAGTCTGTCATGAACATTCTCATGAACCTTATAGATCTGAGGTCACTTATTCCCCCGATAGCAAATTCTTCACTAGTTCTCAAAGGAACTCTAAACTGAACCCATCTTGCTTCTATTTCTTGTCCATTCTGAAGCGTCGTAATCACTTCCTGAACATCTGTAATGTAATCTGAATTTATCCCTTGTCTGGAACTTGTATTATTTTCTACACTCATGTTTGGAAAAACAGGAACTTCATACTCAAAGTAACTATCAATCGTATTCATGGTGTTGTCCATATTTACATCTTCAACATCCGGGAAAGCAGAATTACCACGATTATTTTCTGTGACCTCCACAGGATTGTTACCTTCAGTTCCATTAAAATTTCTGTACCGATTCAGAATATCTCCGTTTCTATCCAAATAATACTGGTAATCGTCATTGGAAGGGTCTTCGAAATTTGAAAATTCGGGAAACTTTACGGCTTCATCTTGATTATTCAAACCGTCGAAACCGACGTCTTGATTTATTCTTTCTTGCCCATTCGTATCAAAAGCATAGACCAGGGATTGATTGCTTGGTACTTTAGCGTAATTAGTCGATAAAGTATTGGAGCTTCCGCCATCTTCTGGTAAGCCATTTTCAAATTGCTTTCTTCCATCTTTCAAAATATCTTCAGATATACTTCCAAAGTTGAGCACTACTTTTCCTCCAGTATTTGTAGCGTTTTCAGGATAAATGAAAGGATCCATCACCCAAAATTCCACATACTCTACATTGGATTGTTCAAAATCTGTGGTTTGCAAACCTCTCATTATACCCCCAAAATTTTGATTTGGGTTGGGAAGTGTATTATCGCTAGTGGCTGCCGAATTGTAGTTATACATTCCTCTTTCACTGGGCCTGTACACCAAATCCAATGGAAATAAGGTTTGAATTTGTCCAGGTACGATATCAATATTGGGAAATATTTCATTCACGAGAATTCGTCTTGAGTAGTACTGTGAAAGATCCTCGTCTGTTACATCTCCTGGTCTTTGAAAGCTATAAAAAATGGGGTCTATAGTATACCAATTGAGCTTGGCTCTAAAATCATTTGTGCTTATATCATTGTTGGCATCGTAAGTACCGTTCGCATCATTTGGTCCTCTGTAACCTACAGGAGCGCTTGACAACTTCCAAGCTTGAGGATCTATAACAGAGATAGACGTTTGAGAACCTTCAAAATCGTCTACATAACTTGTAGCATCTCCTTCAAAGTCACTTGCATTTGGGCTTCCAGGCAATAAATAAGCAAATTCTCCTCTAAGAGAAAAATTCGATTCTACATCTGTATCAATATTTGGTAGTTTATTCACCATTCTGGTGAAGAATGGAACTGTAGTATTGTAATTGAAATTAACTCCGTAAATACTATTATTCACAGGTTCGGTCCCGTAATCTGCTTTTTGGGTTATTGGCCTTTCGTTTAAATTTAAAAATGTTCCGCCTATCAGTAATTCTTCACTGAATCTATGCTGAACATCAATTCCTGTAAATCGCTTGGTTTGTCTTCCAAATAAAGCATTATTTTCTGTAGACACCTTAATTGGAGTATCCGAAGCTAGTAAGGCATCATCGAGGATATTTACCCTTCCCAACTCATAATCTACCGTATAATCTATTCCTTCCTGAAGTATTCTGCCTCCTGCGGAAACAGTCACTGAGCCCCTGGGAACGTTGAAGGCGCCAATAGGGATTCCACCCGTATTAGAAGCTTTATAGCGTCCAGATAATTTGAATTTATTTTTCTCAGCTCCTTCTTGCTGAGCCTGTATTTTGGTAGTAGCATAAAGACTTCTGAAAACATACTTGGATTGGTTTTCGTTATAAGTCTGAGGATCATCGTAATTTTCAGAACCAGCGTTTGGATTCAAATCCAATTTGTTAAAGAGGTGCTCGCCAAAAGGCTCTACTTTAGTAAACTTTAAAATTCCGTTTTGGGGATCAATAGTGATATTGGGCACAAAGTCAAAAAAGCCGTCGCCACCATTCACTGGGTCATTATTAAAATTTAAATTATCAAGATCTAAAACCTGCAAAAGATTAGTCTCACTTACATCATCTGGAAGAGGGGTCGTGCTTCCTGGCGCTTCGGTAATGAAGTTGACAGGCTGTGGATCTGCATATAAAACATTGAATCTAAATCCGTCCTGCTCGAGTCCGGAAGCCCCTAGACTGTAGAAGTTTTTCATCATCAGATCCCAAATTGGCTCCTGCACAAAGGTGACTGGACTTTTAAGAAGTTTTACTATTAAGTTTTGATTAAGCGCAATTTGTTCATCCTGTTGTTCCGGGTTTTCCTGAGTTTCTGTTCCTGAACGTCCTCCGTTTCCAAATTCTCCAACGCGAAATACCCGCCCGTCAGTTGTGGTATATTCAAAAGCAACTCCTAAAACCTCGTCATTGTTAAGACGTTGATTCAAAGAAATATATCCTAGCTGAGTGTTTAAGTAATATTCATTGGGCTGCAGCTCTCTTGCATTTTCTAAAATTGCATAATCACGACCTTCAGAAACAGAAGACTGCGCAGAACCGAAGCCCTCTTGTATAGAGGCTAAGTCTCTTATCTGATTTGTCAATACAGACTGCCCAGTGCCAAGAGCGCTGGGATTGAACAAGTTATTAGCATTATTAGGCCTCCCGTTGGGGTTCAATATAAAATTAGGGACTGGAGATGGTATTGGGCTACCTGTATTGTCATCTTGTAATAACCCTAGATTTTCAGGTTCACTTTCACCAAGATCTTGTAAAGCAATAATATTCCTTGCATTGGATGTCGTTGCCGAATTATTTGTCCGATTGGTGACCCAAACCTGGAGTCTTGTGATCTGTATCCTGCTGTTGATGAAGGGATAGTTTTCTAAAGCCCGATCATATTCGTCTCTAAAAAAATGAGCAAGAAAGAAGTGCCTGTTTTCATCATAATCCAAAGCAAATTTATCAAACTCTCGCACTGTCGCTCCACCTTGTATATTTACACTTTGTCTTTCTGAATTTAATTCTGAAAACACTCCTGTTATTGTAGTCTTTCCGAATTGAAGTTGTGTCTTAACACCAAATAAGCTCTGTGAGCCCTGTATGAGCGTACTATTTAAGGGCATTTGTACATTACCTACTTCAATCTTTTGGATGATATCGTCTTCAGAAGGTGTGTAATCCAATTTGATTTGATTCTGAAAATCAAAAGTTGATTCCGTATCATATTCAGCATTAACTTGTAGACGTGTCCCAACAGAAGCCTGTAAACTCATGCTGATACGTTGATCAAAATCAAAAGTGAGATTGCTTTGATTTCTTGGAGATAACGAGGGATTATCCTGTTTACCATATAGAATACCCATGTCTACAGCAACAGACCCCCTGGGTTGTACATCGATTTCATTTCCTCCAAATACTGACTGAAAAAAAGAATTGTTCACGTAAAAAATAGGAATCAAATTCTTTTGATTCTCTTCATCGCCTTTTCCTGATGCAGCATCTGATTTTTGTTTGAAGTAAGCCTTCATTTGCTCTTCAAGTACAAGAGCTTCAAATTCTTCTGGTGTGAGAACAAGTGGATATTTGGTATTTACAGATCCTATTTTTTCTGTGTAGATGTACCGATCTAAAACAGGATCATACTCATATTTAGAAACTATACTTGATGGGTTTGGCATAGATATATTGCCAAAAGAAGGGCCTTTGGGAATAGAATCCTGCTCATCCTGAGCATAAACATCAGATGCAAATAATATGACTGCAACAAGTAAAAATACAGGGCAAGAAATTATGTTGATGAGTCGATGAGTAATCTTCAAATGCTTTATAGATTTTTTAAGGCGAGTTTGATTATCTCTTCAACGCTGGCATTTGGATTATTATTACAAATTTTGGTAATAATTTTTCCAGATTGCTTCCTTGTGTAACCCAGGGTTTCTAAAGCTGATAAGGCTTCTTCTTTATTGGCATGACTTGGGGAGCTAACAATTTCTGTAAGCGCTTCTGTACTTTTAAATTTATCTTTTAAGTCTAAAATAACACGTTGGGCAGTTTTCTTACCAATACCTTTTACACTTTGTATGGTATCTGTGTCTTCACTCGTAATCGCCTCAATCACCTGTTCCGGAGTGAGAGAAGACAGCATTATTCTAGCTGTACTCGCTCCAATACCAGACACAGATAGTAGTTGCCTAAATACCAGACGTTCTGCCTTATCCATAAATCCATATAAAGTGTGGGAATCCTCTTTAACCTGAAGATGGGTGAATATTGTGATTGATTCTTCATCCCTTAAACGAGAAAAGGTATGAAGTGAAATATTCACCTCATACCCTATCCCATTACAATCTACAACTATATGTGTTGGGTTTTTTTCTAAAAGTTTACCTCGAAGCTGAGTTATCATCTTAACTTAATTTTAGGAATCAAATGTAACAAAATTAAGTTTAGAACCTCAAGGTCTTTACCTTTTATAAGCCTCCGAATAACAGGATCTACTAAGCCTTGCGCTTGCTTTTTTGCTGAGCATCTACAACTGCAACGGCAGACATGTTTACCATCTCATCTACACTCGCCCCCAATTGAAAAACATGAGCTGGTTTATTAAGTCCCATCAAAATTGGACCTATTGAGCCTGCACTATTAAGTTCTTTCATTAACTTGTAAGTACTGTTAGCAGAATCAAGATTCGGATAAATTAATGTGTTGACCTTTTTTCCATTAAGTTTAGAAAAAGGAAACTTATCCATTCTCATTTTCTTATTGAGAGCGAAATCAATTTGCAACTCCCCATCAACTGCAATTTCCGGATAATTTTTGTGTAAATATTCTACTGCTTCTTTCACCTTTGATGCATTCGGATTGCTGGATGATCCAAAATTGGAATACGAAGCCATAGCGATAACAGGGTCTATTCCAAACATCTTTACAGTTTTGGCTGTCATCTGAGCAATTTTAGCCAAAACTGTAGAATCTGGATTTATGTTGATAGAAGTGTCACTTATAAAGATAGGCCCCCTTTTGGAGTTCATTAAGTTGGTGGCTGCTACATTGGTAACTCCTTTTTCTTTTCCAATTAATTCTAAAATAGGCTTTAAAACTGCAGGATAAGCTCTAGAATATCCAGATAACATTGCATCTGCATCTCCGTTCTCCACCATCATTGCTGCAAAATAGTTTCGCTCTCTTATCAATTTTTTAGCATCATATAGTGTGACACCCTTCCTACTTCTTTTCTTCCAAAGAGCTTCCGCATATTCATGTCTCTGTTTTTGCTCTTCATCAGATTTAGGGTCTATAATGATAATATCCTCTCCTTCAAATTCAATTTCCCTCATCAATTCAAGAATCACATCTCTCCTGCCAAGAAGTATAGGTGTCGCGATTTTTTCATCATAAACCTGTTGAGCGGCCTTTAAAACATCCAGATGATCAGCTTCTGCATAAACGATACGTTTAGGGTCTTGTTTTGCTCGGTTAATTAGAAGTCTTGTTATCTTATCCTCACTTCCCATGCGTTCCAGAAGGTCTTCTTTGTAAGCTTCCCAATCCTCAATTGGAGTCTGAGCTACACCAGAATCCATAGCTGCTTTGGCAACGGCAGGTGGTACTTCAGCAATAAGTCTGGGATCAAAAGGTTTCGGTATGATATAATCTCTTCCAAAGTTGAGGCGTGTTTCAGCATAAGCAATATTCACTTGCTCTGGTACCGGTTCTTTAGCAAGTCTAGCCAGCGCTTTGACAGCAGCCATTTTCATCTCTTCGTTGATTTGTGTTGCGCGAACATCCAAGGCTCCTCTGAATATATATGGAAATCCAAGAACATTATTGACCTGATTTGGAAAATCTGTCCTCCCCGTTGCCATGATCACATCTTTTCTTGTTTCTAAAGCCAAATCATAATCGATTTCCGGATCTGGATTGGCCATAGCAAAGACAATAGGATTTGGTGCCATTTTTTTAAGCATTTCTGCCTTTAAAACTCCACCCACCGAAAGCCCTAAAAACACATCTGCATTTTCAATAGCCTCGTCTAAATCTTTTATTTTTCTTGTTGTTGCAAACTCTATCTGCTTAGTAGATAAGTCATCTCTGCTTTTATCAATTATCCCCTGGCTATCAAACATCAGGATATTTTCTTTTTTAACCCCAAGCAAGACATAAAGTTTTGTGCAAGCAATAGCAGCAGAACCTGCTCCAGATACAACAATCTTAACTTCATCGATTTTCTTGTCTGCTAGCTCTAATGCATTCAAAAGTGCCGCGGCAGAAATAATAGCTGTTCCGTGCTGATCGTCGTGCATCACAGGGATAGGCAATTCTGCTTTGAGTCGTTCTTCGATTTCAAAAGCTTCCGGAGCTTTGATATCCTCTAAGTTGATACCTCCAAAAGTTGGTGCGATATTTTTTACTGTTTCAATAAAAGCATCTATGTTTTTGGTATCGACTTCAATATCAAACACATCGATATCAGCAAATATTTTGAACAGTAAGGCTTTACCTTCCATTACTGGCTTGGAGGCTTCAGCTCCTATATCACCGAGTCCTAGAACGGCTGTCCCGTTGGATATCACCGCTACCAGATTTCCTTTATTGGTGTATTTATAAGCATTTTGAACATCCTTTTCTATCTCCTTACAAGGCTCGGCTACTCCAGGAGAGTAGGCTAGCCCCAAATCTCTTTGAGATGCGTGTTTCTTGGTAGGCACGACTTCTATTTTACCTGGTCTTGGTTTAGCGTGATAGACTAAAGCTTCTCTTCGTTTTCTTGATGTACTCATAGGTTTCTTACTCTTGTTGAGTTCGATTCAACTTCAACATATATTAAAAAACAAAGGTACGTCTTAAGTCTAATTCTGAAAGAAATCCTTACCAATATTAGGATCGAAACTTAAGAGTTAACAGATTGATGTGCTAAGAATGTTGACTTTAAAATGGAACTTAACAGGGATAGAATGAACCTTTTACAATTGAAAAAATGTCTATTTGGATTGACTTTTAATCAGAATCACTTAAAAATATTAGCTAACTACTTGACTTTATATAACTGATATTTCTCTTTAAGCCTTCAAATTTTGTTCGCTTAACGGCAGATTTTCTAAAGATTTCATTAAACACCTCCTTGGTGATTTCTTCCCACTCCTTCTTATCATTAGACAGTAAATCTGGGTGAGGATTGAAAAGCGGTTCATTATGAGGTTTACTGAAACGATTCCAGGGACACACGTCCTGGCAAATATCACAACCAAACATCCAGTCTTCAAATTTATCTTGGAAGCCGTTAGGAATTTCATTCTTCAATTCAATGGTGAAGTAAGAAATGCATTTGCTCCCATCCACTTTGTAGGGCTCATAAATCGCATCTGTGGGACAGGCATCAATACATTTGGTGCATGATCCACAATGATCGGTCACTGGAGTATCGTACTCTAAGTCAATATCAAGAATCAATTCGGCAATGAAATAAAACGAACCAGTTTGTTTTGAGAGTAAATTGGAATGTTTGCCAACCCAGCCTAGACCACTTTTGGCGGCCCATGCTTTTTCCAAAACAGGCGCAGAATCAACAAAAGCTCTGCCACCTATTTCTCCAATTTCCTCCTGAAGGGTGAACATGAACTCCTTCAGCTTAGATTTTATAACGTGATGGTAATCTCTCCCATAAGCATATTTGCTCACTTTGTAGGTGTCGTCTCTTTGAGTTTCTTCTGGGAAATAATTATAAAGTAAAGAAATCACGCTTTTAGAACCTTCGACAAGTTTAGTAGGATCTAAACGTTTGTCGAAATGGTTTTCCATATACTGCATCTCACCATGAGCATTTTGCTTTAGCCAATTTTCCAATCGTGGGGCTTCTTCTTCTAAAAATTCAGCTTTAGAAATTCCACAAGATAAAAACCCAAGGCGATCTGCTTCAGCTTTTATCAGTTGGGTGTTGGTATCTTTAATTGAGATAAGCTTATCGTTTTGAGAATTTCACAAAGGCATTTTTTGGCTTCAAACTAATGAGAGGCTGGATTTCAATTTCTGGTTTGACTTCTTCGATTTTGAATTTTTTCAAAAGCTGATGAAGAGCTAGAGTGATTTCGTACATAGCAAAATTATTACCAATACATTTACGGGGTCCGGCGCCAAAAGGAATGTAAAAATCGGTTACGCTCCTCGTCTTTGCAAAACGGTCTGGATTGAAATCTGTAGGATTATCCCAATTTTTCGCATTCCTGTGTATTTGATGTACAGAAAAAAGTAATGTGGTATTTTTTGGAATCTCAAATCCTTTAAAAGAATCGTCTTCAATATTTTGCCTGTCGATAAAGTAAACCGGAGGAAATAAGCGCATAGATTCTTCAATCACATGTTGGGTGTATTTACTTTCTTTTAGCACCTCAAAAAGTGATTTCTCCTCGAGATCTTTAATTTCTGAAAATAACTTTTCCTGAACCTTATCTTTTTGTCCGATCAACTGTATGGTGAAAGACAAGGCATTGGAGGTAGTTTCATGCCCGGCAATAAAAAGGATGAGAATTTCATCTATAAGCTGTTCTTCGTTCATCTTTGAACCATCCTCATAGCTCAATCCCATTAGCATATCCAAAAGGTCTTTTCCTTCTTGTTTGGAATCTCTCCTTCTTTTTATAATACCCGATAATAAATCTCTTGCATCCTGACTTAAACCTAAATTCCGTTTAAGTTGGCCACTTAACGTAAACCACCATTTTTTATAAGGCTGTCTCAACTCTTTGACTAGCATTTTCTGAGTCTCTTCAGTGATAAACTGTAATCTTGCTATTTCTTCTGAATTTATGGCGTCACTGAAAAGACTTTTGACTACCACTTTAAAAGCTAAATCATTAAATATTGGAAATATATCAATCGTCTTATCGACTTCAATTCTCTCTAATTCCTTATCAATGGCTTCTACCATAAAATCTAAAAGCGTATAAAGATTTTTTCTATAGAAAGCAGGTTGAATCAATTTTCGCTGAAATTTCCACTCGTCTCCTTCAGAAGTTAATAAACCATGACCT
Source organism: Psychroflexus longus (assembly GCF_020164595.1). Lineage (GTDB taxonomy): Bacteria > Bacteroidota > Bacteroidia > Flavobacteriales > Flavobacteriaceae > Psychroflexus > Psychroflexus longus. The sequence continues at coordinate 71,705 of NZ_JAIQZE010000002.1, forward strand.
ACATATTTAGCCAGATCTTTGGTTTGAATCTCTGTTTTTCTAAAATTCTTTTGATTATTTCTTAGTGCGTATATAGCAAACTCGGGATCTCTAGAAAAGACCACAGAATTTCCAAATCCGAGATTTAATCTGAATGTATCCCCTAGCTTGTTGAAATTTTTTTGATGAAAGGGAAGAGGATTATTCAATATTCCGCCTGCATGTGTGAAAAAATCAATCGAAGGAACTTCTGGAAGTTGTTTTAAATCTGACATAAATAATAATTAAAATAATCCACCCTGGTTACTTTCTCTAAGTCTTCCAAGGTGTTTATAGGCAGATTCTGTCACTTCTCTACCACGAGGAGTTCTGTTGATAAATCCCTTCTGAATAAGAAAAGGTTCGTAAACCTCTTCTATAGTCTCTGCGTTTTCACTCACCGCTGTAGCCAAAGTTGTAAGCCCGACGGGGCCTCCTTTGAATTTATCGATGATGGTGAGTAATATTTTATTGTCCATATCATCAAGACCGAAGGCATCAACATTTAAAGCTTTCAAACTATATTTTGAAATTTCCATATCGATTTTGCCATTGCCTTTTATCTGGGCAAAATCTCTTACTCTCCTTAAAAGTGCATTGGCAATCCTTGGAGTTCCTCTGCTTCTGCCAGCAATTTCGATAGCAGCTTCACTGGTTATAGACACACCAAGAATAGAAGCACTTCTCAAAATAATATCGCTGAGTAACTCAGTCGAATAGTACTCCAGCCTACTGGATATTCCAAACCTTGCCCGCATGGGTGCAGTAAGTAATCCAGATCGTGTAGTTGCTCCAACTAAGGTAAAAGGATTTAAGTTGATTTCGACACTTCTGGCATTTGGACCAGATTCGATCATAATATCAATCTTGAAATCCTCCATTGCTGAATATAAATATTCTTCAACAACAGAACTAAGTCTGTGGATTTCATCAATAAACAATACATCCCTGGGTTCGAGATTAGTCAACAAACCCGCGAGGTCTCCAGGTTTATCTATAACCGGACCTGAGGTAATTTTAATGCCTGTTTCTAATTCGTTAGCAAGAATATGCGCTAAAGTAGTTTTGCCAAGTCCGGGAGGACCATGAAAAAGCGTATGATCAAGAGCTTCACCACGTAAATTAGCAGCTTTAACAAAGACCTGTAAATTTTCCAGTACGTGGGATTGACCCGCAAAATCATCGAATGAGAGTGGTCTTAAAGCTTTTTCAACTTCTTGATCTTGAGGTGTGAAGTTTTCACCGGAGGCATCTAAATTTTCATTCATAAAACAAAGATAAATAAAAAAGCCTCCAAGGAGTTAATGCTTGGAGGCTTCTATTTTATATTGATAAATTATTCATTCATCTCTTCTTCATTGTCTTGGATAGGAACGTTTTGTGGTACGAAGTCCTGACCTGCAATAATATAATCTGTGTCTTCTTTATTCCTTTTACTGTAATCGTAAGACCATCTATACACTTTAGGAATTTCACCTGGCCAGTTACCGTGAATATGTTTCACCGGCGTAGTCCATTCTAGTGTATTTGATTTCCAAGGATTTTGCTCTGCTTTTTTACCATAAAATATCGAGTGAATAAAATTATACACAAAGAAAATTTGAGCTGCAGCTGTGATAAAAGCAAATACAGAAATTAAAATATTAGTGTCTGCTAAATCATCAAAATATGGAAATTCAGTAAACTTATAGTAACGTCTTGGTAATCCTGCCATACCTATAAAGTGCATTGGGAAGAAAATACCGTAAGCACCAACAGCAGTTATCCAAAAATGGACATAGCCTAAATTTTTACTCATCATTCTTCCAAACATCTTTGGGAACCAGTGATATATACCAGCAAATAAGCCATATAATGCTGAAATACCCATAACTAAGTGGAAGTGAGCAATTACAAAGTAAGTATCGTGAACGTTGATATCAAGTGTACTATCTCCTAAAATAATACCAGTCAAACCACCTGTAACAAATGTAGATACAAGACCTATAGAAAATAACATGGCGGGATTCAACTGTAAGTTACCTTTCCAAAGGGTGGTTATATAGTTGAAAGCTTTTACTCCTGAAGGGATAGCAATCAATAATGTAGTAAATGTAAATACAGAACCTAAGAACGGATTCATACCGGACACGAACATGTGGTGACCCCATACAACAGTAGATAAGAATGCAATAGCAAGAATAGAAGCAATCATTGCTCTATAACCAAATATTGGCTTTCTCGAGTTAGTCGCGATGATCTCCGAAGTAATACCAAGTGCAGGTAAAAGGACGATGTAAACTTCAGGGTGTCCTAAAAACCAGAAAAGGTGTTCATACAATACTGGAGAACCTCCTTGATAGGATAAAACCTCACCTTGAATATAAATATCACTTAAAAAGAATGAGGTGCCAAAACTTCTATCCATCAACAATAATAGACCTGCAGCTAATAAAACCGGGAAAGAAACAACACCAATGATGGCAGTAACAAAAAACGCCCAGATTGTCAGCGGGAGTCTTGTCATTGTCATGCCCTGTGTTCTTAGATTTAAAACTGTAACAATATAATTTAATGAACCTAACAAAGAGGAAGCGATAAATATAGTAATCGCTACCAACCATAAGGTCATACCAAGTCCAGATCCACCAATAGCTTGTGGTAAAGCACTAAGCGGAGGATAGACAGTCCAACCGGATGATGCAGGACCAGCTTCAACAAAAAATGAAGAAACGATCACAACGCATGAAAGGGCGAATAACCAGTAAGATAACATATTCATGAATCCAGAGGCCATGTCTCTAGCACCAATTTGTAAGGGAATAAGTAAATTACTGAATGTACCACTAAGGCCAGCAGTTAAAACGTAAAATATCATGATAGTACCATGAATTGTAGAAAGAGCTAAATAGATACTCGGATCCATGACTCCATCTTCTCCAAAACGACCTAATAAAACTTCATAGATCCAGAACGTTTCGTTTGGCCAGGCTAATTGAAGCCTCATGAGCATGGACATGGCTATACCAATGAAACCCATGATAAGACCTGTGATCAAATATTGTTTAGCGATCATTTTATGATCGGTACTGAAGATATACTTTTCTATGAAAGTTGGCTCATGATGTCCTTCCTCGTGTGCATGATCGTTAGCAAGTGGTTGTGCAGCTACTGACATATATATTCTTGTTTAATTTTATAATTAATTTTGGGCTGTTAATTCTCCAAATGTTTGTTGTTCCGAAATCCATTTCTGATACTCTTCTTCTGTTTCGACAACAATTTTCATTTGCATGTTGTAGTGAGATACACCACAAATCTTGTTACACAATAAATAATATTCAAATTCATAGTCCTTTTCATCTGGACCTAGATTGTCATTATTTTGACGAATTTCGTTGATATTTTTAACTTTTTCAACCATGTATTCGCTATTTCGGATTTCTTTAGAAGTTGTTGTAGGGGTGAAACCAAACTGGGTTGTCATACCAGGCACAACGTTCATTTGTGATCTAAAGAAAGGGAAATAGGCAGAGTGCAAAACGTCCTGAGATCTAAATTTGAAAAGGACTTGTCTATCTACTGGCAGGTGAAGCTCTGTGGTAATTATGTCATCTTGTGAGTAAGGATCGGACTCATTAAGTCCTAATTGATTTATACCTTCTATAAATCTAACGTTTGCTTCTCCAAGTGTTCCATCTTCACCAGAATATCTAGCTCTCCAGTCAAATTGGTAAGCATAAATTTCTACAACAAGCGTATCATCTGTTTCCTGAACATTCATGATTTCCGACCAACTGAATAAGCCATAAATAATCAAGGCTGCAAGAGTTATAACAGGTATGATAGTCCAAATAAATTCAAGCTTGTCGTTATCCGCATAGAAGAGGGCTTTCTGACCTTTTTTACCTCTGTATTTGTAAGCGAACCAGTGAATCAAAAACTGTATAATCACTTGTACGAACATGATAAGTCCAAGAGAAATGAAAAATAATTGGTCATAATCTTCTGCATGAGAAGAAGCACCGGGAGCGTAAAATTTACTTAAACTCCAAAACGAATAGATCATTAAGCCATAAAGAAAAACCGTAAAAGCCAGAAATATTTTTCCTTGCTTTTGGTTGTCTTCATTAGTGGCTATTTGTGAATCATCGCTTTCAATGGGCTGAGATAATTTGAAGATTTTTGAAATCTGCCAAATCGTAATCCCTAGTAAGGCGGCGACTAATATGATAAGTAATGCGGTCATCTTCTATCTTTCTTTTAAATAGTTTTAATAATGGAAATGTTTGCTTTCTTCTAAAAAAGCACCGTGTTGTATTGTCAGCGGAGCTTTCGCTAATGCTTTGAAAACAGTAAATATAAATACTCCTAATACCAGTAATATTGAACTAATTTCAGGAATACCGATCGTCCAGGATTCTCCAACTGTACCTGGCATAATCATAACGAAAAAGTTAAGGTAATGTCCCAAAAGGATTATAACCCCAGCAAAAACGATTATCCAATTAATTCTCTTGAAATCTGAATTGATAAGAATAAGCATTGGTAATACCCAATTCAAAATAACAGTACCGAAGAACAATACAGGATAATCTTCTAGCCTTTGTGCGTAATAAGTAACCTCCTCTGGGATATTTGAATACCATATCAAGAGAAATTGAGAAAACCATAGGTAAGCCCAGAATATTGAAAAGCCCATCATGAATTTACCTAAATCATGGATATGACTATTGTTGACATGCTCTAGATAGCCTTTTCCTTTTAAGTAAATAGTTACTATCGCTATAGTGGTTACTGCTGAAACTAAAATACTGGCTAACACAAACCATCCAAACAAAGTACTAAACCAGTGAGTATCAATACTCATGATCCAGTCCCAAGACATCATAGATTCTGTTACGATGAAAAACACCAAAAAACCAGCCGAAAGCTTGAAATTACGCTTGTGAAGCCTCAAGTCAAAACCTTCATCCATTTTTCTAGAATTCTTGATAATCAGTTTAGAAAACAATATCCATCCAGCTAAATATATAAAAGCTCTAATTAAGAAAAAGGGCGTATTTAAATAAGCTACCTTATTCTGAATGATTTCATCGTGAGCGACAACTTCAGGGTCCATCCACACAAATAAATGATTTAGATGTAAACTTGAAAGTATTAAAAGTAAATATACAATGATACCTCCTGGAACTAAGTAGGAAGAAATACCTTCCATAACTCTAAACAGTACCGGAGACCACCCTGATTGCGATGCATTTTGTAATGCGTAGAATACAAAAACACCGAGTGAAATTAGAAATAAGAATAAAGCAGGAACATAAATTGCAGCCCATGGTTTATTTTGTAGTTGGTGATAAATGTGTTCAGCATGCTCATCCTCACCGTGTGCATCAGAATTAGATGAAGAATTAGCTTCCATGGCGACACTTTCACCTTCGTGAGACGCACCGTCTGAATGTAGCATTTCTTTAACCTCTTCTACAGAAGATGGAGCATCTATGAAACTGTAAGCCAAACCAATAGCCCCTAAAACAATAAGGATTAAAGAGAATGATTTTATTTTACTTGACATTGTGTACATAATATCTCAGCTATGTATTATAATTAGTTTTATTCTGATTCTGTTTCAAATTCCCTTGGCTCTTTACCTTCCAATTCAGCTTTCAACTTCATGACATAATGGTCAACAAGCCATAGCTCTTCATTGTTCATTTGTGATGCATAAGAGCCCATAGTATTTATACCATGCCACATCACATGATAAACACTACCTTCTGTAATTGCTCTACCCTGATCATCATAACTAGGAACACCAAGAATTTTTTCTCTTTGTACCAAATAACCTTTACCATTACCATTTTCACCGTGGCATGTAGCACAGTAGATGTTATAAAGTTCTTTTCCTTTAGCTAGGTTTTCTTCTGTGTAAGGAACTTCATTTTTTAATTCTTCCTTCGCTTTTGCATAACCCTCTGCATTATCTTCATATTCGTATGGGGTAAAACCACGGGATATTGAACCCTCTACAACAGTCAACGCTTCCTGCTCATTTGGAAATATCTCATATTCTCCATAGGTATCGTAAGGTACAGATACGTACATGTTTGGAAAGTACTGATAGTTACGCTCCGTTTTATCAGAACAAGAGATAAAAGCTAAGGAAAAAACTATAAGTAATATAGTAATCAAACTTTTCATAAACTTATTTATTATCAATTAATTTAATTTCAGAAGCTCCGTTCTTATGTAAAACTTCAGCAATAGCTTGCACATTATTTTCGTTTACTGAAATTTCCATCAAAAATTTATCGTCTGTAGTTCTTACATCAGGGTTTTCAGATTTTTTAAAAGGCCATAATTTACTTCTCATATAAAAAGTAATAACCATAAGGTGTGCAGCAAAAAATACTGTCATTTCAAACATAATAGGTACAAAGGCAGGCATGTTTTCTATATAACTGAAACTTGGCTTACCACCAATGTTTTGAGGCCAGTCTTCTATCATAATAAAATTCATCATCCAGGTAGCTATAGCCAAACCGACTAACCCGTATAGGAATGAGGTAATCGCCAGACGTGTATGAGATAGCCCCATAGCTTTGTCCAGACCGTGTACAGGAAACGGACAAAAGACCTCATTGATATTGTATTTTTTCTCACGCAAAGCTTTAACGGCCTGCATCAATATATCATCGTCTGTAAAAATCGCATGTAAAGATTTTGATGCCATTATGAGTTTGATTTTGAATTAAACTGTGCTGAAAAGTCTGGTAAAGGTTCTTGTTCTGGTTCATTATACAACTTCGCATCATCCCCCTTTTCAGCCCTTATCTTTTTATATTTTTCTCCTGAAGATTTTAAAATGGACTTCACTTCTGCTTGTGCAATCACAGGAAATGTTCTTGAGTATAGTAAAAATAATACAAAGAAAAATCCAATGGTTCCAACAAAAATACCAATATCAACAAAGGTTGGGGAAAACATTGTCCAGGCAGATGGCATATAATCTCTATGCAATGATGTCACAATAATTACAAAACGCTCAAACCACATACCAATGTTTACTACGATAGATATAAAGAATGAGAACATAATGCTTCTTCTCAACTTTGGAAACCACATAAGTTGTGGAGAAAACACATTACAAGTCATCATTGACCAGTAAGCCCAGGCATAAGGACCTGTTGCCCTGTTAAGGAAAGCATACTGTTCGTATTCTACTCCGGAGTACCAAGCCATGAATAATTCTGTAATGTAAGCAACACCCACAATAGAACCGGTAATCATAATGACTATATTCATCAACTCAATATGCTGAATGGTAATATAATTTTCTAGGTTGGATACTTTTCTCATAATAATAAGAAGCGTATTCACCATTGCAAACCCTGAAAATACAGCTCCCGCAACAAAATAGGGAGGAAATATAGTGGTGTGCCACCCCGGGATTACAGAAGTAGCAAAGTCAAAGGATACAATAGTGTGAACTGACAAAACAAGAGGTGTTGCCAAACCAGCTAGTACAAGAGAAACTTCCTCGAAACGTTGCCAGTCTTTCGCTCTACCACTCCATCCAAAAGCAAGTATTCCATAAATATGCTTTTGGAATGGCTTTACAGCTCTGTCTCTAATCATCGCAAAATCGGGCAGTAAACCTGTCCACCAGAATACTAAAGAAACCGATAAATAAGTTGAAATTGCAAATACATCCCAAAGTAAAGGAGAATTGAAGTTTACCCACAAGGATCCGTATTGGTTTGGAATAGGAAGAACCCAATAAGCTAACCATGGACGACCCATGTGAATAATTGGGAACAAGCCAGCTTGTACTACGGCAAAAATAGTCATTGCTTCAGCAGATCTGTTTATGGCCATTCTCCACTTTTGTCTGAAAAGCAAGAGTACTGCCGAGATAAGTGTTCCTGCGTGGCCAATACCTACCCACCATACGAAGTTAGTAATATCCCAAGCCCAACCAATAGTCTTGTTGAGACCCCAAGTACCAATACCTTCGGAGACAGTGTAGACTATACAGCCTAAGCCCCATAAAAAGGCGATGAGTGCAATTGAGAAAGCAACCCACCATGATTTATTTGCCTGCCCTTCAACAGATCTTACCACATCCAATGTAACATCATGGTAAGACTTATCTCCTGTAACTAAGGGTTTTCTAATAGGCGATTCGTAATGAGACATAATTTAATATAAATTTGTTCCTAATTAGTTGATTAAGCTTCTGTTGTGTTTCTAACTTTAGTATGGTACATGACATTTGGCTTGGTACCTAAATACTCTAGAAGATGATACATTCTATCATCCTGAGTCTTTTTATACACAACACTTTCTTTATCATTAATATCTCCAAATACCATTGCGCCATTGTCACAAGCTGCAGAACAGGCAGTTTGGAATTCTCCATCTTCAATAACCCTTCCTTCTCGCTTAGCGTCAAGTATAGTTTTTTGTGTCATTTGTATACACATAGAACATTTCTCCATGACACCACGTGATCTTACAGTCACATCTGGGTTTAATACCATACGACCAAGATCATTATTCATGTGGTAATCAAACTCATCATTTTGATTATACAAGAACCAGTTGAAACGTCTTACTTTATAAGGACAGTTGTTAGCACAGTATCTTGTACCGACACAACGATTGTAAGTCATGTGGTTTTGACCTTGACGTCCGTGAGCAGATGCTGCAACAGGACAAACAGTCTCACAAGGAGCATGGTTACAGTGCTGACACATTACAGGCTGAAAAATAACCTGCACATCTTCTGCTGAAGCCACTTCAAGATCTCCATAAGTACCAATAGCACTGCTCAATCCAGAAATATCATTTTTCTTGTCATAATCACCCTGGATCGTATCTTCAGAAGAATAGTATCTATCTATTCTTAACCAGTGCATATCCCTACTCTTGCGGATTTCATCCTTACCGACTACAGGGACGTTGTTCTCACTGTGACAAGCAATAACACATGCGCCGCAACCAGTACAGGCGTTTAAGTCGATCGATAGATTAAAATGATGACCAATAGATCTATCAAATTCATCCCACAAGTCAACATCTGGACTCGTTACTTCAACTTCTTGGTGATTCAGAGAAACTTCAGGAACAGCATTCCAGTGTTTTTTATCTTTAGTATTGAATATCTCTAAGGAAGTTTCCTTTACGATATCTTTTCTACCCATCATTGTATGGTGCAACTGGACACAAGCAAACTCATGAACACCATCTACTTTATCAACTTTTACAGTTTGATTGACATCAAAGTTTTGATATAAAGGATAAGCATTTACGCCAACCTGCATTTCTTCTTGTATGGATTCTGTTTTACCATATCCTAATGCAACACCTATTGAACCTGGAGCTTGTCCTGGCTGAATAATCACAGGTAGTTTAGCTAGTTTTTTATCACCGATAGCAACTGTAACGTAATTACCGTTCAAAGCACCATTAGCAACATTGGTATTTACAAGACTTAAGCTTTCAGCATCATACTTAGACATTGTTACATAATTGTCCCAAGAAGTTCTAGTTATGGGATCTGGCATCTCTTGCAACCATGGATTATTAGCCTGACGACCGTCACCCATAGATGTTTTAGTATATAAAGTCAATTCAAATCCTTCTGAATCACTCTTTGAAAGAAGTTTTTTAGCTCCGGCTGAAATATCAATAGTCGAAGTTTCTTCTACTTTTGATAAATCCATGTCGTAAACGAAACTACCATCATGAAGTGATTGATTCCAGGATATGCCTTCAAATGTAGACTTGAAATTATCTTTTACGTATTCATAGTATTTAAATGAACTGTTATTCAGTTTCAACAAACAATCCTCAAATTGCTTTGTATTGAATAACGGTTTTATTGTAGGCTGCATCAAGCTAAAGTCATTCTTAGTAACTCTAACATCTCCCCATGATTCAAGGTAATGTGGGGTTGCCGCAATAAATTTACAAAGTTTAGCAGTTTCGTCTTTCTTCATTGAAAAACTCACTGTAGTATCTACGTTTTCTAAAGCTGAAACAAAATCATCAGCATTAGGAAGAGAATAAACAGGATTCACACCGGCTACCATAACACTTCCAACATTACCTGCATTAATTTCTGAAATCATAGTCTGAATTTCAGAATTTTTGCCTTGACGAATTAGACGAGGATTTTCAATATTGAAAACCTGACTGGATAGTTTTTCGTTGATTTCTAAAGCCATTGACTGTGCTTCGACTGAATCTAATCCAGTAACAAAAATAGCTCCAGAAGGCTTAGATTTCAATTGAGTAATTGCGTTGTCAACGTGGCTTTGTAAGGCATCACTCAAGTTTGTTGAAGCAACTCTACCAACAATCTGGTTATAAACTTCAACCACAATTTGCTTCTGCAGAGAAGGCTTAACAGGAACTCTTTTATCTGCGTTGGCTCCACTCAAAGTCATGTTTGCTTCGAATTGAACGTGGCGAGACATTTTACCATTTTTAGGGACTCTGCTCTTGCTGTAGCCGGAATCAAAAGCACCTCCCTGCCAGTCTCCAAGGAAATCAGCACCAACAGATACAATCATTTCTGATTTTGAGAAATCATAATTAGGTAAAGCTCTGTATCCATATTTAGCTTCAAATGCATTTAAAGCTGCTTCGTCAGAAACCGTATCATATATAACGTGCTCCACATTCGGATACTTTTCCTGAAATTCTTTAATAAGTTTCTCAGTAGATGGAGAAGCAAAGGTCTTAGTTAACAGATAAGTCTTTTTATCAGAATTAGCTTTTAGTTCTGTTTCAAGAGAAGAAAAGAATTCAGTCCATGTTACATCTCTATTCTCAATTTGAGGATTTTGAAGACGCTTTATATCATATAAATCTAGTACAGATGCATGAACTCTAGCTTTACCAGCAGAAAGCCCATTAGATTCTTTATTGGTTTCAATTTTGATAGGTCGACCTTCTCTGGTTTTCACAAGGATACTTGCAAAATCAAAGCCGTCGGCAATGGTTGTCGCATAATAATCCGCAACACCAGGAACAATTCGTTCTGGCTGAACAACGTAAGGAATCGACTTAATAACCGGACCTTCACAAGCCGCTAAAGATGCGGCTGCCGTGCTAAACCCGACATACTTAAGAAAGTCTCTACGCGATGTTTGAGAACTCTCCAGCTTTTCCTTATCACCTAAAAACTCATCTGCAGGAATATGTTCTGCAAATTCATTTTGTTCAAGCGCTTCTACAAGAGGGCTGTTTTCCTCAAGTTGTTCAGCACTTTTCCAATATTTTTTTTCTGATGACATATTAAACTTTAATTTTCTTTATTGATATTAATAATGACACTTCCCACATTCCAGACCACCCATTTCTGCAGCGGTTAACTGATCAACATCGTACTTTTTAGAAAGCTCTTCATGTATTTTTTCGTAGTAGGCGTTACCTTCAACCTTAATGTTGGTTTCTCGGTGACAATTGATACACCAGCCCATAGTTAAAGGCGCGTATTGTTTTTGAATTTCGTAAGTTTCAACCGGACCGTGACAGGTTTGGCAATCAATTTGGCCAACAGTTACGTGTTGTGCATGGTTGAAGTAAGCAAAATCCGGAAGATTATGTATACGAATCCATTTCACAGGCTTGGTGTCTCCAGTAAAAGATTGAGTGGAAGTATCCCAGCCCGTAGCTTCGTAAAGCTTTTGGATTTCAGCGTTGTAATCGACCCCATATTCTTTTTCACCCTCAGCTTGAGTTTCTGGCGCGACTTCAGCAATCTGCTTGTGACAATTCATACAAACATTCAAAGAAGGAATACCTGAGTGTTTAGATACTCTTGCGGAAGAGTGACAATATTTACATTCGATTTGGTTTTCACCAGCATGTATTCTATGAGAGTAATGTATCGGCTGAATTGGCGCATAACCTTGATCAACACCAACTTGCATTAAAAATCCATATCCACCCCAGGCTACTGCCAGCAATAAAAACACCACTGCCACAAGAACTAAAAATTGATTCTCTGCAAATGCTACCCAAATTGGTTTTCCCTTAGGCTTATCAGCTCTTACAGGAATTCCATTAACCTCAGCAAAACGATTTAAAGTTTTATTGACAAGATATAAGATAACTGAAAGTACAAGCAAGACCACTGCAAGTAACCCGAGTACTATTTCAGTAGAAATACCACCACCACCTTGTGCATCTGCAGCTGGAGCAGCAGCTACATCGACTTTAGGCTCTGGTTTAGGCATTTCAACATAAGCTAATATGTTATTGATATCTTCTTCACCCAGCTGTGGGTAAGCATTCATAGCTACTTTATTCCATTCCTCATACAATTGAACAGCTTGTGAATCTCCAGATTTTATCAACTCCTGGCTATTGACAATCCATTTGTACAACCAATCCATTTCTCTTCGATCTGTAACCTTGTGTAATGCAGGTCCAGTTGCATTTTTGTAACGCTTATGACAAGCTGCACAAAGAGAATTGAATAACTCTTTTCCTTTAGCATCATCAGCATTCGCAACTACTTCAGGCACATAATCGCCGTATCCTCCTTCTTCTTCGTCTTGTGCAAATGTTGTAAAGGTGAAAAGCAAAAGAAACATTAAGAAGAAATGTTTCAAATTTAATGGGCGTTCCATCGTCTTTCTCATATGTATTTTATTAATCTTTTTGAATGTGATGCCCGTAAAAATATAGGTTTAAGCACCAAAAAAACTGACTACAAAAGTAATACTTAAAAGACGTTTCTGGAATACCTACATATGTTAAATGGCAATTTATAATCTTTCTAAATTGGAATTTAAATGCTTTATTTTGCGTTAAACTGTACATTTGCTTTAAAACCAATGAGATGTTAAAAAATAAAGTTTTTACCTGTTTATTAGTTGTTTTTTATTTTTCAGTAAATCTATGTGTTGCACAAGATAAATTAAACGCTACTGAACTAAACATGGTAAAAAAATTAATTAAAGAAAAGCATCAATTAGAATCTAACAACGAGTTAAAAAGCTCTTATAAATTACAAATATTTTCAGGTTCTATAGACGATGCCAAGGACACCAAAGCTAAATTCGAGACTTTAGAATTTGACATAGATTCAAAAATAATTTATCAAACTCCAAATTATAAAGTCTGGGTTGGAAACTACAGAAACAGAATCCAGGCCGATAGAGCTTATGATAAAATAAAATCTGAATACCCAAATACGCTTATCATTCGACCTGGAAAATAATCTGAATCTTAAATTTCAGAATAGAGTTAATACATCGAATATAAAATTTAATATATCCTCATAAGGTTTAATTCGTATTGAAGGCTAGACGACTATGGAAAATAAAACAGGCATATTAATTTTTTCAAGATCGACACTTGCCGAATGCTCTGTCAAAAAATTTAATGGTAACCATAGTTTTTTTGAAAGTCAAAAAAAAAGACTTGAAGCCTTATGTGCAAAAACAGGACTTGATGTCATTTGGTTTGGCGAAAAGCATCAAAAAGGAAAAAATTTTGGTGAACGGTTCTGCCATTCCATCGCTTCAGTATTTTCAAAAGGTTACGATAGTCTAATCATAATTGGAAATGATTGTCCACAATTAAAATTTAATCATCTTCAGTCTAGCATAAAATCTCTCGAGTCTGGAAATGCTTCTCTGGGAAGATGTTTTGATGGTGGATTTTATTTATTGGGTATCCAAAAAAAGCACTTCAAATATTCCGAATTTATCAACTTATCATGGAATTCACATAAAGTAAGTAATGAGTTGGTAAAATCACTAAAGCCTAAAGTTGAAATAGATTTTCTATCAATTTTTAAAGATGTTGACAATCAAAGTGACTTCCTAAGTTTACTTGATTTCTCAAAGCAACTTTACACTGATGTTATATTGATATTAAAAAGAATACTCAAATTCTTCAATATTCATTTTCAAGACCCTACTTTGTTTGTAAAAGAAGGTGTTACTGGCGTCTATTTCAACAAAGCACCTCCGTCGGTTTAGAACAAAGTTATTTAAATCAACACTATCTCTATCTTATTCAAAATTATTTAAACCATAGGGTAAGCACCCTTAAAAACTTATTGTATATGGCAGATTCCTATTATGATCCAAAAGACCTAAGAAAATTTCCAAAAATTACAGAATGGAGCGAAGAACTAGGTACAAAATTCTTTGACTACTATGGAAAGGTTTTTGAAAAAGGAGCGCTTTCCGAACGTGAAAAATCACTGATTGCATTGGCCGTTTCGCATGTGGTGAAATGCCCTTATTGCATAGACGCTTATACACAAGATGGATTACAACGCGGTATCACAAAAGAAGAAATGATGGAGGCTGTGCACACAGGAGCAGCTATTGAGTCTGGCGCTACCCTGGTTCATGCTACTCAAATGATGAAAAAATACGACAAGTTGAGTCATTAAAGTTAAATGCAGAACTCTCAACTTCAAATTTTAAAAATACTGAAATGGCAACTAAATCACTTCTAGCAAGAAAAAAGTTGATGGCTAAAGCAGAAGAGCAACTTAAATACCTGTCTAATGGGATTTTTAAAGATGAGCTTCCAACCTTTAGGCATCAATTGGAAAAGATTGACGATTTTCCACTTAAACCCAAAGCCTTGGAAATTTTACAACTCAATCTTGGATATATGTGCAACCAAGTTTGTGAACATTGCCATGTGGATGCTGGTCCAGACCGAAAGGAAATTATGACCAAAGAAACCATGCAGCAATGTCTCGAGGTCATCAAAACTACCAAAGCTCATACGCTTGACCTGACGGGTGGTGCTCCAGAAATGAACCCTAACTTTAGATGGTTTGTAGAGGAAGCCGCTAAACTGGGAGTGAAAGATTTTATTGTGAGATCCAATCTTACCATCATAAGAGCCAATAAAAAGTACTTCGACTTACCTGAGTTTTTTAAAAAACATAATGTCCATGTCGTCAGTTCAATGCCACACTGGACCAAAGGCAAAACGGACAAACAACGCGGAAGTGGCGTTTTTGACAAATCGATAAAAGCCTTGCAAGATTTGAATGCCATCAGTTATGGAATGCCTGACTCGCCTTTACAATTGGATCTGGTTTATAATCCCTCGGGGGCATTTCTACCTTCCAATCAGGAAGCTTTGGAACAAGACTTCAAAAAAGCTTTAAAAGAAGATTTCGACATTCAATTTAATAGTTTGTTTACCATCACCAATTTACCGATTTCAAGATATTTAGATTACCTAATAGCTTCAGATAATTACGAAGACTATATGTATAAACTTGTAGATGCCTACAATCCTGCAGCGGTTAAGAATGTGATGTGTAGAAATACACTTTCCATAAGTTGGGACGGCTGGCTGTACGATTGCGATTTCAATCAAATGCTGGAAATGAGAGTTAATAGTCCTGTACAACACATCAAAGATTACAACGAAGAGCAACTTCAGAATAG
Source organism: Psychroflexus longus (assembly GCF_020164595.1). Taxonomy (GTDB): domain Bacteria; phylum Bacteroidota; class Bacteroidia; order Flavobacteriales; family Flavobacteriaceae; genus Psychroflexus; species Psychroflexus longus. The sequence continues at coordinate 87,151 of NZ_JAIQZE010000002.1, forward strand.
ATCCATTTGTGTTTCACAGCATTGCTACGGGTGTACTGCTGGCGCAGGCAGTTCTTGCCAGGGAAGTGTTGTATAACAAACAAATTAAAAAGAAAATGAGTTACTTAGAAACAACTTACAATGTCTATAAAGACGCAGCACTTACCCCAGATGTGGGCTTATGTTGCACAACCAATCCTGTATGGGAATTGCCTGGATTGAAGATTCCTAAAATCATGCAGGAAATGAACTATGGCTGTGGAAGCACTGTTCATGCAAGAGACTTATCCAATAATCCAAAAATGCTTTATGTGGGCGTTGGTGGTGGTATGGAATTATTGCAGTTTGCGTATTTCAATCGCCAAAAAGATGGCGTCATCGGTGTTGACATGGTCGATGAAATGCTGGAGGCTTCCAGAAAGAACTTCAAAGAAGCTGAAAAAGTCAATCCATGGTTCGAAAGTGATTTTGTGGATTTGAAAAAAGGCGATGCGCTCAATTTACCAGTCGCGGATAATAGCATTGATGTAGCTGCACAAAACTGCCTCTTCAACATTTTTAAAGCCGAAGAACTTAAAAAAGCTATTAAAGAAATGTACCGCGTACTAAAGCCCAACGGCAAACTGGTGATGAGTGATCCCATTTGTGAGCAGGATATGAATGAGACTTTAAGAAACGATGACAGGTTGAGAGCCTTGTGCCTAAGCGGAAGTTTGCCATTGGCAGACTATGTCAAAGCACTTACCGATGTTGGCTTTGGTACTATCGAAATAAGAGCAAAAAAGCCATACCGCATACTGGACCCTAAACACTATCCAACCGAGGAATTGATTTATATTGAATCTGTAGAAATTGCTGCCATCAAAGATCCAATGCCAGAAGATGGACCTTGCATTTTTACAGGGAAAGCAGCTATTTACTATGGAGATGAGCCGTTATTTGATGATGATAATGGACACATCTTGCTTAAAAATCAACCCCTTTCTATTTGTGATAAAACAGCTGCGGCTTTATCAAAATTGAAAAGAGATGATATCTACATAAGCGAATCCACCTTTCATTACGATGGTGGTGGATGTTGCTAAAGAAACCAATAAATTTAGGTTTTACTAAAAACGAGTCTCTACCTTTGTTGAAATAAAATAGGCTTCTGAAGCTGATTATCATGAATTTAAAATTTAGTTTATTTTTAATTGTATCTCCGTTAATTGGTTTTGCTCAAAGCAAAATGGACGATGCCATCAAGGAATACAATTCTAATTCAGTAGAGTACATTAGTGTAGAAGACTTGATACAGCTGAAAAATTCAAACGCCAACATCAAACTTTTAGACACGAGAGAAGCTTCAGAATATAGTATAAGTCATATTCAAGATGCCGTTTATGCTGGATATGATGATTTTAAATTAAAATCAATAGTAGATAAAATCAATACCAAAGATACCATTGTGGTCTATTGTTCGATTGGTGTACGTTCGGAAGATATTGGAGAACGCCTACAAAAAGCAGGATATAAAAACGTTTTCAACCTCTACGGCGGAATTTTTGATTGGGTAAATAACGATCAAAAAGTCTACGGTCACGAGGGAAAACTAACCAGTAAAGTTCATGCCTACGACAGATTTTGGGGTAATTACTTAGAAAAAGGGCAAAAAGTATATTAATGGATAGGTTGGTTATAGTTTTTGCAAAGAATCCTGAACTTGGAAAGTGTAAAACACGTTTGGCCAAAAGCATTGGGAATGAAAAAGCTTTAGAGGTTTACAAAGAATTGATCAAACACACGGCTAAAACAATCAGCAACGTTAGCGCCAGTCGGGCAATATTTTATTCAAAAGAAATTCAAAAAAATGACTTCTGGGACGATTCTCTATTTCATAAACTAGTACAGAGCGGTGGTCATCTTGGCGAAAAAATGCAAGCTGCTTTTGAGTGGGGTTTTGCTCAAGGTTATTCTAAAATTTGTATTGTTGGCAGTGATTTATTTGAACTGGAAGCCTCAGATCTCGATAAGGCTTTTCAAAAATTAGAACAAAATGATCTGGTTTTTGGACCTGCCAACGATGGCGGTTATTATCTGATGGGTATGTCTGCATTATATAAAGAAGCCTTTTTAGAAAAAGCCTGGAGTACCGAAACCGTCCTTGAGCAAACTCTGAAAGATTTAAAGAATCAAAACATCAGGCTTCTGGAAACCAAAACCGATATTGACATTGTAGAAGATTTGGTGAAACATCCGGAATTTCATCGTTTAATACCACATCGGATTTTAAAAAAACTAACATAACTTATGAAAGACAGACTAGAAAAAACTGTAAGCTACCTTGAAAAAAAAGGATTTGAAAATCCTGAAATCGGGATCATTCTCGGCACTGGCCTTGGAAAACTGATTGACCAAATAGATATTGAAAAAGAAATAAGTTACAACCACATCCCACACTTCCCGACAGCCACGGTGGAATTTCACCAGGGTAAATTTATTTTTGGCAGCTTGGGTGGCAAAAAAGTAGTTGTAATGCAGGGCCGTTTCCACTTTTACGAAGGCTACTCCCTACAAGACATTACCTACCCGGTGAGGATCATGAAGGAATTAGGCATCCAGAAACTTTTGGTGTCCAATGCCGCTGGCGGGATCAACAAAACATACAAAAAAGGCGATTTGATGCTTATCGATGACCACATCAATCTGCAGGGTGGCTCACCATTAGCCTTCAAAGGCGTTTCACAATTTGGCGAGCGTTTTGTCGACATGTTGGCGCCTTACGATAATGAGATGAATACACAATTCAAAGCCATAGCGAAAGAACATGATATCACCCTTCACGAAGGCGTCTACGCTTCTGTTGTGGGACCTCAATTGGAAACTCGCGCGGAATATCGCTATCTCGGCATCATTGGAGCAGATGCAGTGGGAATGAGCACAGTGCCAGAAGTTATCGTTGCCAATCACCTAAAGTTGCCAGTTTCGGCCATTTCGGTTTTAACCGACGAGTGTGATCCCGATAATTTACAACCTGTGAATGTCGAAGAAATCATCGCTGTGGCCAGTAAAGCAGAACCCAAACTCGTACAGCTTTTTAAAAGCCTTATAAAAAATATGTAGGGCGTTTTCGGGCTTTTCGCTACAAGTCCACCTGTGGTTTTGGAGAGTTTTAAAGCTATAAAAAAAGCTTCTTTGCAGTCGCTTTTTTATAGTTACATCTCTATTCCAAAACCACAGTGCGGGCTTTCCACTTCAATCCCTAACGCAAATTTTAAGTTTGATTGATCAATAAAGTTTTAAGTTTGCAGCAACCAATTTAATAGTAATGATCTCCAAGTGCTTTATCAGTCTCAGTATTTTATTGTTGAGCATTTGTGGCTTAGCCCAGAAAAAAAGATCAGATGTCTTTCATGCCGATTACCTCTACGGTAGAATTATGAGGCATAGTCCTCAAATCTTGCATCTTATCCAAGGGCCAACCCATGGAATACTGTTTTCCTGGGAGCGCAAGACATACGGCGACAAAGACTGGCAACAACTGTACAATTACCCAAGTTATGGGGCTTCCCTTTTAATTCAGGATATGGGTTCGCCGGAATTGGGGAGAGTTTATAGTTTACACGGAGAATACAGATTCTTTTTCTGGGAGCGAAAATTGAGTCTTAAAGCTGGTCTTGGTGCTGGCTACATTCCCAACACTTACGATCCCGAAACCAATCCTAAAAATACGGCTTACGGCTCCGCACTAACGGCTTCCATAATCTTTGGCCTCGAATATCGCTTTGAGAATATTTTTGATTTGCCTTTGGACCTTAAATTTGGTGGGTTTCTGGTGCATTACTCCAATGGGAAAACCAAGTCGCCTAACACGAGTACAAACAATTACGGCTTACAAGCCGGCTTAAGCTACAAGCTCTCAGAAGCGGAAAGAGCCTATAAAACATCAATTTTGGAACCCGTTTCTACGTCTTGGTCTTGGGATATTATTGCCGCATCAGGAGCCAATGACAGCGGCATTTGGGGAGAAGCAAACGAAGCATTTTTAACGCTTACGACTTCTGTCAACAAACGCCTTTCTCACCGTAGTAGATTAAACTTAGGACTAGATGCTTTTTTTACACCCTCCGTCAAAACCTTTATTCAATACCGAGCATCAGCGTTTCCAGAAGAAGATCAGTTTCAGGGAGATGAAGACTGGAGACGAGTTGGCTTGTTTTTGGGTCATGAATTATATCTTGGACAGTGGAGCGTTATTTCGCAAGTGGGATATTATGTGTATTACCCCATCGAATACCTGGATAGAGAATACATCAGAGTGGGTTTACGTCGTTACATCACCGATAAGTTTTATGTCTCGCTCATGCTTAAATCGCATTATTCTAAAGCTGAAGCTATAGAATATGGTATAGGTCTACGCTTATGAAAGTTTACACGCTAAGGTCGCTAAGTTCTCCGCAAAGTGTACAAGTCTTAAACGTGAGGGCATTTTTAGTTGAGAACTACGCTAGTCATAAAACCCAGTTGAGTTACATTTGATCTGAACTATGAAAAAAATTACTATTATCCTACTTTTAGTTTTAGCGCTCATGGCTTGTGACGCTGATTCAACGCAAGATTGTTTGCGAGGAAGTGGTGCAGCTGAAACACGTGATTTAAATATTTCAGATTTGGAGAGCATCACCATCAGAGAAAATATTAGGCTGGAAATCACTTATAGTTCTGAAGAAAGTCTTGTGGCTGAAGGAGGAAAAAATCATTTGGATCGATTAAAAATCATTCAAAATGGTAGTGAGTATGAATTCAAAGTTAACGGACTTTGTACCACTGGTTTTTCTAAAGCCCCTATTGTATTAAAATTAAAAAATTCAAAACTAACTTATGTGAGGAATTCTTCACAATTCAAAGTGTTAAGCACCAATACTTTAGAATTCGAAAAACTTACATTGATATCAGAAAATTTTAATGAGCCAGATGCACTAAATCTTGGGGACTTCAATATAAAAGTCAATAATAGAAGGGTAAACCTGGTGGGGAATGGCATATCCGATTTTGAGATTTCGGGAAGGACCCAACAGTTTTACTTTAATACTGCTTCCGGTTCAGGAACAGTTATGGCGAGGCATTTAGAGGCACAAGAAATTACTTTTTTTCACCGCTCCTTCAGAAATGCCATTGTAAATCCTAGCCAGTCATTGAAAGGAGAAATTCGATCCACAGGGAACCTTATCAGCGCAAAAAAACCTCCAAAAGTGGAGGTTGAAGAATTTTATACGGGAAAACTTATCTATGAATAAGTTCATATACTTTTAAATTAATCTCTGGAAACTTCAAGAATTTCAAAGTTCAGTATTCCATTAGGGACTTCTATTTCGGCAGTATCCCCCGCTTTCTTACCCAACAAACCTTTTCCTATAGGAGAATCTACAGAAATTTTACCTGTCTTTAAATCAGCTTCACTTTGTGCAACCAACTTATAGGTCATTTCTTTGTTCATTTTGGTGTTTTTCAATCTCACGTTACTGTGGATTAAAACTTTTGTAGTATCAAGTTGAGACTCATCGATCACTCTGGCATTCGCAACAACCTCTTCAAGTTTTGCAATGCGCATTTCCAACATACCTTGCGCTTCTTTGGCAGCATCATATTCAGCATTTTCGCTTAAATCACCTTTATCTCTTGCATCTGCGATATCTTGGGAAGCCTTAGGCCGTTGTACATCTCTCAATTGATCAAGTTCTGACCTTAGCTTTTTTAAACCATCTTCTGTATAGTATGATACTTTACTCATAATCTTATCGTTTATATATAACAAAAAAAGAATCTCGCGGGTTTCGAGATTCTATATTACAAATATAATATTTTTGTGGCTCTAAAGTCATAATCACCTAAAAATTAATATGAAAGCAATTCTTCTTTTAATTCTATTTACACTTTGTGTCAGTTGCGAGAGCGATGATAATTTAAGAAGAAATCCAAATTTGTTGAATATTAATGTAAACTACGAGATCAATTTAAACTTAACTCAGTTCAATAACCTTAACTTTAGCGGTAACTCGGTTTATGTACCTGGTCAGGGAAATCAAGGTCTTATCATTGTAAATTCAGGTAGTAGTTATTTGGCTTGGGATGCAGCGGATCCTAATCTTGTTCCAAGTGAATGCTCAAGACTTATTATTGATGGTTTGAATGCTGAGTCTACCTGTGATGAACCTCCAAATAGTTATAGCCTGATAACAGGTCAACCCCTAGTAGAAGATTTAAGATATCCACTATTTGCTTACAGGATAACTGAAAGCGGCGGAGTACTCAGAATATTTAATTAAGCCTATTTTTGATTCTATCCCTATCAAAATCAAAATTCACTTTGTCATTTATTTTAAAATTTTCGGTTGAAATCGCAAAAATTGATTTTGAATTGAAGTCGATTTCTATAAGATAATGTGAGCCTTTAAAATAACTCGATAAGACCTTGCCTTGATATTTTTGAGTTGTAACCACCCTAATCTCGTGAGGGAAGATAACAACTCTTTCATCTACTAGGTCGAGATTAAATTCATAGGTGTCAAGCACATTGACATCTCCAAAAAGTGATGCACAATATTCATTTTTGGGACGGTTATACACCTGCTGTGTAGTTCTAAAATCAAGAGCCTTTCCTTCTTTAAGAACCATAGTAAAATCAGAAAATGGCAAAACATCATCTGCATCGTGAGTAGCAAATATGCAGGTAATTTCTTCTTTTTTCAAAAATTGAAAAAGTCGACGCCTTAATCTATGTTTCAAAAATTGGTCAATATGGCTAAACGGTTCATCTAGTAAAATCAGTTCTGGAGGATTTGCTAAAGCTTGTGCAATTGCTACTCTTTGTTTCTGCCCGCCGCTTAATATTTTTAGTTTTTGATGTTTAACCTCATCGAGATCAAACAGCGCAATAAGTTCATCACTTCTTCTCTGATTTTCTTCTGGCGTTTCTCGGGATAAAAATTTCTGAATATTCTCCTCTGAAGTGGTGAATGGCATCAAATCAAATTCCTGAGACAAGTGTTTAAATTTTTTATAGCCAGGAACAAGATTATAGGCAGGTCCCAAAATTTTCTCTGTTCTCCATTTTATGGATCCCTTATCAAGGTCAAAGAGTCCGTATAAGGATTTAATAAGCGTGCTTTTACCACAACCACTCTCACCTATTAGAGCTAAGTGATCTCCTTTTTTTAATTCAAAATTGATATTTGAAACGCCCTTACCATTTTCGTGTAAATAAGTAAGCTCACTAACATTTAACATGGAAGAATTGTTTATACAAAAGTAACTAAAGTAAAAAGACCGAAGTCGTTTGACATCGGTCTTTTAAAGCTACTGTGAAATTAAATTCTATTGAACTATTAATTTCTTAGTATAAGTCTTACTTCCAGATTCTACCATTATGATGTATACTCCCGAATTCAGAGTTTGAATATCAACTTTCTGTTTATTATCAGAAGTTTTTGAAAGAATTAATTTACCTGTCATATCATAAATATCAACTTTAGCGTTCGCAAGATTTCCGTTTGTCAAACTTAAGCTGAAGCTTTCTTTAGCTGGGTTTGGATAAATCCCGAAAGAATCAAATCCAAAACTTTCATTAGATAATGAACAATTCAACACACCAGAAGGTGGGAGATCAAAAGCTTCTTCCTGGTCTTCTCTGTTATCTGTATCCCCTTGTTTAGCACTCCATCCAAGGCCTCGTTTAGCAAAAACTTCCCATATAAGGCATTGGTTTGCACCACCATTCGCAAGCAGGTCTGCTTCCAATATAGCATCGCGTGCATCGATAAAGCCAGGACTACAAGCCTGTAATTTCATGCCATCAATAACCAGCTGCATATTGATATTATTTCCACCTGTTCCTGTATATAGATTTGAGTCAAACCCATAACGCTCTATAAGTGCCCAGTTCAAATCCCATAACATGGAGGCCCAAACAAAACCAATTCCGTGAGGTTGGCTTAAGTCTAGATTGTTTGTAAGGCCGTAAGTTGCAGGATTTATTTCTGTTGATGTGGAATATCTAAATGGTCTTATCCCTACTCCATCAATAGACTGAGATGTGGCAAAGGTACCTATACCTCTGCCCTCAGTAGCAATATCTCCTTCAGAAATTGTCATCATTAGTCCCAACCAATCACTCCATCCTTCACCCATTTGTTCTGCGTTTGTTAAGCAATCGGCTGCAGAAGCACCTCCGGTTAAACGATTAGAAATCCCATGACCATATTCGTGTGCAATAATCCCATTATCAAAATCCCCATCAACTTCATATGGCCCATTATTAGCTAAAGAACCTAAAACGGTCTCACCATTTTCAAGGGCTTGAATTATCATCTCACCATCAGCCTGACTCAACATAATAGATGGAATGGTAATACCAGTATCGTCACCTCCCATAATAATTGGCTCCCCAGCAACATTATTAACCATGATTACTGCTGAAGCTCCAGCAGCTTGTGCTTTCTCAATCTTACTCACAAAAGCGCATTCTCCTCTTCTAATGATCACAATCTTTCTATTTAATTCTGTGGCATTCAGTAATTGTTCACAAGCATCTAAAGGGTCTGAGCTCGAATCCTCATCAAGTGCCAGAGAAAACTCTCGTGAAACTGGTCTTGAAGAGAGACTAGGGCCAAAAGCAGCGGCAACACCATTATAACCGCCAGCTAGATTACTTGGGTCTGTAATTGATAATGGTTCTATTAATGGGCCAGAAGGTGACCATAAAAACATTTGCATTCGTGGACGAGATCCATCTGGGGGAGTAGCAAAATTTGCATTATTAAGACCATCACCATCTTGAGCCTCGGCTCTTACGTAATCATTGCCTAAACCTCTACCTCCATAATTGGTTTGTTGAAAATTACCAGAGGATTCATCAAAACCATAATGAGCCCACATATCGTGAACGATATTATTCCAATAAAATAAATTGGTGATCGCAGCAGCTTGATTGAACTGAGGTTGTCGATTTAAGTCCAAAGGGAAATTGAAATTTAAACTTTCACCACCATCTGGTGAATAACCTGCAATATTTTCATTCGCAACGTCTTCATAAGCATGTACATTATTACCTCTGGTAATAGTATATTCAGCTCCTTCAATGCCATCGGTATCATGCCAACCAAAAGGGGAAAACTCAAGGTCTTCAGGGTTTGATATTATTTCTCTTGACCCGTGATTTGGAGACTCTATAGGATAAGGGAAAACATTGTAACTTGAACTAAGCATAGAGGTGGAAGCTGCATCTAGAAATGCATCATCAGTGTAAGAAGTTCTTAATTTTTTATCTGTAATGCTAGAATGATCAAAATCACAACTTACCATCCAGTCGTTCTTTTCTAAAATCCTTCCATTGATGGCGTCTATTCTTAGACTCCACCAGTGAGAACCATCCAACATGTGAATTGACATATCCCAGGCTAAATTCAAAACACCTTCTTTTGATTTTTGATATACCAGCTTAACAGGAATCGCGTCGATTGAAATACCAGATTTAGAAAGTAGTAAATCCTCTTTAGAGTTAGATTTTAAAACGTGTATTTTATCAGGTTTTTTTATTCCCAGTTGAGTGGTCGCTGCGATTAGAGCCTCTTGGGGAGATAAAGATGGTTTTTTGTTAGAAATATTTTTTTTAAGATTGGAAGTAAAGTTAAAAGTTGCGTGCTCAACTTGACCTTCTCTGATAGCAAAATTCCCAATAGCATTAAAAATTGGAATACCTTCATATGTCTGCTGAACGTAAACATGTTCTACATTTGTGCTTTTAGAAAAATGTTGAGAACTTATATCTAAATTTGCAAGATCATATGGAGATGTCATATGTTTTAATGGTTTCTGCTCCATATAAGCTTTAATGATGTCAATTTCAGTTTGAGCATTGAGTTGAAATAAAAATCCTGAAATGAATAGGAAAAAAAGTAATTTTAATTTCATATGAAGTTTTTATTAATTTTAAGTAACTTAATTATAAAATTTAATAATTTATAACTAACAACTGTTAATTTTATAGAATCAAAAAAAAGACCACTTAATTTTATTCAAGTGGTCTTTTAAATTATTCAAAACGTTCTACTTATTACTTAGCGTCAGCCCACATAGAAGTTTCATAATCAGCTACCTTACCTTTTAGAATTGCTAAATTTTGTTCTTTTGAAGCAGTTGGATCCATTTGAATAGCTTCGCCTTCAGGTGTATAAACCATATAAAATCCATCTTCCATAGAAGCTAATTTTATGAATTCTCCATTTTCATCCATAGCATTCCAGGTTTTATTCTCTGGCGTATAAACCATTTCTAAAATCTCACCTTTATTTTCTCCTGAAAGCACTTCAACAGTAAAATGATTTTTGGTGGCTGTCATTTTCACGTCTTGATTATTTACTTTAGCATACTGAACTTCTTCTTCACCTTCAGTCATTGCTATAGGATTATCACCAGTCCAGAATTCCAATACATTGAAAAATAAAACATCACCAGCAATAAATAACCCATATACTGGTACAATGTTTAAAGCCCAAAATATTAGATTATCTAAGAATTTGTTGTCTGTCACTCCGTCATTCCAATCTCTCAAAGATTTGAAAGCGCTGAAAGAACCCAAGCAACTTGTGCTTAATAAGGTCATAGATAAAGCTCCGCAAATAAAAATTTTCTTTTTCATTATGTCTAGGTTTTAAGTTAATTAACAATATAACTTTATTATGCTGATGCTAGTTTTAGAAAAACAGAAATTTAACATTATTGAGTCTGGCTAAGTTGTCTTGCGCATAAGAAGGAACTCGTCCACGCAGCTTGAAAGTTAAACCCACCCGTCACCGCATCTATATCTAAAACCTCTCCTATGAAGTATAAATCATTATGAAGTTTACTTTGGAAGTTTTTAAAATTAATTTCCTTAAGGCTAACACCTCCAGCGGTTACAAATTCATCTTTAAAGGTACTTTTTCCATTCACATGAAACTCTCCTGCGCAAAGTTCCTGAGCAAGAGATTGGATTTGGTTCTTACTTATGTTAGACCAATTTAAATCCTGATCAATGGCAAGATGATCCAGAAGACTTTGCCAAAATCGTTTTGGCAATCCTTTAATTGCATTGCTATATAAAACCTGTTTGGGGTGTGTTATTTTCATTTCCTCAAACAGCGATTTTAAAGATTCTATATTATGTTGCGGCAACCAATTCACTCTCAGTTGAAATTGATAGTTTAATTCGTGAAATATTCGAGCACCCCAGGCCGAAAGTTTCAAAATACAAGGACCGCTCATACCCCAGTGCGTAATCAAAAGTGGTCCGGAGGATGTCAGCTGTTTCAGTTTTTGTTTTGAGACCCCTCTGTCTTTGGTGGTATAAACCTCAACTTCTGCATCCAGGCTTATGCCTGAAAGATTTAGTAAACGTTCGTCTTTTACATTAAATGTAAATAAAGATGGTACAGGTTCTACAACATTATGACCAAGCGTTTGAATCAGACGCCACATTTTAGGACTACTGCCCGAAGCTATAATTATTTTTTTTGCAAACATATGAAGTTCCTTGCCTTGCAATTCCCAGGAAAACTCATGTCCTTCAAATTTTGTGATAACATCAACTCCTGCATTAGTTTTGACTTCAACACCAAATTTATCGGCTTCATTCTGAAAACAATCGATGATAGTTTGTGAAGAATCTGAAACTGGAAACACGCGCTGATCCTGTTCAATTTTCAGTTCGACGCCTCGCACCTCCAACCAGGCAAACATATCTCCCGTCATGAACTGATGAAAAGGTCCCAGCAATTCTTTATGACCACGAGGATAATTTTTTGTCAGAGCTTTAGGATCAAATTCTGCATGAGTCACGTTACATCGCCCACCTCCTGAAATCTTGACCTTGCTTAGGACTTGCTTTCCCTTTTCAAGAATTATAACTTTTACTGCTGAATTTAATGCTGCTAGATTAATGCCTGCGAAAAAACCAGCTGCCCCACCTCCAATAATGGCTACATCTGTTTCTGTAATTTTCATTCGGCAAAAGTAATGGAATAGATACTTCTTCTCTAGTAAAAAAACCTACGATAGAGTTGAATATCTTTTTATCTAGCTAATAAAGGGATTCGTATGAAATTTAATCTAAAGATGAGGCTATCTGCTTTGCTAAAAACTTTTGGCCAAATTCAGAATTGAGGTATTTCATATCTTCAGGATTGGAGAGGAAACCAAGTTCTACGGTCACTGCTGGACATTTCAAATTTTTCAAAAGAAAGAAATTTGCTGATTGTAATGCTGAAGTTTTAAAATCTTTACGTTTGAAAGATTCCAAAATTTTAGTCCCAAAATAAGACGATTTAACTGTGAATTCATTTTCAGCAACAAAAACCTCCACTCCATTCCTATCTCTATCTGGAGAATAGTTAGCATGAAGAGAAATAACTAAATCAGGAGAAAGGGCCTCAATTTTGGTGAGCCTGTCTTGTAACGACATAAATTCATCTTCAGTTCTCAATAATATAATTTCAATGTTCTTATCTGAACAAAGCTCTTTGAGGTGAGAAGAGACGTCGGCAACAATTTGCTTTTCCAATATTGAATTGCTTTGCGCACCAGTATCTATACCTCCATGACCTGCGTCAATGACAACTTTAATCTTGTTTGGGTTTGTAGGATCCGCAGACATAAAATTAAATCCAACACAAAAAACAAATAAGAAACGGACTAACCTCATAATACACTTTCGAATGAAATTCTAAAGTAAGAAAATTTTCTATAAAATTTAAGGTTTAGTTATGAAGAAATAAATTTTAACATAGCCCATAAATTCAGAATTTTGATTGATCATTTTATAATGACCATGATTAATTACGGGGGTCAGAAGATAAAATAAATTCTTTGTAATCCTCAGCAAACGTATATAGTTTATCGATCAAATCAAGTCTGTTTTCAGACTTAAGGAAAGAAGCATCAAGTTGTTTACTAGCCAGAAAGTCAAAAAACAGTTCTTGTTTATCTTCAGCAATATGAAGTTCCTCTACCAGAAATCTTTCATTTATGTTTATATCTTTTAAAAATAAAGCTTCAAAATCCTCAAATCCCAAATAACTTGTAGCCTTTTCTGGTGGTTTATCAGACTTAAAAGCACTAAAAATTAGTCTTAGAATATTTCCTATGTTACCATTGGAAGGTTGATACAATTCAGGATGCTTTTTGGCGTCTTTTCGAATTTGGGTGGTTAAATTTTTATCCAGATTTTGAACATCTGTTTTGCTTGATTTGTATCCTGTAACCTTGACTTCGTCTAGGCTTGAAATCTTTAATTCTACAACAGTTTTTCTTTCGAGTTGCTTTTGGTTGACTATCAATTCATACAATTCATAAGCAATAGAGGTAAATTGAATTGTATCACCAATTTTAGCCTCAATCCTGAAATAACCATTAGAATTAGAAACTTCAATCCTGTCATGTGACAAATTTTCTATTCGGATTCCTGAGACTCTACCATCAGCATCATAGACATAACCCTCGACTTCTTGCCCGAACAATTGAGTGGAAACTAGTACAATCAAATAGATTAAATTTTTAAGCAAGGGATGAAGTTTCAATTGGCCTGTAAGATAAGAGATTTCAAAAACCTATGAATCATTAAAACTTAAGTTGAACCTGTTTTAAGTTTAAAAACCCTTTCGTTGATTTAAGGATTAATATATTCTCCTAAAGAATCCAAAACTAAGGGATTCAGGAGACTCACACCTTAATAATGTTGCATAAAAAAAGCTTCTCGGAAAGAGAAGCTTTTGAAGTACGGGCGGAGAGACTCGAACTCTCACACCTTGCGGCACTAGATCCTAAGTCTAGCGTGTCTACCAATTCCACCACGCCCGCATTAATTTTGCGATTGTAAATATAGAGAATAAATGGAACTTTCAAATTAAGTTTCAAGAAAATATTTTATATTGTAAAAACTCAAAAAAAGACCATGAATACTAGACCTTATATTGACAAACACAAACAAAGATTTATAGACGAGCTAATCGAATTGCTGAAAATTCCGTCCATAAGCGCTGATCCTAAGTTCAAAAAGGAGGTTTTGATGACGGCGGGAGCTGTCAAAATCAATTTGGAGGCTGCAGGCTGCGATAAAGTGGAAATTTGTGAAACCACAGGCTTTCCAATTGTTTATGCCGAAAAAATTATAGACGAATCTTTACCTACTGTTTTGGTGTACGGGCATTACGATGTGCAGCCGCCAGATCCTATGGATTTATGGAACAGCCCACCCTTTGAGCCTGTGATTCAAAACACCGACATTCATCCCGAAGGTGCCATATTCGCCCGCGGCGCTTGTGATGATAAGGGGCAAATGTATATACACGTGAAGGCGATGGAAGTCATGATTCAGAATGACCAGTTGCCTTGCAACATCAAATTCATGATTGAAGGCGAAGAAGAAGTTGGGAGCGTAAGTCTGGAGTCCTTTCTTGAACTCAATCGGGAAAAGCTTTCCAATGATGTGATTCTGATTTCCGACACAGGAATGATCAGCAAAGACGTACCTTCCATAACCACAGGCTTAAGAGGTTTAAGCTATGTGGAAGTGGAAGTCGAAAGTCCCAATCGCGATTTACACTCTGGACTTTATGGCGGAGCCGTGGCCAATCCCATCAATATTTTGGCTAAAATGATTGCATCACTACACGATGAAAATAAACACATTACTATTCCCGGATTTTACGATAAGGTCGAGGAATTAAGCTCAGCTGAAAGAGAAAAAATGGCAGAAGCCCCTTTTTATCTAGAAAACTACAAAAAACATATCGGCATTAATGATGTTCATGGCGAAAAAGGTTTCACGACCAACGAGCGTAACTCCATAAGACCAACGCTAGACGTTAATGGCATTTGGGGAGGATATATGGGCGAAGGTGCCAAAACGGTGATTCCTAGTAAAGCTTATGCTAAAATTTCTATGCGTTTGGTGCCCAACCAGGACTGGAGAGAAATCACTGAGCTTTTCAAAACTCATTTTGAGAGCATCGCCCCCGATAGCGTAAAAGTAAAAGTCAAACCTCATCACGGTGGCCAGGGTTACGTCACTCCCATCGATGGAATTGAATATCAGGCGGCAGACCTGGCCTTTCAAGACGCTTTTGGGAAGCCAGCCGTTCCTCAGCGCAGCGGAGGTAGTATTCCCATTGTCTCTATGTTTGAAAAGTATCTGGGAAGCAAAACGGTCTTGATGGGCTTTGGACTTAACTCGGATGCCATCCACTCCCCCAATGAGCATTTTGGAATTTGGAATTACCTCAAGGGCATTGAGACCATTCCATACTTTTACAAACATTTTACTGAACTTTACTTAAAAGAAAAGAAGTAGCATTTGGGCGTTACCCCAATCCTCTCTACAAAATTTAGTGGATTGGGAAGGGGTCGGGCTATCCGTTGCAAGCCATTTCAGTAAAGCTATAAAAATATAAGCCTGGCAAGAGCTTCCGCTAGTCGCTTGGCTAGGCTTTATTTTTTAAAAAAGCTTTACTTTATGGGCTTTCCACTTCTATCCCTAACTCAAAACACTCTAACCTCGAGCCGACAAGGCCTTATGAGGTTTTAGAAACCTCACAAGCCTAACCCCACTCTTCAGGAAATTTGAAAAATTAGAATAGTACTTAAGCCTCACACCGACTTCAGTTAAAACTTTACACCCCAGACGCTGCTTTAAGTTTTGACATAGAGCCTGAAGCTCACTATCGTAAAACTTTGAAAGTTAACGGAGGTAAATCAAAAAAAATACCCTCTTCTATAGAATAAAAGAGGGTTGTTTTAGGTGTGTGTGTTTTTTATCTATTTATATTCCTTCACCGCATCTACAAAAGCTTTGGCATTTTCAACAGGAATATTGGGTAGGATCCCATGTCCCAGGTTCACGATGTAGCGGTCTTTACCAAATTCATCGATCATTTGATGCACCATTTTTTTGATGTCTTTGGGTGGAGAAAACAAACGCGAAGGATCAAAATTTCCCTGCAAAGTGATTTTCCCTCCAGATAAATACCTGGCATTTTTGGCCGAGCAAGTCCAGTCCACACCGAGAGCAGTCGCTCCAGATTTAGCCATCGTGTCTAATGCAAACCAGCAACCTTTACCAAAAGCAATTACCGGAATATCCTCCTTCAACGCATCGATGATCTGCTGGATATATGGCCAGGAAAATTCCTGATAATCGACCGGCGACAGCATCCCGCCCCAGGAATCAAATACCTGTACGGCATCTACTCCTGCTTCAACCTTTCCTTTGAGGTAAGCGATGGTAGTATCGGTGATTTTTTGTAATAATTCGTGAGCCATTTGAGGTTCGGTAAAACAAAATTCTTTGGCTTTATCGAAGTTTTTGGAACCTTGTCCTTGCACGCAGTAACAAAAGATTGTCCAAGGCGATCCGGCAAAACCAATTAGTGGCACCTCATCATTCAGCTCTTTTTTGGTCATTTTGATAGCTTCATAGACATAGCCTAACTCTTCATAAACATCGGGCACAATGACCTGATCCAGGGTTCTTCGGTCTCGAATAGGATTAGGCAACCACGGGCCAACTCCTGGTTTCATCTCCACTTCTATGTTCATTGCTTGGGGTACTACCAAAATGTCACTGAACAAAATAGCTGCGTCGGTACCGACTTGATGAATCGGCATGACAGTAATTTCAGTCGCCAATTCCGGGGTCCGGCAGCGGGTAAAGAAATCGTACTTTTCTTTCAGCTTCATAAAATCGGGCAAATAGCGTCCAGCTTGTCGCATCATCCAAACAGGGGGACGTTCTACTGTTTCTCCTTTTAAAGCTTTTAAAAATAAATCGTTTTTTATCATTGAAATTTGATTGAAATCTAATTGTAATTTAAATCGGTAAACTCACTGATTAAAGTAACTTCACCGCGTCTTTAGCAAAGTAACTGGCGATCATGCTGGCTCCTGCTCTTTTGATAGCCGTCAATTGTTCTAGCATCACTTCATCGTGGTTGAGCCAACCTTTTTCTGACGCTGCTTTAATCATTGCATACTCACCGCTTACCTGATACACAGCTACAGGAACTTCGACTTCATTGGCTATATCTCTCACAATATCTAGGTAACACAAGCCTGGTTTGACCATTACTATGTCGGCGCCCTCGTCTAAATCGGCAAAAGTTTCCTTCAAAGCTTCGCTTCTATTGGCTGGATCCATTTGATAAGTTTTCTTGTCTTTTGGAATGTCTTTCACGTCCACAGGAGCAGAATCTAAAGCATCTCTAAATGGCCCATAAAACGCGGAAGCAAATTTAGCCGAATAGCTCATAATACCAACATCAGTGAAATGTGCATCTTCCAACACACTGCGAATTTCCAGGATTCTTCCGTCCATCATATCACTTGGTGCCACAAAATCAGCGCCTGCCTGTGCATGGCTTAAAGACATTTGTGCCAAAAAAGAATTGGTTCTATCATTGACAATTTTACCCTGGTCCACAATACCATCGTGGCCATACATGGAGTATGGGTCCAAAGCCACATCGGTCATCACCAGCATTTCTGGTGCTGCATCTTTCACAGTTTTGATTGCTCTTTGCATTAACCCGCTAGGATTGACAGCTTCCTCTCCTCGGTTGTCTTTGAGTTTTTCATCAACTTTTACAAATAGCAAAACAGACCTCAAGCCCATCTGCCAAAGTTCCTTGACTTCTTTGGAAAGCAGATCCAAACTAAATCGGTAATAGTTGGGCATAGAAGCAATTTCATCTTTTACCCCTTTACCTTCCACCACAAAAAGTGGAACAATAAAGTCGGTTGGGCTTAAGTGAGTTTCTCGGATCAACGAGCGTATAGATTCATTTTGCCGTAATCGGCGATGTCTTTGTAGGGGAAACATATTACTTAAAATTTGGCTTTTGCTTATTTAAAAAGGCTTGAGTTCCTTCTTTAAAATCTTCAGTTCCAAAGGATTTTCCAAAGTTTTTAATTTCAGTTTCAAAACCATTAACGCCATCTTTATAATTGTCATTAATGGCTTCAATCGCCACTGAGATGGCCTGCATGGAATTATTTAAAATTTTATTTGCTAGTTTTTCAGCTAGTGGAAGTAATTCTTCTAGTGTTGTCACGTGGTTGACTAAGCCGTAATTTTTGGCGGTTTCTGCATCAATCATTCCCGCAGTCATGATCATTTCCATAGCTCTGCCTTTGCCAACCAGTTGCGGTAAACGCTGTGTTCCTCCATAACCGGGTATGACGCCGAGAGAGGTTTCTGGGAGACCCAACCTGGCATTATCGCTTGCGATCCTGAAATGCGCTGACATGGCTAATTCTAATCCTCCACCAAGGGCGAAACCATTAACGGCTGCGATGACAGGTTTTGGAAAGTTAGCGATATAGTCAAAAACTAGCTCCTGGCCTTTAGCTGCTAAATCTTTGCCTTGTTCCACCGAATATTCGGAAAATTCTGAAATATCCGCTCCAGCTACAAAGGCTTTTTCTCCGCTACCTGTAAGAATAACTAAAGCTACATCTTCATCACTTCTAAGAGACTGAAAAGCTTTATGAATTTCTTCAATTGTAGCTCTATTAAGAGCATTGAGTTTTTTAGGTCTATCAATATAAATGGTCGCTATTCTGTCTTGTATGTCAACTTTTAGGTTTTCAAATGTCATGAGTATGGGATTTTGGAAATTTTAGTGTAAAGATAGTGCCTTGATCAGATTTTGAAGTCAGTTTTATATCACCTTTATAAGTTTCAACAATATTTTTGACCATACCCAGGCCTAATCCCATGCCACTGGTTTTAGTGGTAAATCTGGGTTCAAAAATGCGTTCCTGCAAATCTTGAGGAATACCAACACCATTATCTTCTACAGTAATAACCGCATTTTCTTCTTCAGAAAAAATATTTACTGAAATAATTGGGTTTTCTAGATGTTCAGTCGCCTGAATGGCATTTTTCACCAAATTGGTGATGATTCTTATCAATTGACTTCTATCAAATTTAATCTGAATATCCTCTTTTTCAGAAGAAAATTGAATTTTGTTATCGTTGAAAATATCAAGAGCCAATCTGATGATTTCAACAGCATTTAAGTTTTCATTGTGTTGAGCTGGCAGTTTAGCAAAGTCCGAAAATGCCCCGGCAATAGCGCTTAAATTATCAATTTGCTGAATGATGGTTTTAGAAAATTCCTTAACTCTTGTCTTTATATCTGGGTAGTCTGGATCAAATCTTCGCTCAAAGCTTTGCATGCTTAGTCGCATGGGAGTAAGAGGGTTTTTAATTTCGTGAGCTACTTGTCTTGCCATTTGTCTCCAGGCCTCTTCACGCTCGGTTTTAGCAAGCTTTAAGGCACTTTCTTCCAACTCGTCAATCATGTCGTTGTAAGCCTTTACTAATGGCTTAATTTCATAACTTATCTCTTCATAAGATATTTTGGGATTGGACTGATCTAGTCTGGTTTTGGTGATTTTTTTGCTAATGCTTTGTAAAGAACTTGTAATGTATTTTGATAAAAAATAAGCTAATACAATTGCAGAAATCAGCATAAATAAATAGACCTGCGACAAAAGCATAAGAAAATCTCTAAGCTCTTTTTGTAAAAACCCATCATCTTCGATGTAGGGTAAATTTAATATTCCAATGGGTTTGAAATAATTATCGAGTATGTAGGTGTAAGAGGACTGGTAATTTTGATTGTCTAATTTAAAATTTTCAACGTACTTTTTTTCACTAGAATTCTGAAGCGCCTGAACTTTTTCTGAATTCATTTGAGTTTCCAGTGAATCCATATAAAAGGTAGCAATAGAAGATTTTAGCAGATTCCCCTCAAGATCGTAAATATTAATTTCGGTATTATGAATATCCTGAATCTCATATATTTTTTCTTTAAAAATAAGAGGCAAACTTTTGGTCTCTACCGGATAGGTGGTTGTCCTTAAGACGTAATTAATGTTGGCTCTTATTGCGTTTTCCTTTCGGTTGAGTTTTTCTCCATGTAATTCTTTGGCTTCTTCCTTAAATTGAAAAATAGTTACACCTGCAATCAATACAGAAGCTCCAACAACCAATGCAATCATGGAGATGAAGATTCGAGTTCGTAAAGATCGCCTGTAATTGAACATCATGAAGAAGGTTTACGATTCCTAAGGCGTTTGTACAATTTAATCCCGAGCATCAGTACGACACCAAGACCAATTAAACCCACCAGACCCCAAATCCAGCTGATGGCACTTTTAAGTATGACCAAGAAAACGACAGCAAATAGAATAAGCGTAGCACCTTCATTCCAAAAACGCATCCCATTGGAAGTCCATCTGATATCATCCTTTTGAAACTGCTTGAATATGAAATGATTTTTGATGTGGTAAGCAAATAGTAAAACCACAAAAGCAAGCTTTACGTGCATCCATCCTTGCTCCAACCAACCTGGAACGAGAATCAAAAGCCATACTGCAAAAATGGTTGCTAAAATCGCAGATGGCCAGGTGATAATGTACCATAAGCGCTTTGCCATAATTTTAAGCTGTTCACTCAAAATGTCACTATCCGGTTGTGGTTTTTGTCTGGCTTCAATGTGATAAATGAAAATTCTTGGAATATAAAATAAACCTGCAAACCAGGTGATTACAAATATGAGATGTAGCGATTTGATGTAGTTATATTCCACTTTATTGAATTGAATTTAGTATATCAAAGATAAGCATAACATGAAGATTTTAGAAGGATGGCAAGCTCAGGCTTAAAATTAGAAAAATAGCGAAGAAAAAGCACTTTACTTTAATAATTCAAAGACTCAAAAACTAAATAACTCACAGAATCAGAAACTCACAAACTATTTCATGTTGCCTTCACTTTCGCCTCATCTTCAACAATAAGTGTCGATTTTACTTCTCGTCTAAGAAACAAACCAGTTATAATCGTGGAAATTAAATCTGCTAATGGAAATGAAATCCAAACCCCAAATTCTCCATAATAATTCGGCAAAATCAAAATCAACGGGATAAATATAAACCCCTGTCTTGATAAAGTGAGAAGAAGTGCAGGCACAGCTTTTCCGATGGCCTGAAAATAAGCACTCCCTATCAATTGAATTGAAATGATTGGAATAGCAGCAAACACCCATCGCATAGCACTGGTTGTATCGTTTACAACTTTTTGATCTTTAGTAAAAACAGATGCAATTTCTCCAGGGAAAATCATAATAATAGCAAAGACTAAAATGGCCATCACCGAAGCATACAGAATAGCTTTATTGATACTTTCACGCACACGTGAATATTGATTTGCTCCGTAATTATAACCAGAAATTGGTAAAAATCCTTGTGTAACTCCTAAAACAGGGAATAAGGCGAACATAAGCATACGCCCAACGATACCATAAACAGCAACTGAAGATTCTCCACCCAATTCAAATAAGATATTATTCAATAATAAATACGTCACACTTACCACAGCTTGTCTGGACAGTGTAACAAAACCAAGCGCTCCAATTTCTTTCAGAATTGTAAAATCAATTCCAAAATCTGAAAATCTAATTTTCAATTCAGAATGTTTTGATAAGAAAAACCAGATGATGTATCCTAAGCATAAAATGTAAGAACCCGTAGATGCCCAGGCAGCGCCATGCATTCCTAAGTCCATTATATTGATGAAAACATAATCCATAATAAGATTACCTACAGAAGGAATAATCATGGCCACCATAGCAAATTTGGGTTTACCCTCAGCGCGTATAACGCTATTACCCATCATAGCTACTCCAAGCACTGGCACTCCGTATAGGACTATCTTATAATAAATTTTAGCAGGATCGAAAATATCACCTTTCCCACCAAATGCAGGAATTAGATCATCTACAAACGAAAGTCCGAAAATGACCATAGTGACAGTCACCAGTAAAGTAATAGTAATTTGATTACCGAAAGTTTTGAGAGCTTTCTTATCATTATTGGCCCCTAGAGCCCGTGAAATAATGGAAGACCCTCCTATCCCAATAGCCATTCCCAGAGCTGCTATGAAAAAAGAAACAGGAAGCACGACATTGATAGCCGCTATAGCTATAGAACCAATCCAATTGCCTACAAAAATAGTGTCCACCAAAATATTGATGGACATAACCAAAATTCCAATTGATGCAGGAACGGCTTGTTTAATAAGCAGCGGACCTATAGCCTTGTTTCCTAATTCTTCAGAGTTAGCTCTAGCCATTTACTATGCGTTGACTTTTTCATTTTGATGCGCCCATTCATCAATCCAGCGGCTCATAGTTTTGATCCAGTCTTCTCTATCGTTGAGACAAGGGATAAACATAAAATCATCACCGCCAGATTCTTCAAAAATCTCACGAGCTTCCATATTGATTTCTTCCAAAGTTTCTAAACAATCAGAAACAAAAGCCGGGGATACTACCGCCAATTTTTTAGTGCCTTCCAGACCTAACTTCTCAACTGTTCTGTCTGTGTAAGGTTTTAACCAGGGATCAAATCCTAAACGGGATTGAAAACTCGTACTGTAGGTCCCTTCTTTTAATCCTAAAGTTTTTGCCACGCCACGAGTAGTTTCAAAACACTGGTGTCTGTAGCAAAACTGATGTGCTTTGGAAGGCGTTTGGCAGCATGACCCATCCACTTTACAATGTGAATTGGTAATATCGCTTTTTCTGATATGACGTTCAGGAACTCCGTGGTAACTGAACAATAAGTGATCGTAATCAAAATTATCTAGTTTTTCTCCAATACTTCTTGATAAAACAGTCACGTAATCTGGATGATTGTAAAACGGAGGTAATGTGGTAAACGACATTTCTGGGAAATGTTCGCGTCTCAACTCCTCGGCCAAAACGAGAATTGTTTCGGTAGTGGCCATCGCAAACTGAGGATACAAGGGCACCAATAATACCTCATCTACACCTTTATCGTGAAGCTCTTGAAGGCCAGATTTTATATTTGGCTGACCGTATCGCATGGCTAACGAAATAGGAACTGTTGTTTGCTCATCAATTCCTTTTTGCAAGCGCTTTGACAACACAATAAGTGGTGAGCCTTCATCCCACCAAATTTTGGAATAGGCTTCTGCTGATTTTTTGGGTCTAGTATTTAATACAATTCCTTTTACAAGAATTGTTCTGAAAAACTTTGGTAAATCGATAACACGCTCGTCCATCAAAAATTCTCCCAAATAGGTTTTTACATCTTTTGGATCTGTTGATTTGGGCGAACCTAGATTAACTAATAGTACTCCTTTCATGTGCTTAATTTTATCATTTTTTTTAATGCTCACACCTACCTGAATAAATTAGCCGGTGGTAATTGTCACTCAATTGATTAAAATTTATTTTAATCAATAAATTTTAATCGTATCGGTTTCATTACATTTTAAACAAGTTCCAAAATTAAAGCACTTAATTTTAACAATAGCTAATTTTGATAGAATGTTATAATAGGTATAGAAGAAAGCGTTATTTTATTTCATTCAAGAAAAGAACAACTTCTGAAGTCCCTTCGTAGACTTTTACCAATTTATTATTCTTACTGTATAGAAAAGCAGTTGGAAATGGACCGACATTATAAGCATCTGCAAATTTGTAATCTTCATCTCTTAGGATCTCAATATTGCTTAAGTTTTGAAGTTTTGGAGCGTATTTTTCAAAAAAAGAACGGGTAAGTTCCTCTGTATTTGCTGAAATTGTATAAATCTGAACGTCTGCTTTTTTGATCTGATCCGATTTAAGATTCAAAACCTTAAAAGTATCTACACAGTGCCCACAAGTTGGATTATAATATATAAAATAACTAAAGCTGTTTTCTTTAATATCTTCTTTCTCAAAGGTTTCTCCGTTGAGTTGATATAATTCAAAATCTACCAAGCGCTCAGGATAGTTTTGAGCTATATAGGACTGAGTAATTAATAAACTAAAAACTAATAAAATGTTCTTCATGATGTTACGATGTATTGTTTATAGGAAATAATTATTATTTCAATTTCAAAATTAGATATATTTAGATCAATCAATTTCAATATTTAGACAAACTTAATGTTTCAAAATAGCATCAAGGTTAAAAAATAGTCAGATAAAAAAGGATTGACAACTTTAAAGGCAACAATACTTATGTTTGTATATGCCAAAATCTCCCGATATATCCTTATTTACCGATTGGTTTAAATCCAAAGGTTGGAAACCATTTGAATTTCAAACTGAAACCTGGCACGCCTTCGCAAAAGGAAAACACGGTCTATTGAATGCGCCGACAGGTAGCGGTAAAACTTATGCCCTTTGGATTCCAATTTTTTTAGAAATTCTGAAACTGAAAGCGCAACAGAAAAGAAAAACTTCCAGTCTGAAAGCGGTTTGGATTACTCCGTTAAGGGCACTTTCCATTGAGATACAACAAGCAGCAGAACAACTTATTTTTGATCTTGATTTGGATCTTAGTGTAGGTATTCGGACTGGAGATACGCCTCAAAAAGAACGTGCAAAGCAAAAACGCAAAATGCCAGACTTGCTTATTACCACTCCAGAAAGTCTTCAGCTTCTACTCGCTTCTAAAGATTACCCAAAAACATTTAAAGATTGCCAGGCTATTGTCGTCGATGAATGGCACGAATTATTGGGTACCAAGCGCGGGGTACAAATGGAACTGGCACTATCGCGCTTCAAAACCATCAATCCAAAATTGAGAGTGTGGGGAATATCTGCTACCATCGGTAATCTGGAACAGGCACGCGATGTGCTTCTGGGCGTTGATTCGGAAATGCTTGAAAATTCAGTTTTAATTAAAGCAGATCTTGAAAAGAATATCCACGTCCTAAGCATCATCCCTGAAACGATGGAAAAGTTTCCGTGGCGTGGACATCTTGGGTTGCATCTTTTGGAAGAAGTGATCCCTATCATCAAAGCCTCCAAAACCACTTTGCTGTTTACCAATACACGGTCTCAGTGTGAAATCTGGTTTCAAAAGATTTTAGAAAAACATCCTGAATTTGCCGGAGAACTGGCGATGCATCACGGTAGCATCAACAAGGAAACCCGACTTTGGGTGGAAGGCGCTATCCGTAATGAAAGTCTAAAAGCGGTGGTTTGCACATCAAGTTTGGACCTGGGTGTTGATTTTGCTCCTGTGGAAACTATTATCCAAATTGGCGGACCTAAAGGTGTTGCCCGATTTCTACAACGTGCCGGCCGAAGTGGTCATCAGCCAGGCAAAACCAGTGTGATTTACTTCTTACCCACCCATGCCATTGAATTGATTGAAGCTTCTGCTTTGCAAAAAGCAGTTAAGTCAAAAACAGTGGAAGACCGCTTGCCTTACCTCAACAGTTTTGATGTCTTGGTACAGTATTTAACAACTCTAGCAGTGTCTGATGGATTTTATCCCAAAGAAATTTATCCTGAAATTAAATCCACCTTTTGTTTTCAAACCATAACTGAAGAACAATGGGACTGGGCCTTGAGCTTTATCACTAAAGGTGGGGAAGCTCTCCAAACTTATGATGAATATCGCAAAGTGGAAATTGAAGAAGACGGCTTATTCAAAGTCAATCGAAAAGGGATCGCGATGCGGCATCGCTTACAAATTGGGACGATTGTAAGTGATGCGGTTTTGACTGTGAAATATATGACAGGCGGTTTTATAGGGTCGATTGAAGAATGGTTTATTTCGAAACTAAAGCCTGGGGATGTGTTTACTTTTGCCGGCAGGAATTTGGAATTGGTTCGTATCAAGCAAATGCAGGTGTTGGTAAG
Organism: Psychroflexus longus; assembly: GCF_020164595.1. GTDB lineage: Bacteria > Bacteroidota > Bacteroidia > Flavobacteriales > Flavobacteriaceae > Psychroflexus > Psychroflexus longus. The sequence continues at coordinate 112,869 of NZ_JAIQZE010000002.1, forward strand.
AAAATCCAAATCTAAAACTTCAAAAGTTCCTAGCTGGATGGGCGGACGATTGACGTTGACGTCTCAAATGAGTGAATTGCTTCGTGAAGAACTCTATAACCAGGATGCTAAAGATAAAAGTCCGGAATTGGTGGCTCTAGAACCGATTTTCCAACGGCAAAACCTGGAATCCATCGTGCCCAGACCTCATCAGTTTTTGATAGAAACCTTTAAGACCCGAGATGGTTATCATCATATTTTTTATCCATTTGAGGGACGTTTTGTCCACGAAGCGATGGGAAGTTTACTGGCCTACCGCATCAGTTTGTTATCTCCGATTTCATTTTCGCTGGCGTTCAACGATTATGGATTCGAATTGCTATCTGATCAACCGGTAGATATGCAATCTGTTCTGGATAATGATTTATTTACAGCAGATTACTTGCTGGATGATTTGTCCAAAAGTCTTAATGCTACGGAAATGGCCAGGCGAAAATTTAGAGATATTGCTGTTATAGCTGGTCTGGTCTTTACGGGATACCCCAACAAGCTGATCAAAAACAAACATTTGCAATCCAGTTCGCAATTGATTTTTGATGTGTTTAAAGATTTTGATCCCGACAACCCTTTGTATCAGCAAGCCTTTACAGAGACTTTCGAACATTCCCTGGAGCAAGGCCGATTGCAAAAAGCTTTGGAGCGTATTGCTACCCAGGACATTGTTTGGAAAGCTTGCGAGAAACCAACTCCCTTTTCCTTCCCCATCATTACCGACCGATTGAGGGAAAAATTGTCTTCAGAAAAACTTAGCGATCGCATTCAAAAGATGATTAAAAAGTTGCAAAAGTCGTGAGTCGTGAGTCGTGAGTCGAATATTAAAATAGCAAATTTGAAATATTCCCCAAACCACCTTCAGTTTAAACTTTACTTTTTAGACGCTGTTTAAAGTGATATACAACATCTAAGTTGGATATCGAAAAGCATCTAAACTTGCAGAGTCAAATTCAAAAAAACTAAATAATTTCCACTCCTTCCGCTTTCAATTCTTCTTGTTGCTGTTTGAATTTATCCTGATCCAGAGCCTTGGTCGCCTGTTCTATTAACCTGACTTCGAAGCCTTCCTTCAGCGCATCTTTAATCGTAAAGTAAACGCAGATATCGCCGGCAAGTCCGCAAACATCAATGGTTTCGCAGCCTTTTTCTTTAAGGTAACCTGCCAGGCCAGTGGATTTTTTGTGGTGGTTATCGTAAAAAGCACTGTAACTGTCGATTTTGGGATCAGTTCCTTTTCTGAAAATGGCTTCAATGCAATTGGTTCTCATTTTGGGATGGAACTCAGCGCCTTTTGTGCTCTGGACACAGTGATCTGGCCATAACGTCTGATCATAACCCTCGATTTCCTTGTTTTCGAAAGGTTTATGGCCTTCGTGATTGGAAGCAAAACTCATGTGATGCTCCGGATGCCAGTCCTGTGTAGCCAACACAAGGTCGTACAGAGGTTGAATAAGGTTGATATGAGACACAATCTGGTCGCCATTTTCGACAGCTAATCCTCCGCCGGGCATAAAATCGAGTTGAGCGTCTACGATGAGTAAAGTTTTCATGAGTTTTTATTTTTGTAGTGATCTCTCAGTTTCTCTCTCTCTTCAAGCAATTGATCTGAAATTCCTATTTTATAAATATGTGGATTTTCAAAACGCTGAAATTCTTCTGAAAATTCTGATAAGCGTTTTCTCGAAAAGGCTTTTATATCCTCAAGAGATTTTGGCGGATAAGTTCTCTTACCGTTTTTCATCACCGATGAAAGTAGTGGCTCTGCTGAGCAGCCTGTAAATGATAGCGTTTTGGAAGGTTCGAAAGGATGATTCATGCGATGAACTTCTGTTTCATCTCTTAAAGTAACGGCATCTGCTCCCGCGAGTTCTCCTTTGGAATTTCGTATCCTGTAAACCTGCTTTTTATGGGGCATCGTGAGTTTGGCAAGATTTTCTGAAAGCTTTATACGAGGTTTCCCATTGGCAAATGCCAGTTTATAAACACCATCCAGTGCCGCATCGGGATCGCCTATGACTAGGTTGGTTCCTACGCCAAAGACATCTATAGGTCCTTTTTGCTCTTTCAAGCTCCTAATGACGTATTCATCCAGCTGGTTTGAAGCTGCAATTTTAACGTCCTGCAAGCCCGCTTCATCCAGTGCGTTTCTACATTTTCTTGCCAGGTAAGATAAATCGCCACTATCCAGGCGAACGCCTTTCAATTCCTCACCACGAGACTTCATTTCTTCACCTACAGTAATCGCATTGGGCAAACCACTTTTGAGCGTATCGTAAGTATCGATAAGGAGAATCGTATTTTTGGGATGGCTTTCGGCAAAATCTCGAAAAGCGGTTAGCTCCTCATCATAACTTTGAACAAACGAATGGGCCATCGTTCCTGAAATGGGAATGTTGAAATCCTTACCAGCAACCACATTGCTGGTCGCTTCAAAACCACCAATAAATGCTGCTCTGCTGGCGTGGTAAGCTCCCGAACTTTGAGCCCGTCGCATTCCAAAATCGATAAGCATTTCTTTCCCTGCAGATTTTCTGATGCGGCTGGCTTTGGTCGCAATAAGCGTTTGAAAGTTGAGTAAATTGAGTAAAATAGTTTCCACGAGTTGAGCTTCCACCATATTGGCCTCGACCTGCAATACCGGTCTTGTAGGAAATACAATATCTCCTTCTTTTGTACTGAAAAGATTACCTTCAAATTTGAAGTCTTTTAAATAGTCCAGGAATTCTGAATCTAAACCCTGATCTTTTAAAAATCCTAAATCCTCATCTGAAAACTGAAAATTTTCAAGAATTCCCAATAGGGTTTCCAAACCTGCAAAAATAGCATAACCTCCTTCAAAAGGGAGCTTTCTGAAAAAATAATCAAATACTGCTGTGTGTTTATGCTTTCCTTGCTGGAAATAGACCTGTGCCATATTGATTTGGTACAAATCTGTGTAGGTCGCCGTAAATTGATGCATAGGTTGAGGTTTTCTCAAATTTAAGAATAGTTATCCTTGAAACTTAACCAGGGCTGATAAATAAATGCTAAAAGCATTTTGATTATTCTATTTCCGGAACTTCGAAGCAAATGCGGGTCCCAAATTTTTCTTCTGAATAGTCCACCCAAATGGTTCCACCATTTTCTTCAATAAAAGTTCGGCAAAGCACTGTCCCTACACCATTGCCTTCTTCCTTTTGAGTGCCTACTGAAGAAATAATGGAAGTATTGTTAAAAAGTCTTCTCGCTACATCTTTCGACATTCCTACTCCAGAGTCTTGAATACACACTCTGTCGTAACCATCTTGTTTTGTAGCTGAAATTGAAATTTCATCTCCAGGATGACAAAACTTTATGGCATTAGAAATCAGATTACGAGTCACCAATTTTAAAGCATTAGAATCCATGTAGATTTGAAAATCTTTTGAGATTTTATTATTGAAGACTAATCCTTTCTTTTTTAAAGGCGTGCTAAAAAAATCTTTTATGCTTTCTACTTCCTGGTATAAATCCATCTCAGTTTTTTGCACTTGAGATTCATTCAAAGATTCACTCGCCCATTTGAGGAGATTGTCAATTAAAAGACGAGTGGAGGTTAAATTTTTATTGATTTCTGGCAACCAGTCTTTGAATTCTTTTTCTGAAATCTGATCTGACAGATACATTTCAAAAATCTGACTCAGACTGTTAACAGGGCTTCTTAAATCATGCGAAATGATCGAAAACAATTTGTTCTTCTGAAGATTGGATTCGTTCAATTTGATGTTTTTGGTTTCAATTTCCTTGTTCTTTTGACTTAGAAGCAGATTGGCTCTAGTCTTGTTTTTTCTGATTTTGAGCAAAAGAAATACGACTATGATCAATCCAAATAATGAAACACCGAGTCCGATAATGAAATTTTCTCTTTGGTTTACTTTTACCTGATTCTCCAGCTGCTGATTTTTCTTTTCGAGCTCAAGTTGTTCTTTCAGGTTTTTGAACTCTATTTCTGCTTCAAGTTTACCTAACTCTTTGCTTTTTTCATCGTTGAATAAACTGTCTTTGAGTTGAGCATGAATTTCTAAAAATTCTAAGGCTTCACTTGGTCTGTCGCTAGATTTTAAAATTTTATAGAGCAATTCTGTAGAAGAAGACTCTTCTGGTAAAGCTTTAATATCTTTGGAGATGGCATAGGCTTTCCTAGCGAAGTAGCTGGCAGAATCCAGCTGATTTTCTTTCAAATAAATTTCTCCAAGCCCGTTGTATATAGATAAACTAGAATATTGGTCATCAATTTTTTCAGCAATAGATCTGGCCTTCTCATAAAAGCGTTTGGCTTCACGGAAATCTTCCAACTTTAGGTAATTATATCCAATGTTTAAAAGATTATTCACCATATAAAATTGGTTGCCTTGTTTACTGAATATCGTTAAAGAAGAATCTAAAGACTGTAGAGCAGATTCATATTTTTTTTGATTCGTCTGAATTATAGAAAGGTTCAGTAAGAGAGTGGCATAAGTTGTTTTATCCAAATCTTTAATGATGGAAACCGCTTTTTTATAAAGTGAAGCCGCCTTGTCATCATCATTGATATTGAGGTAAGTATTTGCAAGATTGTTCAATACAATGGCTTGCAAACGCGGGTTGTTCATCTTTTCGGCCGAAGCCAGGGCATTTTCAAAATAGGTGATGGCTTCAAGATAATTCCCCTGTTTTCGTGAAATGTTGGCCAGATTATTATACATCCCTGAAATAAGCTTTTCCTCGTCGAGTTTTTTAAAAATCTCAAGGCTTTGAGTAAGTTGCTGAATAGCCACATCAAAATTTCCTTTTTTCTCTGAAATGAGCCCTTCCCCAGTAAGAATACTGGCTTTAGATTTCAAATCATCCAATTTTACATTGATAGTTCTAGCTTCCTTAAAAACTTCCAAGGCTTCGTCGTATTTTCCTTGGTTCTGAAAAATGTTGCCTTGATTTATTAAATTATCAACAACGCCTTGTTTATTTTTTGCTTTTTCATGATACTTGATGGATAAATCAAATTTTTCAAGGGCATTGTTATTGTCCCCTTGATTTTTTAAAAGAACTCCATAGGACTGTAGTGCTTTGGCTAGTTCTAGGTCGTTTTCGATTTCTTCTAACAACTGAATAGCCTTTTCAATTTTATTTTTACTTTCTTCTTGATTCCCGGCATAAAAATAATAGACAGATTGATTCTTTAAGGCTACAGCTTTGCCTTTAGTAAAATTGATTTTAGAAGAAAGATTAATGGCTTTTTGGGAATATGGAAGAATACTGTCGTAGTTGACGTTCGCATATTGAAACGCAATTTCATTATAAATCCTGACTTTGATAGAGTCTACTCTTTCCTTCGCCAATTCTGTCTTTAAACTATCGATTTTAGGATGATTAGCAAATGAAGACATTGCTAATAACACAATAACAGTGAAGGATAAATAAAATTTCATCTAGTATTTATAAATAGAAGCAATATATAGCAATTTATAAAATTAATAAGGCTTTAAGAGAATTAGTTTTTATATTTTTTGTAACCAAAATAAGTCCATAATACCAGATAGTAAAGTGAACTAAATACAGATAAGCGTTCAACTTTTCTGTAGAATTCCCACTGGTATTTAATAAGTCTATATTTATTCCTAGACAACGAATTTTCTCGAATTCTATAAATGGCATGAGGTTTCTGTATCCCGTATGCATATTTGATCTCTTTGAGATATTTCAACCATAATCCCATGTCTTGACGTTTACGGATAAGCGGCATATACTTTTTTCCTAAAACATGGGTGTCCACTACTGCTGTAAGACAACTTATAGAATTGGACTTAAGGATATCTGTGTAGGACACATTTTCTGGAACAACAAAATCTGAATACACAAATTCTAGGTTTTCGTTTGATCTTTTATAAGAAGCAAAGACGAAAGCATGATTATTAATTTTCATAACATCTAGAGAGGCTTTAAGGTGGAATTCGAACCAAAGATCGTCGGCATCCAAAAAGGCTAAATATCTACCTTCAGCCAATTCTATAGCCTTATTTCTTGCTACAGCAGGACCGCCGTTTTTATCTAATTTGAAGTATTTAATTCTTGGGTCCTTTCTGGCAAGTTCTTCAATAATATTTTGAGAATTGTCAGATGAACAATCATCTACCAGAAGATGTTCCCAGTGTTGGTAACTTTGATTTTGTACGGAGGTAATAGTGTCTTGAATAAATTTTTCAGCATTGTAAACTGGAGTGATAATAGAAACTATGTCCTCCATCAATAGGCTTTTTTCTCGCCTTTTACGGCATTGATAACGGTTTGAAATACAATCTTGATATCCAAAAGCAAGGACCAGTTTTCCAGATAGAAAATATCGAACTTTACCCGGTTGATGATGTCCTGATCGGTTTCAATTTCGCCTCTGTAGCCACTGACTTGCGCTAAACCAGTGATACCAGGTTTTACAAAATGCCTAACCATAAACTTATCTATGTTTTCAGCAAAATTGTGAGTATGACTTACCATATGAGGCCGTGGCCCTACTACGCTCATATCTCCTTTCAATACGTTAAAAAATTGCGGTAGCTCGTCAATACTCGTTTTTCTCATAAACTTACCAATCTTAGTAATCCGCTGATCATTTTTGTTGGCCTGATGCAAGTCCGCCTCAGGGTTAGGTTTCATAGACCTAAACTTATAACAGTAAAACTCCTTGTAATCCAGCCCGTTTCTCTTTTGCTTGAAAAACACCGCACCTTTACTTTCTAACTTAATCAAAATCGCTATTAAAGGTGTTAACCAAGATAGGATAAAAATAATGACTCCTAGGCTTAGCACTATATCCAGGCTTCGCTTTAAAAGCTGATTAACAGTCGAATCTGTTGGTATTTTCCTAAGAGATATAATGGGAAGATAACCATAATATTCAAAATTTAATTTTCTGGTAAATACATCCTTATTATCTGGTAAAAATTTAAGGACCTTCAGATTATTATCAGCAAAGTTGATAATGGCGTTGATTTGGTCGTTGTTGAGCTCAGCCATCGAGCAGTAAATTTCATCAATTTCATTTTGCAAAATGAACTTAAATATATTTTCAATATTAGTATTGGATCTAATTTTAAACTCTTTGATGCAATTATATCCGTATTCAGGATTATCATCAAAAAAAGACTTCAGCTGTAAGCTTTTAGTTGAGTTCCCTAAAATAACGGTTCTCCTAAAATTTCCTCCAAGATCTTTCCTATACTTTTTTAGAAAAAGATGTAACGAGATTTTAAAAAGGAAAATAATTGCAAAAGACTTACTTAGATATAGAAAAACTCTACCTGGTTCCCTAACTAATTCGTAGAAGATTCCAAAAAAACTAAAAACTATAAGCGCAAAAAGCAAAGCCTGAGAGAGGGTTAAAGAAATGATCTTAATGAGTTTTGTAAATCGATAAACCTCATAAAATCCTAAATACGTAGAAAGTATGATCCAACACATAGTGATGTAAACGTCAAAAAGGAGACTCATCTCTAGGTCAAAATCAAATTGAGAAGAGAAAAGAATAAGAATGGCTAAATCAATTAAATATGATAAAGGCCTTATAAATATAGAATATCGTCCTGATTGAGCCATTGGCTATTTCCTGTTGCGATCTGAAAAATCCTTATGTTCGCTTCTTTGTAATTCTTCCTTGGTCAGTGACTTAAAATAGTCGTAAGTCAACTTCATGCCTTCTGCCCTGTTGACTTTTGGTTCCCATCCCAAGATAGATTTAGCTCTCGAAATATCAGGCTGACGCTGCATTGGATCATCCTTAGGTAGCGGTTTAAAAACTATTTTCTGATCTGTTCCTGTCAACTTAATGATTTCTTCAGCAAAATCTAAAATTGAAATTTCATAAGGATTACCGATATTCACAGGCTCCGCATAATCGCTCATTAAAAGTTTGTAAATCCCTTCTACCTGATCATCCACATAACAAAACGAGCGCGTTTGAGAACCATCACCAAAAACGGTTAGATCTTCTCCTCTAAGTGCCTGACCTATAAATGCTGGAATGACCCGTCCGTCATTTAAACGCATTCTTGGCCCATACGTATTAAATATCCTCACAATCCTAGTCTCTAAGCCATGGAAGCGATGATAGGCCATGGTCATGGATTCCTGGAAGCGTTTGGCCTCGTCGTAAACTCCTCTAGGGCCGATGGTGTTGACGTTCCCGTAGTATTCTTCGGTTTGCGGATGCACCTGGGGATCTCCATACACCTCACTGGTGGAAGCAATCAAAAGTCTGGCGCCTTTTGCTTTGGCTAGGCCAAGTAAATTATGAGTTCCTAATGAACCCACCTTTAAGGTTTGAATCGGTATCTTTAAATAATCGATTGGACTAGCAGGGGAGGCAAAATGAAGGATATAATCTAAATCATCCGGGACGTGCACAAACTTACTCACGTCATGGTGGTAAAACTCAAAATTATCTAGTTTAAAAAGATGCTCAATATTCTTTAAATCTCCTGTGATTAGATTGTCCATACCAATCACCTTAAAGCCTTCGTCTATAAACTTATCGCAAAGGTGAGAGCCCAGAAAGCCTGCAGCACCTGTAATTAAAATTTTTTTCATTATGGAATGATTATTTAGGACTACTAATTTGTTCTACGTACAAAGTTATAATATTTAAGCATATGAGCGCTAAAACTGTTATGGAATAAAAAACTGCACAGTTTTAGAGTTGAACTCCGAAACTGTGCAGTTAACTACTCATGAATCTTATAAAAATACTTAAGCTTTTTGTCTTCCTATAGAAATATAGTGTATTCCTTCTTTAGCTAGCTCCACCGTTGGATATAAATTTCGACCATCAAAAATAACGGATTGCTGTAAGTTAGATTTTAAGCGCTTATAGTCCGGTGTTCTGAAAATACTCCATTCTGTACAGATCAATAGGGCATCTGCACCTTCTGTCACTTCATACATGTCTTTTCCAAAACCTATTTTATCCCCATACTTCTGTTCTACATTATCCATAGCTTCAGGATCAAAAGCTTTCACCTTAGCGCCTGCTTCCAATAATTTATCAATCATATACAAAGCTGGGGCTTCACGAATATCATCGGTTTCTGGTTTGAACGCCAGTCCCCAAATGGCAATGGTTTTGCCTTTTAAATCATCATCAAAAAATGATGAGATTTCCGGATATAATATTGTTTTTTGCTTTTCGTTGACGTCTACGACAGCCTCTAAAATTTTGAAGTCATAGTTAATGTCTTTTCCTGACTTATGCAGTGCCTTGACATCTTTAGGGAAACAGGAGCCGCCATAGCCTATACCGGGGAAAAGGAAACGCTTTCCTATTCTGGAGTCCGTTCCCATCCCAATTCTAACTTTATCTACATCTGCGCCAACTTTCTGACAGTAATTGGCAATTTCGTTCATAAAGGTAATTTTGGTCGCCAAAAACGAATTGGAGGCATATTTAGTCAGTTCAGCTGACTTTTCATCCATGATGATGATTGGATTACCAGATCTTACGAAAGGCTGATACAAGCGCTCCATCACTTCAATTGCTTTTTCACTACTAGAGCCAATCACAATACGTTCTGGCTTGAGGAAATCGTCCACCGCAAAACCTTCTCTTAGGAATTCGGGGTTGGACACCACATCAAAATCTGTTTTACAGTCTTTGGCGATTGTGGCATGGACAAGATCTGCAGTCCCCACAGGAACTGTGCTTTTATCCACAATCACTTTATAGGAGGTGATGTATTCACCAATTTCTTTAGCTACGCCCAACACATATTTTAAATCTGCAGAGCCATCTTCACCTTCTGGAGTGGGCAAAGCCAGAAAAATCACTTCTCCGAAGTCCAAGCCTTCTTTTAAGTCAGTAGTAAAATTGAGCCTTCCCGCTTCGATGTTTCTATCGAACAGCACATCCAGGTGAGGTTCATAAATAGGCACCACGCCAGCCTTCATTTGATCCACTTTGTTTTTATCGATATCGACACAAAGGACTTCGTTACCATTTTCTGCTAAACATGTTCCTGTAACCAGGCCAACATAGCCTGTTCCGATGACTGCTATTTTCATAAGATTGTATTAAGTATTGAATTTTATAAATCAATTAAAATTTATTATTTGGTTTTGAATTTTTCTTTAAATGTCAAAAATATGAATTTCGTGTTTCCGATGAGATATCTTTTCCACATTCTTTTGGGTTCTTGAAGAAATCTGTAGAACCACTCCAGTCCAGATTTCTGCATCCATAGTGGTGCTCGTTTTGTTTTGCCTGAAATGACATCAAAACTTCCGCCAACGCCCATTATGAAGTTTACTTTTTTTAGTACCTCTCTATGTTCATAAAGAAAATTTTCTTTTTTGGGCGAGGAAATGGCGACAAACAGCATATTAGCTCCACTATCTGCGATCTCCTGAGCTATTCCTTGCTCTTCCTCTTTTGAGAAATACCCATTTCTATAACCCGCGATGAGTTCTTCAGAATAGTTCTGTTTATAGTCCTGAACAACTTTACCTACAATATCTTCTTTTGCCCCTAAGCAATATATTTTATACCCTTTATGATGAGCTAATTCAACAAGATTCTCCATCAAATCTATACCTGCCACTCGTTCTTTGATGGGTTGCTTTAAAATTTTAGAAGCCCATATTACAGCTTGCCCATCTGCATTGATAATATCTGCACCATTTACACTTTCACGAAGCTGAACATCCTCTTGCATTGAGACTATTTTCCCTGCATTGACTACGGAGTGGTGGATGTGCTTTCCTTTCTGAATAGATTCGTCAATCAAATCTAATGTTTCCAGCATGGAGAGATTGTGGATTTTTGAATTAAGTAATAGAAGGTGTCCAGACATAGGTCTTTATAATTATTTAGCTGATTTTTACTGATTAAATGTTACTACTTCATCAGTAGGATTTAGATTTTTTAAGAATCTATCAATTTGAGAGAGAGAATAGTCAGTAAATGCTTTCGGGTGACCGATTATTACAAAATCTTCAACTTTATTTTTTTTGTGTAACTTATAAGACTTTTTTAAATAAGATGCTTTGTAGCCATCCACCGAAACAACGCTATTGGATGGGGAGAATAAGAGTCTTAAAATATCTTTTTTTGTTTTTGATATGGCTAAACCATCACCAAAGGCTTGATGTTTATCTTGCTTCATTAGTTTTAGAAAACTAAATTTCCAAAAAAACAAGGGACTTACCTTATGCGAGCTGATCGGGATTTCAGTGAAATTACCGCCAGAGTCTTCTTCCGTTAAATTATCTGAGAATTTATACCTGTTTCTAAAAGGTTCTATACCTCTAAAATCGTAATATTGGTCTGATGAGTTGTAGTAACCACCAGGAAACACGGTGCTATCTATTGCAATATTATTCTTTAATAAGGCTTTTCCTATTCCTTTGAAAGGCTGAGCACTCCAACCACCAGCTCTATAAGCTTTTGGGGCTTTACCTGAAATTCGTTTGAGCGTTTCTGTGTATTTGGTTACTATGCTTGTAATTTCATCTGGTGAAAAATCTGCTAGTTTATACCTTAAAGTGTCAAAGACCCATTTGCTTCCGTCATAATAAGAATCTTCCCAATGTGGATGAATGTGTAGATCTATTCCATGTCCATTTTCTGCTAAATGTCGTATTTGGGCAGTTACTTTGTTATAATCTTTTTCAAGGTTTGGGAATTCATCTTTTTGTTCTTCAAGTTTGACTAGATACCCTACATCGACAAAGCAAACTAACTTCACCTTATATATATCTACAATTTTTAAAATAGCTTCGGTGGGTTTAATGATACAGTTCTCTAAACTTCCACTTTTTTCACCAAAAAACAATTCATAATCTAATGTGATGTATATATTCATACTCTGTATTTGTTGATGTAAGTAAAGGGAAAGCAAAGGTAGTAATACATAATCTGTCTTGCACGTGGAATGTTTCTCTGCCAGTCTGTGTCTTTTGATAAGTGAATTCTTTTTTTGGTTTTAATTCTATTACCCCCTACAATATGAGGCATAGTAAAATATTCAGGCATCTTTACTGATGCTTTACTGCTCCCAAAAACATGTTTATATATCTCATCTAAAACCTGTTCCGGTGATTCTACTAAGTCTTCGTATTTGATTTTCAGGATATTTCTATTGTTTCTGGAAACAACTTCGCCAAAAAGATTGATCATATTATAATACAAAATAGCACTTAAAGGTCGTTTCGAAGTTTGCACCTTTTTAGTAAAAGAATTAATGACCCCTCTTGGGTCTCTAACCATATAAATCCCTTTTATGTTGAGCTTTTTACTTTTCTTCAATAATAAATATCTCGCTATGTATTTGGATGAATCTAAGTACCACTTACTTTTTCGGTTTCCAGAGAGAGCTGAAAAAATATGCTCTTGAATTGAAATATAGCGTTTGTCTGCTTTCTTATTAAAAATAAGCGAAGGAATATTTTTATGACTTTCTTTGTTTTCGCAGTAGAGTCTTTCGTCTTTTATATTACTATCCATAAGATCTGAGGACAAATTCCATGTAGAACAAGATGTGAGCTTTTCTCCACAAGAGCAATCTTTATCTTTATCTACATACTCGATAAATTGATGCATTTCACCTAAAGTTTCAATGTCATCGTGATTGTTTAGCAAGGTTGCTAGTAAAGTAGTGCCGCTTCTTCCAGCCCCTAAAAGATAAATAAGGTTAATTTTATTACTCATTTCTATATTTAATAATTTTCGCAGGTACACCTCCTACAATAGCATAAGCTGGGATGTGTTTGGTAACAACAGAACCTGCGGCAATAATTACATGATCCCCAATTTCGGACCCTGCTGTAATAATAACGTTGGCACCTATCCAAACATCGTCGCCAATTTTAGTTTCGTAGTAGTTTTTCCCTTGTTTCTGGATAGGTGTATCTAATCTTTCAAACTTATGATTCCTTGAGTATATCTTAATATCTGGCCCCATAATCACGTGATTTCCAATAGTTACGTTGGCTTGAATAACTGAGTTTGTTCCTAACTCTGAAAAATCCCCGACAATTGAATTAGGTGAGATTTCAGCACCTTTTTTAACACGTAACTCTATCCCACATTTTTTTAGGTAATTTTTCACAAGCCACTGTCTAATTTTCGGAAAAAACAAACTGTAAGGTCTGTAATCTTCAGGAGTATCCTTAAAAAGAAGGATATAAATTAAAAAAAGGAATTTTTTTCTCATTTTACTTATGGAGGTTTTCTTTTTTTGGGTTAGTTTTCATTAAAAAAAGGGATACAAAAATTGAAAAATATTCCACCCCTTTGATCCTTACTAACATTGATTCTGTAAGGTTTGCTACAAAAAATGAAATTATAATAAAAAGAAAAAGGTGATTTTTCCTTTTCAAACTTAATAAAATTAAGTAAAAAAGAACCACTGCATAGATAATACCTCCAACAATACCATTAATCGTTAAATATTCAAAGAATTGATTGTGTGCATTATACTTTTCTCTTGCGGCTAAATCAAAGTCGTATTCACGATATTTCTTTATTCTTACTTCGTCAACTTTTTCAAAACCTGTACCGAGAAGTATATTTTCTTTAAAAATCTTATATGAAATATTTAGGCGATCAAATCTTGAATCTTCCATAATATTTTCTATTGACAACATTCTTTTGTTTAAGTATTCACTTCCAACTGAAAAAATAATTAATGAAGAAAAAAGAAAAATTATAAGACTAACAATGAAGTACTTAATATTTTTTTTAAAAATTGAAAAAATGCATCCAAAGAAAATCAAAATAAATATGAAAATTGCAACTCTACTAGCTAATTGAAGCATTCCAAGAAAGTAAATGGATAATATAAGTATTCTCAACTTAGTATTAAATTGTTTAGATTTAAATAATAGATAATATGTGGAGGTACAAATGAATAACCCTAAATAAGCAGGATGAGTATCTGCAATTTCTGTAAACCTATGGCTTAAGTGTCTCCATCGAAAAATATAAGACCATGGCTCATTGTAAGCTATAATTTCATAAAATGTATTCAAATAACAAATCAGTAATGTTGTAACACATCCCAAAATTAAACCTCGAAAAGCATACTTAATAAGTTTTTTATTTTCTCCACCTGTCATCCAAAAGGCAAGAGGAATCAGGAGAAAAGACCAATATTTTTCTAATTCTTTAAAGTTAAGTATGTCATCATAATTTAAAGAAGCTATTACTGCCAAAAAGAAAAAAGCAATTACTGGAAAGTAGTTTTTAAAAAATGAATTGCTAAAGTTTTCTCTGTCTTTAAGATAATTGAATATACTAAAAACAATAAAGATTCCTAAAAGTAAATTGTTTATCTGCGTATACATTGGCAGCGTAAAACACACTAAAAACAGTAAAGTATAACTGTTTACGATGTTTACTATACGCATTTGTTTGTACATATTAAATGAATTCGACTTAAGAAAGCGATTTGTAGATATTATAAATCTCTCTGCATACATAATTTAATGAGGCATCTTTAAATGAATTCAATGCTCCGTTAGATAATTCCTTATACCTATCATCTTTAATTGAACTCAATTTTAAAAAATTCTCTTTTAATATTTCAGCGTTACCCAAAGGTGATAAAAAACCGTTAACACCTTCTTCCACCTGTTCTTTAAAATTATTAATATCTGAGGTCAATACTGGAACCCCACAAAAGAATGCTTCAGTAGTTGCAGTTGCAAAACCCTCGGCTCTTGACATTAGTAGGAAGTAGCGTGAAGAATTTAATAAATATCTTAACTGATCTTGTGTCTGATTTTGCTTAATTGTAACGTCATGATTTTTTTGAAGCTTTTCTAATTCACTTAAATAATTTCCAGAACCACAAAAACAAAATTTAATATTAGAATTTTCAGGTAAAGACTTAATGGCTTCTATAACTGTATCTATTCCTTTTCTATGAATAAAAGAGCCTACCATAATAAAGTCATATGTTTTCTTTACATCATTTTCTTTATAAAAAACACTCTCATTAACTCCACAAGGGAGTACCTTTATTTTTTCTAATTCTAACTTTTTACTTATTTCTTGTGCAAGAGTAATTCCAACTGGAATAGAAAAATCAATGTCCTTCGCAATTTTTCTGAAAAATTTCTGATTTGATTCATCAATTTGAGAGTTTATATCTCTACCTAAGAATGTAACAACTATTTTAGTTTCTTTATGAATTTTTTTGTTTAGCCATGCTAATAATATTAAAGGATAAAAATAATGCACATGGATTATATCGAATCTTTTGAATAAAAATGGAATAAACCTTATGAAAGCAAAAATATATTTCAGGGCACTTCCAACTTTGGAAGTGAAAGCTCTTTTCATATAAAAAATATCGAGGGTATCCTCATCATCTATTATATCTTTTAATTCTTCAAATTGATTTTTTACAAAAATACCAGCATAGGCTTTTTGTTTGCTAGGATACATGTTAGTAATAAAAAGTATTTTCATTTATAGGGTATTTGTATTATTGATAGAAGCTATCTTTAAAAAGACGGGTAAACTTATGAGTATATATACATTATTAGTTATCATAGGGTTTGTTATGGTGTAAAATAAAAACACAAAAAAAACTGATTTGAGCATGACTCCTCTAGTTCTAAATGTTTTAGCTAGATATCTATAAGTATAGAAAAAAAGTAAGAAATAAAAAATAAGACCAATAAATCCATACTCACCTACTATCGACGCTATATTACTGTCATATAATCCAATATCATTAGCGAAATAATATCTGTCAGCTTGTTCGTAATATTCGTAAACTTTATTGTTAGCCATTACTGATCCGAAAGAAGCTGCACCAGTACCTACAGGAAAAAACTGATAAAAGATTAAACCAGACAAATAAATCATATTCCCTCTAATATAAGTACTTTCTAAAGTAAATGTTTGAAAAATATTTTGGATGATTGAATCAAAAACGTCTGTAAAAACAGCTAAAAAGACAATTGATAATGATAATGTTGAAAAAACATACAACAACACTAACGCATTTTTAAGGAGTAAGTCCCAATAAAATGCTAAAAAGAAAATGGCTGCTGCAATAATTGAAGTCCTAGAATCTGTTAGGAATATTATAGCGACACAAAAGAATATTTGTAAAAAACTATTTAGGTTAATTTTCGTCTTACTAGACTTTATTTTACTCAGTATATATCCAATGTAAAGAACTGCTAAATAAGCCATGTGATTAGGGTGAGCAATAAATCCAGAGTATCTAATGTTAGGTCTTGCAAAAGTTGATATATTAAAAAGGTTATTGAACTGAACACCCGATATTATATGGATAAAAAAAGATAAAAAAGCAATACCAAAGACAACTTTGAAATACAGGTTTAAATATTTAAAATTATTCTTAAAGATTAAGATGAACCCAATAATTAAAATAAAGAACTTGACATTTATTAGAGTTTGCAGAAAAATGTCAATTAAATTTTTGTTGAAACCGAAAAGTAGACTTACAATTACAGAATATGAAATAAAGACTAATAAAATTAAATTAATTATATGAACTTTCTTTGATGTTAAATAGTAAAAAAGAAGATACACTATAACTGAGAAAAAAATTATCTCATCCAGATATCTAAAAATTGACAAGCTAGTAATCTCAGATAAAATTCTATAAAACACACTTAAAGAGCAGAGTAAAACTAAGATCAATCTTAAGGCTGGCATAAATGATTTACTTAACATAATATCAATAGATTTTCTTCGATATATAAATTACACTGGAAAGATTCCAAAATGCCAAACTAATTGCTGTTGCAACTGCTACACCATTGATTCCATATGTTGGCGCCAAAAGAAAGTTTAATACAATATTGATTAAAAATGCAATTGTTAAAATATTACGGAATACAACCTGTCTACCTGTCATCTGTAAAATAGATCCAACAGGGCCGCAAATTGCATTAAATAATTGACCAAGACACAAAATTATTAAAGCCGTAGAAGCTTTAAAAAATTCATCTCCAAAAATAGAAAGGATTAAATCTTTAAAGATAATAATTCCAGTTACGACTAGAATTGAAATTATTGAATTCAAAATCGTGGAAAATTTCACCAGTTTTTTAAATAAGCTCATATCATCAGCATGGTAGGCATTAGATAATTTTGGCGCCAAAATAGAATCTAAAGCTTGAAAAGTGAAACTTGTTACTACCGAAATTTTTAGCACAACTCCATAAATTCCTACATCAGAGCTATCTTTGAAGATTCCAAGAACTATAGTGTCTGACCAGCCTAAAAAAATGATCATTGATGTTGAAACCAACATTGGTAATGATTGTTTTACAAACTTCCTAGTTGTATAGGTTGATTTACGAACAAAAGGATAATTATATTTAAAAATATACCTTAATGATATAAGAAAAAGAACAAAAATTGCTAAAGTATGTGCGATAATAGTAACAAGTGGGTTCTTGTAAAAAATTATTATACCGAAGAAGAAAATTAAAGTGAAAATAAAACGTCCTCCATTAAATAGAAATGCGTACAATGAATTTTTCTTAAGACCTCTAAATACAGAAGCATTTAATAAAATAAACGTAAAAAATATTACACAAGGAGACACCCATTTTAAAAATATATTTAATTCTGGATCATTAAAAACATGTGTGCTTATCTGTCCAGAAAAGAGAAAGATACATCCCGAAACTAAAAAGGTTAAAAGTAAAACATATGGAAGTACTTTGTAATATATACCTTTTGAATCATGAAAATTACCTGGTATAGAATAAATCTTAACAAAATGAATATCTAGACCTAATCTACAAATAAGAGCCCCTATCATCATAAATGAGAAGCTTAAATTTAATCTTCCTTGTGTTTCTGCACCAAATAATTTCACTGTGTAGAAAATAAACAAATACCCTGCAATAAAGCCTGCTATTCTTATTAACAATGCTATACCACCTTTATTTAATAATTCAGTAAAATCTTTATCTATTTTAATCACTTACAAAGCCAATTTTATATTGTAGTCTTATTTACCATTCAATACACCACAAAAATCTAATATTACTTTATTTTTAAGTTCTAGATTCTTAAACTCGTTGTGTGCCACAAGAAAAACAACTATATCGGCTTTATCTGCAGCCGTTCGATAATTAGTCAGTTTAAAAATCTTATGTGACTTTATATTAGGCTCAACGATAAAATATTCTTCGTTGTTGGCATTTTGTAAGACTTTTTGAGCAATGTATTTAGCTGGTGACTCTCTCAGGTCATCTATATTGGGCTTAAACGCCAAGCCCATAATGGCAATGCTTGGCTTTCGTCCGTGTTTTAGTTCGAATTCTAGCTTTGCGGTTTGGACTTTCTCTGCACACCAAAATGATTTATAATTATTAATCTCTCTGGCAGCTCCTATAATTTTAGATTCCATAGGATAATCCGCTACAATAAAATAAGGATCCACTGCTATACAATGGCCACCTACTCCACAGCCGGGCTGTAAGATGTTTACTCTAGGGTGTTTATTGGCCAGCTTGATGAGTTCCCATACATTGATATTGGCTTTGTCACAAATCAGAGATAGTTCATTCGCAAAGGCAATTTGTACATCGCGAGAGGAATTTTCTACCAACTTGCACATTTCAGCCGTTCGTGCATTGGTTCTGTGTAAATCACCTTTAATAAATTCTTTATAAAATTCTATGGCTTTCTCTGTAGATTTTTCATCAACCCCTCCAATTACCCTATCGTTATGAACTAACTCATGCATTACATTCCCGGGTAAAACACGTTCGGGGCAATAGGCGGCATTAAGCTTGCCTTTAAGTTCAGGCCGCTCCTGATAGATGAAATCTACCATCTTTTCAGTGGTCCCGATAGGTGAGGTCGATTCAATGATATATAGATCGCCTTCTTTCAATAAAGGGATTATAGATTTTGTTGCTGCCTCTACAAAGGATATATCAGGTTCGTTTTTGGCTTTAAAAGGTGTCGGTACAACTATCAGATAGGTATTGGCCTGTACAGGTTTAGTATCTGCTTGAAGAAAGCCTTCTGAAACGGCATCAGAAACAGCCTTCTCGAGGTCTGGCTCTACGATATGAACTTTGCCTTTGTTTATGGTTTCTACTACATCAGCGTTAATGTCAACACCATGGACATAGGTTTTATTTTGAGCGATAAGAGCTGCTGTGGGAAGACCGATATAACCTAGCCCTATCATGACAACTTTTGGTTCTGATATCATTGAGGAAGTTTTTTTATAAAGTTTACAATTTTATCGCAAGCTAAGCCATCCCCATAGGGATTATGTAGTAAGCTCATTTTATTATAGAAAAGATCGTCGCTTAATAACTTATTAGTTTCAGAAACTATTTTTTCTTTGTCAGTTCCAACCAACAAAACTGTCCCAGCATCGACAGCTTCTGGACGTTCTGTAGTGTCACGCATAACCAAAACAGGTTTGCCAAGGCTAGGCGCTTCTTCCTGCACTCCTCCACTATCCGTAATAATAATATGAGACTGGCTCATAAGCCAAATAAAAGCAGGATAGGATAAAGGATTTATTAACGAGATATTCGGCACATCGCCTAAAATGTCAAAAACTGGTTTT
This sequence comes from Psychroflexus longus, assembly GCF_020164595.1. Taxonomy (GTDB): domain Bacteria; phylum Bacteroidota; class Bacteroidia; order Flavobacteriales; family Flavobacteriaceae; genus Psychroflexus; species Psychroflexus longus. The sequence goes on from NZ_JAIQZE010000002.1 coordinate 132,473, forward strand.
TTCACATTCGGATTGAGATGAACGGGATAGATAATTTGCACATCCTCATTTGTTCCCACTATTTCTTTTAAAGCACTACAGATATCTATAAACCCTTGACCATGATTTTCTCGTCTATGTCCTGTGACTAGAATTAACTTTTTATTGGACTCTAAAAGAGGTTTCAAAGATTCTATTTCCTCGTCGGTATATTCTGAAGAATTAACTCTTGCATTACTATACTTCAGCGCATCGATGACCGTATTTCCAGTGACTAGAACAGTGTCATCATCTATATTTTCCCTTAATAAATTTTCTTTCGAAGTCTGGGTAGGTGAAAAATGGTAATCTGCTATACGGCCTGTCACAGATCTGTTGATTTCTTCAGGAAAAGGGGAGCGCTTATTGAAGGTTCTTAAGCCTGCTTCTACATGACACACTTTTGCCCCGGAATAGAAAGCAGCAATACTCGCTGCCATGGTTGTAGTCGTATCTCCATGCACGTAAACATAGTCTGGCTTAAACTCTTCTAAAACAGGCTTTAATGAAGTCAGTATATCTGCAGTTAGCGTATATAAATTTTGATTGGCTTTCATTAAATCCAAATCAAAATCTGGTTTGATTTTGAAAAAATCGAGTACTTGATCCAGCATTTCTCTGTGCTGAGCGGTAATACAAACCTTAGTTTCAAAAGAATTCTGTTTACCTTCAAAAGCTTTCACCAATGGTGCCATCTTAATAGCTTCAGGACGAGTACCGAAAATTATGAGATTTCTAACTTTAATCATATAATTATATTTAAAGATTATTTTTTGATTTGTCAGCCAAACCAAATAAAGTACATAAAAAAAATTATTTAACTTTCCTTAATAACCTTTAATATATTTATTTTCAAAAATCTAAAAAAGAAAAACAAAGTATATATGAACAAAAGAGATGCTGGAATAATTAAATTAGAACGATTATCCTCTTCACTTAATACTCCAAAATTAGAGTCAACAATTTTCAACACTTGATCATTAGTAGATAGGTTATTCTTTAATCTAAGATCATTATCTAAAAGCTCTTGCTTTTGGCTTAATAATTCTCTGAGATTTTGGCTTCCTGTAAAATTGATTGCATTATCATTTGTTTTAGGAAAAACACCAATGTCTTTTTGATCTTTAATAATACTATCAATCTGAGATCTTATAGATTTATTTTGCTTCAATTGCTCTTCATAGCTGTTTAAGGCTAATTGTTTTAAATCATTATAATAAGGATTATTAGTCAAGTAATTGTATAATTCTAATGATAGCACTTTATTAAGTGAAACTCCATTCACAAGTAATGATATTTTATGAGTTGGATATTCACCCCTATTAATTGCATTTCCTATAAAGGAAATGTCATCATATTCATCCAATAAAAGTTCAAATATTTCTTTATTCTCTTGTGACCTATTAACTAGAGAATAAATATCTACAACTGGATCAACCCTTACTTCTTCAATCCTTTCGTATTCATCACCAAAAATACTGCTTAAAAAAACAGTGTCTTTATCCTTTATCTTTTGATTGATAGCTTCTGCTTTGCTGTACAAATACTCAGTACTTCCAAAATTGGTTTTAACTAAAAATTCATTTTTATAAATTTTATCTACCTGCGTTGAAAACATCAACTGAATTCCTATGCCTATAATTAAAACTATCAAAAGTCTAAACTTATGATTCCAAAAAAATTGAAAGATTTGGACAAGCCCAATTAAAATGGATTTGAAAATTGATTTTATTTTATCAAAAACTACACTTAAATCAATTTCGTCGTTTTGGGAGGATTGGTCACTCATAACAGTTGATCATAAATTTGTGTGCAAATATATTTAAAAAGAGGAACTAGGAAAGTTAAAACTAAATTTTAATACGCCCTGTCGTTTTTACCTTCGTAAAAGTTCATAAACGCCTTATTAACTACCTTATTGCCTCCTTGTGTTGGGTAGTCTCCTGTAAAGTACCAGTCACCCAGATTTTTGGGGCAGGCTTCATGGAGTTTATCTACAGTTTGATAAATAACTTTTACTTCTGAAGAGATGCTCTCATCGCTTAGAAGCTGAGCAATGCGATCGGAGACTTCTTCGTAAGTAAAAGGCTCATACATCGCCTTGACGTGGTTTTGTTCCGCCTGATGAGCAAATTCAGATTGGTCTTTACATTTATCATAGATCGCATCTACCGTTTCCTTATAAATACCACGCTCCTTTAGAAGGGAAACTGTTGCTTGAAAGGCCACAAAATCTTCCAGTTTTGCCATATCTATCCCGTAGCAATCCGGATAACGGATCTGTGGCGCTGAAGACACAATGATGATTTTTTTGGGATTTAGACGATCCAGCATTTTTAAAATACTCTTCTTTAGGGTCGTGCCACGAACAATGCTATCATCGATCACGACCAAATTATCAGTAGTTTTTACAACACCGTAAGTCACATCGTAAACGTGAGCCACCAAATCATCCCTACTGCTATCTTCCGCGATAAAGGTTCGCAACTTTACATCTTTGACTGCGATTTTCTCTGTTCGCAATCTCAGACTGAGAATATCTGAAAGCCGCTCATCGGTTAAGCCTTCTTTTTCTTTTAGTATCGCCTGATTTTTCTGTCGGTTTAATTCGTCCTGTGCGGCTTCTACCATCCCGTAAAATGAAGTTTCAGCCGTGTTCGGAATGAAGGAGAATACAGAATTCATGGTGTCATAATCGATAGTTTTCAGCACATCCGGCATCAGTAAGCGACCGAGGTTTTTACGCTCTTTATAAATTTCAGCATCGCTGCCTCTGGAAAAATAAATACGTTCGAAAGAACAGGCTTTACGTTCTCTTGGTTTAAGTATGGTTTTGAAATGAACAGAACCGTCTTTCTTGGTAATGATCGCTTCACCAGGCATCAGCTCATGGACATCTTCGTAAGCGACGTTGAAGGCCGTCTGTATCACAGGACGTTCAGAAGCCACTACCACGACCTCATCATCTTTATAATAATAAGCAGGCCTTATACCATTGGGATCTCTTAGTACAAAAGAATCTCCATGACCGAGCATTCCTGCAATAACGTACCCGCCATCCCAGTCTTTAGAAGATTTTCTTAGTATTTTGTGTACTTTCAGCTGTTCAACTATATGAGGAGAAGCTTCTTTTTTATTGTAACCCTCGCTTTTTAGTTTCTTATAAAGCTTACCAACTTCAGAATCCAGGAAGTGGCCAATTTTTTCCATCACTGTCACCGTATCAGCTTTCTCCTTGGGATGCTGACCTAGCTCTACCAGATTTTGGAATAACTCATTGACGTTGGTCATATTGAAGTTACCAGCCACAATTAAGTTTCGGTGCATCCAGTTGTTTTGTCTTAGAAAGGGATGTACACTTTCTATGCTGTTTTTACCAAAGGTTCCGTAACGCACGTGACCCAAAAACACCTCACCTAAATAGGGAAGCTTAATTTTTTCATTGTCAATATCTTCTAAAATCTCGGGGTGCTCCTTAAGCTCACGATTAATTCTTTCATTCACCTGAGCAAAAATATCCTGAATGGGCTGCGCTTCGTTGGAACGGATTCTACTGATGTATCGATTTCCAGGCTTCACATCTAGCTTTACACTAGCCAAACCAGCACCATCCTGCCCTCGATTGTGCTGCTTCTCCATCATCAAATACATTTTGTTAATGCCATAAAAGGCACTACCATACTTCTCCTTATAATAAGAAAGGGGTTTTAGAAGTCTTAAAGTGGCGATGCCACATTCGTGTTTGATCAATTCACTCATTGGTGTATCCTATAAAAATGCCCTGAAATTTCAGGGTAGTAAGTGTTAAGCTAAATTTATTTCAAATTGAGTTAGAGCTTGAAAACTTTCTAAGCGCTGGTCGACTTCGTCTTTATCCAATTCAAGCATTTTTTCAGTCCCAAATTTTTCAACACAGAACGATGCCAGATTGGATCCGTAAATCACAGCATTTTTCATATTTTCAAAAGAAGTGTCTTTAGTATTCGCTAGGTAACCTACAAATCCACCTGCAAAGGTATCTCCAGCTCCGGTTGGATCAAATACTTCTTCAAGCGGAAGCGCTGGTGCAAAAAACATTTCTTCGTTGTGGAACAACAAAGCGCCGTGTTCTCCTTTCTTTATGACCACATAGTCTGGCCCCATATCTCTTATTTTTCTGGCTGCCTTAACTAGCGAATATTCACCAGAAAGCTGTCTCGCTTCTTCATCGTTAATCGTAATGACATCCACTTTAGCAATCACCTGCTTTAGTAAATCCAATTCTGAATCCATCCAGAAATTCATGGTATCCAATACAATTAATTTTGGATTTTCAACCTGGTCAATCACACTTAACTGAACAGCGGGATGCAAGTTTCCGAGCATCACGATATCAGAATTGATATAGTCTTTTGGTACAACAGGACTAAATTCTGCTAGCACGTTCAATTGCGTGTCCAGAGTGTCTCTGGAATTCATATCGTTATGGTAACGGCCACTCCAGAAAAAAGTCTTGCCACCTTTTACTATTTCTAAGCCTTCTAAATTCACATTTCTATCGGTAAGCAAATCCAAATACTCCTGAGGAAAATCATCTCCAACAACTGAAACTATTCCAGATTCCACGTCAAATTGAGAAGCACTTAAAGCGATGTAAGTCCCTGCGCCACCAAGAATTTTATCTGTTTTTCCGAAGGGCGTTTCAATAGCATCAAAAGCCACAGTTCCTACAATCAATAATTTGCTCATATCTATCGAAATTTTTTGCAAATATAGGCTTTCTATAAGAATTTAATCGGCTGAAGGTTTTATTTCAAAGCCTATAAAAATCAATAAGTAAAAACCATATAAAGACTTAGCGGAATTTGATTTTATACTTCTTGAAAAGAAACTTTTTAATTGAAGACTTTTGTTTTTTTATCCACAAAACCATTTGTAAATACCAGAAGAAGATGTCCTGCTTTTAAGGGCTTCAAATTTGGAGCTTAACAAATGGTCCTTTTAATTTAAAGTAGATTAAAAAATTATTAATGTACATTAATTTAAAAAGTAATGTACATTATTTAAGAAGACAGAGAGGTTGAAATTTAAAACCAAGCTTTAGATTTAATAGTTTGCACATGTTGAAGTTCATGTCAGAGGTTCTGGTTACTTTAAATAGTTTATAAAGCAGTTAAAACGATATCTGTCTAGTCTTTTGTTTTCAAAACCGATTAATGGAACACCCTTAAGTATATTAGACTAGATTTTACTATTAAAGCAGGTCACATAGACTTAGGATTTCAACCTGTTTAGAGCCTGAGATAGCTCACAGAAAAGTTTACTTTCTCCCAAAATCAGCAGGAATTTCTCCCCAGCTTTTGGTTTCCCATTTCAGAATAGGGTTTTTAAAGGTGTTTTTTGAAAGCCAGATTTCAGCTCTTTTGATCAATTCAAATAGTTTTTCATTTTTTGAATTCTTATTAAGCTTGGTCTTGCATTTTTTCTGTCGGATCCAGGACATGGCAATTTTGGAGTCAGTATAAATGGGTAATTCACTTTTCTTGTCTTTCAAGAAAGCTAAGCCATGAACTAAGGCCAAAAACTCTCCTATATTATTAGTGCCATTTGGAAAAGGGCCCATATGAAATAAGACCCGTTTCGTTTTGGTGACCACCCCTCTGTATTCCATTTTGCCCGGATTACCACTCGATGCAGCATCTACAGCAATAGATTTCCATTCGATGCCTTCTGTAGAAAAAGATGTGGAAGTTAGTTTTTTTTGTTTTTGATAGCCAAAAAAACCCATTGCGTAAGCATCTTTGGCCACTTCCTGGCTTGAGAAAGATTTGTATTTGGCATTAGGATAGTTCTGGATTTTCAGTTTACACTCATTCCAAGAGGAATAGATTCCTGGTTCATAACCTTCCCATACGACATAATACTTAGAGGATTTGGCCATAAATTAAGTCAACAGCTTTTCAATCACTTTGGGATAGTGCTCATATTCTAGGCTATGAATTTTTTCTTCCAGAGAGTTAAGGTCTTCATCATTATCCAGTTCTAGTTTGATCTGGGCAATAATTTCGCCTTCGTCATACTCTTCATTGACATAATGTATAGTGATTCCACTTTCTTTATCTCTATTCTTTAATGTCTTTCTGAAAACCCGCTCTCCATACATGCCTTCACCACCATATTTAGGGAGTAAAGAAGGATGAATATTTATTATTTGTTTTGGAAAGGCAGCTAAAAAAGACTCAGGAACTTTCAACAGGAAGCCTGCAAATGCTATAATACTGGGATTAATATCTTTTATAACATTTATAAGAGATGGGGAATCGTATAAGTCCTCTTTTTCAAAATGAACACACTTAATACCAAGGTCGTGTGCCCTTCGTAAAACTTTAGATTTTTTATTATTAGAGAATATATGAGAGACCTCAATATTTTTATTATTTCTGAAATAATGATATATATTTACAGCGTTTGTCCCATTACCTGAGGCAAAAACAACAATCTTTTTTTTTGAATTTAAATTTGAATCTTCCATTTTACTTAATGTTGAATTTGAAATATAAGCAATTTCAAAACTAATTTATAAAATATTATTATGTAAATTTAAACACATTTTCAGCTTAAAAACTTGTTTTAAACTAAAGTTTTATATTTTTGCGCACTGAATTTAAACATAAAAAAATACAATCATGTCAGACATTGCATCAAGAGTAAAAGCCATTATCGTTGATAAGTTAGGCGTTGACGAAAACGAAGTTGTTACAGAAGCAAGCTTTACAAACGATTTGGGAGCAGATTCTTTGGATACAGTTGAGCTTATCATGGAATTCGAAAAAGAATTTGATATTCAAATACCTGATGACCAAGCAGAGAACATTTCTACAGTTGGTCAAGCTGTCTCTTACATAGAAGAAGCTAAAAAATAAACAGTCTTATTTCATGGAATTAAAGCGAGTTGTAGTTACTGGATTAGGTGCACTTACACCTATCGGAAATAATATATCAGAATACTGGGATAGCCTAATACACGGTAAAAGTGGAGCAGCGCCTATCACCTATTTTGATACTAGCCTGTTCAAAACCAAATTCGCTTGTGAAATAAAAAATTTTAATGCCAACGATTACTTCGACAGAAAAGAAGTGAGACGGCTCGACAGGTTTGCACAATATGCTTTGGTAGCTTCAGATGAGGCCATCCTGGATTCAGGTGTAGATCTTAATGTCGTCGATAAATATCGTGTCGGTGTCATATGGGGTGCCGGAATTGGTGGACTTGAGACTTTCCAAAATGAAGTTATTGACTTTGCTAAAGGAGATGGAACACCACGTTTCAACCCTTTCTTCATTCCAAAAATGATTGCAGACATTGCTCCTGGAAACATTTCCATCAAACATGGATTTATGGGCCCTAATTATGCAACGGTTTCTGCATGTGCCTCCTCAGCCAATGCTATGATAGACGCTCTCAACTACATAAGGTTGGGATACAGCGATATCATGGTTACCGGAGGAAGTGAAGCAGCAGTAACACAAGCTGGTATGGGTGGATTTAATTCCATGCATGCGCTTTCCACAAGAAATGATGACCCGGAAAAAGCATCCAGACCTTTCGATGCGAATAGAGATGGTTTCGTTCTTGGTGAAGGTGGAGGCGCTCTGATTCTTGAAGAATATGAGCATGCCAAAGCAAGAGGAGCAAAGATTTATGCTGAAGTCATTGGAGGAGGGATGTCCTCTGATGCGTATCACATGACAGCTCCACATCCTGAAGGGATTGGTGTCATCGCTGTGATGAAAAATTGTCTGGAAAATTCTGGACTCAAACCTGAAGATGTAGATACTATAAATACACATGGTACTTCTACTCCTCTTGGCGATGTGGCAGAATTGAAAGCGATTAAACAAGTTTTTGGTGAACATGCTAAAAACATCAATATTAATTCTACAAAATCCATGACTGGTCATTTACTTGGCGCTGCAGGAGCAGTAGAAGCTATCGCTTCTATTCTTGCCATGCAGAATAGCTTGGTTCCACCAACAATCAATCATGAGACTGCAGATGAGAATATTGATTCAGAACTTAACCTGACATTGAACAAACCTCAAAAAAGAGAAATCAAAGTTGCCATGAGCAACACGTTTGGTTTCGGAGGGCACAATGCCTGTGTAGCGTTCAAAAAGATGGAGGAGTAGTTTATTTATTTTGAATGAAATTTTTAAAACATATACTAAACGAATCCCGTTCTCGCAGAGACGGGATTTTTTTTCAAAAAATCCAGAAGATTGTAAAAGTTAAGCCCAGTAACTTATCGATTTACAAGCAGGCTTTTACACATACATCTTTGAAGGCTAAAGATGCAGAAGGACAAATAATAAGCTATGAACGTTTAGAATTTCTCGGAGATTCAATCCTTGGTGCAGTGATTTCTACCTACCTTTTTGAAAACGCTCCTCATGGCGATGAAGGCTATCTTACCAAAATGCGTTCAAAAATTGTAAGCCGTAAACATCTTAACCTGTTAGGTGAAAGTTTTAATCTTACAGACTTGATCCTTTCGGAAATCTCAGCTGAAAGGCTAGGTAAAAACATCAATGGTAACCTATTTGAAGCACTTATAGGAGCTATTTATGTAGACAAAGGCTTCAAAGCCTGCGAGAACTTCATTTATAAAAAAGTAATTCAGGAAGATGTAGATCTAGCTAAACTAGAAAAACGCATCGTCAGCTATAAAAGCCTGATGATAGAATGGTGCCAGAAAAATAAATTTCCGTTTGAATTTGTGATCGAAGATGATTTCGGAAAAGATGAAGAGAAGCATTTTGCTGTAAAATTATTCATCAACAATGAAATTTCCGGAAAAGCAAGGGAAACTTCAAAAAAACGTGCTGAAGAAAAAGCTTCACAAAGAGCATATTTTACATTTCAAAACCACATTAATATCTAAAATACTTTCCACGAAAACGTTTTCTTGATGTCAAGTCCAGCATTAAGCAAGCTAAGAGTTGATGCATCTTGTTTTGTTTCATATATTTACAATTGGTTCTGTCGTAAATGAAGGCAATTTTTGTAAATTTTGATCATGAAAAAAAAGAAATTCAGTTTATCTGATTTTGAAATTTGTGATTTTAAACTTATTGGCATTCATTCCCAACAAGAACCTCACAAATTGGCTTACCTTATAAATACCATTCTAAAGACAAATTTTAAAAGAATGGAATATGATCTGGATCTCAAAATAAACGGACAGGTCGTAGGTTTTCCTGTTTTCGATTATTATAATGAAGATTGGGACACCAAATCTCATTTAATCTGTAATAAAGTAAGCATTGAGCAAGAATTTAAAGCAGCTGAAAATTTATTTGGTACTGACGATTTTATAAAAACTGAATTCTTATTAAAAGACTACAAACAAGTAGATTACCTTTTAAAAATAGAAGATGAGCTTGATATTTTCAACCCTCAACTCATCATAGATAAACTGATAAAACTGCACCAAATATCTATGATATATACCATAGATAACAGTGCACAAAAACACCCTGAACACTTAATTTTAGACTAATGAAAGCAACAAAAAAAACAAAAATAGTTTCCACACTAGGCCCTTCAACTAGCAAAAAAGAAGTCCTGAAAGACATGCTAGATGCCGGAGTAAATATTTTTAGAATCAACTTTTCACACGCTGACCACGAAGGTGTGAAAGAACGTGTGAAAATGATTCGTGACCTTAATGAAGAGTATGGCTATAACGCTGGTATTCTTGGAGATTTACAAGGTCCTAAACTTCGTGTTGGAGTCATGAAAGATGAAGTGATCGTAGAACCGGGAGATGAAATTGTTTTTGCTACAGGAGAAGAGTTTGAAGGGACAAAAACACGTGTGTTCATGAACTACGATACTTTTCCACAAGATGTAAAAGCTGGTGAACGCATATTACTTGACGATGGTAAACTGATTTTCGAAGTTATCAACACTGATCGTAAAAGTGAAGTCAAAACTAAAGTGGTACAAGGAGGACCTCTAAAGTCCAGGAAAGGAGTTAATCTTCCTAATACCAATATCTCATTACCTGCATTGACAGAGAAAGATGTAGAGGATGCAATTTTTGCCTGTGAACTTCAAGTGGACTGGATTGCTTTATCTTTTGTAAGATTTGCAAGTGATCTAAAGCAACTTCAGAAAATAATTAAAAAGCATAGCGAGCATAAAATTCCTATTATATCTAAAATTGAAAAGCCTGAAGGAGTCAAGAATATAGATAAAATTATAGCTTACTGCGATGGAATAATGGTAGCCCGTGGTGACTTGGGTGTTGAGGTTCCTGCACACGAAGTTCCATTAATTCAAAAACAACTGGTCCTAAAAGCAAAGCAGGCAAGAATTCCTGTCATTATAGCTACACAAATGATGGAAACTATGATTGATAGCCTAACGCCAACAAGAGCGGAGGTAAATGATGTTGCTAACTCTGTGATGGATGGTGCCGATGCTGTGATGCTATCTGGAGAAACTTCAGTGGGAAAATATCCAGTACAAGTTATCCAGAAAATGGCTCAGATCCTGAAAAGTGTTGAAAATTCACCACTTATACGGGTTCCACGTGAAGCTCCACAAATTCAGACTAAACGGTATATTACAAAATCTGTTTGTTACCACGCTGCTTTTATGGCGAATGAAATTGACGCTAGTGCAATTTGTACCTTAACAAATAGTGGGTACACTGCATTTCAAATTTCAGCATGGAGACCAGATTCTCATATTTTAGCCTTCACCTCCAACAAAAGAATTTTAACTCAATTGAGTCTATTATGGGGAGTTCGTGCGTTTTATTACGATAAATTTGAAAGTACAGATGTCACCATCGATGATATCAACTCTATTGCGAAAGCTATGAAATATGTTGAAAAAGGTGACTTTACCATCAACCTGGCTGCAATGCCAATTGAAGATAAGGGTATGGTGAACACTTTAAGAGTTTCAGAAATCAATTAATTTTTAAAGCCATAGGATACAGCCCTGAAAATGTAAATTGCTTTTAAACAAGTTACTTTTCAGGGCTTTTTATGCCTAAAAAATTGAAGTCTTCTCTAACTTATGGGGCTATACACTATATCCTTCTGAAGGAACTTTTTAAGCAACTGAGGAATCTTACACCTAATGTATCAAAAAAAAACTCTTGTTACTGCATTTCCCTAGAGATGATAAACAACTTGAAGAATCTCAAAATTTTAGATTTATCAACTCTTACCCGCCAATACGATGACAAATTCCCCTTTTGGTTTTTTCTCTTCAAAATGGGCTATGACTTCTGTCAACGAACCACGAATGGTTTCTTCATAGAGTTTTGAAATCTCCCTGGAAATTGAAACTTGTCGATCAGCTCCAAAATGTTCGATCAATTGTTGAAGCGTTTTTGGTATTTTATAAGGAGATTCATAAAAAATAATCGTTCTATCTTCTTCAGCAAGGGCTTTTAAACGTTTTTGTCTGCCCTTTTTGGCTGGCAAAAAACCTTCAAACACAAACTTATCATTCGGTAATCCACTATTGACCAGAGCAGGAACGAAAGCTGTTGCTCCAGGCAGACATTCAATCTTGATGTCCTGAGCAACACAAGCTCTAACAAGTAAAAATCCAGGATCAGAAATACCTGGAGTGCCCGCATCGGTTATAATTGCCATTTCCCGACCGTTTTTAATTTGCTTCACGACAGAATCTGTCATCCCGTGTTCATTATGCATGTGGTAGCTTTGCATAGGCGTTTCAATGCCGTAATGTTTGAGCAAAATACCACTGACGCGAGTATCTTCAGCAAGGATAACATCAACAGATTTTAGGACCTCAACAGCTCTATAAGTCATGTCTGCAAGGTTGCCAATGGGTGTTGGCACCAAAATTAATTTTGACATGCTTACTCGAATTTGCGTTCTACAATCTCCATAAACCTGGCTTCCGTTGCTTCTTTACCTGCCCAGTGATTATAATCGGGTTTCACTTGGTTTTGAATAAAAGATTCAACTTCAGAAAAAGAAGACATGGTATTGAGTTGAGAAAGTACGCGGTTGTAATCGTCTGTACTCCCTCCAAATAAATGATTTGTAAATGCAATTCTATCGTTAAGTCCTATTTTTATGCCTTTCTTCAATTTGTCATTTAGAGACCGCTTTTCGGAATGGCTAGAATTTAGGTTGGATGTAATTTCTTCAGGTTCCGGCGGCGTAGATTTTGGTTCTTCTTTAGGGACTTCTGGATCTTTCTTCGGGTATTCCTGTTTTGAAGGATCGGAAGTCGTTTGCTCTTCAGGTTTTGGTTCAAAATCGGGCAAATCGTCAAAATGAACCCCGTAATTATTGAAGTCGTCTTCGGTGGGATAAAGTTTATTTGAAGTTGGTTTATCCTCTTCAGCCTCAGAATCCGGTGACTGTTGATCTTCTTCTGAACTTGTCTTATCTCTTTTTGACTGGTTTGTTTCAGAACTAAATTTCGAACTTCCAGTAAGTTTTTGGAATTCTGCTAAAAGCAAATCTACTTGCTCAGATTCTGCAGGCATTTGTGAAACAATGTCCTTGATTTTTTCAGTATTGGGTTCTGATATAGGATCAGGATTGTAATCCATCCCATCGGGTGACTTGTAATGACCACTTTCCTCATCAATATCGCTAAATTGCTGTTCAAAAGCTTCTTTAAATTCAGTTTTAGAAACTTCAGATTTCAAACCACCAAAATGCAATTCAGCAAACGCCAAAATGCTCAACTTTTCATAAAGAATACCTGTTTCTTTTTTCAATTGATGGATGTCTGCTCTATTCTTTAATTTTAGAATTCGCTCTGCCAGACTTATCAGCTCATCCTCTAAAACTCTCTTCATAACATTTGTGATTTTCTTTTTTAAAGGCCCTATATTTTTTGCTAATTTTAGCCTTGATTATTTGTAGTGAAAACTATTTATTAACGCCCTAAATTACAAAATGTTTCTCGAAAACACTGTTAATCATAAAGAGCAATTTGGCTGGATCGAAGTGATCTGCGGAAGTATGTTTTCTGGAAAAACGGAAGAATTGATCCGAAGGCTTAAGCGCGCAAAATTTGCTAAACAAAAAGTTGAAATCTTTAAACCTCAAATAGATAGAAGATATCACGACGAAGAAGTGGTTTCTCATGACGAAAACTCCATTCGGTCCACACCAGTTCCTGCAGCTGCCAACATCAGGCTGCTTGCAGACAGTTGCGATGTGGTAGGCATTGATGAAGCTCAATTTTTTGATGATGAAATCATATCGGTTTGCAACGACCTGGCCAATAGAGGTGTGAGGGTAATTGTTGCTGGATTGGATATGGATTTTAAAGGAAATCCCTTTGGACCCATGCCCAATTTGATGGCTACCGCAGAATATGTGACTAAAGTCCACGCCGTTTGTACTCGAACCGGGAATCTGGCGCAATACAGTTTCAGAAAATCTACCAAAGAGGACCTGGTTTTATTGGGTGAAACTGATGAGTACGAACCCTTGAGCAGAGCTGCTTACTTCAAGGCTATGCTTAAGGAAAAAATAAAGCATATCGACGTTGAAGATCCTGAAGAATTGACCCAACAAAAAAAAGCTGAATAATGTCCAAAGTTCTAGAAACCCGCCTGGAAATTGACCTCAAGGCTTTGGAGTACAATTTCAATTTTCTGAAAAGTAATCTGAGTCCAAAGACCAAAATGATGGGAGTCGTAAAGGCTTTCGCTTATGGAACGGATTCTATAATTATTGGAAAACAGTTGGTAAAACTGGGTGCAGAACATTTGGCTGTCGCCTACATTGAAGAAGGTGTTCGATTGAGAGAAGCTGGAGTTCAGGTGCCTATTTTGGTGTTTTATCCTCAACTCGAGGAAATTCATAATTTAATTGATTATCAACTGACTCCAAGTGTTTATACACATCGCTTTTTGGAAGGACTTTGTAAAGAATTACCTCATCATGAAGTAAATGAGATCGGAATTCATTTAAAAATTAACACGGGATTGAATCGGTTAGGATTTGAATTAACTGAATTGGATTCAATCTTGAACCATTTAGAGGTGGAGCCTAAAATTAAAGTTGCAGGAGTTTTTTCGCACCTGGCAGCCTCAGGAAATACAAATGAAATTGAATTTACCAAAGCTCAGATTAATAAATTTACAGAAGCCAAAACTTTTTTTGAAACTCATTTAGAATATAATTTCCTTTGTCACATCTGTAATTCCAGTGGGATTCTGAATTTTCCAGAAGCTGAATTTGACATGGTTCGTGCTGGCATTGCTTTATACGGCTATGGCAATAACCCAACTGAACACAAACTATTAAAAGCTGTAGCCAGTTTAAAAACGGTGATCGCTCAATTAAGAACTATTGAAAAAGGGGAAAGCGTAGGTTATGAAAGAAAGTTTAAAGCAGAACACACCACCAAAATCGCTACACTACCTCTGGGCTATGCCGATGGAATTTCCAGAATTTTTGGAAATGGCAAAGCCCGTGTTCTGGTCAATGGAAAAAAAGCACCAATTATAGGCAACGTGTGTATGGATACCTTGATGGTAGACGTGACAGGCATAGACTGTAAAGAAGGCGATGAAGTAGAAGTTTTTGGCAAAAACAACACAGTGATTGATTTTGATATAGAACAACAAACCATCCCCTACGAAGTGATTACCAGAATTTCTCAACGGGTGACGAGGGTGTTGGTTTAAAATTTCAAATCTGGTATTTCAAGATCAATTATTCACACACTAACCTGGGAGTCCGCGTCGATTAGGTTATTTCAGTTTCAGAAATTATAGATTATGAAGTTAGTCATTTCATTCTGCTAAATTTTCTCTTACTTCAAGCATATCGATTAACTTTGTAGTGAGATCAATTTATGGAAACTACAGAACTAGATATACAAGTAAAAACCCTCCCAGAACAACCTGGGGTTTATCAATATTATGATAAAGACGACAGGATTTTATATGTAGGCAAGGCCAAGAATTTAAAGAAAAGGGTTTCTTCGTACTTCAACAGAGAGCACGATAGTCATCGTATTGGCGTGATGGTGAAGAAGATCAAAAACATCAAACACATCGTTGTGGATTCTGAGATGGATGCCCTGTTGCTGGAAAATAACCTCATCAAAAAACTGCAGCCGCGATTCAACATTATGTTGAGGGACGACAAGACGTATCCCTGGTTGTGCATCAAGAACGAACGATTCCCCCGGGTTTTTCTTACCCGACAAGTCATCAAAGACGGAAGCGAATATTATGGACCTTATCCAAGTATACGAACTGTAAAAACACTTATGGGTTTGATCAAAGGTCTTTATCAACTCAGAACCTGTAATTACGATTTATCAAAAACTAAAATTGAGCAAGGTAAATATAAAGTTTGCCTGGAATACCACCTTGGCAATTGCAAAGGTCCTTGCGAAGACCTTCAGGACGAAGAAGAATACCTTCAACAAATTCAAGCGATACGGAATATCGTCAAAGGAAACTTAAAAGATTCGCTTAAAGACTTTAGAGACCAAATGAGCAATTTGGCTGAGGAGATGAGGTTTGAGGAAGCAGAAAAAGTAAAGCGTAAAATCACTACTCTAGAAAAGTACCAGTCTAAATCTACTGTAGTCAATCCAAAGATTAGCAATGTAGATGTCTTTTCGGTTGTGAGTGATGAAGGTTATGGCTATGTCAATTTTATGCAACTTTCTCACGGAGCGATTATTCGTTCGCATACCATTGAAATGAAGAAAAAACTGGATGAAAGCGATTTGGAATTATTAGAACTTGGCATCACGGAAATAAGACAACGCTTCGAGTCCAAATCTCCAGAAATCTATGTTCCCTTTGAAGTAGAAGCAGGAGAAAACGTAAGAGTTACAGTTCCAAAACTAGGAGATAAAAAGGCGATTGTAGACCTTTCTACACGAAATGCCAAGTACTTCCGCATGGAACGCTTCAAGCAAATGAAAATTGTAGACCCCGACCGGCATACCAATCGCCTCATGGCTCAAATGAAGGAGGACTTGCGACTCAACGAAGAACCTAGACATATCGAGTGTTTTGACAATTCAAACATCCAAGGTTCCAATCCAGTTGCGGCTTGTGTGGTTTTCAAAAACGGCAAACCTAGTAAGAAAGACTATAGAAAATTCAATATCAAAACCGTCGAAGGGCCCGATGATTTTGCCTCCATGGAAGAAGTCGTTTATAGACGGTATAGGCGTTTGCTGGAAGAAGATGAACCCCTACCGCAACTCGTCATTGTAGATGGTGGCAAAGGGCAATTGTCCTCTGGCGTTACAGCTTTGGAACGCCTTGGCTTAAGAGGTAAGGTACCAATTATTGGCATTGCCAAACGACTCGAAGAGTTGTTTTATCCTGGCGATCAGTATCCATTGTATTTGGATAAAAAAACAGAAACTTTGAAGATCATTCAACAGTTGAGGAACGAAGCTCACAGGTTTGGCATTACATTTCACAGAAATAAAAGGAGTAAAAGTGCAATTGGTACAGAACTGGAAGAAATTGCAGGAATTGGAGAAAAAACATCCATAGAATTGCTTCAACATTTCAGATCTATAACAAAAGTGAAAAAAGCGAGTTTAAAAGAACTAGAAGATGTTATTGGAATCTCTAAGGCTAATCTTGTTTATAAATTTTACCACAACGATCAAAATGAAACTTAACATTTTACTACTGCTTTTTCCTGTATTCATTTGGAGTCAGAATTTGGATCTAAACAGACTTGACAGTCTCAAAAAGTCTGGAAAAGATATCAAAGTAGGCTTGGTATTAAGTGGGGGTGGGGCTAAAGGTCTAGCTCATATAGGGGTTTTAAAGGTTATTGAAGAAGCTGGAATAAAAATAGATTATATTGGCGGGACAAGTATGGGAGCTATTGTTGGCGGACTTTACGCATCAGGATACACAACGCATCAGCTGGACTCAATTTTTAAGGAGACAGAATTTAGCGCTTTGATTCAAGATAACTTACCTCGTAAATCTAAAAGTTTTAATGAAAGAAATGACTCGGAACGTTATGTCCTCAAACTTCCTTTTGACGATTTCAAAATTAATTTTCCATCAGGATTATCCAGAGGGCAAAATATTTACAACCTCTATGCTCAGCTCTTATCTCATGTGAAACAAGACGATTTTTCTCAGCTTCCTATTCCTTTTTTATGCGTAGCTACCAATGTAGAAACTGGAGAACAAGTCGTTATGGAACAGGGTGATCTCGCAACTTCACTTTCTGCCAGTGGCGCTATCCCAACATTGTTTAGTCCTGTTTATATCGATGGCGCTATGCTAACAGACGGTGGTGTACTCAACAATTTCCCTGTAGAAGAAATTCGAGCTAAAGGAATGGATATCATTATAGGAGTAGATGTCCAGGATGACTTAAGAAAAAGAGAGAATTTGAAAAGTGGATTTGAAATTTTGGCTCAAGTAAATAATTTCAGAACAATTAGAGCCGCTGAAGAAAAAAGCCTAAAAACTGACATCTATATCAAGCCAGATATCAAAAAATTTACAGTGCTATCTTTTGATGAGGGAGAAAAAATAATTGAGAATGGAGAAATCGCAGCAACAGAAAAATTTGAGTCTCTCAAGAATGTCGCTGATGCTCAAAACAGAAAAACATACCGCCCCTCTGTAAACGTAAAGGACAGTATTTCTATTGGCAATATTGATATCGTAGGAAATGAAACTTTTCCAAGAAATTATATCCGGGGTAAACTAAAAATTGAATCTTTTGAAGAAACTAGTTTCAAGGAATTAAATGCGGGGCTCAACAATTTATCCGCTACAGGAAGCTTCGAAAAAATCAATTACTCACTCACCGATAATGATGGCTACAAAGACTTAACCTTACAAATTTACGAGAGTGATCAAAATACCCAATTAAAGTTCGGTGTTCATTATGATCAGCTATACAAAACAAGTTTTTTGGCAAATCTAACGCAGAAGAGCTTGTTTTTCACCAACGATGTTGCTTCCCTAGATTTGATTATTGGAGATAACCTTAGGTATAATTTTAACTACTATATAGATAAGGGCCGCTACTGGAGTATTGGAGTTTCCTCAAGATTCAATCAATTTGAAGATGATGTCAATTTTGAGTTTATACAACAAAATATAGGCTCTCAAAATCCTTTGAATTTGAATCAAGTGAGGTTAAAAAATGATGACTTTACCAATCAGATTTTTGCTGAAACCTTCCTGACCAAGGATTTTAAATTCGGATTAGGTGCGGAATATAAATTTTTGGAGGCCACCACTGAAACATTCATTGAAGACCCTGTAATGAACGAAACTGAAACTATTATTGAAAAAAATAACCTGTTCAGCACCTATGGATATGTAAAAGTAGATACTATGGATGATAAGTTTTATCCTCGCTCCGGCCATTTCTTTTCTGGACAGTTAAACATCTATTTCCCGCTTTTTGACGATTATTCTGAATTTGCCATTGCAAAAGGAGAAGCTGCTTACGCCCATCCTATTTCCAATAGGCTTTCTGCTTTTATCAGCTCAGAATTGGGATTTAGAACAGGAAATGAAGATCTGGCTGGGCTTAATTTTTTCTTAGGCGGATTTGGAAATCAAACCATCAATAATTTCTCCCATTTCTTGGGTTACGATTTTTTCACGCTTTCAGCCAACTCTTATATTAAAGGTGTATTGCAACTCGATTATAATTTTTATAAAAAAAATCACCTTATTTTTACCGCCAATTATGCCAACGTTGAAGACGATTTACTCTCCAATGGAAACTGGCTCAGCACACCAGACTTTTCTGGTTACGGAGTTGGAATTGGCTCTCAAACCATACTTGGCCCGGTAGATTTAAAATACTCATACTCTCCAGAAACCAACGATAGCATTTGGTTTATAAGTATTGGTTACTGGTTTTGATGTGAGGTTGAAAATTTAAACTCCTATAACAATTGTTTAGATATTTATTCTAAATATTTCAGTTTACATCAATTTTCACGATATTTGATTAAATCGTAAAAATTATGCCTTTCTACCACAAACTTGGTAAGATTCCACATAAAAGACACACCATCTTTAAAAAACCCGATGGTTGTCTTTATCGTGAGCAGCTGTTCGGAACCATTGGTTTTGACGGCATGTCAACCAATAGTTATCACGAACATCATCCCACCCAAGTCAAAGAAATTCTTGGACATAAAGATGTTACCCCAAAAATTGCGGTAAATACCAATTTAAAATCCTACAAATTTCACGGATTTAAAACCATACCTCAACCCGATTATTTAAACAGTAGGACCACCGTTTTACATAACTCCGATGTAAGCATTATTCTGGCTGCACCCATGGAATCGTCCAAAGATTACTTTTATAAAAATGCGGATGCTGATGAATTGCTTTTCATCCACAGAGGGAAAGGGAAATTGAGAACACATCTGGGTAATCTGGATTTTGAATACGGAGACTATTTGCTCATTCCAAGAGGGGTTATCTATAAAATCGATTTTGAAACTGAAGATAATCGCTTGTTTATTGTAGAATCCAGAAGACCTATCTACACGCCAAAGCGCTACCGAAATCACTTCGGACAATTGCTGGAGCATGCGCCTTACTGTGAACGAGATTTGAGACAACCTTATGAACTGGAAACCAATGATGAAAAGGGTGAATTCTTGATCAAAGTGAAAAAAGAGAATCAGTTGTTTGATATGGTGTATGCCACACACCCCTTTGATGTGGTGGGTTATGACGGCTATAATTATCCTTATGCGTTTTCGATTCATGATTTTGAACCGATTACTGGTAGAATTCACCAGCCACCTCCTGTACATCAGACTTTTGAGACTGATGCTTTTGTGGTGTGTTCGTTCTGTCCGAGATTATTTGATTATCATCCGGAAAGCATCCCTGCGCCTTATAACCACAGTAATATCGATAGCGATGAAGTCTTATATTATGTCGACGGTGATTTTATGAGCAGAAATGATATTGAAGCAGGACATATTTCTCTGCATCCGGCAGGAATTCCTCACGGACCTCATCCTGGTGCAGTAGAGCGTAGTATTGGTCAAACGAAAACGGAAGAACTAGCAGTAATGGTGGACACCTTCAAACCTTTAAAGATAACAGAAGAAGGTATGGCCATTGCTGATGACAGCTATCATAAATCCTGGCTAGAGGACAACCACTAGCGAGTAAGCCCGCGTTAGGGATTGTCGTGGAAAGCTTTCTTTATCTAGTGAAGGAAGTCTTGCAGGACTTGGCGACTGGAAGAAGCCAAAGGACAGCAGTAGACTTGTAAAACTAGAGGAAGAAACTTGTAACAAAAGCCCGACCTTCATCCCCAAAGCGTTGGGGAGGGGTAACGCCCAGAAAATAAATATTGAATTAAAAAAACATAACACCATGAGTACAGATACTACCAGCCAAAAATTACCTAAGGTAAATGCGAAAGCAGAAGATTTCTTACCGATTCTGGGAACTGATTTCGTTGAACTTTATGTAGGAAATGCTAAACAAGCTGCCTATTATTATCAGACGGCATGGGGATTCCAACCTGTGGCTTATGCAGGTCTCGAAACCGGTAAAAAAGACACCACGTCCTATGTGTTGCAGCAAGGAAAAATACGTTTGGTGCTCACCAGTCCAATGAGTCAGTGCGGCGACCTGAACCGACATATCAGTGAGCATGGTGACGGAGTGAAATTTGTCTCGCTCTGGGTAGATGATGCGACCAAGAGTTTTGAGGAAACCGTAAAACGCGGTGCCAAACCTTATGCTGAACCTTACACGATTGAAGATGATAATGGGAAAGCCGTAATTTCCGGAATACATACTTACGGTGAAACCATTCATTTATTTATAGAGCGAAAGGATTATGCCGGACCGTTTTTGCCAGGTTATAAAGCTTGGACTAAGAACTACAAAACTAAAGGGGTCGGCCTAAAATACATCGACCATATGGTTGGAAATGTAGGCTGGAATGAAATGAACAAGTGGGTAGACTTCTATGCCGATGTCATGGGATTTGCACAACTGCTTTCGTTTGATGATAAGGATATTTCTACGGAATATACGGCGCTGATGAGTAAAGTGATGAGCAACGGTAATGGCCGCATCAAATTCCCCATCAACGAACCAGCTGAAGGGAAAAAGAAATCTCAGATTGAAGAATACATCGATTTTTACAATGGCGCAGGAGTTCAACACATTGCGGTAGCAACAGATAATATTATTGAAACAGTGAGCGAATTGCAACGGCGGGGTGTTGAATTTCTAAATATTCCTGAAACCTACTACGATACCGTTCTGGATCGTGTTGGGGAAATCGATGAGGATTTAGCTCCGCTTAAAGAGCTTGGTATCCTTATAGACAGCGATGATGAAGGGTATTTGCTTCAAATTTTTACCAAACCTGTTCTGGACAGACCGACCATGTTTTTTGAAATTATACAAAGAAAAGGAGCACAATCTTTTGGAAAGGGGAACTTCAAAGCGCTTTTTGAAGCCATTGAACGAGAGCAAACCTTAAGAGGAACGCTTTAATAATATTTGTTTCAATTTGAATTAAAAAGAGCTTTAGTTGTACGCTAAAGCTCTTATACTTTGGTAAAACTTTTATTATAAAATCCTCATAAAATAAAGGCATGTTAATTGATAATATTGACATTTGAACAAACGTTATGCATTTATGAAACTTACCCTCAGCCTTTTATTTTGCTTTTTAACCTTTGCAGGGTTTACTCAATCTGCATTTAAAGAAGGAGAGCTGCTCAACTTCAGAATCAAATATGGCTGGTTCAATACCAGCAAGGCAAGCCTTGAAATCAAAAAGGCTAAACTAAATGATGAAGATGTCTTTCATATCATTGGTAATGGGAAAAGTGTAGGTTTATTGGACTTATTCTTCAAGGTGAGAGATCGATATGAAACGTATATCACAACCCAAGAAGGTGAACCACTAAAATTCATAAGAGATATTAATGAGGGGGGGTACAAGAAACACAAAGAATTGTTTTTCAATCACAAGAACAACCGAGTAAAAGTCGTTGACTTCAAGCACAGTACTACAAATTCTTTTGACATAAAACCCAAAACACAAGATATGCTTTCTGCGTTTTATAAACTCAGAAACACCATAGATACAGATGATCTGAAAATCGGTCAAGAATTTTACCTCAATATGTTCTTCGATGATGAGAACTATGATTTTAAAACAAAATTTTTAGGTTACGAAACCCTGGAAACCAAATTTGGGTATGTTGCTTGTCTGAAATTCAGACCTTATGTTATGGCAGACCGTGTTTTCGAAGAAAGTGAAAGCCTTACCTTTTGGGTAACGGCAGATCAGAATAAAATACCTATTAAGATTGAGGCAGAACTGGCCGTTGGCTCTCTTGTAGCTGAGCTAGACGAATTCGAAGGTTTAAAATATCCTTTTAGGACCGTTAGAGATTGATGCAATCTGTAATATTTGGATAATTAGTTTTTTATGATATCTCCTCCCAAAGCACAATCACACTGGTTCGTATTATACACCAAACCAAGGTCCGAAAAAAAACTTGCAGAGCAGCTTCTCGGCGATGGTATTCAGGCTTATTGCCCTACTCGGGTTGAAATCAAGCAGTGGAGTGATCGAAAAAAGAAAGTGGAAACTCCCCTATTACCTTCGATGATATTGGTGAATATCAAAGACGAAGAAAGAGATAGAGTTTTTAATAGAAAACATGCGGTTCGTTATCTGTATTGGCTTGGCAGACCCGCCAGGGTTACTACTGAAGAAGTGGAAAGCCTAAGATCTATGATAGAAGATAGCCAATTTGAGAGTCAAGGCCTGGAAAAACTGAAACCAGGAGAGAAGCTGGATATGACTTCATTAGGTTTTGAACACATCCAGGGCACAGTCCAGTTTGTGAACGATCAGGAATGCTGGATCGTTTTGGAAAATTTGGGCTATGTGGTTAAATTCAAGAGAAATTAAAATTTTAAGTTGAGACCAAATTGGTAAGTCAAGGCCTCCGCATTATAAATATTACTAAAGTGATTGAGGCGATCTACATTCACAAAAAGATTGATTTTCCAGACATCCAGAGCTAACCCAGCTCCGTAGTTTGGCCTATTGAATTGGTCTATCCCTAAACTTACTTTCGCATAAATTGTTTTCCAAAAACTTCTTTCATACATCCCCGTGATGCTGTAGAAAAAATTTCCAGCGCTCACCATGCTAAACCCATGTAAACTCAAGGTTTGATTACCAGCACGCTTTCCGCGTGAGTTGACTCTGCACTCGCACCAACCGCCTTCTCCTCCAAAATTATAGCTCAAGCCTGCATTTAGTTTAGTAGGTTGAACGTAAGTATAAGCATCGGTTGTGGTTTCAGTTGGAAGATCTTGTTCAATGTCATCTCCAAGATTCTGGTAATAGGTTATAAGGTCATCTCCAACTGCGAAATTTGGGAATTGAATGCCAAGTCCGTCGTATTCAAAAAAACCACGAGACACATCTCTTCTTGTGTTTTTATTAAATCTGATAAAACCCAAATCCAGAATACTTCCTGTAAATTCCCATTGGTCATCAAAAAAATAAGATAAACCAAAGTCCAATCCTAAACCGAAATTAGACCCGATAAGGATATTTCCTGTTGACAATTCATCTGCATCTTCAAGTCCAGTACTATCAAACCTTAAATTCAGATTGCTAATGCTTTGCTCAAGCAATAATCCATCGCTTGCTTGTCTGGAGATAAACTGTCCAGTATTTCTTACAGATCTTATATTAACGCTGGAGGTATATAGCTTTGCCCTTGCACCCAGGTGTAAATCTTCATTAACCTGCTCATTGATGCCGAAGTGAAAAACAGTCTGAAGATTCGCTCTAAAGTTGATCTGACCGATATCATAACTTCTGCTTAGCCCAGCATTACCAAAATAAGCCAGCTCCATCAAATCTTTTGGAAAATTCGAAACTCCATCACTTTCTTGATACACTCCAGCTGAGTAATAACGGTCGTTATATCTAAAGCCAAAATTGATGAGATCCAGCTTTTGATTGAACGCCACAAAATCCTTAGGTGAAATCCTATTAATTGCCAAAGCAACATTAGAATTAAAATCATTGTTATTAAAAAAAGTATCTACGTTGAAAATCGTATTTCCGGCTGAAGCATAAATGTTTGAAAGTCCTGGAACTCCTACATGGAAATTTGTTTTTTCGTAAGCTGCTCCAGGATTTAACATCAAAGACTGCGGATTGTGAGTTTGGTTGTAAAGCAAATGCTTATTTTGACCCCACAAGGAGTTAGAAACCACCCATAAAACAATCACTAGTAAATACCTCATTCTCCTGTAAATAAATAACCGCCTTCCACAATACATTCCAACTGCATAGTACCAGAATTAGTGGCTTGAGATGGTTGATTTATAAAAAACTCGGCTCTTACACTAGAGGTGATAATTTCTATTTCTTGAGGGTTGAGATCTACAAAGAACTCTTTAAGAGTTGGATTCCCTATTGATCCTGCTGGAATTGGCTCTGTCACTCTAAAAGTTTCTACATCATTAACATCAAAAAAAACAAAATCTAAAGTTTGTCTTTGATTAATACTGTTTTCTGCCAAAACTGTAAACTTTAGACTTTCTAGATAATCAGCATTGAACTGTGAGTTCAGAAAATCAACATCAATAAAATCATGAATAGTGTTCGGAACCGGAATAGAATCATTTCCGATGTTGATTGATTCCGCTGAATACTGAGTTTGAAAGACATTGGTTTCAAAAGAAGGTTTAGCTTCAAAATCATCTGTATCTAAAGGTCTATCATCCGTACAGCTTAAATAAAATAAACAAATTATAATAAAATACTTCATAGTAGTTAAACAAATCAAATTAAGTCTACCCTAGGTGGCAATTGATAAACGACGGCGAATAAACAAAAATTGCAGCAATATAGATATATAATAATTGTTTTTTTACTAATCGCTTTAACAATAGTTTGATTAATTTACGAAATATATCCTATTGCAGTTCAATACATTAAACACTTTTTTGGGCGTGCCCCTCTCCAAAGTTTTGGGGAGGGGCGAGCTATTCGCTTCAAGCCAGTTCAGAAAAGCCAAAAAAATATAGGCTTAGCAAGAGCTTCTTTTGGTCGCTTTGCCAGACCTTATTTTTTAAAACTTTACTTCCTGGGCTTTCCGCTTCTATCCCTCACGCTTAACTTATTCGCATAATGCTGAACTCTAGCTTCACATAGCCTGACTCAAAAAGACAAATTAATTGATATCTCTCATCCTCATTTAAGGTGTAGAGGAAGTTAGCTTTTTTAGTATTCCACTCCCTAAAATCAAATGTTAGCTGATCGATATCATTAAAATTTAATCGTCTCTTATGATAAAAATGAACATTAAAAAAGACCTTTGCATTTTATACGTTTTATGTCGTAATTTTTAAAAATTCAATAATAATGAACAAAGGTATTTACATAGCTACTAGCGAACCCAACAGTGGAAAATCTATTGTTGCTTTAGGTTTGATGAGGATGTTGCTCGCTAAAACTGCCAAAGTTGGCTATTTCAGGCCCATTATAGATGACAATACAGAAGGGAAAAAAGACAATCACATCAATACCATTTTGTCACATTTCAATTTAGAAATTCAGCACGACGAAGCTTATGCCCTTACGCGGTCAGAATTTATAAACAAACGAAATGCAAATAAAGACGGTGAAATACTGGACATTATTATTGAAAAGTATAAAGCCTTAGAAGATCGAAATGATTTTATGCTCGTAGAGGGCACTGACTTTTCTGGGGAAGGCACTGCGATTGAATTGGATGCCAACATATTAATCGCTCAAAACTTAGGCTTACCTACCATAATTGTTTCCAGCGGTATTGGTAAAAGTTTAGATGAATTTATCAATGGATTAAATTTAGCTTACGATTCCTTTGATGAAAAAGGAGTAAAAGTTTCTGCCGTCATTGCCAATAAAGTTCAAAAAGAAAATATAGATAGAATCATTAATGGCGTTGAGAAAAAACTACCCAAGAATGTTGTTGTCAATGCCATTCCATTAATTCCGAATTTAAAAAATCCAACACTTAGAGAAATTGTAAAATCTGTGGATGCCAAAGTTTTGTTTGGCGAAGAATATTTAAATAATCAAAGCAGCAGTTTTACCGTTGGTGCCATGCAATTGAGGAATTACTTGACTCATCTGGAAGAAGATTGCCTAGTTATTACACCTGGCGATCGGGCAGATATTATTTTGGGAGCGCTTCAAGCCAATATTTCCAGTAAATACCCAAAGATTTCAGGAATCGTTCTTTCTGGGGGATTGATTCCCGAAGAGCCTATCATTAGGCTCATTGAGGGTCTACAGTCCATCATCCCAATTCTTTCAGTTGAGGAAAACACCTTTGAAGTTGCCAATAAAATTGGAGACATGAGATCTCATATGTATGCCGACAATGAAGCAAAGATCCTTTTATCCTTAAATACTTTTGATGAATACTGCGATGTAGATAGACTTTCAGATAAACTCGTCACCTTCAAACACAAGGGAATGACCCCAAGAATGTTTCAGTATAATTTACTGAAACGCGCTAAAACGCAGCGTAAACATATCGTACTTCCTGAAGGTAGCGATGATAGAATAATTACAGCTGCTTCACGATTGGCCATGATGGATTTTGTAGACTTGACCCTTTTGGGGCATAAAGATAAGATCGAAGAAGCGGCTGCAAGATTGAGTATTAAACTGGATTTTGATGTGATCAATATCATCAATCCTTTAGACTCAGACCATATTCAGGATTTTGCCGGAACTCTTTATGAGGAGCGAAAGCATAAAGGGATGACCATAGACATTGCTGAAGATTTGATACGAGATGTCTCCTATTTTGGAACTATGATGGTTTATAAAGGTCTGGCTGACGGCATGGTTTCCGGAGCAGCACATACTACACAACACACCATAAAACCTGCTCTACAGTTCATAAAGATGAAACCTGATGTCTCTGTGGTATCCTCAGTATTTTTTATGTGTTTGGAAAACAGAGTCTCTGTATTTGGTGATTGTGCCATCAATCCCAATCCTAATGCCGAGCAATTAGCAGAAATCGCCATTTCATCCGCAGAGTCGAGTAAAGCTTTTGGTATAGAACCAAGAATTGCTATGCTATCTTACTCCTCTGGTGCTTCTGGAAAAGGAGCTGATGTGGACAAAGTGCGAACAGCCACAGAAATTGTAAAACAAAAACGACCTGACTTAAATATTGAAGGTCCAATTCAGTATGATGCAGCGGTAGATCTAGCCATTGGACAAAGCAAACTACCTGATTCTAAAGTCGCCGGGCAAGCCACCGTGTTGATTTTTCCAGATTTGAATACGGGAAACAATACTTATAAGGCCGTACAACGGGAGACTGGAGCAATCGCTATTGGCCCTATGTTGCAAGGACTGAATAAACCCGTCAACGATTTGAGTCGAGGATGTACGATTGATGATATTTTTAATACTGTTATCATCACTGCTATACAAGCACAAGGTCTTTAATTATGTAATGAGCATAAACTTTTAGTTTTATCATTTTTAGATAACTACAAAATTTTAAACAGATGAAAATTTTAGTCATCAATTCCGGAAGTTCTTCCATAAAATATCAATTGATAGAGATGCCAAGCGAGGCAGTTATTGCTAAAGGTTTGATTGAACGCATTGGCTCAAAAGAGGCCAAAATCTCCTATCAAAAAAGTGATTTTAAAACGCATAAAGTTTTGGAAATACGAGACCATCAAACGGGTTTGATGCAAATTAATCAGCTTTTAATGGATGATGAAATCGGAGTGATTACCAATAAAGACGATATTGAAGTTGTTGGGCACAGAGTAGTACACGGTGGAAAATCCTTTTCTGAAACTGCAGTAGTGACCCCTCAAGTGAAAGAAGCTATTAAAAACTTATCGGCCTTGGCACCGCTTCATAATCCACATAATTTAAAAGGTATTGAAGTTGCCGAGAAGGTCTTTACCAAAGCCCAACAAGTCGCTGTTTTTGATACAGCCTTCTTTCAGTCCTTGCCTCAAAAAGCCTATCAATATGCCATTCCTAAACATTTAATGGAGGAACAAGACATAAGAGCTTATGGATTTCACGGAACCAGCCATAAATATGTATCTGAAAAAGCCAAAACCCATTTGAAAAGCCAAAACCAATCTGCTTCCAAATTGATTACGATTCATTTAGGTAACGGTTGCAGCATGACAGCTTTAAAAGACGGACTCGCTATAGACCATTCCTTAGGTTTTGGACCAGCCAACGGCCTTATTATGGGGACTCGCGCCGGTGACATTGACCAGTCGGTTATTTTTTACCTCATCAATCAATTAGGCTATTCTCCAGATGAAGTCAATGAACTATTGCTTAAAGAAAGTGGGATGTTGGGCTTAACCGGTCATAATGATATGCGGGATATTCAGAAAAAAGCGGAAGAAGGTGACAAAAATTGCCAAATAGCTTTAGACATGAACGCCTACCGCATCAAAAAGTATATCGGTGCTTATGCTGCTGCACTCAACGGTCTCGACGCTATAGTGTTTACAGCTGGAATCGGCGAAAATAGCGCCTTGCTTCGTGATATAGTTTGTAAGGACATGGACGTTTTAGGCCTTGAATTAGATACCGATAAAAACGCAAAGCGTACTAACCATGTCAATGAGGTTAGTTCCGCCCATTCAAAAGCCAAAATTCTAGTCATTCCCACCAACGAAGAATTGGAGATTGCAAAACAGGCTTTTGAAATTGCTTCCAGGTAGAAAAGTTTACTGACTGTCTTTTAAAGTAGGTCACTAGAAAAACTTATTTCACGATCTGACCTCGCGATACATGGTAGAGACGAAACCAAATTAATGTAATGATATTTCTATGCAATTTGGTTTTAGGATCTAAGCCTTTAGAACCTTATTTAATAAGTTTTTTGCAGATTATGTGATTCATCAACGAGTAGTAGACAATAATCATAAACTATATTCAATACCCAGATTAAATACCAAGGACTTAAAACCTCCGTTTCTTTTTACAAGTCCATTATAAGCTCTAAAGTTTAAAGATATATTTTGTGAAATATCGTATCCTGCACCAATCCCAACACCAAAATCAAAATTTCCATTCCCTTTATTCACAAAACTATTGTCATTTCCGTCCAGAAGAACTTGTGAAGAAGTGACATTCCTATCGATGATAAAACCAAATTGAGGCCCGCTTTCGAGATAAAACTTTTCAGACAAATACAGCTTGACTATTAAGGGAATTGAGATTGTTAACTCGTATAACTCGTATTGAAAGTTAAAAGTGCTTGTGCCCGGCAATCGATTACCGTTTATATCGGTAATCGCATTGTCTCTTGAAGTGATTTTGCTACCCTGAAGGGCAAATAAAAGTTCAGGTTGGAATCTCCATTGTTCTTCTATTTTGAAATCATAAAATCCACCGGCATAAAATCCTAGAAGATATTGAAACTCCGTTGAGTTTTCCTCAGGAATAAATTTACCGTAGGTCGTACCAGCCTTAATTCCAAAATTCGACTGATCACCTTGAGCGTAACTTAGTATTGATACTAAAATTAAACTTATAACTAGTATTTTTTTCATTTGGGAATATAAATTTAAATTTCTAAGGGTTTTGTAAATCTGTACTTGTTACATCGACTAGAGGTCATTTTTAACTTTGGAGTATTAATTATTTCGGGTGAATCCATCCTTCTATAAATTCACCTAAAGCAAAGTCTAAAAAGACTAGGGTTAAAATAGTTATAGAAATGATGGCGAAAGTGTTTAAAAGTGATTTGTATTTGGTTGTCATGATTAATTATTATTATCGTTTTATTCTTTTACCTTCTGGAATGTTGATGATCCCAGAGCCATCAACGAAGTATTTTCCCTCGATGATTTTTAACTTTAAAGTCAATTTGAATTCTGGCCAATCTATCCCTTTAACGACTACATATTCAGAATTCTGACTTTCAATTTCAAAACTATTGGGATAATCTTGAGCATCCAAAATAGGATCAAAACCTAATCCCAATTCTGGATCATTGCTTTCAGCTTCTGAAACTATCCTTTCTAATTCTGACCTGAAACTATTAGTGACGTCTTTTCGATTTTGAATCCATTCTAGTTGACTTACTTTTGTGGCTAAGTCATTACAATAAGCCACGTAATCATTAATAAACTCAACAGTAACCTCGTCATCTGTCTCTGTGGCTTGAGAGCTCATAGTATTAAAATTGCAGAATATGAATACAAGAATAAGCGCTATCAAAGGTTTTGTTTGACTCATAGAAGTTATTCAATTTACTGGATTTTATTACGCGAATTATTTCATCAATTCTATTTGAAACTTTGTCGCTTCAAAGGCCATTTGTAGACCTCTTAGGTTGACATCTGATTTATTCTTTTCAAATATGTCTGTCAAGAGTTCAGTTTGTTTTGTTGCCTTATCATTTTCATTTTGAAACATATGGTATTTCAATAGAATCAGATTAGCCAAAATTTTATCAGACAGACTTAAATCACTTTGATTTAAAGCTTCATTCAATAAATTTTCTATCTCAAAATCGTTTTCTAATAATTCATCGAATAAGTAAGCGTTCGCTAAGTCAATCTTATTCATTCCTGAATAATCATTCTGATCCGACATATCTTTTCTGTAAGTCATTTTATTCCCATTTAAAAAATACCATCTTGTATAGGAATCATTTTCTGTTTTAATCCCCTTTTCAAATTCTTTTTTCTTGACACTCCAGTTTGTAAAAGCTATTAAAAGTTCTGTCCCATCATCATTCTTATGAGTTTTGAATCGTATTAAGTAATTTCTTTTTCCAGGTTTTTCAATTTCGATATCTAATTTGTTTTCGGCTGAAACATATGTTTAGAGAGCTTCCAGAATTGAGGAAACATCTTCCAGACTTGCTTCTGGATAAAGATTTTCTCTTAAAAACAGGTCGATATATAAATAATGAGTCAAATAAAAATCTTCGACCTTAAGATAATTCACCTCATTTAAGTTGTTCGTCTTAATGTTGATGTTTCCTGATTGAGCAAATCCAAAATTTGTTAATATTGCTAAAAGTAGGATAGTAAATAGTGTTTTTTGCATCGTTTGATTGATAATGTGATTAGCTTTATTGTAAATGTATTTTTTTATTTAAAATTTAAAATCATCAATTCAGGTGCTATTTTTCTTGAATTGAAAGATTTTCATAGCTAATTGCTAACTCGCTATACATCCCTAAAAATACACATTTATCCATCAGCCTCTCAAAAAACCCCTCTTTTATAAAATCTTTCAACTTGCAAGTCAACTTTATACCTTCAGTTAAAGCTAAAAAACAGACTGGATCTTAAAAGCTAACTCAACCCATCAAGAAATGTATCGTAAAACATCATTTACACGGAGGCAAAATCAACATAACATTGGCTTGGCGTCTGGGCATAAAAAAAGGTGATTTGTTGCCAAACCACCTTTCTCTTACTTTATAAAAAATCGAATCTTAATCTAAATCGAATCTGTCCAGGTTCATCACTTTGTTCCAGGCTTTAGCGAAGTCTTTGACAAATTTCTTGTCGGAGTCTGCACTTCCGTATACTTCAGCTAGAGCTCTCAACTCAGAGTTGGAACCAAAAATGAGATCGGCGCGAGTGCCTGTCCATTTTCTTTCGCCGGTTTTGCGGTCTCTGCCTTCAAACAAATTTTGTTCCTCGTTGATGGAATCCCAAGTTGTGTTTAAATCCAATAAATTGACGAAAAAATCGTTGGTTAAGACTTCCGGTCTGTCGGTAAAAATTCCGTGATTGGAGCCATCATAATTGGTGTTGAGCGCTCGCATACCACCTACCAATACCGTCATTTCTGGTGCGGTGAGGGTCAATAAATTAGCTTTATCGATCAATAATTCTTCATCAGTCACCTTCTTATACCCTTTGGTATAGTTTCTAAATCCATCGGCTCTAGGCTCCAAAGCCTCAAAAGATTCGACTTCCGTTTGTTCTTCGAGCGCATCGGTTCTTCCTGGGTAAAAAGGAATGTGCACCTCATGCCCTGCTTTTTCGGCCGCTTTTTCTACCGCTGCATTACCTCCAAGCACAATCAAGTCTGCCAGAGATACTTTTTTATTGTCTTTCTGAGCTGAATTAAAATCAGATTGCATGCGTTCCAAAACACCAAGTACTTTTAGCAATTGATCTGGATTGTTGGCTTGCCAATTGCGTTGTGGGTTTAGCCTGATGTGCGCACCATTAGCGCCACCACGTTTATCGGAATGTCTAAATGTGGACGCAGATGCCCAGGCTACAGATGCTAATTCTGAAATAGAAACATCGGACTCCAAAATTTTAGATTTTAAATGCTGAATGTCTTGATCATTGATTAATTCGTGATCTACCGCTGGCACTGGATCTTGCCAATTAAATTGTTTTTTGGGAACATCTGGTCCCAAATAACGTTCGATAGGTCCCATATCACGGTGCGTCAATTTATACCAGGCTTTGGAATAGGCTTCTGCAAATTCTTCTGGATTCTCATAAAAGTGTCGGGACACTTTTTCGTAAGCTGGATCTTCCTTCAGCGCCACATCCGTAGTCAACATAAATGGTGCGTGTTTTTTGTCTGGGTTGTGTGCGTCAGGAATAGTTCCTGCGCCACCATCATTTTTTGGTTTCCACTGGTGGGCACCAGCAGGACTTTTGGTCAATTCCCACTCGTATTCAAAAAGATTTTTGAAGTAGCTGTGACTCCATTGGGTTGGAGTGTCGGTCCACGCGCCTTCCAATCCACTAGTGATGGTATGTTCGCCTTTACCAGATTTGTAGTTGTTCTTCCAACCCATGCTTTGCATTTCGATAGGCGCACCGGCTGGTTCTGCTTCTACATATTCCAAATCGTTGGCAGCACCATGGGTTTTACCAAAGGTATGTCCACCTGCAATCAAGGCTACAGTTTCATAATCGTTCATCGCCATACGACCAAAAGTGACACGAATGTCGTGTGCGGCACCAAGTGGGTCTGGTTTTCCATTTGGTCCTTCTGGATTCACATAAATCAATCCCATATGCGAAGCGGCCAGTGGATTTTCCAATTCTCCTTCAGAATAACGGGCTTGGTTATCCAGCCATTCTTTCTCAGCACCCCAATACACATCTTCTTCTGGCTGCCAGATGTCTTCACGACCTCCACCAAAGCCTTGCATTTTGAGACCCATAGATTCATGAGCGACATTTCCTGTAAGCACAATCAAATCTGCCCAGGATAATTTCTTACCGTATTTCTTTTTGATTGGCCATAACAGCAATCTGGCTTTATCGAGATTGGCATTATCTGGCCAGGAGTTTAACGGAGCAAAACGTTGTGAACCAGAGCCTGCTCCACCTCTACCGTCTTGTATCCTGTAGGTCCCGGCAGCGTGCCAAGCCATACGTATAAAAAACGGGCCATAATGTCCGTAATCTGCTGGCCACCAATCTTGACTTGTAGTCATCAATTCGTGTAAATCTTTTTTGACAGCTTCAAGGTCAAGTTTTTTAAATTCTTCCTGATAATCAAAATCTTCATCCATTGGATTGGCCATGGCTGAATTTTGTCTTAAAATATTTAGATTGAGTGAATTTGGCCACCAGTCTTTGTTAGCATAGCCACTACCAGCTGCTGCTTTCATGTCTCCATTAAGAAATGGACAACTTGCAGAAGAGGAATTTACATCCCAAACCTGTGCTTTATTATCATTATTATTTTTCATGTCTTCCATTGTAAGCGTGTTTTAATTAGATTATAAAGAAAAGCAATTAAATCGGCTGATTGTGATAAGTTTTATCTATTAATCTAATTTATACATAAGTAAAATTGATTTTTTGAATCTAGCCCATTAAACTAAATAATTATTAAACGTTTCTAAAATATTTTAAGATTTTTTTATAAATACAAAACGCTTTCCCATAAATGAAAAAGCGTTTTATAATTAAATAAGTCACTTTATTAGTTCTGATTTAACATATCTAGTTCACTTAACAGGTGCAGCAATTGCTTGTGAAATCTTGAAACGAAAGCTACATGATCGTTGATAAATGTTCGACGCTAGTTAATTACTTTAAGAAAGTTTTGATTTGTTTTTTTATCTTTTGATCGTCATACGCTTGATCTTGCAGTTCAAACATATGCATGAACAAAGGCTTATCATCTATGCTTTTTTCCATAAAGATATCTTCTTTATTATCAAAAATAGACTGCCATTCTTCACGCACACCGGCCCAATAGTCATTGTGTTTTGACCACCAGTCTTGTGCGGCCTTACATTTATTGTCGTCAACTTTGGTGTACGTATTATAGCCTTTTTCTTCGGCCAGGACAACCTCATTACCTTCTTCTGTTTTTAGAATTTTTTTATTGTCTTGGTCATGCACCCAGCCAAAATCAGTAAGTTCATGTCGGTTTGTTCTCAAGGTGACATTATAGTCATCTCTTATACTAAATTCACGTCTTGGTAATGGAGCTGGAGCTGTATCTTCCCAGTAATGCTTTCCGTCCACATGCGCCCAGGAAGCTGAACCCTCATAACGTGGGCTATCATCTACTTGATATACTTTTTGTGTCCATTGTCCTATGACTTCATCATAGGGCAACTCTACATACTCCCAGTGATTATCGCCATCATATACAAATATATCCTGGTTTTGATACAACCAGTCCTGGCGCCAGTGCTTTACGATTTGCTGCTGCTCTTTAAGGCCTACAATGAGCAAATGTTGCATGGCAATTTTTTCTGGCTTGTCCTCTACCAGCTGCACCCATTCTAGGCCTCCTGAGATTTTATTCGGCGATGGTGTATACAAAGAATCTTTGGTGTGCTGAAAAGTTTCAGAAAAATTAAACTGTACTTCATAACAACCACACATAGCTTTTATGGCCTGGCGGTCTTCCTCAAATTTGGTCTGGCTCGATAGACTATGCAAGAACAACAGACTTAATAATGTAAAAAAAGTTTTCATGGCATTACGTTTTAAAATTATTGAGCAAAAATATTATTTTTATTTGGAATGAATAAAAATAGTGTAATATATTTGCTCAAAATTATTTGTAATTAGTCTAAATAGATGGATAAGCTGTCAAATACACTATTTAGTTTATTATTCTATCTTCTGACGTCTAGTGCTCTAGCTCAGGAAGGTAAGATACCCACAGACAGTTTATCCATTAATAATCTAGAAGAAGTGGTTATAACAGCAACCCGAACTGAGCGCAATAGAGAGGATATCCCCATGCCTGTTAAAGTCCTCAGCCAAGAGGTCATATCCAACACAGGCTTAAGGCGTGCAGATGAACTACTCAACGAACAAACGGGAATAACTACCATTACAGATCAAAGCGGGTTTCAAGGTATACAGATGCAAGGGATTAATTCAGAATATATCATGATCTTGATTGATAATGTACCGGTGGTAGGTAGACAGTCGGGTAATTTGGACCTCTCCAGACTAGCTCTGGGAAATATTGAGCGCATTGAAATCATCAAAGGTCCGTCTTCCAGTCTTTATGGTTCTGAAGCCCTTGGAGGAGTCATAAATATCATCACTCAAAAAGCCTCAAAAAGCAAGTTAAATTTTGGGGTAGATGCAGCCTTTGGTAGTTTTGAAACTTCCGACTTAAACTTGTCAGCTAAACAAAATTTCATACTCTGTCTTTTTAAACAGACTAAGTTCTGAGGGTTTTGATCTGGATGAAAGTCTCCCTGGAAATACCGTCGACCCTTTTGAAAATTATACATTTTCATCCAACTTAAATTATAAATTCTCAGAAGATTTAACAACCGCTATCAATTATAGATTGTTTTATCAAGATATTGATATTGCTGGTGAAAGCGAAGAATGGGACACCAATTTTACATCGATCACCCGTCATAAATGGTCCCCGAAACTCCATGCCGATTATGAAGTCTATTTCACACAATACAAAGCCAACCAGCTTGAGTTCAACCCTATTAACGATGAGATTCTCTTCAACTCTGATTTTAATCAAAGATTATTTCGTCCCGAGGTCCGCTTAACCTATGATATCAGCTCCAACCAGGAAATGATAGCCGGTATAGGCAGTAATTTTGAATTTTTAGACAGGAATTTATTCGAAAATGAAGTCAGTTTCTATTCCCAGTATATATATGCTCAACATAGCTTTTCACCTCTTCAACAAGTAGATGTTATTCTGGGAGGACGATTTGATGTGCATAGTGAATACGATTCGCAGTTTAGCCCCAAAGCTTCTGCTATCTATAAATTAAATGACCAAATCAGCATTAAGTCTTCTGTTGGCTCCGGTTTTAAGGCTCCAGATTTTAGACAATTGTATTTGGATTTTACTAACTCTGCCGTAGGGTATACAGTTGTAGGTAATCGCGTAGAAGAAGCTGTAGTAGAACGCCTTCAAAACAGCGATCAACTACTCAGTTTAACGCTTGACCTAGAGGACTTAGGACAGCCGCTGGATGCTGAATCTTCAACCGGAATAAATCTTGGGTTGAGTTATCAGAAAAATAAATTCGATTTTAGCTTAAACGCCTTTAGAAACGACATACAAAACCTGATTGACACCAGAATTATAGCCCGTAAAACCAATGGTCAGAATGTGTTTGGGTATGTTAACCGCGACAATATATATACCACCGGTGCTGAAACAGATTTGAGCTACACCTTTACTGAAAACCTAAAACTGTCTGTAGGTTATCAGTTGCTGTACGCCTTCGATAAAGAAGCAGAAGATCGCATTGATGAAGGTGATGTCTTTATAAGGGATCCTGAAACGCTAATTACAAGACGACTAGAACGTTCAGACTATTTTGGTCTGCCTAACCGTTCCAGACATTTGGCAAACTTCAAAATCTATTACAACATTCCCGAGTGGAAGGCTTTTGTCAACTTAAGATTAAACTATAGGTCCAAATATGCCTTGTTTGACACCAATGGCACCGGTCTCATCGATAATTACGATGATTCTTTTGTAGATGGCTTTTCACTACTGAATCTGACATTGAGCAAAAGCCTTTTCAAAAACTACAAGTTTCAACTTGTTGGTGAAAACATCCTGAATAATGAGCAAACGGGTTTACTCAACTTACCAGGTATACGGATAACAGGAAAAATTCAATTTCAATTATAAATTAACCCAAAAACAAAAACTATGAACACTTTAAAATTTACTCCGTTTCTTTTAGTCATGCTAATCATGATGTCATGTTCTGATGATGATGAGGTCGCTCCCTTAGCAGAAGTAGAATCCACCACTTTTGAGAATTTACATGCACCTCAGGAGGGTGGTCGAGGTGAACCTATATCCGGATCTTTTACCAAATTCGATTTTGAAACTGGTCAAATAACAGACAGTGACACCGAATGGGATATAGCCTTTAGAGGCGCCACCATTGCTGTAAATGGCGGAACAGAAACTGGTACGATAGACGAACCTGCAAGAACTTCTGATGCCGGTATTACCATAGTAAACGGCACCTTTGAAGATGTTACGGAGATTGCAGAAGACACAGGTTTTGACCAGGACAGCCAAAATGGTTTTGCCATTCCTACTGGTAGCGGGAATGGCTGGTATAATTACGATTTCACAACCAATATCCTAAGCCCGATTCCAGGCAAAATACTTTTGGTAGAAACTACTAATGCCAACTATGCAAAAGTTGAAATATTAAGTTATTATGAAGATGCACCTTCTGATATTGATCCATTTCAGGATGAGTCCAGGTACTACACCTTCAGGTATGCTTACAACCCTAATGAAAGACAAGTCACCTTTAATTAAGGCTATGAAAATCAGACCTATTTTAATCGTTATTTTACAGTTATTTCTGGGTGGAATGATGATCTATGGTAGTGTTTCAAAATTTGAAACCCCGTTTGCTGAGCCGCAGGAAGTTGTTGACAGAGCCCAGAAATACCTTGATCAGGATCTGGAACACATCAGTAAACTAGTACTCTATGTAAGTGGTATGAAACAAACCGGCTACTTATGGCTACTTTTAGGCATATCCGAATTGATCTTTGGACTGCTCGTGATCTGGAAAAAAACAAGTCTTATTGGTGGTTTACTTTTACTACCCATTACACTCAA
This sequence comes from Psychroflexus longus, assembly GCF_020164595.1. GTDB lineage: Bacteria > Bacteroidota > Bacteroidia > Flavobacteriales > Flavobacteriaceae > Psychroflexus > Psychroflexus longus. Next base: position 170,627 of record NZ_JAIQZE010000002.1, read on the forward strand.
TATTTTTCTGTTTCATGTTTTTCTAGAACCTGACAATGTAGGAGAATTGTTTCTAACATTTGGCTTACTAGTAGCAAATGTCATCATTGTCTTGTTTCGTTCCAAACCTTACAACTATTTGATAACTCAATAAATAGTAGCGGTTGTAATAGCATCCTTAAACATCTCTTTAAGGATGCTTTTTTATACTGTTAGAGAAACTTGTACTATTTATTCTGATTCACCAAATCCATCAAATCTACATCGTTGCCTAAGAGTATTTCTTTAGAATTGATTCGACCAGCAGGCGTGTCGTTCTCTAATTTTAAAACCCCTCGCGGACACACCGACGCACAGATACCACAGCCGACACAGGAGGATCTTACGATATTTTCTCCTTTTTGAGCGTAAGCTCTTACATCGATGCCCATTTCACAATAAGTAGAACAATTTCCGCAGGAAATGCATTGCCCACCGTTAGTGGTGATTCTGAATTTAGAAAACAAACGCTGCTGAAATCCTAAAATTGCTGCCATGGGACACCCAAATCGACACCAAACCCGGTTACCAAAAATCGGATAAAATCCTACACCGACCACTCCAGAAAACATAGCGCCCACGGCAAAAGCATAGCTAGACCTCAAGGTTTCAGCTTCCAAAATGAAAATATTGTTGGACATTCCAGAAAAATGAAGACCGATCAAAGCCAAAATCAACACGAAAAATCCGATCGCCGCATACTTAGCGTCTTTTTGTAATTCCTGACGCTTATAAACCATCACCCAGGCAAAAACTACTGTCAATAAACTAGCCACACTGATAAGAAAGGCAGTCCCCGACAGCCAGTAATCATCATATCTGAGGTATGAATACACCACGGCTGTTGTAGAAATGACTATAAAAACAACAATGCTGTGCACCAACCAACGCTCAAGTTTCCAGGCGTTTTGGGATTTATCGCTCAAGTGGCGAAAAGGATCTCCGGCAGTTTCCGCCAAACCTCCGCAGCCACATACCCAGGAGCAATACCAGCGTTTGCCATATTTATAAGTCAAGATTGGAGTAATCACTAAAATAGAAAGCACTCCAAAAATCAGTAAGCCAATCCCGACAGTTCCAGCGCTGATGAATTCATCTACTCTGTATTGCTCGAAATTGTAGTAATTTAAAGGCCAAATATTGACCAAATTATAATAAGGAAGTGAGAAGTCATCGCCGTTGAGTCTGGCCATCACTTCAGGGATAATAAACGCAAAGCCTAGCTGAAAAAACATCACCGAAAAAGTTCGTAACCGCTGATAACTATTGTGCCGGTATTTCCAAAGAAATTTAAAGCCAAAGCCCAATATAGCTAGCGTATATAAAGTTCCATAAACAAACCATTGGCTGGCAGGATTCCCGCTCAAGGCTTTACTTAAGGGATCAAATAAAGCTACTACGCCAGTATTAGCTCCCTCACTATTCAATCCAAGAAGACTTGGATAAAAATAAAGCACGATATAAAATCCGGTGAATACCAAGCCCAAAATATAAGCCCAAAACCCTCGATTGGTTAGGGATTTAAAATACACCCCATCATTTTTGATGCCTTCCGGCTTATGAGTATAACTCGCTTTGGTGTACCAAATGATTCCCGCTGCCACAAAGACCAAAGACAAGGTTAGCCAAAGTATTTTAGGTTGGAAACCAATGTTGAAAACAGACAAGCTCATGATCAAAAGACCTGCCAGTCCAAGAGCGGTGGATAGTTTCTGTTGAACGGATAATTGTTCTGGCGCATTCCCCGTCACCGACATATTCACATCTGCACTCATATCGCTTTAGTTTTAGATTCTTCTTTAAATTTATTCTGAATTTGATTCTCGTAATTTTTAAAAAATTCAGGATCAAAATTGGCTTTTCCTAAATTTTCAATCACCTCATCTACCGTGGCGTTTTTCGTCAACCAATGGTCAAAGACCTCGTGCCGAAGCCGAATGCCGAAGGTATTGATGCCAATAAATTGTTGTGACTCCTTTTCATAATGGATATGGATACACTTCTTACCATCCTCGTGTTCCCAGTAAAAATCAGTGTGCCCTTCTTTGGGTTTTGGAAACACCCAACCATAAGTCTGGTATTCGATGTCAAAGAATTTAGCCGAATTGAACCAATGCCCAGGCTTGTATTCCATAGTATTTCCGCAAAGCGTTTGCGCTAAAGTTTCTCCCATCATTCGACCTGTATACCAAACAGCTTCAACCGGTGGTCGATTCCAAATAGGCTCCCGCTGCTCAGCACAATCGCCAATGGCATATACATCTGGCTCGCTGGTTTCCAACATTCTGTTGACCAAAACACCCCGATTTAACTCAATAGAACTCGAATTTAAAAAATCAACATTTGGGGATACTCCAGGCGTTAGGCCCACCAAATCACAATCTAAAATTTCGCCGGTTTCTTTGATTTTCACTGATTTTACTTTTCCGTTGTCATCAGTTAAAATTTCTTCAAGATTAGTATTCAGTCGTAAGTCGATATGATGTTCCCGGATGTGACGGTCAATTAATTGAGCCTCTTCAGCGGGCAAAACATTATTCCAAAAATGCTTCTCTCTCACTAAAAATGTAACGGGAATATTCCTTGTGGAAAGCATTTCTGCCAGCTCTACGCCAATCAATCCTCCTCCAATAATGACGGCGCGTTTACAAGCTTTATTATTCGGGGCCAATTCTTCTAGCTCTTCCAAATCTTGTTTGTTTACAAGTCCGATGACTCCTTTAGCATCCTGACCTGGCCAGCCAAATTTATTGTATTTGGAACCGCAAGCAATCACCAGCCTATCGTAAGCGAAACGTTCCCCAGACTCAAACGTCAATTGCTTTTGCTGAGTGTCGACATGCTTCACGTGCGCTTGCTTTAATTCCAATCTGTTTTTTGCCCAAAACTTATCTTCATAAGGCTTCAAATGGTTCCACTTCATATGTCCCATATAGACATACATCAGCGCAGTTCTGGAAAAGAAATGTTCACTTTCCGAAGAAATTATTGTGATGCGTTTATCGGATAACTTCCGAATGTGTCTTGCCAAAGTCACTCCGGAAATGCCGTTACCAATGATGACAATATGTTCTTGTTTCAAACCTTTTGGATTTTAATTGTAAAGCTAGTCAGTATTCCATTTGAATACTAAACAAAGTTCGTATAAACCAATTATTTTGAGCACAAAACCTTCAGTTGTTTATTTTTTTAGTATAAAATTGATACAATTCGTTCGGACTTGCACCACTCCATTTCTTGAAATAAATCGCCCAAAATAAAAGTTGTAATTTCATAATGCCTTTTGATTTGAACCGCCTGGCTGAAGTTGAAATCCATTCCTGGATCACGTCAAAATTGGTGTGTTTATAAAGTGGTTTTAAAATCTCATGATCCTCATAAATCAAATACTCCTCATTATAACCACCGATTTTTTCAAAAAGGGATTTGGTCACAAATAAACTTTGGTCGCCTCCCCGACAGGATCTGGCTTTGAATTTGGTCAACCAACTAATGAACATCAGCCAAGGATGTTGACTCCTGAATTTCATTTTAAAACAACCAGCTTCATGACCGTTTTTGACAGAACTTATAATCAATTCATCGAAATCTTGTGTAGGAAACGAGTCGACATGTAGAAAATATAAGATGTCACCTTTAGCTAATTTTGCACCAAAATTCATTTGTTTAGGTCTCCCTTTATGACTTTTCAAAACCTGAACTCCTCCTATAGATTTCGCTTTTTCAAAAGTCGCATCTGTGCTTCCTCCGTCGATGACTAGAATTTCTTTCACCAATCTGGACGCGCTTATTTTCTTCTGAATTTCTTGCAAGTTAGCTTCAATAATTTCAGCTTCATTATAAACAGGGATGATAATACTAAGCATTCAGTTTACTTTTCGTTCAATTTCCAGGAATACGGTAAATAACTAATAGAAGCGTTTTCACTAATTTTTTCTTTTGAATATTGATTAATAAAATCAATCACAGATTGGCCGTTTTTTTCAAAATCTGAAGCATACCATTTGAAAATTTTAGACAGTTCAACTTTCGTTTTAGAGAGTTTATTTTCTTCAGAGTTGATAAAATAACTGGCTGAAGCGTCTAATTGCTTATCCAATTTGGAAGCCACATAAGCTTCATTCAGAAGTTTCGGACAGGACTCTGAAGCACAATTCACTGCGAAATGCACCCGTGGGTCGCCCATTTTCAAAAGCATCTCTTTTTCTATGTCGTCCAGTGAGTATTCCTTATCTCCGATTTTTGCAAATTCTGTCGTAAACGGATTATTGAAGAAACCTCCAATATCTTTAATACTCTCCAAAGGATAATTCTCAACGATCAATTTGACGGTAAAAGCATTGTAAGCATTAATCAAGTAGGCTTTCTTTTCATTTTTGGACCAGGACTCTTGAGGTGGGTTTAGATTCAAAAGCTCCAGATAAGTATCAAGTTGAGTTTCGTTTTTCTTGAAGCCCTTATAATTCACATTTCCATCTAGATCAACATGGCTTTGGAGCAAAGTATTCCATTCAGAATGTTTATGCACGGTTTGGCTTTGAGTTGCTAATGTTGAAAACAATACAATGGTAAAAATGAAATTGAAGATTCTCATTAGCTTTTATTTTATGTACGGAATTATCATGATTTTGGATGTTTAGGTGTAATGTCGCAAAACTTATTTTATATGCTGTATTAAATTCAGAATAAAATTTAACTAAAGCGATATCTCTTTCTAATTTGATTAGTCTACCAAATTGGTAGAAATTATATACTTTTGGCAAAAATTAAAATGAATTGATTACTGGAAGGCAAAATAACGCCTCTAAACATTTGATAATCAATTAGAATAAGACTTGACTGATCCTATGAATGAAAATAAACTAAAAGCGATTGAAGCTTCCATAAAAGCCGGTGATGCGATTATGGAAATTTACAAAGAAGATTTTGATGTGGAGTATAAGGATGATGCTTCGCCTCTGACTGAAGCCGACAAAAATGCAAATGCGGTCATCATGTCTTTTTTGGAAACAACTTCAATTCCCATCATCAGTGAAGAAAATAAGCAGACTGCTTATGACGTACGAAAGAATTGGACTTCGTGCTGGATTGTTGATCCGCTGGATGGCACCAAGGAGTTTGTTAAGAAAAATGGTGAATTTACCGTGAATATCGCGTTAATCGATCAACAAAAATCAGTGTTTGGAGTAATTTACGTTCCTGCGCAGCGTTTGCTTTATGTAGGTGATGTAGAGGAAAAAAAGGCTTGGAAGGTTGCTGTTTCTGAAGCTGACACCGCTATCGAAACACTCATGAATTCTGCAACATTACTTGAGCCAAGCAAAGATTCTAATCCCATTCGTGTAGTTGGAAGTCGATCGCATATGAATCAGGAGACACTAGATCACATCGACGACTTAAAAGAAAAATACCAAAAGCCAGTAGAAATCGTTTCTAAAGGAAGTTCCCTGAAATTCTGTTTGGTGGCCGAAGGCAATGCCGATGTCTATCCGCGTTACGCGCCTACTATGGAATGGGACACAGCTGCAGGGCAAGCCATTTGTAAAGCTGTTGGGCTGGAAGTGATAAGCCTGGACACGAACAAAGAAATGCTTTACAACCGAGAAAATTTATTGAATGGATACTTTCACGTAAAAACTGAATTATGAGCGAAAACATCGTCATTCACGATTACGACATTTCCAGATCCAAAAGGAATAAAGTGAACGGCCACGAGTCTTTCGTGCTTTGGTTTACTGGATTTTCTGGCTCTGGAAAATCTACCATCGCCAATAAAGTTGAAGAAGAATTATTTTATAAAGGAATAAGCACTTATGCTTTGGATGGAGATAACATTAGAAGTGGTATCAATAAAGGACTTGGCTTTAGCAAAGAAGATCGACTGGAGAACTTAAGGCGAATTGCAGAAGTTGGAAAACTGTTTGTAGACGCAGGTATTGTGACCATCGCCGCCTTTGTTTCGCCGTTGATTTCAGATCGTGAACAAGTCAAAAAAATCGTAGGCAAAGAAGACCTCATTGAAATTTTTGTCGATACCTCTCTGGAGGAATGTGAGAAACGTGATGTTAAAGGCCTTTATAAAAAAGCAAGAGCTGGTGAAATCAAAAATTTCACAGGGATAGATGCGCCCTATGAAGCACCAAAAGATCCTGAAATTCATATCCAAACAGAACATACCGAAGTGGACGAAGCTGTCCAGCACATCATAAAATATTTAGAAAAAACACACAGAATATAAGCACATGAGTACATATTACTTAAATTATTTAGAAGAATTAGAATCGGAAGCGATCTTCATTTTGAGGGAAGTTTGGGCTCAATTTCAAAATCCGGTTATTTTATTTTCCGGAGGAAAAGATTCCATTTTGGTGACGCATCTGGCTAAAAAAGCCTTTCACCCCGCTAAAATTCCTTTTGCTTTGATGCACGTAGATACTGGTCATAATTTTCCTGAAGCTATCCAGTTTAGAGATGATATCGTTGAAAAACTGGGCGTCAACTTAATTGTAGGTTCAGTTCAAAAATCGATTGACACAGGAAGAGTTGCTGAAGAAAAAGGAAAAAATGCGACTAGAAATGCCTTGCAAATCACCACCCTCCTGGATACAATTGAAGAACATAAAATCGACTGTGCGATTGGCGGTGGACGTAGAGACGAAGAAAAAGCTAGAGCGAAAGAAAGATTCTTTTCTCATAGAGATGAGTTTGGACAATGGGATCCTAAGAATCAACGTCCAGAACTTTGGAATTTGCTGAATGGAAAGTATTTTGAAGGCGAGCATTTCCGAGCTTTTCCCATCAGTAACTGGACGGAAATGGATGTGTGGAATTACCTGACCAAAGAGAATATCGAAATTCCTTCCCTGTATCTAGCTCACGAACGTGAGGTTGTGAAAAGAAATGGTTCCTGGATTCCTAAGTCTGAATTTTTGAAATTGGAACCTAACGAGGAAATCGTCAAGAAGAAAATACGTTTTAGGACTTTAGGTGATATCACCATCACTGGTGGTATTGAATCTGATGCCGATACCATGGATAAAATCGTTAAAGAAGTTTCTACCATGAGAGAAACTGAACGCGGTAACCGAAGTGACGACAAGCGTTCTGAAACTGCCATGGAAGACCGTAAAAAAGACGGTTACTTCTAGATTTCTGCTTTAAAACTTTTTAAAATTCTGATTACAAAAACTGACTTACACGATGAAAATAGATAAAAACCAACTGCTTAGATTCACTACCGCTGGAAGCGTAGATGATGGTAAAAGCACACTCATAGGACGCTTACTTTACGATTCCAAATCCATTTTTGAAGATCAACTCGCTGCTGTAGAAAGCTCGAGCAAACAAAAAGGCATTGAAGGTGTGGATTTGGCCATGTTTACCGACGGACTTAAGGACGAACGCGAACAAGGCATTACCATAGATGTCGCTTACCGTTATTTTACCACTCCAAAACGAAAGTTTATCATTGCCGATACCCCTGGTCATATCCAATACACCAGAAATATGGTAACCGGTGCTTCCACTGCCAATGCTGCAGTTGTCCTCATCGATGCCAGACATGGCGTGATCGAGCAAACTAAAAGACATACCTTCATCGCTTCATTATTGAATATTCCTCACATTATTGTTTGTGTGAATAAGATGGATTTGGTCGACTATTCTGAAGAGACGTTTAATAACATCGTAGAGCAATTCGAAGAGTTTTCTTCCAAATTACTCATTAAGGATGTGCGTTACATTCCTATAAGTGCTCTGAATGGTGATAATGTTGTGAATCGCTCAGAAAATATGTCCTGGTTCCAGGGCTCACCGATGTTACACGAATTGGAAACGCTACACATTAGTAGTGACATCAATAAAATTGATGCGAGATTTCCTGTTCAAACCGTGTTGAGACCTCAGCGTAAAGGTTTTGAAGACTACAGAGGCTATGCGGGGAGAATTGCTAGCGGAATTTACAGAGTAGGCGATGAAGTAGCTGTTCTGCCCTCAGGATTTAATTCTAAAATTAAGTCGATTAACTCTGGAGACAAGGATGTTGAAGAAGCTTTTGCACCCATGTCTGTGGCCATGACCCTTGAGGACGATATCGACATCAGTCGTGGGGATATGATTGTAAAAATGAACAATCAGCCGGAACTATCTCAGGAATTTGACGTGATGTTGTGCTGGTTGAACAATTCTCCTGTAAAACCAAGAACCAAGTACACCATCATGCACACTTCCAACGAGCAGAAAGCAGTAATCAAAGACATCGTTTACAAAATGGATGTCAATACCTTCAAAAGAAATGAGGATGATAAGGATTTAAAGATGAATGACATCGCTAGAGTGAAATTGAAAACTTCACATCGCTTGATGCTGGACAGCTACAGAGATAATCGAAATACAGGAAGTGTGATTTTGGTGGATGAATCGACCAAAGAAACCGTTGCTGCTGGCATGATTGTTTAAGTAAAGGGTGCTGGCAAGTCGCCTAATAGTTACATACTGTTGAACTACGCTGAAGAGTTGATGTTATCCTTTATTCAATGTCCGTTTAAAGGTTAGGAAAGATACTCAAGACTAAACTCAAAATAGACCTCACAGGTTTTGAAATCCTGTGAGGTCTTGATTTGTTTCAGGGTTTTTTAGTTTTTAATAAATTCAATCCGGCTTCAGGTGAACGAAGATTTTGAAAATTCATCACAGCTCAAGTTTATCTTCCACAAACGATCCCAGCATTTAATTTAACTTGATGAATTAAGCTTATGGTCTATTCGACCTAAGGATAACGAAGGCAAAATCAGAAAATTTAGAGAAATAGTATTGAATTTTGGCTTGAAAAATTAAAGGTTAAAAAGTTATTTTAAGAGTTAGTATTGAGCTCAGATGCTGAAACAAGTTCAGCATGACAGAATGAAATTATTATTGACTTTTTTTGTAAATAATTGAGAGCCAAGAATTAGTTATTCATTAACAAAGTCCTACTTTTGCAGCATCTAAAAAAGAATCTTATAATGGCTCAAGCAAAAGGAATAAAATCTGCTTTAATCTCGGTATACCACAAGGAAGGCTTAAGACCTATAGTGGAAATTTTAAACCAACTAGGTGTAAAAATTTACTCCACTGGTGGCACTGAAAAATTCATAACAGATCTTGGCATCAATGTCATTCCTGTAGAGGACATCACTTCTTATCCTTCTATTTTGGGTGGACGAGTAAAAACGCTACATCCTAAAGTTTTTGGAGGTATTTTAAACCGTGGTGAAAATGCACAAGATCAGGAAGAATTAAAGTCTTACGATATTCCTCAGATTGATTTAGTTATCGTTGATTTATATCCCTTTGAAGATACCGTAGCTTCTGGAGCGAATGAACAAGATATTATTGAAAAAATCGATATTGGAGGTATTTCGCTTATCAGAGCAGCTGCTAAAAACTTTAAGGATGTGCTTTGCGTGTCCTCAAGACAAGATTACTCTTCTTTAGAAGAAATTCTGAAAGAAAACAAAGGCGTTGTAAGCCTTTCACAAAGAAAGAATTTTGCAGCCAAAGCTTTTCAAATTTCATCGCATTACGATACAGCTATTTTCAATTATTTCAACACCACTGAAGCCATTCCTACTCACAAGCAAAGCTTTGACAAAGGGAAAGAACTTCGCTACGGCGAAAACCCACATCAGCAAGGTTTTTTCTTTGGAGATTTTGAAAAAGTTTTCAATAAACTACACGGTAAAGAATTGTCTTACAACAATCTGCTGGATGTAGATGCTGCTGTCAATTTAATGTCAGAATTTCATGGAGAAGACCCAACTTTTGCTATTCTTAAGCACAATAATGCTTGCGGATTGGCTCAAAGAAATGCTATTCACCAAGCCTATCTAGATGCTTTAGCTGGAGATCCCGTTTCAGCGTTTGGTGGCATATTGATTTCAAATTCAGAGCTAGATAAAGCTACTGCAGAAGAAATTCATAACCTCTTTTGCGAAGTTGTGATTGCACCTAGCTTCACAGATGAGGCGCTGGAAATCCTAACCAAAAAGAAAAACCGAATTATTCTGGTTCAGAAAGAATTTCAATTTTCAGACAAAATCGTTAGAACTTGTCTCAACGGTGTTTTAGTTCAGGATAGAGATGCAAAAACTGATGCTGTTGAAGATTTAAAAACAGCTACAAAACTATCACCTAGTGATACTCAGGTGGAAGATTTATTATTTGCTTCCAAAATTTGTAAGCATACCAAATCCAATACGATTGTACTGGCAAAAGACAAGCAATTGCTAGCAAGTGGGACTGGACAAACTTCAAGAGTTGATGCTCTGAATCATGCGATTGAAAAAGCTTTGAGCTTTCAGTTTGATTTAAAAAATTCTGTGATGGCAAGTGATGCTTTCTTTCCTTTTCCAGATTGTGTGGAGATCGCCGGAAATGCTGGAATCACTTCTGTGATTCAACCAGGAGGATCCATAAAAGACAAATTAAGTGTCGATTATTGTAATGAAAATAATATTTCCATGGTGATGACAGGAACACGTCATTTTAAGCATTAATTAATTAACTTTATCCTCTTCAAATAACATACTCATGGGATTTTTTGATTTTCTTACCGAAGATATAGCTATAGATTTAGGAACTGCAAATACACTTATCATTCATAATGATAAAGTAGTTGTGGATAGCCCGTCGATTGTAGCCCGAGATCGATTAACTGGAAAAATTATCGCGGTAGGAAAAGAAGCTGCTATGATGCAGGGAAAAACGCATGAGAATATAAAAACTGTCCGTCCATTGAAAGATGGAGTTATTGCAGATTTTGATGCTAGTGAACAGATGATAAGTATGTTCATCAAAGAAATTCCAGCTCTCAAAAAACGTTTGTTTACGCCTTCTCTTCGTATGGTTATTTGTATTCCGAGTGGGATAACAGAAGTGGAGATGCGCGCTGTAAAGGATTCTGCAGAACGTGTCAACGGTAAAGAGGTTTATTTGATCCACGAACCCATGGCTGCGGCTATAGGTATTGGTGTCGATATCATGCAACCTAAAGGAAACATGATTGTGGATATTGGTGGAGGTACTACAGAAATTGCAGTGATTGCACTTGGTGGAATCGTTTGCGATAAATCTGTGAAAATTGCTGGAGATGTTTTTACTAATGACATCATCTATTTTATGCGAACTCAGCATAACCTTTTCATTGGAGAACGCACTGCTGAAAAGATCAAAATACAAATAGGTTCTGCTACAGAAGATCTGGAAACAGCTCCGGAAGACATGAGCGTTCAAGGACGAGATTTGTTGACTGGAAAGCCTAAGCAAGTGGAGATTTCCTTCAGAGAAATAGCTAAAGCTCTTGATAAGTCTATTTTGAGAATTGAAGATGCTGTGATGGAAACATTATCACAAACACCTCCAGAGTTGGCTGCAGATATTTACAATACAGGAATATACCTCGCCGGTGGTGGTTCTATGTTGCGTGGTCTTGACAAACGTTTATCTCAAAAAACAGACTTACCCGTTTATATAGCCGAAGATCCATTAAGGGCCATTGTAAGAGGAACAGGGATCACACTAAAAGATCTGGAAAGATATAAAGCTGTTCTTCTAAAATAAGTTTAAGCTATGCAGCAAATCATTTTATTTCTTATTAAAAATAAGACAGGTTTGGTGTTTATCATTCTTATGACAATAGCGCTTGGGTTAACCTTCAAAGCGCACACCTACCACAATAGCAAGGTGGTTTCCTCTGCAAATTTTGTTACTGGAAATGTTTTAGAAACTTCAGAAGGTATTTCACAATATTTTGGTTTAAAAACTCAAAATGAAATTCTTGCTGAAGAAAATGAAGCCTTGAGAAAAAAATTATTAAACCTTTCTCCTTCTGAAGATACTTTAGAATCTCAATTAGACTTTATCACAGATACCTTATACAGAATCCAAAAGTCGACTGTAATTTCCAATTATTACGACAAGATAGATAACTTCCTTCTCATCAAAGGTGGAGTAAAAGATAGCATCAAAGAAGACCTAGGAGTTATCTCCAGCAAAGGCATTGTAGGGATAATAGAAGATGTAAGTAAGGAGTTTTCGAGAGTGATTTCAATTTTGAATACTAATACATCTATAAACGCTCAACTAAAAAAAACAAATCATTTTGGAACTTTGACTTGGGATGGAAAGGATCCAAATATTTTGAGCTTAGTAGATGTTCCCAGATCTGCACCCGTTAAAGTTGGAGATACCATAACTACTGGTGGTCGTTCTCTCATTTTTCCTGAAAATGTTCCAATCGGAATTATAAGCGAGTATGAGTTGGACGAGAATGTGGGTTATTATAATATTTCAGTGAAATTGTTCAATGACATGACAAATTTAAAACATGTTTATGTCATCGAGAACACGAGAAAAGAAGAAGCTTACAAATTATTAAATCCTGAACAGCCGTAGATGAAAATTTATTTCATAAATAGCATAAGGTTTGTCCTACTTATTCTTGTTCAGGTCTTAATTTTGAATCATTTTGAAATATTCGGTTACGTCAATCCTTATATCTACCCTTTACTCATCATTTTACTACCTTTCAATATCAACTCTATCCAAAAGCTGTTTTTAGCTTTTGCTTTGGGCATTTGCTTAGATTTTTTTGAAGATAGCGGAGGAATTCATACGGCAGCAACTTTAGTTATAGCTTACTTAAGACCTTTATTTCTTAGAAATGCATTTGGCTTAAGTTATGATTATCAAACCTTAAAGTTTTATGATGCACCCTTCAGATCTCGATTTGTTTATGTAAGTTTAATGGTGTTGTTGCATCATACAATCCTTTTTTCATTGGAGATTTTTAGTGTTAATCATTTATTATATCTGTTTGAAAAGATTGTTTATTCTTCGATTTTCAGTGTTATATTAATATTAATCACTTTGAATTTAATTCGAAAAACCAGTAAATGAGAAAGTTACTCCCCATCATTCTAGTCAGTTTTACAGCCTTCCTTTTCTTGATTAGACTATTTTATCTACAAATAATGGATGATAGTTATGATGAAGTTTCAACAAACATTTCTGTAAGGAAAGTTTATGATTATCCTCAGCGAGGTTATATCTACGATAGAAATGGAGAATTGATGGTGGGCAACCAACCTGCCTATGATGTCATGGCAGTTCCACTTGAAGTCAAAGAATTCGACACTTTAGAGCTAGCAAGCTTATTGAAACTAACTCCCGATCGACTTAAAACTCAACTTGAAAGAGCCTGGCGTTACTCTCCAAGGTTAGCATCAGTCATCACACCTCAACTCACAAAAAAGGAATATGCTTACTTGCAGGAGCGTATGCATAAATACCAGGGGTTTTATATTCAGAAAAGATCTTTAAGAGATTATAATGTGGAGCATAGCGCCAACATTTTAGGCTATATAGCAGAAGTTGGTCAGGGAGAAATTTCAGAAAAATCTTATTACCAATCTGGTGACCTCAAAGGAAAACAGGGTGTTGAAGAACAATACGAAGAAGTCTTAAGAGGAGAAAGGGGAGTAAAACACTACCTCAGAGATATTCATAATAAAAACATCAAACCCTTTAAAGAAGGTAAATTTGATACTGTTTCTAAAAAAGGAAGTGATTTACATTTGACTATAGATGCGAAACTTCAGGCTTACGGTGAAAAGTTGATGAAAGGAAAGCGCGGTGGGATCGTAGTTATAGAACCTAGCACTGGGGAAATTTTGAGTTTGGTCACGGCCCCTTCTTACGATCCGGACTTATTGGTAGGAAGGAAACGGTCCAGAAATTTTACAGAGCTGTATTACGACACCATACAAAAGCCGTTATACAACAGAGCATTACAAGCTATTTATGCTCCAGGCTCGCCCTTCAAAGCGCTTACTGGTTTAGTAGCTCTACAGGAAAGTGTTGTAGATTTGGAAGAAAATTTCAGGTGCAATGGAGGATATTCCTATGCTAGAGGAGTAAGGATGGGATGTCATAACCACCCAAGTCCTGTTCAAATGGTTACTGGCATCGCGCATTCTTGTAATTCCTATTTTGCTCAAATTTACAGAAGAACTATTGAAAAATATAATACTCCCCAAAAGGGCATAGACGTCTGGCGTGGCCATATGGCAAGTTTTGGCTTAGGTGATTATTTAGGTTACGATTTACCCGTTGGTAGAGCAGGATTATTGCCAGATTCCGACTATTATAATAGAGCGTACAGATATCCAACATACCAATGGTATGCAAGTGCAACCTTATCAAATGCTATAGGTCAAGGGGAAGTCCTTACCACGCCAATTCAATTGGCAAACGCCACAGCTGCTATTGCCAACAAGGGCTGGTTCTATAGACCTCATATCATTAAAAAAATAGACGACGAATCCATAAAGGAAGAAAAATATACTACTAAACAAGTTACAACCATCGATAAGGAACATTTTAATCCTATAATACAAGGGATGCACGATGTTTTCAATTATGGTACTGCAAAGTTTCTTAGAGTTCCGGGTATTGAAGTTTGTGGAAAAACAGGTACTTCAGAAAATTACACTAAAATTGATGGGGAAAGAGTTCAGCTCACAGACCATTCTATTTTTATAGCTTTTGCTCCCAAGGATGATCCTAAAATTGCCTTAGCTGTTTTTGTAGAGAACGGTTACTGGGGTTCCCGTTATGCTGGTCGAATTTCAAGTTTAATGATTGAAAAATATCTTAAGGACGAAATCGAAAGGACAGATTTGGAAAGATGGATTTTGAGTAATACTCTTGAAGAAGAGTATGCTAAACCTTATTCTGGTGAACCTTTTAAAATTAACCAGTAAAAATGCCCAAAACTTTACTGCAAATTGACTGGCTTACGATTCTTATCATTGCGATTCTTATTGGTTTTGGTTGGGGAAATATTTATTCTACCACTTTTGTAAGCCCTGATGAAAGCATCTTGGATCTTTCCAAGATATATGGTAAGCAGCTGTTATGGATATTCTTAGGGGCTTTAATAGGTATTGTCATCTTAGCCCTGGAAAGCAAATTCTTTGAAAGGTTCGCCAATGTCATTTATCTTTTTGCTGTTTTATCTCTTTTAGGCCTTTTCGCTTTCGGGAAGACCATCGCTGGACAAACGGCTTGGTACTCTTTTGGCTCCTTCAGTATTCAGCCTGCTGAATTTGTGAAAGTAGCAGTTGCTTTAGCTTTGGCAAAGTATATCAGTGATTTAGACAATGACTTGTCACGGTTTAAATCGCAGCTCATAGCTTTCACAATCATTGGAATTCCTCTGGCACTCATTATGCTTCAACCTGATGCGGGTAGCGCTCTTATTTATTTAGCATTTTTAATTCCACTCTACAGGGAAGGTCTTCCACACTTTTACATAAGCATTGGTTTTCTCACTGCAGCCATTTTCATTCTTACACTTAAATTTGGTTTTACTCTATTTGCACCCATTTTTGGTGTTTTAATCATCATCGTATATCTGTTCAATAAAAAGAATAAGCCAAAACTCTGGAAGTACGCATTGATATCATTATTCGGAATTGGATTCTCCTATTCAGTAAATTTTATTCTGAATTCTGTTTTGCTTCCTCACCAAAAGGATAGGTTTGATGTGCTTATTGGTGAGACCAATGATATCAAAGGCTCTGCATTCAATCTTTATCAAAGTGAAGTCGCAATTGGTAGTGGAGGATGGACAGGAAAAGGCTGGCTAAAAGGTTCGCAAACGCAAGGTCGATTTGTACCTGAGCAGCATACAGATTATATCTTTAGCACCGTAGGAGAAGAATGGGGCTTTATGGGAACCAGTATTGTGGTTATTTTATTTACGCTACTTATTTTAAGATTATTTCATCTTGCCGAACGCCAAAAAAGTCAGTTTAGTAGAGTTTACGGCTATTCGGTGATGTCAGTTATTTTTGTACACTTTTTTGTGAACGTTGCCATGGTGATCGGCTTGTTCCCTACAGTGGGGATTCCATTGCCGTTTTTTAGTTACGGAGGCTCAGGCTTATGGGGATTTTTGATCCTTGTAATCATATTCCTAAAACTGGACGCTAAGCGGAAAAGCTTGAATTAAAAAAAGGACAATTTTGTTTATGACAAGATAAAGAAATGCTTAGGTCAACTAATCTTCCAGATACATATCGATTAAGCCTTCAGGAGTTTTGAAGTAGATCGTCTGGTTTTCCTTGTCTACCTTTTGGATAAACCGATCATTCACAGGAATAATGATTTCTTTTCCATTGAAGTCTATAAAGAAAAGCGCCTGTAGGGTTTGATCGTTCACAAACTTGATGTTGCCAATTTCTCCATGAGTCTCATCAACGGCTTTGTAATCGATAACTTCGTGGTAATAGAATTGGTTTTCTCCCAGTTTTGGCAATTGGGATAAGGGTAAGTAAACGTCCCTTTTGAGTAAGTCGTCTGCATCTGCTTCTTCATCTACTTCCTCAAGTTTCACGCGAAGGAGATTACTTTTTTGGAGGTTGGATTTTTCAATAAAAAAAGGAATCAATTTATTGCGGTAATCCACAAAAATTGATTCCAGGTTTTCATAGAGTTCAGGTTCGTCGGTATCGAGTTTGATTTGCAACTCCCCTTTAAAACTAAACTTACTCACGATGTGACCTAAATAAAAACACTGGTCTTTTGTCATCGCAATAAGATTTTTAGTCCTCTTTTTTAGTTTCTTCTTCAGAAGAGTCCTCATCAGCAGGAGCTTCTGCTTCCTCTTCCGCAGCTGCTTTAGCTTCTGATTCTGCTTTTACTTTTGCTTCTTCCTCTTCTTGAGCAGCTTTAGCTTCGGCTTCACGCTTAGCACTCACTTCTCTTTCCGCTTCCAATGCTTTTTGCTTCTCTGCTTCTTTAGCTTTCGCTGTTTTTTCAGCAGAAGTCATTATTTTATCCTCTTTTTCAGTCAACCAAGCCTGGAATTTCTTCTCTGCTTCTTCTTCTGTCAACGCTCCTTTGTCAACACCAGCAAGTAGGTGTTTTTTCATCATAGCGCCTTTGTAAGATAAAATACGTCTTGCAGTGTCAGTTGGTTGTGCTCCGTTTCTTAACCATTTCACAGATGAATCGACATCTAGTTCAATAGTAGCAGGCTGGGTTACAGGATTGTAAATGCCTAATTTCTCAAGGTATTTACCATCTCTTTTTGAACGAACATCTGCAGCGACAATCCAGAAAAAAGGTTTTCCTTTCTTTCCGTGTCTTTGTAATCTTATTTTAACTGGCATAAAAAATTAAATTTTGGAGTTCCCGACTCCCGTTATTAATAATGAGGTGCAAAAATAAGTTTATTTTTTGAAATACAGAGGTTTGGGTTTAAGATAATTACTTTATATTTAAAAGTTTACTTATCTTTTTTTAAATAAAACAATCTGCTCTCCTTTTTTAAGTTTTAACTCATTTTTATTCAGCTTTAGAATTTCATACTTCTCAATTTGATCTTTTATTGCCTTAGGTTTATTGAGACCCTCAGCTAAGTAAACTTCAATTTCATAATTTAATTTTGTATCAATCTCAAAAGAGTGACTACCACAACATAAATCTGAAACTTCAATTGTTTTGTTCCCTGCTTGTTTTTTGAAAGCTAAACGAGCCAGACCGTTCTTTTCTGTTGCTTCTCCATATCTATTTTTTAAATTAAATACGGAAACATTGGAACGAACTTTCTCACTATGGCTAAAAACTCTAACATAAAGTTTTATGGAATCAGAATCATTAACATATGTTTTAAACTTATGAAAACTCTTGGTTTTCAACTCTGTTAAGTCATAATTTAATATCAAGGAATCATTTTTTATTTGATAATGACCTTTACCAAATTCATCATCTCCTAAATCAGCACCCACGTGGTATTCAAATGTTCCATTATCAGAAAATTCAAAATAATTGTAATGCTCTTGATATGGCATCAAGTTGCTATATTTCCCATTTAAAGTAGATTGACTGTAAATCAACTGACTTACCATAAGAAAAATCAATAAAGTCAGATAATACTTAATCACATTCAGTTCCTTTCTCTAATGTTACTTCTTGAGCCGTTACACAGCTTATATTAAGTGCTAGTGCTACTATAAAAATTAGTGTTTTCATTCTATATCAATTCAAAAACAGTTTAGAAAATAAAAAAACAGAGAAAGACTGTATCTAGCTTTCCCTGTTATTTGATGTGCAATTGCATTTTATTAATTTCTGGTCAATATCATCTCTGTGGGGATAGAAAAGCCTTTTATATCATTGTCAGGGTTATAAGATTCTCTTAATTTAAAGGAGGCTTTATTATCTTGAAGTAACTTAAATTCAAGTTTTCCATATTTCTTATAGTCATAATCCCAAAACCTAAATCTTAAAGAACCTTTTTCTAAAACATCCAGGCCATATTCCATTGCACTACATTCATATACTGAATCATTTTTGTAGATATCTGTTTTTCCATCATAATAGTATTTTCCAGCTATCCTATCGATATAAATACCATCTACTTCAGTTTTCTTTTTTGAAATTTTAAATTTGAATGTCTTGTTATTTATAGTCATTGACCAAATCCCGAGGTATTTGTTTAATAAGGCCTTATCAGTCTTGTAGTATGTTCCTCTTTTAACATTTTCAATTTTTCTTCCTTTTTTTAAAGTTACTTCTTGTGCTGTAATACAGCTAATATTCAAAGCTATTGCTAATAAGAAAATTATATTTTTCATTTTTATGCAAAAATCAGATAATAAATATCTGTGATATTCATATTTTCATCCAAGTCGATCACAATAGGGCAACAGGTTCCATTGTTCTTAATAAATAATATAGACTTAGAGCCGTCTCTATTAATGTTAAATTCGATATCATTCCCTAAAACATCAATAGAATCACCAATTTCTAAATGATGCCCCAAAACAGTAATATCTGGCGATTCTAGTCTTCCAATCTCTGCTGGTTCACTTGGCCCCCCTAGACCAAAAAATATTTTAAGCCCACTATTAAAATAGAAATAACGTTGGGGTTCACCTATTTCACTTCCAAATTCATCAAGAGTAAAAGAATCGGGATGAGATCTGTTGGTTGATAATGGAAATAAGTCTTTCATAGCCTGTACATTTCCATTGGTAGCTTTGATGGCTTCAAAAGGCACACCTTGGAATTTTACATTAGCATATTCAGAAGAAGTTAAGCTATGGTAGCCTTCTTGAGCTTTACAGTTGACGATTGATATAAATACAATCATTAAATACATTATTTTTTTCATAATTCTGAAATTTATATTTTTATTAATTACAGTTGCTGTTCGTTGATGATGTCGGATTAGTTCCGAAAAAGTCTTCAGGATCCAATGTATTACTATTAGCATCTTTTATTTTCACATGTACATGTGAAACTACACTACCTTTAGCTATTGCACCAGCTAAATTACCAGAGTCTCCTTGATAACCAATAATATCTCCAGCACTTATTGATCCTGAAACTCTATTGTTTTCTTGCAAATGAAAATATTGAATACTTATCTGCTGACCGTTAACTGTAGCCGTTTGATAAGATATCCATCCTGCCCCTTTTGCAAAATACTTTTGAACAGCTGTTGCAACACCATCAAACATAGCATAAACGGGTTCACCGTAATCATTTAAAACATCTGTACCGCCATGGTCTTTACCTTCTTGGCTATTATCACAAACGCCACCAGTTCTTGTACAGCCATATCTTCCGCCTTCAAAACCTGAAACCCCTTTTTGAGGTGCAATCTCTGGATTAGGCACTGGATCGCCAGGGCAAGGCTTATCCACTTCAGGATCTGGCTCTGGGGTATTATCAGTATATCCAGAACCACTGCCGCCAAGATCCCACTCGTTTGCAGAAGTTTTACCACCGCTCCCGTCTGTATTGTACATATGGGTAATGGAGATATAAGGGGTTGGTATTCGAGGAGGTGTAGATTCTACAACAATGACTACTTCTTCTAATTGACAATAATCACAAACTGAGAATACACATCTGCAACTGCCACGTGTATCTTTAGGTGTGTTATGATTTTCTAATTTATTAGATTCTTTAGATTTAGAATTATTATTTACATACTCTGACACAAAAACGTTTTCTTCAATTCTAAATGCTTTTTGAAAAGTTCCTTCCATAGCAGTAATTAACAGTTCTCCTGAAAAACTAGAGGGTGTAGAGTTTTCAAAAGGGTTTAAACTTACTACTGCGCTTTGTACCTTACCATCAATAGTCAATAAAACCAATCTGCTATTCAACTTAGAATATTGGGTGGTGACAGGAATTACGGCAAGCTCTTCATCTGTGTTGGTGAGGTCTTCATAATTTACCTCCTCCGAAATGGAGGTGATGAAGTTGGCATTAGATTTAGCTAAAATATCTTGTTGAGTTTGCTTCATAATATCTAAAGCTTGGTCTAGTGATACTGTTTTTATTGACTCCTCGCTTCTAATAAATTGATCTTCTTTCTCACAATTCAAGCTTAATGCCAAACAGAAGAGAACAAGAAACAGTTGTATTAATTTTGTTTTCATTTATTATGGGTTTTTGTTAGTTATTCTTTTTTTTTTAGGAAAAAAAAGTAACTAAGTCAACCCATAAGTCAGCTTTAGCCAGTTGTAGAAACTATCCTTTCGCTGTGTGTGTGATCATTTTGTAGCTTATTAACAAAGCAATACTAAAACTTTATGACATAAAAAGATTACGGTTCAACCTTACTTCTGTTGCGGGAAAACCGTAAATTTTGAGTTCAACTATCTCTATTCTAATAAATCTTCAAAAATTCCCTAACTTAGTTAGACTGAAAACACATCCCGAATATGCTACACAAACTCAACCTAGAACACATACTATTTCTGGACATTGAAACCGTTCCAGAACAGGAGGCATTTGAAGACTTAACGCCAGTGAAACAAAAACTATATGCCGACAAAACGCAATACCAGCGCAAAGAAGAATTTACCGCTGAAGAGTTTTACAATCGGGCTGGCATCTGGGCAGAATTTGGAAAAATTGTATGCATTTCAGTCGGGTATTTTAATTTTAAAGGGGACGAAAGAAAATTCAGAACCACCAGCTTTTTTGGTGAGGAAGAGGATTTATTGAAGCGTTTCAAAATTCTAATTGAAGATTATTTTGGCTTGCCACATCACCTCATGTGTGGTCATAATGCTAAGGAATTTGACTTTCCCTACATCGCCAGACGCATGCTGATTCATGGGATTTCTCTTCCAGAGAAACTTCAGTTTTTTGGAAAAAAGCCCTGGGAAATCCCGCATCTGGACACCTTAGAATTATGGAAGTTTGGGGACTATAAACACTACACCTCTTTAAAATTGCTTACGGAACTATTCAACATCCCGTCGCCAAAAGATGACATCGACGGCAGCCAGGTAAGGGATGTGTATTACAAAGAAAAAGACATCGACAGGATTGTGACCTACTGCGAAAAAGACGTTATTGCAGTGGCACAAGTTATTTTAAAACTTCGCCAAGAAGACCTCTTGGAAGATCACGAACTTATCTCTGTATAATGCTTAAAGTCAATAACCTCAACATACATTTTGGAGAAGAACACGTTATCAAAAACATTAGTTTTGATTTGCAACCCAATCAGATCCTTGGCATTGTTGGTGAATCTGGTTCCGGGAAGTCCGTGTCGACTTTGTCTATTTTAGGATTGCTCGGACCAAAAGCTAAAGTGACAGGATCAATTTTATTTCAAGATCGAGAGTTAACTCATTACACTGATTCTCAATTTCAAAAGATTCGAGGCAACGCTATTTCGATGATTTTTCAGGAACCCATGAGCTCGCTGAATCCGTCGATGCGCTGCGGAGCGCAAGTGGAAGAAGTGTTGATTCGGCATAAGAAGTTTTCCAAAAAAAAAGTAAAACAGGAAGTCTTAAGCCTTTTTGAAAAGGTAAAATTACCCAGACCCGAAGCTATTTTCAAAAGTTACCCCCACCAAATCAGCGGTGGGCAAAAACAACGCGTCATGATTGCTATGGCGATTGCCTGCAAACCCAAAATCTTGATTGCAGACGAACCTACCACAGCACTTGACGTTACCGTTCAAAAAGAGATTTTAAAGCTTTTAAAGTCTTTACAACAAGAAACGGAGATGAGTATTTTGTTCATTTCTCATGATTTGGCCTTGGTTTCTGAATTGGCAGATCGGGTGGCGGTGATGTACAAAGGCGAAATTGTTGAACAGGGTGATGTCGTAACTATTTTCAAAAACGCCAAACACCAATATACCAAGGCTCTTTTAGCTTCAAAACCTTCCACAAAACACCGTCTTAAAGTCTTACCTACAGTAAAAGATTATATGCAGGAGGTTCCAAACTCTGCAATAGAAACTTCAGAAGAAAGGAAAAAAAGACATGAAAAGATTTACTCCAAACCTCCTTTACTTGAAGTAAAAAACGTGAAGAAAACCTTTATTTCCAATGCGGGTTGGTTCTCAAAAATTGAAAAGGTAAATGCTGTAGACGATGTGAGTTTCAAAATTTATGAGGGCGAGACATTGGGTTTGGTTGGTGAATCTGGTTGTGGGAAATCCACTCTAGGCAATGCCATTCTTAGGCTCGATGACCCGACTGCAGGTGATATTTTGTACCAAGGCAAGTCCATAACCAAGCTTAAAGGCGAAGCTTTGCGTCAACTCAGAAAGGACATTCAGCTGATATTTCAGGATCCGTTTTCGAGTTTAAGTCCACGACTTTCAGTTGGTAAAGCTATCATGGAACCCATGAAAGTGCATGGTTTGTATGGAAATGCTGAATCGAGACGGCAAAAAACCATCGAACTTCTGGAACGAGTGGGCTTGTCTAGCGCCCATTTTGACCGATATCCACATGAGTTTAGTGGCGGTCAGCGTCAACGTATCGGCATCGCTAGAACCATCGCTGTAGAACCCAAATTGATTATTTGTGATGAATCGGTATCGGCTTTGGATATTTCGGTGCAAGCGCAGGTGCTGAATTTGCTCAACGAACTCAAATCTGATTTTGGGTTTACTTATATTTTTATTTCTCACGATTTGGCTGTTGTCAAGTATATGGCAGATCAACTTTTGGTGATGCACCATGGCAAAATCGTAGAACATGGCGAGGCTGATGCTGTGTATGCCCATCCAGAAAAAGCCTACACTCAACAACTTATAGAAGCGATTCCTAAGGGAATATAACTAAAATAAAATTCCTCCGTGGCCTTTGTGTCTCCGTGATGATATAGAACCACAAAGTAGTATTTACCTGCTACTTTGCGTATTTTTGACAATGGATTTCAACGAACATTTACGCAAGATTATTCACGTCGATATGGATGCCTTTTACGCTTCCGTAGAACAACTGGATGATCCGAGTTTGGAAGGAAAAGCCCTTGCGGTTGGTGGAAGTTCCAAACGTGGTGTGGTTGCCGCTGCGAGCTACGAAGCCAGAAAGTTCGGAGTAAAAAGTGCGATGAGTGGCAGACAAGCGGCTAGACTTTGTCCACATTTGATTTTCGTTAGACCCCGGTTTGAACGTTACAAAGACATCTCTCAGCAGATTCGCAAAATCTTTTTTGAATACACCGATTTAGTCGAGCCACTTTCTTTGGACGAGGCCTATTTGGACGTGACTGTGAATAAATTTGATTTTCCTAGTGCTACAGTTTTAGCCAGAGAAATTCGTGAAAAAATCAAAGCTAAAACAGGACTTAATGCGTCTGCCGGTATCTCTATCAATAAATTTATCGCCAAAATTGCCAGTGACATCAACAAACCCAACGGACAAAAAACCATTCCACCAGAAAAGGTAATCGATTTTCTTGAAAAACTGGACATCCGGAAATTTTATGGGGTTGGAAAAGTCACACAGGATAAGATGTATCGACTGGGTATTTTTACTGGCGCTGACTTAAAGCTTAAATCGCTTGACTATCTGCAAGCGCATTTTAGCAAAAGCGGACTGCATTATTACAATGTGGTTCGAGGGATTCATCTGAGTGAGGTCAAGCCTACCCGAATTCGGAAATCCTTGGGAGCAGAGCGCACCTTTTCTGAAAATATTTCATCAGAAATTTATATGCTGGAAAAGCTGGAAGATATCGCCGAAGAGGTGGAACGCCGCCTTCAAAACAGCAAAGTTGCGGGAAAAACCATCACCTTAAAGTTGAAGTACAGCGATTTCAGCATCCAAACCCGTAGTAAGACCCTGAAGCTGTTTATCGCTTCCAAAGCCTTAATCATGGAAGAAACCAAAGCTTTGCTGTATCAGGAGCCTATCAAAGACTCCATACGGTTGTTAGGGATTTCACTTTCAAACCTCAACACCGAACAATCAAAACCCATCAAAACTGATTCACTTCCTAAAGAAGAACAATTGAAACTGCCATTTTAGAAAAGCAACATCCACACCGCCATCACCAGCATGATGGTATTTTCAATAAAGGTCGCTTCAGTCATGGGTAAATTTAAAGCTGTTCCTAAACAAGCGCATTTGATGACTTTCTTGGAAAATAAGGATCGTGTAACTCCAATCGTCGTTATTCCCAGAATAACAATAGTTGCCACCAAAGCAATATCAATTTCAAATCGCATTAGAAACATGAGTCCGAGAGCGGTTTCGATAAATGGATACACCCATCCGTAAGCTGGCAGAACTTTAGCTAACGGGTCGTACATTCTAAATGATTCCGGAAATCCTGTATAATCCAGAAATTTAAAGAAACTGAACACGATATAGAATAAGCCCATAAAGTCAAACATAAAACTGCTAAGCTCCCAATCTCTAAAGTTCAATAAAATAGAAGCTCCTGTGATATAAGCAAATATCATAAATAGAGGAAACAGTTGCTGCGCTTTAGATTGGTCCTGGATATTTTCTCCGGATTTATCGACAAAATCAGATTTTTGAGAGATCGAATATTTGCTTGAAATCGCACTTTGAAGGGTTTCCACATCAACATGCTGTTCCATATCAATCTCGGCTTCTTCAGCTTCCAAGTCGACGCTTACGGATTTGACATTATCTAACTTTTTAATGCTATCTTCTACACTTGCCCTGCAGTGCTGGCAGGTCATCCCTGAAACTTTATAAGTATGTGTCATTATTTAATTTTAAATAATACAAAGTTAGTCATTGTATAGAATCTATGACACTCCCACACTTCAACATTGAGGCGCCATAATATGGATTTTTAATTTCTTTGGAAAAACTCAGCCAAGTCGCTCCTTCGTTCTGATTTGCCATCGGGCATTTCTGAATATAAATTGCGCTTTCGGTTGGATTTGAAGTTTTTGCAATCGCAATCACTTTTTCTGAAAGTCTAATGAATATCTCTCTAAGTTCATCGATATCTTTCACCTTATTAGCACCTTTAAAGGTGTTGCTATTCAGTTTTGAAAGTGATGAATTCACTTGCTTGTACTTTTGTTTTGAGGTTTCAAAATCATCTTGAACCAGCGCGTCTTTTAATTCAGCATAATCATTAATTAGCGTTTTCACCACATCTGTTTTTTCTGAAATAGTTTCAGAAGAACTATTGACTTTTGATTCTGAAGATGCGTTACTCATGTTCATATCACCATGATTGTGAGCAGACGACGAAGGACCGCCTTCAGGATTCATCATGCTGGGTTTGTCAGACAATTGCGCTTCAGAATCTATGCTGAAAGCGCCACGAGTTACGATTTCATCTCCTGCTTCAATTCCTGAAAGGATTTCAATAAAATCTGACGAAGAACTTCCTGTTTCTACTTCTTTCATTTTGAAATACACTCCGTTTTCATTTTCTAATTGCTGGTAAACAACTGAGCGTTTTCCTGTCCAAAGCACTGCTGATTTTGGAACCATCAAAGCTTGATTTTGAGTTGATTCTGATTTTGAACTTTTCAATTCTGCCGTTATAAAAACGCCTGGTTTCAAATTTTGATTTGGATTTTTAATAATCACTCGTGCTTTTCCAGATCGTGAAGTGGAATTCAGAATAGGTGAAACGAAATCAACTTTCCCCGTTACATTTTCTTGATTGGGAATATTTATTTTGAGTTCATCACCTTCCTTAATTCGATTTAAATCACTTTCATACACATCTACAATCGCCCACAGCGTGGATAAATCTGCAATTCCCATTAGGTTTTGATCAGCTTTTAAATTATCACCTTGCTTCACTTGTAAGTTTGTAACCACTCCCGTTCTCGGAGCTCTTAGTTTCAATCTTGCTTCACTTAAGGATTTAACGTCATTCACCGTCAAACCAAAATTTTCAATTTTTCTAGTGATGCTATTCAGAAGAACTTCATTTTCTTGTCGAGTAGCTAACTCCAATTCTTCCTTCAAGACTTGTATTTCTGGCGCATACAATTCAGCAATGACCTGTCCTCTATTTACCTGCTCGCCTTCTTCATTCACATAAAGTCGTTCTATTCTTGCATTGAAATTTGCCGATATAGATCGCGTTTCATCTTGATTGATTTCCAAACGACCAGAAAAATTCATACTCGTTTTTTGGTCTTCTTTTCCAACGGTCATGGTTTCTACCTGAGCCAACTTACGCGCTGTTTTGCTCATTTTGATGGCATCTGGGTCAACATCATCTTCCATTTGGTTGGCGGGAATCAATTCCATTCCGCAAATAGGGCAATCGCCAGGTTCATCACTACGAATTTGAGGATGCATGGAGCAAGTCCAAACAGAAGCTTCCCCTTGCTCTTGTGAATGCTCATGTTCTTCTTTTTCAGATTCGGAAGAAAATAAAGTAATGCCTAAAAAAATGCCTATGATGAAGGTGATCAAAAAGCCTAAATAATATTTATATTGTGTTTTCATAATGCTGAATTTGATGTGAGGTAACTTAAAGTTTCGTTTATTTTTTGAAGATTTGCCAAGGTTAAAGTCCGTTGTTTTTGATAAAGCAGACGCTCTTCTTGCAAGCGTAAAACTTCTTCAATCTGCATGGTCGCATTAGCTAAAGCAACTTCTGAAAGTTGTAAAATGTCTTTTAAACTCAAAAGTTGTTTATCATATAAATCTAAAAGACTGTACAATTCATCTTGTTTGTATTGAGCGACTTGAATTTCAGTTTCCAAGCGTGTTTCTTCATTTTCCAGCTGAAATTGAAGCGACTCGCCTTGAAGTGAAGCTTGTTTTTTTCTGGATTTATTTTTCTTTCCAAAAATGGGTAAACTCACCGATAGCATAGGCATAATCGCATCCCGACCAGCATCTGCATTCATTGCATTTCGGTCTTGAATGATGGCATAATCCAAGCCTAAACCAAATTGTGGCATGGCTTGTTTTTTAGCCAATACACTTTCTGCTTTGTTGGATTCTTGTAGATTTCTGATGGCTTCCAGTCGTGGGTGATTCTTGGAAATAGAATCCGTTTCCACAACTTCTTTTTGCTCTAGAATTTGTTTCGGATCTGAAATTAAAACGGGGGTTTTCAACTGCCGATTCATCAACTGATTCAATTGAGTGACCAAAGCTTGGTCTTGGTCTTTCAACACCTGAATTACACTCGACTGTTTGTCAATTAGAAGTTCTACTCGTAAAATATCCACCAAATTCGCTTTGTTATTTTCGTAATTTGACTCCACAATGGATTTCAAATCTCTTAAAATCTGAAGTTGCTCAGCTTCAAGTTCAGCGATATATCGTAAAGCAGAAAGATCGTAATACTTCTCAGCGACATCGAGATATAACTTCAATTTTTGATCTTGAAATTTTTCGAATTCAGCTTCAGCTCTATAAGAAGCAATGTCGCCTTTGGCTTTATAAGTCCCAAACCATGGTAACATTTGTGTTAGAGAAAATCTGGCAATTTGCGGACCAACTCGAGTTTCAATCGGACTGATAAAATAGCCAAAACTCAAGTTGGGGTCTTGCCAGGATTTGGCTTGAGTCACATTTTCAAGCTGAGCTTCAAAAGCTTTAAATTGAGCTTTTAAGTCTAAATTATGTTCAGCCGCTTTCACCTTCAAGGTACCCAAATCCTGTGCGTTGGCAGTAAAGCAAAGCAGGCATACAGCTAAAATAAATTTAGTCAGTAACTTATTTAAGTTTATGTATATATGTTTAATCATTTTCTTGTTGAATTAAATTCAGTTGAGATCAATTTCATCTGTGTTTTTTAAAGCTCTGCTATACACTATGTAAAATAAAATCGGTAGCAAGAAGTAGGTTATACTTGCCATCAGCATCCCGCCAAAAGCTGGAATCGCCATCGGCACCATAATGTCGGAGCCTTTTCCTGTAGAGGATAAGACCGGTAAAAGCGCAATAATTGTTGTTACCGAAGTCATCACTGCAGGCCGAATTCGTTTTAAACCGCCTTCCATGACCGCTTCTCTGAGTTCCGCTTTGGTTTTGGTTGTATTATTTTTAAACGATTGCCTTAAATAGGTAGCCATTAAGACGGCATCATCGGTAGCAATACCAAAAAGCGCAATAAATCCCACCCAAACGGCAACACTCAAATTGATCGTTTTAATTTGGAAGATATCCCGTAGATTTTCTCCAAACAGATTGAAATTTAAAAACCAATCCTGACCGTAGAGCCAGATCATGATAAATCCACCGCTAAAGGCTAAAGCGATAGACGAAAACACCATTGTACTGATGCGCACCGACTTAAATTGAAAATACAAAATCAAGAAAATCACGACCATCACCATAGGTATAATCATGGACAAACGCTTTTCGGAACGGACTTGGTTTTCAAAACTTCCAGCAAACCTGTAACTAACACCACTTGGAACTTTCAGGTTACCGCTGTCAATTTCAGTTAAAATCGCATCTCTGGCCGCTTCCACAGCAGTAACTTCCGCTTTGCCATCAGCACGGTCGAACAAGACATAAGAATTGAGAAAGGTTTCTTCTCGTTTGATCATCTGCGGACCGCGCTCGTATTCGATATCCACCAATTCCCCAAGCGGAATTTGAGTGCCGGAACCTGTGGAAATCAGAATATTTTCTATGGCTCCAGGAGTGTTTCTAAGCTCCCGTGGATAGCGAACACGCACGTTGTATCGCTCTCGACCTTCTACTGTTTGAGTTAAAGGCTGTCCACCAATCGCTACTGAAATATACTCCTGAACATCATTGATGTTTAATCCGTAGCGGGCAAGATTTTTTCTGTTTAGATTTAAATGCAGATAAGGTTTGGCCACCACACGATCAGCAAACACAGCTTGCGTTTTGACCTCATCGACTTGTTTTAAAATTCCTTCTAGTTTTTGCCCAAAATCTTCAATAGTTTGCAAATCTGGTCCAGACACTTTGATGCCCATTGGTGCACGCATACCGGTTTGCAGCATGACTTGTCGGGTTTCTATTGGTTGCAATTTGGGAGCAGAAGTAATGCCTGGAATCTTAGTTGCTTTGGAGATTTCATCCCAAATATCGTCTGGCGACTGAATGTGCTTTCTCCAGTTTCTAAAGTACTTACCGTCTTCATCTTCTACCAGAAAAGCTTTGAAATTATTGTCAATTTCATAGAATAATTTAGATTGTATTTGGTCTGAAAGAATTTCGTCAGATGCATTCTGAAATACAAATTCAGCGTTATCAAACCAAATGACATCGTCAGTATTGTAAGTAATTTGCACCTGATTATTTTGAACTTTTAAGCCCTCCACGTTAAAAAGTCCATTGCTATTAACTTTGAAAGCCTGTCGTTTTCCGACTTCATCTAATATAAATTCAGGCTTATAAGTAATCAAATTTTCAAACATCGAAATCGGCGCGGGATCAATAGCTGACTCTACGCGGCCTAATTTTCCGACCACGGTTTCAACTTCGGGAATTTGCTTCACCAGCATATCCATTTGCTGCAATTTTTCTTTATTGAATTCGATGCCAGAATGTGTCATGCTGGTGGGCATCAGGATAAAACTACCTTCTGCCAGACTTGGCATAAATTCCTTACCGATGCCTGGGAAAGTTTCATCCAAAGCATTCCAAATTCTTGTGTTTTCTATTGCAAAACCAACAGCATTGGACGCTTGTTTTGACCAATAGAAAACACTGGAAAAGCCAAGCCAAATCATCAATCCAATCAAGATAGAAAGCAATGGAAGGATCAAAAAGGCTTTGACGTGGTTTAAGAAAAATTCTAAAATCTGAGCGTAGTAGTTTTGCAGCAAAAGATAAAATGCTAACAGAATACCAACTAAAATCGCTACAAAAATGATGTTGGATAACATGGATTGTTGTGGCCCAAGCGGTAGCCAGAAATTCGTGAGCAATACTAAAACACCAACAATCAAGACATGAAAATGCAGGTTTTTGAATCGAAATTTTGCATTGTAAGTTTGGTAAGTCAAGAAATAACAGATTGCATAAATCAAGATAAACAAGCCCAACCAGAAGGCATTAAAAATCGTCCAAAGTCCTATGACGAGCAGAAACGCATTAAGGTAATACGCCGATTTTTGCTTGTTGATTTTTATCCTAAACACAGCATACATCAGTGTTGGTAAAATTAAGACGGTAACTAAAAACGCCGCAATCAGTGCAAAGGTTTTTGTATATGCGAGCGGAATAAACAATTTACCTTCCGCTGCTTCTAAAGCAAAAACAGGGACAAAACTGATGACGGTCGTTAAGACCGCCGTCAAAATCGCTGAACTGACTTCAGCAGAACCTTCATAAATATTTTTTACGAGTGAATCTTTTGGGGAGTCTTCCAATTTTTTCAACACATTTTCAGAAAGTATAATGGCCAAATCAATCATGGTTCCTATGGCAATAGCGATTCCTGATAAAGCCACAATATTGGCTTGTATGTTGAAGAATTTCATGGCGATAAACACCAGTAGAACCGAAATTGGCAACACCGCCGAAATCACCAAAGAAGCTCTCAAATTGAATACAATGATGATGACGACCAAAAGCGCGATAATCAATTGCAGACTAATGGCTTCTTCCAGCGTGCCGATGGTTTCATTGATAAGCTCAGAACGGTCATAAAACGGCACAATTTTAAGTTGACTTTCAGTGCCATCGGCTAAAGTTTTACTGGGTAAGCCAGGAGAAATTTCTTCAATTTTCTCTTTGATATTGGTGATGGCTTCCATTGGATTGAAGCCATCGCGAGCCACGACCACACCGCCAACCACATCAGCGCCAGCTTTATCGAGAATGCCACGTCTTTGGGCTGGACCAGTTTTAATTTGGGCCACATCTTTAAGATAAATCGGCACATTGTTGTTTTCATCAACCACTATAGATTCAAAATCTTCTAGATTTTCCAAATAGCCAAGTCCACGAACAATGTATTCCACTTGATTAATCTCCAAAGTTTTGGCACCAACATCTCGATTGCTTTCTTTCACAGCTTTGGCGACTTGCATCAATGAAATACCGTAGGATTTCAACGCATCGGGATTGACGTCAATTTGATATTCCTTCACAAATCCACCAATGGAAGCCACTTCAGAAATACCTTTGGCACTGCTCAGTCCGTATTTCACATAAAAGTCCTGAACACTTCTGATTTCATCTAAATTCCAGCCGCCTGTGGGTTCGTTGTCTTCATCTCTGGGTTCAAGCGTGTACCAAAACACTTGCCCAAGTGCCGTAGCATCTGGACCTAGTGTGGGTTTGGCTTCAGCGGGCAACAAGCCTTGAGGAATGGAACTGAGTTTTTCGAGAATACGAGAACGCGACCAGTAAAATTCGACATCATCTTCAAAAATGATATAAATGCTGGAAAACCCAAACATAGAATTGCTTCTCACTGACTCCACCCCTGGCAAACCTAATAGATAAGTCGTTAACGGATAAGTAATTTGGTCATCGATGTCTTGTGGCGATCGACCAGGCCATTCGGTAAATACGATTTGTTGATTGGCACCTGTATTGGGAATCGCATCTACAGGAATTGGATTTTTGTGCAAAAAAGAATCTGCCCATTGAAAAGGGGATACCATTAAACCACCGATGATGATGGCTGCTAGTAGAATAAACGAAACCAATCGCTGGTTCAGAAAAAAGTTGATAATCTTATTTAACATGAGAATTTGATATTAAAACATATACACGAATTTTGATCTCTATTCTGAATGTGATTCAGTAAAAATCAATGCGGTAAGTTTTAAACTATCAAATAAGGAAAACTTGATGTAGGAGTTGAAAATCTCGCTTGTATTGAGGGGGATCGTAGACTTCAGTTGAAGCAGACTTTTTAGCGAAAAGATCAGGTGAACTAAAATGTATAAAGCTGAACACAACTAACTCAAAAGGTATTTCTAAATCAAATTCAGCCTTAGTTAATTGTAGTATTTCCTGTCCTTTTATGATTTCAACCTCATCGTCACAGCAATCTGACTTTTCTTCTGAAGGCATTTCCTGATGCATCGCACAGGGTTCTGCCTGAGATAAAATAGCTTTATCCATCATGATGTTACCACAATAGTGAGTTCCAACCGTGAAAGATATGGTTGAAACCAGCACAAGAAGTGCCAGGGAAAGAGATGCTATTTTAAAAATGAACAATTTCACAAAGCAAAGTTAGTTAATTTATAATATCAGTCCTGCTCCTTAACAACTTTCTTTTGATAGTAAAAAGCTGGGAGTAAGATCAATACAAAAATAGGCTGTATCAAAAATCGTCTTATGTAAAAGATGATAAAATGATTTTCAGTTTTCATATCGTCTATAAAGAACCAGAATGCGAGCATCAAAATGGCAAATGCAAATCCATAAAATGTAACTGAAAATAAAAACGTGCGCTTAGTAGGAAATGCAAGCCAAATGATGGAAAGCGAGAGAATTGTGTTCAATAAAAATCTAAAACTCGTACTGGCAATGACTTGAAGAGTGTCGAATTCTGGTGCTTCCGCATAACTGAATTCTGTTTTGTAAAACTCGAGCAAGGGATCTGAAAAAAGATCATGCTCGAAAAAACGTATAAGTGCTAAACCAACCACAAGAAGGCCTATTAAACCAAGTCTTAAAAACTTATTCATGAATTGGTTTTTCTTCAGTTCTATAATTTCTTATCCAGAAAATCCATAGCAAAAAGACAAAGCCGTAGATAAAAATGGGGAATAGAGTCCCATGCATCAATTCCTGGTATTCGGGAATTTCGTAGATACCAATCGTGAGTAGAGCAATACGCAAGATATTGAACGCGTAGATCAAAACACTTCCTGCTAAAATGAAAAGTAAGGTGGTTTTCCAATCTTTTTTGAAAGCTAAAACAAATGAGAGAAAGAGAATAATAACGCTCATCGCATTGCAACCTTCCACAACCCTTACTAAGTAGTTCCCATTTATTCCAAGACGCATTGAAGGGTCATAGTGACTAGGGATGATCTTAGTTTCATACCCAAAAAAACTAATCAAACTTTCGGTTTGTAATGCTACAATATGAGTGATGGGTTCTGGAAAATAGACCTCTGATTCTACGTTATCCAGGTAAAATTGATAGGCCAACGTAAGAACGATGTAGGTTCCGAAGAATACTCCCAGAAATCTAACAACCGCTTTATTTTTCTTTAAAATTTCCAAAGCTTGAGTATTAAATATAAGTTTTAAAACAGTGAATTTTGCTATCAGCTTATTTAAAAATATTTAACAAATTTATAGAAAATACGTCGTCTCTAATGCTTTTGGAATAAATACTTTTGCTTCAAAATATAACATGATGAGCTTAGAAGATCTAAAACCAGCCGTTGAGAAATTGATTTCTCAAAAAAACCTGGACATCAACCATAGACTAACAGAAGTCTGTGACTTACTACAAACTAAGGTTGACACTTACGATTGGGTTGGTTTTTACTTTAAAAATGGTGATAAAAGAGAGCTTATCTTAAAAGCTTTTGCAGGAGAACCGACCGACCATACGATTATTCCCTTCGGAAAGGGAATTTGTGGACAGGTCGCAGAATCCAATCAAAACTTTGTGGTCGATGATGTTGCCGCCCAGGATAATTACATCGCCTGCAGCATCAACGTGAAGTCTGAGGTCGTCATTCCTTTATTTGTAAATGGAGAAAATATAGGTCAAATCGATATTGATTCTCATACTAAACAAGCGTTTTCAAAAGAAGATGAAGATTTTTTGACTTGGGTAAACGATCAAGTAAGTCAACAACTCGAGGCTTAATTAGATCGCATTTTTCTGACGTTCTGCTTCCGTTAATGGAACAAACTCAGGTACTAGTTTTTTGAGAACTTCTATGGATTTAAAAGCATTGTTATTTGAAATCTGATTTTGTAGATTTTTAAGCAAAATCAATTTTTCACTATCAAAATCGTAGCTCGCCTTGGCAATCAATATTTTCTGGTGGTGTGTAGGAAGTGTGTTTTCTTTATCGGCCAGCAGTTCTTCATAAAGTTTTTCGCCAGGCCTTAATCCCGTGTAAATAATATCAATGTCCTCATAAGGAATAAATCCAGATAGTCGAATCATTTGCTTGGCCAGATCGATGATTTTAACTGGTTTACCCATATCAAAAACGTAAATTTCGCCTCCATTCCCCATAGCTCCGGCCTCCAAAACCAGCTGGCATGCTTCATCAATCGTCATGAAATACCTCGTAATGTCGGGATGGGTGACTGTAACGGGGCCAAGATTTTCTATTTGTTCTTTGAAATGCGGAATCACAGAACCATTGGAGCCTAAAACGTTTCCAAATCTTGTAGTGATAAATCGCGTTAATATTGATTTGTTTCTTGCAACAGACTGCAGGTATATTTCAGCACTACGTTTGGAAGCTCCCATGATATTGGTTGGGTTCACCGCTTTGTCTGTAGAGACAAAAACAAACCTTGAAACTTTGTATTGAATGGCAAGATCAGTTAGATTTTTGGTGCCAGTAAAATTCACATCCAAAGCTTCAATTGGATTGGCTTCCATCATAGGGACATGCTTGTAGGCCGCTCCATGAAAAACAATTTCGGGTTGGAAATAATCAAAAATTGACTCTAAACGCTTGTAATTCCTAACGTTAGCTATGATTTTCTCAAAATGAAGGTTGGGGTGTTTGGACTCCATTTCCAGACTCATGTGATGCAATGGTGTTTCTGCTTGATCGAGCATGAGTATTGATTTAGGCTTGAAGCGAATAAGTTGCCTAACGATATCGCTACCTATGGATCCTGCAGCTCCAGTCACCAAAATCACCTTGCCTTTGTAGATGGATTTAAGTTTATCTGGCTGGAGTTTTATGGGGGTTCTTTGCAAAAGATCTTCTAAATTGACTTTTTTAATTTCAGAAGAAATCGATTCACCACTCCAATCTTGAAGGTCCGGGAGTTTATATATTTTAAGGTTAAGCTCCAATAGTTGATTTAATATATCAGAATCTGCGGTTGCTAGTTCTCTAAGTTTCTGGCTTGAAACAATGACAGAGGTTCCTCCTCGTATTTTTTTGTGTTTTAATTGATCAAGGTTTATAATAGGCAGAGTAAGGATTCTGGTCTTTTTCAACTTATTGACTTCACTTATAAAACCAACGATATCAAAGCTAGTTCTGGAATCTGAGATGATACTTTCTGCTATAGCAACATCGGTAAGGCTTGTGCCTAGCAAATAGGCTTTGGTTGACGAAGAATCTGCATGAATAAGCTGATAAGCTCTTTTTACTATAACCCTAAATAAAAACAATATTGAAAAGACAATAAACCCATAGATTATTGCTCCTCCATTCACCAAAATTTTGGTTTGATAGAGGCTGTAAACAATTTCATTGATCACAATGAGGGTCACTACGGTTGTAATAACTGTCTGAAGCTGTTTTATAGAATCTTTAAATCCAGTATATCTCACGATTCCTGAGTAAGATCTAAAAATCAGAAAAAATAAAATTTGTATAGTAACTAGAGAAACAAACTCCCAGTTGAGATGAATAAATTTGAGTTTACCTTCGCCTACAGACGATATTAAGAAAAAGGTGAGTTGAGCAGATAATATCGAAATGCAAATATCTATAAAAAGTATAACGACTCTAGGCACGTAATTACGCGCCATGCGTTTTAATATTTTTAAGCTGAAGCGCTTTACGGATAGGATGAGGTTCATTTCAATTGGTTAAGATTCAAATGCATGACAAACTTAATGATAAATTTTTCATAAGTCTACATTGTTCTTTTCAAAAAACAATTAAGAATCATAAAGAGGGTTTTAAGAGTAAAAGGCTTTCTTTTAAATAAAAAAATGCGCTTATTTGTATTAAATTTGTTTAACTAAAATTTAATGAAACAATTCATCCTACTTATTTTCTCATTATTTCTTTTCAGCTGTTCCACAAAAAAAGATGTGCTTTATTACCAAGACATTGATACGAGAGATTTTGTGTCTATAGAAACTATCAATTCTCACCCTAGAATTCAAATCAACGATATTCTAAATATTTCTACCGCTGCTTTGAATCCAGAAAGTGTATTGCCTTTTAGTTTCAATACTGGAGAAGGTTCGTCGGTACAGCCTAGGCAAGTTGAGCTTTTAAAATTGACAGGCTACCTTGTAAATAGTGAGGGAGAAATCAATTTTCCTCAACTTGGCAAAATTGAAGTTGAAGGGAAAACTACCCAGGAAATACAAGAAATGCTCCAAGAAAAGCTTTCAGTTTATATTAAAAATCCAACCGTTAATGTAAGACTCCTTAATTTTAAATTCACAATCCAAGGAGAAATAAGGCAGCCTGGAACCTATGAAATAATTGAAGAAAATATGACACTTCCTCAGGCTTTAGGTCTTGCAGGAGATTTGACTATCAACGGAAGGCGTGATAATATCATGATTTATAGACAAGAAGGTGATCAACGTGAGGTGAAGCGTATTGATCTTACTCAGAGTGACTGGATGAATTCTGATTATTTTTTTATAAAACCAAATGATATCATTTATATAGAGCCAAATAATCCTAAGGTAAAATCAGCTGGATTTGTTGGTAATGTAGGTACTTTACTTTCTGTCGTTTCTATCATTTTTTCTGCAGTCGTATTATTGGCTCGATAACCTCATTCTATGGAAAACACAAATCTCAATACAACTTCCACTCCAGAAGATAGCAGTGAAGACTTAAAGAAAATTGTACTTCAGTATTTGAAATATTGGCCTTGGTTTATTGTTTGTCTTGTCATTTCGGTATCGATTGCATTTATCTTTTTACGCTACTCTACCAATATCTATCAAACTAATGCTCAAATTAAAATACTGAAGGATCAAAGTGGTCTAGATTTGTCTGGCTTAAGTGGAGGGTCACCACTTATCGATATGAGTAAAGTCAATCTAGAAAATGAAAGAAGTGTTTTAAAGTCTAGAAGAATTGCTTCCAAAGTAGTGGACAATCTTGACCTCACTAGCAGCTATTATAAATCTGGTAGTTTCAAATCGTCTGAAATCTGGAAAAATGAAAAACCTTTCAAAGTAGAGTGGATCGTTAACGATTCTATTTACGATACTTCAACACCACAATACACGGTGATATTTGAAACTCTTAATAAGTTTGAGATAAAAAATCCGGAGACTAGTTATTCTGATACTTATACAGTTGGTGAACCTATGAATGTGGAAGGTTATCCACTCGTCCTCAACTTCAACCCAGATTATAATGGAGATATTACAAAACTGGAGGGGATTAATTTTAGCTTTAGTTTCCGTTCGGTTTCCCAAGCAGTGAGTTCATTAACTAATCAAATAAGTATAGAACCTCTGGGGGATAGGAGTGAAATTTTGAACATTTCAATTAAAGGCCAGAATAAAACTAAAAATGAAGACATTCTGAATTCCTTGATAGATCAATTCAATTCTGATGGAATTGATGACAATCGTTTGGTTGCCAAAAGAACAGAAGAATTTGTAATTGAACGTCTAGAATATCTTGTAAGTGAATTAGATACCGTAGAAAGTGGCCTTGCAAGTTATAAAAGTGAAAATGATCTTGTTCAAATTGAGAATAACGCCACCGCTTTATTTGGAAAAAGTACTGAAGCAGAATTGAGAGTTTTTGAGCTTAGTAATCAACTTGCCTTAACTCAAGATTTTAAGGAGGAGCTTACAGAGCAAGATGAATATGACTTGCTTCCTGCTAGAATTGGGATAACCAATGATAACATCAATAGTTTTACTGAAACTTACAACCAGAAAATTTTAGAAAGAGATCGTTTACTTATTTCTTCTACGACAGAGAATCCAAGTGTAAAAGAGCTTGATAAGCTTATTTTACAATTAAGAAAGAACATTCTCAATACGATCAATAACTACATCAAAAGCCTTGAATTTTCTCTGCAAGAAGTACAGCGAAGAGAAAGGGAATTTGATTCTAACATCAACAAACTACCAGAGCAGGAAAAGGAAATAAGAAACATCAAGCGTCAACAAGCCGTTAAAGAAAAGCTTTACTTGTTTTTACTTCAGAAAAGAGAGGAAGCCGCTTTGTCTTTTGCAATTACCGCTCCTATTATTAAAGTTGTGGACTATGCTTATACTCAACCAGCGCCTGTAAGTCCAAAATCTCAAATTATTTTGCTATCAAGTTTGGTTATTGGACTCGTCATTCCTTTTGGAGTCCTTTACATTCTTTTCTTGTTTGATACAAAGATTAAGACCAAAGACCAGATTAGAGCATTTTTACCAAACCTGCCAATTGTAGCAGAAGTCCCGCAGCATAAAGAAGAAGACAATAAAGTTATCCTTCCAAACGACCGCTCTTCTATTGCGGAGTCCTTTAGAATAATGAGAACGAACCTCAACTTCATGAGTGTCA
This sequence comes from Psychroflexus longus, assembly GCF_020164595.1. Taxonomy (GTDB): domain Bacteria; phylum Bacteroidota; class Bacteroidia; order Flavobacteriales; family Flavobacteriaceae; genus Psychroflexus; species Psychroflexus longus. The sequence continues at coordinate 209,319 of NZ_JAIQZE010000002.1, forward strand.
AAAAGGGAAAGGATACTTCTTCCAAATCTGAGGTTGTTTACGTAACCTCAACAACCAAAGGTGAAGGCAAAACTTTTGTAGCTATCAATCTGGCCTCATCGCTTGTCGCAGCCAAAAAGAAAACTTTACTCATTGGTTGTGATTTAAGAAATCCACAAATTCACAATTATTTGAATCTTAAAAAAGATCAAAGTGGGGTAACAAATTTTCTTTACGACAATTCAGTTTCTATTGAAGACCTAATCATTAAAAACTCGATAGAAAATTTAGACTTAGATGTCATCCTCTCAGGAGATATTCCTCCAAATCCTGCAGAACTACTTATGAGTTCTCGATTTGAAGAATTGATTAATGAAGCAAAACAGAGATATGACTATGTAATTATTGATACCGCACCAACTATTTTGGTTACCGATACTATACTTATATCAAATCATGCTGACATCACCTTATATATCACAAGATCTGGATACACGGATACAAGACTGCTACCACACATCAGAGATATTCATAATCAAAATAAACTAGCCAATATGGGTATCGTTATTAATGGTTTGGATGAAACGGGTATAAATGCATATAATTATGGTTACGGATATGGTTATGGCGAAAATCAACAAAAGAAAAAATCCTGGAAGTTTTGGTAAGCAATACGGTTTTACAAAATAAAATCAATTTCAAGGTTTGGCTATTTGCTCTTAGCCTGGCACTTGCGTCTTGTGGAAGTTCCAAAAGAGCCAAACAGGCTAAAATGGAAAGGGCCAATACGGTCACCAGTGTAGTGAGCTATTCAAAAACTTATTTAGGTACACCTTATAAATACGGAGGAATGGATCCGTCCGGCTTGGATTGTTCCGGACTGCTCCAGCTGTCTTTTATGCGATATGGAGTTGAATTACCAAGGACCACCAGACAAATGTCTAAGATTGGGAACAAGGTGAAACTAAGTCAGGTGGATGTTGGAGATCTTGTTTTTTTTCGAACTTCTAAAACCAGCAGAAGAATAAATCATGTAGGATTAATCGTTAAGAAGACGAACAAAACTATAGACTTTATACATTCCAGCTCATCTCAAGGCGTGATGATCTCTTCCATCAACAATCCATACTGGCGAAAAAGCTACGTAAAAAGCAGACGAGTGATTTATTAATCAAGACTAAAATACGATGAAGTATGCTAACCTTCCTTTATTGCAAGTTTGTTTAGTATTCTTCTTTGGAATTTGGTTTGGTTTCATAGAATTCAGCTTTGAGTTTTTAGCTTATGTTACTACTAGCATAATTCTTCTCATCTTCTTCATAATTTCTTTTTTGGTATCTAAAAAATATTCAAAGTTGAAATCAGTTTTTACGATAGTTTCGCTTTTATTCCTTTTCAGCTTAGGGGTCCTTAATACGAAAACTCACCTGCCTAAACATCAAAAAAATCACTATTCTCATCTCTTATCAACCGATTCTATTCAGAATAAGTATATCACTTTTGAAGGAAAAATAGTCAAATCTTTAAAATCCAGTGCTTTTAAGGATAAATACGAAGTCCGTTTAAATACTTTAAATCAGGCTAAAACCAGAGGCAAAGTTTTGATTCAAGTGCCTGCGAGTAAAGATTCGCTTATAGATGCAGGTTCTAAAATCCTTGGTTATGGCAGGATAAAAGCTTTTACAGACCCGCAGAACCCTCAACAATTCAATTATAGGGAATATATGTCCAATCTGCAGATGAGCCATGTCATTGACTCTGATGTTGATCAATTCTCGATTGAAGTGTCGCCAGGATTCAACTTCAGAAGTCTGGGAGAAAAAGCGAGAGGAGATATCCTAAAATCCCTGAAAAACTACTCTTTTTCAAAAGACCAAATGGATATTATTCAAGCCTTGCTATTAGGTCAAAAGCAAGATATTGATCCTGAAACTTATGAAAGCTTTTCTAAAGCGGGTGTGGTTCACATTCTGGCCGTTTCTGGATTACATGTTGGGATAATTTTACTCATCCTGCAGTTCATCACAAAAGGTTTACTGAGGATAAAATACGGTCGTTTAATGCGACAGGTTCTAGTCTTAATCGGTATCTGGGGTTTTGCTATGCTGGCAGGCTTTACCCCATCGGTGCTCAGAGCTGCTGTCATGTTTTCTTTTTTGAGCCTAGCTCTTAATTATAAGCGAAAAACGAGTGCCATCAATACGTTAGCGCTTTCAGCCATCTTTTTAATTATTATCAATCCTTATTTTATTTATCAGGTCGGTTTCCAATTGAGTTATCTGGCCGTATTGAGCATAGTCTCTCTTCAACAACGGTTTTACAGGCTCTACCAGCCTGGATTTTATTTAGATAGAAAAGTCTGGGAAATCATTTCTGTTACAGTCACTGCTCAATTAGGAGTCTTGCCTTTGAGCCTATACTATTTTCACCAATTCCCTGGCTTGTTTATAGTGAGTAATTTGGTGATTTTGCCTGGACTTGGAGTTTTACTAGGTGGAGGTATTTTGATAATCCTCTTAGGTCTTTTAAATATGTTGCCGGACTTTTTAGCTCACATTTATGGGCAAGCGCTAGACCTGCTTCTTGGTTTTGTGAACTGGATCGCCTCAAAAGAAGATTTAGTTTTTTCAGACATTTACTTTACAAAGCCGATGCTCATCACTAGCCTGGTTTTACTTTTTAGTCTTATTCTTTGGAATAAAAAGCAAAAACTTCTTAGCTATTCTCTTCTGAATTTATCCCTACTCGCTTTGATGATATGTATTCATGTAGAAAAACAAGAGCAACTTCAGCAAGAAGAAGTTGTGATTTTCCAGACCTATAGGAATTCACAGCTTGGAGCTTTGAAAGGTTCGCTTCTGAATTTGTACAGCGATAAGTCTAAAAATCTAGATTCTATAAAAGATGAATATCACATTAAAAACTACAAAACATTAAAAGGTGTTGATAGTATTCAAATAGCGAACTTTAGAAATCTATATGAGCTTAATTCATCTGGAGTTTTATATATAATGGATAGCATTCCTGTGTACCCAAATGAAGATTTCCACCCCGAATATATTTTACTCAAAAATTCACCAGATGTAAATTTTGACAAAGTTTTATTGAATCTAAAACCTTTACAGGTCATCGCAGACGGTAGTAATTATAAAACAGATATTGCACGTTGGCGAGCTTCAGCTGAAAAATTTAAGGTGAAATTCCATTCCACATGGGAAGACGGAGCATTTGTGTTTCCTAAAAATTAATTTTCAAAAGTCCCTTCAAAATTAGCTTGATATTCCTTCCAGGCTTCCTGAGAGGTCAATTCTTTATAAGCGTCTGTAGCGATCATTTTGAGATAAATCTCAAGCTGTTCTGGTGTTCTGTAACCAACCACTGGAGAAATCACATCGGACTGTTCATCAAAAAAAACGACTGTAGGATAAGCTGAGACCTTAAGAGCATTGGCAAAAAAATGCTGTGCATTGCGCTTGCCTTTACGCCCAGGCTTATAGTTTGGATTGGTGTATTCAAATCCTTTATAATCGACCTTTTCAGTACCTTCTGCATTGAATTTTACCGGATAAAAATGTTCATTCACATAATCTGCTACATCTGGATTTGAAAACGTGTTCTTATCCATCATTTTACAAGGTCCGCACCAGTCTGTATAAACGTCTGCAAAGATCTTTTTGGGTTCTTTTTTTTGAGCTTCTAGTGCTTCATTCATGGTCATCCATTCTATTTGCGACTGCATAGAATGGAAAACCAAAAACAATAAACTAAAACATATATATTTCATGATGTTATTTTACTTCGTCATCTGCAATCTCGAACCCTTCTGCTTCAAGTCCTTCTACCTCTTTCTCTTCAGCACCATGGGTTAATCGCTTGAGAGGTTTTAACAATAGAATAACTAATATACCAAATGCGACCGTAAAAACAACAATTCCAGCAAATGTCTTAAACTCAAGATCGGTTTGGAATTGATCTATTGCAATGATTCCATCATACTTCCCGTCTTTATAATCGAATTTTAAATAGGTCAGTAACTGATTTTCTTTTGTAGCGTCATAAGGCTCAATTCTATTCAAGAGTTCAGACTCTGAATTTTCGCCTTGATAAGTAAAAATAGAATTGATTTTTTCTCCAGTGTTTATGTCTTCAAAAACAACTTCACCAGATGAGTTTTTATAAAGTTGAGTTTCAATTGTAAAAGCTTTATTGTTCTGGAAAACATCTTCAGCATCTTCGTTCGCGACAAATTGTGAAAGTTGGCTCTGGTCTGCGCTAAGTTCTATTTCGATACGTTCAGCTTGAGAAGACTCACCTATAATACCAGCTACTTTATTCCCTAAGCCTGTTGCTGCAAAATAGAGCCCCATCATCAAAGCTCCGTAACGTAACGGTGCCAATTTAGTGATGAATGACAAGGCTACAGGAGAAGCTGAAAGTTCTCCAATAGTGTGAAGCAAGTAGGCGAATATAAGCCAGTAAATTGCGGCTTCACCATTGGCTTCATAGTCCATGGTTGCAAAAACCATGAATACAAATCCAAGTCCCATAATAATAACACCTATACCCATTTTAAAAATAGAAGAGGCTTCTTTACCTTTCCTTTTCATCCATGCCCAAAATCCAGCAACTGGAATACCAAATATGATGATATAGGTAGGGTTCAAAGATTGAAAAAATGCTGCCGGTACGGTGTAGTCAAAAACAGGTAGAAATCTGTCTGTTTTTTGCTGAGCGTAAATGTTTAATAAACCTCCAGCCTGCTCAAAAGCTCCCCAGAAGACAATGACAATTAAAAAAGAAAGTAGCAAAACAATGAATCTATCTTTTTCAACTTTACCATTTAAGTCTTCGTAAACCGTCATCATAAATCCTACTACGACAGATAAAAAGATAAAAAAGACAATATAAGCACTTACCTCTGTATCCATAAATTGAATAGGAAGAACAAAAGATAAAGCGACAAGTAAGACGAGTACAGCAAGGGATTTCTTCGTAGAAAGCATCCTTTGAAAAATCTCTTTGATAGAAACCGAAGCGTCATTGGCATTGATTAAGCTTGGCTTATTACCAACATGAGTCAAGTACTTCTGACCATAAATATAAACCAACTGGCCAAGTACCATTCCGATTGCAGCTAAGCCAAACCCATAGTGCCATCCATATTCTGAAGCAATATAACCCACTAAAATGGCTGCTACTGCGGCTCCAACGTTTATACCAATATAAAATATAGAAAATCCCTTATCTCGTCTTACATCACCTTCCTTATAAAGGCCACCAACCATAGTAGAAATGTTGGGTTTCAACATTCCAACTCCGAGTACAATTAATAAAAGCCCACTGAAAAAAGCCCAATCTTGTTCGATAGATAAAACTCCATGACCCGCGACTAATAGCCAACCCCCAATCATCACCGACTTCTTTTGTCCAAGAATTTTATCGGCTATAATTCCTCCAGGAATAGACACGACATAAACTAGCATAGTGTACCATCCATAGGTTGCAAGCGCTTTTCCTTCTTCCCAGCCAAGACCAGGATTATCAGAACTTACTTTGGCAAGCATATATAAGGTAAGTATAGCTCGCATCCCGTAGTAAGAAAATCGCTCCCATAATTCTGTAAAAAATAAAATATAGAGACCCGCTGGATGACCGAATAATTCTTTTTTGTAAGCTGGTTTTACTGTGTCTTCCATAAAGGTTATAAGTTTTCTTCAATAAATTTGGTCATCAACGTATAAAGGTGAAGACGCGTGTTTCCACCATAAATCCCGTGATTTTTATCAGGATAAATCCTCCAGTCAAATTGCTTATTGGCTTGAACCAATGCTTCAATAAGCTGCATGGTATTTTGAACATGCACATTATCATCTGCACTGCCGTGAACCAACAAAAAGTTTCCTTTATCAAACTCATCAACATGGGTGATTGGAGAATTATCATCGTAACCGGAAGCGTTTTCTTGCGGTGTAGTCATGTAACGTTCTGTGTAAACAGTGTCGTAAAACCTCCAGCTTGTAACTGGGGCTACAGCAATTGCGGCTTTAAAAACATCATTTGCCTGAAACATTGCATTGGAAGCCATAAAACCTCCGTAACTCCACCCCCAAATGCCTATTCTATTTTCGTCTATAAATTCTTTTGCTCCAAATAATTTAGCAGCAGAAATTTGATCTTCAAGTTCGTATTTTCCAAGTTCTTTTTGAGTCACTTTTTTGAAATCTCTGCCTTTATAACCCGTTCCACGACCATCTACACATGCGACAATATAACCCTGCTGAGCTAACATTTGATACCAGTAATCATTAGTGCCAAAAAACGTATTTGAGACTGATTGAGAGCCTGGTCCTGAATATTGAAACATCAATAAGGGATACGAATTTTCAGGATTGTAGTTTGGTGGTTTAATCATCCAGGTATTCAATTCATTTCCATTCACATTTATAGTGGAAAGTTCTTTTGGTGATATGTTATAACTATCTAGCTTGTTTAACAAAGCTGAATTATCTTTTATTTCTCTCACCAACTCTCCATTGCTTGCTTTATGAAGGGTGTAAACCGCTGGAGTTTTTGAGTTTGTGAAGGTGTTTACGAAGTAGGTGAAATCTGCACTGAAATCTGCTCTGTGAGTTCCGGTTTTACGCGTAAGTCTCAATTTGTTTTTTCCGTTGGCCAACACTGAGTAAACATCACGATTCACACTTCCATTTTCTGTACTTTGAAAATAAATTCTCCCTGACATGTCATCAAAACCATAAAAATTGGTCACTTCCCAGGCACCATCTGTAACCTGATTGATCAGGCTTCCGTCTTCAGAATAGTGATAGATGTGTTTCCATCCATCCTTTTCACTTGTCCAGATGAAGCTGTTGTTGTTAAGGAAAGTTAAATCATCTGAGACATCTACATAAGCATTATCTTTTTCAGTTAAAACTAATTTAGGTTGATTTGTTTCAGCATTTACTAGATAAAGCTTTAGTTCATTTTGGTATCTATTCAAGGTTTGGATACTAAATAGGTCTTCATCTTGAGTCCATTCCAAACGCGGGAGGTATTCGTAATCTCCCAATTCAATTGCTGAATTTGTTTTAGAATTTAAGTCAAATAAATGAAGGCTAACTTTAGCATTTTCTTCTCCAGCTTTAGGATACTTAAAGGCCTCCTGCTTCGGATATAAACTCTGGCCGTAATTTCCATATAAATCCATTGAAAATTCTGGAACATTTTTTTCATCAAATTTTAAATAAGCAATTTTAGTCCCACTTGGATTCCATTCAAAAGCACGTACAAATGAAAATTCTTCTTCATAAACCCAATCTGTTACTCCATTGATGATTTTATTTTTCACACCATCTGTCGTCACCTTAACGATTGAATTCGTTTCTAAATCTTTATAGAAGATATTATTATTCTTCACATAACCAACTTTGCTTGCTTTCGGTGAAAAAGTTGGAGATTGAATCTTTTCTTCATCAATTTTGACAAGTTCTTCACTTTCCAGATCGTAAACGTAAAATATTCCACGTGTGGAGCGTCTAAAAATAGATTCGACATTGGTTCCTAGAATGACTTTGCTCTCATCGTTACTCAATTGAAATGTCTGAAAAATGGATAAGCCTGGTATAGATTTACTGCTAATTAGCGTTCCCGTTTTTTCTCCTGTCTTATAGCTGTAGATATCCACCTTCATATTTTGACTTGCTCTGTCATAATCCTGGACAATGTAAGATTTGCCGTCTTTCAGAGATTGCAGGCTTTGCATTCTCTCCTGGCTAAACTCTCCACTCCAGATATCCTCCAGGGTAATATCTTTGGTCTGAGCATATACAGAGGCAATTGAACTGGTCAAAAAAATGACTAATAAATTTAAAATGAACTTTTGGCTTTTCATGGTATTTAATTTGGAGGTCAATTTTACTAAAAAAACATCAAAAATCGCTTCCTTTTTTTAATTAAACTCTAATTGATAGTCTCTTTTATGAGAGATTTGGATTATAGTCTATAAAATAGCTTGATTCAAAATAGTATCACCAGGTTAAAGTTTCTTATTAGTTATGAAGTGTATCTTTGTAACCAAATTTTTAAAGAATTAAAATGTCTAAAATATCTGGCTTCTCCAAGTTGACCAAACTCCAAAAAATAGATTGGATCACGGAGCATTATTTATCCCACTATCCCAAAGCAAAAACGATCATAAAACAGTACTGGAATATAGATGAAGCTTTGCAAAAACTTCATGATGAATTCACAGAAAATACAATTTCCAACTATTATTTACCTCTGGGTGTTGCACCTAATTTTGAAATAGATGGAAAGTTGTATGCCATTCCTATGGCAATTGAAGAAAGCTCTGTGATTGCAGCCGCTAGTAAAGCTTCTAAGTTTTGGTTGGATAAAGGCGGCTTCAAAACTGAAATTTTGGGAACGACTAAAGTAGGTCACGTTCATTTCAGTTTTAGCGGTAAGCCTGAGGCACTGAAGGACTTTTTTGAACAGGTCAAACCTCAATTTTATAAGGATACGGCTTCCATCACTAAAAACATGGAAAAACGTGGAGGTGGAATAAAAGATATTGCCTTAATCGATAAAACTGAATCTTTAGACAACTACTTCCAGCTTTACTGTACGTTTGAAACCGTAGATGCTATGGGAGCGAATTTTATTAATTCTTGCTTAGAGCAATTCGGACAGACTCTGGAAGCTGAAGCTAAAATTTATGACTCCTTTACTTCTGAAGGCAATTATCCTGAAGTGATCATGTGTATTTTATCCAATTATGTTCCGGAATGTTTAGTAAAGGCTGAAGTTTCGTGTCCAGTTTCTCAACTTGGAAAAACCCAAGAAGAGGCAGAAAAATTTGTTAGAAAGTTTTCTCAGGCTATCAAAATTGCAGAAATAGAACCTTATAGAGCTGTAACTCACAACAAAGGAATTATGAACGGCATTGATGCAGTCGTGTTGGCAACTGGTAACGATTTCAGAGCGGTAGAAGCCGGCGTACATGCATTTGCTGCCAGAAAAGGGCAATACAGCAGCTTAACTCATGTAAATGTAGAAGATGGACTGTTTAGGTTTTGGATTGAAGTGCCTCTAGCTTTAGGAACCATTGGCGGGCTTACCAGCTTACATCCACTTGTGAAATTATCACTTGCTATGCTTAATGATCCTTCCTCTAAAGATCTGATGAGAATCACAGCAGTTGCCGGACTTGCTCAAAACTTTGCCGCCGTCAATTCGTTGGTGACTACTGGAATTCAAAAAGGACATATGAAAATGCACCTGATGAATATTCTCAATCAATTTGAAGCTAGCGAAAAGGAAAGAACAGAAGCTGTCGACTACTTCAAAACCAATACGGTAACACATTCAGCAGTTATAAATTTACTTGAAAAAATGAGGTCTTAATGGAGTCTCAGCGCTTTTATAGTCACGGCAAACTTTTATTAACCGGGGAATATTTGGTTTTGGATGGGGCAGAAGCACTTGCGATTCCATGTAAGTTTGGTCAGTATTTAGAAGTTACTTCTTCTGAAGAAGAATACTCTACCTGGATAAGTTATGACTATGAAAACCGTGTCTGGTTAGACCTAAAATTTGACCTTCAAAAAGTTTTAAATCAAAGACGTGAAGGAAAAAATGATTTCGAAAAGCGCCTTTTTCAAATATTGATTGAAGCAAACCGACTGAACTCTAAAGTCTTTTATCAGAATTACAATTTCGAGACTCGACTTGAGTTTCCGAGAAACTGGGGGCTTGGTACTTCCTCTACTCTTATTGCAAATGTTTCAAAATGGGCTGGAATAAATCCTTATCAATTGTTGGAAAAAACCTTTGGCGGTAGCGGTTATGATATTGCCTGTGCAGAATCTGAATTCCCATTAGTTTATTCACTAGAAAATAAAAAACAAAAAGTGAAGAAAGCTGAAATACCAGAAGCCTTAAAACCATATCTATATTACGTTTACTTGGAAGAAAAGCAGAATAGCAGAGAAGCTATAGCCAACTATAGGAAGGTGAAACCAAGAAATCTTGAAACTTTGATTTCTAAGATCAGCAACATTACCCAGGAATTTCAAAGCATTGAGTCATATAAGTACGCACAGCAATTACTCCATTCTCATGAAGAATGCCTTTCGCAGATTTTAAAAATAGAACCCATACAATATCAATTATTTCCGGATTTTGATGGGGCTATAAAGAGTCTTGGCGCTTGGGGAGGTGACTTTATAATGGTAATTTGTGAAACTAATCCTTCTTCCTATTTTAAAAATAAAGGCTATAACACCATTCTTAGTTACGATGAAATGTCTTTATAATAAAAGCGCTCTACAACATCATATTGTAGAGCGCTTTTAAGATTGTTTTCTATTTGATTAATAAATCAAATGACGATTATCTTCAATTTCTTTACTGTTCTTTAAAGCCTCAATAATTGGGCTTGTTCTTGGATTCAATAAAGAACGTGTTCTTTTCTCACTTTCTTCTTTTGCAACAGATCTGTAAGAAGGTAATGCTTGCGCTTCGTTCTTCTCAACAAGTCTAAGAACATATACACCGCTATTTCCCTCCAATGGTTTGGAAAGTTCTCCTTCCTTCATTGCGAAGGCAGCTCCAACAATTTTAGGCTCTCTTCCTCCACCTGGGATTATTGGATTACTCATGTTGACAGAAGTTGCTCTTTGTTGTGTAACTCCAAAAGCTGAAGCTACAGTTGCCAATTCATTGTCTTCGATTTGAGAAATGATTTTCTCTGCTTGTTTACGTTTTTTCAAGATTGGAGTCACAACAGCAGAAGCTTCTTCTGGAGATTTCAATCCTTTCTTGATGATGTTGGTTACTCTGGCTACAATATATCCTGAACCGGTATCAAAACTTTTTATATCTCCAACTTTGGTTTTATCTTCAAAAGCCCATTTCACAACAGATCTTTGTCTTCCCTCACCTGGAATGGTTTCATCAAGTTTATTGATTCCGTTTACAGGTTTTACTGTTTTGTCAAATTCTTCAGCTTGCTCCAGAAAATCACCGTCTTTTGCTGCAAGTTCAAATTTACTAGCCGAACGATAAAGCTCGTTTAATGTTTTTTCTGAAGGTTCAACCCTTTTTACAATGGTTGCAAGTTTCAAGACATTCTTTGGAGCTGTTCTATCTTCAATGTAAACCACGTGATAGCCGAAATCTGTTTCTACAACACCGTAGCTATTCACTCTTGCATCATCAAAAACATAATCATTAAACTCAGGAACCAATGCACCGTAGTTGATCCAACCTAAATCTCCACCGTTTTGAGCGCTTTGTCTATCTGAGGAAAATTCAGTTGCCAATTCTGAAAACTTATCTGAATTTCTTTTGACTACAGATGTGATACTGTCTGCAAGGCTTTTTGCTTCTTCTTTGCTTCTTGTCACAGAACCGTCTACTCGAGTACCATCATAAGTCACAAGAATATGGCTTGTCTTAACAGAATCTGGTTTTTGTGTGCGCTCCAAAAGTTTGGTCACTTTATAGCTTTGATTTTCGAAATATGGACCATACACTTCATTTAAGTCTAAGTCCAAAATTGCATCAGCATTTTCTCCTTTGATATCATATTCGAATGTATAGACATCGTTAAAAGGAACTTCAGAGTTAACAGCTAGGAATTCTTCAGCATTTTCGGCAGCTCTAAAGTCCTGATCACCTTCAGTTACAAGTTTTTCAACTTCAGCTAAGACTAGAGCATTATCTTCATCTGAGGCTTGTTCATCAAAAGAAACATATTCTATATCTCTTTTAGCTTCCTGTTGAAAACGCTCCTTGTGTTCGTTGATATAGCTCTGAATATCAGATTTAGTTATTTCAACATCTTCCGCTTTTGTAAATGGAACTTTTACGAATTCAAAAGTAAGATTGTCATTTTCCTGGTGGTAGATTTGTTTTCCTTCTAGAAGGGTTGCTGTAACCCCTGCTTTTACCATGTTGAAGTAAAGTTGAGATTTCGCATTAACTTCCATGGATTTCTCAAAATTTACCCATTGCTGATATTGCTCTGGCGAAGTCACCTTAAGTTCTGCAATAAACTGCTTCAGTTTAGCTTCGTCAAAAAATCCTGCTTCATTAGAAAATCTTGGATCTCCTGCTAATTGCTGAGCCATGACATCTGTAATTTGGTCTGCACCAACTTCAAGTCCTAATTTTTCAAATTCCTGCTTAAGCAAAATACTTCTTAAGTTATTTTCCCAGGCTTGTTTTGCCGCCTGTAGAGTACTTACTCTCCCTTGGCTTTGCTGAACGATGCCTTCGACCTGAGAGGCAAACTGCTCTCTACTTATCTCTTCATCACCAATAACTCCCACTGAGGCAGAAGCTTTATCAGCAGTAAACCCACCGTTTCTGAACAAGTCTGTAAGCACAAAAGCAAACAATGCCAATGCAATGATGACTATAAGGAAAACTGTACGTTCTCTAATTTTACTAAGTATTGCCATTTTAAGATATTTTAAGAAATCTAGGGGGCGAAAATAAGATAATTCGCCCATATAAAAAACCTAGTCGTTCAAAATATTTAATTCGTTTTAGCACAAGGCAAATGCCTCATAAATAATGTTGAACTGCAGGTTTCAATCAATTACTCTCTGTCAAAAATTTTTACTGATACCAGTTCAATTTTTTTATTGGAGGCTTCCAGTATTTTTATTTTGAATTGATCAATAATCACTTCTTCTCCTACCTCTGGAATTTCTTCAGTGGTATTCACGATCATTCCTCCTAGCGTCTCATAATTCTCATTTTCTGGCAAGTTGATGTCATACTTTTCGTTGATGTAATCCACGTCGAGCCTTGCAGAAAATTTATATAAATTCTCGCTTACATTTTCTTCTACCAGAATAACAGAATCATGCTCATCTTCAATTTCGCCAAAAAGCTCTTCTACAATATCCTCGACAGTCATCATTCCACTGGTTCCTCCATATTCATCTACGACCACAGCTATACTTTTTCCTTTTTTGATTAGGATATTTAAGATTTCTTTGACCAACATGGTTTCTGGAACAAATACAACCGGCATTAAAATACTTTGAATGTCTTTGGGTCGTCTAAACATTTCAAAAGAATGAATATATCCAACGATATCATCGTTGCTCTCTTTATAAACCAGTAACTTGGAGAGACCTGTTCTTGTGAATATTTCAGTTAAGTTTCCAGTATCTTCAGAAATATCCACTGCAACAATCTCGTTACGGGGAATCATAACTTCTCGAGCTTTTACTTCTGAAAATTGCAAGGCATTTTGAAATATTTGAATTTCAGAGTCAACATCTTCTTTTGACTCAACCGCCTCCATTTGCTCATTAATGTAGTCTCCCAATTCAACTTTACTGAAATTCAGTTGTACTTTATCACCTTCAATTTTAAATATTTTCTTCAGAATAATATCTGAGATCCAGATGACAAAGCTTGAGATGAAGCTAAATAGATAATAAAATATAAATGCAGGAACACTAAATACTTTCAGAAGAACATTGGCATAGATTTGAAAAAATACTTTAGGTAGAAATTCTGCTGTAAATAAAATAACCAAAGTTGATATTAAAGTCTGTGTAAATAGACTTGCCTCGGTAATTAAGTAGCTTAAAAATTCATTCTGAACAGGCTGCATGCTTAAGAACCAATTCATGATTAAATCTCCCATGAAAAAGCCATAAACTACAAGAGCAATGTTATTCCCTACCAACATTGTAGCGATAAACTTGGAAGGTTTTTTCGTCAACGTTTTCAGGACGCTGGCAATAATATCAGTTTGGTTTTTCTGAAGCTCTATATGCACCTTATTTGAGGACACAAAAGCAATTTCCATTCCCGAAAAGAAAGCTGAAAGTAGCAAGCATGCAATAATAATGAGGACTTCTGTACTCATTACTTCTTGTTTTTGTTTTCAATTTTTTTTCTGAAACGCCTTTTAAAGAAAAACATAAAGCAAGCTAAAACTGAAAAAAACAAATAGAGATAAGCTCTGCTTTCGCTATCTGCCCATACTCTAATGGCTTCAATGATAAAAAAAATGGCAAATGCTATGTAAGCGAATTCAAAGTATTTAAAAAATTTCATCAGTCTTGTATGTATTGGATTCCGGTATTGGATCTGGAATTGAAGGTATTAAATTTCTGGTCAGAATCAAAGCCCTCGCCCTCGTTTCTGGCCCCGTTTGGTAATTGCAGGCTGTAACTATAATCTGTAAATAACCATTCCTGCTGTTGGTCCCAGTACAATTGTGGACCTCTTAGAATTGTACTGTCCGAAGTCACAATTTTTACATTTTTTCTAAGGTCTATAAGGCCGGTTTCCAGGTATTGGATAGCATAGTCAGAATACACAGTATTTTTACTAGAGTCCTGCTCAAAAAAATCCAGTTCTATTCCCTGAGGAAATTCTCGAAAAGGGAATTTTCTATTGGAATAATCGAGCATTTCAGGACTTCTCAAATTGGCTCTCACAGAACCACTATCTGTGTAAAAAAGATTGAGATCATAGACTTTGGATTGGGGCTCCAGGAAATCTTTTTCCATTTCCTTTACCTCCTTTAGATTGCCCTCACATGAAAAAAGCATTGCTGTAAATAAACATACAGCAATGCTTTTGTAAATGAATGTGTTTCTAAATATCATTTTAGAGGTTTGGTACCGTCACGCTTTCTCCAATCCAACAGTTAGAAAATGAGATTTTTTTACCAGCTGCATCTTCTTGGAAGATATCAGATTTTTGCGGAGCTCTACCATTATAGCTTTCAACTGTTGCGGTAACAGTAGAACTTAAAGAAGGATCTACACGTCCAGCTCTCTTTGCATAATCTGCTGCCAACCAGTAAACTGATCTTTTTTCGAAAACAGTTGTACCACAATCGTTTGCACTTTTAGCATACATCTCTGCTATTTTCAAATAAGCAACACCCAAAGATGGCTTGTTGTCCAAAGCTCTTCTGTAATATGATCTTGCTTGAGAAAAACTTCCCTGAGCCTTATAATTGTTTGCTATTCTGTAGTAAATTCTAGATTTTCTTGATTTGTCTGTTGCTAGCTCTGCAGCTTCATTAAGATAAGCCAATGCTTTTTTTCTGTTACCTTCAGCTTCAGCTAGCTGTCCTAACGAGTAAGCAGAATTTGCTGATGGCTCGATTTTATGAAGAGCTTCAGAAACCTTAAAGAATAAAGGATCTTCAGTACAATCTTTTGCAGAAAGTCTCTCGTTGGCATTTCTTAACCAATTAACGTCATCCTTCTTTTCTTCAAAATCCTTGTTATACATAGGAATCAAATTATCACAATCAGCCTTAGAACCCAATAATGAATTTACACTTCCTTTAATCTTGGTGTAATTTCTTAAGTAGATTTCAGAATTTTTAAGGATTCTAGATTCTCTTGAAGTAAGCTCTTCCTGAGCCTCCTGCTTTTCGATAAGAGGCTTAGCTTCCGCTGCCTTATCGTTTTCTTGAGTTTCAATCAAATCAATGACCTCATCATACTTATCAAATAAGAATTGGATATCTCTTTCTCCTGCATCATTTAAATCATTAGCGATTCTGAAATATGCGTAAATAGCAACTGGTGAAGAAAAATTTTCCTTGTCTGTTTCAACAGCCTTTTCAAAAGATTGCAGTCTTTCTTCTAAAGTTCCAATCTCATGCTTATACTTGATCATTGCAACATCTGCTAACATATCGCCTTCCTTAGTATCGTTTGGAAACTTCTCCAAACGCATCATTTGGTTATTGATGTATTCCTGAATTAACTCTTGTTTTCTTTCTTCAGTTTCAGCAACATCTATCATATCTTCAAGCATTTTTGCGCCACGTTGATAGATTAATTTATTGAAATCTGAACAGTTTTCCAGTAATTGCTTATACTTAGGATAAGCATCACTAAAATTGTTGACTTTAGCACTTTCGTTAAACAAACTAAGTGTAACTGTACAATCTTGAGCATTAGCCACGTTAAATGCGAAGAATACTCCCAAAAGTGTAAAAGCGATTTTAAACTTCATAATTTTAAGTATTTAATTATATTTAGATTTAATGAACCATTTGTCGTTGAAAGAGAAACTCATAAACACACTTATAAAATTTTCTTGTATCAAGTTATTTGATGTTGTGCCTCTTTCAAAATATTCAACTCCTATGTTGGCATTGGTGAAAACCCGACCGGCAGGTAATCCTAAACCAAATGATATGCCAAACTCGTTTATATCTTCACCTCTGTATTGCAACCCACTCTCTTCGTATCTTATTCCAGCTCTGTAAACTATTCTTTTGAAGTAACTTACAGGATCGTTATACCTTGGAATATAAAATCCACCGAGTTTGAACGTATTTGCTTCTTTTTGAACAACTTCAGAACCAAAATTGAAACCCAGTTCAGAAAAATCACCTGCTGTGTAATTTTCATACTCCAAACCAACAAACCATTTTCTGTCTTGACCAAGGCCTAAACCAAAGGCGTACATTTCTGGTAAAGCAATTTCTGTATCTACAGGATCTAGATTGATTTGATTTACAACATTTTCTGCTCCATTCTGTCCTTGCTGAATGGTCGCTAATTCTCTTCTTCTGCTTACGTCAAGAGAAGACCCTGTTTCATATCTAACCGACGATTTCAAAGTGATTTTATTGCTTAATTTAACATCGTAAAGCGCACCAATATCAAATGAAAATCCTTTAATATCTGTAAAGTTAGTTTCTCTTGATGCAAACTGAACTTGATTTCTGAAAATTATAGCTTTATTCTCTATATCACCAAAGTTGTAATTTGCTGTACCTCCAAGTCTTAGGTTTTTAATAGGCTCAAATCCTAATGAGAAATAAACTGTATTTAGTCCTCCTCGACCTTCAAATCTAGAAATAGATGTTTGTGATCTTTCTTCCAATTCATATCCTACAGCGCTTCTTGGCTTAACACCAAAGCCAACCCCTAAATTATTGAAAGGCAATCCAATACTTATATAATCTAAAGTGAAGTAATTTATGTCAGTTGATAATGTATTGGTCTTCAATGTAGTTGAATTCGCTGTGACACCTGCAGAAAAAGCTGTTAATTGTAAATCTGAATATGCTGCAGGATTTCTTAAGTTGAGGTGTATACTATCACTAAAAGTGGCTAAACCACCCATCGATCTATTTTCCACCGTTCCTCTAAATGCTTTGGTTCCTATACCCAGGAAAGAATAAGGTGATGAAGAACCCTCTTGTGCTGAAGTAGAAAATCCTGCAATAAGTAGTATCGAGATAAAAAGAATAAATCTTGTGAACATTAATTTGAGTTGAGTTGTAGAATTTTATTTAATCCTTTCAATAGAAAATTAGAAGTGGCAAATATGCTATTTTTTATAGATGCTGACAACAAATAATAATCTCCGCCTGTTAAAACAACTGTTAAATCTTCATAATCAGTGAGATAATCTTCAATATATGCATCTATTTCATAGCAAATTGATTTGTAAACTCCAATATGCATTGCTTCATGTGTAGATTTACCTACATAATGATTGGGCTGGGTAGTTTTTTTGAGTAACGGTAACTTTCCTGTAAAACTATGCATCGCTTTAAATCGCATTTGCAAACCTGGAGAAATGGCTCCTCCTTGATATACCGAATCCTTATCTATAAAGTCGTAAGTAATGCAGGATCCCGCATCAATTACCAAAACATTCTGGTTTGGAAAGAGTTCTGCAGCAGCTGCAACAAGTGCTATTCTATCTAAACCTAAAGTCTCTGGAGTTTTATAAGCATTGGTGAAATTCAAAATACTCTGATGTGAAAATTTCACAAGATGTAAGTTCTCAGATAACATTTTATATAAGCTTGCTGAAATTTCTGCAGTGGAGGAAATAATCCCTTTTGAAAGGTTTGGATAAGTCTGAAGTATGTTTTGAAGGGATTCTACTGCTTGTTCTGGGTCTATGGCAATTTTCTCTATCAATAAACTTTCATCAAACACAGCAAATTTGACCTGGGTATTTCCTATATCGACGATTAAATTCATAACAAAATTAAAGCCCAAAGATAAGGATAAGAATATTTCATGTTTTCTTTTGTTTAATTAAATAATGGTTTTATATTTGCACCCGCATTAAAAATGGTGCCTTAGCTCAGTTGGTAGAGCAATGGACTGAAAATCCATGTGTCCCTGGTTCGATTCCTGGAGGCACCACCTTTTAAACCTCAACGTTCATTTGTTGAGGTTTTTTTATTTTTAGCTTAAGCACTCCGTAACTCAATTTCGTAAAATATACATGGTTAGACTAGTCCCTGGTTACTCCCAAAGCCCTGGAGACTGGTCAAAGCTTCCAAAACCAAAATTTTTGTATTTTTAAGACGTTAATCATCAGTGCGTCAACGCGTTAATTCAATTGACAATTAGTAGGAAAGAGTGCTGTTATGAAATCTTGAAGAGGATGAAGAAAAACAATGGTGTTTTAAATTACTTAAAAGAAATCACTATCGTGGTTATAGGTGTGTTGATTGCTGTTTTTATAAGCAACTATAAAGATAGTGTAGACAATGAAAAATACATTGAAAAAACACTACTGGCCATAGAAAATGACATCAAGTTGAGCCAATCAGATCTGGATACTGTTTATAATCGTCACCTTAAGCTTTTTGAAATACTTAGGGAAAAGTTGGAGGGAAGTGAACCTTTAGATCCTGAATTAACATTCGTTGAATTGATAGCAAGTTCAGGGGGATTTCAAGTCACAACCAGCAAGAATATAAGCCTTAGGTTTTTTATCAATCAAAAAGCAGAGCTGCTGGAATATGATATTATCTCGAAACTCTTAGATATTGAAACTCAATCGGAGTTACTTCAGTTAAAAACAAGAAGATTAACCGACTTTTTCTATGAAAATATTGATGAAGGTGGTGAGGAGGTGTTTATGAAATTGGCCTATTATTTAAATGATATTCTGGACAGTGAACATACGCTTTTAGAATCATATTCAGAATTTTTAGATAAGAACCAAAAGAAATTGGAGTATGAAAAAGAATAAAGCCTATCAACATTAACAATTAAGGAATTAATCAAAACATAAATTGCCGAATGTGAAGGTTACAAGTCTTAAATTTTGTTCGATGGACACATTTGTAACTTGATACTAACATACTTTTCATGGTTGTATCTTCAATGCATAAAATAGTATTCAGCTGTTAGTCATTATTAAATAAACTAAAAATTAAAC
Source organism: Psychroflexus longus (assembly GCF_020164595.1). Classification (GTDB taxonomy): domain Bacteria; phylum Bacteroidota; class Bacteroidia; order Flavobacteriales; family Flavobacteriaceae; genus Psychroflexus; species Psychroflexus longus. Next base: position 228,504 of record NZ_JAIQZE010000002.1, read on the forward strand.
TCTATTTTACGAATTTAGGAGTTGAACCTATACTTATCTTCCAACTGATTTGAATTTAGAAACTCTTAGATAACTATTAAAATAAATAACACAAAAACGCTATTGTCTTTCTGACTTTGCGCAAATGTGTAAGTTTACCGCCTAGTAATGTAAGACTAGGATTGGATAGGACCTCAGTTGCATTTAAACTTAGAAACTTCTGGTGAAGCGTTTTAAAATCCCCCATATTTTTATTTTCCTTTTTTGGATTATTGTCAGTTGTTCTTTGCTTACCTATATTATACCTAGTGGGGCTTTTGAGCGAGAACAAAAAGACTATGGTGAAATTACACAAACGGTTATTGTTCCCAATAGCTATACAGAGATTCCAAAAAATTACTCGTTACAAGCTGCACTACTGGAAGAAAGCGTAGAAGGAAAGTCCTCTCCAGTTTCTGTATTAGGTACTCTTAGCGCCATACCAAAAGGTCTTGCAGATTCTGCTGTACTTGTCTTTTATCTTTTTATAATCGGCTCCGTGTTTACAGTTGTCCAATACACTGGAGCTATTAATGCGTTTTTATTTGCATTGATTGCAAAGTTCAAAAACAAACCAAAACTACTTTTGTTCCTAGTCTATATGGCAGTCTTTTCGGCATCATCTTTTATGGGGATATTAGGTGAATCTATCGCTTTAATTCCTGTTTTTTTGTTCTTATCCAAGAGTTTAGGATATGACCGGATTTTTGGTTTCGCCCTCATCGGTGTTCCTCTTTTCTTAGGTTGGAGTTCTGGGGTAACTAACCCGTTTACGGTCCAAATCGCTCAAATCATTGCAGAACTCCCCATTGGATCGGGAATCGGTTTTCGATTCTTCGTATATCTGGTGTACGCAATGGTTGGTTTCTATTTTATCATTCGCTACGGCAATAGGATTAAGAAAAACCCTTCCGTAAGCTTAATGAAAGATGATGAATTTAATTTGACTGAATTTGGGTCATTTGAGAAAGAAAACTTAGAACGAAAGCATATATATATTCTCTTGTTTTTTGTATTGTCTTATGCCGCTATACTCCTGGCTGTTCAATTAATTGGCTGGGGATTGATTGAAATGACCGGATGCTTTATAGGAATGCTCATCGTTATTGCTATGATAGCTGGGATGTCTGGCGACGAGCTCATGAAAGCCTTCACCAAAGGACTCAAAATCATGATGGTTCCTGCATTAGTTGTAGGCATTGCTCGCGGTATTTCTGTAGTTCTGGAGGAAGGGATGATTATAGATACAATTCTGTATCATTCCAGTGAAGCCCTATTGACCATACCAAAAGTCTTTGCAGCGGAAGGCATGTTATTTTTTCAAACGCTACTGAATTTTTTCATCCCATCGGCTTCTGGTCAAGCCTTAGTTTCAATGCCTTTGATGACCCCTCTATCAGATATTTTAGGAATATCAAGACAGATTGCAGTATTAGCTTACCTCCTGGGCGACGGACTTTCCAATCTTGTTATACCGACTAACGGAATACTGATGGCTATGATAGGAATGGCTGGAGTACCCTATCAAAAATGGCTTAAATTCATATTTAGACTATTTATTTTCGCTATGATTCTAGCTATGATATTTATAGCCATTGCAGTCATAATTGGTTATTAAATTTAAAAAAGGTTTTTAATGCTAAAGTTTGCTCATTTACCAAAACAACATAAAAGCAATAGCTATATAACCTATTGTGGATTTTGAGTTAAAATATAAAGCAAAATGTGAATTCTAATGATCCCTATGAATAGTGGTATCTCACTTACCTGTCGTATTAATGTCAAGCAGGTCGAGAATCAATTCATATCAAAAATTCTGATTCTCAATTAATCTGCCAGGTAAAGTAAAAGTAGAAATGTCGACTCATTTCAATTATGAAATTCATCCGCCTAAAAGTTTTCGTCGGGCAGGCTTAAATCAACAGAATTTTTCATAAGCCATAACGGTGCTATTAATCATGAATTCTGTAGACCAAACCCTTCAAAAGAGTATAAAATAATATCAAAAAAAATCCCCCTGCTGAGCTCAGCAGGGGGATTTTTCATTCTAATGAAAACTTTTATAGATCCTCGTAGCCCATATTATAAAGGGTAAAGGCAAAAATATCTGCATATTCCTGAATGATTTTTGAAGTTGGTTTTCCTGCACCATGTCCAGCATCCGTTTCAATGCGGATTAAGGTTGGTTTATCACCAGCTTGTTTGCTTTGCAGCTCAGCAGCAAATTTAAAGCTATGTGCTGGGACAACTCTGTCGTCATGATCTCCGGTAGTCACCAAAGTCGCAGGATATTCAGTTCCCTCATTGATGTTGTGTAAAGGAGAATAACCTCTTAAATATTCAAACATTTCCGGGTCATCTTCAGAAGTACCGTAATCGTAAGCCCAGCCTGCTCCAGAAGTAAAGGTATGGTATCGCAGCATGTCCAAAACACCTACAGCTGGAAGAGCTACTTGCATCAAATCTGGGCGTTGCGTCATCGTAGCTCCAACCAAAAGTCCACCGTTGGAACCTCCACGGATGGCTAGTTTATTAGAAGACGTATACTTTTCATCAATCAAGTATTCTGCAGCAGCAATGAAATCGTCAAAAACATTTTGCTTTTTCATTTTGATTCCTGCATTATGCCACTCTTTACCATATTCTCCGCCGCCACGTAAGTTGGCTACAGCATAAATTCCTCCATTTTCTAGCCAAACCGTATTTGCCGTGCTAAATGATGGTGTCAATGAAATATTAAATCCTCCGTATCCATAAAGCATGGTTGGATGTGTTCCATCCAGTTCAATTCCTTTTTTGTGAGTGATGATCATAGGAATTTTTGTTCCATCTTTAGAAGTATAAAATATTTGCTTGCTTGTGTAAGCTTCTGTATCAAAGTCTATAGCAGGTTTTTGATAAACTTCATAAGTACCACTTTCGGGATTGTATTTATAAATCGTTCCAGGTGTCGTGTAGTTTGTAAAAGAAAAATAAAGCTCTTCAGCCTCTTTCTTACCTCCAAAACCACCAACAGATCCTGCTCCAGGAAGTTCAACTTGACGTACTAGTTCTCCTGAATAGTCATATTGTTTGACTTGAGAAACTGCATCTACCATATATTCTGCAAAGAAGTAACCAGATCCTGTAGATGGTGACAATACGTTTTCAGTCTCAGGTATAAAATCCACCCAGTTTTCTGGCTGAGGTGAACTGGCATCAACGGTCACAATTTTTCTGTTAGGCGCCTCTTTATCTGTGACAATAAATAATTTACTGCCGTCATTTTCTATGATATATACATCACTATCGTAGGTGTCTATAACGTCAACAAATTCAGAATTTGACTTGGATAAATCTTTAATCATCAAACGGTTACCAGAAGTCGATTTAGAAGCAGAAACGATCAAGTAACGGCTGTCTTCGGTCACACTTCCGGAAACATATCTATGTTTTTGCTCTTCAGTTCCCCCATAAATAAGTAAATCTTCATCCTGAGAAGTTCCTAACTTATGATAGTAAAGTTTATGTTGATCTGTTTTTGCAGATAATTCACTTCCCTCAGGCTTATCATAACTAGAGTAGTAAAAACCGTCGTTGTCTTTCCAGGAAATACCGCTGAATTTCACATCTACAATGGTATCGCCTTTTTGCTCTTTTGTTTCAGCATCCAGAACAATTATCTTTCTCCAGTCGCTTCCACCCTCAGAAATAGAATACGCCAAAAGCTCTCCATCTTCCGTAAAACTCATTCCTGCCATAGAAGTTGTTCCGTCTTCACTAAAGGTGTTGGGGTTCAAAAATTCTTTTGCCTCTTCTATACTTTCGTCATTTTTATATCGATAATACACGGACTGATTTTGTAACCCATCATTTTTAGAAAAATAAGTATACTCTCCTCTTTTGAAAGGAGCACCAATTTTTTCATAATTCCAAACCTGAGTTAGACGTTCTTTCAGCTTATTGCGATATGGGATATCCTCCAGGTAACCAAAAGTTAGATCATTTTGAGCTTCCACCCACTCTTCGGTCTCATCACTGCGGTCATTTTCCAACCAACGGTAAGGATCTTTTACTTCCGTGTCAAAATACGCATCTATCGTATCAACTTGTTTTGTTTCTGGATATGTCAAACTTGCTTGATTTTTTTCGCCTTCATTGCAGGATGCTAAAAGGCATACAGCTGCAACAGGCATGAGTATATGTTTCATTGGTTTTGATTTTAGTCGTAAATATAAGGAATCATAGCTATCTAACATAGGCTTTGTTTTATACTGAATTCAATACTGCAATGTTATTAGTTTTACGATATAAGATTAAAAAATTAGTTTAAGATAAAAACGTCTTACTAAGTTGAAGAACCTCTCATTCTTTTTTAATAGAGATAGATTTATCAGTTGGTGAAAAACTCCTTCGAAATATAATCGTTTATCAGATTGTATTCTACAAATGATTCAATTTAAAATCAGTACAAGAGCGAGACGATCACAGCAGCAAAGATTGAGTTTTGAAAGTATTGAGGAGATTCCGCTCCAGGCAGGAAATTAAAAAACCGCTCTTCAAAAGTTCTGAAGAGCGGTTGAGTATTGATTAAATTTTAAAGCTTAAGCCTTAAAACGAGTTGTCAAAAGAAATTCAGCTATTTGTATTGCATTAGTCGCTGCTCCTTTTCTTAAATTATCGGAAACGATCCACATGTTCAACGCATTATCTCTGGTGAAATCTCGACGGATTCTACCGATAAAGACATCGTTTTTTCCTTCAGCATAAATCGGCATTGGATAAGTATTGACTTCAGGGTTGTCCTGAAGCGTAATACCATCGGTTTCGCTTAAAATTTTCTTTACATCAGAAACTTCAAATGCATTTTTGAATTCGATATTTACAGATTCAGAGTGACCTCCAACCACAGGAATTCTTACCGCTGTAGCGGCTACTTTTACAGAATCGTCTGAAAGTATTTTCTTGGTCTCGTTGGTCAATTTCATCTCTTCCTTCGTATAGTCGTTTTCCAAAAACACGTCGCAATGTGGTATAGCGTTTTTATGAATAGGATAAGGATAAGCCATTTCGCCAGTCTTGCCCGCATATTCATTCTCCAACTGCTCAACAGCTTTTACGCCAGTTCCAGTAATCGACTGATATGTAGAAATGACGACTCTATCAATTTGATAAGCCTTATGTAAAGGTTGCAATGCCATGACCAGTTGAATGGTAGAACAATTAGGGTTAGCAATAATCAAATCTTCTGCTGTAAGTTCTGAAGCATTGATTTCCGGTACGACCAATTTTTTGGTCGGATCCATTCTCCAAGCAGAAGAATTGTCAATCACCGTAGTTCCAACTTCAGCAAATTTTGGGGCCCATTCTTCAGAAGTATCTCCCCCTGCAGAAAATAAAGCGATTTCGGGTTTTCGTTTCACTGCGTCTGCAAGGCTTACAATTTCGTAAGATTTTCCCTTATAAGTGATTGTTTTCCCAACCGACTTCTCAGAAGCCACAGGAATCAGCTCAGTTAAAGGAAAATTACGCTCCTCAAGAATCTGGAGCATCACTTGGCCTACCATACCGGTAGCGCCGACAACAGCTACTTTCATTTGAATTTGTTTTAAAAAATTATATGGAGCGGCAAAAATATACTTTTGTAATCAAGCTTAGACTGATTTAGCAAATATTTATTGGCTATTTGAAATCCTACTAGGTTTATAATTAGCTATTTCAAGCGGACTTAAGTACTTTTGCAAAAAATTTAGAACATTGAATTATCTATCAGTAGAAGAAGTTTCAAAATCTTTTGGCACACTCGAGCTATTTGAAAACTTGTCTTTCGGCATCAGCCAAGGTCAAAAAATAGCTCTTATCGCCAAAAATGGCACGGGGAAAACCACCTTACTCGACATTATATCTGGCAAAGAAACACCAGATAGTGGACAAGTAGTTTACAGAAAAGGTGTGAGATTTGGCTTTTTACCACAAGAACCAGATCTTGAGCCAACTTTGAGTATTGAGGAAACTATCCTTTCTTCTGATAACGAAATCCTAAGCATCATCAATGCTTACGAAAAAGCGCTTCAAAATCCAGATGATGCTGAAGCTTACCAAAAGGCTTTTGATCAAATGGAGGCTAAACAGGCCTGGGATTTTGAAACGACCTACCGTCAAATTCTCTCCAAACTGAAATTGGATGACTTATCCAAAAAAGTGAGTGACTTGTCCGGCGGGCAAAAGAAAAGACTGGCGCTGGCCAATCTTCTACTTGGTAAACCCGATTTATTAATACTCGATGAGCCAACCAACCACTTGGATCTGGAAATGATCGAATGGCTGGAAGAATTTCTGAAAAGTGAAAACCTTACTTTATTTATGGTCACTCACGACAGGTATTTTCTAGATCGAGTATGTAACCACATCATCGAATTGGAGGACAAAACGCTTTACAATTACAAAGGAAATTACAGCTACTACGTAGAAAAAAGAGCTGAACGCATTGAGGTAGAACAAACGACAACCGCCAAAGCCAAACAACTTTATAAAAAGGAACTGGACTGGATGAGGCGTCAGCCTAAAGCCAGAACAACCAAGTCCAAATCCAGAATAGAAAGTTTTGGTGACATAAAAGACAGAGCTAGCAAACGCCGTAACGATCATAAAGTTGAACTGGAAATCAATATGGAACGTTTGGGTTCCAAAGTTTTGGAAATACATAAAGTGTCCAAAGGTTTTGAAGATAATTACCTCTTTCAAAATTTTGATTACATCTTCAAAAAGAATGAACGCATCGGTATTATTGGAAAAAACGGAACTGGAAAGTCTACCTTTTTAGATGTCTTGACGGGTGGATTGGAGCCAGATCAGGGAAAAGTTGTTCACGGTGAAACTTTAAAAATTGGCTATTACACACAAGGTGGAATTCAGGCAAAAGAAGGTCAAAAAGTCATTGAGGTGATCAAAGATTACGGTGATTATATTCCGTTATCCAAAGGAAGGCAAATTTCAGCATCGCAGTTATTAGAGAAGTTTTTATTCGACCGAAAAAAGCAATATGATTTTGTTGAAAAATTGAGCGGTGGTGAAAAGAAACGTCTGTATTTGTGTACAGTTTTGATTCAAAATCCAAATTTTTTAATTCTCGATGAACCTACCAATGATCTTGATATCGTCACCTTGAACGTTCTTGAAAACTTCCTTTTAGATTTTCCAGGTTGTCTGATTGTTGTGAGTCACGACCGATATTTTATGGATAAAATTGTAGATCACTTATTTGTTTTTGGTGAAGGGAAAATCACAGATTTCCCAGGAAATTATTCGGATTACAGAGACCTTAAGGCTCTTGAGCTTGAGGCTAAATATGAAGAAAGCAGCCAGACCACAACCAAAACATCAGAAAAACCTAAAACCACTTCAGATTCTAAAAATGCATTAAGTTTTAATGAGCAAAAGCTGTATAAAAAACTTGAAAAAGAAATCAATACGTTAGAGAAGAAAAAGGAAAAGATTGAAGCTGAGTTTCTAAAAGACTTGAGTCCAGAAGACATCAAAGAAAAAACGATGACTCTTCAAGACATTCAGCAAGAATTGGAAGACAAAACCGAACAGTGGTTTGAGTTATCTATGAAAATGGAAGCTTAAGCGTTTTCTTCGCTTTGCTTCTCTTCTCTTTCTTTTTTACCGGCTTTTGAAATATAGTAAATCACAAACCCAATAAGGCTGATAATAACGAGTCCAAAAATAGCGGTCATAATAAAAGCACCATTAGACCAATTGACGAAAAGTGTTTGTAGAAACATATCCTTATATTTTATGCAATTTTACAGCTAGATAGGATCAAAAAGAATGATTTTTGTCAGTTAAACTGATTTATTATAAAATGTGGTTTAAAGTTAAAGCGTTTCTAAAGTTTTTATGGCATTCCAAAAATCAGCATGGAATTCATTCTCCATTTGTATATAAATTGATTACCAAGTGTTTTTATGACAAAAGTCAGTATCCTTCTTATAAACTGTGGAATGAAGTTCAGCAGGAGCTTTTGAACTCTGAAGACATTCTAGAAGTTGAAGATGTGGGTGCTGGATCTAAAGTTTTTAACAGCAACAAAAGACCGGTTTCAAAGATTGCAAAACACGTTTCAATTTCCAGAAAGCGAGCCAGATTGATGATTCGGCTGGTGGATTATTTAAAAATTGAAAACGCCTTAGAATTGGGGACTTCCATAGGTTTGGGTAGTATCAGCATTGCTGGATCTGGTCAAGTTGATATGAAAACCATTGAAGCGTGTTCGGTGACTTTAGATTATGCTCAAGACCAATTTGAAAAGTTGAGGTTAACACGAATCACAAGTATTAATTCATCTTTTGCTGAAAGTCTAGCAGGATTAAAATCAGAAGAAAAATTTGATCTTGTTTTTATCGACGGGCATCACGATGGGAAAGCTACGCTTGAATATTTTAAAAGTTTGCTGAAATATAAACACAACGATGCTTTGTTTATTTTTGATGATATCCACTGGTCGCCGTCCATGGAAATGGCCTGGGAACGTATAAAAACTCATCCTGAAGTTCAGGTTACGATTGATACGTTTCAATGGGGACTTGTGTTTTTTAGAAAAGAACAGGTGAAACAGGATTTCATTATCCGCGTTTGATTTTTGAAACACCAAAAACACATTAAGTTTAAAAAAAATTAAGTCATGCTCGAGCAATTTTCACCAGACACCCAATTTATAATTGTTATTGCGATTATCGCAGTGCTTTTTCTTCTGGTTTTTTTCAATAATAAACGTAACAAGCGAAAACGTTACGATCGTAAGAATAGAAATTTTAGAAGAAATTTCTATGAGAAAAAACAAAACAAAAAGGAAGATTAAAAACAGCTTTACAAAAGCTGACAGACCATCAATTTGAGTTTTTCTAGTATCTTTGCGCGCGATGAAAAAAGCTGATATTAAAGAAAAAATCTCAAAAAATCCTGCAGTGGAGGAACTTAAAGAAGCTCTGGCTTCGCAGGAAAATCAATCCATATTTCTGAAAGGTCTTCTAGGTTCTGCTGTCTCTTTTGTGCAGGCAGAAGCTTTCCTTTCTTCGGAACATCCTTTTCTTCTGATTTTTAATGATAAAGAAGAAGCGGCTTATCATCTCAACGACCTGGAACAGCTGGTGGATGAGAAAAATGTCTTGTTTTATCCAGGGAGTTACAGAAGACCTTATCAGATCGAAGAAACTGACAATGCCAATGTTTTGTTGCGATCTGAAGTTTTGAACCGCATCAATTCCAGAAAAAAACCTTCCATTATCGTCACTTATCCTGAAGCGCTTTTTGAAAAAGTCGTGACCAAAAAGGAACTGGATCGCACCATTTTAAAAATAAAACTGAACGACGAACTGTCTATTGATTTCGTCAACGAAGTGTTATTTGAATACAAATTCAAACGTGTCGACTTTGTGACTGAGCCTGGAGAATTTTCAGTAAGGGGAGGGATAATCGATGTGTTTTCTTTCAGTAATGATGAGCCGTACCGAATTGAATTTTTTGGTGATGAAGTCGATAGTATTCGCGCTTTTGACGTTGAAACTCAACTGTCTACCAAGCAAAAAAAGCGCATCGACATTATGCCCAATGTTGAAAAAAAGGAACTGGATGAGGTGCGGGAAACGTTTATCCAATACATCAGCAATTCTACGACGGTGTTCATCAAAAACATGGATGTGTTATCGCAGACCATAGATGATCTTTTTGGCAAAGCTGAAAAAGCTTTTTCTGAACTTTCTACAGACATCAAACACAGTAAACCAGAGGAACTTTTCTGTAAAGGTGAACTTCTAAAAAAACAACTTCTGAATCTAAAAGTCGTTGAATTCGGAACTCAGGCATTTTTGAGTCCTAAGCAAACGATTCTATATCCTACAAGCCCTCAACCGTCCTTCAACAAAAAATTCGATTTACTGATTGAAGACTTAAATTCTAAACACGATAAAGGTTACGAGAACTGCATTTTATGCACAAGCGATCAACAGGCCAAACGTTTCAAAGACATTTTTGAAGATCAAAATCAAGAAGTGCATTACAAAACTTTAGTGCTTTCCATGCACCAGGGGTTTATTGATGAGGTGAATAAATTGGTGTGTTATACCGATCATCAAATTTTTGATCGCTATCATAAATTTCATTTGAAGAACGGTTATGCTAAAAAGCAAGCCATCACTTTAAAAGAATTGACCAGCTTGGAAATTGGTGATTATGTCACTCACATTGATCATGGCATTGGAAAATTTGGTGGTCTCCAGAAAATTGATGTGGAAGGAAAAATGCAGGAAGCGGTAAAGTTGATTTACGGAGATCGAGATATTCTTTATCTCAGCATACATTCGTTACACAAGATTTCAAAGTTTAATGGCAAGGATGGAAAACCGCCTCAGGTTTATAAATTAGGCAGTAAAGCCTGGAAAAGCCTGAAGAAAAAGACCAAAGCCAGAGTTAAGAAAGTCGCTTTCGACCTCATAAAACTTTACGCCAAACGCAGATTGGAAAAAGGTCATCAATACGGTCCGGATTCTCATCTACAACACGAACTAGAAGCCTCCTTTATTTATGAGGACACGCCAGACCAAAGCACAGCCACACAGGATGTGAAAAGTGACATGGAAAAAGAGCAGCCGATGGATCGTTTGGTTTGCGGTGATGTAGGTTTTGGGAAAACCGAAGTTGCCATTCGCGCAGCCTTTAAAGCTGTCGACAATGGAAAACAAGTTGCCGTTCTAGTGCCTACCACAATCTTGGCCTTTCAGCACCATAAAACATTTTCGGAGCGGTTAGAAGAATTTCCTGTGACGGTTGATTATCTCAACCGTTTCAGAACTGCAAAAGAACGCAGAACGGTTTTGGAAGGACTTGAAAATGGAAATGTGGATATCGTCATTGGTACGCATCAGCTGGTGAATAAAGCCGTCAAGTTTAAAGATCTTGGTCTTCTGATCATTGATGAAGAGCAGAAATTTGGAGTTGCAGTAAAAGATAAGTTGAAAACTATCAAGGCAAATGTAGATACGTTAACTTTAACGGCAACACCTATTCCGCGGACCTTGCAATTTAGCCTGATGGCAGCGAGAGATTTGTCCACTATAAAAACCCCTCCTCCAAACCGTTATCCTATTGAAACGCATGTGATTCGGTTTTCTGAAGAACAAATTCGGGATGCGGTGTCTTATGAAATTCAAAGAGGTGGCCAGGTATTCTTTATCAATAATAGAATTCAAAACATACATGAAGTCGCTGGTTTGATACAAAGATTGGTACCCGATGCCAAAATTGGCATAGGACATGGGCAAATGGAAGGTAAAAAGCTCGAAGACCTCATGTTGAAATTCATGAATAATGAATTTGACGTTTTGGTGTCTACCACCATTATAGAAAGTGGTCTGGATGTGACTAATGCGAACACGATTTTGATCAATGACGCCAATAATTTCGGAATGTCCGATCTACATCAGATGCGTGGTCGTGTTGGGCGAAGTAACAAAAAAGCCTTTTGTTACCTCATCACACCACCTTTAACGATGATGACCGACGATGCCAGAAAACGCTTAACCGCTTTGGAACAATTCTCTGATTTAGGTAGCGGTATCAATATCGCGATGAAGGATCTGGAAATCCGCGGAGCCGGAGATTTGTTGGGTGGAGAGCAGAGCGGATTCATATCGGATATCGGTTTTGATACGTATCAAAAAATTCTGAATGAAGCCATTCAGGAATTGAAAGAAAACGAATTCAAATCGGTTTATGAAGAAGAAAACGAGAAGGAAGAAAAAGTGTTTGTAAAGGATGCTCAAATTGATACGGATTTTGAAATTCTATTCCCTGACGACTACATCAATAGCATCAAAGAACGCCTGAGTTTATACACTAAATTAAATAACATTGATGACGAAAAAGGTCTAGAAGATTTCGAAAAAGAATTGAAAGATCGCTTCGGAGATATCCCTAAAGAAGCCCAAGACCTCATCAATAGTGTGAGGTTGAAATGGATTGCCGCCAGTATTGGTTTGGAGAAATTAGTCTTGAAAAAAGATAAAATGATTGGCTACTTCTTGTCCAACCAAGACTCTGGTTTTTATAACTCGAAACGCTTTAGAGATGTGCTTCAATACGTACAAATGCATCCTAGACTGTGCACCATGAAGGAAAAACAAACCCGAAATGGGTTGAGGCTTTTACTCACGTTTGATCGAGTAAAAAGTATTGATAGAGCTTTAGAGTTGCTGCAACCGCTGGAGCAGAAGGAGGAGGTCCTACCTTAACCCTAAACTAGGTGATAGGAATTAGTTATTTTAAATCTATTTAAAAACAACAATTTTAACTAACTATTTTTTATTTGATACTGAATTATAAGCCTAATTCTTATGACCTAAAACCTTCTGAATTCACTTCCTTCAATAAACCGACAAGGCTTTCTCTCCAATGAGGTACTTTATAGTTAAAAGCTTCTTCAACTTTTGTTTTATCTAAAACACTGTATTTTGGTCGTTTGGCTTTCGTGGGATAAGAAAACGTCGCCTTCAGATGAACGTCTTGTTCAAGTTGTTTTTCTTCTAAAATAAGTCTGGCAAAATCATACCACGTGGCTTCACCCTGGTTACTGTAATGGTATAATCCAAAAACATTAGAGTTTTCTGTTATCAAATTCAGAATAAAAAGAGCTAAATCATTGGCATTGGTGGGCGTCCCAATTTGTTCGGTAGTGATATTCAATTCTGCGCGTTCGTCAGCCTTTTTCAAGATGGTATTAAAAAAATTGTGTCCAAATTCAGAATACAACCAGCTTGTCCTAAAAATAAAAAAGCGGTCCATCGTTTCAGAAATCATGACTTCGCCTTGTAACTTAGATGCTCCGTAAATGTTAATTGGGTTTTCTGAATCTGTTTCCAGATATGGACGATGTTTTAAACCATCAAACACATAATCTGTAGAGATGTGTACAAGTTTGGTGTTTTTGGTTTTACAGGTTTCAGCTAAAGTTTTAACAGCTTCAGAATTCACTTGAAACGCAAGTTTTTCTTCACTTTCTGCCGCTTCCACATTGGTATATGCAGCGCAATTGATGCAAAAATCAGGTTGGTGGGTGTTGAAGAATTGAGTTAAAGCTTCTTCAGAAGTAATGTTTAATGTCTGCGATGACTCGAAAAAGAATTCAATTTCTGGAAACTTTTTAGAATGCTTTTGAAGACATTTTCCCAATTGACCATTGGCACCGGTGACTAATACTTTCATGAGTTTAAGTATGCTTCAAGTGTTGGTAAATGTTCATCTTTTTCTGAAATGATCTGGTCTTTCTCAGGAATTTGCCAATCGATGTTTAAGGTTTTGTCATTGAATAAAATGCCACTTTCTGAAGTTTTATTGTAGTAATTATCGCATTTGTAAACAAAAATAGCTTCAGAAGAAAGGGTCGCAAACCCATGAGCAAAGCCCCTTGGCACGAATAGTTGATGATTGTTTTCATCCGTCAATACATAGCTAAATTGCTTGAGATAGGTTTCAGAGTCTGGACGCAAATCAACCACAACATCCAAAACCTCGCCTTTTGCAACTCTTATCAATTTGGACTGAGCAAACTCACCTGTTTGAAAATGAAGTCCGCGTATGGTCCCGTACTGAGAAATCGACTGATTGTCCTGGACAAAATCAATCTCTAAGCCTATATTTTTTTTGAAAGTTTTATAGTTAAAGCTTTCAAAGAAATTTCCACGTTCATCTTTAAACACTTTGGGTTCTATAACAAAACAGTCTTTCAGTGGCGATTGCTTTACAGTCATTTACTTTGGGTTTATGTTTTTGGCATAACCACTTTTCAAAAAGGGTGCTGTGATTTTATGGAGTTGATCTTTAGAAATAAAACCCATTTTATAAGCTGTTTCTTCAATAGAACCAATTTTCAGACCTTGGCGCTCTTCAATAACCTCAACAAATTGTGAGGCTTGCATCAAAGAATTAAAAGTTCCGGTATCTAGCCACGCCGTACCTTTGTCGAGGATACTTACACTCAATTTTCCTTTGTTGAGATAAGCATTATTGACATCGGTGATTTCCAGTTCTCCTCGAGCACTGGGCTTTATCGACTTTGCAATTTGGACGACTTCATTATCATAAAAATAAATTCCAGGTACCGCATAATTTGACTTTGGCGTTTTAGGTTTTTCTTCAATTGAAATCACCTGCCCACTTTCATCAAAATCTACCACTCCATAACGTTCCGGATCATGCACGTGGTAGGCATAAATAATACCACCATCAGGATTTGTGTTATCTTGTAAGAGCTGATCTAAACCTGTTCCGTAAAAAATATTATCGCCCAGAATTAAGGCGACTTTATCGTCTCCTATAAAGTCTTCTGCAATAATAAAAGCTTCAGCAAGCCCGTTAGGCTCAGCTTGAACGGCATATTCGAATTTACATCCTAAATCTGAACCATCTCCTAAGAGCTTTTCAAAAAGCGGTAGGTCATTGGGTGTCGAAATGATCAAAATTTCTTTGATCCCTGCGGACATTAATGTGGACAAGGGATAATATATCATCGGCTTGTCATAAATGGGCATAAGCTGTTTACTGACGGCAAGGGTCAAAGGATGTAATCGGGTGCCGGATCCGCCTGCTAGAATAATTCCTTTCATACTTATGACTTCTGAAGTTGGTTATATTTTGCAAGATACCAGTTTACAGTTTTCTGGATACCAGTTTCAAAAGTTTCATCTGCTTTCCAGCCTAAATTCTTTTCAATTTTTGAGGCATCGATCGCATAGCGAAAATCATGACCAGGTCGGTCTGTCACGTATTCGATTAACTCTTTATGGGGAGTATTTCCAGGTTTTAAATCATCTAGAAGTTCGCAGATTTTGGTAGCGATATAAATGTTCTGGCGTTCATTTTTACCTCCAATATTATAAGTTTCTCCGAGCTGTCCTTGATGAATAGCTTTATAAATTCCTTTACAATGGTCGTCGACATAAAGCCAATCTCTTACGTTCTTACCATCGCCATAAATTGGAATAGGTTGTTTTTGAATCGCCTTTCGAATAATCGTTGGAATCAATTTTTCATCGTGCTGGTGAGGTCCGTAATTGTTGGAACAATTGGTCGTCACGACAGGAAATCCATAGGTATGAAAATAACTTCTGGCGATCATGTCTGAAGATGCTTTAGACGCACTGTATGGACTATTTGGTGCATAAGGCGTGTCTTCTGTAAACAAGCTTTCGTCGTCTTCTAAAGTTCCATAAACCTCATCGGTTGACACATGAAGAAATCTTGAATCTTCAAATCCTTTTCTGAATTTGAATGGCGATTCCATCCAAAGCAAGTAAGCCTGATGAAGTAAATTGAAGGTTCCTGTAATGTTCGTTTTAATGAATGCATCTGGATTGGTGATAGAATTATCCACGTGAGATTCTGCAGCAAAATGAATGACTTTTTCAAATTTATACTGCTCAAATAATTCTTTCAACATTGAAATATCACAAATATCTCCTTCTACAAATGTATAATTTCCATGGTCTGAAACTTCAATATTATTGAGGTCTCCAGCGTAAGTCAATTTATCTAGATTGATGAAATGATACTTTTTTTCAGGGACATATAGATTTAAAAAATTAGAGCCAATAAAGCCTGCTCCTCCAGTGACTAAGATGGTTTTCATAAATTAGGATTTCAAATTCTGAACAGCATCGTTAAAAATCTGTTCTAATATTTTTTCAGTAATTAAGTAAGTTGGTTTCACTCCGGCAGTTCCAAGGCCCCCAGAAGCTAATGTACTTCCAGTTTCTAATGGATTATCACTGGCATAATAAGCATATCTCAGTTTGACTTCTGGAGAAATATTGCTTCTCAATTTGGCTGCTGCTTGTATTGCTTTTTGATAATGAGCCCCTTCCATTTCCAAACCGATCACATTCCAGGTGGAATCATGAAAAAACTTGAGTAGATCTCTATTTTGCAGCGACGTACCCAAAACTGTAACCATCGAACCGTCGTAAACTCCCAAACCTTGACCTTCAAAGTCTGATTTTTTCAATTCATTCGGGAATGGGTAATTATCAGCAGTACCTTCAAACAAGTGAGCGTCTGGTATCATCAAATCTCCTTTTCCGCCTTGCAAAATTCCTGCTTTTCCCATGATAGAAATTGAATCAACATTCATGTATACTTGCTCTTCCTTGTC
Organism: Psychroflexus longus; assembly: GCF_020164595.1. Taxonomy (GTDB): domain Bacteria; phylum Bacteroidota; class Bacteroidia; order Flavobacteriales; family Flavobacteriaceae; genus Psychroflexus; species Psychroflexus longus. The sequence continues at coordinate 244,705 of NZ_JAIQZE010000002.1, forward strand.
CTTATAGGGCTTCAATAACTCATCCATGGTTTCATAAGCTTGCTCTCCAAAAGCGTAATCCATAACAATAATGACAGGCGCATCTTTTTTCCCATTAAGGCCTTTATCGCCTTTATAATGACTCAATTTTGCGAGGTCAAAAATCTGGACATCTATGTTAGTACCACTTTTATCGTCAAGAGTAATCATACCCTCCTGAAGTGCTTTTTTAGTAACGGTTTCTCTTAATTTATCATTTTTGGCATTGCTTAACTGTTCATAAACTTCGAAATTGGATTTTTCCTTCAGCATATCTTCCAATGCTAAAGGAGAATACAGCGTATTCATTACACTGTGCATATTAGCACTGATGATATGAAGTTTTCGATTCAACAAACCATGTTTATGTAAGGTCTTTTTGATGGTATTGGCCCAGACTTCACCATGAATGTGATGTCCCAGACGTTCACGTACAATTGGGCTAAAAGTAATGACGCGTTTATCACCACGGATAGCCTCACGAATGGCTAGTTTACCTAGACTGTGAATCAGGTGTAAAAATTTATTTGGATTCTCCAGAGTTGCAAATCGATCATAAACTTGATTGATTTCAGCAAATGTTCTGCCTAAAATATTAGCCGTATGCGTAATAGCGATTTCCTTTTCTTTTTGGGTCAAATCTCCAAATTTTGAAACTGCTACAGATAATTTTTCCCAGTCTCTGGAAGTATGGCCTGCCTCATTGATCACGACATTCTGCATGATTTTATGAGATTCAATAAACATAAATGTGAGGTGAGTTAAAATATCGTAGATTTCTGAACGACCACGGGTGATTTCGATGTTCATTTGCTCTTCATCGATTCTATAGCAGTTTCTTCTTCGCTTTGGCGGAATAATGGGTTTAAAATGCGAATTTGAATAGCCTTCATCACTGGTCAAGTTAATAAAACTACACTCTTCAATGCCTTCCGGAAGCCTTTCAATAATGTATTGAAGTCCGCTAAGTTCCACTTTGGATTCTCCAATACTTCCATAAATTTCTGGTCTAAGTGTCAGTAATGCTTCGCGTAAAGTTTCACCAGAAACTCCCATAGGCTTATAAAATCCGCGTATAAAAAGATGTCTCATGGTAATGTACATGCGCTCTATGGCATTTGTACTTTCTTGTGCTCTATTTCGTCCAATATTTAATAATTCTGTCATATAATGATTATGTTGTTAATCTAAATTTGTTTTTCTAATTCTTGTGCTATTTTTCTATCGTTGGAAAGTCTAGGCACTTTATTTTGACCTCCAAGTTTGCCAACAGACTTCATATATTCCTGAAACCCATTTTTCGGAACATTTGTAATCACCAAAGTCCTTAACATATTTCCTTTAACAAGGTCTTTATAATAGGAATTTTGCTCCTGAAGCAATTTATCGATTCTATCTGCAAATGCTTCAAAATCATTGGGTTCTTTTTGAAATTCTATAAACCATTCATGGTACGGCAGACCTTCTTTTGGAGTGATTTGCGGAGCAACTGTAAATTCATTGATTTGCACATTAAATTCTTCTGAAGCTTGAATGATTGATTTTTCTACTTCTTGGGCAATTACATGTTCTCCAAAAGCTGAAGTAAAGTGTTTGATTCGACCAGAAACTTTCAATCGATATGGTTTTGTATCTGTAAACATGACGGTATCTCCAACATTGTATCGCCATAAGCCCGCATTAGTAGAAATCACCATCACGTAATTCACACCAACCTCAACCTCTCCTATCGTAAGAATATCAGGGTTTTCATCAAAAAATTCATCTGCTTTAATAAACTCGTAAAACATGCCTGAGTCTAGTTGCAAAAGCATACCCTCCTCTTTCCGAGAATCCTGAAAAGCAAAAAAACCTTCAGATGCAGGATATAGCTCTATGCTATCCACAGATTTACCTATCAGGTTTTCAAATTTGGACCGATAGGGTTCGTAATTCACACCTCCGTAAATGAAAAGTTGCAGATTCGGAAACAACTCTCCTATTGTTTTTCCTGTTTTCTGATGAAGCTTCTCGAAGTAAGTTTGAACCCAGGAAGGTATTCCACTTATAATGGTCATATCTTGATCATAAGTCTCCTCAACTATAGCGTCAATTTTTTCGTTCCAGTCGTCTATTGAATTGGTTTTCCAGCTTGGGAGTCTGTTTTTTTGAAGATACGCAGGAATAAAATGAGCAACAATTCCAGATAGTCGCCCAAAGTAGATTCCATTTTTTTCTTCCAATTCCGGGCTGCCTTGTAAGAAAATCATTTTTCCATCTACAAAACTAGAATTTCCTGTTTCCTCGATATAGCTGAGAATTGCATTTCTCGCAGCATTGGTATGGTTTGGAATTGACTCTTTGGTCAGTGGAATATATTTTGCACCGCTGGTTGTCCCTGAAGTTTTCGCAAAATATAGCGGTTTTCCTGGCCACAAAACATCTTTTTCACCATCTACAACTCTATCAACATAAGGCTTTAACTCTTCATAATCCTGAATGGGGACATTATCAAAAAAATCTTTAAATGTTTCGATCTTATCAAAGTTATGATCCTGACCAAACTTGGTTCTTCGACCTTCTTTAATTAGATTTTTAAATACCTTCAACTGAGTTTGCTCTGGTTGAGAAGACCAGCTTTCAACTTGAGATGAAATGTATTTTGCAAATAATTTTGCACCAAACGATTTTATCGACATATATAAATTCTATTCAAAATTGATGTAATCTGAAGGATTTACGGGATATCCATCTACCCAGAGTTCAAAATGCAAATGAGGCCCATAAGAATATTCTCCCGTATCGCCAACTACAGCAATGGCTTCACCTGCTGTAACCAGATCTCCCTGACTTTTTAATAGTGAGTCATTGTGTTTATAAACAGAAATTAGCCCAAAGCTATGTTCTATAATAATGACATATCCTGTATCTACGGTCCACTCTGCAAAAATAACGGTACCGTCTAGTGTAGCTTTCACGGGCTCGTTCTTTTCTGTCACAATATCGACCGCATAATGTTTTTGCTCTGCATTATAAATTTCGGAGACCCTTCCGGAAACTGGAGGAAACAAGGTGAAATTTGTATTGAAGGTAGCCTTTTCAAGCAAACTGTATTTATCTTCCTGCTCTACTTTTACTCTCAAAATAGAATCTTGCTCAGAAGCAGATAGATTAACCGATTCCGGGTCTACAGGCTTTGTATTATTTAAGCTGTAAGACATTTCAGTATCTAGTGAATCCACTTTACCACTTAAAACATTTCGTATAGATTGAAAGTATGCTGAATTTTTATCAACTACCGTTGTGAGAGAGTCTACAACCAGGGTAAGCCGTGTTGCTTTATTCTTTAAAGCTGTGGAAGAGTATCCAGGTATATACTCTCTTACTGGAGTAAAAGCAATTAAAAGAGCAGTTCCTGATACAAGGAGTAAAGCTGAAATTGTAGATAATATAATAACATTAAGTTTTGATAACTGAAAGGATAACCTTTCCTCAAATGTATCTTCATTCAAAATCACCAAACGGTACTTATGAAGCAGTTTCTGCTTGATTTTTCGCTTATCTTTTTTGGGTGATTCCATAGTTTTAAAACTCTTACAAAGATAGAATAAAGTTAATTTATGTAGGTTTTAGATTCATAAACCTTTGATTTAGATTTTTATCACTAATTTTGTAGCAAATTTAAAGCTATGAATGCACTTAATGTTATAATGGGAATGGTAGGACCATGGCAATGGGTTATCATTGGTATTGCAATCCTTCTACTTTTTGGTGGAAAGAAAATACCAGAATTGATGAGAGGTTTGGGTAGCGGCATCAAAGAATTTAAAGATGCATCCAAAGAAGATGACACTAGCGAAACAAATAATGAATCAAAGTCTATCAAATAGATTTTCGATTAACTTTTTATATATGACCCTGTTTACATTGTATTCAGGGTTTTTTATTAAGTTTTTCTAATGAAAACTCGTTCCCGTCAAATACTCCAAAAGTGTAGTGTGCAATCCAATCGCCTAGATTGATATACTTTGAATGTTCTCCAACTTGTATTTCCATTGGCAAATGGCGATGTCCGAATACAAAATAGTCATAATGCTCATCTTCCAGTTTGCGCTTGGCATACTGTGCCAGCCATTCATTTTCCTCACCTAGAAACTTAGCATCTTCGTCTCCAGAAATCAGTTTGTTTTTTACTGAAAGATGCTTAGCTAATCTGACTCCCAAGTCTGGATGTAACCATTTAAACAACCATTTTGAAATAGGATGAGTAAATACTTTTTTCATGCGTTTGTAACCTTTATCGCCTGGACCAAGTCCATCGCCATGACCTAGAAAAAACTTTTTTGAATTAAATTCAAAAACCTGGGGTTTATAAAACACTGGTATATTAAGCTCATCTTTAAAATAGTCTTTCATCCACAAATCGTGATTCCCTACAAAATAATAAATCTCAATTCCAGAATCTTTCAGCTCTGCCAATTTCCCGAGAGTTCTCACAAAACCTTTGGGAACAACTTCCTTATACTCAAACCAAAAATCGAATAAATCTCCAAGTAAGAAAATAGCGTGCGCATCAACTTTGATATGGTCTAGCCAAGAAATAAATATTTTTTCACGCTTGAGGCTTTCAGAATGTGTTGGAGCACCTAGATGATTATCACTGGAAAAGTATATCTTTTTGCCTTCAGGAAGTTTCATTTATTTTAAATCTGGCTCAAATATACTGAAAGGATTAAAAACGTCAAGTCAAAGGGAATTAAGTCTTCGGGTTTTGAATCATGGAATAAAGAATAAATTCACACGATGAAGAAACAGGAGAATAGAACAAAGACACTTGGTAAAGGAATAATTAATACTAATTTCAAAATTTGACATTTTCACTTCACCTACTTTCCTAAATCCTACTGCCTTCTCATACAAGTTTTAGGTTTAATTTAATGTGGCTGCAAGAGATATTCCTGTATTTTTGAAATCAACCAGAATCAAAAGACCATGAAATTCAAGATCAGTATTATAACCTGTTTATTTTTAATAGCCTCTACTTCAGTTTTAGCTCAAGTAAAATCAGTAGTGCCCGGCAAAGACTTTAGTAGCATAAGAGTATCCACGGGACTTTTTGTTGAAATCGTAACCAATTCAGAAGAAAATAAAATTGAGGTGAAAGGACCTCAACGTGATAAAGTGAACATTGAAGTCAAAAAAGGTGAATTGCAACTTAGCTTGCCTGTAGGTCAAATTTTTTCTGAAGCTGAGATTCTTGTTACAGTTTACGCCAAGGACTTCCAGGAACTTAAAGTAAGAAGTGGTTCTGAAGTCGAATTCATTACCAAAGTGAAGCAAAAAGAATTACGCTTAATTGCTTCTGAAGGCAGCTACATTGGTGGCGATTTGGAATTGGAAAGCTTAACGGTGAAATCCGTAACCGGTGCCAGCGTGAGTTTGATTGGTGTAGCCAATACCACTAGCATCGAAGTTAAAACTGGAGGTTCTTTCGACGGAGATGATTTAATTACTAAAACGACTAGCGTAAGTGTAAGCTACGGTGGTGAGGCTACTGTTCATACCACCAACACTTGCTCTGCAAGCGTAACTGCTGGCGGGAATATTACAGTCTACGGAAATCCTGAGACCATAAGCCAAAGTGTAAAACTCGGTGGTGAGATAAATGTTATAGAATAAAAGAGAGTCCTGAGCACATGAAAGAACCTTTACTAGCGTTCAATCAAAATGGAATTTACTGCGCCGCAGCAGATGTCTATCTGGATCCCTGGCGTAAAGTCGATAAAGCAATTATCTCCCACGGTCATGCCGATCATTCCCGGTGGGGGAATAAAAAATACATCACCCATCATGATAATATTCCCATCATGAAACACCGATTGGGAGACATTGATGTGGATGGTAAAGCTTATGGCGAAACCTTTACGATCAATAATGTCAAGTTCAGTTTGCATCCAGCTGGCCATGTGATTGGCAGTTCACAAATTCGTGTGGAACACAAAGGCGAGGTTTGGGTGTTTACGGGCGACTACAAGGATGAAGTGGACGGGGTTTCCACGCCTTTTGAACCTGTGAAATGCGATACATTCATCACCGAATGTACGTTTGGTTTACCTGCATTTAAGTGGAAGCCACAGGCTGAAGTGATGAGTGACATCAATGAGTGGTGGGCAGAAAATAAAACGGAAGGACGAACTTCTGTGTTGTTTGGCTATTCTCTTGGTAAAGCGCAACGCCTTCTCAAACACCTCAATCCCGACATTGGAAAAATCTACACTCACGGCGCTATTGAAAATATGACGGAAGTCTTAAGAGACATCGTCGATTTTCCTGAAACCATCCGAGTAACCAGAGAGACCACCAAAAAAGAAATCAATGGAAACCTAGTCCTCGCCCCTCCAAGCGCTCACGGCGGCACCTGGATCCGTAAAATGGTGCCATATGTGACAGCTTCGGCCAGTGGATGGATGACTTTTCGGGGGGCCAGACGCCGACGTGCTATCGACAAAGGCTTTGTAATGAGCGACCATTGTGATTGGGATGGGTTGCTGAACAGTATTAAAGCAACCGGCTGTGAAAAGGTAATCTGCACCCACGGCTATACCGATATTTTTTCAAAGTATTTACGGGAAATCGGCTACGATGCCAGAACTGAAGCTACGCAGTATGAAGGCGAGTCTGTAGATTCGGATTTATAAATTCCTTAGGTGATTCAACTTAGTTTTTTACATTGACTAAAGTGCTTGACAATAATATTTTACTCGAAATTAAATTTGGATTACAAGACCTCACAGGTTTTTAAAACCTGTGAGATCTTGATACATGATGTTTTTGATAGGTACTTGAAAAGTTTTACATATCGGTATAATAAGCTTGTTGACTTTGAGAACCTTCTTAGCTATCTTTTCGTAAAATTATTCTCTGAACGTCAACTTATTTCGCTTTCTGAAGATTGGTGGTTTAATTGAAATCGATAATCTTCAATCTACGAATATTCCTTTATCTGTAACATTTTACTGAAATTGGTACTTATAACATAGCTTTATATGTTTTAAAAACCAATCCTATGAATCAACTTCGCTTACTCAATGTATCCAAAACTTACAAAAACGGGGTTAAAGCCCTGGATGATGTTTCTATCGAAATTAACTCTGGCATGTTCGGACTTTTAGGTCCCAACGGAGCGGGAAAGTCTACGCTGATGAGGACCATTGCAACTTTACAGCAACCCGACTCGGGGGAAATTTACCTGGATGACATCGATATTCTCAATCAAAAAATGGAATTACGAAAAGTCTTGGGTTATCTACCTCAATCTTTTGGGGTGTATCCAAAACTTTCAGCCGAAAAACTTCTGCACTATTTTGCTGAATTGAAGGGACTTTCCAATAAAGCGGAACGTAAACAGATTGTGGATTATGCACTAGAAGTCACCAATTTGTATGATGTCAAAAACAAACATGTTGCTGGCTATTCTGGTGGAATGAAACAACGTTTTGGAATTGCTCAATTATTACTCAATAATCCTAAACTCATCATCGTCGATGAGCCGACAGCGGGCTTGGATCCCGCAGAGCGTCATCGTTTCCTCAATGTATTGAGGGAAATTGGCACCAATCATATTGTGATTCTTTCCACACACATCGTGGATGATGTGAAAGAATTATGTACCGACATGGCTATTTTGAATGGTGGTAAACTTCTTTGTCACAAAAAACCAATCGATGCAGTTTTAGATCTAAAAGATAAAATCTGGGGGCTTACAATTGATAGGGAAAGTGTTGAAAGATATGAGTCTGAATACAATATTATATCAACGAATTACAATCAGGATAATTCGTTGAACATTCGCGTTTATGGAGAAACCAGCCCGGGCGATGAATTTATGAAAGTAGAGCCCGATTTGAGCGATGTCTATTTTGTTCATCTCAAAGGCGATGAAGTGGAAGCTACTAACCCTCAATCTTAAGCCTTATGTTTTCAAAAATCTTCAAGTTTGAGATCAAGTCCTGGTTCCAAGCTCCTATCACTTACATCTATTCGGTCATCATGTTCATCTTTGCCTTTTTAATGATGGCATCGGCAGGTGGACTTTTCGATAATTTTACGGTAACAACGACCTCACCGACCTATGAAAATTCGGCTTTGGCCATCAACGGTATGATCAACGTTTTGAGCGTTTTTTTATATTTCTTATTGCCTTCCATTGTGGGAGCTTCTATCAACAAAGACTTTAAATACGACATGCATCAAGTGTTGTATTCATATCCCATTTCAAAAGCAAGCTACTTATTTGGTAAGTTTTTAAGCGCCATGAGTATCGTCATCGGCATTATTTTATTGATTTGCCTTGGTGTCTATATCGGTACTATTTTTCCTGGCACTAATCCCGATTTGTTTACTGATTTTGATATTTGGAATTACGTCCAACCTCTGCTCATTTTCGTTATTCCGAACATATTGCTATACGGCGCCGTAGTTTTTGCCGTAGTAACCTTTTCGAGGAATATTTTTATAGGATTCATAAGTGTTTTGATATTGATCACTATCCAAAGTTTTGCTCAAAGCCTTACTGCAGATATTGACAATAAGACACTTTCTGCCCTCATCGATCCCCTAGGTGCTCAGGCTTTAGGTTTGGAAACCGAATATTGGACGGTTTTTGAAAGAAATAATAACCCTTTGCCTTTTGAAGGTTACATCATTTACAACCGCTTGCTCTGGGCAGCTATCAGTATTCTGATTTTTTCTTTTGTCTTTTTCAAATTTAAATTCAATCAACAGGCCATTCAATTCAAACTTTTTAAAAGTAAAGCAGAGCGAGTGATTAAGCGAAATTTTGGAAGTTTGATTCGTATCCAATTACCTCATGCCGAAAAAGCCTACCATTTTAAGCATTGGCTAAAGATGGCCTGGAAACACAGTAATTTTGAAGCGAGATATATTTTCAAAAACTGGGTGTTTATTTCTTTTGCTATCGTGACTTTGATTATTACCTTATCTACGCTGGCAGTCCGGACGCCTATTTATGGTACTTCAACCTATCCCGTCACTCGAGAATTAATGCAAAATGCATCTGGAGTAGTGAGTGGATTTATAATTATCATCACCTTTCTTCTTGTGGGAATGCTGGTCAACAGAGCAAAAAGCTCAAACATGAATCAGCTTGTGGATGTTACCCCTTTTCCTAACTGGTCGTTTCTGCTGGCAAAATTCATTGCTATTTTCAAGATGCAGGCTTCTTTTTACATTTTGGCCTTGGTTTTAGCGGTAGGTGTTCAAGTCTACAATGAATATTACAAGCTGGAGTTGGATTTATACCTGTTTCAGTTTTTTGCCATCGATTACCTGAGAGTACTGGCGTGGACGGTCATGGCCTTCCTGTTTCACAGCCTTATAAAAAATCACATTGTCGGTTTTATATCGCTTTTAGCATTTTTGATATTACTTGGCTTCTTTCCACAATTTGGTATCGAACAAAGTATCTTCAGATTTAATTCAGGTGGTGGTGCTACTTACTCTGATATGGTGGGTTATGGTCCAGGCTTAAAAGTGTTTTATGTCTACAGACTGTATTGGTTTTCTTTAGCAGCCGTATTGTATATACTAGCAATCATATTTTATCGCAGAGGTGTTTCCTATTCTGCGAAACAAAGAATAGAGCTTGCTCAGGAAAAAATGAACCCTTTATACAAATCAATTATTGCGGTTTGTTTGGTCATGTTTGTGGGGCTTGGTTCCTGGATTTATTATAATGATAATGTCATCAATGAACGCCTTTCTGGAAACGAACGCGAGCTGCTACAGGTGCAGTATGAAAAGCAATATAGCCATTTGAAAATGCTGAATTCGCCTCGAATCACCAGCATCAATATTAATTTAGATTTGTTTCCAGACATCCGAGATTTCAAAGCCAAAGGTGAATTTATTCTGAAAAACAAAACTGAACAACCTATTGATTCTATTTTGGTTAATCTAAATGATTATTACGTTCAAAGTTATGCTTTGGATAAGGAAGGAAAAGCGATTTTAAAAGATACGGTTTACGACTTTGAGATTTTCAAATTTGATAAAAGTCTACTTCCAGGTGAGGAAGTGACATTTACTTTTTACATGAGAAATAAACCTAATACTATTTTGAATAACAATTCGCCTGTAAGAACTAATGGCACGTTCATCAACAACCGAATATTTCCAAGTTTTGGGTATAGCGAAGGCTATGAAATCTCCAATAACAAGACTAGAGAGAAATACGATCTTGAGCTTAAAGAACGTATGAAATCCCCCTACGATTCTACCGCTTTAGGCAATACGTATCTTACCGATGATGCCGACTGGATCGATTTTGAAACGACAGTATCCACTTCCAAAAACCAGATTGCTATTGCTCCAGGTTATCTTCAAGAGGAGTGGGAAGACGGCGAGCGGAGGTATTTCCATTATAAAATGGATAAAAAAATACTGAATTTTTACGCGTTTAATTCTGCAGAATATGAAGTTTATGAAGACCAATGGAACGATGTGAATCTTCAGGTGTTCTATCACAAACCCCACGACTATAATATTGATAGAATGATAAGTGGCGCCAAAAAAGCCCTGGACTATTATTCTGAAAACTTCAGTCCCTACCAATTTAAACAGCTGCGTATTTTAGAATTCCCGCTGACTTCTGGGTCGTTTGCACAATCCTTTGCTAATACGGTTCCTTATTCTGAAGCTATCGGTTTTATTGCTAAAGTAGATGATGAGGATGATGATAGTGTCGACTATCCTTTTAGCGTTACAGCCCACGAAGTGGCCCACCAATGGTGGGCACATCAGGTTATTGGTGCGGATGTCCGCGGAGCCACTTTACTTTCTGAAAGTATGTCGGAATACAGTTCACTAAAAGTTTTGGAAAGAGAATATGGCGCACAGCAAATGCGCGTATTCCTGAAAGATGCTTTGGATAGGTACCTAAGAGGACGACGTTTTGAAAGCCAAAAGGAATTGCCATTGATGCTGAATGAAAATCAGCAGTATATCCATTATAACAAAGGCTCTTTGGTACTTTATGCGATGAGTGATTATTTAGGTGAGGAAAAAATGAATAGGATTTTGGAATCATATATCGATAAAGTTGCTTTTCAGGAACCGCCTTATACCACCTCTGTCGAATTTGTGAATCTTCTAAAACAAAACACACCGGATTCACTTCAATATTTGGTGAAGGATATGTTTGAAACGATAACACTTTATGACAACCGAATAACTGAAGCAACGTCTGATACTTTGGATAATGGAACCTATGAAGTAAAATTGAAAGCCTATGCCCAGAAGTACAGATCTTCGGAAAAAGGAGAGAAAATCTTTTCCAATGCTGAAGGCGAAAGCATAGGTTTTGAGACTGAAAAAGACACTTTAGAGTCGCTTCCGCTCCGGGATTATATTGAAATTGGAGTTTTTGGAGAAACCGATGAAACGATAGACGGTGTTAAAAAAGAAAATGTATTGTATCTGAAAAAGCATCTCATTTCTGAAATTAACAATGAATTTACCATTATTGTAGATGAAAAACCTATAGAGGTCGGCATCGATCCTTACAACAAGTTGATTGATACAGATTCTGGAGATAATCGGATGAAGGTGGAGTAAATGTAAGAAGTAGAATATTAGATCTTAGAAAAAAGAGTCAACTGGTCAACCTGCCCGACTAGCGTCAGTCAGGCGGGCTGGTTAACAATTAAAATTCTAGGTCTTGATAAGCAATTTTAAAATGGAAAATTTGAAATATAAAATTCACTACGAATGCTTGCGTGAGGGATAGAAGTGGAAAGCCCAGGATGTAAAGCTTTTTAAAAATAAAGCCTTGTAAAGCAACCAACGGAAGCTCTTGCTAGGCTTATATTTTTTGGCTTTACTGAACTGGCTTGAAACGGATAGCCCGACCCCCAATCCCCAAAGCTTTGGGGAGGGGGTCACGTCCTAAAAACCAAAAAAGCTTCTCAAGAAAATTCCTGAGAAGCTTTTTAATTAGGTCAAAATACCTTTTACTCGTCGTACTTTTCCTTCAGCTTTCTTGATAACAACAAAATAAAGAGTAAAACTATAATACACAGGCATACTAAAATTCCCAGAACACCTGTAAAGCTCTTTTTATCTCCTACCAGATCATCAGGGTTTACAAGAGTCCCGCTGAAAATCATTAGTCCAACTGACGAAAGCATTAAGAAATAAATAAAATACTTCATAAATTTTTAATTGAATAAACTCTGAATGTTCGTTGCGAATAATTTTACCGCAATGGCTAGCAAAATTACGCCAAATATCTTCCTAATCACAGAAATCCCCTGATTTCCAAGAATTTTTTCGATTTTTTTGGATGACTTTAAGACAGCATAAACAACTATGACGTTCAAAATAATAGCAGCAATGATATTTGGTGTATCAAATTCGGATTTTAAAGACAAAATGGAAGTCATCGTTCCCGCGCCAGCAATCAAAGGAAATGCTAAAGGAACAATAGCCGCGGTTTCTGGAGCGTCGTCTTTGTAAAGTTGTATCCCAAGAATCATTTCAATGGCCAGAAAAAATATAATAAACGCTCCTGCCACAGCAAAAGAGTTCACATCGATGCCTATCAAATTTAGGATGGTTTCTCCCACAAAAAGAAAAACAATCATCAAAATACAAGCGACAATCGACGCTTTTTCGCTTTGGATATGGCCTACTTTTTTTCTTAAGTCTACAATAATAGGAATGCTGCCTACAATATCTATTACTGCAAAAAGAATCATTCCGGCAGTGAAAATCTGTTTAAAATCAAACATAATGGTCTTCTGTAATTTTTTGCAAAAGTAATTCTGATCTATGGATTGACAATCTCATAAAATCTTGTGAACAACAATTTTTTGTTAAATATTTTATGCTGAATTCGCCTTAGGAAAAGACTTTAAATTTTGAGTTATAACTTCATAATTGAATTAACTTTGGAAAATGATTAAAATTGGTAAAACCCTTATTTCTGAAGCTATTATAGATAACGAATTTGCATGTAATCTATCCGCTTGTAAAGGAGAATGTTGTGTAGCCGGAGATGCTGGAGCTCCACTGGATGAGCACGAACTGGACATCTTAAAGACTATTTATCCTAAAGTAAAACCCTATTTGAGAGCTGAAGGCATACAAGCCATCGAGGAACAAGGCACTCACATAATGTCCGACTTTGAAGAGCCGGAAACTCCACTGGTTGAAGGAAAGGAATGTGCTTATGTCAACTTTACTGAAAATGGTACTGCACTCTGCGGTATAGAGTCTGCCTACAGGGCTGGTGAGATCGATTTTAAAAAACCCGTTTCTTGTGAACTCTATCCTGTACGTATTCAAAAATTGTCGGAACTGCAAGCAGTGAATTATGACAAATGGAGTATTTGCAGTGATGCCTGCGATCTTGGAAAAACATTACAAATGCCAGTCTATAAATTCACAAAAAACGCTCTGATTCGAAAATTTGGTGAAAACTGGTATTCAAAATTAGAAGCAAGAGCAACAGAAATAAACTCATAGCATTTCTTATGTGTTCTGTTTTACGATTAAAATTCAACAAATCATAAAATTGATTTTTTTAATAATCCATAGCTTATAATTGACAGGGTCCGAGAGCAATTGTGGATAACTTTGTGGATAACTTTAGGCGTGTTTCAATCGATTTTTAGTGTTTTATTTTCATATTTGTTTAGAACATATTCAAATAATAAACCTCTCAAAACCACAAACCTATGGCGCAGATTGAACCTATCTTAGAAGAAAATGAAAATAGATTTGTCCTTTTCCCTATTAAACATCACGATATTTGGGAATGGTATAAAAAGTGTGAAGCCAGTTTCTGGACTGCAGAAGAAATTGATTTACACCAAGACCTTTCCGATTGGAAAAATAAGCTAAATGAAGATGAGCAGTATTTTATAAAACACATTCTTGCTTTCTTCGCTGCATCCGATGGAATCGTCAATGAAAATCTTGCTGAAAACTTCGTGAACGAGGTACAATATACTGAAGCCAAATTTTTCTACGGCTTCCAAATCATGATGGAAAACATCCATTCTGAAACCTATTCGTTATTGATCGATACCTATGTAGATGACGATAAAGAAAAAGATCAGCTATTCAAAGCTATCGAGAATTTCCCAGCGATTAAGAAAAAGGCTGACTGGGCCTTGAAGTGGATAGAATCCGATTCTTTTGCTGAACGTTTGATCGCTTTTGCAGCAGTAGAGGGAATCTTCTTTTCTGGCGCTTTCTGCTCTATTTTCTGGTTAAAGAAAAGAGGTTTGATGCCAGGTCTTACATTTTCAAACGAGTTGATCTCTCGAGATGAAGGTGTTCACTGTGACTTCGCAGTACACCTACATAATGAGCATTTAGTGAACAAAGTTTCAAAAGAGCGAATCAGAGAGATCATTGTGGATGCCCTTAACATTGAAAGAGAATTTGTTACTGAATCACTCCCAGTAAGTTTGATAGGTATGAATTCCAACTTGATGACTCAGTACCTCGAATTTGTCGCAGATAGACTTCTATTCGAATTGGGTTGTGATAAGGAATATGGCACTGCCAATCCTTTTGACTTTATGGATATGATTTCACTTCAGGGGAAAACCAACTTCTTCGAAAAACGTGTTGGTGAATATCAAAAAGCAGGAGTCATGAACAAGAATAAAGAAGAAGACAGCAAAATTAGTTTCGACGCTGATTTCTAGTTTTTTTTAAAAATTCTAGCTTTTTAAAATTACGATTATTAACTACCAGGAGTCCTTGGGCTCTATATATTAAACACTATCTACTATGCACGTCATTAAAAGAAACGGACAAAAAGAGCCTGTAATGTTCGACAAAATTACAGCACGAATTAGAAAACTTTGCTATGGATTAAACCCTCTTGTGGAACCTCCCAAAGTCGCAATGCGTGTCATAGAAGGTCTTTATGATGGTGTAACCACAAGTGAGCTTGATAATTTGGCAGCAGAGATAGCCGCAACAATGACCGTGAGTCATCCGGACTATGCGCATTTAGCAGCTAGAATCTCGGTGTCCAATCTTCACAAAAACACCAAAAAAACGTTTAGTGAGGTGATGACCGATCTTTACGAGTATGTAAACCCTCGTAACAATAAAAAGTCTCCACTTATTGCCGAGGATGTATACAAGATCATCAACGATAATAAAGAAGAAATCGATTCGAGAATTATCTACAGTAGAGATTTCAATTACGATTATTTCGGATTTAAAACTTTGGAACGCTCTTATCTATTAAAATTAAATGGTAAGATAGCCGAACGTCCACAGCATATGTTGATGCGTGTGTCCATTGGCATTCACGGTGAAGATTTGGAATCTGCCATGGAGACTTATGAGCTGATGTCTAAAAAATACTTTACTCACGCCACACCTACCTTATTTAATTCGGGAACACCAAAACCACAAATGTCTTCATGTTTCTTGTTAACAATGAAAGACGATAGTATTGATGGGATTTATGATACCTTAAAGCAAACAGCCAAAATTTCACAATCTGCCGGTGGTATTGGTTTGTCTATACATAACATTAGAGCTACAGGCTCTTACATTGCAGGAACTAACGGAACTTCCAATGGAATTGTTCCAATGTTGAAGGTCTTTAATGATACGGCGCGATATGTTGACCAAGGTGGAGGCAAGCGAAAAGGTTCTTTTGCCATGTATGTAGAGCCATGGCATGCTGATATTTTTAGCTTTTTAGATTTAAAGAAAAACCACGGAGCAGAAGAAATGAGAGCGCGTGACTTGTTCTACGCCATGTGGATTCCGGATTTATTCATGAAACGTGTCGAAGAAAATTCAACCTGGACGTTAATGTGTCCTAACGAATGCCCAGACCTTTACAATGTTCATGGGGATGAGTTTGAAGAGCTATACCTAAAGTACGAAAGCGAAAAGAAAGGACGTAAGACCATCAAAGCAAGAGAGCTTTGGGAGAAAATCCTGGAATCTCAAATAGAGACAGGAACGCCTTACATGCTGTATAAAGATTCAGCTAACCGCAAGTCCAATCAGAAAAATTTAGGGACGATTCGTTCTTCCAACTTGTGTACGGAAATAATGGAATACACCAGTCCAGATGAGGTGGCTGTATGTAATTTAGCATCCATCGCTTTGCCGATGTTTGTGAAAAACGACAGCTTCGATCATAAAGAACTGTATAAAATCACCAAACAGGTCATCAAAAACCTCAACAAGGTTATTGATAGAAACTACTATCCTGTCAAAGAAGCTGAAAATTCCAACATGCGTCACAGACCAGTTGGATTGGGTGTTCAAGGATTGGCCGATGCGTTTATCATGTTAAGAATGCCTTTTACTTCTGATGAGGCTAAGAAATTGAATCAGGATATTTTCGAAACTTTATATTTTGCCGCTGTAGAATCTTCTATGGAATTAGCAAAAGCTGAAGGTCCTTATTCTTCTTACGAAGGTTCACCTATCAGTAAAGGAGAATTTCAATACAACCTTTGGGGATTAAAAGATAAAGACCTCAGCGGTCGATGGGACTGGAGCAAACTGAGAGATAAAGTGATGAAGCACGGTGTGCGTAACTCTTTATTGATGGCGCCAATGCCAACCGCTTCTACTTCTCAAATTTTAGGTAACAATGAGGCATTTGAGCCTTACACCTCAAACATTTATACCAGACGTGTTCTTTCAGGTGAATTCATAGTAGTAAACAAACACCTATTGAAGGATCTTGTTGCTTTAGGTCTATGGAATGACGATGTAAAAGATGCAATCATGAGAGCCAACGGTTCTGTTCAGGGCATCGACATCATTCCAGACGATATCAAAGAGTTGTATAAAACGGTTTGGGAATTATCCATGAAAGACATCATCGATATGTCCAGACATAGAGGTTACTTCATCGATCAATCGCAGTCGCTTAACTTATTTATGGAAGGGGCAACCTTTGCTAAGTTGACGTCGATGCATTTCTATGCCTGGAAAAGCGGACTTAAGACTGGAATGTATTACTTAAGAACTAAGTCTGCTGTAGATGCGATTAAGTTCACATTGAAAAACGAAAAGAAGGAAAAACAAGTTCCTAGTGAGGTTGCTGAAAAAGCAGCTAGAACTTATCAGGAAGCACAAAGCCAACAAGTAAAAGTGTCTGATGATTCTTCATTGAGTCCGGAAGAATTGAAAGCTTTGATTAAGCAATCCAAAGAATCTGAAGGCGATGATTGCCTGATGTGCGGATCTTAAAAATAGGATATTTGTCTCGTCCTAAATAACCGATACAGATTATTAGACATTAAATTTATAATTTAAACCTTAACGATGCTAGCATCGTTAAGGTTTTTTGATTTATACGACTTTATTTTGAGTTTGTTTTGCTTGTGCATTTCCATCGGAGTTAACATATCATTAGATAAATGTGGTCTGAGATTATTGTAAATACTGACTGCATCAGCGATAAGCTTTTTCTTTAATGTCATATCCTTTATGTTTTTAGCAATGTTGAACTCTTGTTTAAGTATACCATTGATTCTC
>NZ_JAIQZE010000020.1 GCF_020164595.1 Psychroflexus longus
AGGCAAGAATAAAATGAGTGTTTTAAATGCTGTCAGAAATAAAATAATACATATTGTTTTTGCACTTATAAAAAATCAAACTTTGTATCAAAATCGTTTGGTTACGTCATAGAAATCGAAGTGACAAAGCCTCCCTACTTCTTATATACAATCTTCATCTCAACACCACCTCGCAGTTGCTTCTTGAGGCGTTTGCTGGGCTGGTAGTTGATTTTTAACTTCTGGACATCGCTTTTTCGCAAGTCTGAGGGCTGAGGTTTGGAGGCTGACTGCACCGCCATTTTGAAACTGCCCAGATCGCCAAGGTTTACTTTATAGCCCTGCTGTAAGGCATCCCAGACCTGATGATTGAGCTGGGAGATACAGGCAAGCACATCGGCTTCAGTGAGGCTGCAGGACTGATTGATGCGGTAACACAACTCCTGCATCGATAACTCTGCTTTCACTTTGGTTTGCAAAATATACACTTCCGGGTTGGTCCCGTCTTTGGTAATGGAATTTATACGTCTGGAGGGATGAAGTTCTAAGGGCATTTTGTAATGGTTTTAGTTCCTAAAAATAATACAGCTTTTGGTAATACACCTGCTTCATACTTGCTTTTTTAGAGTTGGCAAACGTGACGACTTCCACAATTTGAGACTTAGATCCAGTTTTATTTATGAAATTCTTAATTTAACTTTAATACTTAAAGGCAGCGGTGGGTGATAAGAATCATTAGTTTTATGCAGTGAAAAGAATGAAAAATATAGCATCAGTTTATTCTGTATTAGGTCTCGGCCTTTTGCTATTACTTTCACCGTGCAAGGTTAGAAATTTTGTACAGGCTGAGCTTGGCGTCGAACAGACTCAGGTATCGAGTAAAAGTCAGTCGCTTGCACCACAGTTCAGTTGCCAAACGCAGGAGATTGTTCAAGCCAAAGCAACGACGAGCAAGCTGGAAGCAAAGCAATTTTCCTATGCAGGACTTATCAATTTCAGTGTAGAGTTTGATGCCACTTTCCTTCAGGCTTCTATTCAAAACGACTACGCAAGACCAAAGGTGGCCTCTTCAGTGCCATTGTATATTCTTTACAGCAATCTCAAAGTTTATCTGTAGGGAATCCTTACCCAAAAAAACGTATTTAAATCAAATTACAAATCGTAAAAACAGTTAGCTAACTGAGGTTTTGAAAATAGTTTGTGAGTTTTTGAGTCATATAAAAGAGGTTTTAGGTTGTAGGAATTAGGAAATTAATAATTCATAATTACATCCCTTCCTCTCGGCTATTAGACCTATGACTATCCGATGACTTGTATACACGAAAAACTAAAAATCAACTTTTTTGCCCCGGCCCTAAAGGGAGTTTTTATAAGACAAAAAGGGTTTGGAAAATAGTGTGTGAGTCCTTGAGTTTTTGAGTCATATAAAAGAGGTTTTAGGTTGTAGGAATTAGGAAATTAATAATTCATAATTACATCCCTTCCTCTCGGCTATTAGACTTATGACTATCCGATGACTTGTATACACGAGAAACTAAAAACCAACTTTTTTGCCCCGGCCCTAAAGGGAGGATTTAAAGAGAGTAAGGTTTTGAAAATAGTTTGTGAGTTTTTGAGTCATATATAAGAGGTTTTTAGGTTGTAGGAATTAGGAAATTAAAAATTCATAATTACATCCCTTCCTCTCGGCTATTAGACCTATGACTATCCAATGACTCGAAGATACGAGAACTAAAAACCAACTTTTTTGCCCCGGCCCTAAAGGGAGTTTTTATAAGACAAAAAGGGTTTGGAAAATAGTGTGTGAGTCCTTGAGTTTTTGAGTCATATAAAAGAGGTTTTAGGTTGTAGGAATTAGGAAATTAATAATTCATAATTACATCCCTTCCTCTCGACGCTTTGACCTATGACTATCCGATGACTTGCATACACGAGAAACTAAAAACCAACTTTTTTCTTGCAAAAGCCTTAAGTGTTCAACAGCGACTGTTATCAATAAACACAGATAATTTAAAATGAAATCTAAACCTAACACGGTGCAGGTAAGCTACACATCAGTAGTCTTACTTCGGGTGATGCTGAGCCTCATTTTTATTGTCGCTAGCATCAGCCATTTTATCAATACCGAAAACACTATACAACGGCTCGAGAATGCCAAAATGGGATTTAGTGGTCAGCTGCTGGGTACGCCCCAAATGGCAGTCATCCTCTCAGGAGTGGTGATGCTGATCGCCGGCATTGCCCTGCTGACAGGCTTTAAATCCCGACTCGCTGCTATGCTGCTTATTGCGGTACTAGTTCCTATTATGCTTGCCGTACAAATAGGGCAAGTGGAAAGCATGGGCCCCCTTTTTAAAAATATAGCCCTACTGGGCGGACTCTTATTCTTTAGTATAAATTCAAACTTAAATTACAAACAATGAAACATTCAATCACATACATCACCGTTTTACTTGTTCTCATTCTGGGAACAGCTCAACTCAAAGCGCAAACTTCAACTTCAGATCAAAACGACTATGTTGTGCTGTCCAAGAACATCAAACAACTGAAACCCATCCTGATGACGGCCACCTCGCTTGCTGAAGAAGATGGCGAAAACTATGGAGAATTTCAGGTGGTGTTTTGCGGAAAAACCGTCGCTGATATTCGAGATAACACTGACTTTCAAGCTCTTCTAAAACAAGCTGCTCAACAGCAGATGAAGGTTTACGTCTGTGGCTTGTCGCTTCAGGCTTTTGAAGTGAACCCAGAAGAATTACCTCAACACCTGGAGGTGGTGGAGAACGGTATTTTTTACGGTTTTCAGCTGAAGAAACAAGGATTTATAAGTCTCACCATTTAATCTGAATCCCTATGAAATCGATATCACTTAAAAACGACGCGGGTTTATTAACCCTGGCCATCCGACTGGTTGTCGGCTGGACTTACTTTTCTGCCCTGTGGCGACGCACGGTTTTAGCCGATAAACTCGATCCGGAGCAGGCGGGCTACATTGGAGAGAAATTTAATCACTTCCTGCCCAACGCCCTCGGCATCAAGCCCATCATACAGTATCTGGTCGAAAATCCAGATATCCTCTATATCAATATGCTCATCTTTACCATCATAGAAGGGATTGTAGGCCTGTTTATCATGTTTGGACTCTTTACCCGTCTCATGAGTATTGGAGTCTTTGGCCTGGCCATGGGCATACTACTGGGCTCGGGTTGGATTGGTACCACCTGCCTGGATGAATGGCAGATTGGTGTGCTGGGTATTGCCACCGGTTTTGTGTTATTCCTTACCGGAAGCGGTAAGTATTCTTTAGACAATTACCTGATGAAAAACAACTTTAGCCTGACCACAACCAAAGCTTTTGCCTGGTTAGGTTCTGGCATTCTGCCGATTCGTGAGCGTTTGTTTCCAAGAGTTGTACTGATAGGATCACTGCTGATTTTTGGCATGACGCTCATGACCAATCAGGTGTTTCATGGCGGTTTATGGGGAACCTTGCATAACAAATCTGTGAAGCCAAAACTCGAGATTACGGAGGCGATGATCAGCCACGAAGCGGTAAGCTTTGATGTCTTTAGGACCGAAGGTGTAGATGTCTACGGCGCCTGGATCATTGGCATCGAAGTCCTGGATGCGCAACAGCAAAGTGTACTGCGTTACACCCAAACTGACTTAGCCAACATGGGGGAGGAAAGCATCTCCAACTATTATGTGGCCAAAGTCAAGCCTGGTCAGCACAGTCTGGTGGTTCCGCTGGGCGCCAAAGCCAGATTGTCGCTTAAAGATCCAGTCCTGCAGGATTTACCGGCAGGCACTTACACTATAAAACTGACAGACATCAGCGGGGCCTCCTGGGAGGAAGAGCTGACTAAAAGTTAGAAGTAAAGCGACTAAGCTTAACGCTCTTTTGAGTGAGTTTTATCAACTTAGTTGTGATTTTAGTGTATATTTACTCACCAAAAGTCCGACCATCAAGTCATAAAAAAAAGAGTACTCTTTTCTATCAAAAGGAGTACTCTTTTTGTTTAAAAAGACTAGTCTTTTCGCAACTTTCCTCAAGAGGAAATTCTTCAATCTTCAAGTGGACCTTTGTTAGAGCTCAAGAGGTAATTGTGTTTTGTGAAGTCATTTTTATTTGGTGTCAAAGACCATGGTTTGTAAAAACCATTATCAATGACCGTTCAGCCTAGTAAAAATAACCTTGGTGTGGGCAACGCCTTGGTTTTTCATTTTTCCATTGCCAGTCTTTTATATTTTGAACGATGTTTGGATATAAAACATTATTTTTTTCTTCACTGAAAAATAGTTTAATACCATCTTCTCTATCAGATTTACCATTCATCTCTGCCATCAATTCATAATAATCTTTACCGCCTAATGAACAATACCCTTCGTAACATTTCTCTTCCCAAACATTACCTTTGTTATCCAACATGTAAACAGTAAAAATTGGTCTGGACGAGTAAACGTTTGCAATACTTTTTCTTGTGTCTTGTGTTAACCAACTTGAAAATCCCATTTTGTTTATTTTTTTACAATAATTAGACTTGAATGCTATAAGATCTTTATCTTGCATACATATTTTGAAATAATAATTTCAACTACAAATATATCAAAAATGATATATAAAACAATTTATTTTATCAAAAATGATAGATTTTTTTCAAAGACTTGATATTTTCATGGATTACAAGGGGTTGAATGATCATAAACTCTCACTTGAGACTGGAATTTCAAATGGTTTGATTGGGAAAGCTAGAAAAAGAGGGTCCCTTTCAGGTCAAAATATATCAAAATTGATAAATACCTATAAAGATTTATCGGCTGATTGGTTATTTAGGGGAGAAGGTGAAATGATAAAAAGTAAAGAGAATAATACCCCAGCTGAAACTGGTAGTAAAGACTACATCATTGAATTACAGAAAAAGACAATTGAAAATCTTGAATTGAGGGTGAAATCACTCGAAAATAAGAATGAATAAAATATCATCTAATGTCAAAAATAAAACTCAAAAAAGCTGAAACAATTATTGATGAAATAATTGATCAGTATGCTTATAAAGGCGATACAAATCGTCCCTGGATTATAGGTTTTAGTGGAGGTAAAGATTCTACTGTTTTGTTGACTCTAGTTTGGATTGCTTTAAAACGTTTTAGAGAACAGGCGCCTATGCCTTATCAAATGCAACGACCAGTTCATGTGGTATGTAATGATACAATGGTTGAAAATCCCATCATTTCAAACTATGTCGATGATGTCTTATCTAAAATTGATAAAGAGGCTAGGGAACAGGGCTTACCAATTTTTGTGCAGAAAACAACTCCTAAACTTGAAGAGTCTTTTTGGATCAATGTGTTAGGTAAAGGTTATCCCGTACCAAATAATACGTTTAGATGGTGCACAGATCGTTTAAAGATTAAACCAACATCCAACTTTTTGCTAGAGCAGATTGATAAAATGGGTGAAGCAATTGTTTTGCTAGGTACTAGATATGAGGAAAGTGCAACGCGAGAGCGTTCTATGAAAAAGCATGAGATTGAAGGAAATCGATTATCTAAACATGGTACAACACCCAACACTTTTGTTTATGCGCCTATTAAAAATTTAATGCTGGAAGAAATTTGGTATATCATCAATGCCGTGCCGTCGCCATGGGGATTTGATAATTCTATCTTATTTCAAATCTATGCGGATGCAAGTGCAGATGATTACGAATGTCCAACCGTAGTAACTAATAAAAAACATTCGTCTTGCGGTCAATCTCGATTTGGATGTTGGACTTGTACGGTCGTTAAGCAGGATAAATCAATGTCTGCTTTAATTGAAAACGGGCAGGAATGGATGGCTCCGCTTTTAAAGTTTAGAAATAATCTTGTTGAGCAAAGAAATATTAGCGAAAACAGACTGCCTGAAAGAAGAAATGGACAAAAAGCTATAGGAGAGGATGGCCATCACTTTGGACCATATACTTCAAGGTATCGAGCAGATACTTTAAGAGAGTTACTAGAGACACAAAAAGAAGTACAAAAAGAAAGACCGCATATCACTTTGATAAACAACCAAGAGTTAATTGCTATCCAAGTCATTTGGAACCGTGATATGATTTTCGATCATAGCGTTAGTGAAATCTACAAAGAAGTATATGGCAAAGGAATTAGCACTAACAACATTAAGTCTTTAGATGATACTGAGCGTCGCATACTGAAAGAGGTTTGCGAGGATGACGCTAATTATTATCATTTGATTGACAATTTAATTTCATTACAGGAATCCAAAACCTTGATGCTTTCTAAATATGGTTTGCATAATGATGTTGAAAAAAGAATAGAAAACTTTGTAAATGAAAATTTATAATGCGCATTGACCAGATTGAAATAAAAAACTTTAGAATTTACAAGGGAAGTAATTCGATTGATTTTAAGAAAAAGAAGAATTCTAATATTTACTTGATTGCAGGTAAAAATGGTTTTGGAAAAACGAGTTTTTTAACGTCTTTAGTTTGGGTTTTTTATGGAAGATTAATTGCTCAAGTAGAAGATAAGTATCGAAAAGATATTAAAAAAGCTGGTGGTTACCAAGAATACTTAGATACTCAGTTTAATAATGAAGTAAAGTATAGTAAGGATCATCAAAAAATGGAAGTCAATGTTACGCTTAGTGACGTTTTAATTCCATCTGTACCATGTAAAACAGTTGAAATTAAAAGAACTTACGACTTTGAAACTAAAGAGGAAAGTTTACAATTATTAATTGATGGCAGTGAAAACGAATTAACCAAAGAAGTGGGCTATGAGGTTTTCATAAATGACTTTCTTCTGCCTAGAGAAATCGCCAAGTTTTTCTTTTTTGATGCTGAAAAAATTGTCTCATTGGCTGAAGCTAAATCAAAAGCTGAATTAAGAAGTTTGAGTCGTGCCTATTCTGAAGTTTTAGGGATAAAAAAATATGAAGAGCTTAGAAAAAATCTAGAAACCTTACTTTCTAACCTTAGACGTCGTGGGGTGTCTGAACAAGAAAAGGGGAAATTGCAAGATTTGATTACAAAAGATGGAGGGCTTACCAAACTCATAGACTACAACCAGCAGCAACAGGACGAATTAGATTTTACAGAAGCGAATCTAAAAGCTAAATCTGATGAATTACAAGAAAAACTTATTCGCGAAGGCAACTCAGTTACACTTGAAGAACTGAAAGCCTTAAAACAAGAGCAGGAAGAAATCAAGAAAGCAATTTATATTACAAAGGAAAAATTGAAAAAACATTATGAGCTGCTTCCATTCTTAATTGCAAGTGAACAAGTTGAGCAGTTAAAATTACAGCTGGATCATGAAAGTAAATCTCAAAATGAACAATTCAGCTTAGAAGTCTATCGCAAGAAGCTAGAAAAGTTTAGCGAAAAACTTAAAAAAGATTTTGCTGAAGTTTTAGAGGATAAGATAATCAAAGAAAAACTTGAAAAACTGACAACTGAAGCTTTAGAAAGTGAATTTGAAGAACAAGCAAAAGCTAATGCAAAAGACCAATCTCAAATCTTATTGGATTTTACTGAAGAGGAACATAGAGAGTTTTTAGCTCTGTACAAACATTTGCAAACCAGTTTTAAATCCCAGATAGAACAGCTTATACAAGAAGAAAAAAATAACCGGATTAACTACAATCGGGTTAGTAGAAAGATCAAGCAAGGTGAAGCAAGAAAGGATAACCACCTAGCTAAAAAGCTAAGAGAAGAAAAGAAAAGGATTGATGAAGAGTTAGCACAACTGAAAGAAAATAAACATCAGTTAGTTGAAGAATTTGGGAGCTTAAATTCTCAACAAACTTCTCACAAAAAAGTTTTATCTGAATTTGAAAAGAACTTTAATTTGATCGAACAAGATCTCAAAAAATATAAAGTAACTGAAAATTTACTCGATAAGATTAAGACAGTTATTTCCCGAGTGAAAGAAGAAAAGAAGTTTGCTTTGAAAAAAACCATTGTCTTAGGTCTTAAACGTTTAATGCATAAAAACAACTTTGTAAAAGATGTACAAGTAAACATTCGAGAAGATGTAATGGATATTGATTTGATAGATCAAAAAGGTAATATCATCGATAAGGATAACTTATCTAAAGGCGAGCAACAATTGTATGCCACCGCACTTTTAAAAGCTTTGGTAGATGAATCTGGAATTGAATTCCCAGTCTTTATAGACAGTCCTTTACAGAAATTTGATAAAGATCATTCTAGAAATATCATAGAAGAGTTTTACCCCAACATTTCTAATCAGGTAGTTTTATTCCCACTGCTTGAAAAAGAGTTGACTGAGAAAGAGTACGACTTGATGAAACCAAATTTAAGCCAAGTATATATGATTCAGCATACTGAAACTGGCTCAGCCTTTCAGCAATACAAACTCAACCAATTGTTTAAAGCGTTTAAAGAAGAAGACCATGTTTACGCACGTTAGAACCAGTAAATCCAACAAAGAAGTGGTGTCTCAATTGACCCGAAAACTTAATTTGGGCGCAGAAAATGTAATTGCCCGTATTGCTCTAGCTTATTCGTTAAAATCAAACAAAAAGCTAGATTTAAACGATATCCAAGATTCTGGTGGCAAAGAATATTCTCGAAAAGTTTTATTTGGTAATTATGACAAATATTACCTAGCTTTAGTGGCACAACATTATCAATTGCATATTAGCAATCAGGATTTGGGGAAATATGTAAAAATGCATGTTGATGATGGGTTACAAAATTTATTTTCTAAATTAGAGAGTAAGTCTGATACTAGCGCTTTAATTTTTATAAATAGTATTGAAATTTAAAATAATAAGTTATGAGTAGTTTTGAAGTTTTACCCATAAATGCAGATAGAATATGTGAAGCGATTTCAAAGATCGGCTATAAACCAAGTTCTGCAATACTTGATATAGTAGATAATTCAGTTGTTGCTAATTCTGATAATATTACAATTGAGTTGCATATGAAAGAAGGGAAGTCGCTTAACAACGTTCAAAATATAAATAAAATCAGAGTAATTGACGATGGAATAGGAATGAATAAGGAGTCTATTAAAAAAGCTCTTGAATTAGGATCTAATGTGAACTATCAAGAAAATAGTTTATCTAAATATGGATTAGGTTTAAAATCAGCGGGGTTTTCTTTAGGAAATAGAGTTGAAGTTGTTAGTAAGCATTCTGATGGAATATCAGAAACTTATTTCTTAGATCGTAATATTATTAAGGAAAAAGATAAATTTGGATATTCTGTTACAGATACTGATGAAATTACAACTGAAAAACTTGAAGGCTATGACACAGGCACTGTAATTACTATTAATGATATTGTTTATACATCAAGAGTTTCAGCTGCTAAAATAATAAAAGATTTGACAGAAAAAGCAGGTGTTAGCTACCAAGAATATCTTGCTTCTGGAAATAAAACCTTTAAAATCAAAGTTATAAAGGTTAAGGATGAGAGCGAAAGCGTTGAAAAAGAAAAAATAATAAATCCTAAGGATATGCTTTTCTGGGATGAATGTTATGAATCTTTTGAAAAAGAGAATTATGATTGTAAAAAGCCTTGTAAGGCATTAGATACAGATTTCGAAAATCCTTTAGATCCTGAAGGTGAAAAAATAAAAATACAAGTTGCTATTTTTCCAAAAGATAGTATGAAGAATTATCTTGGATTTAATGAAGAAGAACAAAAGAATATAGATAAATACAATGTTGGACTTAAGAATAGCGGTTTTTACTTTTATAGAAATGGCAGATTAATAAAATGGGGAGAAAAACTATTTCTTGGTCGAGAGTTTGGCTTTAGAGCTAAAATATTATTTTCAAGTCATCATGATGAATTATTTGATGTAGATGTTTCTAAACAACACTTAACTGTATCAGAAGAAATCTTGAAAATCCTTACTAATTTAGTAAGTGTTTCGAGAGGGCAGTCAAAGGAAATATTTAAAAAATGTGACAACTTATTGAAGTCAGCAAAAAATTCTGGAAATGAAGGCTCGGAATTTAATGCTAACAATTCAGTATTAGAAGAAGAAGAAGATGATGTATTAGGTTCAAATTCTGATACAATTAAAGAAAGAAAAGAATTTCTTGAGACAGAATCTGAAAAATTAAAACTTACTGGAGACACATACGAAGATGAAGAAGATAAGGATACATTTAGGAGAGTAAGGTATTGGGAAGAAGGCAGAAACCTATGGGAGAGCGCAACAGACAGATTAGAAGGAACTTACGTTTTGATAAATAAATTACATCCGTTTTATGATCTGGTTTTAAGTAAATTAGAAAAAGGATCCCCTGAAAGGCAGTCTATCGAAGCACTATTTCATGCTTTAGCTGTTGGTGAAAATCAAACAATTAAAAAATTTCAGGCCATAGAGCCTGATATTGCAATCCAAGTCTTCGATAAATTTTCAAGAGCATCCTCACATCATATTGATAATTGGGTTAATAATAATTGGTCTTTGTTTGATGATGAAAATTAATGGATTTAACAATTATGAATTAGAAGGATCTTTTATATATTTTATTTTTTCAAAAGATTTACTTTATATCGGCGAAACTCAAAAAATAACTTTTTCGAGATGGGTACAGCATTTTTATAAATCAGGAACTTTCAGTAAAAAAATTAAAAAGCATGGCATTATTGGAGTAGATTATATAAGTGATGTAAAATTATTATCAGTTGAATTAATAGAATTGAGAGAAGAGTTTCCAGAATTGAGATGGAAAACACTTACACAAGCTATTGAACATTCATTACATGTAGAGTTTAGCAGATCACAAACAAAACTAATTAAAAATTATTATGAAAAATATGAACCAGAAGTAAATAGGTTTAATTTAGTATCTGATACAAGTAGAACTTGTCCAAAGTCCATAAGTAATAATGATTGGAAATATGCTGAAAATTTTGCAAAAAATATAATTAATCATTTATGTAATTTTTTGTAAAAAACTTACTCATTCATCAAATCCGCAAACAAATAACTAGAATTAATCAAGTTATCATTTTCCCATTCTTCCTGAAGAAATTGTAAGCCACCATTTGCGTAACTTTCAATAAAATCTATAATATTGCTTACAACAACGTTAAGTTCTTTTTCGTCCATATCTTCCAAATCATTCCAGTCAAATCCAATTTCTTCGCTATGGCTAAAGACAATCATCAATAAAAAATCGACCAGACTAGAATCACGTTTCCATTTGCCAATTTCAATAAAATCTTGCGTTGAGTTCCTTGGAGGTAAAGGCAGTTTTAAGCCTTTTTTTAAGCCCAATCTAAAGGCATAAATATAGAGTTCATAAATGGGTCCAAATTGACTGTATTCTGATTTAGATTGTCCCTTATTAGCAAAAGCTTCAATAACTGGTATTTTGCTTTTGGCATATCTAGGGCGTTTTTTTAATATTTCACTTTTAAAATCTTGTGCTGTCATGATTACTTATTTCAACTTAGTTTGCGTGGTTACTAATTCAATTTGTTCTGCATTTTCAGGTACGTGATTTACATACATGGTTTTTACTCTTGCGTCCTTTAATAAGCGTTTACCGAGTTCATTAATTTTCATTTCATCTTCTCGTTTATAAAGTTCTTTCACTAACACAATACTTTGCGGAAAGACATCTCCAATAGCTTCAAAAAAACCTTCTGTAAAACCTTCACCAAATGCGGAAATAGGTGCGTCAGCTAATAGTGGATAATTGTATTCTGCATTATTAGCAGAGATAATTGCCATTACTACAGAAAACTTCTTCATCCGCTGGAAGCCTTCAGAACTTCCGTAAACGGAATTTCCTTTACTATCTAGATAATTAAAATTAATTGAGCCGTTAAGGTTTTTCTCAAATTTCAGAATCCCACCAGATAAGTCGTTGTTCTTAATTAGGTTCTTGAAATGAATATTAGCATGTTCTTCTAGTAAGTTAATCATACCGTCAAAGACTTTATCTTTTGCTTTACCAGCAGCTTCTTCTAGGTCGCTAAGTACTTCGTAATTATCGTTATACCCATCTGGTATGTTATTGGATTTATTTAAGCTCTTAACTTCTTCATTAATCGTCTTAAGATCACGTTTAAGCTTATTTATTTTGGGTACGATGATGTCATTAATTTTGTTCTCAGCATCAGAAATTCTTCGTACTGCTCCATTGTAATCATTTATAATATCCCTTGCAGACTGTTCTGCATCATGTCCTGCAATCATAATCGTATTACGATCATCTTCTAAAGATTTAATTCTCTTTTTTAAGCGTTCAATACTATCTTGAAGTTCAACCTCTTTTTCTTTAGTTTTAATAATCGAATCTTTGATACTATCAGACTTGGTGTAAAATGGTTGTGCATTTATTTGTAAGTCACCGAAGAAATTTTTCAAATCATTTTTTACAAAAGGTTCGCCTACCTCTTCAGACTTTTGCCGTTCATTCATTTTAATAAGATAATTGTGAGCAGGAGTTCCACGTTTAGCCTCTCTGTTACACACATAACAATGCTCTTGCTTTATCATTTTATCAATGGAAGCTGCATCAGGAGATCCAATAGGCATTACTGTAAAAAAATCATTTGGATTTTTTTCAACTTCCTTCAAAGTCTTTCTTCGATAACGTTCATCAAGAAAATCATCATTCAATTCATTAAATTTATTGACTTCATTCTCAAACCCTAGTGCAATCCAAGCAAAATTTCCATCAAAAAAACGATTGTTGATACGGTCTAGAAAAGTCTCAAATTCATCTTTTTTATCTCTGAGTTTTTTTCGTAAAGGTTTTAATTGATCATCGAGTTCTTTTCTTTTTTCAGCATTTGCATAACGCTTGTCTAATTTGTTCTTTTCAGCTTCTGCATTAACTAAAGTCTCATTATATTGTTCTAGTTTTAATTTTTCTTGTGCAAGCTGTTGCTCAATTTTTTCCTTCTCTTTCACAGCATTATCAAAACGTTCATTTTGGGCATTATTTGTTTTTAATTGTTTTTGAACATCTCTAAATGCTTTTTCTTTAAACTCTTCAAGTAGCTTATGTACTTGTTCGTATTTCTTTATATCGGTTAGATTTTCTACCGCTCTTTCAATACTTTCTTTTTTACTAAAGTCAATGATATCATCAACTTCTTCACCCTGTAAAAATGAGTACTGTCTAAAGGCTGGCATGATGAGTTTATCAATGATTTGTTTTTTCTCATTTTCGTCATAAACAGGCTTATACTTATGTAAAACAAGTTCTGTTCGATTAACTTCTAATTCGTTCATCACAAACTGCCAACTACTTTCATCAGTTATATTTTCATCCAAACGTGTTGCAGTAAATGATTTTATAATTTGATACTTATATCTGGTACCACTTGTGTACTCTACACATACTCCACATGTGATATAATCTCCAACGGCTGTTTCGTTCTTTGCCTTGTCAGAAATAATTTTGACTCCAGCGTTTTTAATATTTATTTTTTGCTTGGTATCAGAATCTAGAATTTGATCGTAAAATAGCCACAGAAATGCATTAAAAAATTTTGATTTTCCAGCGCCATTATCTGCTATTATAATATTTATACCCTCTTCTAGGTTGTATCTATTTTCTTCAAAATCACCGTAATAATTGAAGAAGTTTTTAAAACTTATACTATTTATAATTGATGCCATGCTTAAATTTTGTGGATATTTTTAATAACAGGATAAATCTGTCTTCCAGTTCTACCATTATCATTTTCATTAACAATGGTTTCTAATACATCTACAATTTTTTTACGATACATTCCCGTTAAATCTTCTTCTGTTAGTTTGTATTTTTCTTGTATTTCAGGCTCGAATAAAATGTCCTTAATTATTTTGGCTCTTTTGTTTAGCATAATTCATTTATAATTTGATCTATATTCAATTCATATTTTTTACAAATCGAGTCTAACTCGTTTTTTGTATCATAAAAATTCATGGAAAGGCTTGAAAAGTGAGCTACACGTTGCAACTCTGCTTTTACTTGGTTTCTTTCCATTCGATAAGTGTCTGCATTTGCATCATTTAATGGTGGCACAACTACCATATCATAAATAATTGCATTCGTTTTATCTTTATGTTTTCTAAGTAGTCTCCCTCTACGTTGGATAAACTGTCTAGGATTACCGGTGCTACTTGCAAAAATGCCAACTTCGGCTCTAGGTACATCAACGCCTTCATCTAGCATTTTCATAGCAAAAAGCATTTCAATTTTACCTTCAGAAAAACCTTTTAAAATTCCGTTTAAATCTTCATCTTCTGCCGTGTAGGAGTTGAGCTTTAAATCTGGTTTAACATCTATTGCAACACGTATAAAATCATTTAGCATTCTCTCTCCATCTCCAAATTCGTCATAAACAAAACCTTCAGGAACATAAGTGAATACATATTTTATTTTATTGTTGTTATTAAGTTCTTGTACTATGCTTTTAAAACATTCTATTTTATTTTGAGCTTTATGAATGATATTTTTCCTTAATAAAAGTAATTTTTCAACAATTGGATCATTTTTAAATTGTCCTTTGTCAAAATCAAAATACATCAACAATTTCTTAGAAATATCTATGTACATTTCTAATTCTTCATTTTGAAGTTCAACAATTTTAGGATGATATTTGTATTCAGTAAGTCTTTCCTCTTTAAGCGCTCGCTCCATGCTAAATGAATAAACATAAGGTGGCCTGTCTTCAAAAAATAAATCTATAGCATCAGTGCCTTCAGGGTCGTAAACTCTTTTAGGTGTTGCAGATAGCCCAATTTTTTTATTCACGACTATATCTGGTAATAAATTTTTTATTTGACTTGCGCCCATATTATGAGCTTCGTCAGCAATCAATAAAAATTGATCTTGTATTTTATTGAAATACTTTTGGAAACGCTTTGTAACAAAACTACCGTAGGTAGATATCATTACTAAGTTTTTGGAAATACCCCAAGAAAGGTTACTTGTATAATTCGCAACATCTTTTTCCCATTTGTTTCCACCACCAACTTTGATAATATTTTTAAAGTTAAATTCTTGTACCTCTTTTTCCCATTGGTTCAAAAGTGAAATTGATGGCACTAGTATAAGGACTTGGTAAGTTTTAGTTTTAAAATATTCTTCAAGAACACAATTCAATGATGTAATAGTTTTACCAGTACCTGTAGCCATGGCAAAAACACCTTTATAATTATTTTCTACCCAATTTTCATAAGCTTGTTTCTGGTAATCTCTAGGGCCAGTGGGATATGGGAATCTAGGCTCGTTTTCTATTTTTTCAATGATGTTTTCAAACTTTTCTTTTTTAGCTTGATGTAGTTCTTTTAATTTTTTGCTATAATTTTCACTACCTAAATTTATACTAGTTTTGAGTAACTCAGTGATAGATTTTTCTTTTCCTAACTCTTCAATTACTTGCTCTATTTCAGTTTTATCCAAATAGGTATAATATGGATTTTCTTTTTTAAAGATACTTTCAAACTGTTCTTTTTGCTCTTTAATTCTAACTTGGCTAACATGTCCATTCCATGGTACTTCAACTTGAAAGCTTTCAGAGTTTTTTACAATTCCCGCTAAAGTAAAATTCATACTACCTTGTGTCAAAATATAATCTTCACCATCATAAAACAGCATTTTTTTATTGTGACTGAGGCTTTGTCTTCCAAAACTTACGGGTTGTATTTGAAGTCTTTTCTCTTTAATAAGATATTTTAAACAATCGAAAAACAATTGACCATATTCATCTAAGCTCTCTTTGAGTTTACGTAAATCTTTAATAAGTTTTGAAATATCACCATAGTCGTCCAATTCTGGCTCGGCAATTAAATTATCAAAATCCAACTTCGTATAACAATGATTGGTAATCATTCGCATGCTACCACCATTGAATATAAATTCAGCAAAACTTTCCGACAAAACTCGAAAAGCACCAGAATTAAAATAGCCTAAAAATAGGTCTATCTTTTTAGATATTGGAAACACTTCATTATAAAATTCTAATGGGACATGCTCAGAATCAGAACGATACTCAAAAGAATCTGGAAAATCGATGTCGCGAAATTTCATTAAAAATAGGATAGGTTAGGTTTTCAGTTTTAAAGCTAAGAATTAAGGGATCTTAAACAAAATTATTTTCAATATAAAACTAAAAATATTTAGTATTTCTTGTTTTAATAGGATCCATAAAAAACCTCACCTTTTCATTAAGCCAACATAATTTACAAGATCGATATTTCAAAATTTAGTCTTATCATTACAAGCAAAAAAATGAACACATCGCTTCTTAAAACAACGCTGAGTTGTGGTTTTGGCTTACTTGTTTTCTGTATTGGGTTTGTGAATACCTTTTGGGGCAATGATCCTTTTTACGGCCTGGTCATTATCTTACTTTCTGTTCTGTTTTTATGGCCTGTCATCAACTGGGTCTTGACCTGGATGCCCAAAAAAACTTTGCTTATTGCTAAAATTATTCTGGGGTTATTATCATTTGGTCGAGTCTGGTCGTGGGAGAACTCTTTGAAAAAATAGAATTGATGCACACCCGTTTTCCTTTGCCAAAAAATGATAAATTGCATCCTAATTAACTCAAGATTCAAATCAATACAAGTATGCCAAATTTCGACCGTAAGTCCCACTGGGAAAATATATATCAAACACAAGACCTTAGGAATTCAGGTTGGTTTCAACCCACTCCAGAAACTTCTCTAAATTTTATTGAGAAATTCAATGTGCCCAAATCAGCTAAAATCATTGACGTTGGTGGAGGCGACAGTCTGCTAGTCGATAATTTGCTGGAACGAGGCTACAAAGATATCACGGTATTGGATATTTCTGCAGAAGCTATCGACAGGGCAAAACAACGTTTAGGTGACAAAGCTGAGCAGGTCAGTTGGATCGTTTCGGATGTGACCCAATTTCAACCCACCGAAACTTATGACTTCTGGCACGACCGTGCTGTTTTTCATTTCCTGAGAAGTAAGGAAGACATCTCCGCTTATGTGGAAACTGCACAAAAGGCGATTACTCCCAAGGGTATTCTGGTGATGGGTACTTTCTCGGAGCAGGGGCCAACCAAATGCAGCGGCATTGAGATTCAGCAGTATTCCGAAACCTCTTTGACGGGCATGTTTAAACCTCACTTTGAAAAAGTTAACTGCAGGACTGTTGATCACGAGACGCCCTCAGGATCGGTACAGAATTTTGTGTTTTGTAGTTTTAAGAAGAAGTAGGATCATTGTCAGTTCTAGCCTACCAGGGTTACCGTCTCAGTTACCAGAGTTTCAGTTGGTCATTGAGTGTCCCGACAGGTTTTGTCGGGATGTATCGAAATGACCTTGTCGGAAGGTAGCTTCGGTACATCCGCCTGAGGCGGACACTCAGCCACCAGAGTTTTAGTTGGTCATTTAGTGTTCTTTCATTTGTGTCAGTTCGAGCGGAGTCGAGAACTCGACCTAACGGAAACATATTTTTGAATTGATGCTTTTGGATAAAACTACTTCTCGATATAATTTTCTTTCCTATTCAGTCAAGAAAACCACTCCTTTAGATTCGTTTTTTATAAAATGATTAAATTAAAAACGGAAAAGATACACTACCAAAGCACTCTAAGTTCGCAACTTATACTTCGATTTAGATCTTTTCCATTTTGATATAAACTCAAAT
>NZ_JAIQZE010000021.1 GCF_020164595.1 Psychroflexus longus
ACTCAACTCCCCAATTCTTGAAAATATAACAGTTTCTTCTTCCGTTTGAGCATTCAAAGTCAAAG
This sequence comes from Psychroflexus longus, assembly GCF_020164595.1. GTDB lineage: Bacteria > Bacteroidota > Bacteroidia > Flavobacteriales > Flavobacteriaceae > Psychroflexus > Psychroflexus longus. The sequence continues at coordinate 66 of NZ_JAIQZE010000021.1, forward strand.
TTAGAATTCCAATAAATAACGTTAATATGAATTTCATACGGTTCTCATAAATGTTTTACAACGGTTCTCGGCTATAAGCAGTTGGGGATTTTTCACCCTAACTTTCAGTTTAGCACCGACCTTTGATTTATTCATTTATTTTCGGTTAATCACCTAAAAACCAATTGCTTATAGCCGATGTTACAAGCAGTTTTTCTTTAGTATGTTTTATATTCATATCTAAATATTTCCTTTATTCCATTGGTTGTTTTATCTATTCTTTCAATTCGATTTTGTTTGTCGTAGTTATAAATATATTCGGTTTTTATGTCTCTGGTAAAATTTTGTTCAATGACTTTAGTTAACTGACCTTTTGAATTATAGTTATTAGTTTCCTGTCGGTATAATTTGTTGTCATTATCAAATATTTCCATTTTAACTAAATTCTTTTTCTTATCTAAACTATCTATTCTGAATATACTTTCATCTTCGTCTCGATAATGATACAGTTTGTTTTCGCTTACAATTTCTTCTTCGTCTAAATGTCTGTTTTCGCTGACTTTTGTTCCATTCTTATCATATTGGATTTTGGTAACATACTTTTTGTTATCAAGATATTCATAACGATATTGAACATACAAGCGATTATTTTGAAATCTTATTTCGAGAAGATAATTCATATCATCATCATGAGTATAAATATTTTTTAATAAAAGGTTTCCATCTTCGTCATATTCAGAGTAAATTCTGATGTTTTCTGGTTTTATAATTCCCGATTTTCGAAAAAGCAAACTATCTTCTAGTTTGAACATAATTTGAAATCCATCTTCGTATTTATAGTAATAGCCATATCTGAATGAATTATCTGAATTAAAATACTTCGTTTCAATCTCGCGATTTTGTTTATCATATTTTCGCAATGATTTTCTAACAGCATTATTTTCCATTCCGATTTCACAAACAGAATTTCCATTTCGGTCAAATTCGATGGACGATGAAAGTATCGTATCTCTTAAGAATGTGATTTTTTCAATTTTATGCTCTTTTATAAATTCAGCAGTTGATTTTCCTAAATCAAGCTTATTAAAAAGTCGTTCAGGTTCGTGTTGAATTTTTGATTGTCCGAAAACAATTTGAGAAGCGAAAAGTATAAATATTAAAATTTTGTTCATTGGTTTAGTCAAATTGCTTGTAACGTTTATGTGTATGGAAAGTTGCGTGCTTGTGTGCGAGGATTTTCCGAAGGAAAATCGGAAGCCAGCAAACACGCAACAAACTTTGTGATAGCTAAAACTAGCAATTTTTTATACACGGTGTTGCCAACCGTTTTTACTTTTCACGTTCTGTTTTTCAAGTCAGATTTGATTCCGACGTTTTATTCTTTAAAAGTCCAAATTAGTCAAATCCAGTTAAATTTCTTTAAGGATTTTCGTAATCCGTTTTTGTTTTTTCATTTCAGATTGAATTTCGTTGATAAACACAGATTTTTGTACTTTGACTTAAAAAACCAAAAAAAAAAAATCGTTTCTTTTAAACCGATTTTTTCCGTCCGAGTAAAATTCGGCGTAATGATTTTCTTTTCAGTTTTTTATTCCGTTTTGTTTTCCACCTGAAAATTCTTTTCTGCAATCTTTTGTCCGTTTTTTATGGAATTGGTTTTTACGATAAGTTTTTTTCCTTTTGTAATCCACAATATTGGTCCAATAACCCCAATCATAGATATTAAAATCCAAGTTGATTTGGAACCATTAAATTCATTCGTTAAAATTAAGTAAATAGCTCTAAATGTTGTGATTACTGACCAAAAGCCTAAAATGAGAAATAATAATATTAATATCGGTTTCATCTAATTTTCAATTCAAGTTACGATTTTTCTTAAATGGTTGGCAACGTCCCTGCATATGTTTTTGTGGCGGGCAAACAGGAGCAAGTTATTTGGTTGAACTTTTACTTTTATAAACATACCAAAAATTTCGATTTAACAAGACTTCTAGCCATAAAATATATGCATTGTTGCCAAGTGTATTTTTTTCAGATTCTCGATTCAGAACCGACTTAACTTTTACAAAACCAATTTTCGATTTCACTTAAATCAATTCGGTTGCCAGAAAAAAATCAGTTAAAACAAAACGGAAATCAGCTTTTCCTAAGATTTTAATTGACCATTTGATTCGGAGCAATTTTGTCAGTCGAGTGGAATTAGAGTTAGATTTTTGCTTTCAATTTGAGGGTTATCTAAAAGTCAGATTTTAGCAATTTAGTCGACAGTCAGATGTGAGAAATTCGGTCAGAATTTTATCATTTTACATCAAATCATTTACTCAAACAAATTTCCAATTTCAGTTTTTTTCGCAGCGGGATTTTCAATTTGAGTTTTTTTATATATGCTTGGCAACGTTTCTGGCTATGATTTCGTTGCGGAAAAATCCGCAGGATTCTTTCCGTTGTAGCCGAAAGATTGCAAAATAGCGTTGAATTCCGCCAAGGAATTCAACCGCAATGAATTATAGCCGATGTTGCCAACTGGCTTTATTTTTCCTCTATACAGTTTAAACCTCCACTATTCAGTAAATTAATTAACTTCTGATTTTCGTAAAGTGCACCTAGAAAATAATTAAAATTATCCTTTTCATTCACTTCAAAAAAATCAACAACTATTTTGTTTTGCCTGTTATTTAAAACAAAAAGTGATAAATCATACTTGTCAGTTTTTATTGTTAAGCTACACATTTTTGAAGCTCCGTGTAGTCTTTTCCCTTTTACTAAATCATTATTAGACAAATCCCTTAAATAATTTGAAAACTTACTAAGAGTTAGTGTGTCAGATATTACTTCGTTTGATTCTTCTAAAATAATTGACCTTACTTCAACCTCTTTTAATGGGTAACTTATTTCGTCTTTTTTTTCGAAAAAATTGCAAGAAGTAAGAACCAAAATTATAATAAATAGGTTTATTTTTTTCATTCCATATAGACTTGAAATAATTGAAATGTTAGGTGATTTTGTGTTTTCAGCTTGTTGGCAACGTGTTGGCTATGGTTTGTTGCGTGTCTCGGCACTAAGATAGCAAAAAAACACAGATAGAAAATCTGTGAAGATTTTCGCAAATTGGCAACGACCTAGCAATAAATTATAGCCGGTGTTGCCAGTAGTGCTTTTATTTCAGAAATCATTTTCAGTTTCGAAATATATTTTTCCATTTAATGGAATCATAGTTGTAATTGCGTATGAATTAGAAAACGAAATTTTTTGTAATTCATATATTTTATTTGCTGTCACTATGTCCCAATATTCTAATGGAATAGTATCTACAATTCCGAAAATCATTTTATCTCCCCCTTCGCATCTGGTATCGACGAAATGTTCTTTAGGAACAAAATCGAGTACAAAGTCCAATTCGCCGTTTTTCTTAAAGTATTTCCATTTTCCAATTCGGTAATAATAGAAAGCTCGGAATCCTCCACCCATTCCACAATCGATAAAAGAGCTTATTTTATAATTTCCTTCTGCTGTTAAAATTCCGTTCGAGTCATATTCTTTCCACAAATTGAATTTTAAGTCACTAACATTATTCTCAGAAACTGCCATTTTTCCAATTCCGATAATTGTTCCTTTTTTATTTTTCAGTTCAATTAAAGTGTCATTTTCAGGTGTTCCATTTTCAAGTTCACCATAACGTTTGTCGTCTTGAATGTAAATCCGATTTTGATTTATATTTTTAGTTCCACAACCAAAAGTTAAAATAATTAATATGAATATTATCGATTTGTTCATTTTCGCATTACTGGCAACGGTTCGCGCATATGTTTTTGTGGCGGGCAAACAATGGCAAGTTTTTCGGTTGAACATTATCTTTTATAAACATACCAAAAATTTCGATTTAACAAGACTTCTAGCCATAAAATATATGCATTGTTCTCTTTCGTGCTTTTCGGCTGAGTAAATCTTTCAGCTGCGTTTTTGTCAGCGCTAGAGTAAATTCAACGTAATTTTTATTAGTTCTTCAGTTTTTAAATTAACTTGAAATTCAGCGTGAGATTTGAGTCAGCAGTCGAGTCAAAGTCAGAGTTTTTTTTAAATTATTCAGCACTCAAATCAACTTGAAATTCAGCCGAACCTGACTAAAATGATACGCCCAAAAACCAAAGACTCTGAATGAATTTCAAACAGAAATTGATTCAGAGCAATGAAAGAGAACGGATTTGCATATGTTTTTGTGGCGGGCAAACAGGCGCAAGTTATTCGGTTGAACTTTTACTTTTATAAACATACCAAAAATTTCGATTTAACAAGACTTCCAGCCATAAAATATATGCATTGTTCTCTTTCGTGCTTTTCGGCTGAGTAAATTTTTCAGTTGTGTTTTTGTCAGCGCAAGAGTAAATTCAACGTAATTTTTATTAGTTCTTCAGTTTTTAAATTAACTTAAAATTCAGCGTGAAATTTGAGTCAGCAGTCGAGTCAAAGTCAGAGTATTTTTAAATTATTCAGCTCTCAAATTAACTTAAAAGTCAGCGTGAGATTTGGGTCAGCAGCCGAGTTGACATCAGAGCGATTTTATTTAGTATCGCAACACTCAAATCAACTTGAAATTCAGCCGAACCTGACTAAAATGATACGCCCAAAAACCAAAGACTCTGAATGAATTTCAAACAGAAATTGATTCAGAGCAATGAAATAGAACGTTTTGCGTATATGACTTGTGGCGGTTTTCAAAGCACTTTCTTGTTGGCTTGCAACAAATTTACTTAAATGCTCAAAACTTGAATTTACCACTTTACCCGCCATAAGTTATATACGCTGTTATGCCCTGGCTTTTTTCATTTTCAACTTGTCGTAAAGTATTCAATTATCATTTTATTCCCTTGTCTCCATTTTATCCATCCTGATTTTATTGGCGTCTTACTGTCTGTGAAATTTTCATCACAATAGTCAGGTGTCGTAATTTTAATCCAATCTCCTTTCATTGACTCGACCACAAAACAGTCCGTTCCCTGATATTCAATTTCTTTAGAATTTTCGTCTGGTTCTGTTCTAATTTTTTGAGAGAAACTTGAAAGTCGGGCTACTCCAAACATATCTTTCAAATAATCTTCCCAATTGTTGAATTTTGTTTTCTCTGTCTTTTTTAGCCAATAAGTTTCTCCGTTTTCATTGTTTATAATTAGCTCAAACCAATTGTCTGTCTTGGTTAAACAGCGAAAAGTAAATGCGAAGTAGTCCAACCAAAGGACTTCTGGTTTAAGCCATTCCTGTTGTTTTTCAAGGTTTTTGATATTCCAACTGTTAATTGTCCTGTCGTCAAAAAATTCAATCACCTTTTCAGGTTTTGTATCTAGTGTGTCCGAGTAAAATTCCAAAACTGTTTGGTCGTCAAAGTCGATAGAGACAAGTCCGATTCCAAGGTCGGTTTGTGACCAACTCTGAGTTGAAAATAAAAGCAGGATGTTAAATATTAGCAGTCTCATTTTTTAGCTTGGGCATAACGGACAAGTATAAGCGTAGTGCGGGATTAGAAACGCTTCACTTTCAATTTAACCTGATGATTGTTAATATTCAATTCGTTTAAATTTAGCACTTTAGCCCGCATTACGCTTATACAGTGTTGTATGGTCGTTATTATTCTTCTTTCCTCCAATCTTCGATGATTTCTTGATTATTATCTTCATATGTAAAAGTTGTCAGGTTATCTGAAATTTGAAACTCATAAGATTTTTGAGAATTATCGTAATCAAAATTAATAATACTATTTGAAGGGTTTAATTCAAATACACCGTTTGTTTCATATCCAACTCCAGAAGCCGTGAATTCTCCCTTTAGGTTATCAGGTTCACTATCCGGTTTGAAGATAATATAATCGCAACATTGAATTGATAAATCTGTAATTCCATTTATTGTTCTTGTTTCAAGTTTCCATTGTCCAAGAATGCCAAGTTGTTCTAAGTTCTCAGAAGTCTCAGTTTCGACTTTTTCTTCATCTTTTTCACAACTTGAAAAAACGGTTAAGATGGATAAAAATAGAACAGGAAAAAATTTTAAATGTCTCATTTTCTTTTAATTTTAAGATTCATATCAAAGTTAATTTTGAAAACTTAGAACTTCCTGTTTCATAGATTATTTTTAGGTTAACTATTACTGTTATTTATTTTTTAATGCCATACAACGGGCTTGCATATGTGTTTGTGGCGGGCAAACAAGTGCAAGTTTTTCAGTTTAACGATTAATTCTTAAAAATACCAAAATTTTAGATTCTACAAGAACTTTAGCCATAAAACATATGCGATGTTGTACTACGTACTCCTAGCCGATATGCTCAATAAAATCGGTGAATGTCACTATTTCAGTGCCCTCAATTTTTTTCAAAACTAATAAATCTTTATCTCCTGTTATTAGATAATTGGCTTTTGAATCAACTGATAGATTTAATAGAAAATTGTCTTTTTCATCGCGACAAATTTCGATAGTAGACTTGACTTTCACTAATATTCCAAATTGGTCAAAATAGTTAAGTATTTTTTCGATGTCTTTTTTAGAGAAATATTTTTGGAATTTAGGTCGACTTACAACATCAATAAATTCTTCAATTAACTCATCAGAAAAAACTAAGGTTATTTTTTTGTTTTCAATCAATTGGTCAATTTGATTGAATTTTTTTGAAATCAGAAAGCTAATCCATAGATTGGTATCAAGGATTATTTTCTTATTTTTCATAGCGTTCTTTTCTCACTTGCTCGACTTCATCTGTAATTTCATCGAATGAAATTTCGTCAGTCGATTTAGATCTCAATTTCTGGAGTAGAGATGAAAAATCAGATTTCTTTTTTTGCTTATTGATTTTAATTAGGTTTAAATCAGCCAAATTTCTCAAAAGCTTTTTTGCCTTTGGATTTAGGATATCAATTTGTATAGTTTCCATGACCAGAAATTTTGTCTAAATCTAAGAAAATTAATTTAAACTAGGGTTTATTTCAGTATGTAGTACAACGGTCCTCGCATATAGCTTGTGGCGATGATCTGCAAACAAGCTTTTCAGTTGAGGATTAATTTTTCTAAAAATACAATAAATTTTGTTCTGACCTAAACCCCAGCCATAAGCTATATGCAGTGTTCTCTTTTCGGTGCGACACGTCTGAGTAAATTTTTTCCAGCGTGCTTTTCGGAGTGAATTTGTCAGTTTGTTTTTTAAATATCCGATCAGAGTTTGAGTAAAATTCGAGCGAATTTAAGTTTGATTGATTTTCAGCGACCTGGTCAACCTTGGTGTGAATTCAGAGTGTGATTGATTCAGAAGTTGAGTAAAGTTCAGAGTGAGCTTTTAAATTAGCTTGACAGTCCTCAAGTCAACTTTAATTTCAGCCGAAACTGACTAGAATGCAACGCCAAAAATTAAAGATTCTGAATGAATTTCAGCAAGAAATTGATTCAGAGCAATGAAAGAGAACGGTTTGCGCATAACGAAAGTGGCGACTTAAAATGCGCAAGTTTTTCGGTTAAACTTTATACTTTCTAAAAATACACAAAACTCTCATTTCAGCAATAAATTCGCCATTTTTGTTATGCGCTGTTGTAGCACGTTTTTTTCTATTCACAATTTTTTAATTCAGAGTAATATTTAATCGGATTTTGATTTGAATATTCTTTTCCGTTAATCGATTTGCAGAATTTTTGTTCATCCATTTCAATTATCAGTTCAAGATTATGGATGAAATTTTCTGCGTATTCACCATCTGCAAAACTTGCTAATTTCAAACTTGACAAATAAAAATCAGAATTATTTTTTGAAATTACTTCGTTAAAAATCATTTGAGTGGTTTCGTAAAAAAAGTCAGTATTTCCTAGTTTATGGTCTGGACTTGTTGTTCGATAGTATTTGTCAAATTCATCATAGTTTTCAGGAACTAATTTCAATAAGATCGACTCAGGAATTTTCTTGTCGGTTACGTATAATTCAGATGCTTGATTTAAATTATCATCGTAGTCAATTTGATTTTGAGCAATTAATTCAGTCGAAAATCCTAATTTCAAAAGAGTAATCAAAATTAATATCTTAAAGTTCATCGTTTTGTTCGGATTTGGATTTCATAAATGTGCTACAACGGACAAGTATAAGCGTAGTGCGGGATTAGAAACGCTTCACTTTCAATTTAACCTGATGATTGTTAATATTCAATTCGTTTAAATTTAGCACTTTAGCCCGCATTACGCTTATACAGTGTTGTATGGTCGTTATTATTCTTCTTTCCTCCAATCTTCGATGATTTCTTGATTATTCTCATCATATGTAAAAGTTGTCAGGTTATCTGAAATTTGAAACTCATAAGATTTTTGAGAATTATCGTAATCAAAATTAATAATACTATTTGAAGGGTTTAATTCAAATACACCGTTTGTTTCATATCCAACTCCAGAAGCCGTGAATTCTCCCTTTAGGTTATCAGGTTCACTATCCGGTTTGAAGATAATATAATCGCAACATTGAATTGATAAATCTGTAATTCCATTTATTGTTCTTATTTCAAGTTTCCATTGTCCAAGAATGCCAAATTGTTCTAAGTTGTCAGAAGTCTCAGTTTCGACTTTATCTTCATCTTTTTCACAACTTGAAAAAACGGTTAAAATGGAAAAAACTAGAATAGGAAAAAATTTCAAACGTCTCATTTTCTTTTAATTTTAAGATTCATATCAAAGTTAATTTTGAATACTTTGGAGTTCCTGTTTCATAGATTATTTTTCGGTTAACTTTTACCGGCATTTGTTTTTTAATGCCATACAACGTTTCTGGCTATGATTTCGTTGCGGAAAAATCCGCAGGATTCTTTCCGTTGTAGCCGAAAGATAGCAAAATAGCGTTGAATTCCGCCAAGGAATTCAACCGCAATGAATTATAGCCGGTGTTGTACAACGTTTTTTATTCCGTTAATATTCTTTTTATTTCTTTAATAGAATCTGTATAATCAGACATTTTTCTTCCTTTTCCAATATGAATGGGACTTGTATTCAGTCGGTTTGTTAAACCTTTTATTGGCATATTTTCTAAACTGCCAAATTCGATTTTCCACCATTCAAGAGATTCCAAATTATGGTTTTGAAATCCAGTTGTACTTCTATCGTTGTCAGTCGGGAGCAAATCCAGCTCGCCAATAATTGAGTCTAAATCTCTAAAGTCAATTAATATTCCGTCATAAATTAGTTGTCCGAAAAGAGCGTCTTTAAAAATCCGCCCAATATTGCTTAATTCCGATGCATTAATATCGGTCAGTATTACATTGTATTTGGTCAGTCCATTTGTGATTAACCAACATTTTTTTCGATCAACGAAAAACACTGTTGCATTCCATTTTCCGAGTATTCCATCTGCGGCATTTTTGTCTTCCGAAATCAGTTTCTTAACTAACTTTTCAAGTTTTTTAGTTGTATGGATTTTCGTTTTCATCAAATGTTGTACAACGGTTCGCGCATAACATAAGTGGCGACTTAAAATGCGCAAGTCTTTCGGTTAAGGTTTAAGTTTCTAAAAATACACAAACCATTCAATTTAGCACAAATCTCGCCATTTTTGTTATGCGCTGTT
>NZ_JAIQZE010000022.1:0-2030 GCF_020164595.1 Psychroflexus longus
ATAGAGTTGAGATAATGTTTATTTATTTTTGCTTGTGAGGATGTCAGATAAGTTGTAGTTTTGCCCTCCTGAAATTAATTAGTTTTCGTTCATTAAAAAAGTTTTTATTTTTTTTAAAATTATCACTTGTTGAATCAAAAATAAGTATTAGTTTTGCATCCGCTTAGCGAAATAGGCGTTTAAGAGTTTAATAATCTTTGGATAGATTTTAAGCGACAAAGAATTAAAAGTTCATTGACATATTGAATTGACAATTATAAGTAAAGTGATTTACTTATAGAATTAGAAACATTAAAAGATTAGACTAATTGTAAAAGATTAGAGTTAATTCCTGAGAATACAATTTTGAATTGAATTCATTTAGACGTTAAAGACATATAAGATTTAACGATGAAGAGTTTGATCCTGGCTCAGGATGAACGCTAGCGGCAGGCCTAACACATGCAAGTCGAGGGGTAACATGAGTGCTTGCACTTGATGACGACCGGCGCACGGGTGCGTAACGCGTATACAATCTACCTTATAGAGGAGAATAGCCCAGAGAAATTTGGATTAATGCTCCATGGTATTATTGAGTAGCATTACTTAATAATTAAACATTTATGGCTATAAGATGAGTATGCGTTCTATTAGCTAGATGGTAAGGTAACGGCTTACCATGGCTACGATAGATAGGGGTCCTGAGAGGGAGATCCCCCACACTGGTACTGAGACACGGACCAGACTCCTACGGGAGGCAGCAGTGAGGAATATTGGACAATGGGAGCAATCCTGATCCAGCCATGCCGCGTGCAGGAAGACTGCCCTATGGGTTGTAAACTGCTTTTATACAGGAAGAAAAAGGTGTACGTGTACACTGTTGACGGTACTGTAAGAATAAGGATCGGCTAACTCCGTGCCAGCAGCCGCGGTAATACGGAGGATCCAAGCGTTATCCGGAATCATTGGGTTTAAAGGGTCCGTAGGCGGGATAATAAGTCAGTGGTGAAAGTCTGCAGCTCAACTGTAGAATTGCCATTGATACTGTTGTTCTTGAGTTATTGTGAAGTGGTTAGAATGAGTAGTGTAGCGGTGAAATGCATAGATATTACTCAGAATACCGATTGCGAAGGCAGATCACTAACAATACACTGACGCTGATGGACGAAAGCGTAGGTAGCGAACAGGATTAGATACCCTGGTAGTCTACGCCGTAAACGATGGTTACTAGCTGTTCGGGTTAATTGAGACCTGAGTGGCTAAGCGAAAGTGATAAGTAACCCACCTGGGGAGTACGTTCGCAAGAATGAAACTCAAAGGAATTGACGGGGGCCCGCACAAGCGGTGGAGCATGTGGTTTAATTCGATGATACGCGAGGAACCTTACCAGGGCTTAAATGCAGTTTGACAGGGGTGGAAACATCTTTTTCTTCGGACAAATTGCAAGGTGCTGCATGGTTGTCGTCAGCTCGTGCCGTGAGGTGTCAGGTTAAGTCCTATAACGAGCGCAACCCCTTTGGTTAGTTACCAGCATGTAATGATGGGGACTCTAGCCATACTGCCAGTGTAAACTGTGAGGAAGGTGGGGATGACGTCAAATCATCACGGCCCTTACGTCCTGGGCTACACACGTGCTACAATGGTAGGGACAGAGAGCAGCCACTGGGTGACCAGGAGCGAATCTACAAACCCTATCACAGTTCGGATCGCAGTCTGCAACTCGACTGCGTGAAGCTGGAATCGCTAGTAATCGCATATCAGCCATGATGCGGTGAATACGTTCCCGGGCCTTGTACACACCGCCCGTCAAGCCATGGAAGCTGGGGGTACCTGAAGTCGGTCGCCGCAAGGAGCCGCCTAGGGTAAAACTAGTAACTGGGGCTAAGTCGTAACAAGGTAGCCGTACCGGAAGGTGCGGCTGGAATACCTCCTTTTTTAGAGTATTGCATTTGATAAAATGCAGTAGACGTTTAGAGAAAAGGGAATTAATTAAGCTTTAATCAGAAATCGGTTAGGATAAGCTTTGATGTTTCTAATTGTCAATTTAATAT
>NZ_JAIQZE010000022.1:2127-5279 GCF_020164595.1 Psychroflexus longus
AGAGTAAAATAAAAATAAATAATTATCGAATAGATAAGCTTATTAAGGGCGTATGGGGGATGCCTAGGCTCTCAGAGGCGACGAAGGACGTGACAAGCTGCGATAAGCTGCGGGGATTAGCACATATGAATTGATCCGCAGATTTCCGAATGGGGCAACCCACTATACTGAAGGTATAGTATCCGAGAGGAAGCGAACCCGGTGAACTGAAACATCTAATTAGCCGGAGGAAGAGAAAACAATAGTGATTTTGCTAGTAGCGGCGAGCGAACGTGAAACAGCCCAAACCAGTGCTGTTACGGCAGTACTGGGGTAGTAGGACTACGACATCGTCATTTATATTGAACCCGAATATTTTGGAAAGTATACCCATAGAAGGTGACAGGCCTGTAGGGGTAAGATATAAATGATGTAGTAGTATCCTGAGTAGTGCGGGGCACGAGAAACCTTGCATGAATCAGCCGGGACCATCCGGTAAGGCTAAATACTACTGAGAGACCGATAGTGAACCAGTACCGTGAGGGAAAGGTGAAAAGAACCTTGAATAAAGGAGTGAAATAGACCCTGAAACCATACGCTTACAAGCGGTCGGAGTCCTGTTATGGGATGACGGCGTGCCTTTTGCATAATGAGCCTACGAGTTACCAGTACTAGCGAGGATAAATAATTCAGTTATGGATCCGTAGCGAAAGCGAGTCTGAATAGGGCGTTTAAGTTAGTGCTGGTAGACGCGAAACCGTGTGATCTACCCTTGGGCAGGTTGAAGCTGTGGTAACACATAGTGGAGGACCGAACCCGTTGACGTTGAAAAGTCTTGGGATGACCTGAGGGTAGGGGTGAAAGGCCAATCAAACTCGGAAATAGCTCGTACTCCCCGAAATGCATTTAGGTGCAGCGATTAAATAGTTTTATAGAGGTAGAGCTACTGATTGGATGCGGGGGCTTCACCGCCTACCAATTCCTGACAAACTCCGAATGCTATAAAATGGTTTTAATCAGTGAGGGCATGGGTGCTAAGGTCCATGTCCGAGAGGGAAAGAACCCAGAGCATCAGCTAAGGTCCCAAAATATATGCTAAGTTGAACAAACGCGGTCAGACTGCTTAGACAGCTAGGATGTTGGCTTGGAAGCAGCCATTCATTTAAAGAGTGCGTAACAGCTCACTAGTCGAGCGGTCAGGCATGGATAATAATCGGGCATAAGCATATTACCGAAGCTATGCTTTTATAGAGCGATCTATAAGAGGTAGGGGAGCATTCTAATCGGCGCTGAAGGTGTACTGTAAGGTATGCTGGAGCGGTTAGAAAAGAAAATGTAGGCATAAGTAACGATAATGCGGGCGAGAAACCCGCACACCGAAAGACCAAGGATTCCTCAGCTATGCTAATCAGCTGAGGGTTAGTCGGGGCCTAAGGCGAACCCGAAAGGGGTAGTCGATGGACAAGCAGTTAATATTCTGCTACTTGCTTTAAGATAAAAGAGACGGAGAAGGAAATCTAGTGCGTACTGACGGAATAGTACGTTGAACCATCTGCAAGGATGGGATAGTACACCAAAGCTACGGTGGCGGTGATAATCTAGAGGCCGTTCTTCCAAGAAAATCAATTAAAGCAACCCGTACCGTAAACCGACACAGGTAGTTGGGATGAGAAATCTAAGGTGCTCGAGAGATTCATGGCTAAGGAACTAGGCAAAATGGGCCCGTAACTTCGGGAGAAGGGTCGCCCTCAATTAATTTTGGGGGCCGCAGTGAAGAGGTCCAGGCGACTGTTTATCAAAAACACAGGGCTCTGCTAAATCGAGAGATGCAGTATAGGGCCTGACACCTGCCCGGTGCTGGAAGGTTAAGAGGAGATGTTATCTTCGGAGAAGCATTGAATTGAAGCCCCAGTAAACGGCGGCCGTAACTATAACGGTCCTAAGGTAGCGAAATTCCTTGTCGGGTAAGTTCCGACCTGCACGAATGGTGCAACGATCTGGACACTGTCTCAGCCATGACCTCGGTGAAATTGTAGTATCGGTGAAGATGCCGATTACCCGCTGTGGGACGAAAAGACCCCGTGAACCTTTACTATAGCTTAGTATTGACTTTGGATAAGTGATGTGTAGGATAGGTGGGAGACATTGAAGCGGCCTCGCTAGGGGCAGTGGAGTCATTGTTGAAATACCACCCTTTACTTGTTTGAAGCCTAACCCCGCGTAAGTGGGGGACATTACTTGGTGGGTAGTTTGACTGGGGTGGTCGCCTCCAAAAGAGTAACGGAGGCTTCTAAAGGTTCCCTCAGCACGCTTGGTAACCGTGCGTAGAGTGCAATGGCATAAGGGAGCTTGACTGAGAGACCTACAAGTCGATCAGGTACGAAAGTAGAGCATAGTGATCCGGTGGTTCCGCATGGAAGGGCCATCGCTCAAAGGATAAAAGGTACTCCGGGGATAACAGGCTGATCTCCCCCAAGAGCTCACATCGACGGGGGGGTTTGGCACCTCGATGTCGGCTCGTCACATCCTGGGGCTGGAGAAGGTCCCAAGGGTTGGGCTGTTCGCCCATTAAAGTGGCACGCGAGCTGGGTTCAGAACGTCGTGAGACAGTTCGGTCTCTATCTACAGTGGGCGTTAGAAATTTGAGTGGATCTGACTCTAGTACGAGAGGACCGAGTTGGACAAACCTCTGGTGTATCTGTTGTTCCGCCAGGAGCATAGCAGAGTAGCTACGTTTGGAAGGGATAAGCGCTGAAAGCATATAAGCGCGAAACCCACCATAAGATGAGATTTCTTTAAAGGATCCCCAAAGACGATGGGGTTGATAGGTCACAGGTGTAAAGGCAGTAATGTCATAGCCAAGTGATACTAATTATCCGAAGAGCTTATCTATGAGACAATTGTTTATATTTTATGACTACCACCCTCGAAACTTCTTATATATTTTTAATTATGTCAAGACATAATCTCACATTTATTGTGAGAGATTCCCAATCCAGTTGGGAATATGACTTAAGGTGGTTATAGCAACGGGGCTCACCTCTTCCCATTCCGAACAGAGCAGTTAAGCCCGTTAGCGCCGATGGTACTACATACCGTGGAAGAGTAGGTCGCCGCCTTCCTTATTTTAAAACCCTTCATTACAAACGTAATGAAGGGTTTTTTAGTTTATA
>NZ_JAIQZE010000023.1 GCF_020164595.1 Psychroflexus longus
CAAACACAAATCTGGATGAATGATTATAATCATCATCGCCCACATGATGGACTAAATAAAATGTCGCCAGTAGAATATGCAAAACTTAATTCACTTGGGGCTAGCCCCAAGTGAATTAAAACAATAAGTTTGTGAATAGATTGTAAGAATAAACAGTTCTAATTAAGGGAAGCCTACAGTGTTAGCATACGTTTTTATATTTCAGCGTACATAAATTCAACTTTCTGTAATTCAATTCCGCTTTTAGTTTTCTTTAATTTCATTCGATAATTACTATAACCAACGTACCTAATTATATCTTCCGCTTTGTCAGATTTAGGTTTTTGTAAAATTCGAAGTCGATATTCCATTTTATTTATCCGAACGAATTCCGCAATTCTATATTCGAATTTTAATTCCGAATCTTCTTTCAGTTTGAATGTGAAATGAGTTCCGTTAAGATTGTTTTTCAGAAATTCCACGTCAATTAATTCAGGAATCATTTCCGTATTCTCAATCGTGATTTCATTCCCGTATTTATCCGTAAAACTGAATTCAGAAGTTTGAGTTTTAAATCCGAATGAAACTCCGATTAAAATCAGAATTAATGTCAATTTTGATATTTTGTTTTTTAGTTCCAATGTTTTTCTCAAATGTATGCTAACGGTTCTCTAGTATGGCTAGTAGCGTGCAAATATTAGCTTAATTTTCAGTTTAACTTTTAACTTTCTAAATATACCAAAACTTTCGGTTAAGCACATAGCAGCTATTGGCTATACTAGATGTTGTGCATAGTATTTTATTCAGTTACCCATTTTTCTTTTCGTTTCTCAATGTCATTTAGCGATAAATAGTGAATTGCTAAAATCAGTTGAAAGTTTGGGTCTTTTAGGTCAAAATGTTTTCTGTTATTTAGAATCTCTCTATAACCAATGTCGAAATAATTGAAGTCGCCATAATTTTGAATTCTTTTTAAGTACTTTTCTATTCTCTCATCATTTTCACCTAAATCAGCTAAATATTTCTGATACTTACCATTATAAATAGGACAAACACTTCTGTATTCAAATCCAGTTTTTAAATTTATTGATTTGCAAAATGTCCATATTTCATTAAAAGTTGTCGGTGATATTTGGTTATAAAGTTCCTTTTGTTTCTCAAAGTCAATTTCCTTCCAAAATGGATTTCCTGTCGCTTCTAAATATTCGTGTGGTGTTCGTTCGTAACAAGTTTTAAAGTCAGAATCCATATGTAAACACATTTCGGACTTGAAAAATTCCGTTATTTTGTTCAAATCAGCTATCTGCACTGATGTGAAATTTTTATTTAGTTCGGTTGCAGAATATTGAGATTTACAAGAGAAATTCAATTGTAAAATTATAATTCCAAATATCAATACTATCTTTTTTCTCATATTATGCACAACGTCTCGCGTATATGGTTTGTGGCGAAGTAAGAAACTGCTCGCCTTTCGGTTAAACTTTTATCTTTTAAAAATGTAAAAAATTTGGATTTAGCACTAATTCCGCCATAAACTATATGCGCTGTTACCCTTTGTTATTTTTCTGTGAGTTGATAATTGTTGACTAAAACAGAAGCAGAAATTTGAAGTAATTTCTCTAGCTCTCTTATCATATCAACAGTCAATTTCTTTTTTCGATTTAAAATTTCGGATACTCGACTTTTACCGCCAATTACACCTACCAAATCTTTTTGGCGTAGATTCAATTCTTCCATTCTGATTTTAATTGCTTCTATTGGATCTGGAGCTTCTATCGGATAATGCTCATTTTCATAATTTTCAATCATTAATGAAAGAATTTCTGCTTCATCGCCTTCTTTTGTATCAATTGGAGCATCAAAAATCACTTCTAAACGCTCAAGTGCGTTTCGGTAATCATTTTCGTTTTTAATAGGTTTTAAATTCATAATCACTTGCTTTTAAATCGTGTCAGCATTTATTTTATCATATTCAGGGTGTGTTCCAATAAATCGAATAAACGCCCATTGTTTTTCGTAGTTAAATTTTACCACTAGTCGATAGGAGTTTCCTTTTATATTGAAGACAACTCGACCATTCTTAAGAATACTTGCTGAAACATAAGTTTGCTTAACATCGTTTGGAGAAAACCATTTAGCACTTTTAGCCGTATCGTACCAAGTTTTCAAATACTGTTCGGAATCAGCGTGTTTTTCCCAAAACTCTCTAAGTGTACTTTTCGCAATTATTCGTTTCATCAGTCAAATTATAGAACAAATATACAATAAGTTCTCAAATATTGAACTAAACCGGATTTTTTTATAATAAAGGGTAACGGGCTTGCATATGTGTTTGTGGCGGGAAAACAAGCGCAAGTCATTTAGTTAAACTTTATCTTTTATAAACATACCAAAAATTTCGATTTGACAAAAAGTTTAGCCATAAAACATATGCAGTGTTGTCTCCTGTAGCGAAACGCCTGAGTGAATTTTTCCAGCGTGCTTTCTGGTGCGATTTTGTTAGCGTTGTTTATAGAGTATTCAATTCCGCAGACTTCACGTTTACAGGACACCTTGAGATTTGATAAATAATTAATATATAGTTTAGATTAGATGGAGATTTTAAATAAAAGGTAATATTAACTTAATAGAGTCGGATTCAGTTTTATTTATGTAATTATTGAAAACTTGTTTGACATCTTTGATATATAACTCATTATAATTTTTGACCCCACATTTATAATAAATGGAATCAGAATATACTTTAATATACTCATGATTCATATCTGAATTATCATATTTTTTAAAGATTTCAGCTATATTCATAAATAACGAATCTGCATCTTTTTTCTGATAGGTATCGAAACTAACTTTTCTTCCGTCATCATAGGCTAAAATTGTATATAATAAGAGAGAAGGTGGTTTTTTATCTTTCAAAGTAGAACAAATATTTACCTTAGGATAAGTTAAAATATTTCTTTTTTTATGATGTATTGTAAAATATCCGCTAGAATCACTGACTTTAAAATTTTCTATACCTTTTTTAATTATTTTATCATAAGATTCTTTATAGTACTTATTATCTTCTATAAAATTCATTAAAGTATTTATGTCATCTGGATATTTAAAGTTTTGAGAAAAATATGATTTTATAGATATGTCTAAATCTGTATATTGATTTAGTGTAGTCTTTTTATTTGTATTTGAAATACCACAGGAAATAACAATAAGAAATATAACTATCAGAGTTAATATTGATTTGGTGTTTTTCATATTTAATTTTTTTAGTGATGTTTTTTTTATCAGCTTTCACGTTTACTTAAAATTCAGCCGGAACTGATTAAAATCCAGTGACTAAAAATTGAAGATTCTGGATGAATTTAAGCAAGGAATTTATTCAGAGCTATTGGAGACAACGTTTCTCGCATATGGCTTGTGGCGATGATCTGCAAGCAAGCTTTTCAGTTGAGGATTAATTTTTCTAAAAATACAATAAATTTTGTTCTGACCTAAACCCTAGCCATAAGCTATATGCGATGTTGCCCATAGTGCTTTCGGAGTGTTGATTGTTAGTAGTCCTGAATTAAAACTTCAGTAGGAATTTTTAAGCTAGCGTTTAATTTCCGAATCATATCCAAAGTCAGTTTTCGCTTTTTATTCATTATTTCACTCACTCTACTTTTAAATCCTATCATTTCCACCAAATCTTTTTGTTTCAGACCCATTTGTTCCATTCTGAAATTAATTGCTGATATCGGATCTGGCATTTCGATTGGGAAGTTTTCACTTTCATAATTATCAATCAAAATCGATAAAATTTCGAGTTCATCGCCTTCTTTCGTTCCGCGTTTTGCATCAAAAATTACTTCCAAACGCTCAAGAGCATTTTTGTAGTCAGCTTCGTTTCTTATTGGTTTTATTTCCATTTTAAATTTCGTTTGCGTTAATTTTATCATATTCAGCGTGCGTTCCAATAAATCGAATCCAAGCAAGTTGATATTCAAAGTTGAATTTTACAATCAGCCGATATTCATTACCTTTGATGTTGAATACAATTCGATTGTCTTTTAAAATACTTGCATTTGGGTATTCAGATTTCAATTCATTAATCGTTTTCCAATTTGATTTCTCGGTTTCACGATACCAAGTTTTAAGTTGCAATTCACAATCACCGTGTTTTTCCCAAAAATCTCGTAATGTTCCTCTCGAAAATATTTTCAATTCAAATTTCTTTGATGCAAATATAACTAAAAAAGTTACCATTATGATAACTTTTCGGTTTTTTCAGCATTATGGGCAACGGTTCGCGCATAACATAAGTGGCGACTTAAAATGCGCAAGTCTTTCGGTTAAGGTTTAAGTTTCTAAAAATACACAAACCATTCAATTTAGCACAAATCTCGCCATTTTTGTTATGCGCTGTT
>NZ_JAIQZE010000024.1 GCF_020164595.1 Psychroflexus longus
CACTCCTTTAGATTCGTTTTTTATAAAATGATTAAATTAAAAACGGAAAAGATACACTACCAAAGCACTCTAAGTTCGCAACTTATACTTCGATTTAGATCTTTTCCATTTTGATATAAACTCAAATTAGAAATTCGGAATTTAAAGCCCATTATCAAGGAGTTGAGTTTATCATTTTAACCTTAATCCAAAGATATGAAAACAGAATTAAAGTTTATCGGAATTGATGTGAGTAAGGATACATTGGATATCTGCATTCTATCTCATGAAACAGAATCTCTTGTTATTAAAAATCAAGAGAAAGCAATTACTAAATTTTTTAAACCCCTTTTAAAAGACAGCTCAATCAAACATCACATTTGTTTAGAAAACACAGGTAAATATTCTTGGGTACTTATCAATGTTCTTGCTGAATTAGAGTGTTGTTTTTACGTGGTAAATCCTTTACATCTTAAAAGAAGCTTAGGGCTTACCAGAGGGAAAAATGATAAGATTGATGCTATACGAATAGCTCGTTTTATTAAGAAGAACCATGATGAAACTGCCCGTTTCATTCCAAGAAGAGATGTCATAGAACAGCTGCATATTCTATTATCTGAAAGAAGATTTAGAGTAAACCAAAAAGGACAATTAACAACTAAAAACAAGGAATTAAAGGTGCTTAGAGATAAAAAATTAGCCAAACAAATTAAAAGAGATAATGATAAACTTATCAGTGAAATCATTTTACAAATCAAACGCCTAGAGAGACAAATTAAAGAGCTGATTAAAAGTGATGAAACTTTAAATAAACTTCAAAAACAACTTAAATCTGTACCTGGTGTAGGGGATATACTTTGCTGGAATCTAATTGTAAAGACTAATGAATTTAAATCTATACAAGACCCAAGGAAATTAGCTTGTTATTCTGGCGTAGCACCTTTTAAAAATACATCTGGAACATCTATTTTTGGTAAAAATAGGGTCTCAAATCTTGCAGATAAATCACTTAAAAGACTACTTCATCTTGGAGCATTGAGTGCTATCAGATTGAACAATGATCTTGCTGTTTATTATCACAGAAAAGTTGAAGAAGGCAAGAATAAAATGAGTGTTTTAAATGCTGTCAGAAATAAAATAATACATATTGTTTTTGCACTTATAAAAAATCAAACTTTGTATCAAAATCGTTTGGTTACGTCATAGAAATCGAAGTGACAA
>NZ_JAIQZE010000025.1 GCF_020164595.1 Psychroflexus longus
TTATTGTTTTAATTCACTTGGGGCTAGCCCCAAGTGAATTAAGTTTTGCATATTCTACTGGCGACATTTTATTTAGTCCATCATGTGGGCGATGATGATTATAATCATTCATCCAGATTTGTGTTTGTTCCCTTACTTGATTTATATCTTCAAAGATGTATTTATTTAAAACTCCTCTTCTATAACTACCATTGAATCTCTCTATAAAAGCATTCTGTGTTGGCTTTCCAGGTTGGATATACTTAAATTCAATTTCATGCATTTGACTCCACTCCAAAGCAATCTTTGCAATAAATTCAGGACCATTATCCATCCTTATTCGCTTAGGCTTGTTCCTTTTGTTAATGAGATGATTTAGCACCCAGATGACACGGCTGCTAGTTAATGAAAAGTCGATTTCTATATGAAGTATTTCTCTGTTATAATCATCAATTATATTAAAGGCTCTAAAACGTCTTTTGTTTTCTAAGACATCGGTTACAAAATCTATACTCCAGGTATGATTGAGCTCATTGGGTACTTCTAAGGTTTCTTTCACTCTTGCTGGTAATCGTTTCTTAGCTTTTCTTCTAAGAGGAAGTCCAAGAGCCACATAAACCCTGTGCATGCATTTATGGTTCCATGGCTTCCCTTCTGCTCTTAAACGACTATAGGCCTTCCAAAAGCCTTCTTCTGAATGCTCCTTTGCCTTTTGTTTTAAAGCCTGTTCAATCTCAATATCATCTTTAGGTAAAGCCTTATAATAAAACACACTTTTACTCATTTTGAGAACACGACACGCCCTGCTAATGCCGTAATGAATAAGTTCTTTAGCTATCTCTCTTTTCTTAGAGGGCTTTAAAGCTTTTTTTCGATAATCTCCTTTGCCATTTGATGATCCAATGCTAAACTAGCATACATCTGTTTAAGTCTTGCATTCTCTTCCTCAAGCTCTTTAAGGCGTTTTAGTTCTTTGGAGTTCATTCCTGCATAACGAGAACGCCATTTGTAAAACGTAGAGGTGCTAACTCCATGCTCTCTGGTAATTTGATCAACGCTTTTACCCGTATCAAACTCTTTTAAAATCTTAGCAATCTGCTGTGGTGAAAATTTACTTCGTCTCATAATACTGTCTAATTTAATTAAAATAATTCTTATTTTAAACAGTTCGGTTTTGGGGGAAGC
>NZ_JAIQZE010000026.1 GCF_020164595.1 Psychroflexus longus
TCTAAGTTCAAGTTATAAGTGCAACATGTAAGTTTAAAATACTGCGGGCTAGCCCGCAGTATTTTAGGTTCAATAGTTATATTGATCTTGCATGAAAAAATACAAACAACTGACCTTAGGTCAAAGATATCAAATTCAAAGTCTAGTTCAAGCTGGACTGAATCAATCTGACATAGCAGAACAATTGAAAGTTCATAGAAGCACTATTAGCAGAGAACTAAAGAGGAATACCCCTAAAAGAGGCAGGACAGCATTCCAGTATATAGGTGAGCATGCTCAAAGTAAAACAGACTTTTGCCATTTGAAGAAAACAAAGCAGGTTCGTTTGACTCAAGATCTAAAAGCTCGCATTGCCAGTTTGATGGAACACGAAAAATGGAGTCCAGAACTCATTGCTAAACGCCTAACTAAAGAAGGGGAATATTGCGTGAGCCACGAGACAATCTATAAGTGGATATGGGAAGCAAAACACAGTAACCATAGAAACCATAAGGCTTATAAACACCTTCACAAACATTTACGTCATAATGGACGAAGGCAGAAGAGAGGCAATATAAAGGACAATCGTGGAGCAATAACACAACGAGTGGATATAGAGCAGCGCCCAGAAGTGGTAGATCAAAGATCTAGAGTAGGTGATATTGAGGTAGATCTGATGATGGGTGCTCATCATAAGTCCGCCTTATTGGTAATGACAGATAGAACAACTTTAGTAACCATGATAGAAAAGCTGGAAAGTAAAAATGCAGAAGAAATTAACCACAAAATGATGAAAAGACTAACCAAATTTAATAGCTCATGGATTAAAACCATCACTTTTGATAACGGTAAAGAGTTCGCCAAGCACTATGAAATAGCAAAGTTACTGAAGGTCAGAACTTATTTCACAAGACCTTACACCTCTCAAGACAAGGGAACGGTAGAAAATAGAATAGGTGTCATTAGAAGGTTCTTTCCTAAGAAAACCGACCTAAGGAAAATATCAGAACAAAGAATAAAAGAAGTAGAAAGATTACTAAATTACAGACCGATTAGAAAGTTTAATTATAATAACCCTATTGAAGAACTAAAAAACAAGTGTGTTGCACTAATGGGTTGAACACAGC
>NZ_JAIQZE010000027.1 GCF_020164595.1 Psychroflexus longus
TCGAAGAAATTGAATCAGGTCGGCTTGAAAGATTAGAGGCTAGTCATAAATATGGCATACAAGCAAGATCAACTATCACACAATGGCTCAGAAAATATGGTAACTTTGATTGGGAGAACTTATCCAAAGAACCTATGGCAAAGACACCAGAACAGAAAATACTAGAGCTTGAGGCTAAAGTAAAGTTACTTGAAAAGCAGAAAGCTAGAGCGGAACACCTCGCTGAACGTGCTGATAAAAAAGTCATCATCTTCGATATGCTAGTAGATATGGCTGAGAAGGAATACGACATTCAAATCAGAAAAAATTACAAACCCGAGTTATCAAAAGCTTCAAAGAAGAACAAAAAGAGACAGTGATCTCTGCCTGTGAACTACTCGGGGTTAATAGACAGGTATATTACAGATCTTTAAAAATTAGAGCTTACAAGCAGTCCATCGCACAACAAGTTATTGTTCTGGTTCGTAAGATTCGTGCTGTGATGCCAAGGCTTGGCACAAGAAAACTCTATTATTTATTGAAGTCGGAACTCTCAATGCTAAAGGTGGGGAGGGATAAACTCTTTAGAATACTAAAAGCTAATCACATGCTTATAAAACCAGAAAGAAGTTATCATATAACCACAGATTCTCATCATAGGTTTAGAAAACATAAAAACATAGTTAGTGCCCTTGAAATTAACAGACCAGAACAGATATGGGTAAGTGATATCACCTATGTAGGGAACAGAGCTAATCCGTCTTACCTCGCACTGATAACAGATGCGTATTCCAAGAAAATAATGGGTTATAACGTTTGTAATAGTCTAGCTGCAGAGGGATCGTTAAGGGCTTTGGATATGGCTTTGAATACTAGAAAGTACAAGGAAGAACCTTTAATCCATCATTCAGATAGAGGACTACAATACTGCTCAAATGACTATCAAGAAATGTTAGACAAAAACAACATAAAAACAAGTATGACAGAAAAATATGATCCTTATGAAAATGCAAT
>NZ_JAIQZE010000028.1 GCF_020164595.1 Psychroflexus longus
GTTGTAAAACATTTATGAGAACCGTATGAAATTCATATTAACGTTATTTATTGGAATTCTAACTTTGACTTTGAATGCTCAAACGGAAGAAGAAACTGTTATATTTTCAAGAATTGGGGAGTTGAGTGATGAACAATTAAATAATGCTGGAGTTTCAAAACTAACTTTTGTTACTGATGAAAATAAGGCTAAAAAAATAGCGGAATTAGATATTAAAAATGGAAATCCATTCCTCTTGTTAATGGGTGGAATTGCGCCTACGATAATTGCAACTGACCCTCAATTTGAAAAAAAATACGGAATTTATTTTTACGAATTCGGTTGCAGTGGACCAGATAATGAAATAATAATTGCTTACAATAAAATAGTATTTGAGCATTTGAATAAAACTCACGGAAAAAATTGGATTAAAGAAGTTCGAGACGACGTTATCGGATTTAAAGAATGGAAACGTAATTACAAACAGAAAGATTAAAGAATATGGCTGAATATGTAATTATTTCTATCCTTATTATTCTATTTGCTGGATTTTTATATTGGGCTTATTTACCTGATTATCGTAGAAACCCAAAAGAGTTCTGGAGAACAATAATCGGAATGCCAATCGGAATGCTTTTAGGCGGTTTAGGTTATCCAAAATTGAATGATAAAATAAAGAAATGGGCAACTGATGACGAAAAGCAGAACTCGAAATAAAACGTTTTACAACAGCGCATAACAAAAATGGCGAGATTTGTGCTAAATTGAATGGTTTGTGTATTTTTAGAAACTTAAACCTTAACCGAAAGACTTGCGCATTTTAAGTCGCCACTTATGTTATGCGCGAACCGTTG
>NZ_JAIQZE010000029.1 GCF_020164595.1 Psychroflexus longus
CATATGTGCTAATCCCCGCAGCTTATCGCAGCTTGTCACGTCCTTCGTCGCCTCTGAGAGCCTAGGCATCCCCCATACGCCCTTAATAAGCTTATCTATTCGATAATTATTTATTTTTATTTTACTCTTCGCACTCCTTTCTCTAAAGAAAAAAGTACGCTCTTACTCTCGTATTCTTATATATTCTCAATATGTCAATGAACGTTTAAATTCCTTACTTACACCTTGTATAAGCAATGAAATCTTTGCCATAATACTTAAACTCAATTAAATATTACCATTCTTATTATAAACCTTATATCTAAAAACTAAATCAATTAAAATTTTACTCTTAATCTCTCTAACTCTTCTCTTGTGCCTTAAAGACTATAAAGTAGTCTCAGGCAGACTCGAACTGCCGACCTCTACATTATCAGTGTAGCGCTCTAACCAGCTGAGCTATGAGACTGGAGGCTTTATAATAATAATTAAATTGACAATTAGAAACATCAAAGCTTATCCTAACCGATTTCTGATTAAAGCTTAATTAATTCCCTTTTCTCTAAACGTCTACTGCATTTTATCAAATGCAATACTCTAAAAAAGGAGGTATT
>NZ_JAIQZE010000003.1 GCF_020164595.1 Psychroflexus longus
CTTCGACTACCTGAAGCTTAAAAGAAAGCGAATAATCTTTTTGGGTTCGCTTTACATACCCTTTATTTGTTGGTGATTCCATATACACTTGATTTTAGTGTATCGCTATATTAGGACGGGACATTTAGAGCATTAAAAAAGGCCATTTAAATTAAAATGGCCTTTTTTTTGAGATCTTATTATTAATTAGAAACTAATATTCAATTGAGAGAAGACTCGTGTACCATCAATTCCAAACTGAGTAGTCTGCCATGGATACTTAAATCTACCAACAAAATCTAAATTTCTATCTTGTGGTGCGCCGCCTCTTCCTGCATAGGCTTCTGCAAAAGTATCTGGGAATACGTCAAATAAATTATTTACACCAATGGTGAAATTAATTTTATCTGTAAACGCATAGTTAACACTCAAATCGGTTAAGGTTTTACCACCATAAGTTGCGTCATCTAAAGGATTACTTGGGTGTCTGTAAGTTACAGAACCATAATACATCAAGGATAAATTAGTGGTGAACTTATCAATCTCATAACTAAGTGTACCGATAATTTTCTCTCTTGGTCTCCAGGTTTCTACTCTTGAAATATCTTCTCTTGAAAATAAAGCATCTCCAAGATTATTGTTTTCTATAAAACTTGGGAAATTAGTTCCTTGAACTTCAGTTCTATTAAAGTTTGCCGCTAAGCTACCGCTTAGGAAACCTCTACCAAATTCAAGATTACTTAGTGTATACACAATATCAATACCCTGAGTTCTTGTGTCAATTGCATTCAAAAAGAAACCAGCAGCACCTACACCAACATTATCCAGAGTTTGATCAATTGGACTTGTAGGATCTCCAGTTGCAGTAACTTGTCCAGATAATACAATTCTATCGTCAACGTCTATTTGGTAAGCATCTATCGTAATTCCTGAGTTTTGACTGATTCTGTATGTCAAACCAGCACTTAAATTGAAAGAAGTCTCTGCATCTAGCTCGGGAATACCCAAAGCCCTCAAAGCAGGATTTCCGTTGTCCAGGATACCGTTTTGTTGAACACCATTTTCTGTTAGAGTAGTTGTCGTTGCCGTATAGTATACCTGATGTAAAGAGGGAGCTCTAAATCCACTACTGACAGATCCTCTTAATACAAGCTTATCATCGAGGGTTTTGTAACGAGAACTCATTTTCCAACTCACATTAGAACCAAAATCACTATAATTTTCATACCTCAAAGCACCGCTCAAAAGGAAATCTTCTGTGATATCCGCGGTGATATCCGTATAAAAACCAATGTTGGATCTGTAATCGTCAGATGCATTTTCTGGACTGAAGCCACCAAATGATTCTGACCCTGTTCTTCCGCCTTGTGCGTCTGGAGACTCACCATCACCATAGGAAGCAAACTCCCCTTCTTCGGTAACAAAGTTTTCAGTTCTATGCTCTACACCAAAGGCGACAGATAAAGCTTCAAGTCCGGTGTCATAAAATGTTCTGTTTACATCCAGATTGTTGACCACATGACTAAACTCATGCGCACCATTGTAAAAATTGGAAGGACTTGCTCCAGCAAAGGATTGGTTAAAAGAATCTTCTATATAATAATCTATTCTATTTTTACCTAAAGTTGAACTAAGATCAAAATTCCATTCATTACGAGTTGTTCTCAGACCTAATGAAAATGTATGATCTCGAATCTGTGGTGCCATTTTGGCTAAAAAGAAATCCTGATTTGGATAAATGGCTTCAAACCCAGGGACCCAGTAAGGAACTCTTGCAAACTGAGGCGCAGAACCTTCTCGATCGGTTAAAGTACCAAAAGAGTATATTTCAGTTTCGGTTTCCTCGTCTAGGGTGTAACCTAAATTGTAGGCAAAATTGGTAATTGTCATTTCTGGCAAACCGACTTTAAACCCGGCACTTGGATTTCTATCCAAGAAATTACTCAAATCATTTAATGTAAAATCCGGTACTGCTCCGGGGATTCCCCAGTAGTCAGCTTCATCTTGAACGCTGGTGATTTCTCCCGCTCGTTGGGTTGTTTCGGAATCCATATGACTTAGTGTAAAGTTTACGTAACCGTTTTCACCTAAATCCGCTCCAAAACCTGACTCTAATTGATATTGTTCACCGTCACCACGCGTGGTTGTGCTGAAACTGTTATTGATAAACGGATCTACTTTTTCCTTCATCACTAAGTTTATAACACCAGCTATCGCATCAGAACCATATTGCGCAGCGGCACCATCTCTTAAAACTTCTACATTTTCTAAAGCAGCAGAAGGAATAGCTTTCATATCCACACCAACTTCACCTCGTCCAGGAGTTACATAACTGTAAACAAGCGCACTTGCATTTTTACGTTTTCCATTGACCAAAACTAAAGTTCTACTTGGAAATAAACCTCTCAAATCTGCAGGGCTAAAGTGAGCCGCGGCATCAGAGACGGGTTGCTCAGTTGCATTATAAGAGGGTACACGTAACATCAATTGTTGATCTACAGTAGTCTTTCCTGTTTTTTCTAAATCTTTGGTTTTAAAATTATCTACAGCTACAGGAGAATCAAAAGACGTTCTAGGCTTACCTCTTGTACCTACAACCACTACAGCGTCTAGTTGTCCTGCATCTGGTTTTAACTGTACTTCGATTTTTGATTTACCTTGCACATTTACTTCCACATTTTTAAAACCAACGTAAGACACGACAAGTATGTTCTTTCCCTCAGGAACTTCTAAAGTGAAGTTTCCATCAAAGTCGGTTTGGGCACCAGTACTTGTTCCTTTCACTACGACATTGGCTCCAGGAAGTGGATTGCCATTTTGATCGACAACCAGACCCGTGATTTCGCGATCCTGAATTATCCCCTCAGTTAATTTTGTTAAAGTTGACGTGGATGACGATGTGAGTACGATTTGATTTCCATTGAAAGCATAATCAAAATTTGCTTTCTTGCTTATTTCTTTTAAAATATCTTCAAATGCAGAATTTTCTGCAGTAATACTCACCGGTTTATTTTCTTCAATGTCGTCAATATTATAGAAAAAATTAAAGTTTGACTCAGACTTCATTTTGTCCAAAACATCAATGAGCGCCGCATTTTCATAGTTTAATGATAAACTCTGAAATAGCTTTGGATTAGCAAATCCTTGCACTGTCACCAAAATCATTAGGACTAGAGAAAGCATCGCTTTTCCTGTCCAGTGGAGGGAAACAAAGTTTCTGCTCCCTTTCACTTTTTTTGTGTAATTCTTCATCATAATTTGTTTTTGTTAATACTTATTTTTAGCTATTGATTGTTGGTTTCTTATTGAATATTCTTACGTGTTTACCATCGATTTCAAATTCGAAATGTGAACTCAAAGCGATAGTTTGTAATGTTTCTTTAAGTGATTCATCATGAAACTCTCCTCTATAAACAGTGTTCCATAATCCATCAATTTCACTGGTAATAATAACATTGTATCGGCGTTCAAGTTTTTCCTTTAGTTCTAGGAAAGACAGTCCATCAACAACAAGAACATTATCAATCCATGAATTGAAGTTTTTGGCCTCTACATTATTTATACTTAGGCTTAGGTCTGTTTTTTTGAAAACAGCTTGTTGATTAGGATTCAACTCTAAAGCATTTTCATTTTGAAAACTTTTATAGACATGAACTTTGCCTTCCATTAAAGTAGTTTTGGTGCTGTGATCGTTAGCGTAGGATGCTACGTTAAAATGAGTTCCCAAAACCTTGATGTTAACGCTAGGCGTATTAACTATAAATGGTTTGTGCTGATCACTTAAAACCTCAAAGTATGCTTCTCCTTTGACTTCTACTTGTCTGGTATTGGAGTTTGGGTCAAAATTCTGTGGGAATCTAAAACTGGTTCCAGAGTTTAGCCATACTAAAGTCCCATCGGACAATTTTAAACGAATTTTTTCTCCGTAAGGAATATCAATCTGGGTAATGGAAGTGTCAATTTCAACTTTATTTTCATTTCCAAAAACTATGATATCATCAGATTTACTTGCTACTAATTTTCCATTGCTGGTTTTGACATACTCTGTTGATTTTTTGTCAATAATCTGTTGGCTCCCATCTGGCAAGATAATCTGAATATGTTTGAGGCTTTCATTAGTTTCTTTAGAACTTAAAGTATGTTTTGAAGTTTTATTTACTTCGAAGTGGTTATAAAGAAAACCCAATGCAATTAAAACCATGAAGCTCGCCGCGATTGAGATCACTTTCAATCTTTGTAGACGTTTCTGTTTTTTCAACTGAATCTGATTATAGAATTTTTCAAAGGCTTTATCAGTGTCAAAATGAAGTGGAATGACATATGAGTAAGACTTGATTTTGTCCTTAAAAATATTAAGGTTTTTTAAGTCTTTTTTAACCCAATCATTGAGTTGAAATCTCTCTCTTATTGAAAGACTTCCTTCTAAATATTTATCAATAAGTTTTTCAGGATTCATTTACAAATAGATCAAACTTCTTACTTATAAGATGCAACTTTTGTTAAAAACCCCTATTCAATCTCTGAAAAATTGAATATTATATCGATATTATAGCTAAATTGCTAATAATGGAAGAATCAATTTTTATTAAAAAACTTAAGCAAGGTGATGAAATAGCCTACAAAATACTTTACACTAAATACTACCAATGGCTTTGTAATTACATCTTTAAGTTATGTGAAAACAAAAAAATTTCAGAAGATATTGTTCAAGACATGTTAATGAATTTTTACGTCAAACGTCAAAAAATAGAAATTCAAACGTCCTTAAAAAATTACCTTTTCACTTCTAGCCACAATCAGTTTCTGCAACATTTACGAAAAAAGAAAATCAAGTTTGATCATTTAGATGAAGTAAAATGGGAGGCGATCGCAAATTCCATGAACACTCAGGAAAATCATCGAGAAAGTAAATTGAAGAAATTACATAAACTTATCGATGAACTCCCCCCCCGGTGCAGAAAAGTATTCATCAAAAGCAAACTAGATAAAATTAAGTACAAAGACATTGCTGAGGATATGGATATATCTGTAAAAACAGTAGAAAACCAAATGTCAAAAGCACTGAAGTATTTGCGGGAACGTGCAAATTAATTTTCTTTTAAATCAGGTCTACATTTCTATTTTGATTCAGTTGATTAGCAAATAAAACTACTTCCCGATTTTTCAAATCTAAAAAAAAGCCAGACCTGGTAAATAAAAATCCTTTTCGATTTTTTAACTATAAAATTTAACAGCTAAATATTTTAAAGAACATCAAGTTTAGAATGGCAACATCAATTTGAGTGTAATTTTATTAATTATAGCTCAAAATTTGTACACCTAGAAATGATTTAGAATTTCTGATTACTTGATATTCATTGTTACAATCTAAAATCAAGTTTGATTTAATTTGAAAACAAGAAAGCCAGTTTTTTCTTAAGTCTGCAATCGTTAGATTAAGTTTAGAAAACGTTCTGTGGCATCTTCAGAAAAAATTCCTGTGTAATTCATGACAATACTCAATGGATCCATATGCAGTAAGAACTTACTTGCGTTATCATTTATATCGATGAGTGGGTTAAAAAGTGCAGCACTTATATGAGGGCGCAGAGGCTCCAAATCTGAATCAAAAACAGTTTCTAAATTATGCTGAATAATAACTTCCGGATCGGAGTCCAAAATCTTTTCTAGATAAACTTCAGTTGAGGTTTGTAATAGACCCAGATAAATAAGATCTGGATGGATTTGGTCTTTGTACTTAAATCTAAAATTTTCAATCAGGTTAATACGTTTCATAATAGTGGTTTAATAAATTGTAAAAGCATTAAATTCAGGATGAAAGCTTTTTGTCATGAATCAAAACTAGCGATATTTTTCTCATTGCGCAAAATTCTCGATTTAATTTCTTCATTAAATGAGCTCTTAATTAGTAATTATACCAATAATTTGTAAATTCAGCAGATCTTTCAAAATTTTCTAATATTCCTACTTATGCTTAAAAACAGCTCAATATTACTTATTCTTTTATCTTTTTTCTCTTTGATTTCCTGTAAAAAAGAAGATTTCCCAGAATTTCAAACCTGGGTTCCTTATGATGAAACTGGATTGATAAAATCCAATGAAAATAACGAGTCAGAACGATTAAGGTATAAACTCATTCAATCTAAGGTTTCAGACCGAAATGAGCTTATCACAAACATTACATCACAATTGAGTGGTTTTTCAGAAGAAAAATACATGGAATTATCTCCTTTGATTTTGGACCAGGGCATTCAGACGCTTCAGGATCATATTTCAGATGGAAAAATTTCTTACAAAGAATTAACACAATGGTATTTATACAGAATAGCAAAATTTGAAAGTGATAAAGCTCTTTCTCTGAATGCGATGATTTCCATAAATCCTGAAGTGGTTATGCAGGCTGAAAAACTTGACAATAGTAAGTCTTCCATAAAACATCCCATCTATGGAATGCCTATAATTTTAAAAGACAATATCAACACCAAAAACATGCCTACTACTGCAGGTGCAGTTGCTTTGAAGAATAACCAGCCTGAAAATGATGCTGAAATCGTAGCAAACATAAAATCCTATGGAGGTTTGATCTTAGGTAAAGCTAACCTTAGTGAATGGGCAAATTTTCTTTGTGATGGTTGTCCTAATGGTTACAGTGCTATTGGTGGTCAAACTTTAAATCCTTACGGAATAAGGGAATTTGATACCGGTGGTTCCAGTTCAGGAAGTGCTGTTGCTATTGCTGCAAATTATGCAGCCGCAGCCGTAGGTTCAGAAACCTCGGGGTCTATTCTTTCTCCTTCCAGCCAGCAATCTGCAGTTGGCTTAAAACCAACTGTAGGAATTCTAAGCCAAGATGGAATAGTTCCTATATCGAGCACTCTGGATACACCAGGCCCTATCACCAGAAATTTAAAAGACAACTCAATTTTATTTTCAGCAATGGCATCGGCATCTGATGAAGACTTTGGCTCGAAAGTGCCTTGGGAAATTCAATCTAGAAAAGATTTGAAGGGAGTTCGATTTGGAGCTTATGAATCCTACTCGGAAAATCCTTTGTATAAAAAAGCATTAGAAGAATTGAGAAGTCTTGGGGCCGAGGTGATTGAAATTGATCCTGAAGCTATGAGTTTTGAAGGTTTTCTTGAATTATTGAGCGGTGATATGAAGATTGACCTTGAAAATTATTTATCTATATATTCTTCTGATAATATTAAAATAAAAACTACTAGTGATGTTATGAAATTTAATCTTGAAGATTCAACCTTAAGAATTCCATATGGTCAAGCTAGGTTTGAAGGTATTGAAGAGCTTGATTTATCAGAAACAGAACTTATTGAAATCAGACAAAAACTATTACTTGCAGGCATAGATTATTTTGAAAAGCCTATGCAGAAAAATAATCTTAATGCTATTCTATCCATCAATAATTATAATGCTGGTCAAGCTGCAGCTGCAAAGTATCCAGCGCTAACAGTTCCTATGGGATACAATGAAGATGGTGAGCCTGAAGGACTTACGTTTATTACGAAACCTTATCTGGAATCTGATATTTATAGCTTTGCAAAGCTGTATGAAAAGGTCTCAAACCAAAGAAAATCACCAGAAAAATATCTTAAATAAATTATTACATCATGAATTTTACACGTCTTAGCTTATTTTTATTTGGTTTTATTTCGTTCTTAAATATTCAACTTAACGCCCAAGTAGATGAAAACCATTTTGATTACATGGATCTTTTTGATTTACAGATGGTTTCAAATCCTGAAATTTCTCCAGATGGGAACACCATAATTTATGAAAGACATCAGTTTGATGTCATGACAGACCGTAGATTAGTAAATCTATGGCAAATCTCCTTTGATGGCAAAGACCATTATCCAATCACGTCCGGAACTAAGAATTACGGAAATGTCTCCTGGTCTCCACAAGGTGATAAATTTGCGTTTACTTCCAATCAAGATGGTTCAAATCAACTCTATGTGTATTGGGTAAAATCAAAAACAACAGCTGCTCTTACGAATTTTACAGAAAGCCCTGGAAACATAAGCTGGTCTCCAGATGGGTCTCAACTCCTTTTTAGCAAGTTTGTATCAGAATTATCTAAAGCTGTGAAACCTGGCATACCAGCACCTCCAACCGGAGCCCAGTGGGAAAAAGAAGCAGATGTCATAGATAAAGCTGTATACCGAAGAGATGGCGGGGGTTATGTCCAAGATGGGTACAGCCATTTATTTATAATTTCAGCTGAAGGCGGGACGGCACGTCAACTCACGTCGGGTTCACATCAATATGGATCTCCTTCCTGGGCTCCAGATGGGAAGCATATTTTGTACACCGTCAACAAATCTAAAAATGCTGAACTTGATCCTAACAATGAGCAAATCTTTCAGCAAAACATTATAACAGGAGAGGTAGAACAACTCTCCAAAGAGCGTGGACCTTTCAACTCTCCAAAAATTTCTCCAGATGGAAAATATATCGCTTATACAGGTTTCAAAGATAGATTTGTAGGATATCAATTGACTCAACTTTATTTGATGGACAGAGACAATAAACAAGTTGAAGTTTTATCAAACAATTTCACTCAAGACATTTCATCCATAACCTGGTCTAAAGATAGCAAGTCTATTTATTTCAGATTTGATGAAGAGGGGAATAGTAAAGTTGGTAATATAGATCTTAAAGGAAATTCAACTACAGTAGCTGAAAACCTTGGTTCTGCAAGTATTGGAAGACCTTATGGTGGTGGAAGTTATTCTGTTTCAGATAAGGGTAACTTAGCATTTTCTCATGTTACAACTTCAACGCCCTCAGAATTGGCAGTTTTAGGCAGAAAGTCGAATTCACAACCAAAACTTCTTACGAGTCTAAATGAAAATCTATTGAAGTCTAAAAAGACAGGAAACGTAGAGGAATTCTGGGTGGATTCATCAGTAGACGGGTTTAAGGTTCAGGGTTGGATCATCACACCACCAAACTTTGATCCTTCCAAAAAATATCCAATGATTTTAGAAATTCATGGTGGTCCTTATACTAATTATGGATCTCGATTTTCTCCAGAATTGCAATTCATTGCAAGCCGGGGTTATGTGGTGGTTTATACCAATCCACGAGGAAGCACCAGTTACGGCGAAGACTTTGCGGCTTACATCAATCATAATTATCCAAGCGAAGATTATAACGACTTAATGGATGCTACAGAGTATGTAGTAGATCAAGGCTATGTTGATGAAAACAATCTGTTTATTACTGGAGGCAGTGGAGGAGGAGTGCTTACCGCCTGGTCAATTGGTAAGACAGATAGATTTAAGGCTGCTGTAGTGGCAAAACCAGTAATCAATTGGTATAGTTTTGTTTTAACTGCAGATGGTTCTCCATTCTTTTCAAAATACTGGTTCAAAGACAAGCCTTGGGAATCTCCGGAAGATTATTTAAAGTATTCTCCAATCTCACTGGTAGGAAATGTAAAAACACCAACGATGCTTTTGACCGGTCAGGAAGATTACAGAACACCTATGAGTGAAACCGAACAGTATTATTCAGCATTAAAGCTACAGGGAATTGATGCAGTGATGGTAAGAATCGCGGGTTCTGGCCATGGTATTGCGGGAAAACCTAGTAATTTGTTTAGAAAAGTAGGATACATCACAAATTGGTTTAATAAGTATAAGGACTAATTTTTTCCGAAATTCATTGAACTTTATCCTGAATTTGAAACGAACTTAATTGAAGGTTTCCATCATTGAATCATTCATTGTTTAAATATTAATAAAATTAAGGTAAAAACTAATTCGAAACGACATTAGTTTTCACCTTTGTCTTTTTATACATTATGTCACAAATTACTACACTTACCGTTTTAACTTATAATGGCTTTGCTGATAAATTCTGGGCATTATCGATGATGCAATTTGGTCATCGGTATATGAAAACAGTTGAAGGACAAAGCTTTTATAAACTAATGGGAAGTGGCAAGGATAATTTCAATCCTTTACCGGACTGGAATGTGTACGCGGTATTACAAGTTTGGGATGATGAGTCTTATGCTCAGGACTTTTTTGATACGCATACTTTAAGTCAGCTTTATAAAAAGCATGCGACAAAAATGGAAGTGCTTTATCTTCAAAGTATTCAGGCTAGAGGTTTGTGGAACGGTAAGAATCCATTTCAGTCTTCGGTTCAAGCTAAAGATATAGCTAAAGATGATAAGATTGCTGTGATTACTCGAGCTAGCATTAAAACCAATATGCTTCTGAAATTCTGGAAGTTTGTTCCAGAATCTCAAAAACCACTTGAAAATGCAGAGGGACTAATCTATACAAAAGGCTTTGGAGAATTACCGTTTGTAGAAATGGCGACCTTTAGTATTTGGGAAACTATGGATAGCCTTCAAGCTTATGCTTATCAAAGTCATGAACATATCAAAGCCATCCAAAAAACGAGAAAGCTGGACTGGTACAGCGAAGAACTTTTTTCAAGATTCAGGCTTCAAGAAAAAATTGTTATAAAGGATGCTAGTTAGGTATTAAAGCCGTCTTTTGCATGTCTAAAAAATCCTTTGATGAATGGGGATGAGCTTAAATTCATTATGATTTTTAGATCCTCCTGAAATGAAGATTTTTCGTCAAGAAATCTAAAAATCGTTTGAATTGAATTGTTTTTATACATTCTGTAAAATAATTCTTCCCCGAAGGAATTTTCCTTAGTGAGCACTTCAAGAAAAATTTTATCGTAATGCTTATATTTTTTTGGTGAAGAGTCTTTATAAAAATCTTGTTTTGATTTCAGAAACTTGATAATATTCTGACTTTTCCTTTCGCAATTTTTAAAAGAATAACCAGATGAGGCTTTCACCCAGCCTCCGGCTGTTCCTATTTTGATGATATGTTTTTGATTGAAGTCTTCAAAAGGGAAATTGGTCATTGGTATAATACCATTTTCAGTTTCAAGAATAGTATAATCTTCAACTTTTAAATTCTCTGCAATATATTTTTGTAAATAATCATCATAAGTGGATTCACTTACAAGGTCTGGACTAAAATAGGTAAACTCTACTAAAGCTTTTGTTGATGAAAAAGGTAAAATGTAGGTAAAACTTGTCGTCTGTCCATCCTTTAGGTCATAATCCATCATCGTGAATTTTGACTCATCAAAAACCGGTGTTTTTGTTTCAATGATCCAGCCTTTAAAATGTTGAGCTACGTTTAAATAGTCGGTATCGTCTAAAGAATAGCTTGACGGAATTCTACTATCAAACACATATTTAGCTTCATAATTTCCTCCAGTGGTTGTGATGATTGCGCTTTCTTGCGACTGAACAATTTTTTGAACTTCCTCAGTCTTCCAGTCGATGTTTGGTTTCTGAAGCTTTATTTTTGCGTCAGCATAAAACTGAGCTGACCTTAGCATCTTATAGCTATACTTTTTTAGGTCCAGAATAATGTTCTCTCCATTCGCTTTTACTATGCCTTTATCCCAGGTTTTAGACACTAAGTGGTCCCATTTTCCTTCGCCTTTTTCCCAGAAACTCCACGTTCTATCGTTTTTATTTTTTTGATCTTTATCTAAAATCAAAATAGATTTATTTTCAAAAAAAGCATCATCGTTCATTGCAAGAGCAAGATTTAATCCAGCTGCACCAGCACCAACGATTATGTAATCATATTTAGAAATAGACATAGAAGTAGATAAAGAATGCGAGTTGAACTAAGTATAAATTGAGGGAAATAAGAAATTGCCCTTTTATTTTGGCTAGGTGAAATACCAGATGAAATATGAACGAAATAATACCCCAGGCAATATAATTATCTATGGGGGCATAGCCTCCAGAGAATTCCCAGAAATCAAATATTGGAGCTACTTTTTCCATGAATAAATCTAAAAATAGCATCATGAAGGTCCCTAATAACGATTTTAAAAAAATATTGTCGGATAAGTGATTGGCGACTGCACCACATATAAATGTCAACATTGCCCAATTAATTCCTATGAGAATGGGCACTTCAAAAATCTTCGGACCAAAATTATCTCCGTAGGCATATTCTCCAAAAAATAAACCGAAGGTCACTCCTAGATATTCTGCGTAGATACCTAAAACTCCAAATAGAATAAATAAAATCCACTTTTTAATAGTATCCAGCGGAAAGAAAAATATGAGGGCCAGAAACATGATGAAAAGATTGAGAGCTGTTCTGCTTGCAAACCAATCTTGATAACCCAGGCTAATCCCTATTATTCCAGAAATATGAAAAAGCCAGAGAATTCCAATAGCTATAAGAACGTATTTTTTTTCTTTATAAAGGCTTTTCATTCACATAAATTAGGCTTGTGGAACTAAATCTGAAACGATTTTTGCAGATAGTAAGCATAATGGAATACCACCACCTGGGTGAACACTACCACCACAAAAATAGAGGTTTTTTATTTTAGAACTAAAGTTAGGATGTCTTAAAAACGCAGCAAATTTATCATTGCTAGAAGTACCGTATAAGGAACCCTGAAAAGAAGCAGTTGCCGTTTCAATAGTTTCAGGTGTTTCTACATGTTCTATTTCGATATGGTTTTCAATCTTGGTGTCAAGGCATTTATTTATTTTGGCAATTACTTTTTCCCTAATATAAGTAGTTTGAGCTGACCAGTCCTGACCACAATTTGTAGGTGCGTTCAACATTACGAACCAATTTTCGCAACCTTCTGGAGCATCACCATTAACTTCTTTTGAAGTTATGTTGATATAAACTGTAGGATCATCAGCAAAATATTTTTTATTAAAAAGGTGATCGAATTCCTTTTTGTAATCTTCCGTAAATAGAATGTTGTGTAAGTCTAGTTCTTTAAACTTTTTATTCACACCCCAATAAAAAATTAATGCTGAACTTGAGCGTTCCTGTTCCAATGTTTTTTTTGGTGGTGTTGCTTTTTTTAGTAATGATTTATAAGCGGAATAGACATCCATATTACAGATGACCATGTCAAATATCTGCTCTTCTTGATTGACTCTGATACCTCTTATTTTTTTATCGTCATAAAGAATTTCATCAACTTTTTGGTTGAGCTTAAAAATGATTCCGACGTCTTTAGCCAATTTGGTCAGGCTTTGTGAAATATCATGCATTCCATGTTTTGGAATATATGCTCCGTAATTCATTTCCAAATGAGGAATCATAGACATAATTCCAGGTGTCTTGTATGGAGAAGAACCATTGTAAGTAGCAAATCTGTTAAAGAGTTGAACGAGCTTTGGATGTTCAAAATACCTTTCATTGACTTCATTAAGACTATTGTCTAGATGAAGTTTTCCTAGATTAATAACTGCCTTTAAAGTGTCTTTAGATAAGTAAGTGCTAAATTTATGAAGCGATTTTTCTAAAAAAAGCCTGGATGTTAAATTGTATTTAGTTTGAGTACTTTTCAAATAATCACTAAGATTATTTTCAGGCTCATTAAAGGTTTTGGCAGCTTCTTTTATAAATGTATTTTTATCTGCGTTGACTTGAAATCGCTGGCCATCTTCCCAGAAGTAATTGCAGATGGTATTTTTTCTTTTGTATTCGAAATAGGACTTAGGATCTATGTTATATAGACCAAAAAGCTCATCAACAAGTTGAGGCATGGTAAAAAGTGAAGGACCATAATCAAACCTGTAATCACCTCTTCGGAAGCTGTGAAGCTTGCCTCCAGTATAATTGTTTTGTTCAAAAACTTCTACGTGATAGCCTTTAGCCTTTAACCGTAATGCTGATGCTATTCCAGCAATGCCAGAACCAACAACTGCAATTTTCATATTCATCTATTTGTTGTTTTTCAGAAAACGTTTTGGTGGTATAAGCATACCAAAACACTCACTGTCTTCTTTTCCTAAATGCTTATGATGTATTTTGTGAGCTCTTCGAATACCTTTTGCATACCAGTGATTTGCTTTTCGGAATAACTTAAATCTTTGGTGGATAAATATATCATGAACAAGAAAGTATGCTAAACCGTAACCCGCTATACCAGCACCAATAGCTACTGCAAATTGAAATTCTGCAACCATGAAAAAGTACATGCTTACAACGGCATAGAAAACAAAAAACAAATCGTTGCGTTCCCACCAACTTTTATGATCTTTTAAATGGTGGTCTTTATGAAGAACCCACAAAAAACCATGCATAATATATTTGTGCGTAAACCACGCCATAAATTCCATCCCCAAAAATGTTGCGACAAACACAACAATCCAAATCAATATATCCATAATGTTAAACTAAATTAAACCTGCAAGAAATGTAGGATTTTGCAAGCAGGCTTGCTTTTTGATAATTAGGTACTCGTATTCTTTTATTCTTTATTTCTAAAGAAGGTGTGTTTTTTAATTTTTGAAGCAGTTTGGAGTAGTAAATGTAAGCTGTATAAACTCCTAATTTAGCTTCAACTGGTAATTTTGCTATACCTCTTAAACCTGCTTTAAAGTCTTCGTCAATTTCCGTTATAATTACATTTTTCGTTTCCTCATCCAAACGGCTTAAATCTGCATTCGGAAAATAGGATCTTTCTAATTCTTCGCAGTCTGCTTTCAAATCACGTAGAAAATTCACTTTTTGAAAAGCGGATCCTAAACGCATTGCATCGTTCTTTAGACTTTCGTATGCTTCTTTATCTCCCTTGACAAATACTTTAAGACACATCAAACCTACCACATCTGCACTTCCGTAGATGTAAGCTTCATATTCTTCTTGAGTTAAATAATTGGATTTGTGCAAATCCTTTTCCATACTATTCATGAAAGACTCATACAAATGAGCATCGATATCATACTTATGAACAGTTTCCTGAAAGCTATTCAGAATTGGGTTGAGGCTGATTTTTTGATTTAAAGCTTCGTATAAATCATTTTTAAAATTTTTAAAAAGCTTGGACTTGTCATAATCGTGGAAAGTGTCAACAATCTCATCAGCAAATCTTACAAACCCGTAGATATTATAAATGTCTTGCCTTATTGAAGGTGCAAGCAATTTTGTTGCAATCGAAAAAGATGTACTGTAAGAGTTTGTAACTAACTTACTGCAATCTCTCGAAACTGTATCAAATAATGACTTCATTAGTTTAATTTTTTTCAATTAACTCAGATACCAATTTACCTGATATTAATGCTGGTGGAACGCCAGGCCCAGGAACTGTCAATTGCCCTGTAAAATAAAGGTTCTTAACCTTTTTACTCTTCAATTTTGGTCTTAAAAAAGCCGTTTGTAATAATGTGTTTGCCATACCATAAGCATTCCCTTTGTATGAGTTGTAATCTTCTACAAAGTCATTAACACAAAAAGACCTTTTAAATATAATATTTTTCTGGACGTTTTGGTCAGTCAAAGATTCAAACCTTGTCATGATTTTGTTAAAGTATTCTTCCCTTAGTTCTTCTGTATCCTCTATTCCTGGAGCTATGGGTACAAGGAAAAAACCGTTTTCGTGACCTTCTGGGGCAGTTGAAGGATCAGTTAAGGAAGTGAAGTTTGCGTAAAATAAAGGTTCATCAGGCCACTTTGGAGTTGTATAAATATCTTTAGCATGCTCATTAAAATCCACATCAAAGAACAAATTATGATGTTTGATATTTTCAAGTTTTTTATCAAAACCGATATAAAAAAGAAGTGAAGATGGGGCAAAAACTTTCTTATTCCAGTAAGCTTCGGAATATTGACGATGTTTTTGATCTAATAAAGTTTCTGTATGGTGGTAATCTGCTCCTGATAAAATAGTGTCATAATTTATAGTTTCACCATTCACTTCTAAAGCAACAGCAGTATTGTTTTCGACTTCAATTTTATCAATGTTTGCATTGGTGTTTATTTTAACGCCAAGCGATTCAGCCAATTTAACCATAGCAGCAATGACTTCGTGAAATCCACCTTTAGGATGCCATGTCCCGAGACCGAAATCAGCATAATTCATAAAATTATAGAAAGATGGAGTTTCGCTAGGCTTAGCCCCTAAAAATAAAACAGGGAACTTAAGTATTTGCTTGAGTTTTTCACTTTTAAATTCTTTTTCAACATCTTTATCGACAGTACTAAAAAACTCACCTAATTTGGTAATAGTTTTTGGGGTAACCAACTCTAAAGGGGAGACACCAGGTTTATAGACTAAATCTTTTATGGCTATGTCGTAATTGTCACGAGCATTGTCAATAAATTTTTTAAGTTTCTTGGCTCCATTTTCTTCTTCCTTATCAAAAATCTTATAGATCTTATCTAGGCTATCACCAATCTCTATGGTTTCGCCTCCCTCGAAAATGACCTGGTAACCTGGATCCAGCTTATCGAGTTCATAAAAGTCTGAAGGTTTTTTACCAAAATCTGCAAAAAATCTTTCAAAAACATCAGGCATCCAATACCAGGATGGCCCCATATCAAAAGTGAATCCTTTTTCTTTAAAGCGTCTTGCTCTACCTCCAAGGCTATCGTTTTTTTCAAAAATTTCAACTGTATTTCCACTTTGGGCAAGATAACATGCCGCCGCCAAGGATGAAAAGCCGGAGCCAATTACTGCAATCGATTTACTCATTTTATAAATTTAATGTCAATTCTGAAATATCCCTAAAGGCTCTGATTCCCTCAGGAAGTTTAGTGTTTTTTTCAATTAATTCAACCGCCTTTCTTCCCAATATCCAATATTCACAAAGACCTTCTGGACAGATGTGTTTTTTAAAATCATCCAAATACTGATCAATATTATCAGGTTTTGTAGTGAGATAGCTAACAAAGACGGTATTATCATATAAGGTTGAAAGATAAGTTAAATCTTCCATAGGAAGGCTTTGACCTAGAAAAATAACTTTGTAGCCATGAGACAAGATTTCAAAATTAGCATAATAAAGACCTATATCATGAATTTCTTCATCGGGAAGGAAAAGAACAAAAACCTTATCAGTTTTTGAAGCCTGTTCTTTTTGAAGACTTTCAATATTGATAAACAATTTTTGCTTGATTAAATTTGAAATAAATTGTTCGTGGGCCGGTGTAATTGTGCCGGCTTGCCACAATAGACCAATTTCAATCATTAAAGGCATAAACACTTCTTCATAAATGTCTGAAAAAGTCTTGTTGATGAGCAGGTTTTCATAAGTTCTCAAAAATAACGGCTGATCAAAATTCATCATAGCCACCTTCATGGATTTTAATGCTCTGTTGGAATTGCTTTTACTAGTTGTGATACTCTGAACCAACTCAGAAATTTCTCCATCATTCATTTTTGAAATCCGTGAAATTTTGTAACCGTTTTCATTTAAGAACGCGATATTCAATATTTTCTGGAGTCCAGT
Source organism: Psychroflexus longus (assembly GCF_020164595.1). Lineage (GTDB taxonomy): Bacteria > Bacteroidota > Bacteroidia > Flavobacteriales > Flavobacteriaceae > Psychroflexus > Psychroflexus longus. Next base: position 17,276 of record NZ_JAIQZE010000003.1, read on the forward strand.
AACCCCATAATTTCTAATATTGGTTTCCGTGCGTTCTGGTTCTAAAACATTGTAGCGTTTCTCCCACATACGAATAGTATGTGCTTTGATCCCGCTCAACGATTCTAAATCTTTAATGCTGAAGTTTTGTTTAATGTTTCCCATAACTATATATAACAATAGTCAAAAATATAGATTATTATCATACTTTGTTTAAAAATTCAAGTTAAAACTTAAACAAATAATTCATTTTGAATCTTAGTTTTTAGCCTGATATCTTAAAATAATTAAGAAACGTGGAAACTTGCTTTTAAAACTAGGATGAATTACAAGGTGGAAATATCAAGTCTGTAAGGGTTTTCCTCCTCTGTAGAAATGCCCAAAGCCTCATGCACATAATCAAAAGTGGATAAAAGTCTTGGCTTACCATCAACCAATGCTACATCGTGTTCAAAGTGGATACTAGGTTTTCCGTCCGAAGTTAAAATAGTCCAACCATCGGGTAATTGCTTGATACGCTTAGTACCCATATTAATCATCGGTTCAATGGCTATGGTCATTCCTTCAATAAATTTTTTCCCACGTCCTCTTTTACCATAATTTGGTATCTGAGGATCTTCATGCATTGTTTTCCCAAGTCCATGACCAACAAGTTCTCTCACAACCCCGTAACCGTGTTGCTCCGTGTATTTTTGAATAGCATAACCAATATCTCCAACGCGATTCCCTTCTACAAACTGTTTAATGCCCTTGTAAAGTGATTCTTTCGTCACACGAATAAGCTTTTTTACATCTTCATCGACTTCACCTACTTCAAAGGTGTAAGCATGATCACCGTAATATTGATTTTTTACTGCACCACAATCTACAGAAAGAACATCTCCTTCTTGTAGAGGTTTGTTGTTTGGTATGCCATGAACTACTTGATCATTAGGGCTGACGCAAAGTGTATTCGGGAAATCATAAAGCCCCAGAAAACCTGGAATAGCTCCGTGATCTCTAATGAATTCTTCTGCAAGTTTATCAAGATGTAAAGATGTAATGCCTGGTTTTATTTCTTTGGCAATCATCCCTAAAGTCTTGGAAACAATTTGAGCACTTTCGTACATCAGTTTTAATTCCTCCCTTGTTTTTGTAATTATCATTTATTTCTTTTTAAAAATGGATTTAAAAAAACCTTCTTTTTTATTTTTTAGTCTAACTAAATCTTCATCTTCACCAATCAATTCTCTGTAAATATTTCCCCAACCGATGAATCCACCTATATTTCTATCATCTATAAAAATGTCAGCATTTATTTTTCTGCTTATATCATCACTATAACTTTCTTCAGGGTAGCTTTTGTTTACTGCGTAAAAATCAATTCCTTGTTTTTTGCAAAATTTAACCGCTTCATCAAGACTCTCACCACTTCTGTAGGTCCATAAAATAAGAACAAAACCTTTTTTTTGAAGTTTTTTTAAAGTTTCAATAGCAAACAGTTTTGGTTTACCGATAGACGGATATTTATTCTCTACGATAGTACCATCAAAATCTATCGCTAATACAGGTCTTTTAGAAGAGATCATAGGTCAGAATTAAAAATCATAGACATGTTTATAATCCTGCCTAGAAAATATTTTGAGAAGGTCTTCTTCTAAAGTTTCTTGTGGGAATTCAACAAATCGATTAACCTCTTCGCCCTGCTCATCATAAACTATGATGGTAGGCACGTTGAAAACATTCAATTGGTTTCTTTTTTCGTTTGAAATGTTGGGAACAACTTTATCTTCATCAACTCCTATGAGAGTAAGATCATTGTAATCAAAATTAACTTGATCTAGTATTTTAATAAACCCTGGAAACTCTCTCTGGCTATCCTCACACCATGTTCCCATGTATACAACAATCTCAAAATTCTCTTTTTTTACAAAATCGCCAATTCTATCGACGACTTCAGGTTTTAGTGTGAAACTCTCGTAGTTATTTTCAAACCATATTCTATTATTTGAGGATTTCAGATCCTTAAGTTTAAACTCACCTAGAATAAGCTCGTTTTCTTCAGGTAGTACTTTATTTTGGGTATCTTCTTCAGGCTTTACTTTGTCTTCAGTGTTTTTTTTAGACAAAGTACAACTTGGAGAAAATGTCGAGATGACAAGAACAAAAATTAATCCGTATATTTTTCTCATTTTAGTAATGAATTTTGTGTCATTAAATCTGGTTTTGCTATTCCCATTAATTCTAAAATAGTAGGAGCAATGTCCCCCAATATCCCATCGTTTACAGATTTGATATCCTTATCTACTAAAATAAATGGTACAGGATTGGTTGTATGAGCTGTATTTGGAGAGCCATCCTCATTTAACATTGTTTCGCTGTTTCCATGATCTGCGATTACAATAACTGAATAGTCTTGCTTTTCAGCTGCAGTCACTACTTCTTTAAGGCATTCATCCACGGTTTCACATGCTTTTACAGCAGCATCAAAATCTCCTGTATGACCTACCATATCAGGGTTAGCAAAATTTAAACAAATAAAATCTCCTGATTTTTCTTCAACTTCTTTTACAATTTTGTCTTTGAGTTCGTATGCACTCATTTCTGGTTGTAAATCGTAAGTTGCCACTTTTGGAGAATTTACCATTATGCGTTTTTCATCTCTAAAGGGTTCTTCTCGGCCACCCGAAAAGAAAAAAGTGACATGAGGATATTTTTCAGTTTCAGCTGCTCTTATCTGTGATTTACCTGTAAATTCAAGTACTTCACCTAAAGTTGCTTTGATATTGTCTTTTTTATAAACTACATTGATGTTCTTGAAAGTATCATCATATTTGGTCATAGTGACGTAATATAATGGGATGGATTTCATTCCATAATCAGGAAAGTCTTCTTGACTCAGTGCTTGCGTCAATTGTCTTCCTCGATCTGTTCTAAAATTGAAGAAGATTACAACATCACCTTCAGCTATCTTGGCAACAGGTTTACCTTTAGATGTAATTCCAATTGGATTTATAAATTCATCAGAAACACCATTATCATAGCTTTCTTGTAGAACTTCAAGCGGATTCTCAGTGTAAGTTTCGGCTTCGCCTTTTACAAGCAGGTCGTAAGCCTTCTCTATTCTCTCCCAACGTTTATCTCTATCCATTGCATAGTATCTACCAATAATACTAGCCAATTTTGTATTTGTTTTTTCTAAATGTGGCATTAACTCTTCAATATAACCTTTACCTGAGTGTGGGTCAACATCTCTTCCATCTGTAAAAGCATGAACATATTTTTTTGTGATGCCATAATCATGTGCAGCAGTAGCGAGACCTTTCAGGTGGTTAATATGGGAATGGACACCTCCATCACTCAGAAGACCTAAGAAATGAACTGCTTTGTCATTTTTCTTGGCATAATCAAATGCTTGTTCCAGAACTGGCTCATCTTTAAGAGTATTTTTCTCAACAGCCATGTTGATTTTTACAAGGTCTTGATATACAATTCTTCCAGCTCCAAGATTCATGTGACCAACTTCAGAATTGCCCATTTGTCCTTCTGGTAAACCAACATTAAGACCATCAGTTCTTAAAGTTGCATTTGGATATTTTTTATATAAACTATCTACAAAAGGAGTTTTTGCTTTATCTACTGCGGAAATTTCCTTGTTAGGAGATATTCCCCAGCCGTCAAGTATGGCTAATATGACTTTCTTGTTCATGTGAAATAATTTTACGCTAAAATAAGAATTATTGATAGATACGATGGAGTGTTTAAGAAGGCATTAAACTAGGATTGATTCCAGTGCCATAATCATTAAAGTAGCTGTCCATGAATTTCTTTGTTAGTTTTGACTTCCCATCAAACTTTAAATTTCCCCAGGCTTTTTTATAATTTTCTTGAAGTTGAAGTTTCAGAAAAGATTTTGACTTTGGGGCAAACGAGTAATGCCAGGGTTCGTAATTAAACCCAGATCGATTTTTATTTTTAGTATAGACCAGTTCAAATCCAAAATTTTCTGCATTTTCATCCATCCAGGACCTCATTTTTGAAAATGGTCCATTTCCATGGTAGTTTTCTTCCATTAGAAGATCTCCATCTGGTAAATTTACGTAATCATCAATCAAATCCACCTCTGTTCCCCAGTGGTGTCTGGAGGTTCCTGGAATAGAGGAGTAGGTGATAATTTCTGAAATAGCCTTAGTTGAATTATGAGTTTTGATGAGTTGGTTGAATTTTCGCTCCCATATTGCTTTTTGATGCTTGAAACTCCTGTATCCAGAAGCTATTCTTAAATCTATTCTATCTTCTAAAGCTTTAGACTTCATTTCAAGAAAAGCCTCATAAGTATCTTTTTCTAATAAAATAGTGTCAGATTTTAAGTGTGATTGACTTAAACCTAAAAGATTTTCAATTTCGATATTTTCATAGCTAAATAAGCTTAACAATTTTGAATTGATAGAAAATTGTGTTCCGATGGCAACTAAAGTGGAGGTCTGGATAAATCTTTTTCGGTTCATCTTAAATTAGTTTCTTAAACATAACATAGTGAGGACCAATATCAGGAATTTCAAATTGGTCTGAGATGACCTTAAAATCAAGTTTTTCGTAAAATATTACTGCATTTTCTCTAGCATTACACCAAATAATTTCTGTATTCATTTTTTTTAATTCCTTTTCAGAATATAAAACCAATTTTTTTCCAATATTTTGTCTCTGGTACTCGGGATGTACAGCCATGCCTCTAAGTTGATACTGAAATGAATCTACTAACTTATCTGTTTTTGCAAGGAATAAACTAAGCACACCGATGCATCTAGAATCAAGGAAAGCACCAATATGCTTGGTGCTTTCTAGTTCATCTCCCTGCATTTCGCAAGAACTTCTTGGTTTTCCTTGTCTTAAAACAAGATGTCTTAAATCCTTGGTTTCAGCGGAAGAAATATATTTAAAATCAATAGACACGTTTAAGATAAAATACCGTCTACTATACCGTAATCTAGAGATTCTTGCGCATTCATCCAGTAATCACGCTTAAAGTCTTTCATGACTTTTTCAAAATCTTGTCCACAATTGTCGGCTAAGATTTGAGCACTCAATTCCTTTATTTTTAAAATTTCCTGAGCCTGAATTTCTATATTAGAAGCCTGACCTTGAGCACCACCCATTGGTTGGTGAATCATGATTTTAGCATGAGGTTGGATAAATCGCTTTCCTTTTTCTCCTACAGACATCAATATGGAACCCATTGAAGCTGCTAAACCACTACATATTGTTGACACTGGGCTTTTCAAGGATCTCATGGTATCATAGATTGCAAAACCATCGGTTACATAACCTCCAGGACTATTGATGTAGAATTGAATTTCATCATCACTTTCCATATCTAGATACATCAGTCTGTCAATGATGTGTTTTGCACTTTTACCATCAACCTGACCATTTAGAAAAATTTTTCTTTGCTCTAAAAACTTTTTATCTATAAGATCTTGAACTTTTCCTGCTTTATCGCTCATATTATTATTTTTGAAATGTAAAATTAAAATTATATTCTAAAGACTTCTTATAATTTAAAGACTATTAACTTTCGCCAAAAGTTCAAACAAAAGAAAAAGACCTTATAAAAAGGTCTTTTTTAAGTTATCAAATCTTTATTATTGAACTTTTAGCACTTTAGCATTTGGCATAGCTTCCATCACTGATTCGTAACTATTTAAGTTTTCATTGCTTTCTGCAAAATCGGCTGGTATAATTGCAATCCTAAAGACCTGATCTGTAAGAAAATCATTGGATACTGTATTGAGATCAATATTTCCATCTAGAAAAATATTGACGTCAAAAAACGTATGATTGTAGTTATATACCAATTGATTTCCATCATTGAAGAAAAAACTATTAGGCAAGGGTGTCCATACATCCACGGGTCCTGAAGGATCACTAACAGTCTCTTCCAACAGATAAACTTTTACTATATCACTTTCGAAGACTTCAACCTCATTAGGAGGGAATTCAAAAATAAAAGAGAAGTTATCTTGCGCTAAAAAGTCAATTTCAATTTCAAATATGGTTCCAATAATTGCATCCCCAGGTGCACCATCTAGTCCTGGAGGTCCTTGTGGTCCGCGATCACCTTCACAACTTGAGACAATAAAAATGATGGCAAGTAATAAGCTTAATTTTTTCATGATTTTCAATTTTCAAAATTAATACTCAAGGAGTTAACGCAATAGCGCTTCCCTGTTTCTGTTGGACCATCATCAAAAATGTGGCCAATGTGCCCTCCACAATTGGAACAGAGTATTTCAATTCGCGTCATACCAAAAGTCGTATCTTTTTTGTATTCTATAGCACCTTCAATTGAGCTATCAAAACTTGGCCATCCACAATTGCTTTCAAATTTGGACTCACTGTCAAATAATAATGCTCCACAACCATTGCAATGGTATTCTCCATCTTCGAAGTGCGCATTGTATTTACCTGAATGAGGGGGCTCAGTTCCTTTTTCTCTCAAGACATGATATTCTTTTTCAGAAAGTTTTTCTTTCCAGTCTTGATCTGTCATTTTATTTTTATCAGTCATAAATATTATGATTTATCTTTTGGTCTAAATTCTAAGGCTGCTCCGTTAATACAGTGTCTTTTACCGGTAGTTTCTTGTGGTCCATCATCAAATATATGGCCTAGATGCCCACCACAATCTCCACATAACAATTCGGATCTTTCGTAGCCCAATTTTCTGTCAGAACTAAAAGCTAAGCTATTTTCTACTGCTCTATCGAAACTCGGCCAACCTGTACCACTGTCAAATTTATGCTCGGTTTCATAAAGTTCATTACCGCATGCAGCACAAACAAAAACTCCAGGTTCTTTAACATCATTCAGTGGACTTGAGAAAGGTCTTTCAGTGTCAGCTTTTCGCAAAACCCGATACTCTAAATCAGTAAGTTCGGCTTTCCACTCGCTTTCTGTTTTTTGGACTTTATACTCTTTAGTGGTTTTTTCATCCTGTTGGGCTTCAGATTTACAAGAGATAAATACAATAGCAAGGATTAAAATTGATATTTTTTTCATTTTGAATTTTTTTAAAAGTTAAAGTTAATAAAGTATGACTATACAATTGTCACAAATCAATCACATCTAAAATCAAATGTTCTATTTTATGTTTAGTTTTGGTAAAAATTTATATTATGGCTAAGTTCAAATTTTATACCAGTTTTTTAATAATATTCATCATTGTTGTTGGCTGTGGACAAAACCCTTTCACAGGGAAAAGTACTTTAGCATTGGTTCCAAATTCTCAAATACTTCCGATGTCTTTTCAACAATACAATCAAGTCCTTGAAGAGAGTAAGGTGATTAAAGAAGGTGAACATGCCCAAATGATTCAAAGAGTTGGACTTAAAATCGCCAATGCTTCTGAACGTTGGTTAATGGAAAATGGTTACCCTAATTATACTGATGATTACAAATGGGAATTCAACCTTATAGAGGATGATCAGGTAAATGCTTGGGCCATGCCAGGAGGCAAAATTGCTTTCTACACTGGAATCCTTCCTATTGCCAAAACCGAAGCTGGTGTTGCTGCAATAATGGGCCATGAGGTAGCTCACGCCCTTGCTAACCATGGCCAGCAACGTATGAGTGCAGCACAATTGCAACAGGTAGCTGGTGCAGTTGGAATGATGGCTATTGGGGATGATCAACAAAGTCAGCAAATTTTTGCAACAGCCTACGGCATCGGGTCTCAAGTAGGTATTATGTTACCATTTAGCAGGAAACACGAAACTGAAGCAGATAAAATTGGTATCAATTTGATGGCCATTGCGGGTTATGATCCAGATGAGGCAGCAGAACTTTGGAAACGCATGAAAGAAAATTCTGGAGGTGGCGGACCACCCCAGTTCCTTAGTACGCATCCAGCTAATGATGAGCGAATTAAAAACCTGCAAAATTGGTCGAGTGATGCTAAAAAAGAAGCTGCTAAATATGGTGTGACTTCTTTTCAATAATAAGTTTTGAAGTTTATTTCACTTCCAAAAGGACATAAAAAACTCATTCATGCGTGGGCTTTCTACGATTGGGCAAACTCCGTTTACCCCTTAGTCATTAGTTCAGCCATCTTTCCAATCTATTATGGAGCATTAACCCTTATCAAAAACGATCAAGGAATTGTAATAGATGATACTGTCTGGTTTCTTGGTTTTGGTTTCAATAATGATGCGCTGATAAGTTATGTTACAGGCTTAGCTTTTATAGTTATTTCTATCATGAGTCCTTTACTAGGCGGTATGGCAGATTATATAGGTAATAAAAAGAATTTTATGAAATTCTTCAATTACCTCGGAGCTTCAGCGTGCATTGGCTTATTTTGGTTTGATCTTGATCACTTGTTGTTTGGCCTAGTTTGCTACTTTTTTGGGTTGATAGGATTTTGGGGAAGTATTGTCTTCTACAATTCCTATTTACCAGATATAGCCTATAGAGATCAACAGGATAAAGCTTCAGCAAAAGGGTTTTCTTTAGGGTATATAGGAAGTGTAATTTTACTTGTACTATGCCTTGTCCTCATCATGAATCACAGGGCTTTAGGATTCGAAAGCGAGGATCTGCCTACTAGAATTTCATTTATACTTACAGGTATTTGGTGGATAGCATTTAGCCAATATACTTACGCTTTTTTACCAAAAGGGAATCGAAAAGGAAGTGCTAAAACCAAAGATTTACTTTTCAATGGGTTTAGGGAACTTAAGAAAACTTACAAAAAAATTAAATCCTCCTATGGGTTTGAACCTTACTTAAGGGCGTTTTTTGTTTACAGCATGGCAGTACAAACGATCATGCTGATTGCCACCTATTTTGGTGTAGGCGAAATACAATGGGCCGAAGGAGAATCGACCAATGGACTTATTATAAGTATTCTTTTAATTCAACTCGTTGCTATTGCTGGGGCAAACGCTGCCTCAAAACTTACAGAACACTATGGTAACATCAATATTTTAATAGTAATCAATATTATTTGGATTGGTATCTGTATTTATGCCTTCTTTATTACACAGCCTATTCAATTTTATATCACTGCTTTTTTTGTGGGTTTGGTTATGGGAGCCATTCAGTCCTTATCGAGGTCAACTTATTCCAAATATATCCCTGAAAATGAAAAGGACACAGCTTCCTTTTTTAGCTTTTATGAAGTCACTGAAAAAATCGGAATCGTTATCGGAATGTTTTTGTATGGTTTCATAGCTCAAGTTACAGGCAGTATCAGAAATGCTATTTTGTTTCTCATCATTTTTTTTGCAGGTGGTATTTTCTTACTTTTTAGGTTGAAATTCAAAACTAAAAAATAAGTATGGCATTTCTTTGGCACTTCACTGCAGTAGAATTAAAAGACACTGTTTTAGTTACCGGCACAGTCCTAAGAAATCAAACTTCAATTGATAAATCTCCCCGGTCTATATTTGTTAATGCCTGGAATGTTCTTAGCTCTTATCGAAAAAAAACGTACAAAGGAAAATCTATTCGAATTGAAACTCAATCCCAAACATTTACTGTTGAAGCCAATAAAAAAGGATATTTCTTCAAAATATTACCAATTGATAAATTGGTGAACTTTAAGGTATTTGACGAAAAACACAATCATTTAAGCATTGAGCAAATACATCCTTATTATTTTAAAAACTTACCAACTTCTGTGGAGGTGATTTCAGATATTGATGATACAGTGATTCATTCTCACACAGCTTCAGCATTGAAGAGAATATTCACGATTTTATTCAAAAGACCAAAGCGAAGAAATAAAGTGTTATTCAGCAATGCTTTACTTGATTTTTTTGATGAAAATCAATTCAGAATAGCTTATTTGTCTAAAAGCGAAAGTAATTTGTTTGGTTTAATAACTGCGATATTCAGATTTAATAAAATTCCCTCAGGACCTCTTTTTTTAACGGGTTATTTGAAGTTCAAGTCTTTATTCAAACCGAAAAAGGGAAAACATAAAGTTGATTTTCTGCATCACCTTTTCTCAAATCTACCAGACAAAAAGTTTATTCTAATTGGTGATGATACTCAAAAAGATATGGACATTTATGCCGAAATTGTGAACGATTACAAGTCGCAGATTGTAAAGGTTTTTATTAGACAGACCAGATTTTCAGTTGATAAAATTCAAAAAGAAAAATGGAATACTCTTCAGGCAACAGGGGTAGCTTGTACTTATTTTCAAGATGATGACGATGTAGAAGCGGAGATAGAAAACATTAAAGCCCTATTAAATTTATAAGGATGGAAATTCTTTTAGTTATTAATCCTGTATCTGGTAATAAAAATAAAGATGGTTTCACAGATTCAGCGAAGCTCATACTCAGTAAATCTGGTTTGGATTATCATATTTTTAAAACAACAGGAAAAAATGATTGCGAGCAACTGGAAGGATTAATTGCTTCTAAGTCTCCCAAAAAAGTAATCATCGCTGGAGGTGACGGTACATTAAATATGTTTCTCAAGCCTTTGATGGAAAATAAAACTAAGGTCGGATTTATTCCTATGGGTTCCGCCAATGGCATGGCTGAAGAGCTTAATCTTGTTGATTATCCAAAAAGGCTTTTGCAAAAGTTTTTGGATTCTGATGACTTCCAAAAACTGGATTTACTCCAAGTGAATGGTTCTCATTTACTTCTTCATCTTGGCGATCTTGGAGCCAATGCCAATCTTGTTGCCAATTATGAAAAAGATGGTGGTAGAGGAATGTTTACTTATGCCAAACATTTCTGGTCTGAGTTTAAAAACCCTAAAAGTTTTGAATTTGAAATTGTAACAGATCAGATGGAATATGAAAGAAAAGGAGTGATGCTAGCCATCTGTAATGGTAGAAAATATGGAACAGGTATTCCTCTTAATACCATTGGTAAAATTGATGATGGTTTTTTCGAACTAGTTATAGTAAAAGGCATGGATTTTTCTGATCTTATAAAAGCTACTTTATCAAAATTTGATGAAGATTACCAAACCGAGAATTTAGAAACTATACAGGCAAAATCTGCTACAATAAGGTTGAAAGAATCAAGAATACTTCAAATAGATGGAGAGGTTATTGATGAGTTTAAAGAATTACACATTAAATTGATTCCAAAAGCTCTACATTTTATTAAATAAAAAAATGCCAGCTTTTAGCTGGCATTTTTAATATTAAAAATATTAGAAGTGTTTACTTACCTTCCTTAAAGGCATCAAATTCACTTGCTTTATTTTCTCTTGGCCATACATTGTTTGAGGTATCGATATCTGCAGTTTCCTCTTTAGGATCAACGATCATCTTAACAATTTCCTTTTCAGAAAAAATTGCCTTTTTTACTTCTGAATCATTTTTTCTCCAAACCTGGACTGGATACTCAATTATTTCTGAAGTATCGTCAGCATAATGAAATTCAATAATTATCGGCATTACTAAACCACCTGGTTTATTGAAAGTGATTTCATAAATATGTTTAGGATGTTTCATCTCATCTATTTCTTGCTGAGTGAAATTATCCATTAAATATTCTCTAAGTTTTGGAGCATTTTCTAAAGGATCACCTTCTTTCATCGATGCCTCAAAGCTTTCACTATCTGCAGTCAGTAAATACACTGCATCTTTAGTACGAGGATCATTCGCAGGATCATCAATACCATATCTTGCTAATAAGGCTTTACCTTCAACAGTTGGATTACTAGTTATGAAATAGTTCTTCACATCCTCAATACCTATATCTACATAGTCTGTGGTGTAGAACCAGCCTCTCCAATACCAGTCTAATTCAACTGCAGAAGCATCCTCCATGGTTCTAAAGAAATCTTCTGGAGTAGGGTGCTTAAACATCCATCTTTGAGCAAATTTTTTGAATGAATAATCAAATAACTCTTCACCCATTACAGTTTCTCTTAAAATATTTAAAGCAGTTGCTGGCTTACCGTAGGCATTGTTACCTAGTTGATAAACTTGCTCTGGATTGGTCATGATAGGAGAAATGAAGTCTTGATTTCCTTTCATGTAGTTCACAATTTTGGAAGGTTCACCACGTCTAGATGGATATTTCTCATAAACCTGGTTGTTTCCTTGTAATATTTCAGGATATTTCTTAGCAAACTCTTGCTCAGATAAATACTGCATAAACGTATTAAGTCCTTCGTCCATCCATCCCCACTGTCTTTCATCACTATTGACAATCATTGGGAAGAAGTTGTGTCCAACCTCGTGGATAATTACACTCATCATACCGAATTTTACTCTGTCCGAAATGAATCCATTTTCATCTGGACGTCCATAATTCCAGCAAATCATAGGATATTCCATTCCCTGACTTCTAGCATGAACCGAAATTGCTTTGTGGTAAGGATATTGAAAAGTAAAGTTGCTGTAAGTTTCAAGTGTACTTGCAACTGCTCTCGTTGACCAGTCTTCCCACAGTGGATTACCCTCTTTAGGATATAGCGATACTGCCATCACATCTTTGTCCCCAACCTTTACAGCCATCATGTCCCAGATAAACTTTCTTGAGGTTGCAAATCCAAAATCTCTGACCATATTGGCTTTAAATTCCCAAGTTTTGGTTTTGGTAGCATTCATTTTTTCGTTGGCAATAGCTTCCTCTTCAGTCACTATGACAACTGGTTCATCGTAAGAAGTTTTTGCTTTTTCAAAACGATCCAGCATAACTTTACTAAATACCTGGTCTCTATTTTGCAATTTGCCTGTAGCATCTAGGATGTGATCTTCAGGAACTGTGATTTTTACATCATAATTTCCGAAAGGCAAAGCGAACTCTCCGCTTCCCCAGAATTGATAATTTTGCCATCCTTCCTTATCATTGTAAACAGCCATTCTTGGGAAAAATTGTGCAATGACGTATGCTCTATTGTCATCTTCTTCAAAGTATTCATAACCAGAACGACCTCCATTGATGGTGTGGTTGTTAATTAAATAATCCCATTCAATCGAGAAGTCAAAAGATTCACCAGGCATAAGAGGTTCTGCTAAATCCACTCTCATCATTGTATAATTGATAGTGTATGGAATAGCCTCGCCGTTTCTGTGTACTTTTTTAATATTGAACCCACCATCAAAATCTGCTTTCATATGAGAATTCACAAAATTACCAGCTGGAGTAACCGGAGCAAACTCACTACTGTTTCTTTCTTTAGCAGGACTGTCTTTTGCTCTTATATTTTGATCTAGCATCACCCATAAGTATTCCAAAGCATCAGGTGAATTGTTGGTGTAAGTAATGGTTTCTTCACCGTAAAGTCTTGTATTTTCATCATCCAGAGTAATGTCCATCACATAATCAGCTGTATTCTGATAATATTGATGTCCTGGTGCTCCAGAAGCAGTTCGATACACATTTGGTGTAGCAAATTCATCGTAGAGTTGCCTAAATTTATTCTGGTTGGTATGACCTTCCTGTTTTTCTTCTGCTTGTTCTTCTTGAGCATATCCAGACATGGAAAGCACAAAAACAGAGAGTAAAAGACTTGTGTACTTAATTAAATTCATAAGCTGTGGGTATTATAATTTAAATTAATTGTGTAAAATGGTTTTTTTTGAAATGTTCTTTTCAAGAATAAAGCTTTTTTTTAACTTATCTGATTTAAAATGAATCATGTTTTTTTGCTCTTGAAATAAATCTGTCAAAATTGAATTTTCTATAGTCAAGGCTTCAAAATCTTCAAGATCTTTTACCTCCAAAAACAAATATACCATATCATCTTCATATTTTCTTCCTATGTATTCAAAAGACAAAACACCAGATTTAGTCTCTAAAATAAACTTATCTCGAATGTATTTTTCAATATAAAAATCTATCTCTTCGACTTCAAGAGTTGGAATAAGTTTAAAGTTCTTATCATATCGCTTGTTGATCACATTTTCAAAATCATCTGTAAATATTCTGGATATGATCTGGAGGCTTTTCTCCTTTTTCACATAAGTGATATCGGTAACACTCAAATAAAATTCGTGATCTGTCTTGGTTGTTGGGGTTAATATTAACCATAGCATCAAAATTCCGAAAAGCTTCATTCTGTAATTTCTTTTAATTTTAGATATGCAATAGCTTTTAATTTCAATTCATCGATCAAAGCTAGGGGATCATTTTTTTCTAGTATGGTCATAGTTTGCTCATCTTCTGCGCAAAAATAAGCGAAATCATCAACATATATCCTCGGGATATTTAAGTCTTTGGTAATAAGGTCTGCTGAGACATTTCGCAAGACTCTGTTTTTATTGGATTGAATATCTGCATTTGCTTTTCTTTTCCGCAATACTTTGGCTTCACCTGTAATGGCATAAATAAGCGGTGTGAGCATTCCTGTGCTAGCAGAGTAAATCTCCCTTTCTACTTTTTCTAATTGTCTTGGAACACCAAACCCAAATTGACGCTGGTCCACAAAATCTACTTTCACCTGATCTATGTCGCTACTCAAATCTCCTGAGAGTTGATATTGATTGATTGTAACTTCAGGGAGTTCATTGATTTCGAGTTCTAAAAATATAGAGGTTGTAGTTTTTAAATTATTTTCCTCAACCTTTAAAGTGTAGGTTTTGTGCTGTAAAGAGGTGAATAAAATAGAATCGCCAACATTAGCTTTTATACTATATTTACCTTCTTGATTTGAAACACTCCCGATCTTTTGGTTAATGTTGATAATATTTACCTGGTAAGTTTCGACTGAATCTGCGAAAATTTTGCCCTCCATGTAGGTCTCCTGTGAGAAGATAAAACAAGGAAAAAGGACAAGTAGATACAGGAAAGTCTTCAAATTAATTTTCGGCTTTAAACTCTTTGGATTTTTCTATCAAAAATGAAATTAGATCCAGTTCATTTCCTTTATCCAGCATTTGCTTTGTCAATCCATGATCTTCTACATAGAATATGAATTGGTTGATATTTTCTTTTTTAATATCAAGCTGCTCTTTAAAAAATGAATCCTTATATATTTTTCTCACCATCACATCCACATCCCTTGGGAGTTTATGTTCTTCTACAATTTCTTTTGAAGAGAGAATTTCTCTAAAAATATTAGCGATATTTAAACCATTCTTGATAAAACGTTGTTCTGTAGTGTAGTTTTCTGTAATGGTTTGTGACCTTACATAAGGTTGCATACCTTCATATTCATTCAATACTTTTTCAGATTCTGGAGCCAGATAAAATTCCGTTTTCACTTTTTTAGCATCCACTTCGATGTTTCCTTCAAGATCGTAAGGTCTTACAATTACTTCATCCAAAGTATTGATTTGATCATTAATTCTAATGGTCATTTTTTTCTTTTTGATAATGTTTTCATCAACAATTACTATAAAATTTTGATATTGAATGGCTTCAAATCTTAATCTATCTCCTTCTCTCACAGAAATACCAAATTGCCCATATTGATTGGTTACGGTTCCTTCTTTGGAATTTTGATTAATGATTTCTATTTGAGAAATTTCACCATCTAGAGGGACTATGACTTCACCAGCGATATAGACCCGATTGTCTATTTGTGCAGTTATATTTTGAATTAAAAAGAGGATAATAATAGTAGAGATCAGTCTCATATGTTATTTTTTGTACAATCTACTTAAAAAATCAGAAATGTCACTCTAGTTTTGCTGATAAATATATGTTAAGTCAAGTCGATTTAACTAAAGTCATCATTTAATGCAAGCCATCGTTGCCAGTACATCAACCGTTTATGGAAGTTCATATTTAGAGTATCTTTTACCAGAACTTAAAACACATTTTGAAAATACAGATGAGGTAGTGTTTATTCCTTTTGCCAGACCTGGAGGGATTTCTCATGAAGAATACACTGCTAAAGCTTCGAAGGGTTTAAAATCCTGCGTAAAAAAAGTTATTGGTTTGCATGAATTTGAAGACATGAACAAAGCCATTTCCAATGCGAAAGCTATTTTTGTAGGAGGTGGTAATACGTTTTTATTGGTAAAACAACTTCATGAACTTGACTTAATGACGACACTCAAGCAAAGTATTCAAAGCGGTGCGAAATATTTAGGAACAAGTGCCGGGAGCAATATCTGCGGTCTAACAATGCAAACGACCAACGATATGCCTATTGTGTATCCTCCATCTTTTGAAACTCTAGGTCTACTTAATTTTAATCTTAATCCTCACTACCAGGATCCAGATTCTTCATCAACACACAAAGGTGAAACCCGAGAGACCAGAATAAAAGAGTTTCAAGCTTTAAATCCTACAGCCGTCGTAGGTCTGAGAGAAGGGAGTTGGATTAAAATTAATAATTCTGAAACTACTCTTGAAGGAGAACTTCCTGCCGTTATATTTGAACCAGGAAAACTACCTTATGAATTGAATCCTAAAAGTTACTTTAAATTTTAAAAAATGGATTATCAAGCGATTTTAAATATCCTTCAGAAGGAATTTACGCCCAAAGAAGGAATGGGAAAAGTAGCTAGTTATATTCCAGAACTATCCAAAGTTGATCCACTTAAATTTGGAATTTACCTTTTTTGCCAAGATGGATCTTCATTTGAATTTGGTGATAGCCAGGAAAGGTTTTCAATTCAAAGTATTTCGAAAGTTTTCACGCTTACTATCGCCAAGGAATTGTTGGGTAAAGATTTATGGGAAAGAGTAGACGTTGAGCCTTCCGGCACACCTTTCAACTCCCTTACAGAGCTGGAAAGAGAAAAAGGTATTCCGCGTAATCCTTTTATAAATGCAGGCTCTATTGTTGTAGCAGATGCATTGCTTAGCGTATTGGAAGATCCTAAAGAAGACCTTTTGATGTTTGTGCGCAAGCTCTGTGGAGACAATGATATACATTTCGATAAGGCTGTAGCCAAAAGCGAAAAAAAGCATGGTTATCGCAATAAAGCTTTAGTCAATTATATGAAATCTCTGGGTAATATTTCCAACGATACCGAGAAAATTCTTGATTTCTATTTTTATCAATGTTCAATTGCCATGACTTGCGAGCAACTATCCAAAGCCTTTATGCTGTTTGCAAATGAGGGAAAGCACTTTCAAACACAAGAGAAAGTAATCGATAGACAAAGTGTAAAACGTATCAATTCTATCATGCAGACTTGCGGATTTTACGATGAGGCAGGGGAGTTCAGCTACAGAGTTGGATTGCCTGGAAAGAGTGGAGTAGGCGGAGGAATTGTGGCGGTACATCCAGAACAATATTCTGTAGCCGTCTGGAGTCCAATGCTCAATCAAAAAGGAAATTCAGCATTGGGAATGAAGGTTTTAGAAGAATTGACCACGCTCACAGGTTTGTCTATTTTTTAAAAATCTTATCTAAGTTTTAAAATTTTATATTTCGCAATTCAGAAAGAGTCCAGTATATTTGTAGCATGATAAATTTACCTCTTTTTATTAGTGGTTCAGAAATAGCTTTTATCCTATTCATTTTGATAATGGTTTTTGGGGCTGATAAAATTCCTGAAATGGCCAGATTTTTTGGGAAAACCATGAAGTCGTTCCGACATGCTACAGATGAAATCAAAACTGAAATCACCAAGCAGAAAAAGGATCATAATTTAGATTTCGACATCAAAAAAGAAGTTGAAGACAGAACCAAAACTCTCGAGTCTAAAACTTCCAAGTTAAAAGATGAAGTGGAAGATGCTATTGGCCCTATTAAAAGAAGATTTTAATGGAATTAAATCCAACCCGATTGGATTGGGAGTTAATGGTTTTTTTGAATAATTCTAGTCCAGATATTCTAAACGCATTCTGGAGTTTTGTTACCTACACAGAAAATTGGATTCCCTTTTATGTATTTTTACTTGCCCTGTTTCTTTACAAGTCAGATCTCAAGAAAGGTTTAGTGAGAATCTTGTTTCTACTGTTAAGCGTTGGAGTCACTCATTTGATTACAGAATTAGTTAAACATCTGGTTGAAAGACCTCGACCCAATGCAACCGAGGAGATTTTGAATTCGATCAAGATTCTTTATGAACCTTCCAATTATAGTTTCTTCTCGGGTCATGCTTCTACTTCTTTTGCAGCTACCATATTTATCTATTTACTTTTAAAGTCAAAATTCAAGTACCTCGGATTGATATTTATTTGGCCTATTTTGTTTTCCTTAAGCAGAATCTTTGTTGGGGTTCACTTTCCGAGCGATATCATAGTGGGTGGAGGTGTAGGGACTTTAATCGCTATATTATTTATTAAATTTTATTCCGATTCAAAAAGTAAATTACTGAGTGTAAGTAATCAAAACAATACTTAGAATAGCAACTGCAATACCAACCCAATTTTTTCGAATCATCCTTTCCTTGAAAAATAAAATTCCCAGGATTGTCGATAACAATACAATACTTACATTATTGATAATAAAAATACTTGAGCTGTCAAGACCTTCTATTCTTAGGGCCAGTATGAAAAAGTAGATTGAAAAGTAATTGGGAATACCGAGTAAAAAACCTCCAAGTAGATCTTTTCTTTTGAAGTTTGCCTTGTATTTAAATTTTCTTATTCCAAACATTATAAGACCGGTGACGCAAGCAAAGAAAAAAGTGCTTGCTGAAAACAAGGAAATTTCATCATTTGGAACATAAGTATTTTCTAAAAATTTGATGCTGCTTTCAATAATTCCACTACCAATGAAGACCAATAATGGAAATATAAAATACTTCATATCAATGCTCAAGCCCTTCTTTTTCCTGACTGATACCAAGTAGACCGAAATTAAAGCAGTTATAATCCCAATAATTTTTAGAAAGCCTAAAGATTCATTGTAATAGACGATCACAAAGATGACGGGAATAGCGACACTCATTTTACTGGAGACAGAAACCACAGACATTCCTCCTTTCTGAGTCGTAATCACCATGAGCGTAAATACTAAAATAAACATAGCACCCAAAGCCATTGAGCCGTAAAACCAGTCTTTTGAAGTTGCCACCCAGATTCCTTCCAGGGAAACATTCCCCTGGATAATGATCCCCAAGACAAATGCTGTAAAATAATTAACGATAAGTGCATTAAGTGTAGTGACCTTATATTTTCCAAAAAGCTTAAAGGCAATATAAATTGCACTTGAGGACAAAATACTCAAAATTAGCGCTATCAAAATAAATCACTTTTTTTAGAAAACAATTCAGTGACCTCTTCTTGTCCAGCCTGTAAATGCCAGGTACGAATACCCAATTTTTGCGCCGTTAGCGTATGTTCCAAAGTATCGTCAACAAAAAGTGTTTCGTCCGGCTTCAAACCATTTTGATCCAAGACAAACTCAAAAATAGAAGCATCAGGCTTTCTAAAATGAATTTCATGTGACAAATAAAATTGATCAAAGCATGAACGGAATTCTTCATAAACTGAAATATTTTCCTTCACCCAATTGATATGAAGTTCGTTTGTATTGCTGAGTAAAATCAACTTGAAATTTCCTTCCGCTTTTAATTTTTTCAAAAACTTTAATCTATGCTCGGGAAATTCTATCAAAATAGAATTCCATGCGGTTTTAAATGTTTCAGTAGTAAGTCTATTAAATCTTTTGGTGTAGCAGTGTATAAACTCAGCTGAAGAGACCATGCCTTTCTCGTAAGCATTATTAATCTTGACAAGTTCAACGTCCAATTCAGAAATACCGTTTTCTTTCAAGTGCTTCCCAGTGGCCGATTTGTCAAGGGTAAGAAATACATCTCCAAAATCAAATACGATGGTTTTAATCATTATAGTAGTAATTGAGTTGATCACCTTCTATGTCAAAAGTTTCAGAAGCTTGTTTTTTAAAAACAGGACCTTTCACTCCAGTTTCAATAGCATTTTGCCCGGTAAACACACGAGCTTCGTCCCATAAACCCGCATCTATAAAACTTTGCAGCGTTTTGCTGCCTCCTTCAATAATCAAAGATTGTAACTCAAGATCATAAAGTTTTTTCAAAAGTTGAGGTAAAATGTCATTATCAAAATCTAGTTTCTCAAACCTAAGATGCTCACTATGTTTTGGACTTAATCCATCCTGATGAAACACGATTGTAGGCTGCGACGAATCCATAACAGCAAGGTTTTCTTTAAGCTTAAGCGTTTTGTCAATTACCAACCGAACAGGGTTTTTGCCATCCCAATGCCTTACATTCAGTCTCGGATTATCCATAAGAGTCGTTTGTGTTCCTACCAAAATACTTTGCTCTTCGCTTCTCCACTTGTGCACAAGTTGTTGAGAATAACTGTTAGTAATCCAGAAAATTTCATTTTTCTGCTGATCGACAGGAGCAATAAAATCAAGCTTGGTCTTTGCCCATTTCAAAATAATATAAGGTCTTTTTTTTCTGTGGAATGTAAAAAAACGCTTATTCAGCTTTTCACACTCGTCCTCACAGACGCCAACATTTACAATTCTTCCAGCCGCCAAAAGCTTTTTCACTCCCATTCCAGCAACCTTTGCAAAAGGGTCTATAGTACCTATGACGATGTTTGGAATCTTTTTATCGATAATAAGATCGCTGCAAGGAGGCGTTTTTCCAAAGTGACTACATGGCTCCAAAGTGACATAAAGTGTAGATTTTGATAATAAAGAGGGATCTTTCACGGCATTGATGGCACGTACTTCAGCATGAGCTTCTCCAGCTTGGATGTGCCAGCCTTCGCCTATTATTTTGTCTTCATGAACAATAACGCAACCCACCAATGGATTGGGGTAGGTGGTGCTCAGTCCATTTCTGGCCAATTCTAAACATCGTTTTATGTAAAATTCTTTAGTATTCACGGTGTAAAAATAGAAAAAGACTGAAGTTTACCACTTATAATCAAAGGGATTTTAAGGATTTATTGTTCCTTATTTTTTCTGAATTTGATATCAACAAGATTTTTAAAATTTTACGACAGATACACCTATAACTTTTTAATTCATTTAATTTTGCGTGTGGTATTTAGTTCGGCTAAAACCAGTAAATTCAAATTAAACAAACTTTTCAACTGAAGCCAACATGACAGAAATTAAAATACGCCCAATCCAGAAAAAAGACAATCCAAAAGTCGCCGAAATGATTCGTTATGTATTGGTTGAACAAGGAGCACCAAAAGTTGGAACCGCATATGAAGACAAAACTTTGGATCAACTTTTTGAAACATTTCAAAAAGAAAGAGCAGAGTATTTTGTATTGGTAGAAGGTGATAATATTTTGGGAAGTGCCGGCATTTCGCCGTTAGAAAATGGAGATTCAGAAATTTGCGAATTGCAGAAAATGTATTTTGATCCAGAGGCCAGAGGCCGAGGTTTGGGAAGCCAAATGATGCAAAAGTGTCTGGATTTTGCAAGAAATCAAGGGTTTAAAGAATGCTATATTGAAACCTTGCCAAACATGAAGGCTGCTCAGAAACTTTATCTAAAGACTGGTTTCGAATACATTCCAGAAAGAATAGGAGACACTGGCCATTATTCATGTACAGTTTTTATGAAGAAAATAATATAACCTGACAGATGAAAAAAATCGCAATCATTGCTCACGATGGGAAAAAGCCAGAGATGGTAAATTTCATCAATAGAAATTTAGAAATGCTTAAAAAAGCAGAACTTGTTGCAACAGGAACTACTGGTAAGCATGTCGAAAACACAGGTCTGAAAACTGACAAAAAACTTTCAGGACCCATTGGTGGCGATGCGCAAATAGCAGCTTTGGCAGCTGAGAAAAAATTATCGATGATACTTTTCTTCAGAGATCCACTTGGTAAGCATCCGCATGAACCAGACGTCCAGATGTTGATGAGGATTTGCGATGTACATAATATCCCAATTGCTACAAACCCTGCAACAGCTCAGCTTCTTCTGGACGCTTTTTTCAAAGATTAATTTTTTGGAATAGTATTTTCAATTAAGGCCATAATATGTTCCGGACACCGCATAGGCTTTTTTGTGGCCATGTTGACAAAAACCAAAGTGGTTTGACCTAGAGTGAGAAGTTCGTTATTTTGATTTTTGATGGTGTAATCAAAAATAATAGTCGCGCTAGGTAATTTATTGAGGCTGACTTCTACATTTAAAATATCGCCAAATTTTGCGGGTTTCTTGTAATCTATTGTTAACCTACTCAAAGGTAACATTACGCCGCTATCTTCCATTTTTTGATAATGCATCCCCATTAATCTTAACCAATCTACCCTGGCTTGTTCAAAATAAATTGGGTAAACTGAGTGATGAACGACGCCCATCTGGTCCGTTTCCGCATACCTTACTTCTATTGAGGAAGAGGTGGAAATAGGTCTTATATCTTTACTATTTTTGCTCAAAATTTATCATTTAACAACTCTTTAAGTATAGGCAGAAAAAACGAGAATTTCAACCCGAAATAGATTTTTTTATTAAAAAGTTTGTTCACATATTTGTCATCCCGATGAGGTAAAATTAGCTTCATCTGAATATAATTTTAATACAAATACTTTAAGCTTAACTATGTCAAAATCAGCAACTTCGGTTTGGGAAAACTGCCTTATTTTCATTAAGGACAACATCTCAGATCAAGCTTATAAAACTTGGTTTCAACCCATAAATGCTGTAAAACTCAATGATAATGCTTTAAGTATTCAAGTGCCTTCAAAATTCTTTTATGAATGGTTAGAAGAGCATTATGTTGACTTGTTGAAAGTTGCCCTTACCAAAGAACTAGGTAAGTCTGCAAAATTGGTTTATGTTATTCGAATGGAAAATGCCGAAGGGAACCGACAGCCCTTCACAGAAAAAATTCCAAGTACCCAACGCTCCAGTGTTCATTCTCAATCTGTAGATTTTCCCTCCAGGCAGAAAAAACCAGAATTAAGAAATCCTTTTGTGATTCCAGGAATTAGAAATTTAAAAATTGATTCCCAATTAAATTCAAATTATAATTTTGATAATTTTCTGGAAGGAACTTCCAATAGACTGGCTAGATCTGCTAGTCTTGCGGTCGCCAACAAGCCTGGTGGAACTTCCTTTAATCCACTGCTTATTTTTGGAGGAGTAGGACTTGGTAAAACTCACCTGGCACACGCCATTGGTTTGCAGGTGAAGGATAAATTTCCAGAAAAAACGGTTCTTTACATATCCGCAGATAAATTTACTCAACAGCATATAGATGCTGTTTCCAAGAATAATAGAAATGATTTTATCCATTTCTATCAGATCATCGATGTTCTCATTGTCGACGACATTCAACTTATTTCAGGTAAAAAAGGAACTCAGGATGTGTTCTTTCATATTTTCAATCATTTGCATCAAAATGGGAAGCAAGTGATTTTGACCAGTGATAAAGCTCCTGTCGATATGCAGGATATTCAACAGCGCCTTTTATCAAGATTCAAGTGGGGACTTTCTGCAGAGCTTGAACAACCTGATTATAATACGCGTATAAAAATTATCAAAAATAAACTCTACAATGACGGAGTTGAAATGCCAGATGAGATTTTAGATTATGTAGCTTCAAGAATTACCAATAACATTCGTGAACTTGAAGGTGCTATTATCTCTCTCATTGCGCACTCCTCCTTCAGTAAGACAGAGATTACTATAGATCTTGCCGAGCAGATTGTAAAAAATTACGTAAAGAATAACAAAAAGCCAATATCTCTGGATGATATTCAGAATGTGGTAAGCGATTACTTTCATATTGAGATTGAAGAATTACAATCGAAGAGTAGAAAGCGAAATGTGGTTCAAGCTAGACAAATCGCTATGTACTTTGCCAAAGAAATCACTAAAACCTCGCTAACAAATATTGGCAGGCACATAGGCCAAAGAGACCACTCTACAGTTTTACATTCTTGTAAAATTGTTTCTAACTTACAGGAATCTGATAAGCAGTTTAGGAAATTCATTCAAGACTTAGAGATCAAATTCAAGCAGTTATGACCAAAATATTGATGGTGTGTTTAGGGAATATTTGCCGTTCGCCACTGGCGGAAGGAATTCTAAAGTCTAAGCTTGATTCATCAAAATTTGAAATCGATTCTGCCGGTACATCAGGTTATCATGAAAACGCGTTGCCGGATCAGCGCTCTATTGATGTAGCCCAGAAAAATGGATTGGATATCACTGACCAAAGGAGCAGAAAGTTTACTAAAGAAGATTTTAAAATCTTTGATCATATTTTTGTGATGGATACTTCAAATTATGAAGATGTTTTAAGTCTTGCAGAAACTCAGGAAGAAAGAGATAAAGTAAGCCTTATTCTGAATAAAATATTTCCTGGAGAAGATGAAAGCGTTCCAGATCCTTATCATAATTCAATGGATGGTTTCAATCAAGTTTATGCCATGCTAGAAGAATCATGCTCTGTGATAGCGAAGGAATTGCAGAAGTCTTAGCCTAAATAAAATTTCAATAAATGGAAAATATTCAGAAAAAAGGTAAACTATATCTTATTCCAAATCGCCTTGGAGATTTACCGCCTTTAGAAGTGCTTCCTCTTTCCATTCGTAAAGTAATTAATGAAGTTGATCATTATATCGTTGAAAATGAAAAAGTAGCAAGACACTTTATAAAGAAAATTGTTCCATCAAAATCTCAACCTAGTCTTGACTTTAAGCTCCTCAATAAATTTACTTCGGATCTGGAAATTCCAAATTTCTTAGACCCTTGTGAAGAAGGTATAAATATGGGACTGCTATCTGATGCAGGTTGTCCAGGAGTTGCAGACCCTGGCGCTCAAGTTGTTGCATTAGCTCATCAAAAGAATATTCAAGTGGTTCCATTGGTTGGACCTTCTTCTATTTTGCTGGCATTGATGTCCAGCGGCCTTAATGGCCAAAGTTTCACTTTTCATGGTTATCTACCTATCGATAATCAAGAGCGGAAGCATTTTGTAAAGAAAATCGAAAGAGCTTCCATAGAATTAAATCAGGCTCAGATTTTTATTGAAACGCCTTACAGAAACAATAAATTATTAATCAGTTTGATTTCGACTCTTCAGGCTTCTACCAGAATAAGTGTAGCGGTAGACCTTACACTATCCACCGAGTTTATTAAAACTCAAACTGTATCAGAATGGAAAAAAACTTCCATAGATTTGCATAAAAGACCTGCCATTTTCTTAATTCAGGGCTAGAAGTAATTTTTATTCTCAAATTTTTTTATTGGAAAAAGACGCTTACAAAACTATAGACCGACCTGGTCAAGAAATACTTTTCAAAGAAAAAGCAAGTAAATTTTTTGCCTATTCTTTTCCAGTCGATAAAGAAGATGAGGTTGAATCCGCGCTACTTGAATTGAAATCAAAACACAATAAAGCAGGGCATTTTTGCTATGCCTGGCAGATGGGTGAAAATTATGAGCATTTTAGAGTCAACGATGATGGAGAGCCTTCCAATTCTGCGGGAATGCCTATTCTTGGTCAGTTACAAAATTTTGAGGTCACAAATATTTTGGTTGTTGTGGTTAGGTATTTTGGAGGTACCAAGCTTGGAGTTGGCGGATTGATTTCAGCTTATAAAACTGCTGCCAAAATGGCCTTGGAAAACAGTAAGATTATTTCCAAAACAATAAATCTCAATTTTGAAGTGACTTGTGAGTATGATAAAATGAATCTGGTCATGAGACTGGTAAAAGAATACGATCTTGATATTATAGAACAAGATTTGAAACTAGATTGCCATTTTAAGATTGGCGTTAGAAAGAAAGATTTTGAAATGATTTACAAGAAATTTGAAGTTGTATTTGGTTTTGAAGTTTCTAGTAAATTTAAAGCTGAAGAAAAATGAAGAACCTCAAGCAACTAAAAAAAGAATTTATTGAAGATCTACAGTCCATTTACGAATCAGATGAAATTTCGACCTTTTTTACTTGGCTTGCTGAAGATTTATTAGATCTGAAAACTCACGATATTTTACTTAAGACTGAATTTGACCTATCAAAAAGTCAGCTTTCAAAATTTGAAGATGCAAAAGAACGACTTAAAAAGGAGGAGCCTATTCAGTATATTTTGGGTTATTCCGAGTTTTTTGGACTCAAACTGAAAGTAAATCCCGATGTGTTGATTCCACGTCCGGAAACCGAGGAACTTGTTCAATGGATTTTGAATGATTACAAATCGAAAGAACTTCAGTTGTCGATTATTGATTTAGGAACGGGCAGTGGTTGTATTCCTATCGCATTAGCCAAGCATCTGCCTCAAGCCAAGATCAAAGCTTTAGATGTTTCAGAAAAAGCATTAAAACTTGCAGCATCAAATTCCGAGGAAAATCATTCTCAAGTTGAATTTATTAAAGCAGATCTTCTAAAGTTGAACACATTACCAGCAGTTGATATTGTCGTGTCTAATCCGCCTTACGTGAAAAGCGCAGAAAAGTCTAATATTAAAAAAAACGTAGTGGACCATGAGCCACATGTGGCCTTATTTGTAGAAGATGACGACGCACTGATTTTTTATAAAATAATTGCAGAACTCGCCTTAAAACTTGAAAAACAACCAGTTGTTTATACGGAGGTAAGTCAATATTTGGCAAAGGAAACGCGCGATCTTTTTTTAAATCTTGGATTCAAGAACGTAGAATTGAGGAAAGATTTTAGAGGAAATGATCGAATGCTAAAAGCCTATTAAAAATAGTCCGTAGGCGCTTTTCCGATTTATTTTTGAATGAATTTAGTTTTAATTTTAAGGACTATACTAATTGACAGATTTCATGGATGTAAAAGAAAAAATTGAGCAGTTGCGTACAGAGCTTCATGAGCATAATTACAAGTATTATGTCTTGGATAATCCTGAGATTTCTGACTATGATTTTGACATGAAATTAAAAGAGCTTCAAGAGTTGGAGGACGCCAATCCAGAGTTTGAAGACCTAAATTCTCCTACGATGCGCGTAGGTGGTGAGGTGACTAAAAACTTCAATACCGTTGTCCACGATTTCCCCATGTATTCACTGTCAAATTCCTACTCTAAGGAAGATCTTGAGGAGTGGGAAACTCGAATTCAAAAAATCATAGAGGAACCTGTAGAATTTGTCTGCGAACTAAAATATGACGGAGCATCCATTAGTTTAACCTATGAAGATGGTGAGTTTTTGAGAGCAGTGACCAGAGGTGACGGTACTCAAGGTGATGAAGTAACGTATAATGTCAAGACCATTAAATCGGTTCCCTTGAAACTAAAAGGTGATGATTATCCTCAACGGTTTGACATTCGTGGTGAAATTGTATTGCCCTATGAAGGTTTCGCAAAATTGAATGCTGAGCGAGTGGACCAGGGGGAAGAACCTTATGCTAATCCTAGGAATACAGCATCTGGAAGTCTGAAGCTTCAGGACAGTGCAGAGGTGGCTAAGCGTCCTTTACTGTGTTTGCTTTATAATTTGACGGGAGAAAATTTGGGTGTAACTACTCAAATGGAGAGTTTGAACAAAGCAAGAGATTGGGGATTCAATGTGCCAAAAGAAGCCAAGCTCGCTAAGTCGATTGACGAAGTGTTTAAGTACATCAATTACTGGGATGAGCACAGGCGTGATTTACCTTACGAAACAGATGGAGTCGTCATAAAAGTGAATAGTCTCCAGCATCAGGATGAATTGGGTTATACTGCGAAATCTCCGCGCTGGGCAATGGCTTATAAGTTTAAAGCCGAGCAAGTTTCCACAACTTTAAATAAAATTACTTATCAGGTTGGTAGAACAGGGGCGATAACTCCCGTTGCCAATCTGGATGCTGTTCAGCTTGCTGGAACTACAGTAAAGCGGGCTTCTTTGCATAACGCTGACCAAATTGAAAAACTCGATATAAGAGAAGGCGATGTGGTCTTTGTAGAAAAAGGAGGAGAGATCATACCCAAAATTATTGGTGTCGATTTTAAACAACGCGATCCCAACTCTGAACCGACGGAATACATTCAAGAATGTCCGGAATGTGAAACGCCGCTATTGCGCAAAGAAGGAGAAGCTCTGCATTTTTGCCCGAACACAGAAGGCTGTCCACCACAAATCATAGGACGAATTCAACATTTTATATCCAGAAAAGCCATGGATATTGAAGGGCTAGGCGGAGAAACGGTAGCCTTGCTTGTTAAAGAAAACCTGATCGAAGATTATGCCGATTTGTACACTTTGAAGAAAGAAGATGTTTTGCCGTTGGAACGTATGGCAGAAAAATCTGCTGAAAATCTAATTCAAGGGATTGAAGCGTCCAAGGACGTTCCTTTTGAGCGCGTTTTATTTGGTTTAGGCATACGTTACGTTGGTGAGACTGTTGCAAAAAAACTGGTCAAGGTTTTCAAAAGCATAGATGTGTTAGCTTCAGCAGGCTTGGAAGATTTGGTGGCTGTGGATGAAATTGGGGAGCGCATTGCTGAAAGTGTAGTCGATTTTTTCCAGAATAATGCCAATCAAGAACGTATCAACCGATTAAAGTCATACGGACTTCAGTTTGAAATTTCTGAAAAAAGAATGGAAAATCAAAGTCAAAAATTAGAAGGGCTAACTTTTGTAATCTCTGGAGTTTTTGAAAAGGTTTCCAGAAAAGAACTTCAAAACCTGATAGAAAAAAACGGAGGAAAAATTACAAGTTCTATCTCTAAAAAAACAGACTACTTAGTTGCTGGAGATAATATGGGACCCAGCAAAAGAACTAAAGCAGAAAACTTGGAAGTTAAAATTATAACTGAAGATGAGTTTTTGGGGATGATTAAAGAGTAAGCTAGTCAACTGGTAGACCGGTCAACCGGTCTACTATTTTACACTTCAATCACCAAACTTTCGTTTTTGTTAGCTCCTTTTTCGTCAAAATAAAAATCAATACGACCGACATTAATGCCAGCCCAACCTACTTGGTTTACAAGAACTTTTTTGCCTTCTAAGTTCTCAATAATGCTTGGTTTGTCTAAAAAAGTATGGGTATGTCCTCCGATAATCAGGTCGATGTCTTTGGTTTGTGTAGCTAATTTTAAGTCATCAATTTTATCAGATCTATAGCTATAGCCTAAATGCGATAAACAAATCACCAAATCGCAATTCAACTCTTCCTTCAAAATTTTACTCTGTTCATGAGCAATGTCGACAGGATTTAAATATTCAGTCTCTTTGTAAAGATCTTTCGAAACCAGTCCTTCGAGCTGAATTCCCAATCCAAAAACACCCACTTTAAGTCCGTCAACTTCATAAAGTTGATGTGGTTTTACCAAACCATCGAGGCTTGTATTTCTCAAATTATAATTAGCATTTAGCAAATCAAAATCGGCGTGCTCCAGCTGAGCAGCGATATTATCGATGCCATTGTCAAACTCATGATTTCCAATGGTTGAGGCATGATAGCCCATTTTACTCATCAGTTTATACTCCAATTCACCTCCATAAAAATTAAAATAAGGCGTGCCCTGAAAAGCATCACCAGCATCAAGAATAAGCGTGTTGGGATTCTCTGATACTACACTTTGAATATAACAATACCGTCTCGACACACCACCAAGATTAGCGTATTTGCTGTCATTGGCGGGGAAAGGATCGATGTGGCTGTGCACATCGTTGGTATGTAAAATGGTAAGTTTTTTGGAAAAGGGTTTTGGTTGAAAAGCACTTAGCATCCCAATTCCACTCACTGCTGTAAATGCCGTTGCTGCTCCGGTGGTTTTTATAAAATGTATTCTTTTCATGGCTCTAGTTTTGCAGTTGGATAAAGCGCTTATCCCTCACTGGCGCTATAGTGTCTTTCTTTTTGAAATAGTCAATAAACAAATTTCTCAGCTTGTAATCCAAAGTTTCTACGTTTTCTGCATTCAGGAAAAAATCCATGCGGTCTCCGCCTTTTATCAAGTAATCCGATGTGGCTACGTAGTATGTTTTATTTTGAATTTGCTCTCCGTTCATTTTAGCTTCAAGCAATTCACCTTCAGCATTTAAGATGACTTGAAGCCCGGCGATGGGATGAGCAGTTTTGTTTTTGGCCAGATAATTTATCAAAGCTCTAAGTTCTTCTGAAGACAAGGCTGCCACAGCCACTTCATTCTCAAAAGGCATGATATTGTAAGCAGTTCTGGTGCTGATATCACCAGCATTGATTCCCGAACGGATACCACCATAATTCAAAATAACAGCATCTATTGTATTGCCGGTCCGTTTTTCGAAAACAGGATTTGCCATTTCCATCACAGCGTCTGCCATCATGTTGCCAATTGGAGTGTTGAACTTAGCATCCGATTTGTACATCGCTTCTGGAGTGTAAGCTAAAACACCTTCCATTTCTTCAGTAATGTGTTCTCTATATGGTGTTATAAAGTCTTCCAGATCTTTATTCTTGGCAATAGAATCGGAGATTTGTACTTGTTGACCTTCAATTTTTGAAAGTGTTTTCGGATTTTCAGAACATGCCCACAAGCTGAAAGCCAAAAACAATATGCTAATTTTATTCATTTTTCAAATTTGCGGTAAATATAATTGCTTTTTCAAACTTAAAAGCTGAATAAACTCCACAAAATAATTATGTTTTGTGTATCCTTTTATTTGATTTTACAAAGTGCTTAAGGAATGTTATTTTTGTACTTTTGCAATTCTAATAAATAAGCTATGGAAATCCCTTTACTCAAAGAAATCGTTGTTGTTTTAGGCATTTCGATTGTTATTATTTTAGCTTTCCAAAAACTCAAAGTTCCTTCCATATTAGGCTTCTTATTTGCAGGTATAATTGTTGGCCCTAGTGCTTTCAATTTACTGAGCTCTTCTCATGAAGTAGAGTTACTTTCAGAAATAGGAATTATTTTTCTTCTTTTTATTATCGGAATTGAATTGTCCTTTAGTGGCTTGATGAAAATCAAGAAAACCGTTTTCATTGGTGGTGGATTACAGGTTGGTGGTACGATTTTGATTACGGCTTTAGTGGCCATGGCTCTAGGAGTAGAAATCAATACGGCTGTATTTCTTGGTTTTCTAATTTCTTTGAGTAGTACGGCTATTGTCCTTAAAATGCTTCAGGAAAAAGGAGAAATCAAGTCACCTCACGGTAAAGTTGCGCTTGGTATCTTGATTTTTCAAGACATTATTGTTGTACCGATGATGCTGTTAACGCCAATTTTAGCTGGGAAATCTGATAATATCGGAGAAACACTCCTTATTTTATTAGCTAAATTGATAGGTGTTGGTATCGTGGTTTTTGTGCTTCAGAAATACATTGTTCCTTACATTTTCAAGTTAGTGGTTAAGTCTAAAAATAGAGAGCTATTTATTTTAACAACGATTGTTTTCTGTTTTTCTGTAGCCTGGTTGACCTCTTCAGTAGGTTTATCTCTTGCTTTAGGTGCTTTCTTTGCGGGTTTGATTATTTCAGAGTCGGAATATAGCCATCAGGCCACGGCTAATGTTTTACCCTTCAGGGAAATTTTTATCAGTTTCTTTTTTATATCGGTAGGTTCTCTGCTTGATCTTAAATTTTTCATCAATAATGTAGTTTACATTCTCCTATTCGTTATTGCTGTATTGGTTATCAAGATGCTTATCGTTGGTCTTGTTGCGTTGGTCTTAAAAAACCAACCCAGAACAGCGTTTATGTCTGCATTTAGTATTTTCCAAGTTGGTGAATTTTCTTTGTTGCTTTCTACCGTTGGCTTACAAAACGATTTGCTTCCAGACGGATTGTACCAATATTTCCTTGCAGTCTCGATTTTAACGATGGCCCTTACGCCTTTTGTCTTGCAAAAGTCACACAATATGTCCAGCTTTATGCTGAAAGCGACTATTCCTAAGCGCGTGAGGAAACGCATGAATAAGCGAAAAATTGACAATAGTAGTCAGGAAGTAGACCAGGATCACGACTGGAAAGATCATGTCGTGATTGTGGGGTATGGTATCAATGGTAAGAATATTTCCAGAGTGACTTCTCATATAGACATTCCTTACGTCATTTTGGATATGGACTATGAAGCTATTAAGGAAGCTAAGCAGAAAAATCAACCTATCGTTTTCGGAGATGCTTCCGATCCGGAGATACTGAAACACATCAATATACAAAAAGCGAGAGTAGTGGTAATTGCCATTTCAGATCCTAACGCCACCAAAAAGATTATTTCTTCGGTAAGATTGTTTTCTCAAACGGTTTATATCATTGTCAGAACTCGATACGTCAAGGAAATTGAAGAAAACATGAAGGTTGGAGCTGATGAAGTGATTCCTGAAGAATTCGAGACTTCCATTGAAATCTTTACCCGAGTATTGAGACAATATATGGTCACTCAAGGCGATATCGAAAACATTGTGACCAACATCAGATCCTCGGACTATGAAATGTTGACAAGCATAAAACCAACCTCTACCAATGCTGTGTTCCAACAATTGAATATTCCAGACAAAGAAGTGGCGACTCTACACGTTCAGCACGGAAATAATAATATTGCGGGAAGTTCTATTCAAACTTCAGGTATTGGAAAAAATTATAATGTCACTGTTTTAGCTATTAAACGTGGAAGAAAATATATTTCAGATATCCAACCTGATACTAAAATTGAAATTGACGATTTAGTGTATATTTTCGGAGCTTCAAAAGATATCAATGCACTCAATAAAGTGATAAAATTTTAATGCTTTCGCGTAACAAAATTTGAAAAAAGAGTCCGACAATAAATTAAAAAAAATGAAAAAAATAATTTTAGCCATAGCAGTAGTATTAAGCGTGGTAAGTTGTAAAACTGTTACTCAGCCAGAAAATGACCTTATAGTAGTAGACGTTTTCCTTCATAATGTCGAAAACGATAAAGTAAAAGTAACTGTGAATCCAGGACGGATTTCTTCAGACTCGCTTAAGTTTTACTTGCCAAAAACAGTTCCTGGTACTTATGCGATCAATAATTACGGTCAGTTCTCTGAAGATCTTGTTGCTTTGGATTATGATGGTGAAGCTATGGAGGCTACTCGCAACGATGACAATACCTGGGTAATTTCTAATTCTTCGAACTTTGATAAATTGACCTATTACGTTAACGATACTTATGATATTGAAGGTGAAGGCGGTGTGTTTTCACCAGCAGGAACCAATTTTGAAGCGGGTGATAATTTTATGCTGAATCTGCATGCTATGGTTGGATATTTTGAAGATGCTAAAGAAACACCTTATAAAATTAATATCCATAGACCTTCAAACCTGGCAGCTTCTGCATCTTTGCCAATCACCAATCAAACTGAACAAGAGGATTATGTGATAGATGAATTTTCTACAGAACGTTACTTTGGTGTGATTGATCACCCAATTTTATATTCTGAACCGGACACTACGAGCTTTGATATTGAAGGCATGAAAGTGTCGTTGAGTATTCATTCTCCGAACGGCGTTCACTCTACAGAAGACTTAAAACCTGCTTTAGAAAAAATGGTTCAGGCTCAAAAATCTTTTTTAGGTGAAATTGATAACACCAATGTGTATGCGATTTTACTTTACTTGTCGGATATGGAAAATCCTGATGCACGCGGTTTTGGAGCTTTAGAACATCACACGTCTACAAGTGTGGTTTTGCCAGAAACCATGACACTGCAACAGCTGGAAGAGTCGATGACTGATGTAGTTTCTCACGAGTTTTTCCATATCATCACACCATTGAATATCCAATCAAAAGAAGTGCATTATTTTGATTATAACGATCCTGAAATGTCTCAGCACTTGTGGATGTATGAAGGGGTTACCGAATATTTTGCTAACTTATTTCAAATCAATCAAGTCCTGATTTCAGAAGAAGAATTTTATCAACGTATGAATGAGAAGATCGAGACTTCAATGGCGTTTGACGATACGATGTCGTTTACTGTGATGAGTGAAAACATCCTTGAAGATGATTATAAAGACAGTTATTACAATGTATACCAAAAAGGCGCGCTCATAGGAATGGCTCTAGACATCAGACTGAGAGAATTGAGTGACGGCGAAATGGGAATCTTGGACTTGATGAAACAATTAATTTCCAAATACGGAAAAGACACTCCATTTCAGGATGATAAATTGATTTCTGAAATTGTTGATATGACTTATCCTGAAATCCAAAGCTTTTTTGATAAACATGTTTCAGGAAACACGCCAATACCATACGATGAGTATTTCGCCAAAGTAGGTGTTGAAAAAACTCAAAGCTTGTCCAAAACTGGCTACTTCTTAAATGGAAGAACTCCATTTATTGATGCCAACCAAGATGAGGGAACAGTATTCTTCAGAGAAAGTTATCCAATGAATTCTTTTTTTAAGGATTTAGGTGTAGAAGGTGGCGATGTAATCAAATCCATTAATGGGACTGAATACACTTTAGAAAATATAAGACCACTTATCATGACATCCATGGGATGGCAGGAAGGCGAAGACTTCAAAATCACAATAGTAAGAGATGGAGAAGAAATGACATTTGAAGGAAAAACTTCTCAACCTTACATCGAGAAAACAAGCTTACAGTCTATGGAGTTGGATGCTGAAGATCCAAAATTCAAATTAAGACAAGCTTGGCTAAAAGGCTAAGTTTTTCTTTATGATAATTTGTACAAAAACTTATATTTGATCTAAAACCTAAAGGTGCTGACATCTATTCAAAATTTTTTTCTTAACAAAAAGCTGGAGACTATAAAACCTTCAAAACTCGATAATTTTGGAGGATCAAAAATTGGTATTTTATTCAATGATGATGTTTCAGATAGATATCAATTACAGCAATTAATAGAGAAGAATTTTGATGTAGACCCTTCAGAAATTAATTTTCTAGGATTTAGCAGGCATCGGTATGACAGAGTTGAAAAACCAGATTTTGTTTTTATTCAAAAAGATTTTTCTCTTTTCGGACAACCCAACTCTGAAGTAATTACCGATTTTATAAGTCAGAAGTATAAATTGTTATTCAATTTTTTTGGAAGCGATGAACTCTGTTTAGAGATCATTGCACAACTTACAGAAGCCAAACTAAAAGTAGGTTTAAATGAATCCAACGAAAAAATAAGTGATCTTTTACTTGCCGTAGATTCCAAAAACCTCGATTTTTTTAAAGAAAGTTCAAAATACATTAAGCAAATAATATAGAAAACAGATGAAAGAATTCATGGGAACAGGTGTTGCTCTTATAACACCTTTTACTGGAGAGAATGAAGTTGATGAAAATGCACTAAGACGTTTGGTTCAATTTCAAATTAAAAATGGAGTAGATTATATAGTAGTTATGGGTACTACTGCAGAAAATGCAACTCTTTCTAAATTTGAAAAAGAACTCGTAAAAACTATAATTAAAAAAGAAAACAATGGGCGGTTGCCGCTTGTTTTAGGAGTGGGAGGTAACAATACCTCTCAAGTTGTAAAAGATCTGTCTACAGAAAACCTTGACGGTTTTGATGCAATTCTATCCGTTTCTCCTTATTACAATAAACCCACACAGGAAGGAATTTATCAGCACTTCGCTTCAATTTCTAAAGCATCACCACTCCCTGTTATTCTTTATAATGTTCCTGGAAGAACAGGGTCTAATATGTTACCGCTTACGGTTACCCGGTTAGCGAACGAGTTTGATAATATAGTAGGTATAAAAGAAGCAGCTGGAGATATTGTCCAGGCTATGGAGATGATCCGAGATACACCTACAGACTTTCTTGTGATTTCTGGAGATGATATGATTGCTTTGCCAATGGTTCTCGCAGGTGGTGCTGGTGTAATCTCAGTGATGGCTCAAGGTTTTCCTTCTGAATTTACTAAGATGATGAATTTTGGTTTACAGAAAAAAGTAAAAGAAGCTTACCAGATTCAGTTTCAGTTGATGGACGGCATCGATCTTATTTTTAAAGAAGGTAATCCAGCCGGAATTAAATCTGTATTGGAGCTTAAAAAGTTAACTGAAAGTGATGTCAGGTTACCTTTGATAAAAGCAACTTCAGAATTAAAATCTGCTTTAAGTGTTTTTATAAATCAATTGAAATAAGCTGAAAAAGCTTGCGTTTTTATTATCGAAGATTTATCCCTAATTTTGCACGATATTTAAGTTTATGAAGCGTTTAATTATTTTACTCATAATAGCTATCGGTTTTACTTCTTGTAGTGAATACCAGAAGGTCTTAAAAGAAAAAGAGATTCTCCCTAAATATGAGCTTTCCAATGAGTTTTATGAAAAGGGAATTGAGACTGGTAAAAACAAATATTTCAGAAAAGCTATTCGATTATTTGATCAAATTTTACCTCAGTATAAGGGTAAGCCATCTGGGGAAAAGGTGAGTTATATGAACGCTAATGCACATTATTTAGTTGGAGATTACTTTTTATCAGGTTATCTTTTCGAACGTTTTTCAAAATCATACCCCAATAGTGAGAAAGTAGAAGAGGCTTTTTTCAAAAGTGCAAAAAGTTACTACGAAGTTTCCCCTATTTATAGCAAAGATCAAGAAGACACACGAACAGCGATATCCAAACTTCAATTTTATATCAATACGTATCCCGACGGAGAACACTTTGTGTCAGCTAATGAAATGATACAGGAATTAAGTATCAAAATAGAAAAGAAATTTTACGAAATAGCAAAACAATATCACCACACAGAAAGATATAAAGCTGCTATTCAATCTTTTGATAATTTCATACTTAAATTTCCAGGATCTAAGTATAGAGAAAAGGCTTTTTTCTACAAATTTGAATCCGCTTACATTTTAGCCATAAATAGTATTTCATCGCTTGTGCCAGAACGTTTGGCAGAAGCAAAGATTTATTATGAAGATTACATCAAATATTTTAGTGGTACTGAATTATCAGAGCAAGCTAAAATATATGCAACAGACATAGAAGAACGAACAAATACCTTAACAGAATTATGAATTCAAATATCAAACACACCAACGCTCCATTAAGCACAACTACTATTAATAAAAATAAAGTAGATTCTGCAACGGGGAACATTTACGAGGCCATTTCAATTATTTCTAAGCGTTCCAATCAGATCAATGTTGAGATGAAAAAGGAGCTTTTGGAGAAATTGGATGAATTTGCAACTTACAATGAAAATCTTGATGAGGTTTTTGAAAATAAGGAGCAGATTGAAGTTTCTAAATATTACGAAAGACTACCTAAGCCACACTCTATTGCAATGGACGAATGGCTAGATGACAAAATTTACTATAGAAACACCAAAGAAAATACTGAAGAATAAAAGGTATTATCGATGAGTATTTTAAGCGGCAAGCATATCCTACTAGGAATTACGGGTGGCATTGCCGCTTATAAATCTGCATTCCTAGTAAGACTTCTCAAAAAAGCTGGAGCAGATGTCAAAGTTGTGATGACGCCAGAGTCGGAACAATTTGTAACACCACTTACCCTTTCAACACTTTCCGAAAATCCTGTGGTCTCTTCATTTACAGACGAGGAGAAAAATTGGAACAACCACGTAGATCTAGGATTATGGGCTGACCTAATGTTAATAGCGCCTGCAACAGCCAACACCTTGTCCAAGATGGCAACTGGAAGTGCTAATAATATATTACTAACAACTTATTTATCAGCGAAATGTCCAGTCTATTTTGCCCCTGCTATGGATCTTGACATGTATAAACATGAATCTTCCAAAGCAAGTATTGACAGACTTATAAGTTTTGGAAATAAGTTTATAAAACCTGAATCTGGACAGCTAGCAAGTGGGCTTGTTGGTGAAGGAAGAATGGCAGAGCCAGAAAATATTGTAAGTTTTTTGGAAAAAGACATTCTATCACTACTCCCACTTTACGGCAAAACAGTTACCATTACAGCAGGCCCTACATATGAAGCTATTGACCCAGTTCGTTTTATCGGTAACCATTCCAGCGGAAAAATGGGTTTCGAGCTTGCACATCAAGCTTTAAAACTTGGAGCTGAGGTGAATTTAATTTCAGGACCGACACATTTGAGTTTAAATCACAGCAACCTGAATAGAATTGATGTTGTGAGTGCTCAAGAAATGTATGAGGCTGCAACATCTCTTTTCGAGAAATCAGATATTGTCATTGCTTCAGCTGCTGTGTCGGATTATAAGCCAAAAAAACAATTTGATAAAAAACTTAAGAAGACTGAAAATGCGATGCAAATCGATTTGGAGCCTACTCCAGATATCCTGAAGTCTTTAGGTGATAACAAAACACACCAGATTTTAGTTGGTTTTGCCTTAGAAACCGATGATGAGGAGAATAATGCGAAAGCTAAACTAAACAAGAAAAATTTAGACTTCATCGTTTTAAATTCTTTAAATGACAAGGGAGCAGGTTTTAAGAAAAACACCAATAAAATCAAGATTATAACAAAATCAGAAATAATTCGTTTTGAAACCAAGCCTAAATCTGAAGTTGCTTCAGATATCATGAATTTCATTCTTAAAATTGTCGATTGATGAATTTTAAATGTGTATTGATTGCGATTTTTTTTCCTTTTGTAGCTTTTTCTCAAGTTATTGAAGCCGAAGTTTTTCTGGATGCGCAACAAACAGGTAGGAATCAACTGTCAATTTTTTCAACTTTAGAAAGAGATCTTTCTGAATTCATCAATAACACTCAATGGACCGATTCCAACTTAAAACCTCACCAAAAAATTAAGTGCAGTTTTAATGTTATAATACAGGCTTACGATTCCGACAATTTTCAGGCGACTCTTCAAGTGCAATCATCGCGACCTGTCTTTGGATCTTCGATGAATTCAATTTTACTGAACATCAAAGACAATGATTTTAATTTCACCTATAAAGAGTTTGAACCTCTTAATTACGATCCAAACGTATTCAACAATAATCTAATTTCCACTATTAGTTTTTACATATACACTATTTTGGGATATGATGCAGACTCATTTGTGGAGGACGGAGGAACCGTATTTTATGAAGAAGCTAGGAAAATTGTAAACGCAGCTGGACAAAGAGGTGGTAATGGCTGGGCAGACTCTGGAGCTTCTCAAAGTAGGTTTGGGATTAATAGAGATTTGCTCTCAGGTAATTTTTCCAATTTTAGAAAAGCATTATACATCTACCACAGAAAAGGTTTGGATGTGATGCATCAAGATTTAGAAAGCGGGAAAGAAAATATCCTGACTGCTATAAATTTGATTTCTGAAAATTCTAAAAGCAGACCTAATGCTGCTTTGTTCAGGATTTTCTTTGATGCAAAATCTGATGAAATAATGCAAATATTGAGTGG
The DNA here is from genome assembly GCF_020164595.1 of Psychroflexus longus. Taxonomy (GTDB): domain Bacteria; phylum Bacteroidota; class Bacteroidia; order Flavobacteriales; family Flavobacteriaceae; genus Psychroflexus; species Psychroflexus longus. The sequence goes on from NZ_JAIQZE010000003.1 coordinate 56,269, forward strand.
CGGACCAGAAATGAATATCGGTTCTACTGTAAGTACCTTAAATCAAATCGCTCCGGTTCATAATCGAAAATGGCGTATGATAGCCAACTAATTATAGTGTAGATCTCACAATATTTAGTAGATTAGCTTACAATTTAATTTCTAAAATCTTTATTTGTGCTAAGAGTTCTTGGGATCAAAAATTTTGCTCTTATTGAAGACATAAGTCTTGAATTTACCGATAATTTTTCAATTATAACTGGTGAAACAGGTGCAGGTAAATCTATCATTCTTGGAGCACTTTCTCTATTACTTGGTAAGCGGGCAGACTTAAATTCTATTAGGAATTCTGAAAAAAAATGTGTCATTGAAGGTCAGTTTTCCATTGGTGCTTTCAATTTAAAATCTCTGTTTGATCATTTAGATTTGGATTATGAAGAAGAGACAATCGTCAGGCGAGAAATATTACCTTCAGGAAAATCTAGAGCTTTTGTAAACGATACCCCTGTGAAGCTTTCTAATCTAAGCGAACTTGGTATTCATCTTATAGATATCCATTCTCAGCATGAAACGCTATCGATAGGAAATCAGGATTATCAATACGATGTTTTAGATACTGTAGCTCAAAATTCAGAACTCAAGCAGCTGTATAAAGAAAATTACAAGCTTCTCAATAAATTAAAAAAGGAATTTGATGAGCTAAAAGCCAATCAAATTAAAGCTGATGAAGCTTACGATTATAATCTTTTTTTGCTTTCAGAACTAACTGATGCGAACCTTAAACCAGGACTTCAGGAAGAATTGGAATCTACACAAAGCAAGCTGAGTCATGTAGAAGAGCTTCAGGAAAAATTAGGACAATCGTATCAACAACTAGACGACGAATCTGTTGGGGTCGTGGCACAATTGAGAGAAGTAAATTTGCAACTTCGTAAAGCCTCACAGTTGGATCCAAGCCTTGAAGAGCTTTATCAAAGAGTTGAAAGTATTTTAATTGAGGCTGAAGATATAAGCTATGAAACTCATAATCAATTGGAATCTTTAGATGCAGATCCTAAAGCTCTTGAGGAAGTAAATGAAAAACTTCAACAAATTTATACTTTACTGAAAAAGCATCATGTTTCAGATATTCAGGCTTTAATTGATGTAAGGGAAGATCTTGATCTACAGGTTTCCGTAAAAGAAAACGCTGAAAAGGAACTTCAAGAAGCTGAATCAAAAATCAACAAGCAAGAAGAAAAGCTTACGAAGCTAGCTAAAGAACTCTTTGAAAGCCGATCAAAAACTACCAAAACGATAACTGAAGTGGTGGAGGAGATGTTGAGTGAATTAGGAATTCCTGACGCAAGACTTGTCATAAAAGGAACTTTACACACTGCATTCACTCCGAAGGGCGCTGATAATTTTGAGTGGTTATTTTCAGCCAATAAGGGAAGTGAGCCACAAGATATTAAGCGTGTCGCTTCTGGAGGTGAAATGTCAAGAATTACTTTGGCAATCAAAAGTCTTCTAGCTCAATTTGATAATCTACCGAGTATAGTGTTTGATGAAATAGATACAGGAGTTTCAGGTGATGTAGCTACCAAAATGGGAGTGATTATGAAAAAAATGTCTACATCCCTTCAGGTGATTTCTATCACTCACCTACCACAAATTGCTGGTATGGGTCAACAGCATTTCAAAGTGTATAAAACTGTTCAAAACGAAAGAACACAAACCAATATTCAAATTTTAAAACATCAAGAAAGAATTGTTGAACTTGCCGAAATGCTTGGAGGAGATAAAACTTCTGAATCTGCATTGGCACATGCTCAATCTTTGTTAAAATGATTAACTTTACAGCACTAAATTAAAAATCAGACTATGTCATATAATTTACTAAAAGGAAAGCGAGGGATAATTTTTGGAGCCTTAGATGAAAATTCTATTGCCTGGAAAACAGCCGAACGCGCTCATGAAGAAGGAGCTGAATTTGTTCTAACCAATGCTCCTGTAGCTTTGAGAATGGGAACTATTAATACGCTTGCCGAAAAAACAAATTCTGAAGTTATACCAGCTGATGCTACAAAAGTTGAAGACCTTGAGAATCTGATTGAAAAATCACAAGAAATTCTAGGAGGCAAATTGGACTTTGTTTTGCATTCTATTGGAATGTCCATTAACGTTAGAAAGGGCAAGCACTACACTGATCAAAATTATGACTGGACTCACAAAGGTTTGGATGTGTCTGCAATGTCTTTCCACAAACTGATGCAGACTCTGTATAAGAAAGATGCTATGAACGAGTGGGGAAGTATTGTCGCTCTTACCTATATGGCAGCTCAACGTGTTTTTCCAGATTATAATGATATGGCCGACAATAAGGCTTATTTGGAATCTGTAGCCAGAAGTTTTGGTTACTTTTTTGGAAAAGACAAAAAAGTAAGAGTGAATACGATTTCACAATCTCCAACTCCTACTTCTGCTGGGCAAGGTGTGAAAGGGTTTACAGGATTTATGAACTATGCAGAAAGGATGTCTCCACTTGGTAATGCAACAGCATTGGAGTGCGCAGACTATACTTTGACTTTATTTTCTGACCTTACCAAAAAAGTTACCCTTCAAAATTTATTTCACGATGGAGGATTCTCAAATATGGGTGTAAGTCAGGAAATTATGGAAGAAATGGAAGAATAAAATTAGATAGATATTTTTCACTATCAATCCCGAAGCAAAGCTTCGGGATTTTTTATTTGTAATATCTTTACAGCATGGTAGAGCTTCATTTTTCATTTATTATTCCTGTATACAACCGGCCTCAAGAAATCAAAGAATTACTGGAAAGTCTCACTTTGCTCGATAGAAGTTTTGAAGTTGTAATTGTAGAAGACGGTTCTCAAGACACTTGTGAAGAGGTAGTTGACGATTTCACTGGAAAACTAAATATTTCTTATTACTATAAAGAAAATTCTGGACCTGGTGATTCAAGAAATTTTGGAATGGACAAAGCCAAAGGAAATTATTTTATTATTTTGGACAGTGATGTTATAGTTCCTGAAAAGTATTTAAAAACGATATCCAAAGCTTTATCTGAAAACTATCTAGACTGTTATGGAAGTGGAGATAAGGCTTTAGAGTCTTTTAGTTCAATTCAAAAAGCTATAGATTATACGATGACTTCTGTAATTACAACCGGAGGGATAAGAGGAGGTAAGCAGTCTAAAATTTCCAGATCATACGAACCAAGAAGTTTCAATATGGGAATTTCCAAAGCGGCTTTTCTTGATTCTGGAGGTTTTGGTCGAATTCATCCTGGTGAAGACCCGGATTTATCAATTCGGCTAAGAAAGTTAAAATTCAAAGTTGGATACATACATGGCGCACATGTGTACCATAAAAGAAGGACAGATTTTAAAAAATTTTCGCAGCAAGTTTATAAGTTTGGTTTAGCTCGACCAATTTTAATATCACGTTATCCAGAATCTTCAAAGTTGACCTATTGGTTTCCGTTTGTTTACAGTATAGGATTATTAATAGGCTTGGTCTTGCTTTTATTTAAGCTTGATTTTATATTTTATTTTTATGCGCTTTATAATTTCTTGATATTCGTCGATAGTCTTGTAGACTACAAGAATTTAAAAATTGCTTTATTCACAGTAATTTCAACAAATATTCAATTTATGAGTTATGGTGCTGGATTTATTTTGAGTTACTTTAAAATATGTATATTAAAGCAAATTCCTGAAAAAACATTTCCAAAACTATTTTTTAGATAAATGAGTAAATATAAACAGTTTGATAATCTCAAGACCAACCTCAAAAAGAAAAACTATAAAGCTTTTTTCTTTTTCATAGGATTTACTTTACTTATCTGGATTTTTGTTCAAATGTCGAAAACCTATAATCACGAGGTGAAATTGTCCTTTCAGCTTAAAGAAGTTCCTCAGCATATAGTTATCGAAGACAAATCTCAGGATATTTCAGTAGAAGTCAATCATACAGGTTTTAAGATCTTATTTATTAATCTTTTCAACTCGACCCTATCCTTAAATTTTGATGAACTGGACTCTATTGGTAATGCTTATACATTCAATCTAAAACAGAATAAATCCAAAATAGAAAAGCCATTAAGGGTTTCATCCGGTGAATTAGAAATCCTTCAGGACAGCCTTCATTTTACTTTTTTTAAGTTGACCACAAAAAAATTAAAAATAAAACCAAACTTTCAAGTTAGCTTCAGCAAGGGATACGATTCAATTAAAAATTTCAGCTTCGATCCAAGTCATATTGAAGTTTCTGGAAACGTCTCCATTTTGAAAAAGCTTGAATTTATCTCAACTGAGAGGAAGAATCTAAAAGATATTTCAGATACTTTATACGGGACTGTTAATATTCAAAAAATCGATAGTGTTTCGATTAATTATCTGGTCGAAACCGTTAAGTATACTTTGCCTGTTGCCAAATTTACAGAAGGTAATTTCGAAATTCCTATTGATGTAGAAAACAATGCGAGCAATGAAGAGTTCGTGATTTTTCCTAAAACCGCTACAGTGAATTTCAAGACCAGTTTATCAAACTATGAGAAAATAGATGAATCTGGCTTTAAGGTAGTCGCTAAATATGAGCCAGATGAAGATTTTATGATCTTAGAACTCGTAAAGCAGCCGAAATTTGTCAAGAACGTTTCTCTCGAAAATTATAAAGTCGATTATTTAATTAAACGATGATAAAAATTGGACTCACTGGAGGAATTGGAAGCGGCAAAACTACAGTTGCGCAAATGTTTAAGGACAAAAATGTTCCCGTCTTTACAGCCGATATTGAAGCTAAAAAAATACTTGATCGGCCCGAAGTTTCTTCGGAAGTTTCACGGGTTTTTGGTGTTAAGTTGAATTCTGAAAACCTGATTAACAAAACTGAACTTGCCAAAATAGTTTTCAATGATGGTAAAGCTTTGGAAAGACTGAATTCCATAATTCATCCTAAAGTTCATACGTATTTTGAAAGATGGCTATCCAAGCAAAAAGCTTTATATATTATCTATGAAGCTGCAATTATATTTGAAAAGAATAGAGCTTCAGACTTTGACTACACAATTCTTGTAACTGCACCCGAAGATCTAAGAATTAAACGTGTGATGGAAAGAGATGATATAACGAGTGCCGATGTAGAATCAAGAATGAAAGCTCAATGGCCAGAGTCTAAAAAGAAAGAATTAGCAGATTTTATTATAGAAAATATTAATTTAAAAGAAACTCAACAACAGGTTAATAAACTTCATGAAAAGTTTCTAAGCTTTTCAGATAAATAAAGGCATTGTCTTGTTAACTTTCGGTTAAACACCGAGAAAGCATTTTGTTAAAACTGTAATTTTGGCAAAATGAATAAACGTATATTTACATTCATAATTGTACTCATGAGTGTCTCTTTAATAGGGATCATCTTTGTTCAAGGCTACTGGATTAAAAACACAGTAGAGAGTAACGAAGAGCAGTTCTCCATGGGGGCTAAACAGATTCTTATCAACGTTGTTCAGCAATTAGAAAAAGAAGAGATCGACAAATATTATTTCAAATTTGCTTCCATAGCAGATTCTGAAACTCCTGTAAGAGCTCAGCTTAGTGAAATTTTTCAAATGTTGCCAGATGATGGGATCTCCACAGAGTATTTCATGTATTCAAATCGTTTATTCCAAGAAGATTATAAAGTAGCATCTCCATTTCTTGCGGAAAACCAAGATTCTATAGAATTCAAAAAGTTTATCAACCGTAAAGTAACGGCTGTAATGAGAAGAGATGGAATCGATGGTGTTTCACAAAACGCCATGGAGCGTTATGAACGCATCAATAATCTGGAAGAAGAGCAAAAATATTTGTGGCTAGATGCTATCAAAGAAATGGCGTCAAAAATTCCAATACATAAGCGCGTAGATACCTTGGAAATCAAGAAATTGATTGAAGAGCAAATGGATAAGCGAAATCTGAAATCTGATTATGACTTTGGCATTTACAGCAATGCTTTATCTACAAAGGTGAGAACATCAAGTTTTGAATTGAATTCACCATCGACTTATGGTATCCCTGTTTATAGTTACAATGACGAATTTTCAGATTATCAACTATTCATTAATTTCAAAGATAAGAATCAGCAGATTTTATCATCAATTGCATTGATGGGTGGGCTTTCAGTATTGTTTACTTTGGTGATAGTTTTAGCGTTTTCTTCAGCAATTGGTCAATTGATAAGACAAAGACAGATATCTCAGATCAAAACAGATTTTATCAATAACATGACTCACGAATTTAAAACACCCATAGCTACGATAAATCTTGCATTAGATTCTGTAAAAAACCCAATGATTTCAAAAAATCCTGAAGCTGTTGATCGATATATGAATATGATTCGGGAAGAAAATAAGAGGATGCACGCTCAGGTCGAAAATGTGTTGAGAATTTCTAAGCTCGAAAAAAATGAGCTGGACATTGATAAAGAAAAATTGAATCTTCATGAAATTATTGAAGATGCTATTAGTCACATCAACTTGATTGTGGAAGATAGAGGCGGTGTTATTAAAACAGACCTCAGAGCAAAGAGGGATACTATACTGGCAAATGACTCACATTTTTCCAATGTGATCGTGAATATTTTGGATAACGCTGTAAAATATTCAACAGATGCCCCTGTTATTAACGTAGAGACAGAGAATGTAAATAATTATGTTGTTCTGATTGTCACCGACCATGGAAATGGAATGTCAAAACAAGTACAGAAAAAAGTATTCGATAAATTTTACAGAGAACATACAGGTGATGTTCATAATGTAAAGGGTCATGGTTTAGGCCTCTCTTACGTTAAAAGAATAGTAGACGATCACCACGGTGACATCTCTGTGAAAAGCGAAAAAGGAAAAGGAAGTTCATTTATAATTAAATTACCATTAATATCATAAATATATGGAAACTGAAAACAAAAAGATTTTATTAGTAGAAGACGATCCGAATTTTGGAATCGTACTTAAGGACTATTTGTCCATGAATGAATACGACGTTACCCACGCTAAAAACGGTATGGAAGGCTTCGAAAAATTCAAGAAAGGAAATTATGACTTATGTATTTTGGACGTCATGATGCCTTACAAAGATGGTTTTACCCTAGCAAAGGAAATAAGAGCCAAAAACGAAGACATACCTATTATCTTCCTTACTGCTAAAGCAATGAAGGATGATGTGTTGAAAGGATACAAGGTTGGAGCTGATGATTACCTCAATAAACCATTTGATAGCGAAGTACTATTGATGAAAATAAAGGCCATCATGCAACGCAAAAATTCAGATACACTTGCAGACAGCAAGCAATTTGAATTTAGCGTAGGTAACTTTCACCTTAATTCTAAGTTGAGATTCTTAACATTTAAAGATGAGGAGCCTATAAAGCTATCTCCAAAAGAGAACGAATTATTGCGCTTACTTGCTCTATATGAAAATGATCTGATGCCAAGAGAATTGGCATTGACCAAAATTTGGAGAGATGACAATTACTTTACGTCAAGAAGTATGGACGTATATATCGCCAAATTGAGGAAATATCTGAAAAAAGATGATTCTGTGGAAATTTTAAATATTCACGGTGAAGGATTCCGTTTGGTAGTAAAAGGCTCGGACGGAAGAGGTGCTTAACAAGCTCACTTTTTTCAGTTCCAAAGTGATAAAAAGTCTAATCGTTTAGAACGATTAGACTTTTTATGTTTTAATATGGGCGATAATATCTTCGAAATGTGTCTCGTAATAAAACCACTTTATCTCCGAATCTTTTTTGAACCATGTTAGCTGCCTTTTAGCAAATCTTCTTGTATTTTTTTTTATTTCTGAAATGGCTTCTGCTAAGCTTAATTCACCATCGAAGTAACTGAACAATTCTTTATAACCTACAGTTTGTAAAGCATTGAGATGTCTATATGGATATAGTTTTTTTGCTTCTTCTACCAAACCTTTCTCTATCATCAAGTTTACTCGTTGTTCAATTCTGTCGTAAATGACTTCTCTAGGGGCGTCTAAACCAATCTTTATCACATCAAATTTTCGCTGTTTTTTAGTTTGATTTTGATAAAAAGTGAAAGACTTACCCGAGGCTTCTATAACCTCCAAAGCCCTCGTCAATCGTCGAGGATTGGAAACTTCAATAGAATCATAAGTTTCAGGATCTTTTTCTAGAAGTAAAGCTTGTAATTTTTTGATACCATCATTTTTCAAAATCCTAATGTACTTCTGTCTTATTTCTGAAGGAATTTCTGGAAAGGAATCCAATCCTTCAGTTATTGCTTTTTGATAAAGTCCACTCCCACCAACAAGTATTGCATTGGAGTTTAATTTGAATATTTCGCCCAAAACTTTAATAGCATCTTCTTCAAACCTACCAACGTTATATTCTTCTTCAATCGAAATGTGTTGAATAAAATGATGATTGGCCTGAGAAAGTTCATTTTCAGAAGGGACTGCTGTTCCAATGTTCATTTCTTTGTAAAACTGCCTTGAATCTGCTGAAATAATTTCAGTAGAAAAATAGTTGGCAAGCTTAAGGCTCAAAGAAGTTTTACCAATTGCTGTTGGACCAACAATACATATGAGACTTGTACGGTTAGTCTTCATTTTCGACTGTTTTGGATTCTTCTTTGTTTTTTGGTTTATTGAGATTGTATCCGCAGTTGTGACAAAATTCAGCTTTATCACTATGTTCTTTCTCACCGCAATTATAGCATACCTGAGTGTTTCTAGTGATATTTTCTTTAGTCATTTCAGCAGTGACAATACCAGTTGGAACAGCAATGACACCGTAACCCAAAAGCATAATGATAGTAGCTATAAATTGACCTAAGGGAGTGACTGGATGAATATCCCCAAACCCTACTGTGGTAAGCGTCACAATCGTCCAATAGATTCCTCTAGGTATTGAGGTAAACCCGTGTTCTGGACCTTCAACAAGGTACATAATAGTACCAGCAATAAAGGAAACGATGATAACGCTGTAAAGAAAGATGAAAATTTTTGGTAAACTCTTTTTCAAAGCAACGCTTACTCTAGACCCCGCACCAGTAAATCTCACCAACTTCAAAACTCTGAAAACTCTCAATAAACGTAGAGCTCTTAATGACAAAAGTGCACCAGAGCTGGCGAAAATTAGTGAAATGTAAAGTGGAATCGTAGAAAGAAAATCTACAATGCCATAAAAGCTAAAAATATATTTTTTTGGCTTTTTTATGCTTATAACTCTTAATATGTATTCAACTGTGAAAAATATGGTGATGATCCATTCAAAAACTAAGAATAATGAGTGATACTCCGCGCTTATGTAATCTACAGAGTCAAGAATGACCAGCACTAAACTTATTAAAATAATGATAAGTAGAGCGACATCAAAAGCTTTTCCTGCTTTGGTATCCGCTTCATAAATCACCTCATGAACTTTTTCTTTCCAAGTCATATAAGGTTATTTATAATTGATGATTTTCATTGTTTTATGAGTTTTTCTCAAGTAACTCTGTATGATGTGTTGCGTATCCCTATCATTTTCCATAGGATTGATAACATTTTTTAATATTGAAATCTTTTCAACCTGAAAGTTGAGTTCCGTATAGCCAGCACCGGCAAGTTCACCATTTTCTATTAAAACCACACTTTTCTCTCCAGGATGTCGCCCTCTGTCTTGTATAATCATGTTTTTGTTTTGATAATCATAAAAGTCGATGAGTTGCTTCACGCGCTTATTGTAGATTTCGGGAGTTTCTTCTCCAATACAGGCTCCATCACATTGCTTGATGGTGTAATTGAAGCACGCACCTTTGGTCTTATGCAATCCCGTCAGTTTTTGACAAAGTGCGTAAGTTTCCAAGGCTCTTTCCATAAAAGCTTTGCCTTGCTGAAAATTTGTAAAACTTGTAATATAACTTTCCTTAGGATTCAGTTTGGTTACGCAAAGGTTGATGTAGCCGTTATGGTCTGTAAATGCATAGAGACCGTGAGAAAATAAATCTTTCTTGAGTGCCGAATTGAATTTTGGTTTCAGTTTTTTGATAGATTGATTCTCTTTGAGCAAAGCTAAAAGTTCGTTTCCTGTTTTCTCAAAATCGATGGAAGTAACGTGTTCTTGAATTTCTTTAGATTTTGGAGCATCGCTCGTAAAATGCTGGTTAGCCCGCTTTTTGATGTCATTGCTTTTTCCTACGTAAATAATTTCGCCCTGATTATCAGAAAAATAATATACCCCAACTGCATTTGGTAAATCCTCAATCAAACGAATCAACTTTTGGTCAACACTGCTTATAGAATTGAGCTTCAGGTTCGAACTTATGATTTCTTTATCTGTATCTTTTTCAAGTAAAAGTTTAAATAACTTCACTGTAGCCAAAGCATCACCATTGGCGCGGTGGCGGTCTGTGATAGGAATACCAAGTTTTTTCACCAGTTTTCCTAAACTATAAGACTCAAATCCAGGTAGAAGTTTTTTAGATAATTTGACGGTGCATAAAGTTTTTCGCTCAAAATTGTAGCCTAATCTGTCAAATTCCAATCTCAACATTCTGTAGTCAAATTTGGCATTGTGGGCAACAATAATGCAGCCTTCCGTGATTTCAATAATCCGTTTTGCTACTTCATAGAACTTCGGCGCGTGGTGCAGCATTTCATTGTTGATGCCCGTCAACCCTACTACAAAAGACTGAATTTTCCTCTCAGGATTCACCAAGGAGATGAACTGGTCCACAACCTCGTGCCCATCAAATTTGTAAATAGCAATTTCCGTGATTCCCTCTTCGTTATATTTTCCTCCTGTGGATTCTATGTCTAGTATGGCGTACAATCTATGCGCGTAAATTATCTTAAGTGAGCCACAAAAATAAAGATATAAATCTGTTTCAAAGCCATCTAAGAGAAAGTTTAAGCATTACATCACATCGGTTTTTATTTGTTGATACTGAATTTAATTCTGCTAGATTTTTATTTACATGACAAAATGACATTTAAAATTCATATAAAGCCGACAGTTTGGCGTATAATTCACTAAAAATCTTTCAACCTTTTCATTTTAAGCTTAGAACACATCTGAAACATCCACTTTTTCTGTCAAAAACTAATTTGGTATTTATTTTGAAATAACCATAAGTAAAAATTAATATTAACCTTTAAAACCTTATAATTATGATACCAACACGTTATGCAAATCAGGAAGTAAGTCTGCTAGATAGACTATTTAACAACGACATGTTCAACAGAGATTTCTCTGAAACTAACACAACTTTGCCTTCTGTCAACATCAAGGAAAACGAAGACAAATTCAGTGTAGAAATGGCAGTACCAGGCTTCAATAAAAACGATTTCAATATCGAATTGAATAATAACGACCTCACCATTTCTTCAGAACGTAAGGAAGAAAACGAACACACAGAAGGTGAGCGTTATACTAGAAAGGAGTTTAGTTATCAGTCCTTTAGAAGATCGTTTACGTTGCCAAACACAGTAGATGGCGAAAAAATATCTGCTGAATATAAAAATGGAGTTCTGCACGTGGATATTCCGAAACGTGAAGAAGCGAAACCAAGACCACCAAAACAAATAGCGATTAAGTAATGCTTTTAGAATAATTAGAATTAGCCAAATTTTAAAGACCCTGAACTTGTTTCAGGGTCTTTTTTTTACGATCTACTTGTCATGCTGAATTTGCAAAGCGGAATGAAGTATCTAAAAACAGCTAGCAGATAAATTAGTTGACCTAACTTAAAATTTTGATTCACAAGACCTCACAGGTTTTCAAAACCTGTGAGGTCTATTTATAAGATGAGGACTAAACGTATCAGAATCATAGTTAGATTCTACTTTAAACTAATTTCCGTGTCCTCTGTGACTTTGAGGTGAATAGCAAAAGTAGCCTCATTTTAAAAAGGGCAGCGCCCTGTAATCTTAGTAACGCACAAATAATAGCATGACATAAAGGGGCATAGCCCTGACATCTAATGCCTTGCCCCAAAAATTGAACTACCAATTCTTACCATAGTCGTGCCATGCTGCATAGCAATTTTATAATCGCCGCTCATACCCATAGACAGAATACTAAAATCGGGATAAGTTTTTGAAGTTTCTTCGTAAAGATCTTGTAGGACTTGAAATTCTCTATGGATTTGGTCTTCATCGTCTGTAAAAGTAGCCATTGCCATTAAGCCTTTCAGTTTTACATTTTTCAATTCTGAAAGTTTTTCATCTTTCAAAAATGCTCTTAATTCATCTGGGGACATCCCGTATTTAGAATCTTCTTCAGCAATTTTTACCTGCAATAAACAATTGATGACGCGATCGTTTTCTTTACCTCGTTTGTTGATTTCTTTTAGTAGTTTCAGTTTATGAACAGCATGAATCAAGTCCACATAAGGCGCCATATACTTCACTTTGTTGGTTTGTACGTGACCTACCATATGCCATTGAATGTCCTTGGGTAAAGATTCCCATTTATCGGTCATTTCCTGGACTTTGTTTTCTCCAAAAATACGCTGACCTGCTTCGTAAGCTTGCATCAGGTCTTCGTTGGGCTTAGTTTTGGACACGGCAACCAAGTCGATGTTTTCACCAAGCTCATCTTTGAATGATTTGATATGTTCTTTAATAGTTCCTTCCATGTAGTCTTGTTTTAAAATTCGTAAATTGTAATCCCACTCCTTAATCTTGGTTCAATAAACGTCGTTTTCGGTGGCATTTTCATGCCTTCATCGGCAATTGTTTTCATCTCGTCAATTTTAGCAGGATACATCCCAAAACCAACTTCAAACTCTCCATTATCTATCATACCTTTAATATATGCCATGTCCTTCTGGCCTTGACTGTACTCTAACCTGGCATTATTTCTCAGATCATCAATTCCAAGAATAGGTTCTAAAATAGTGTTATACAGAATCTGAGCATCAAGCTTGGATAAGGCATCATGAAAATCATAATTTCTGAATCTCAAGTTTAATTCATAAAAATCACCATCCAAATACATGCTAAAATGATGAGGTTTGGAAGGCTTGTAGTAATTCTGCTTTAAATTTTCAATTTTGAATTGCTCATCGAGTTTAATCAAAAACTCATCTTTGCTCAACCCATTCAGATCTTTTACTAACCTGTTGAATTCGTGGATTCTGAGATGACTTTCAGGAATAAAAAACCCCATAAAATAGTTGTAAGCTTCATGGCCTTGGTGAGCCTCATTTTCAGCTTGAAGTTTTTTCTTAAGATCGATATGTGATAAACTTCTGTGATGACCATCGGCGATGTAAATATGTTCCATAGCCTTAAATTCAGCTTCAATTTGTTTCTGAAAGTCTAGGTTCCCAATCACCCAAAAGTGATGTGTTTCTCTGGAAGTGGTCGTAAATTCGTATTCTGGACGCTCCTGCATCAGTTGTTGAGAAATGCTTTCCAAGATAGCATTGTCAGGATACGTAAGAAGAACCGGATCGGCATTAAACCTTACGGTTTTTAAATATTCAGAAAAAATATCCACCTTTTTCTTAAGCGTATCTTCATGCTTGCGGATGATGTTATTCTCATAATCTTCGGTACTCGCCGCGCCTACAAATCCTACAAATTGAATTGAATTGCGGTAAATAATTTTATGTAAATAGTAGCATGGTTTATCATCCTGCTGAAAGCTTCCATCTTCTTTAAACTCTTCAAACCTGTTTTTGACCAGTCCAAATCGCTCCTTCCCGGAAATTTCTTTGTTGTATTTGTACCCAGGATTAACGATATGCAAAAATGAAAACGGATTGTTATCCAATCGCGCTTCTATCTGTGCTTTGGTGTAGGTATCATAGGGTTTAGATGCAATTAGACCTACTTTATCGCGAGTAGGTCTAGTTGCTCTAAAAGGTTTTACTGTAGGCATGTGTTAGGACGTAAATTGTGAAGATACTTTTTCAGCTTTTTTGCTTTCGCTATAGTCGTAAAAGCCTTCACCAGATTTAACGCCGAGTTTTCCTGCTCTTACCATATTCACTAGCAATGGACATGGGGCGTATTTTGGATTTTTGAAGCCGTCGTACATCACTTCTAGTATTGACAAACAAACGTCCAATCCAATAAAGTCAGCTAACTGTAAGGGTCCCATAGGGTGAGCCATACCAAGTTTCATAACGGTGTCAATTTCTTCAACTCCAGCTACATTATTGTAAAGTGTTTCTACCGCTTCGTTGATCATCGGCATCAGGATTCGGTTTGCTACAAATCCTGGATAGTCGTTGACTTCAGTAGGAACTTTTCTAAGGTTTTTAGCCAGTTCAACAATGGTATTGGTAATTTCATCACTGGTATTGTAACCTCTAATGATTTCAACCAATTTCATAATTGGCACTGGATTCATAAAGTGCATCCCAATTATTTGCTTTGGTCTGCCAGTGACGGCTGCAATTTTGGTAATGGGAATAGAACTTGTATTTGTAGCTAAAATAGCCTCAGAAGGACAAATTTTATCCAATTCTCTGAAGATATCCAGCTTTACCTTTTCATTTTCAGTTGCTGCTTCAACCACCAAGTCTGCATTTTTAGAGCCTTCAGCTATGCTGGTAAATGTGGTAAGGTTGCTTAATGTTCTTTTTTTATCATCCTCAGTTATCTTTTCTTTACTGACCATACGGTCCAGATTTCTGGTTATGGTAGCAATGCCTTTATCAAGGCTGTCTTTTGAAACATCGATGAGGCTAACGTTGTAATCAAATTGAGCAAACGTATGCGCAATACCATTGCCCATGGTTCCTGCACCTATAATTGAAATATTTTTCATGATCTGTTTATTTTGTAATGTTTAGTTATCAAATGCTTTTATAATCTGCATAGCCACTTTTAAAGCTTCGGTGCCTTGTTCCAAAGTAACTATGGGTGATGTGTTTGTTTCTATGGCTGTGGCAAAAGTTTCCAGCTCATCCAGAATGGCGTTGTTGGTTTCCACTTCAGGATTGTCAAAGTAAATTTGTTTTTTGACGCCCTCAGCATTTTGAAGAATCATGGCAAAGTCATCCGGTTCTTTTGGAGCATCTTTCATTTTTACCACTTCAGTGACTTTTTCCAGAAAATCGACTGAAACATATGCATCTCTTTGGAAAAAACGGGATTTCCGCATGTTTTTCAATGAAATTCTACTGGCCGTTAAGTTGGCAACGCATCCATTTTCAAATTGAATTCTGGCATTGGCAATATCAGGGGTTTCAGAAATAATTGACACGCCACTGGCATTAATGCTTTTGACTTTGGAATCTACAATGCTCAAAATCGCATCGATATCGTGTATCATCAAGTCCAAAACTACCGGCACATCCGTACCTCTTGGGTTGAATTCTGCCAAACGGTGTGACTCGATGAACATCGGATTATCTATTTTATCAATGGCCGCTCTAAAGGCAGGATTGAAACGTTCTACATGCCCCACCTGACCTTTAACGTTGTAGTATTTGGCTAAAGCAATCAACTCTTCTGCTTCTTCAACAGTAGAAGTAATAGGTTTTTCAATAAACACATGCACACCAGCTTTTATGGCTTGTATGGCAGTCTGGTAATGATAGGTGGTTGGAGTAACGATATCGATAACATCTATTTTCTCTAGTAATTTATCGATGCTTTCGTAATGCGGATAGCCAAATTCCTTTTCAATGGCTAAGGCATGAGTTTTATTGGTATCGTGAAATCCAACGAAGTTGTATTTTTTGGATTCATTGAGCAATCTCAGGTGAATTTTACCGAGATGTCCTGCTCCCAAAACGCCGACTTTTAGCATAAATAGTGTGATTTTATACAAAAGTAACATTTCTTTTTCAGTAAACTGAACTCCCTTTAAGTCTTATAGAGTTTCTTTTAGATTTTGTAATGGTATACAGCTCAATAGTAAATTATGAATGCACTATTTTTAATTTACTGTTCACTGTGATGTTGTTTCTTAGGGTAAATATTTAAATAACCCTCTATAAATCACAAATTCATGATTTATAGAGGGTTATCCATATTAAAACACTATCTTATATAAATTAATAAAGATTATATGTCATTAAAATTATTATAACCAATGGATTATGGATAATACAAAAGAATTGGAAAAGTTGCGGAATTTAAAACGAATTTTAGGGTTTCAGGAATTAGAAATTAAAACATTGAAAAAAGAATTAGTTTCCTTAGGGAAAAAAATAAATCTCAATTTGAACAAAAACACAAACAAGCGGAAGACTTATCTATTGCAAATAAAAAGCTCGCATTGCAAAATATTGAAAAGCGAAGACGAATTGAGGAATTGATAAAAACTAATGATGAACTTGATTTTCAAAAAGAGCAAAAACAAAAACTTGCGGATGAATTACTACTTGCCAATAAAGATCATGCTTTGCAATATCAGAAAAAGCTTAAACAGGCTGACGAATTAAATGACACTCAAAAAGAACTCTCTAATCAAAAAGGCGCATTAAAAAAATGGGCGAATGAATTATTGAAGGCGAATAAAGAACTTGCTACACAATTTTACAAAAAGCAAAAAAAAGATGATGAATTAATAGAAGTACAAAAGGAGTTAGTTCAACAATATGATGCAAAAAAAGATTTGGCATCAGAACTTACTGCTGCTTACAAAGAGCTATCAGAAACCGAGGACTCACTGAGAAAATATATTGATGGATTAGAAGAGATGATTTTTATGGTTTCTCATGACGTAAGACAACCTGTTACCAAACTTATCGGTTTAACTAACCTTCTTGAAATTCCAGAAAATTATTCATCAGATGAAATAAAAATAATGATTAGTTATTTAAAACCATCAGCAATAGAACTAGATGTTGTGACTAAAAAGTTCACATCTTTAATAAGAGAAATTTTAGCAAAGAAGGTTTAAAATATGATAATATATCAAGATTAAACATTAACATAAAACACAAAAGTCATGAACATAGCAAACTTTAACGGTGATAAAATTTTTGGAGATAAAATAATGACGAAAGTAATTTTAGAGTCAGATTTCTCCAAAGAAATCAGAATTTTATTAGCTACTGGGCAGGTTTTGAAAGAGCATAAAAGTAAATTCCCAATTGTCATTCATGTGGTTGATGGCGCAATTGATCTAGGCGTAGAAAAAGTAACTCATAAACTAAACAAAGGTGGGATAATTGCTTTGAAAGCTAATGTACATCATGATTTGTCTGCTTTAAAAGATAGTGTCATCCGATTGACCTTGTCTAAGTCTGATTCAGTTGACCGCGTAAATGCAGTAGCAAAAGATTCTGCAAAATAATGTGGAATTAAAAAGATAAACTATTGATTTTTAATTATATAGTTGATAATCTGTGGCTTAAATAAACTATGGTAACGTTAGTTTTAATATTTCAGAAATAGAATGTCAATTCTTTCAAAATTTGCTTACAATTTTTTCTAATTTTACTTTAAGAGAAGTAAAAATCTAATCACTTGGAAGACAGTTACAGACAGCAAGGCAAACGCAAATTATTGGTAGAATTGATTCGAGAGAAAGGCATCAAAGATGAAAAAGTCTTGAGTGCCATCAACGCTATTCCAAGGCATTTGTTTATGGACAGCAGTTTTGAAGATCATGCCTACCAGGATAAAGCTTTTCCTATTGCCGCTGGTCAAACCATTTCTCAACCCTACACCGTAGCTTTTCAAACTGAACTTCTTCAGGTCGAACCTGGAGATCTAGTCTTGGAAGTAGGGACGGGGAGTGGTTATCAGGCGGCGGTGTTATGCGAACTCGGAGCCAAGGTTTACACGATAGAACGTCAGCAAAAACTCTATAAGAAAACGAAAAACTTTCTTCAGCAACTCGGTTACAGACCAAAATTTATGAGTTTTGGAGACGGATATAAAGGCTTGCCAGACTATGCTCCTTTCGATAAAATTATCGTTACTGCAGGAGCGCCGTTTATTCCTAAACCGCTTCTATCTCAACTTAAAGTAGGAGGCAGGCTGGTAATACCCGTGGGAGAGGATCCACAAATTATGACCTTGCTTAAGAGAACTTCAGCTACTAAATTTCAAAAAGAAACCTTTGGTGAATTTCGGTTTGTACCCTTGTTGGAGGATAAGAATTAGTTTTATGAGAATGATGTAAATACTGTAGGTTCTCTTTTTTACTCAGAGAGCGCTAAGAACAAGGCTAAGAAAATTAAGATAAGAACTCTCTCTTGTAATTCAGAAAGAGCCTTTTCAGCTTCGATGAGGAATCTTTGCGTTGATTTTAGAGATTTTTTAATTAATTATTCCTGCACTGTTTCAAGTTCGAGTGAAGTCGAGAACAAACTGTAATATAAATATTGAATACAGAATATCGAATATTAAATACTGAAGTATTTTTAATTTGTCTCTTGTCTCAAAACTAATTCACCACAAAGTCACTGAGGGCACAAAGTTAAAGTAACTCAAAAACATCCTTGTTTGAAGTTCGAGCGAAGTCGAGAACAAACTGTAATATAAATATTGAATACAGAATATCGAATATTAAATACTGAAGTATTTTTTAATTTGTCTCTTGTCTCAAAACTAATTCACCACAAAGTCACAGGGGTCACAAAGTTAAAGTAACTCAAAAACATCCTTGTTTCAAGTTCGAGCGAAGTCGAGAACAAATCACTTGATAAATACCAAATACAGAACATTGAATACTAAATACTGAAGTATTTTTTAATTTGACTTCTTAACTTAAATACCCAAAATACATTTCCTAAAACCTATTATCTAATAACTGATACCTTGATAATCAGAATGACAAGAAAAACATGTTATACGATTCTATAACGCATCCAGCAGTTTAATTCCAAATACAAAAGCACCGCTTTGCCATCCATCCTGATAAGGCTTCACATAATCTAATCTGAAAAATCTAAATTGGCCAAATCCTAAATTATCCAAGCCGACAGAAAATTCAGAATAAGGTTTGTTGGCATCGGTAAATAAACTTTTGGCACCAATTACCATATTGAAATTTAACCGATTGAGTAAAGGGACTTTATTCAGAAGGTAGCCTTTGAAGTTATGTTCCAGATGCACATCAGCATAATCTGAATTGGTAGACAGTTCGTAATAGGGCAGAAGGTTGAACTGGTTGAGGTAAGTGCTGGAAGTACCCACTCTGGTTTGGTTGCCGTTAAAATGTTTAAAATCCAAAAAGGAGATGTTCTCCGCATTGAAAAATAAACCGCCGTTTAAGCTGTATCCCAACTCACCAAATCTGGAAATGGTCTTGGTTTGTGTGAGTCTGGCTTTTATGAGGTCGTAATTAAAATCAGAGATGTCTGAAGCAAATCCTTTTTCATAACTAAAACTCAATACAGGAAAACGGTTACTGTAAGTATCGTACTTTCCATTGGGGGTTTCTATATACTTTTGGTCAAAATTGACGCGACCAGCAATGGTGGCTCTACCTATATTATGAGAAGGAAAGAGTAAAGAACCAAAGGCTTCGGGAGCCAGTGGATTATTGGAAGTAAAACCTCCATTTTTGTTGCTTATTAGCGGTGAATTGGTGGAGTTGGTCAAGGCGCGTCGTCTTTCAAACTCCAGGCTGGCACTCATCCGCAATCCATTTATAACCTCCTGACTATAAGTAGCTTTGCCAAATACTTTCTCGTAAAGTTTTAGGTAATTTCTTTCAAAAAAGATTGAGGCTATCGAAGATAAACGCTCATTAATAGGATTGGTAGAATTGATTTCCTCCAATTTAGTTCCACCAGATAGACTTAAAAAGGGTTTTGAAAAATTATTGAACTTTTTGGTGAATTGTCCGTAGGCTCTCAGTTTTTCTTCAGAAAATCCGTAATCTAAAAAGGCTCTTGCTTCCCAAAAACTTCTATAAGTTCCAGCGCTGTCTTTTTGGGTAAAATAAACATCAGATTTGATGTTGTAACCTTGTACTGTGTTGTAGTTAACATCGGTAAGTCCGGTAAATCCTGCAGCTTGATTGGTCGTTGAATTTTGCCAGGAATACCCGAAAATAGGATCAGTTACATTGAATTTGTTTCTGGCGGTATCCACAGAATCTTTGTAAGGTTGAGAATTTCTAAGGGTTTGGATGCTGTCTTTGAAGCTGTAATCCTTAAGTTCTAGTTCCGTTAATGGAACTGGCCTGTTTTTCTCCCAGAACAAACTGTCTTTGGTATTGGCTTCTTTGTCAAAAACGATGATGGCATTGCTAAAATCTTTTTTAGTCAAGCCAGGATTGAAGTCATAATTTTTATAAGACGCAACAAAATTTCCATTTCCAGAAATCCCGAAAATACCCCAGCTAAAAGAAATGTCTTGAGATATCAAGACCCAAAACTTATTTTCTTCGCTGTAACTAAAGGTTTGATTGAGATTGATTTCGTCGATGACTTCAATTTGTAGCGATTTTCCAGTGGTTTTTAGCTCCACGCCAAAAACTTCCCAGGTATCTTCTATGATGTAAATAAGTCCACTAAACACCGCATCATTTGGCCGTTTGGGTATCACCTTTATTTTATTAACAAGAAATCTGTCGTTATCATAAAACGTCCCGACTAGTTCATAATCGTAGTAATTCATGGCGTAGTTGGCAATAGGTGAAACTAGATTATTACCCAGATTTAAAGTGTTTTCATAGACTGAAAAATTAAATTCTTCAGCAGAATTAAAGCTAAAACCTCGGTCGTTTCCACTAACTTTTGAAGCGATGATGTTTTCCTTGAAATTATTTGGGGCTTTGTAGGCGATTTTAGAAACAGTTTCACTTAAATAGACTACACCACTACGTGTTGAATCTAAGCCACCGCCAAGGTCACCAATTTCTTGACCCAAAATTTTCTCTGGTGCATTCTGAATTTCCCACAATCCTTTGGAATAAAATTCAGCTTTGAATTCTTTAATTTTAGTCAAATTTTCTTTCCGTTTTTCTATCGCATTTCGGATGATTCCATAAGCAGGATCTTCATTGTTACTAATCACCACATCATCCAGGCTAGTTACTTTTTCTAACAATTTGACCTCAATAAAATTATCTTGATCTTTCAGAACGACAGTTTTTGTTTCAAACCCTAAAAATTTAAAAACAATCGACTGTTCTTTTGAAGCATCAACTCTAATTCTAAACTCACCATTAGCATTGGTCGTAGTTCCATTGAAAGTCCCTTCTACATAGACATTCACATTCTGTAATGGGAGATTATTGGTGTCTGTGACTTTACCTTTAACTTGTGCAAGAGAATAGGAGGTAGAAACTAGTAAAATGAGGAGGATGAACGAATGCTTCATAAAGTTAGGTTAGTCAGGATAAAATCAGGTGTTGTAGGTTTTGTTGATTCGATTTAGTTTTCGTTTGGTGTCCCGATCTTTGATGGTTTCACGTTTGTCATGAAGCTTTTTACCTTTACACAAAGCAATCTGAAGCTTTGCAAAACCTCGGTCGTTTAGAAACAGTTTTAAAGGAATGATCGTCAATCCAGTATTTCTGACTTCTTTGTACAGTTTTTTCAACTCCTGCTTGTTGAGCAAAAGCTTTCTTGCATTTTTGGGTTTGTGGTTGAAATGAGTAGCATGGGAATATTCCTGTACATCCATATTGATAACAAACAATTCACCTTTGTCGTTGAACTCGCAGAAGCTTTCGGCAATGTTGGCCTTTCCTTCCCGAATTGATTTGATTTCAGTGCCTGCTAAAACAATTCCAGCTGTATATTTGTCCAAAATTTCATATTGAAATCTTGCTTTCTTATTCTTTATGTTAATCTTATTTTTTACCATATAGATTTTGAGTAATTGGTTCAAAAATAAGACTTTTGAAAGGATAGGAGTAAGCAATGATTAATGTTTATATTTAAATTAATACTATGACGAAGTATATTTTTAGCTTTCTAATACTTGCTTTAATAAGTTGTAAAGACTCAGAGAAGCCATTAATTTCAGAAGAAATAATTGACAAGGCAATCGAATATTCTGGTAAAACTAAGTTGAATAAAAACGTATTGAAATTCACCTTCAGAGATTACGATTACAAGGCTACTCCCACTTGTGATGGGTTTGAGTTCGAAAGAATTTCCAAAACTAAATCTATCAAAGATGTGCTTTACAAGGGAGAATTAACTCGTTACAAAAACGATTCTGTAGTGAAGCTGGCAGATACAACTGCATTTAAATACATGGAATCGGTTAATTCGGTGCATTACTTTATGCAACTTCCTTTGAGACTCAAAGATGATGCGGTAAAGCTAACCGATCTTGGGACTGAAGAAATAGAAGGTAACGAATACTATAAGTTAAAAGTCAATTTCTCTGAAGATGGTGGTGGAGTCGATTTTGAAGATATTTACATCTATTGGTTCGATGTAGAAGATTTTTCTATGGATTATTTGGCTTACAGTTTTATAGTTAACGAAGGTGGATTACGCTTTAGAAAAGCTATCAATAGGCGAACTGTTGACGGTGTTGTATTTCAGGATTACGAGAATTACAAGCCAAAATCCAAGTCTAAAAAGTTAGAGGATATTGGAAAAATGTACGAAAATGATAAACTTGAGCTCTTATCTCTGATACAAAACGAAGAAATTGAACTTCTTCCAAAAGAACTCAATTGTAACTGAAATTTTCAGGAACTATTCTGGTGATTATATAATCTTTTACGTTGAGGTTTTCATCAACTTCAACTTTAAAGAATACATCGTAGGTGCTTTCGTCTAATTTTTCGTATTTATTCTCAGCTAATATTTCATTGACAAATCTCGGGCTGGTATTGCTGTGACCAACCACTACAACATTTTTACCATAGGTGTCTTGCCAGAATTTTTTTGTGAACAACGAATCCTTACCACCATCATAACTTAAAATATCTCCTTTATAGTAGTGTACTGTTGGAATCAAGGTTTGGATTGTTCTGCTGAAATCTGTAGAATAAAATAAATCCAGTTCTTTATCTGCAAAATAGACTTTAGCCAGATAATTAGCGCGTTTTATTCCTTCTTCAGTAAGTTGTGGATCTTTATCATTGGGGTCTAGCGTGTCCTTTTCGGCATGCCTCAGAAAATAATAAGTTGTGGTTTGAGCTTCTTTTTCTTCTGGAATATCAAATTGAAACGTGTTTTCTTCTTCATTTTTACAAGAAAATAATAAAGAGATGAAGGCTAACGCAAGAAAGTAGTATTTTGTTTTCATTGATTTTCTATTAATTCTAAAAGAATAAATTGGTTGATTTGTGGCCCAAAACTACTGAAATTATCGTCCGATGCAATTATTAAACTCTTGTTTCCATTGGGTAATATAGGTCCAAAGCATAAGCCTTCCAGATTGTCAATGATCTTGTCGGTCAGTTTCGACTTAATACTTTTAAAATCAAAGAGCAGACTTTTTTTAGCATAAATAACATTTTCAGAAGTGTTTTCAAGTTGCTCAATATCTTTAGTATTTGAAGCATTTCTGATGTCTACAAGAAAGAGTTTTACTTTATTACCCTGACTTTTATGACCTGCTGAATAAGATCTTTCCAGCACTAAAAATTTTACATTTTCTAGCTGTAAAATTTCAGTTAATCCGTTCACGGCAAAAGGGACAAGTGGAATTTTAGTAATTCTATCTAGGTCCATTGCATATTGACGGGTAACTTGATTTAGTTCTCTGTCAAAATAACTCAGCCGAATTGGAGAATTGGTATTATAAAGTTTTGGGGCTTTACCATCTTCAATTAAAGGTAATTCGTTGGCAAACCAAAACCCATCCGAATTCAAACTCATAGAAAGTCCTTCAAAAACACCGTTTTGCCGAGGTTGATTTTCACCTCCTGGTAGAAAATAGTCCGGCAACGTATATTCTTTCAGAAATCGTCCATCGGGACTGACTTTGAATATCGTTGGGGGTAATTCTTTATTAATACTACCTTCTGTAGAAATCAGATAATTGTCTTCATCAAAGCGAAGGGACTCCATGTCCAGAGCATTTTTTTTAAAAAAAGGATCTGCTTTAAGTTTCACTACTGAAGTAAAAACCAAAGTATCTAGCTTGAAGTCAACGAGATTAAATTCAGCAGAAAAGATGAGTGGATTGGAAGGTGAATCATTGACCATTATGAGTTGTCCGTCTTTGTAATCGATGCCTGAGATTCCGCCATAGGTTTCATTACTATAAGTAAATCCACTTGGTATTGTGTATTCATCAATGAATTTTACTTGGTAGTTTCCACCCTTTAATGTCTTAGTTGTGCTACAGCTTATTAAAAAAACTAAAAGAAAACAAAAACTCAAAAATTGAGTTAAATTGGATTTTGTTAGCATAAAATAAAGAATTGTTGAGTAAATTGTATATATAATAATTTAAAAATTTAATATTATGAACTGAGATCAATTAGAAGGAAAATTCAATGAAGCTAAAGGTAAATTGAAGCAAAAATATGCAAAACTTACAGATGACGATTTAAAATATTCTGAAGGTAAATTTGATGAAATGCTCGGTAAGCTTCAAGAAAAAACCGGAAAAACCAAAGAACAATTGAAGGAAGAAATCGATAAGTTATAACTGATATTCAATAAATTAAAAATCCCCAATTTCAAGTGAAATTGGGGATTTTTAATTTATTGCTTTTTAAAGTCCACGAGTTCCACATCAAATATCAAAATTGAATAGGGAGGGACTGGCCCTGCTGCTCTCTCATTATATGATAAATAGGGCGGTATTATAAATTTTGCTTTTTCTCCTTTCTTTAAAAGCTGTAGTCCTTCGTCCCAACCTGGAATAACTTTTCCTATCCCAAGTTCAAACTCTATGGGCTGACCACGGTCATAGGATGAATCGAATTTTGTGCTATCGATTAAAAAACCTTCGTAGTGAACTTTTAGCATATCTCCAGGTTTTGGAGATTCCCCCTTGTTATTCTCTTTGGTGATTTTATATCTTAATCCACTTTCGGTCTCTTGATAACCTTTAGAATTTTCTTCAACCCATAGTTTTCTTTCTTCAGCTTCTTTTCTCAAATTTTCTTCATAAGCAGCTACACGGCTTTCAAAAGCCTCTATGGCATCAAATTTTTCTGCATCGCTTCCTTTCCTGATGATAGTTACTTTTTCAATATAAACTTTGTCTACTGGTCTATTGGCACCACCTGTTTCTACATCACCAATAGAATCTACGACATCATAATTGATAACAACTTCTCCAAAAACAGTGTGTAAACCGTCAAGATGTGGGGTTGGACGCAATGTTATAAAAAATTGACTTCCATTGGTTTGCCCAGTGTTGGCAAAAGGATCCTTCGTATCCTGAGCATCACTATTAGCCATGGATAAGATGCCTTTTGCATCATGTGTGTAATTGCCATCAGTTTCATCAGGAAACTTAAATCCTGGTCCACCTCGTCCTGTACCTCTTGGATCACCACCCTGGATAATAAAATCTTTGATCACTCTATGAAAAATCAAACTATCGTACAATGGCTTGTCGCTATATCGCTTTTCGGTAAGTGGATGCACTCCTTCTGCAAGGGCTACAAAATTTCCTACAGTCATGGGAACATCTTTGTAGTGCAGCTTTGCAACAAAATCTCCTTTGGAAGTTTTGAATTCTGCATAAAGTCCATCTTCCAATTCTGAATATTCCGAAGAGCAGCTTTGAATTAGAATTACAAATACTGCAAAAAGTGACAACCGTAAATATTTCATTCTATTCAAGTTTAAGTATCTTATGGAAAGATTTTATTTAATAAAATCAACCAAATTAAATTATATATAGTCCTTCAAAAAAATTTCCAATTGGATGAAGGATGTCCAATTGGAAATTTAAAACAATTGATCACTTAAATGTATAGGTCTAATTGTTTGATTCCACTTCCAACAATTCGACTTCAAATTTTAAAATTGAGTTTGGAGGAATTGGTCCAGCCTGCCTAGCACCATAAGCTAATTCGGAAGGAATAACGAGTTCTGCTTTTTCTCCTGTTTGCAACAACATAATACCTTCATCCCAACCTGGGATAACTCTTCCTGTCCCCACAGGAAATTCAATGGGCTGGTCTCTGTCTAGAGACGAGTCAAACTTAGTTCCATCAAGAAGATAACCTGTGTAATGAACTTTTACTAAGTCACCAGCTTTTGGAGTAGTACCATTTGGATTTTCTTCTGTCATTTTGTAACGGAGTCCACTTTCTGTTATTTCAAAACCTTCACTAGCTTCCTCTAATTTAGCTTTTCTTGCTTCTTCAGCTTCAGCCATTGCTTCTTCTGCTTTTTGCACTCCATTTTTGAAAGCTTCAACGGCATCAAATGCTTTAGCATCACTTCCTTTTCTAAGAATGTTGACTGTCTCTATCACTACATCTTCTACAGGTTTATCTCTTGCGCCGGTTTCTACCTTACCGATGCTATCAACAACTTTTTCACCAACCACTGTTTTCCCAAAAACACTATGTTTTCCGTCAAGGTGTGCTGTTGGAACCAATGTAATAAAAAACTGACTGCCATTGGTTTTTGGTCCAGCATTGGCCATAGAAAGAACTCCTTTTTCATGACCCAATTTTGGAGTTAATTCGTCTGGAAATTTGTAGCCAGGACCTCCCTGGCCTGTACCGCTAGGATCGCCACCTTGAATCATAAATCCGTCTATTATTCTATGAAAAATGATACTGTCGTAGAATTTTTTGCCTTCATACTTTTCATCAACTTTAGGATGGTTGCCTTCGGCTAGAGCTACAAAATTACCAACGGTCATGGGTACTTGTTGGTAATATAATTCGGTTACGAAATCTCCTTCTGAAGTTTTAAATTCTGCATACAAACCATCCTCAAGATCTGGATATTTGGAAGAACAGCTATAAATAAGCAATCCAAGTAGGGCAACTAATGATAATTTCAGTGTTTTCATTTTACTTTAGTTTTAATCTTTATTAATTTTTATTTCATTCAATGTTACAGTAGCCTTGAGAGCAACGTGAGTTCCTATTTTATCGTTGTCTCCATAATATCCGTAGGCCTGGTGGGAAGGAAAAAGAAAAGTAACAGTTTCACCTTCTTTCATCAGTTTGAGACCTTGTCGCAAGCCTGTAAAAATTTCTTCTTTATCGATAACGTAAGCTCTCTCACCAAGCTCTTTTCTCGAATAGATGGTATCTCCCTGTAAAGTGAGAATATTATAATTAAACTCTACTTCGTCTCCGAAATTTGGAGTGATAGAATCCTTTTTATTTTCTGAATTGTAATAATACCAGAATCCATCTGCCGATGTGATATAGGTGTTTGTAGAATCTTTTTCTATTATTTCTTGGATATAAGCTTCTTCCTTTTCCACTATAGCTTTATTCATCACTAAAGACTTGGTTGTAAAACTTTTTGAAGCTCTACTCACAGGTTTTCTCGGTTCAGGAGATTTACATGCCTGTATCGAGACGATTAAGAAAACTAAATAAATTATTGATTTCATGAAAGTTCTTTCCTGTAGTTAGTTAATGTCTCTTCAAATTTTTCTAAAGTTGAATTTAGATCCAAATCGCTTTTACCTCCAGCCGCATTGTTGTGACCACCACCACTATAATGGTTTCTTGCAAAAGTATTTACATCAAAATCACCAATGGATCTGAAAGAAATTTTAATAATATTCTCCGCTTTATTTTCAATAAAAATAACTGCGAATTTGATTCCTCTCAAGGATAATGCGTAATTCACAAAACCCTCGGTATCGCCCTTTTTGAAACCATGCTCATTTAAATCTTTCTGGGATAGATAAATGTAAGCCGTGCTTAAATCCTTTAGGACTTTTAAATTCTGCAGAGCTTTTCCTAGCAAATGCAGTCGGCTTTCAGCATTATTGTCAAATGTGTTTTGATGTATTTCAGAGTTATTTGCACCAGCATCGATCAAGTCTGCAATAATCCTATGGGTTTTGCTGGTCGTTGATGGAAACCTGAATGAACCTGTGTCCGTCATAATGCCAGTATAAAGACAGCTAGCGATATCTGCTGTCAATTTTGTTTCTGGATATTCTGTGGTTATATATTCATGTACAAGTTCGCAGGTAGACGCTATAGACGTGTCCGATAGCATGTAAGGAGCGTAATCTGCTGGTTGTTGATGATGATCTATCATTATAAAAGTTATGTCCATTTTTTGAAGATAATCACCAAGGCTTCCTGTTCTATCCAGGTGATTAAAATCTAAGGTGAATACAAAATCGGAGTTATCCAATTTTTCTTCACATTGAGATTTTTCAGTATCGTAGCAGAGAATTTCATCTACACCGGGTAGCCAGGCCAGAAAGTCTGGAAAGCTATTTGGCATAATCACCTGAGATGTAATCCCTAGCTCTTTCATAAATAGATGCAGGCCAAGTGTCGATCCTAAAGCATCACCATCTGGATTTTTATGACCAATTATACTAACTTTTGAATTCTTATTCAGTTGGCCTTTGAGCCCATCTATCGTATTTTTCCTCATAGAAGTCAAATGTACAAATTCTTAATAATGCAATAACATTTGAATTTCTAGATTTGTGAAAATTATATATTATGAAAAATACATGCTTACTTTTGGTTTTTGCCAGTCTTTCGCTTTTATCCTGTAAATCCAAAACAGAAAATGAGAGTTCAGAAGTAACTTCTAAATCATTACAAAAGACAAGCTTCAGAATAGCTTTAGGTAGTTGTAACCGCCAAAATATGTCACAGGGATTCTGGTCCACTATTGAAAAAGATTCAGCAGATATTTTTGTTTGGGGGGGGGACAACATATACGCTGACACTCCAGATATGGAACTGATGGGAGCTAAGTATGATACTTTAAAAAGCAACACCTATTATCAATCTTTCGTTTCCAGTCTACCAAATGCCCCCATTGGCGTTTGGGATGACCACGATTATGGAAAAAATGATGCGGGTAAAGAATGGAAGTATAAAGATCAAGCAAAATTTTTGTACATGGACTTTTTTGAGTTGGATTCTACTCATGCGATGGCGTCCAGAGGAGGAACTTATTATTCTAAAGTCATCAGTGCAGGCGATAAAAGTATCAAGTTCTACTTGTTAGACACGCGGTATTTCAGAGACGGAATGCAGGGTGCTGAAAATCCAAATCATAGATATCAGCCTCATTCATCTAAAGACTCAACATTATTAGGGCAGGAGCAGTGGAAGTGGCTTGAAGATGAAGTTGAAAATTCGCAAGCAGACTTTAATATTATTGTAAGCAGTATCCAGTTTTTATCTAGTGAGCATGGTTTTGAAACCTGGGGTAATTTTCCACATGAAGTGGATAAAATGGAAGCTCTGCTTCAATCAAATTCTTTAAAAAATATTCTTTTATTGAGTGGTGACCGACATATTTCCGAGTTTTCACAAAAGAAAGTAGAAGATCTTGGTTACCCATTGACAGATTTCACCTCTAGTGGATTAACGCATTCTTACTCTTCTTATGATGGAGAACCAAATCGTTATAGAGTAGGTGAGGTGACTGCTGAAAGCAGCTATGGAATAGTGGATTTAAATTTGACAGAAGAAAATGCTTATTTGAAAATAAAATCAACGAAAGATGGACGTATCCTGCAAAGTTTAACTCTCAAATTCTAATGTTAAGGCTTAATATTTAAGTCTAAAGAATTGCTTACTTTTGCAACCAAAATAAAAAACACTATAATGGCAGTAACTAAAACATTTACTATGCTTAAGCCAGATGCAGTTTCTAAAGGCTACATCGGTGATATCTTAAAACAAATTACTGGATCAGGTTTCAGAATTGTGGCACTTAAAATGACGCACATGACTGAGAATGATGCTAAGGCTTTTTACGAAGTCCATAAGGAAAGACCTTTTTATGGTGAACTAGTTGAGTACATGACTAGTGGACCTATAGTTGCTGCAGTTCTTGAAAAAGAAAATGCAGTAGACGATTTCAGAACTTTGATTGGTGCAACCAATCCAGAAGAAGCTGCTGAAGGAACTATACGTAAAACATACGCAACATCAATCAGTGAAAACGCTATTCATGGAAGCGATAGCGATGAAAATGCTACGATAGAGAGCAACTTCCACTTTTCAGGCAGAGAGCAGTTTTAAGTTAAAACATTACTTTAAACAAGAAGGGCTGTTTCAATCGAAACAGCCCTTCTTCTTTTAGGTCGTAAATCTATTTATTTAGCAATATTAATCGCTCTAGTCTCTCGTATGACGGTCACTTTTACCTGACCTGGATATGTCATATCCGTTTGAATTTTTTGAGAGATTTCAAAGGATAATGCGGAGGCCTTTTCGTCAGTTACTTTTTCACTTTCTACAATCACTCTCAATTCTCTACCTGCTTGAATAGCATAAGCCTTCTTGACGCCTCCAAATCCAAAGGCAATTTCTTCAAGATCTTTTAGACGTTTCACATAGGAATCTAAGACTTGTCTTCTTGCGCCTGGTCTTGCACCACTTATAGCATCACAAACCTGAACTAATGGCGAAAGTAATGAGGTCATCTCCACTTCATCATGGTGAGCCCCGATGGCGTTGCAAATCTCAGGTTTTTCACCATATTTTTCTGCCCATTGCATACCTAAAATAGCGTGAGGTAATTCTGTTTCATTTTCTGGAACTTTACCAATATCATGGAGCAAACCAGCTCGCTTGGCGAGTTTTGGATTCAATCCCAATTCTGAAGCCATGATTCCACAAAGGTTGGCGACTTCTCTGGAGTGTTGTAGCAGATTCTGTCCGTAAGACGATCTGTATTTCATTCTACCGACCATCTTCACAAGTTCAGGGTGTAAACCATGAATTCCAAGATCAATGATAGTTCGTTTACCAATGTCCGCAATTTCTTCATCAATTGCTTTTCTTGTTTTCTTAACGACTTCTTCAATTCTCGCCGGGTGAATTCTACCGTCGGTTACTAATTTATGTAAGGATAATCTAGCGACTTCCCGACGAATAGAATCAAAGCAAGAGAGGATGATAGCTTCTGGCGTATCATCCACTATGATTTCAACTCCAGTTGCCGCTTCGATTGCTCGTATATTACGTCCCTCTCTACCTATTATTCTACCTTTTACATCATCACTTTCAAGGTTGAACACCGATACACAATTATCAATGGCTTCTTCTGTTCCAACTCTCTGTATAGTATTGATGACAATTTTCCTTGCTTCCTGTTGAGCTGTAAGTTTTGCCTCTTCAACGGTATCCTGGATCATCTGCATGGCTTCAGCCTTCGCAGTTTCACGTAGAGACTCCATAAGTTGTTTTTTTGCATCCTCCGCGCTAAGACCACTTAAGACTTCAAGTTGATTGATTTTACGCTGGAGAATCTTATCAATTTCTTCTTGTCTTTTCTCAAGATACTCCGTCCTGTAGGCGTAATCTTTCAATTTCTCCTCCAAATCTGTATTGAGTTTCTTTTGTTTGGAAAGTTCATTGGAAACCTGAGACTCTTTGTCTTTAGTTCTCTTTTCAGCTTCGCTTATTTTTTGGTCTCTGTTAAGGATGACCTTTTCATGCTCAGATTTGAGTTCAATAAATTTCTCCTTAGCTTGAAGTATTTTGTCTTTTTTGAGGCTTTCGCCTTCTTTTTCAGCTTCCTTAAGTATTTTCTGGGCTTCTTTTTCCGCAGTTTTTAAAGTTCCTGTTGCATTTTTACTATCAATTGTTTTCGAAATGATGAATCCTATGACAAGTCCAGCTACCGCTGCTATTATAATAAATGTAATCTCCATAATTGTATATATAAAAAAAGCCTGCATTAGCCTAGTTTTGTATAAAACTCCGTGTAAACAGGTTTAGGGATACTCAATTGATCAAGGATCCGCTGCACCGAAGTGGCGGCTTGCTTTAGCAACTGAAACTCACCCTTTTTAAATAGTAAATGTTGAGTTTATCAAAAAGGTACGACTAATACAGGCAGTATCGATTTATGTAATGAACGTTAGTTTAATTGTTTTTTGAGCATTTCATCTAATTCTTCAAGCCTTAGTTCAGCATTTTTTAATTCTGAAGAAGATGATAATTGATTTTGCTCAAGTTCTGCAGCAAATTGCAAAGCACTCATTGCTAATACATCTTGCTTGTCCCTTACAGCATAATCTTGCTCATATTTTTTGATAACTCCGTTTATTCTTTTAGCTGCTTTCCTTAGTCCTTCTTCTTGCTCTGGTCTGATGGTTAAAGGATAAACCCTGTCTGCAATCGATAATTTAATTTTTAGTTTATCTAAAGCCATTTCATTCTGCTAATTGAATAATACAAATATCTATTTCCTTAATTAAGCTATTTATTTTAAGTTTTGTCTCTCTTTTGTGCTCGGTACTGCCTAGCATTGCGTTGGCTGTTCTGAGTGTTTTGTTTTCTTGTTGTAATCTTTCTATTTCTGAATTTAATCCCGAAACAGATTCTGATGTAGAATGAAACTGGCTTTTTAAACGATTATGTTCAACCTTTAGACTTTCATAATCTGAAATCAATTTTTTCAAATTGACTTCTAAAGATTCAACGCTTGATACCAATTTACTCATCTACAACTTTCGCATTGCTTTAAAGCAAATTTAGCATCTATTAATGAATATGACAACCTACTTTGCATAAAATTCAAAATCAATTGAATTGTCGTTCCACAATCAAATTCGAAAACATGATTTAGATTTGTTCAAAAATCAAAAAATGTCTCCAGAAATTATTTTTTATTTCATTATTGGTATTATTATTTTCAATTTCCTGCTTGACAGCTTTCTAGACTATCTTAATTATACAAGATTTGACGCCAAACCTCCAGAGGAGATTGAAGATCTTTACGACGAGTCAGAATATTTAAAATCTCAGAATTACAAAAAAGATAAATTCAAATTTGGAGTCGTCCAGTCCACTTTTTCTTTGGTATTGATTCTTGTATTTTTGAGTGTGGACGGATTTCAAATTGTCAATTCTATTGTCAATCAATACGCTGATCATTCTATCTTGGTTTCTTTGCTTTTTTTCGGTATTTTATTTCTTGTGAGTGAATTCCTTAGTTTACCATTCGATTATTATTTCACATTCACTACAGAGGAGCGTTATGATTTCAATACATCTACTCGGCTTTTGTTCTGGAAGGATAAATTAAAGTCATTGCTTTTAACTGTTGTCTTAGGTGGTGTTATTCTTGGCTTGATTGTAGTTTTCTACAATTATGTGGGAATAGATTTCTGGTGGTATACCTGGATTTTAGTGACAATTATTTCTGTATTGCTGAATATGTTTTATGCCAAACTATTTGTTCCAATATTCAATAAACAAACTCCATTAAAGGAAGGTGACCTGAGGTCTAAAATTGAAAGGTATGCTCACAAAATGAACTTCAAGCTAGAAAATGTTTTCGTTATTGATGGTTCTAAGAGAAGCAAAAAAGCCAATGCTTATTTTTCTGGCTTTGGTAAAGAAAAGAGGATCACTCTTTTTGACACTTTAATTGATGATTTGGAAGATGAAGAAATTGTTGCCGTTCTTGCACATGAAGTTGGACATTATGAGAAGAAGCATGTCATTATAAATCTATTTGTTTCAATAATTACTGTGGGTTTTACCTTGTGGTTGCTTTCTTTGTTTGTAAGTGAACCTTTATTGGCTCAGGCTTTAGGTGTTGAAGAACCAAGTTTTCAGATTGGTCTAGTTGCATTCAGTTTTTTGTATGCCCCTATTTCCTTGGTATTGGGCATTTTTACAAATATTTTATCACGTAAATTTGAATTTCAAGCAGATGATTTTGCAAAATCTACTTATTCCGGTGAATATTTGAGCTCGGCACTTAAGAAATTATCAAAAAATAGCTTAAGTAATTTGACACCTCACCCTGCATACGTATATTTTTACTTTTCTCATCCACCACTGGCAAAAAGGCTAAGAAATCTGGAAAATAATTCGTAATTTCATTTAAATAAGAGACAAGATTATGGAGATCACCGATGCATATCTAGAGCAGGAGAGCAAAGAAATTACAAAAGAATACAAGAAGCTTTTGCGCATCAGTTACAGAACTTTAAGCAATAAAGATAAAAAGCTAATTCGCAAGGCTTTTGAAACCGCAGTAGAAGCCCATAAAGATCAAAGGCGTAAATCTGGAGAAGCTTATATTTTTCATCCTATTGCTGTGGCAAAAATTGTAGCTTACGAAATAGGTCTTGATGCTACTTCCATTGCTTCAGCTTTATTGCATGATGTTGTGGAAGATACTCGCTATAGTTTATCAGATATTGAGCGTATGTTTGGCGAAGTAGTCGCTCGAATTGTTGATGGATTAACGAAAATTTCTAGCCTTAAGAAGGACGGGGACATCTCCATGCAGGCAGAGAATTTCAGGAAGATGCTGTTGACTCTCAATGATGATATACGAGTAATTATTATCAAAATTGCAGATAGACTCCATAACATGCAAACTATGGATGCTATGCGCCCTGATAAGCAGGTAAAAATTGCAAGTGAAACGCTTTACATTTACGCACCCTTAGCTCACCGTATAGGCCTTTACAATATAAAAACTGAGTTGGAAGATCTTAGTTTGAAATACACTGAGCCAGAAGTTTATAATGATATTTTAGGAAAAATAAAAGAGAGTAAAGAAGAACAAGATCAATACATTAAAGATTTCTCTAAGATATTATCTACGGCCTTAGAAAAAGAGGATATTAATTTTGAAATTAAGGGGAGGCCAAAGTCAATATACTCAATAAGGAAGAAAATTGTAAATCAAAATATATCATTTGATGAGATATATGACAAGTTTGCACTTAGAATTATCTATGAATCTAATCCTGAAAATGAGAAGTTTCTAGCCTGGAAAATTTATTCTATTGTTACTGATTATTTTAGGCCCAATCCTACAAGGCTTCGTGATTGGATTTCCTCACCAAAGACTACTGGATATGAAGCATTACATATCACTGTCATGGGGCCCAAAGGAAAATGGGTAGAAGTGCAGATCCGTAGCGAGCGGATGAATGAGATAGCAGAAAAAGGCTATGCTGCTCATTACAAATACAAGCATAAGGATGAAGCTCAAGATGAACAAGGTCTAGATTTATGGCTGAATAGGCTTCAGGAAGCTTTAGAGAATAATGAGATGAATGCTGTAGACTTTGTAGAACAATTCAAACTAAACTTGTATTCTAAAGAGATTTTTGTTTTCACTCCGCAAGGGGATTTAAAGTCTTTGCCTAAAGGCGCTACAGTATTAGATTTTGCATTTTCTATTCACACCGATATAGGATATCAAACTCGTGGAGCTAAAGTCAATGGTAAAATTGTGGCTTTAAGTAGAGTGTTAAAAAGTGGTGACCAAGTTGAAATTATAACTTCTTCAAATGCAAAGCCAACCAAAAACTGGCTAGACTATGCAACTACAGCAAGAGCTCGAACTAAAATAAAATCAGCACTTAGAGAAAAACGTAAACTTATTGCTGCTGAAGGCAAAGAAATTTTGAGGCGAAAATTGAAATCACAGCGCATTAGCCTAAACGAAAGAACTGTGAACGAAATGGTTGTTTTCTTTAAATTGAAAACAAGTCTTGATTTATTTTACAGAGTTGGTATTGGTACCATCGACAATAAACAAATAAAAGACTATGCATCTTCAAGAAGTAATGCTTTGGTTTCCTTTTTCAAAAATAAAATTAGGCGTTCACCAACCAAAGACACTACACAAGAGGAGGAGGATGTAACAAGTAATTATGATCAACTCGTGTTTGGAGATGACGAACAAAAATTAGATTATAAACTAGCTGCATGTTGCAATCCAATCCCTGGGGATGAGGTTTTTGGTTTTACTACCATAAAAGAAGGTATAAAAGTACACAAGAAGAATTGCCCAAATGCGATTCAGCTTCAAAGTAATTATGCTTATCGTATCTTGAAAGCAAAATGGATTGATTCTTCTCAAGAGGAATTCAGCGCAACCATAAGACTTACAGGTATAGATGATCTTGGTTTGGTAAGCATAATTACCAATGAAATTTCAAAAAACCTTCATGTTAATATATTAAGTATAGCCTTTTCTAGTAACGACGGTATTTTTGAGGGTAAACTGGTTGTTAAAGTTAAAAACAATTCAATATTGACAACACTTATAGAAAGATTGAAAAAAATCGATGGAATCGATAAGGTTAAGCGTGAATAAAAGTATATTTTTGTAATTATGGTAAATAAAAATAATTTAAAAAACGATTTAGCTGTTGTAAAAAATGTGTTTACAAAATTTTTAGAAAACAACGGACATCGTAAGACCCCAGAAAGATACGCTATACTCCAGGAAATTTACGAAAGTGATGATCACTTTGATATCGAGTCTCTTTACATTAAAATGAAGACGAAAAATTATCGGGTAAGTAGAGCTACATTATATAATACCATAGACTTACTTTTAGACTGTGGTTTGGTGAGAAAACATCAGTTTGGAAAAAACCAGGCTCAATACGAGAAATCCTACTTTGATAAACAACATGATCACGTTATCCTTACGGATACAGGTGAAGTCATTGAGTTTTGTGACCCCAGAATTGAGTCCATCAAAAAAACAATTGAAGAGGTGTTCGACATATCTATAGATCGACATTCATTATATTTTTACGGAACTAAAAATGAACCAAAGACAGACTAAAACATGGCAGTAGACTTACTACTTGGACTCCAGTGGGGAGATGAAGGCAAAGGAAAGATTGTTGATTATCTTACCAAAAACTACAATATTATAGCAAGATTTCAAGGCGGGCCCAATGCAGGTCATACTTTAGAATTTGACGGTATAAAGCACGTTTTACATACAATTCCATCCGGTATTTTTCACAAAGAAGCAGTAAATGTAGTCGGAAACGGAGTAGTGATTGATCCGGTTATTTTTCAAAAAGAACTTAATGCATTGGCAAAGTTTAATCTTGATTTTAAAGAAACTTTGCTCATTTCAAGAAAAGCTCACATCATATTACCAACGCACAGATTGTTGGATGCCGCTTCAGAAACTTCTAAAGGTAAGGCAAAAATTGGTTCGACCTTGAAAGGTATTGGTCCAACATATATGGACAAAACAGGACGTAACGGCCTACGAATCGGTGATCTTGAATTTGATAACTGGAAAGAAAAATACCGTCAATTAGCCAATAAACATCAAGCGTTGATAGAATTTTATAATGTAGATGTTCAGTACAATTTGAAGGAACTAGAGCATGAATTTTTTGAGGCTGTCGAATCTATAAAATCATTACAATTTATCGATTCTGAAGAGTACCTTCACCAGGCTCAAGTTAATAATAAAACAATTTTAGCTGAAGGTGCTCAAGGATCTTTATTGGACATTGATTTCGGAACGTATCCATTTGTTACTTCCTCAAACACAACTGCTGCGGGTGCATGTACAGGCTTAGGAATTGCGCCTAATAAAATCAAAAATGTTTTTGGAATTTTCAAAGCCTATACAACTAGAGTTGGAAGTGGGCCATTTCCTACAGAGCTATTCGATGAGGATGGCGCAAGAATGGCTAAAATTGGTAATGAATTTGGAGCCACAACAGGTCGACCAAGACGATGCGGATGGTTGGATTTAGTCGCTTTAAAATATGCAGTACAAGTGAATGGAGTTACCGAATTGATGATGATGAAAGGTGATGTGTTGAGTGGATTCAAGACTTTAAAAGTTTGCGTTGCTTATAAATACAATGGTAAAGAGATTCAGCATCTACCATATAATATAGAGTCTGAAAATTTAGAACCGATTTATAAAGAATTCAAAGGTTGGAAAGAAGATATATCAAAACATTCTAGTTTTGATACCCTGCCTCGAAGCTTAAAAGATTACATCAAATTCATTGAAGATGAACTTCTTGTACCTATAAAAATTGTTTCAGTTGGACCTGACCGAAAAGAAACAATTTTAAGATAAATCTTATTTATAAATCTATTTATAAATAGCCTCTAGACTCTAGAGGCTTTTTTTGTGTTTAATAATTTGAATCTAAAGCTTAACAATTTATTTGGGTTGGTTATGATACAAGCATAGGTTTCTTTAATTAAATTGGAATTTTTTAATATAAATCACAAATAATTATGACTAATTCAAATTTCTCAAAGATAGATTCTTTATTGCATCAAACCACTTATCTGGATAATGGCAAACTGGTGAAATGGGAAGGTAAAATGGATGAGGTACATTCTACAATCTCATCAACCGACGAATACAAGCCAACAATGCTTGGTACAGTTCCTCATATGGACGAAAAGACAGCTTTAGATGTTTTAGATTCTGCCTTAAATGCATATGATTATGGAAAAGGTGAATGGCCCACCATGAAGGTGAAAGACAGAATTAAGTGCATGAGGAATTTTGTCGAATTGATGGAAACGAAAAGAGAAGAAGTCGTGAAGCTTCTCATGTGGGAAATAGGTAAAACTTTACCAGATTCAGAAAAAGAATTTGACAGAACAGTAGATTATATTTATGATACTATCGAAGATTACAAACAGTTGGATAGAGATAGCGATACCTTCCAGAAAGTTGGCGGAATCAACGCCCACATCAGAAGAGGTCCTCTTGGAGTTGTTTTGTGTTTAGGGCCTTACAACTATCCACTCAACGAAACTTTTGCTTTGCTTATTCCCGCATTGATTATGGGAAATACAGCTGTATTTAAACCTGCAAAACATGGAGTTTTGTTGTTATCTCCTTTACTTGACGCCTTTCAGAAAAGTTTTCCTGCAGGAGTTATCAATGTGATTTATGGTCGAGGCAGAGAAGTAGCCGCTCCTATTATGAAAACCGGAAGAATAGATGTACTTGCGCTTATAGGTAATTCCAAATCTGCTATAGCACTTCAAGATCAGCATCCTTATAAAAACAGATTACGATTAATTCTTGGCCTGGAAGCCAAAAATCCAGCAATTATTTTACCAAGCGCAGATTTAGATTTAGCTATTGACGAATGTATTAATGGAACCTTGTCTTACAATGGGCAACGTTGTACAGCTCTAAAAATAGTATATGTGCATGACGATATTAGAGAAGAATTCAATAAGCGATTTGCTAATCGTGTAGATGAATTAAAATTCGGACAACCTTGGGAAGAGGGAGTAAAGTTGACCCCATTACCAGAACCTGGCAAACCCGCTTATATTCAGGAATTGATAGATGATGCCAAAGAAAAAGGGGCAGAAATTCTAAATGCCAAAGGAGGAGAAACGTCAGAAAATTATATTTATCCAGCGGTTCTGTATCCTGTAACTGAGTCAATGCGCGTCTATCAGGAAGAACAATTTGGACCCGTAATTCCTGTGAAATCCTTTAGTGATATACAAGATCTTTTAGAAGAGATAGCAAAATCAAATTACGGTCAGCAGGTCAGCTTATTTGGTGACAATGTAGATGCACTTGCCCCACTAATTGACGTGCTAGTTAATTTGGTATGTAGAGTTAATCTCAATAGTTCTTGTCAGCGAGGTCCTGATGTATTGCCTTTTACAGGTCGTAAAGATTCTGCGGTTGGGACATTGAGTGTTCATGATGCCTTACGCTCATTTTCTATACGAACTTTTGTAGCTTCAAAAGACAATCCCAAAAACAATGAAATTTTAAAATCACTGCTGAAAAGTAAAAAATCAAATTTTGTGAATACAGACTATTTGTTGTAATGACCTAAAGCTGCAAATATGTATTTGTTTTCATAGTATGATAAGTTTTAAATAGTTAAGTCATACCTTAAGGAATCGATTTTTGATGTCATCAAAAATCGATTCCTTATTTTAATGATCGTAATCACCACTTGCTCCACCGAAGATATCAAAAGCACCTTTGATCAAAAATTTTTCATCTGGTGTTATTTCTTTTTCATTCAAAAGGGGTTGAGACCCATTCTGTGGATCTGAAGTTTTCATCAGAACAGATTCAAAAGTATATTCACCGTTTGTCTCTTCAATCAATTTTAAAACATATTGCTTATTATTTTTTTCAACAAAAGCGGTTTGTGGTAAAGCTAGGTGTTTTTGGGGATTGTCATTAAAGAAAGCTTCCACATACATCCCCACCGCAAAATTCTGGTTATCATCATCGGGGTGAGCATGAACTTTTACTGTCCTGTTCGAGCTTATTTCTGCACCCACCAACTTCACGTGCGCTATAAATTCCTGATCGGTTTGTTCGGGCAGTTTAAAAGTAAGCGGTTGCTCTTCTTTAATTTTCATGATATCTTTTTCAAATATATCTAGCTCCAAATGAACGTGGTCGGTATCCAGAATTTCCATCATCATCATGGACTTATTTACAAACGTACCCTGAGAAATATTCAGTTTTGAAATCTTTCCAGACAAAGGCGCATAAATATGAATTTCAGAATTAAAATTTCCATTTCTGACTTTGTCTAAAGAGACGTTCATCAATTGCAATGTTTTCTCCAATCCGGAAACACTCGCTTTAG
This sequence comes from Psychroflexus longus, assembly GCF_020164595.1. Classification (GTDB taxonomy): domain Bacteria; phylum Bacteroidota; class Bacteroidia; order Flavobacteriales; family Flavobacteriaceae; genus Psychroflexus; species Psychroflexus longus. The sequence goes on from NZ_JAIQZE010000003.1 coordinate 96,597, forward strand.
TCGTCAAATAATCACTTTTTGCTTTTTGAAATACCTTTTCAGAAATCACCAGATCCTCCAGTAAATTCTTTTTTCTTTCAAATTCAGATTTCAAATAGTCTAGCTGAGAAAGATTTTCCAGGTAAGTCTGCTGAAGCTTTATAAATTCTGGATTTTCCAGCGTCACCAACAAATCTCCTTTTTCGACTTTATTCCCAATCAACAAAGTGGTTTTGCTTACGTAACCTTCAAAAAACGAATTTATCGAAGCTCTGTTTTCCGGGGGAACGTCAATCATTCCCGTCACCCGAAAGCGATTGGAAAATTCAATTGTGTCTGCATTACCAAGTGCGAAATTTCCATTTTCAAATTGAGTTTTAGTCAGAATGATGTGCTCATCATTGTCATGGGATTCTTCTTTCTCTTCTGAATTTGATTCAGTTGAGTTACAGCTTAAAACTAGTAAGCTTAAACTGAGTATGAAATATATATAAGGCGTCTTCATTTTTAGTTAATTTAAAGTGAGGTAATTTAGTGAGATAACGGTAGCATTGAAGTCCATAAGTTGTTGCAGATACTCCAGCTTGATTTGTTGAGCCGTTTCCAGACTTTGTACAAATCTGAAGAAATCAATTTCACCGTTTTTAAAAGATAAGTTGGCTGTTTTGAAAATTTCATCGGCCACCTTGAGTTGACCATTTTCAAAAGTAACTAAACTTTCATCCTGGCTGGATAGTGAATTGATAAGCGTTCTCTGTTTTTGCTCCAGTTGGATTTTGGTTTCTTGTTGAGCCATAGCCATCATTTCATTTTCTAGTTGACGTGCTTTAATTTTGGATTGATTTCCGAAAAATAACAGAGGAATATTCAATCCTATTTGATAACCTTCAAAATTTTTGTCGATGCTGGAATTGCTCCGCATAAAGTAACTCGCACTTATCCCAGGCAATAATTCATTTTTAGCGAGTTGTTCACTGCGTTTAGCTTGTTGAGTCTGTAATTCACTCAATACGAAATCGGGTAAATTTTCAATACTGTTGAGGTTGTTTAAAGTCAGCCGGTGTGGCGTTTCCCCTTCAATACTAAGTTCAACATCAGACTGAACAATAGTTCTTATTTGGTTTGACGAATTTACCAGCTCATTCCTGACTTTTACAAGTTGAGCTTCAATTTGCTTTTGTTTGGACTGGGCAGTTATTTTTTCCAAATAAGAAGATTCACCTTCTTCAAATTTTCGCCTGGCCATTCTGGAAAAATCTTTATAAATGCTGTCCAGATAGCTGTAAATCTGAAGCTTCTCTTTAATGATCGAATATTCCATATAACTGATTTCTAGGTTCTTAAGCCTCAACCTTTCCTCAATTGAATAACTGGTTTCGGCAAGCTCGGTAGTTACTTTATTAAGTTTTAAGCGACTATTGTAAACTGTGGGAAAATCGAAATTTTGGATAATTCCCCATTGGTATAAGGGGCGATTAGCAATCGGATCAATTTCAGCTTCATCGTAATTTTGATAAATCTGTGCTTTATCGAACGTAAAGGCTTGTCCTTCGGCTGCTTCAGCCCGATTTATATTGAGTTTGGAAGCATTCAAGCCTTTATTGTTGGCCAGCATTTCAGCTTTAAGCTGATCCAGTTCTGGATTTTGTGCCTGACTTGAGAATACGCCACCAAGTCCAAAAAGGATAACTAAAATTGTGGTCTTTGGCATTTTTACTTTTTTAGATTTTCCTTCAAAAATGTAATACAACACTGGAAGGATAATTAATGTCAGTAGGGTAGAAGTGATAAGCCCGCCAATGACCACCGTAGCTAGTGGTCGTTGCACCTCAGCACCTGCACCTGTGGAGATCGCCATAGGCAGAAATCCAAGAGCCGTGGAACTTGCTGTAAGCAGGACTGCTCTCAACCGGTCCAGCGTGGCTTCTATAATGTTATCTTTATTGAGCTCTCTGTTGTCATTTTGCAGGTCTTTAAAATATTCCACTAAAATAATCCCGTTTAATACGGCAATTCCGAATAGAGCAATAAAACCAACACCTGCCGAAATGCTAAAGGGCATATCTCTTATCCACAATAAAAACACGCCTCCAACAGCCGAAAACGGAATAGCTGTAAAAATAAGTAAGGCATCTTTGTAATTTTTCAAAGCAAAATAAAGCATGACAAAAATAAGCACAAGCACTATCGGTACAGTGATTTCCAAACGTTTGGTGGCACTTTGTAGATTTTCAAACTGACCGCCATAAGTCATGGTATATCCTACAGGTAAAGATAATTTGTCTTCCAAAATCACTTGAATATCTTCAACGACTGAAGCCAAATCACGATTTCTTACGTTGACACCAACGACGATTCGTCGTTTGGTTTCATCTCTGGAAATCTTGGCAGGCCCTTTGGCGTAAATGATGTCGGCGACTTCGCTCAATGGAATTTTCCCAGCGTTTGGCGTATCGATCATCAGGTTTTGCAGATCAGTTATATCCTCGCGTTTATCTTCCTGAAGTCTTACAACCATGTCATAACGCTTTTCACCTTCAAAAACAACACCTGTTTTCTGACCGGCAAATCCAGCAGCAATAATGTTGTTCAAGTCTTCAATATTCAACCCGTAACGGGCAATTTTTGATCTATTAAAATTTACTGCCATTTGTGGCAAGCCAACGATTTTCTCGACAGAAATATCTGCAGCACCATCCACATTACGAATGAGGTTTTGGACTTCATTTCCTTTTTCAGCGAGAATATCCAAATCTTCTCCAAAGATTTTAATAGCGATATCCGATCGAACTCCTGTAATCAGTTCGTTAAAACGCATCTCGATAGGCTGTGTAAATTCGATTTCCATCCCTGGGATTACGGTTAGCGCTTCTTTGAATTTATTAGCCAGTTCTTCTTTACTTTCAGCGCTGGTCCATTCATCTTTGGGTTTAAGCCGAATTATGACGTCAGAATCCTGCATTGACATGGGATCGGTCGGCACTTCCGCAGCACCAATTCTGCTGACAACTTGTGTCACTTCAGGAAAATTATCCAAAAGTATTTTTTCTATTTGGGTGGTACGTTCAATGGTGCTCGATAGAGATTTACCAGTTTTAAGAATGGGCTGGATCACGAAATCTCCCTCATCCAGCGTAGGTACAAATTCACCTCCCATCTTGGTAAAGGTAAACACAGCTAAGGCCACAATGACCAAGGCAGAAATGACAACGGCTTTCGTATGATTTAAAGCCCAGCTCACCGAGGGGACGTAAGCTTTTTTAACCTGATCTAAAATTTTTGTCGAGATATTTTTAGATTTCAGTTTCTTAGGATTTAAAAATAAGCTACAAGCTACCGGAATCCAGGTTAGACATAAAAACATGGCTCCAATAAGCGCAAAACCGAAGGTGAGAGCCATCGGTCTAAACATTTTACCTTCAACTCCGGAAAGGGAAACAATTGGAATAAATACAATCAAAATGATGAGTTGTCCAAAAATGGCAGAATTCATCATTTTGGAAGCGCCTTTTGCGGCGATTTCATTTTTTTCTGAAGTATAGTCTTCACCTGTTAAAGTTTTAAATTTCTCAGATTTCAGTAGCATTTTAAAGGCGACAAACTCCACGATAATGACCGCTCCGTCTATAATGATTCCGAAGTCGAGCGCCCCAAGACTCATCAGGTTAGCATCGATGTTGAAAATATACATCAAGCTTATAGCAATAAGAAAACTAAGTGGGATTACAGAGGAAATGATCAATCCCGATCGGATATCTCCGATAAGTAAAGTCACAATAAAAGCAACGACTAGAAATCCTAAAATTAAATTTTCAGCTATTGTGGAGGTAGTTTTACCAATCAATTCACTTCTATCCAGAAAGCCATTGATGTAAACGCCTTCGGGTAAACTTTCTTCAATTTGTTGTAGTCGGTCTTTTAAAGCCGTAATTACAGCTTTGGAATCAGCATCCTTGAGCATCATGATTTGTCCGAGTACTTTTTCACCTTCACCATTTCCAGTGATGGCTCCAAATCGTCTGGCAAATCCGAAGCCTACTTCTGCCACATCTCCAATGAGGATGGGAACCCCATTTCTGTTTTCTACACTTATATTTCGGATGTCTTCCAGACTTTTGACCAGTCCGTTACCACGGATAAAATAGGCTTGCTCTTCTTTTTCAATATAGCTTCCACCGGCAATGCTGTTATTTTTTTCTAAAGCTGTAAACACCTGCTGAATACTGATGTTTCTGGCTTGAAGCTTTTCGGAAGAAATAGCAACTTCGTATTCTTTAAGGAATCCGCCCCAGGTATTGATTTCAACAATTCCCGGAATACCAGAAAGTTGGCGTTTCACGATCCAGTCCTGGATACTTCTGAGCTCCATGACGCTAAACTCATTTTCATAGCCGGGTTTGGTTTCCAGCGTATATTGATAAATTTCTCCCAGACCCGTTGTAATAGGTCCCATTTCTGGGGTACCAAAATTATTGGGAATGGTTTCTTCGACATTGTTTAGCTTTTCTGCAATCAGCTGGCGGGGAAGATAAGTTCCCATATCATCTTCAAAAATGACAGTAACTACGGAAAGACCAAATTTTGACACCGATCGGATTTCTTTCACTCCAGGCAAATTGGACATTTCCAACTCAACGGGATAAGTGATAAATTGTTCCACATCTATGGTGGACAGGCTTCTGGAGGTAGTAATGACTTGTACCTGGTTGTTGGTGATGTCTGGTACAGCACCTACGGAAATATTGGTCAAACTGTAAACGCCAAAACCAACAATAAAGCTAAGCATTAATATGATAAAGAATTTAGACTTTAAACTAAATTCAATGATTTTTGTTAACATATGAGTTGAATTTGAATCCCTCATTGAGGGGTTTTATTTCCCGACCTATTAGGTCAAAATTTTAAAGTATTTCACTTTGGATAACCAGGTGGCTCTGCCTTGAGGCAGCTTATTGATCATAAAAAGTAAATTGAATTATTATTCAAGCTTTTGGTGGCTGAAGAATTTCAGTAGTATGTAAGGTTGAAAAGAAATCTTGATAATTGAAATTTTTAGTTGATGAAATTTCAATATGCACTGGGAGAAGCTGAACTAATTCTGGGGTGGTAAAATAAATGGTGTTTATTGATGAAATGACATCCTGGAAAGGTAAATTTTCGTGTTCTTCATGCTCATTAGAGTGGGCTTCCTTCTTGCTGCCATAATGTAAATCCAAAAAATCGTTGAACGAATTGTTATAGTTTGTTTTATGAAGTTGATAGTGGTTTACCAAATTATAAAAACTTGATACATCACCGATATTCATACCAAAGGATTGCATGGTAAATAGAAAGATCAGCAGATATGAAAATATTTTTTTCATAAATACAAATGTAGCTTATTTATAGAAGTTTAATCTTAAGATAGGCTTAAGTATAAAGTTGTGCATCTATTCAAATTCAGAACAGTCTTTACTAAGCAAATGAACACTGGCTTTTATTAATAAACGCTCTACATGTTCTTCAGCTTCATATGTAATCAGATTTCACACATTTAATATTTATTCAGAATGGATTATTCTTAAGTCTTGCTAAAGTTATTTGTAAATTTTTATTTAAAAAAATAAGACATGACTGGAATTGCTTAATTTTGTTACCAAATCTTATAATTTGAAATATTTCTTTCTATTATTATCCTTTCTCATATTAACTAGTTCACTGTTTTCCCAGGAAGGCAAAAAAATTTACTACGAAAGCGACAGGACCCGGGTAGACGAAGCTACATATCCTGACGCAACTATTCTGCAAAAAGTATCCAGACAGGTATATTTCCTTCATAAAGGCATAGAAGTCTGGTGTGATCGGGCTATTTTTTATCAGGCTGATGATTTTTTTAAAGCTTATGGTAATGTGAGAATGAAGCAGGGGGATACCATCAACATGACCAGTAAATATGCTGAATATAATGGTAATACCCAGTTCGCATTTGCTAGTGAAGACGTGGTTTTAACCACACCAAGTAATAAGTTAACCACAGATTCTTTGTTTTTCAATAGGGTCAAGCAGGAAGCTTTTTACCGCAGCGGTGGCAAAGTTCAGGATTCTGCATCTACTATTACCAGCATAAGAGGAAGGTATTTTATGAATCAGGAGAAATTTTCTTTTAAACAGAATGTAAAAGTTAGAAATCCAGAATATGATATTGATTCTGAAAATCTTGATTTTTATTCTGAAGAAGGGCATGCTTATTTATACGGTCCCTCAACTATAACGAGCGAAACAAGCGTTGTTTATTGTGAGCGCGGTTTTTATGATACAAGAAATGACAATGGTTTTTTTGTGAAAAACTCTAAAGTTGATTACGAAAATCGAAAACTAGAAGGCGACAGTATATTTTTTGACAGACCTAGCGGTTTTGCTTCCGCAACCAATAATATCAAGGTAACAGACACCATAAATCATTCGGTGATTACAGGTCATTATGCAGAGGTGTTTAGAAAAAAAGATTCTTTATTTATAACCAAAAATCCGATAGTAGCTATTAAACAGGAAAAAGATTCTGTTTACCTGGCCAGTGATACTTTGCTCGTCACCGGAGAAGTAGATAATAGAGATATAAGAGCTTATTATGATGCAAGAATATTCAAATTTGACCTAAGCGGCAAAGCTGATTCCATTCATAGTAGTGAAAAAACAGGGTTGACCAAACTGATAAGAAATCCAGTTTTATGGTCTGGAGAAAGTCAAATTACTGGAGATACCATACATCTAATTAGTGATACTGAAACTGAAAAACTAGATTCTTTAAGAGTTTTTGAAAATTCATTTATGATTCAAAAAGATTCTATCGAAGGATATAATCAAATTAAGGGAAAGGAACTTTATGCACTCTTTGAAAACAATGAGATCTATGAAGTGGACATTATAAAAAACACAGAATCTTTGTTTTATGTAAGAGATGACAGTTCCGATCTTATAGGAATTGATAAAACCTTATCAGCGAAGATTAAAATACTATTAGAAAACCAAGAAATTCTGGAAGTGGTTTACTACAATAATGTAGATTCAAAGACTTTCCCAAGTTCTCAATTCCCGGAAAACTCTAAGGAATTAAAAGGCTTTACTTGGCGTGGAGAAGAAAGGCTTACGACCAAAGCTGATTTATTGAAAGGAAGAGAAAGACCAGTTTTACCTAAAATAAAGGGAATAAAAGATCCAGAAATTTACGAGGATTTCTTTGAAGGTGTGGATGAATTAAATTCCAATTCCAATTTGAAAAATTCCACTCTGAAAAATTCTAAAGGGAATACTCCATCTAAAGCTCTTGAGAAATCACCTAAACCTAAAACCATAAAACCAATTGATGAAGAGTGATTTTCTAGAATATCAGGCTCAAACGACTCCTCATCCTCTTGGTATGGAAGTGAGTCATGCTGAAGGGTCTTTTATTTATACAACCGACGGCAAACAATACTTGGATTTTGTAGCTGGAGTATCAGCTTGCGGTCTAGGTCACAGGCATCCAATAGTGATCAAAGCTATCAAAGATCAACTCGACAAATACATGCATGTCATGGTGTATGGAGAGTATATCCAGTCTCCTGCAGTTGAATTTACAAAACTACTGGCAGAGCATTTGCCAGAACCTTTATCACAGACTTACCTGGTCAATAGCGGAACTGAAGCTATTGACGGAGCGATGAAGTTAGCCAGAAGAGCTACAGGAAGAAGTCAAATTATTGCAGCCAGAAATTGCTACCACGGTAATTCATATGGAGCCTTAAGTTTAATGGATTATGAAGAACGTATCGCTCCATTTCGACCTTTGGTTGGAGACATCACTCACATTCAGTTCAATACAGAAACCTGCCTAGATGTCATTACCAAAAACACTGCAGCTGTCATCTTAGAAACCATTCAGGGAGGTGCAGGTTTTATTGTACCTAAAACCGATTATTTAAAAAAGATAAAACAACGATGTGAAGACGTTGGTGCTTTATTAATCTTGGACGAAATTCAGCCAGGATTTGGAAGAACAGGCAAGCTTTTCGGGTTTGAACATTTTGGAATTGTTCCAGATATTTTAGTAATAGGAAAAGCTATGGCTTCTGGTTTGCCGGTTGGTGCTTTTACAGCTTCTAAAACTTTGATGAGTTTATTAAGCGACAAGCCAAAACTTGGCCATATTACCACGTTTGGCGGAAATCCTGTAATTGCATCCGCTTGTAAGGCAACTTTAGAAGTTTTGACGTCAACGAGCATTATTAAAGACATTGAAAAGAAAGAAAAGTTATTTAGAAAACTGCTTTCCCATGAATTAATAACTGAAATAAGAGGGATGGGCTTAATGCTTGCTCCAATTTTTAGAACCTCAGATATTGCAAATCATTTAGTTTTGGAAGCTAAAGAAAGGGGTCTTGTTTTATTTTGGTTACTTTACGAAAATAAAGCAGTGAGAATATCACCGCCTTTAACCATATCTGAAGAGGAAATAGCCCAAGGCTGTGGCATTATAATTGATATATTGGATTCGTATTCAAAATCCAAAATAAGTGAATAACTTGTGGATAACATTTTTAAAAATTCTATTCTTTATTGAATAAAGACGTTTACCTTAACCTAAAATTAAATCATTTTATATGCAACTAGGATCCTCTCACAATGAAGACTTCGATTTTCCTATAGAGAAATTTGAAATGATGCTAAAAACCAATGAGGTCTTATTTTTTGACGCTGCAGAATTTGAGAATATTATAGGTCATTATATTGATAGTGGAAGGTTAGCATTAGCTAAAAAAGCTCTCAAGCTTGCGTTGGATCAGCATCCTAAATCCGTCAACTTACTTTTGATGAAAGCTGAGCTTTTAACATTTGAAGACAAGTTTGAAAAGGCTATGGAGTTACTGGAGCGCCTTAAAGCTTTAGAACCCAATAATGAAGAAATTTATATCCTGATTGCGAATATATATTCAAAACAAGATCTCCATTTTGATGCTATTGATGTTTTAAAAGAGGCTCTGGATTTTGCAGACGATCTTATTGAAATACATAGCATAATGGGTATGGAGTATCTATTTCTTGAAGATTTTGAAAATGCCAAAGACAGCTATATACAGTGTCTGGAGAATGATGAAAATGATTATACAGCCCTATATAATATTATTTATTGTTTCGATTTTTTAGATCAAAACGAAGCAGCTATAGTTTTTCTAAAAGATTTTCTAGATCGCCAGCCTTACTGTGAAGTTGCCTGGCATCAGCTAGGTAAAATATATTTTGAAAATAAACAATATGAACAAGCACTTGAGGCTTTTGATTTTGCAATTATTTCAGATGATTATTTTATTGGAGCTTATCTCGAAAAAGGTAAAGTTTTAGAAAGATTAAGTCGTTACAAGGAAGCTATAGAGTGTTACACATTAACTCTTCAGATAGACGATCCTACTGCTTTTGCTTATTTAAGAATAGGAAAGTGTTTCCTGAAACTTAATGATCCAGAGAAAGCCCTCAAACATTACAAAAAAGCATTGCATGAGGATCCGCTTTTAGATAAAGTTTGGTTAGCACTTTCAGACTATCATGTAAAAATCAAGGATTATAAAAAAGCGCTTTACTATATCAATAAGGCTATTAACATTGACGAAGAAAATGTTTTGTATTGGAAGCATTTCGCTATCATCAATTTAGAGTTAGATAATATTAAAGATTCTGCTTTTGGTTTCAAAAAAAGTTTAGAGCTAGGTAATTATGAATTAGAAACCTGGATTACCCGGTTGGATATTCTCATAGATCTAAAACATTTTGAGGATGCCTTAGAAACTCTAAAGCATGCTGAAGACTTTTTTCCTCACTTCGCAGAATTAGAATATAGATATGCTGGTATTTATTTTGAACTCGGGGAATTACAGGACTCAGTAGATCATTATGAGAAGGCTTATTTCCTAGATCCTAACTACAGTTATATTATGAAGGATTTGTTCCCAAAATTTAATTTAAGGTAATTAATTAAAGGTGATCAACTTTGATTCTATCTGAACTCCATTGAAGTCAAATTTTTTAGCTATATATTTTAAAGTCCTAGATGTGTAAAAAAAGACATGTGTTGGATCATTATTGTACCACCAGTCTTTAAAATGATCTTCATCGTTATCATCTTTCAGAATACTCGTTTTACAGAAAAGCTTGCCAGAAGGCTTAAGTAAACTTCGTAAAAGAGTGAACTCTTTTTTAGGATCAAAAAAATGTTCCATGACTTCGCAGCAAATGATAAAATCATAGTTCCTGGAAAGATTATCTTCATTGGTCTGAAAAAAGGGATCGTATAAAGCTATTTCTTTAAAACCATCTTCTTCCAGAACTACCGATGCCACAGGCCCTGTACCACAACCATAGTCAAGTCCTTCTGCAGTTTTTGGGAATTGAGTCTGGATCGCGTTTGTAATTGGACTTACAAAGTTTTGGTATCGGGGGTCCTCAACATCGTTATTATGTTCTTCATACCTGGATTTTTCGGAAGAATAATCGATATATTTTTTTGGATGAAGAAAAACTGAATGACAGGTAACACACTTGTAATAGTCTCTCCCTTTTTTGCCGATAGAACAAAAATAATCCGCTACACTGTTGCATAGCGGACATTTATAATTTGGTTCTGGTTTGCTTTTGCTCATTAAAGCTCTTTGATTTTCTTCAATTTCGTTTTCCACATTTCCAGATCTTCTTTTAGCTTGTCTATATTGCTATACACTTCTTTTACAAGTGGATTATCTCTGTCAGCATCAACTGAGAAGAATTGAAGGTTGTTTTCGAGCTGTTGTAGTTCAGACTTGGTGTCATCTATTTTCTTTCTAAGAAAAGTTTGCTCTTTGTAGATGCGTTGAGAATCATCTGACTCCTCAAGGTTTTGAAGCCTATTCTGATATTTCATCAATTCTGCATCCGTCTTACTGATGTCAATTCTTTTGAAAATTTGGTCTAGTGCTCTGTTAAATTTATTTTCAACATAACGTTTGTTGGTTGGCACCATTCCAACTTCATTCCACTTAGAAATATAAGATTTTACAAGTGCAATTGTTTTGTCTTCATCATCACTTAGCTCTTCATCTTTGAGCTTTTGGATAAGCTCTCTTTTTTGGTTGAAAGCTTTCATTTCCTCATTATCTTCATTGTTTTTATTGGCATGAAACCTGTCAAAATAATGATTGCAAGCCGATTTGAACTGCTTCCAGATTTTATCAGAATCCTTTCTAGGGACGTGCCCAATTTTCTTCCAGTCGTTTTGAATTTTCTTCATTAGTGGAGTAGTGGTCTTGAAATCATCACTATCCTTGTGTTTTTCAGCAATTTTTATAAGCTCTTTTTTCTTTTCAAGATTTTCATATTGCTCAGCTTTTAGGTCCTTATAAAAATCATTCTTATTCTTATTAAATTCTCGAGTCGCTTTTCTGAAGGCATCCCAGGTAGCATCCTGCTTTTGTCTTGGAACACTTCCAGCCTTAAAAAAAAGATCTCTCAATTTGTTCACATTCTTGATGCGTTCTTGAGCATCTTTATGTTGAGTGATTTTGCTTTCAGTTAACTTCTGAATTTGTTCAATAATCTCCAGCTTAACTTTGAGATTCTCTTCACGCTTCTCATCTAGCTTTTCAAAATGTGCCTGGCGCTTATCATGTATAAGCCTTGTAGCCTCACTAAATTTCTCCCAAATCTCATCTCTGAACTCCCTGGCTACAGGTCCTAATTCCTCCTTCCACATTTTGTGTAGCAGTTGCAACTCACGGAAAGCCCTGTTGACATCTTCTTCCTGAGTTAATTCCTCAGCGCGATTGATGATTTTCAACTTTTGATCTAAATTATACTTGAAATCCATGTCGCGAAATTCACGGTCCAGGTGCAAGAAATCGTAAAATCGTTCGATGTGGTGGTGGTAATTATTCCAAACTGTATTATAATCGCTTCTAGGCACGGAGCCTGCATTTTTCCAACGCTCTTGAAGTTCTTTGAACTGCTTGAAGCTTGAAGTCATACTTTCTCCAGAACCAATCATGTTCTTTAACTCTTCAATAATTCCAAGTCTTGTTTTGAGGTTGGTATTGAGGTTCTTTTTTAACTGAGAGTAATACTGATCCCGTTTTTCACGGTAATTAAAATAGATGGTGTTGAAGTTTTTCTTAACTGGGGAAGAATAATGAAAATCTATAATATTTCCTCCATCAGCAATAAACTCCTCTTTCTTCTCTTCGATAATATCATTGAACTTTTTATCAAACTCAATTTTAATATTATTGACATGATCCTTTATGGATTGAACCTTTTCTTTTTTGACAAGACTTTCGAGTTCAAGCACAAGCTCATCGAGGGACATTGCATGATAATCCTTCATTTCTATCTCATGCCTTCTGGCAACATCGTGATCTTCACTATCCTCAGCATTGGCCTCATCCACATCCTGATCTTTAGCTTCTGAATTTCCATCTTCCGCAAAGTCATCATCAGATTCTACACTCTCTTCACCTTCATTTTTTTCTTCTGAATTTGATGCAGATTCATTAGTTACTTCTTCATTTATAGGAGTTTTGTGTTCGTCATGTTCAGAAGTTTCCTCAATTGTCTCCGAGATGCTATCTTGTTTGTCTTCTCCTTCTGAATTTGCTTCAGTTTCACTAGATGTCTTCTCATCTTTAGAAGTTTCACTAGTATTATTTTCTGAAGCGTCTTCAATCGGTTTTGAGACGTTTTCTTCATTTAAGTCCTTGGGATCTTTCTGTTCTGACATGTCTTTCAATGTTAAGGTTCGTAATATCGTTGAAATATAATAACTACTCAGCTACCTCACAAAATTTTGATCAAAATTTGCTTATAAATCGGCTTATACTGTGTTAACTCAACTTTAACGACAGCGGATTAAACTGAATTCACTTCATTAAGTCCTAAGACTAAATTTAAAACTAAATATAGTGTACAAAAAGATAATGATCATACTTATGTTTCTTCCTATCGTTGGATTTGCACAGAAGTATGAGTTAACCGGAAAAGTTATAGATAAATCAATGGATTTTCCTTTGGAATATGCTTCAATTTCAGCAAAAAGCATTGAAGATGGAAGTATCGTCAATGGAGGAGTCACCAACCAGCAAGGTGTATTCTCTATCCAATTGGAAAAAGGTACTTACAATCTAGAAATTGAATATATTTCTTTTGAAATCAAAAAGATTAATAATTTCACTATAAATAAAGATACAGATTTAGGGACAATTGGTCTTGGAGCTAAAGCAGGTGAGCTGGATGAAGTTACTGTTGTAGCAGAAACTACTCAGGTAGAAGTCAGGCTTGACAAAAAAATCTACAATGTCGGTAAAGACCTTACCACTTCCGGAGGTACAGTAGGAGACGCCTTAGGTAACGTCCCTTCAGTTACAGTAGATATAGATGGTGCTATAAGTTTAAGAGGAAATGAAAATGTAAGAATTCTTATCAATGGAAAACCATCTTCAATTGCGGGTTTTGGTGACCAGGATATTTTTCAGCAACTACCTGCTGATGCTATAGAATCGGTTGAAGTGATTACAAGTCCTTCTGCTAGATATGACGCTGAAGGTACTGCAGGAATTATAAATATTATATTAAAAAGGGAGAATACACTTGGATTTAATGGTTCTGTACGAGGAACTTTGGGAGATCCAACTAACTCTGGAGCTTTTCTGGATTTAAACTTGAGGACCGATAATTTTAATGTATTTACAAGTCTTGGTTACACCGATAGAACAAGACCAGGTAACGCGTTTACTGATACGAGATATACTGGTAATTCAAGTTTTGATAGAATTATCGAGGATAGAGAATTTGACAGAACTGGTCAAAATTTCAATGTTAATGCGGGTGTCGAGTATTTTATTGATGACATGTCCTCGATTACTGCAAGCTTTTTTACAAGGTTAGGAGATGATCGAGATATTTCAACCAATATCAATAGAAGATTCGATCAAGGCATTGAAAATAGTACAACCGAAAGAATTGAAACTGAATTGGAAGATGATGAACGTTTTCAATACGCCTTAAATTATGAAAAGCGGTTTGATGAGGAAAACAGAGATCATAAGTTAACTGCAGATTTACAATATTCCAATAGTGATGAAACTAAAACCGCTTTAATTAATGAAAATCAAACAATCCCTGTAGATTCACTAGTAGCTTTTCAAGATAATCTTGAAACTGAATTTGAAGAAAGTTTTTTAATTCAGGCAGATTATGTTTTGCCTATAGGTGATGCTCAGTTTGAAGCTGGATTTAGAGGAGAGTATGAAGATCAATCTCAAGGATTTTTGGTTCAGAGACAAGATCTTGAAACCGGAAATCTATTGACAGATGAATTTGTTTCCAGTGATTTCAACTTTCAGCAGAATGTTACTGCTGTTTATACTCAATATGGTGATAAAATGGGTAAGTTCTCATACCTGTTAGGATTGAGATATGAAAATACTCAATTGAAAGGAAACACATTACCGCTAGTACCAGAAAACTTTGATAGAAACTTTGATTTTGACAAAAATTTTGATGGACTTTTCCCAACAGTTAATTTGGTTTACGAATTAGGAGAAGACGAAAATGTTACTTTAGGTTATAACCGAAGAATTAATAGACCACGAAGCTGGTTCTTGAATCCTTTTCCATCACAATCCAGTAGAATAAATGTTTTTCAGGGAAATCCGGATTTAGATCCATCATTTGCGAGTGCTTTTGATTTAGGATACTTAAAACGCTGGGAAAAATTAACCTTAACCAGCTCCGTATATTTTCAAAGAGAAACTGATGCTTTTGAGCGTGTGGAAAGAGATACTGGACGAGTAACTGAAGAAGATGGTATTCCTATTATAGAAAACATACCTATTAACCTTGCTACTGAAGAGAGATATGGGGCAGAAGTTGGTATTCTATATAACCCGGCTAAATGGCTAAGGACTAATTTAAGTTTCAACTATTTTAGATTTGAAACAGAAGGCGCATTTGAGGGAATTGAATATGGAGCTACCAACGAAAGTTATTTTGGAAGATTTAGTTCAAACATTATTTTACCCTGGAAAATACAATGGCAGACTAATGCTTTTTACAGAGGTCCTAGACAAAATGCACAGACTGAAACAGATCCTATTGCTTCAGTAGATTTAGGTTTTAGTAAAGACTTTCTGGAAGATGATAACTTAACTGTTTCTTTTAATGTCAGAGATTTATTTAACTCTAGAAAAAGAGACCAATTTACAATTACAGAAAACTTCACTTCCAATAGTTCATCTCAGTGGAGAGTAAGACAGTTTACTGCAACAGTAGTATATAGATTTAATCAACAAAAAAGAGATCAAAGAAGAGGCGGTGGCGATGATTACGATGACGGAGAATTTGGAGCTCAGTAAGGGGATGTAAAGAATATTTAAAATAAAAAAGGGCTGTAATCAAAGATTACAGCCCTTTTTTATTTTAAATATAATATGGTTTAGTCGTCTTTCTTTTTCTTACCGTCCTTGATTTCTTTTAAACGTTCAATTAAAGAACCCCCAATCCAATAAGGGATGATTGCAGTTAAAAAAATCAATAACCAAAAACCAATGGTTAAGATGAGTAAGAAAAGTAAAAACCCTAAATATTGATCAAATTCGAACATCAGATTAAATTTTGTTTCTGCAAAGATAATTAAACAATGAAATACAAGCTCCTATTTCTTTAAAATAATTCTTTAGAAAGTTGACTTTAAAGTTTACTCAATTTAATATTTCTTAAATTTGACAAACAAAAAATCATACTATGTCCTACAGAATAGAAAAAGATACTATAGGTGACGTTCAAGTCCCTGCTGATAAACTTTGGGCAGCTCAAACCGAGCGCTCAAGAAACAATTTTAAAATCGGACCACAGGCTTCTATGCCATTAGAAATCATCTATGGATTTGCATACCTTAAAAAAGCTGCTGCATTTACTAATGCTGAGTTAGGAGTTTTAGAAGTTGAAAAAAGAGATCTCATCGCTCAAGTTTGTGATGAAATCCTAGAAGGTAAACACGACGATCAGTTTCCATTAGTGATCTGGCAAACAGGATCCGGGACTCAGAGTAATATGAATGTCAATGAAGTAATTTCAAATAGAATTCACCAATTGCAAGGCCATAAATTGGGAAAAGGCAACAAATTCGTATCACCCAATGATGATGTTAACAAATCTCAATCGTCCAATGATACATTCCCAACCGGAATGCATATTGCGATTTACAAAAAAATCGTAGAAGTTACCATTCCTGGAGTTTCACAACTTAGAGATCAACTTCAGAGTAAAGCGGAAGCTTTTAAAGATGTAGTGAAAATAGGAAGAACACATTTCATGGATGCGACTCCATTAACTTTGGGTCAGGAATTTAGCGGATATGTATCCCAATTGAATCACGGACTTAGAGCTTTAGAAAATACGTTACCTCACCTTCAAGAGTTAGCTCTGGGTGGAACTGCAGTGGGAACAGGCCTCAATACTCCAGAAGGTTATGCAGATAAAGTTGCACAATTCATTTCAGATTTTACGAATCTTCCTTTCGTCTCTGCAGAAAATAAATTTGAAGCTCTTGCTGCTCATGATTCACTAGTAGAGACTCATGGTGCCTTAAAGCAACTAGCTGTATCATTGAATAAAATTGGTAACGATATCAGAATGCTCTCTTCTGGACCACGAAGTGGAATTGGTGAAATCACCATTCCAGCCAACGAACCAGGTTCGTCAATCATGCCTGGAAAAGTCAATCCGACCCAGTGTGAAGCTTTAACCATGGTTTGCGCTCAGGTTATGGGAAATGATGTTGCGATTGGAGTAGGAGGTATGCAGGGTCAGTTTGAGCTGAATGTGTTCAAACCTGTGATGGCTGCTAACGTTTTGCAATCTGCAGAATTGATTGGTGATGCCTGTGTTTCTTTTGATGAAAATTGTGCTGCTGGAATCGAGCCAAATCAAGAGCGTATTGATGAATTGTTGAGAAATTCATTGATGTTGGTTACTGCTCTTAATACTAAAATCGGTTATTATAAAGCAGCTGAAATTGCCAACACTGCTCATAAAAATGGAACCACTTTAAGGGAAGAAGCAGTTAGGTTAGGTTATACTACTGAAGAAGAATTTGATAAATGGGTTAGGCCAGAAGACATGACGAATTCTTAATTGAGATATAAACAATCTTAAAAAGCTGGTTCGAAATACTTCAAACCAGCTTTTTATTTGGAGTACCCCTCTAAAATAGCTTTAGCAGAGAAATTATCAAGCTTGCCATATCTGTGAATGCAAACATTAACGGGTAAAGGTTTTAGGACTCCTTCCAAACCCTCATAATAATGAATATCTTTTTTTAAAGTCACTGTTTCGTCAGGTTTATTTTTTGGCGTGTGACTTTCTGGAATAATGAGTAAAAAGCTTAGGTTTTTATATTTAGCCAGCCATTCTTTTAGAATGCTGTCAACTTTAGACATGATTTCAGTTGTAAATGGAGGATCCAGGCACCAGTGGCCAGGATTTTCAGGCTGGCTCAAACGGAAATAACTCCCTGCACTACCAAAAATTTCATCAGTATCTTTAAATAAACTGTAGAACTGTGCATTTTCCTTGCCCAATAACCTGGCGTTAAAAGGCGAAGCAAAGCCTTCATTTTTGATGCCCCAGTTATAGAACATATCATACACCTTTTGTGGTGGTCCGATATGTCGCGTTTCAGCATAAATCGAACCGTATCTTAAAGCTGAACTCAAAATGGCATTAGTTGCTATAGCCTCACCAGATTTAGACTTTACATAATTGTAAGCTTTGTCGATATACTGGTTGCGTTTTAATTTGAAATTACCGATTTTAAATAGATTGGAATCAACTTTAGCTTCGTTAGGAATTTCAATAGTTTCAAAGTAAGTTTTTGAAGCATCCTGAATCAATTGAAAACAATGTTGGGTTTCAATTTCAGTCAGAATTAAATTCGCATATCCAAATCCTGATTTTATAGAATCATAGTCAACTTTCAGAAATAAATCCTGACCATACATTTCATGACTTGGCTGTAAATTCATCAGTGTGTTTTCAAGTCCAGCTTTTACTTCTGCTTTATTTCCTTTCACTGATAAATACTGAAAAACATCTTCAAGTATTTTTTGGCTCAACGCCCAATGTTGGTATTCATCTTTTACTTCTGAATTTATCTCAACTGAATTCATGCTTTGTTTTTAAAGTTCAATTTACGAAGACCTACACTCTACGTGCTTTCAATATTTATTAAAGAATCCTTTTAATATCCTCAGGAGGTCTCCCGATGACAGCTTTATCGCCATTGATAACTATTGGACGCTCAATCAATTTTGGATATTCAAGTATGGCATCTATTACTTCTGCATCAGAAAGGGATTTGCCTTTGAAGTTCTCTTTCCAAATTTTTTCCTGAGTCCTCACCAGATCCATTGGTGAGATATTGAGTTTATTCAGAATAGAGGAAATCTCTTCTTTGGAAGGAACTTCTTCTAAATACTTAACAATTTCAAACTCGTTTCCAGAAGCTTCCAAAATAGCTAAGCCTTCTCTGGATTTTTTACATCTTGGGTTATGGTATATTGTAATCATAAGGTATCATTTTCTTTTTTCTGTCCGCTGCTCATCAAGAAGGTTTTCAAAAAGGAATCAATATGACCATTCATAATGTCGTCTACATTTCCACTTTCATGACCTGTTCTCACATCCTTAACAAGCTTGTAGGGATGCATGACGTAATTACGAATCTGTGATCCCCATTCTATACTTTTCTTTTCAGACTCAATTTCAGTTCTGGCCGCTTGCTGTTTCTGAAGCTCAATTTCATACAACTGAGATTTCAACATCTGCATGGCTTTTTGCCGATTTTCTAATTGAGATCGGGTTTCAGAATTATGAATCACGATACCGCTAGGGTGGTGAGTCAAAATTGCTTTAGTTTCAACTTTGTTGACGTTTTGACCACCGGCACCACCAGATCTGGCAAAATCCCAATTGATGTCGGATGGATTGATATCAATTTCTATCGTGTCATCAACCAAAGGATAAACATATACGGAAGCGAAGGAGGTGTGACGTTTAGCATTACTATCAAATGGAGAAATTCTGACTAATCGATGAACTCCATTTTCACCTTTCAACCAACCAAAAGCATAATCGCCCTCAATTTCTAAAGTTACCGTCTTGATACCCGCTACATCACCTGATTGATGGTTCAGTTCTCTTACTTTGAAGCCTCTGCGCTCAGCCCACATCACATACATTCTCATAAGCATCTCCGCCCAGTCACAGCTCTCGGTACCTCCAGCACCGGCTGTGATTTGTAAAATAGCCGTTAAAGGATCGCTTTCTTCAGAAAGCATATTTTTAAATTCTAAATCTTCGATAAGCTCTAAAGCTTCATCATGTTTTTCTTGTATTTCCTCTTCAGAAACATCTCCTTCTTCGTAGAATTCAAATAAGACGTTGAGGTCTTCTACTTTTTGTTTGGCTTCATCAAAACTTTTGATCCATTGCTTTATATCATTGATGGCTTGCATCAATTTTTGTGCTTCCTGAGGTTTATCCCAGAAATTTGGAGCAAATGTTTTTTCTTCTTCGTTGGAAACTTTTACGCGTTTAGCATCTAAGTCAAAGATATTGATTTAGGGAAGTGATACGCTTGTTTATAGTCTTTATGGAGTCTGAATTGATCATAGTTAGAAGTTTTGTCAAATTTAGAAATTATCTCGGTGGTCATCAATCTAATTATGTTTATTTTCGAATAAAATGTGCTCTGATGAAAATTGATTTAAGAAGTGATACAGTGACAAGGCCAACCAAAGCAATGTTGGATTATATGATGAATGCTGAAGTTGGCGATGATGTCTACAAAGAAGATCCGTCTGTCAATCAGCTTGAAACCTATCTAGCTGATTTGTTCGGTATGGATGCCGCTTTGTATTTTCCAACAGGATCTATGTCCAACCAAGCTGCCATCAAGCTCCATACGCAACCTGGCGAACAGTTGATCTGCGATAAATGGGCTCACGTTTACAATTATGAAGGCGGCGGCGTCTCCTTCAATAGTGGAGTATCCTGCAAACTCGTAGACGGTGATAAAGGTAAAATCACTGCCAATTTGGTTGAAGAAGCGATCAATCCGCCAGATTTTTATCACAGTCCTTTAACTTCACTAGTATGTTTAGAAAACACAACCAACAAAGGAGGTGGTGCTTGTTATGATTTAGAAACCATTCGTTCTATCAGAGCCGTTTGCGATAAGCACGGTTTGGGATTACATCTCGACGGCGCCAGACTTTATAACGCTATTGTTGCCAATAATCACGATCCAAAAGATTTCGGGAAAGAATTTGATACGATTTCATTATGTCTGTCCAAAGGTCTTGGCGCACCCATGGGCACAGTTTTGATGGGAAATGACGATCTGATGAAAAACGCTATTAGAGTTAGAAAAGTGTTGGGTGGAGGCATGCGACAGGTAGGGTATATGGCCGCAGGAGCCTATTACGCCTTACATAATCATGTCGAGAGGTTGAATATAGATCATCAGAGAGCTAAACATATCGAGAAGGTATTGAATAAGCATCCGTTGATCAAAGCCGTAGATCACGTTGAAACCAATATCGTGATCTTCAATTTAGAGCCACATTTGGATGAGGTTAAATTCATGAGAGATCTCGAAGAAAAAGGCATCCGAATCAGTAATATGGGAAACGGTAAAATGCGATTGGTAACCCACTTGGATTACACTGAAGAACAGCATGAGTATTTTCTGGAAACTATCACAAGCATGGAAATGCAAACTGCTTAACTTTTTTTCGGGGCTTCCCGCGCCTAAAAAGGTGCAGTCGGGCTTTCCGTTTCAATGCTTTTGGGGGCCTGCAGGATTTTCACTTCAATTCCTAAGCCGCGCTAAAAAAAGAAAGGTGTTCACAAATTAATTTGAGAGCACCTTTCAAGTTATATTCAGTAATTATTTTTGACTAATCACTAGTCATTAGTTATTCTTATTATAATCAGCTAAGAATTTTTCCAATCCACTATCGGTTAGAGGATGTTTTAGAAGTCCTTCGATAGAAGATAAGGGTCCAGTCATCACATCAGCACCAAGTTTTGCACAGTCAATGATGTGCATAGTGTGTCTTACTGAGGCTGCAAGAATTTGAGTTTCGAACATATAGTTATCATATACCAATCTTATCTCTTCGATCAAATTCAAACCATCTGTAGAAATATCATCCAGGCGACCTATAAATGGTGAAACGTATGTAGCTCCAGCTTTGGCTGCAAGAAGCGCTTGTCCTACGGAAAAGACAAGCGTACAATTGGTTCTAATTCCTTTTTCAGAAAAATATTTAATGGCTTTTACACCTTCTTTGATCATTGGAACTTTTACAACAATTTGGTCATGAAGTTTTGCAAGAGCTTCACCTTCTTTAACAATTCCTTCAAAATCAGTAGAAATTACTTCAGCACTTACATCGCCATCGACAATTTCACAAATCTTGATGTAGTGGTTTTTAATATTTTCTTCACCAGTGATTCCTTCTTTAGCCATTAAAGATGGATTGGTAGTTACCCCATCTAGAATCCCAAGATCCTGAGCTTCTTTGATTTGGTCAATATTTGCAGTATCAATAAAAAATTTCATAAGTATATGTTTTGATTACA
Organism: Psychroflexus longus; assembly: GCF_020164595.1. Taxonomy (GTDB): domain Bacteria; phylum Bacteroidota; class Bacteroidia; order Flavobacteriales; family Flavobacteriaceae; genus Psychroflexus; species Psychroflexus longus. The sequence continues at coordinate 118,257 of NZ_JAIQZE010000003.1, forward strand.
AATTTACAGTTTATAGTGTTTAAGTAGCATTTTTTCAAAAACTTTATCAGGAAGAATGTGTTTGAGAAAAACTGATATTTTTTGAGTAAAATCGCCAACCTTATAATGGATTTTTGGATTTGATTCTTGCATGATAGCATGTATGCTTTTTGCCATGAGATTTGGATCTTTTCCATGGTCTACGTGCTCGTCCATTAGCTTTAAGCTTTTTTCATAAACTTCTTTGTAAGGCGAATTTTCTTGAATCGGGGCATGGTATCTTCCAGCAGCAATGTTGGTAGCAAAATCTCCAGGAGCTACATTACACATTTTGATGCCGAATGCTTTCAATTCCATTCGGTAAGCTTCTGTGGCCAATTCTAAGGCACCTTTGGCGGCAGAATAAAACCCTCTAAAAGGAAGTCCCATATAGCCGGCAATGGAAGTAACATTAATAATGAATCCTTTTTTATTTGACCTCATATGAGGTAATACAGCGTTTATAACCCTTAAAGGCCCAAAATAATTGGTTTCAAAAATATTTTTTTGTTCTTCTTCTGGAATTTCTTCCATTGGTCCGGTGATTCCAACGCCAGCATTATTGATAAGAAAATCTATTCTTCCTTCTTTCTCAATAAGAACATCAACTGCAGATTTTACACTTTCTGTATTGGTTACGTCAAGTTTTAGGAAATGAATTCCATTGAGTTGATCTTGCTTAGGCTGTCTTGAAGTTCCATAGACTTTGTAACTATGTTTGGCTAAATATTCGCCAATAGATTTTCCGATCCCTGAAGAAGCTCCAGTAATCAATACGACGTTTTGCATTGAATTTTGAGTTTTCGCAAATATCCAACTTATAGGCTTAAGAAAAAAATGAGAAAAGTTGAGGGAATAAAAAAAGGCAAGCTACCTACATCACACCGCTACGACCATCTACCCTTGCTGCGTTCCCGCCCTGGGGGATTCGACAGGAGCTGGTTGTGTAGGACTTGCCGATTGCAAATATACGATCTTATTTAAAGTCGGCAAGTCGTTTTCTTGTCAAATTCCCTATTTTTACTTCAGTTTTAAATTTTAAAATCATGCAAGTTTTTAAGTCCTTAGTAATCATATTTTTAACTCTCATAGTCCTATCCTGTGATGAAGATTTGTCTAAAGATTTTAAAATTCAGTTAGATAATAAATCCAAAACTTTAAATAATAGCGAGACGCTTAAAGGAAATATAAAAGCATTGAAAGATCACAAGGTAAATTCAGTAGAAATTAGATTTCAAAATGAAAGTGTATCAGATCTCAAATTTTCGGAGTCTTTTTCTTTTGACTTATCTGAAGTAAAATTGGGAAATCATAGCTTAGAAATACTTCTTGAAGTAAATGGTGAAGAGGTAAAACTTTCTGAAACCATCAAAATATTAAATAATGAAAAACCAAAGCTATATAGGTATGAAATTGTAAATACCTATCCGCACGATATCTTGGCATATACTCAAGGATTGGAGTTTCATGGTGATACACTTTACGAAAGTACAGGTCAACGCGGTGAGTCGAGTTTAAGAAAAGTAAATTATGAAACAGGAGAAGTCCTTCAGAAAGTGGAATTGGATCAGTTTTATTTTGGAGAAGGTCTGACAATTCTAAATGACAAGATTTATCAATTGACCTGGCAATCTCAGGAGGGTTTGGTCTATGATCTCCAAACTATGAACATGCTCAATAAATTTGCTTATTCTGAGAGTAAAGAAGGCTGGGGGCTTTGTAATGATGGTGAAAAACTTTACAAAAGTGACGGCACCGATAAAATCTGGATCTTAAATAAAGAAAGCTTAGAGGAAGAATTTTATATCCAGCCTACAACCAACAGCGCTATTTTAAATCAAGTTAACGAACTGGAATGGGTTGAGGGTAAGATTTATGCCAATACTTATCAAAAAGACGGTGTGGTTATCATAAATCCTAAAACCGGAGCTGTTGATGGTGTTGTTGACTTTAGAGGACTCAGAGACAAAGTTAAACAGCATTCAAGATTGGATGTGTTGAATGGAATCGCTTACCATAAAAACTCCAACAGACTTTTTGTGACAGGTAAGAATTGGGATAAACTTTTTGAAGTGAAACTCACTGAAAAATAAAATCACCACTACTAGCGTTCAATGCCTTATATAATTTTATGAAACAGTTTTTTCTTTTATTCTCAATTCTAATTTTGATTGTCTTAAGCTCATGTAGGGATGATTTTGAGTCTGAACCTAGCTTTGGAGAACTGGAATTTTCTCAGGATACGCTTTACCTTGATACGGTGTTTACCAATATTGGTTCTAGTACTTATAGCTTTAAAGTCTACAATAGAAGTAGCCGAGACATTATGATTCCTAAGATTCAACTAAACGAAGGAGAGAATTCAAATTTTAGATTAAATGTCGATGGGGTAGCTGGTAAAACTATCAATAACATTAATATATTGTCAAGAGATAGCATTTTTGTGTTTGTGGAAGTCACTGCAGACATTCAAGAATTGAGTCAAAATCAACTTTCATTTTTATATACGGATCAAATCAATTTTGATTCTGAAGCAAACCAGCAACAAGTTCAGCTTGTTACTTTAGTAAAGGATGCTAAATTTTTATTTCCAGAGAGATTTCCAGACGGATCTACAGAAACTTTGAGTCTTGGTCTTGATGCTGAAGGAGAAGAAATACAAATAGATGGATTTGTTTTAGATCAAGGGCATTTGACGTTCACCAATGAAAAGCCCTACGTGATCTATGGTTTTGCGGGAGTGCCTTCAGGAGAAATTTTAACAATAGAGCCTGGAGCGAGAGTTCATTTTCATGAAAATAGTGGCATTATAGTTTCCAACGCGGCCTCTTTGAAAGCTAAAGGAAGTTTAAGCTCGACTGATCTTTTGGAAAACGAAATAATTTTTGAAGGAGATAGACTTGAACCAGAATTTTCTAATGTTCCAGGACAATGGGCAGCTATATGGCTTACTGAAGGTAGTACTGGTCATGAGTTTGATTATGTGACTATAAAAAATTCGACTGTTGGTATCCTAATGGATTCCAATGATGGGTCCTCAGAACCAACATTAAAAATTAAAAATACGCAAATTTACAATTCGGCTAATGTTGGATTATTGGCTCGAACTGGTTTTATAGATGCAGAGAATTTAGTGATTAATAATAGTGGGCAGTCCTCCTTAAATCTTTCTCTTGGGGGTCGATATAATTTTAGACATTCCACATTTGCTAATTATTGGAGAAATAGTTTTAGACAATTCCCTGCAGTTCTTATAGAAAACAATTTAGAAGCAGGTGAGACTCTTTTTGTTTCAGATCTTGATGTCAATTTTAGTAATTGTATCATTTATGGTAATGAATCCATAGAATTACTTTTTAATAAATCAGATGAAGCTGAATTTAATTATAAGTTTCAGAATACTCTATTACGTTTCAACGATATCAACAATCAGTATACTGACAATGAACTATATGATTTTGAAAATTCAGACTTATTTGAGAATGTGATTATTAACGAAGCACCGCAGTTTCAAAACACTGAAGAAAACAAAATGATTATTGGTGAAGAATCAGCTGCTAATAGTTTTGGAAACCAAAATACAGCGAACATGGTACCCTTTGATATTTTAGGGAAAAATAGAATTGAAAATCCAGATTCAGGTGCATACCAGAGTATTCAGTTTGAAGATTGATTTTTTTAGCTTAATTTTTTTAGAAGTGTAAGTCAATCTAAAACATCAAAGGGTTCTTTTAAATAAAAACACCCTACTTAAGGTTACTTAAACAGGGTGCTTAATTTTGAAAAGTTTTCTACAATTTTGCTGATTTAGCTCTTCACTGTTTCAGCAAATAAAGGTTTTTGACTCATCATAGAATGAACTTGCTCTTTGATAGATTCAAGATGGGATGTGTTTTCAAAGTTTTGGATAACATCATCAATCAATTCAACTATCTTTACCATTTCATTTTCCTGTAAGCCTCTTGTAGTGATAGCAGGCGTACCAATTCTAATTCCTGAAGTCACAAATGGAGACTTATCATCAAAAGGAACCATATTTTTATTAACTGTAATTCCAGCCACACCTAGAGCTTCTTCTGCTTGTTTACCTGAAATATTTTTATTTCTGAGGTCAATCAATATCATATGGTTATCAGTTCCACCTGAAATAATTTTATAATCTCTTTCCATAAATGCTTTAGCCAAGGCTGAAGCATTTTTGATCACTTGCTTTTGGTAATCTACAAATTCATCAGTTAAAGCTTCACCGAAAGCTACTGCTTTTGCAGCGATAATATGTTCTAAAGGTCCTCCTTGATTTCCAGGAAAGACTGAACTGTCCAGCATGCTAGACATTTTCTTCAGCTTTCCATTTTTGAGTTTTTCACCGAATGGGTTTTCAAAATCTTTACCCATTAAGATAATTCCTCCGCGAGGGCCACGTATGGTTTTATGTGTTGTTGAAGTTATAATGTGGCAATGTTCAACAGGACTTTGTAATAATCCGGCAGCAATAAGTCCAGCAGGATGTGCCATGTCAGCTAGTAAAATGGCGCCAACTTCATCGGCAATTTTTCTAAAAGTTTTATAGTCGATTTCTCTGGAATAAGCAGAGGCGCCAGCAATAATCATTTTTGGTTTCTCTTTGTGTGCAACCTCTCTTACCATATCATAATCGATAAGACCAGTCGATTCTTTAACTCCGTAAAATACAGGATCATAAAGCTTACCAGAAAAATTTACTGGAGAACCATGCGTCAAATGCCCACCATGAGAAAGATCAAAACCTAAGATTTTATCACCAGGCTTTAGACAAATAGAAAAAACTGCAGTATTTGCCTGAGAACCCGAATGCGGTTGAACATTGGCATATTCTGCACCAAATAATTTTTTTAATCGTTCTCTAGCGAGATCCTCAACTTTATCTACAACTTCGCATCCACCATAGTAGCGTTTGCCCGGATAACCTTCAGCATACTTGTTTGTAAGTACAGATCCTGCAGCATCCATCACATCTTGGCTTGCAAAATTCTCACTTGCAATCAATTCCAAACCATTGGTTTGTCTGTTTTTTTCCTCAAGAATTAAGTCTGAAATAGCCTTATCTTTCATCTTTATATTTTAAAGTTAAATGTGATTCAAAATTAACTAATTTGGATGGTTAATACGGTTAAAATAATATATTTGAAGGAAGTTTTAAGATTAATTTGAAATTTCTAAACCTTAACTTATGTCCTTAAAAGCAAATGATCCCTCAAGACGAACGTGGTTGGATCTTCCAGATAATACTGATTTTCCAATTCAAAATATCCCTTTTGGCGTTTTTCTTACTCGTGATGATATTATCACAATAGGAACTCGTATCGGCGATTATGCTATAGATTTAGGGGCTTTACATCAGTTAGGATATTTTAAAGACATCCCACTCACAGATGATATTTTTCTACAAGATAGTTTAAATGACTTTATTGCAGATGGAAGAAAGACATGGAGAGCAGTGAGAAATAGAGTAGCAGAGTTATTTGATATCAAAAATGATGAGTTGAAATCGAATACTAAAGACAGGGAAACTATCCTTTTCACTCTGGACGAAATCGAGATGCAGATGCCTGTTCAGGTGGGGGATTATACAGATTTTTATTCTAGTAAAGAACATGCTACCAATGTTGGTAAAATGTTTCGTGATCCAGAAAATGCATTATTGCCCAACTGGTTGCACGCACCTATAGGATATCATGGAAGAAGTTCATCTATAGTGCCTAGTGGAATTCCAATCCATAGACCTCAAGGTCAGAAATTACCAAAAGGATCTGACGAACCTATTTTTGGCCCGACGCGCCATCTAGACTTCGAGCTTGAAATGGCATTTATCACTACAGCCAGTAATGTTCTAGGTGAGCCGATCCCAGCAGAGGAAGCTGAGAGCTATATTTTTGGAATGGTTTTGTTTAACGACTGGAGCGCTAGAGATCTTCAAAAGTGGGAGTATCAGCCCTTAGGACCTTTCTTAGGCAAAAACTTCGGTTGTTCAATTTCACCATGGATTGTGACTTTGGATGCTTTAGAGCCTTTCAGAGTTGAAGGGCCTTCGCCAATAAAAAAGTTATTACCTTATCTTGTAACAACTGGTAAAAAAAGTTTTGACATCAGTCTATCAGTATCAATTCGACCAGATAAAGGCGAAGAAACTACGATTACCAAGTCCAATTTTAAATACATGTATTGGAATATGAGTCAGCAATTGGCTCACCACACAGTCAATGGATGTCCTGTAAATAGTGGGGACTTGATGGCGAGTGGAACGATTTCCGGTCCAACACCAGAATCCTATGGTTCAATGCTCGAATTATCCTGGAATGGGTCTAAGCCTATAAAGCTTAAAGATGGTCAAGAGCGCAGGTTTATTGAAGATAATGACACTGTGATTTTACGAGGTTACTGTCAGAATTATGAAGTAAGAATAGGATTTGGAGAGGTGTCAACTAAAATTCTTCCAATATTTAAATCTTAATTAAGTATTAAGTATCAAGAAATCTAGATTGTTCATCTTCTGAGGGCATCGGGCAAGTTTCTGACTTTCCGAACCATTGATAGCGATTTCTGGCTATATAGTCATAAATAATATTTCTAAAGCCTTCTGGTAAAAATAAAAAAAGACTTAATGCGGTGTACAACCCGCTTAGGTCTTTACTAATTTCTAAAGCAGCCGTCGACTTTATATAATAGGCATTTCCTGGATCTATTAAAATTATAGAATCAATTTTAGAAGTATCAATTCCTCGCTCTGAAGTTAATTTTTGACCCAGATCACTCTGTAAGGAAGCAAACCTAAAAATGTCTTTTTTGTCCCTTTTCATGATAAATCTCACCGAAGAATTGCAGAAATTGCAAATACCATCAAAAAGAACAATTTTTTTATTTTCTGGTAGATCCATTATTTCGCTCGCTTTACAAGTTCTAATTGGTCATCGGAAACACTAGTTGTGAACATCCCATAGTTGACGACAACTTTTCCTTTTTCAAATTTATCGATTGTTCCTACAGCTCTTCCGTCGTAAATTCTTACGGAATCTCCTTCTTTCAATACTGGTTTATCAGGCATTTTGGAAGCATTTTTTTCTTCCTTTATCTTATCTTTTTTCTTTTTAGTTCTTATTTTTTCAACCTTCTCTTGGGCCTCCTCTTTTATTTTCTTTTCCTTTTCTCTCTGGATTTTCTCATCCTTACGAGTTTGCTTGATTCGTTTTGAATTCTCACGCTCGATTATTTTTAGGATATTGGAATAGAGCTGCTTTTTATTTTTATTGTTGAAATATTGTAGGCCAATTTTATCAACCTTTTCTCCAATACCAATCATGCGTTGGTTGCTATCATAAAGTTCTTGATAACTTTCCAGCTTCTGTTGAATTTTAGAATTAATTTCATCAAACTTTTCTTGTTCTTTCCGGGTTTCGTCAGTTTTTGACTTTAATTCTGAATTTGTTTTTGCAAGCTTAGATCGTTCCATCTGTAACTTGGCGATACTTTTATCAAACCTGATTTTGCCACGTTCAACTTTTTTCTTCGCCCTGTTGATTAAGCTGAAAGGAATTCCGTTTTTCTGAGCCACCTCAAAAGTAAACGAGCTACCAGCTTCTCCAAGTTTAAGTTCAAATAATGGTTCCATGGTATAACTATCAAAAGCCATATTAGCATTGACAATTTCTGGATTTTCATTAGCCATCATTTTCAAATTGGCGTAATGTGTGGTAATAATGCCATAGGCTTTTTTCTCATGAAAAACTTCAAGAAATGTTTCAGCTAAAGCACCTCCGAGTTCAGGATCGGAACCCGTTCCAAATTCATCGATTAAAAACAAGGTTTTGTCATCGCATGTTTTTAAGAATTTTCTCATGTTCTTCAATCGGTAACTGTAGGTGCTTAAATGGTTTTCGATGCTTTGGTTGTCACCAATATCTGTAAGTATTTTATCAAAAAAACAAATCCTGGAATATTCATGCACTGGAACTAACATGCCAGCTTGGAGCATGATTTGTACAAGACCAATAGTTTTCAATGTGATGCTTTTCCCACCTGCATTAGGACCAGAGATTACAATGATTTGTTGGGAGTCATCCAGAGTAATATCTTGGGGGTAGGTTTTTTCACCAATTTTGTTGTGATTAATCAGTAAAAGAGGGTGGTAAGCGTCCTTGAGGTAAATTTCTTTTTCAGTTGTGATTTTTGGAAGTAAGCCGTCGTAAAGTTCAGCGTATTTTACTTTAGCTGAAATTAAATCAACTTCACTTAAGTAATTTTGATATTGTTTTAAAAGATCGACAAAAGGTCTCAAATAGTTTGTCAGCGCCTTTAGTATTCTGTTGACTTCTTCTTTTTCCTCATATTCTGCTTCATCCAATTCTCTTTCGGACTGCTGAGTTTCTTCTGGTTGGATATAAACTATATTCCCAGATTTGGAACTTCCTAGCATACTCCCTTTTACTTTTCTCTTGTGCATAGCGGTAACCGCCAAAACTCTAACGCTATCTACAACAGACTCTTTTATATCATCAAGATAACCGTAACTGCTATATTTGGATAATGCTTTTGAAAAACTCGAGTTGATTTTTCCTTTTGCAACATTTATCGTCTTTCTGATTCTAAATAATTCAGGTGTAGCATCATTTCTAATGTCCCCAAATTTGTCGATAATTCTACGTATTTCATCTACAATCGCAGTAGTATATTCGATTGGCTGGGTAGATCTGTAAAGGTTAGGATATAATTCTTTGTATTTTTGGAAATACTTGATATGAATATTGCAGGTTTCAGAAAGATTTAAAATTTTCCTGAATCCGTTCAACTCCATGACAGAGCCTTCAATGTTTAAAATTTTGATGGCTTCATCGACACTCTCAAACCCATGGTTAGGAATAGGTTTTTCCTGTAAAGCAGACGATTTATATTCTTCTGTCTGGTTAAGGTGAAAGTGAATGGATTTATAAGAAGAGTAAGGAGTGAGCTTTAAAGCTTTTTCTTGTCCCTTGTTTGTTATACAGTAGTGACTCAATTGTGAGCAAACTGCTGGAAATTCTAAATCTATTAAGGCTTTTTCGCTTATTTTTATCATACTAAAATTCTACATTCGTAGTTCCACAAAAATACGTATAATAAATGGAGGTTCAGATTGAAGCAAATTGGAAAAATATCTTAAAAGATGAGTTCGAAAAACCTTATTTTGAATCGCTTATTAAGTTTGTGAAATCAGAATACAAGAGCAATAAATGTTATCCCAAAGGCTCAGATATTTTCAATGCATTTGAGTTTTCTCCATTTGATGAAACCAAGGTGGTTATTCTAGGTCAGGATCCTTATCATGGACCAGGTCAAGCTCATGGGCTTTCGTTTTCTGTTCCAAAAGGAGTTGCTGTGCCACCTTCCCTTCAGAATATTTATAGAGAAATGAAAGACGACTTAAATGTTGATTCGCCAAATCACGGAAATTTAGAAGATTGGGCGAAACAAGGCGTTTTACTGCTCAATGCCACCCTAACAGTAAGAGCACATGAAGCTGGGAGTCATCAAAATAAAGGATGGGAGATTTTTACAGACGAAGTTATCAAGAAACTATCCGCACATAAGGAAGGGATTATTTTTTTGCTGTGGGGTGGATTTGCCAAAAAGAAATCAAAACTTATCGATTCTAGTAAGCATCATATTTTAACCTCTGGTCATCCGTCACCTTTAAGCGCTAACCGTGGATATTGGTTTGGTAATAAACATTTCAGTAAAACCAATCAAATTTTACAGGAACAAGGCGATGATGCAATTCAATGGTAGCTTATTTATCGGCAAAAACAGGATCTGATTTCTTCTCTGATTGAGACCAGATTTTTTGTGTATTAATTTTTATTTTCTTTTTGGTTGATTTCTTTTGAGAGTCACCGCAATCACAACTATACCTTAATAGTAGGAAGTTAATAATTATAAGGCAGGCTACTATAGCAATTACATAAAACATATAAAAGATCATTTAGGATGAATAATTCTTTCAACTATAAGATGTACTAAAAAGAGATTGGTTGCGTGTTTTAAAAAATAAATTCAGAATATTTCTTTTCTTGATTAATAAGGTTTAAATCTTTAAGCTTTTTTTGCGTGAAATAAACATCACTCTCAGAAAGCTGATTCTGACTCCATTCAGTAATTTTAAGCCATTCTTTTACATCTTTGATTTCTAGTTGATAACGTTTAGAAATAAGTTCCTCAATATGATTCAAACTCTTTAAAGTTTTACTTTTTTGATTTAGAGGATTTAATAATTTTTCAATCACTTCAGAATTATATTCTAAAAACCCGTCTGTAGTTACAATAACAAAGCATGGCCAGGGCGTGGGTTCGTCTCCAAGTCTTCTAAAAATTCCATTATCAACTAACGGCTTTGTAGTAAAATGTTCCCAGAGGAAATAATCTGATGTTCCCTCAGTGAGGGATTTTTTAGCCCCAGCAAGATTTTGAGTTGTTTTGAAGTCTAACTTACTTGTATTCCAGTTTTGATGATTTGCATGCACATAGGTCATAAGATGTGATCCAGAACCAAAACGGCTTATGGCAGCAGTTTGGTTTTGCAAATCTTCAATCTTATTAAAATCTGAATCTGCATGAACGTGAATACCCCACATGAGTGGACTTTTCACATAGGTTTGAATAATTTTGAAAGGACTACCATCACAGATTTCTTTTATGGAGCCTTCGGTGAGCATAACAGCTACGTCTATATCTCCATTTTTTAAAGCTTCACTCATTTCACCAGTGCCTCCGTGAAAATCTGTCCAAGTGACGTCAATGCCACTCTCTTCAAAACTTCCATCTTCAATACACAAATGCCATGGCAAATTGAAATGTTCTGGAACTCCACCGACTTTTAGATTTGTCATAAAAATCTTTTTTAAAACTTGGCAAGTTTATTAAGCGTTAATTGGATAAGAGAATCGACAGCAGCTTTTGGATTTTTACTAAAATTCCCTGTGGATCTATTAGCAATGATCGCATTCATTGACAAAGCACCATGACCAAGAAGTTTTGCTAGTCCATAGATAGCACTGGTTTCCATCTCTAAATTGGTTATCGTTTTTCCATTAAAATCAAAATCAACCAATTGATCAATAAATGTTGGATCTTGAGTTTCTAGCCTAAGAGTCCTGCCCTGTGGGCCATAGAAGCCCAAGTTAGTTCCTGTAAAACCTGAAATTACGTTTTCTTCACTTTTGAAAAGATTTATCAACTCAGCATCTCCATTTACAATATAGGGTTGAGGCTTTTTTGAAGAAATCTTTAGATGTTCACAAAGTGCTTCTGTAGCCTGTTTATTTAAAATGTCGTTTTTGTAGTAATGGAGTAAGCCATCAAAACCAACACCAGCTTCACTCATTACGAACTTATCCAGTTCAGCATGGGGTTGAATTCCTCCCGAAGTTCCAATTCTGATGAAATTCAATTTCTGATGCTTTGGTTTAATTTCTCTGGTTTCAAGATCAATATTAACCAAGGCATCCAATTCATTGATGACAATATCTATGTTGTCTATTCCAATCCCCGTAGAAATAACGGTCATTTTTCTACCCTTGTAAAATCCAGTTTGAGTTTTGAATTCTCTTTTTTGAGTCTCAAATATAACCTCATCAAAATAGGAAGTCACTTTTGCTACTCTATCCTGGTCACCTACCGTAATAATGATATCAGAGATATCTTCCGGTTTTAAGTTGAGGTGATATATACTACCACCTGGATTTAATATTAATTCTGAAGATGCTATAGGCATATTTTATGTTTTAAAAGGCCTGACTGCTATGACTCACACCTATATATATTTAATTGTTGCAAGGTTCAAACCCTGTCTGGTCTGAAAATTTTAAAAAGGAAAAAGTTCAATCCTAGATTAACCTCCCACGCGTTTTACGTTGAAACCAAGATCTTTTAATAATTCCATAATTTGATCTCTGTAGTCCCCTTGAATGATAATTTCTTCATTCTTGTGGCTTCCGCCAACTCCAATGTCTTTCTTAAGGTATTTTGTGAGGTTCTGAAAATCTTTTTTAGCTCCTGTATAACCTTTTATCAACGTATTGGCCTTTCCTTTTCTTTTGGAGAACTCACAGATTAATGGATCTGTTTGTAACCAAATATCAAGTTCGTCAGTTTTAGAAGTCGATTTCTCTTCTTTCTGAGGTTCATGATTCGGGAATAAGTCTTTAAGTTGGTCTTTAAGATCCATGCTTTACTCTTTTATCAGTCCAATTTCAACTAGTCGCTGATGCAGAAACTCACCGGCTGTAATGTCTTCGTAGTGTTTAGGATTATCTTCATCAATACACTCATCAAGGCAATCCAGTCTCATATCACTTCTAGGATGTAGGAAAAAAGGTATGGAGTATCTAGGTTTGTCCCATTCTTCTTTAGGTGGATTCACAACCCTATGAATAGTAGATCTCAGCTTATTATTGGTATGTCTCTCGAGCATATCACCGACGTTGATCACGAGTTCATCTTCTTTAGGTATAGCGTCAATCCATTCACCATCTTTACGCTTCACCTGTAATCCTCCTGCAGATGCACCCATCAATAAAGTAATCAGATTGATGTCTCCGTGTGCCCCAGCTCTCACGGCACCTTTAGGTTCTGTTTCTATAGGTGGATAATGAATTGGTCGTAAAATGGAATTACCATTACTTGCCCAATGATCAAAATAATATTCATTAAGTCCTATATATAAGGCTAATGCTCTCAAGACATAAATACCAGTTTTCTCGAGCATTCTGTAAGCTTCCATGCCAACTTCATTAAATGCAGGGAGTTCTTCTACCTTAATATTTTCTGGATATTTTTCAATAAGCTTAGCATCTTCTTCGGGCTCTTGTCCAAAGTGCCAAAATTCTTTAAGGTCGCCTTCCTTCTTCCCTTTAGCATGTTCTTTTCCAAATGAAACATAACCACGTTGACCTCCTAAATCTTCTCTTTCATATTTCTTTTTGGTCTCTTCTGGAAGGTTGAAAAAAGCTTTAACCTGATTATATAATTCTTCGACTAGTTTTTCATCTAAAAAGTGATGATTCAAAGCTACAAAACCTATTTCTTCATAGGCTGAACCTATTTCATCAACAAATTTTTGTTTCCTTTTTGGATCCTCTGATAAAAAATCTGATAAATCAACACTTGGGATATTTGTAATGGGCATGCTTTTAAATTTAGAAAAACAAATTTAATGAATTTTATTCAACAAGAATTTTAGCATTCTATATAATTAAAAGTTTTCATTATAATACATTTGGTTGGAAAGATAATATCTAACCTATGAACTTTGAAGATCCTACTTTATCCAAAGAACAACATATAAATCTATTCAAAAGTATTTTGAAGCCACGACTTATTGAGGAAAAAATGCTTGTGCTTTTAAGACAAGGCAAAATCTCGAAGTGGTTTTCAGGAATTGGACAAGAGGCGATAGCTGTAGGAGTAACAAAATCTTTGAAATCTGAAGAATACATCCTACCAATGCATAGAAATCTTGGAGTGTTCACTGAAAGAAAAATTCCTTTGCAACGCCTGTTTTCTCAATGGCAAGGAAAATTAAACGGATTCACTAAGGGTAGAGATCGCAGTTTTCATTTTGGAACACAGGAGTATAAAATTATTGGAATGATTTCTCATCTCGGCCCACAACTAGGAGTCGCCGACGGTATCGGTCTAGCACATAAATTGAAAAACGAAAAAGCTGTAACCGCTGTATTTACTGGTGAAGGAGGAACAAGTGAAGGTGATTTTCATGAAGCACTCAATGTCGCTTCAGTATGGGACCTTCCGGTATTGTTTTGTGTGGAAAATAATGGTTACGGACTTTCTACGCCAACCAGTGAGCAGTTTAAGTGCGAACATATTGCCGATAAAGCCATAGGCTATGGAATGGAGTCTCACATTATCGATGGTAACAACATCGTAGAGATTTATACTAAAGTGAATGAGATTGCAGAAAGTGTTAGGGAAAATCCCAGACCTATACTTCTTGAATTTAAAACCTTCAGAAGAAGAGGACACGAGGAAGCTAGCGGAACAAAATATGTTCCAGCTGAACTCATGGAACATTGGGAAAAGTTAGATCCTGTTGATAATTATGAATTATTTATCCTGGAATCTGAATTCTTAAATCGCGATGAAATTGATTCCATTAAAGCTGAAATAAAATCAGAAATAGATAGACATCTTAAAATAGCTAATGAGGAACTCAATGTTGAAGCTGATGAAACTAAAGAATTAAACGATGTTTTTAAAGGTTATAAGTTTAAAACTCAAATACCTTCTTCCAAAAAAACAGAATTACGCTTTATCGACGCTATTTCTGATGGCTTGAAACAAAGCATGGAAAAACATGAGGATCTAGTCATTATGGGGCAGGATGTAGCTGAGTATGGAGGAGTTTTTAAAATTACAGACGGATTTGTTGAGAAATTCGGAAAAAAAAGAGTGAGAAATACACCTATATGTGAGTCGGCTATCATAACAACAGCGATGGGGCTATCTATCAAAGGAATGAAGTCGGTCGTAGAAATGCAGTTTAGTGATTTTGTAAGTTCCGGATTCAATCCTATAGTCAACTACTTAGCCAAAGTGCACTATCGTTGGGGACAAAATGCAGATGTAGTGATTCGTATGCCTTGCGGTGCAGGAGTAGGAGCAGGACCTTTTCACAGTCAGACCAACGAAGCCTGGTTTACCAAAACTCCTGGCTTAAAAGTCGTCTATCCTTCAACCCCTCAAGAAGCTAAAGGTTTATTGATAGCCTCTATCGAAGATCCAAATCCAGTCTTATTTTTTGAACATAAAGCTTTATACCGAAGCATAAGAGGAGAGGTTTCCGATGATTATTTTACAATTGAATTGGGGAAAGCCAATTTGATACGTGAAGGTAATGATCTTACTATCATTACTTATGGTGCGGCAGTTCATTGGGCTACTGAACTACTTGAAAAATATCCTGAAATTTCAGCAGAACTGATTGATTTAAGGACATTGTCACCACTGGATGAAGAGGCTATTTTCAACTCTGTCAAGAAAACAGGAAAGGTTATTATCCTTCAGGAGGACTCCATATTTGGAGGGATTGCTTCAGATATTTCAGCTTTGATCTCCGAAAATTGCTTTGAATATTTAGACGCGCCAATCAAACGTGTGGCAAGTTTACCAACCCCGATTCCTTTCTCCAAAAATCTTGAAGATCAATACTTAGGGAAAGTCAAATTTGAGAGTGAATTACTTGCATTAAATAAATATTAAAAAAATCTTAAAACAAAAGTTTCGCCGTATCTTAGATACTGAATTATAAAATTCAATATTATGATACGATGGATAATCACGTTTCTTATTATTGCTTTAATAGCAGCTGTTTTAGGGTTTGGCGGAATTGCTGAAGGTGCTGCAGATATTGCAAGAATAATCTTTTACATTTTTATTATCTTTTTTGTTATTTCTTTAATTGGAAAGCTATTCAGACGATAAGAAAAATAATTAAATCCGTAGTTTTGTTAAATCAATAACTACGGATTTTTAATAATTTTAAATACTACTTATGAAATACACACTTACATTGATTGTCGCTTTTCTACTGACTTCCTGTGGAGCTTCATATCAAGCAAATCAAGTCGAGAAAGAATTTAAAGGCGACTGGATTTTAGAATCAGTTACCTATCCAGATTCTTCTGGTTTGTTTGATGTCGAACTTTTCAATGTTGCAGATGCTTCTTGTTTTGATAATTCAACTTGGAAATTTATTCCAAACAATAGTACAGGAAGTTTCATCCTGGATGGAAATGATTGTACTAAAACCGAGCAGCAATTTACCTGGTATATTGATAAAGCTACAGCTCAGAACATCAATCCTGAAATGCTATTAAAAGTTATTACAGGACAAAAAGCTAGAAAAGTCGATATAGGTACAAGGATAAAAATTAAATCTTTGCTAGCGGATCAAATGATTTGGGAACAAAGCGTTATGTTTAATGGTAAGCAAATAAAAATACTAATGACATTTTCAAAATTTTAAACATGAAAAACTTTCAAAGTAAATTTTTAATAATTTTAGTGGCTTTCGCCTTCTTGTTTAGTTCTTGCGAAGCAACAAAGAATACAAACAAAACTCAACGTGGTGGTGCTATTGGCGCAGCAAGTGGTGCTGTAATTGGTGGTGTAATTGGAAACAATACTGGTGATGGTGATAACTCTGTACTTGGAGCAATTATTGGCGGAGTAGTTGGCGGTGCAGCTGGTGCTTACATCGGAAACCGAATGGATAAACAAGCCAAAGAAATACAGGAAGAGATTCCTGGAGCAGAAGTAACAAGAGTAGGCGAAGGAATTAATGTAACTTTTGATGAAAATTCTGGAGTTTATTTTGCGACTAATAAATCTAATATCGAAGGAAAATCTGAAATTTCATTATTGAAACTTATCAATATTTTTCAGAAGTATCCTAAAACTAATATTATTGTAGAAGGGCACACAGATTCATCAGGTAGTGATTCTTACAATATGAATTTATCTAAAGAACGTGCTCAGTCGGTATCTAACTACTTAGCCAGTAATGGAATTGACAGTTCAAGAATTCAAACCAATTGGTTTGGCGAAGATCAACCAAAATTTAATAATTCAACAGCGGAAGGTCGTTCAAAAAACAGAAGGGTAGAATTGGCCATTGTTGCCAATGAAGAATTAAAAGAAGAAGCTAAACAAAAGGCTGAATAAACCTTAAAAAATCAACATGGACAATCCTAATGCTACATTAGGATTTTTTTTATGCCTAAATTTCAGCAATGAAAATTTACGATGTAATTATTATAGGAGGAGGTCTGGCAGGTTTGACTTTAGCTATAGATTTGTCTTCGAGTGGATTTGAAGTCCTACTCATTGAGAAAGACGAATATCCCAAGCACAAAGTATGTGGAGAATATGTTTCCAATGAAGTTTTACCTTATTTGGATCGTCTTGGAATTCACATTAATCAAACTAAGGCAGACCAAATTAATAAGTTAACTTTAAGTAACCGAAATGGCAAATCTGTAAATATCGATTTACCTCTAGGTGGCTTTGGAATGTCACGATACGCTTTGGATCATCTACTGTATGAGAAAGCAAAATCTAATGGTGTCCAGTTCAAGTTTGAAACTGTTATGGGTGTTGAATTTGAAAATGAACAATTTTGTATTACAGCCAACCAGCAAAATTATTATTCTGAATTAGCCATTGGTAGTTTCGGAAAGCGATCGACACTGGATAAGAAACTAGACAGAGATTTCATCCATAACAAGACTCCTTGGATTGGAATTAAAGCGCATTATAAGAATGATGATTTCCCTGAAGGTGAAGTACAACTGCATAATTTTGAAGGCGGGTATTGTGGGCTTTCTAAAACAGAAACAGGTGCTGTCAATTTTTGCTATTTAGCGCATTACGATAGCTTCAAAAAGGAAGGTTCTGTTGAAAATTTCAATCAAAATGTTTTAACCAAAAATCCCAAACTGAAATCATTTCTAATGAATTCTGAAATGCTTTTTGATAAGCATTTAGCGATTTCACAGGTGTCCTTTCAAAATAAAAATGCTGTAGAAAATCACATGTTGATGTCTGGAGATTCTGCAGGACTCATTCATCCACTTTGTGGTAATGGCATGGCTATGGCCATACATTCAGCTAAACTACTTTCAGTAGAAATTAAAAATTACAAAATTCATAAGAATAGAAATCAGTTGGAAGAAAATTATACGTCAATTTGGAAACAGACTTTTCGCAAAAGACTTATTTTTGGATCGGTATTTCAAAAGATACTTTTACAACCCAAACTAACCAATTTAGGGATGTCATTAGTTTCAAAATCTCCATTTTTACTAAAGAAAATGATTCAGCAAACCCACGGTAAACCTATTTCATGAAGCACATTTCTACAAAAAAACGAAGTCGCGAAGATGAAATTATGGATGAGTTTGACTTTAAGGGAGAAGAGCTAAAAAAAGTGCTTCGAACCATTGATAACATTAACACCAAGCTTGGCGGGCATCGTGTGACCAGAAAAGGGATTCAGGAATTACTAGTAAACAACTCTAAGAAACATCTGGTCATTGCAGACTTGGGTTGTGGAAGCGGTGATGCCTTAAGGCAAATCTCCAAATGGGCGAAAAATCGAGGCATCAACGTTCAACTCATAGGTATAGATGCCAATCCTCATACGATCGAAATTGCCAGAGAATGGTCGAGAGATTATAAGAATATTTCATACCGAGTCATTGATGTCTTTAGTGAAGATTTTGAGGACTTTGAAGCCGATATCATAACGTGTTGTCTTACTCTTCATCATTTTGACGATCAATCCATAGCAAAACTTTTACCGATTCTTTCGGAAAAAGCAAGTCTGGGATTGGTTATTAATGATTTGCATCGACATAAATTAGCTTATCAATTATTCAAGCTATATTGTTCAGTCTTTGTAAATTCAGACATTGCAAGAAAAGATGGATTGACTTCAATTCTCAGAGGATTCAAGTCAGAAGATCTTGATAATTTCGCCAAACAACTAAATTTAAAGCACCACATAACATGGTATTGGGCTTTTCGATACCAGTGGATCATATATAGCTCATGAGTGTAAAAATAGAAACAGTAGCGACAGAAACACCTCAATACTACAAAGAAACCAAAGATATTATTCCTTTTGTTGAGATGTGGCTTGCTGATGAAGATGAAAGGTTCCGAAGGAAAGTAATCAAAATTTATGAAGGCGCTCAAGTCGATAAGCGGTATTCCATCATGGATCCTGAAGAGGTGTTTGAAGCCACCTCTTTTGAAGATAAAAACCGAATCTATACACGGGAAGCCAAAATCTTGGGCAAAAAAGTGTTAGAAAAAGCATTAGATCAGGCGGGATGGTCACCACAAAGTTTGGACTACATTATCACTGTAAGTTGCACCGGTATTATGATTCCATCATTAGATGCTTTTCTTATCAACGATTTGGATTTGAGACAAGATATCATAAGACTTCCAGTGACCGAAATGGGCTGCGCAGCGGGGATTTCAGGGATGATTTACGCCAAGCAGTTTTTACAGGCCAATCCTGACAAAAGAGCGGCGATAGTTTCATTTGAAGCGCCAACTGCTACCTTTCAGCTCAGTGATAAGTCAATGGCCAATATGGTGAGTTCTGCCATTTTTGGAGACGGATCTGCATGTGTGTTGATGAGTTCTGAAGAGACATGCACGGGTCCGAAAATTCTTTGGGAATCTATGTATCATTTTTACAATGACACGCACATGATGGGTTTTGACTTGACCAATTCTGGTCTTAAAATGGTACTCGATATAGACGTTCCTGAGAAAATAAGTAGCCATTTTCCAGCAATCATCCATCCATTTTTAAAAGATAATAACACCAGCATAGAAGATATCAATCACCTTATTTTTCATCCTGGAGGCAAAAAAATCATCAATACTGTGGAAGCTCTTTTTGGAGCGATGGGCAAAAATATTGACGATACTAAAGAAGTATTAAGACTATTTGGAAATATGAGCAGCGCTACAGTACTCTATGTATTGGAACGCATGCTTCAAAAAGATATCAAAAAAGGAGAAAAAGGCTTGATGCTAAGTTTTGGACCTGGCTTTTCAGCACAACGCATTCTTTTGGAATGGTAGTTTGCACATAAAAGTCCGTTTATTTTCTACTGAATTTGATTCAAGTAGTAAGATTTAATTTTTAAAGACATTCAGCTTATGACCAACCAATCACTTAAACATTTCGCTTTAGTTCTAGGAGGAAGCCAGGGTTTAGGATATGCTTCAGCATTGAAGTTGGCTCAAAACGGTTGGAATTTACTCATCATCCATAGAGATAGAAGAAGTGATCTACCTGACATTGAAGCTAGATTTGATTTTATTAGGCGATGTGGAGTCGATCTAAAAACATTTAATCTGGACGCCACAAATTCAGAAAAAAGAAAAGAATTTATTGATCAACTTCCAGAATTATTAGGCGAATCTGGAAAAATTAAACTTCTGCTTCATAGCATTGCTAAAGGAAACCTGAAAGCCATGACCGGAGACTCCCCACTCAATCAAACGGACTTGCAAATCACCGCTAACGCGATGGCCTACAGTTTTTATGACTGGTCTAAGGATATTGTGGAAGCAGGTTTCTTAGCAAAACAGACCAAACTTTTAGCCTTTACCAGCGAAGGAAATCAACGGGTTTGGAAACATTATGCTGCCGTTTCTGTGGCCAAAACAAGCCTTGAAACCCTAATGAAATATATGGCAAAAGAATTTGCTGAGTATGGTATTACTGCGAACTGTATTCAGGCTGGGATGGTAGAAACCCAATCTTTCCAGATGATTCCGGGTCATGAACAATTGAAAGAAGCTGCTGTAAAGCGAAACCCTTTTCAGCGACTAACTCAGCCAGAAGATATTGCCAATGTGGTTTATTTATTAAGTTTAGAAGAATCCAATTGGATCAATGGCTCTGTCATCAAAGCCGATGGTGGAGAAAGTTTATAAGTTATCAACGCATGAAATCATCCAAAATCATTTCGAAATTACCCTATCAGGAGCCTTTTCTTTATGTAAAAAGCATTGATGAAGTTTCCGAGGACTCTATAAAAGGAAGTTATACCTTCAAAGCTTCGTCCTGGTTCTATAAAGGACATTTCAAAAATAATCCCATTACGCCAGGAGTAATTTTGACTGAATGTGCCGCTCAAATTGGTTTGGCAAGTTTTGGGTTTTACCTTTTATCTCAACAAAGAGATATTGATCTTGAGCAAGTGAAATTGGCCATGACGTCTACCAATGTTGAATTTTTAAAACCAGTTTTACCTGGAGATAAAGTGGTGGTAGAAGCAGAAAAAATATATTTTAGATTTAATAAATTGAAAGTCTCCGTCAAGATGTTTGATGTGTCTGGAAACCTAGTACTTCGCGGAGAGCTGGCCGGAGTTATTTTACCTTAGCTATGGAAAAAAGAAGAGTCGTTATCACCGGAATGGGAATCGTTGCTCCTAACGCTACTGGTCTTTCTCAGTTTGAGCAAGCTATAAAAGCAGGTAAAAGCGGGATTGAATTTCACCAGCAACTAAAAGATTTAAATTTTAGTTGTCAGATTGGTGGTATGCCAAAAGTCACTCAGGAAGTTTTGGACAACAACTTCACAGCTTTAGAACAACGCGGTCTTTTGGCGTCGGGATTAATTTATGGAGGAATTGCTGGTCAGGAAGCCTGGAAAGATGCTCAACTGGAAATTGGGGATGAACTCGATACAGATACAGGAATCATTTTCGGGACAGGTGTTCTTGGCGTTGAGAAATTGAGAGAAGCCTTCCATAAAATCGATGACAAGCAAGTTAGAAGATTGGGGAGTACTAGCGTTTTACAAACGATGGCGAGTGGAATCAGTGCCTTTTTATGCGGAAAACTGGGCTGTGGGAATCAGGTGACTTCCAACTCCTCGGCCTGTACAACAGGAACTGAAGCTTTATTGATGGGTCATGAACGCATCCAATACGGCAAAGCTAAGCGCATGCTGGTAGGAAGTTGCAGTGACTCCGGACCTTATGTCTGGGGTGGTTTTGATGCCTTAAGAATTTTACCTTATCAATATAATGATACTCCAGAATTGGCGTCTCAGCCCATGTCGGAGTCAGCTTCAGGCTTTGTGCCTTCAAGTGGGGCAGGGGCATTAATGTTGGAAAGTTTGGAATCTGCTTTAGAAAGAGGCGCAAACATTTATGCCGAAGTTTTAGGCGGACATGTCAATTCAGGTGGTCAGCGAGAACAAGGAAGTATGACGGCTCCCAACTCCACGGCGGTTAAAAGCTGTATATCGCAAGCATTAATAGATGCAGAAGTAAATTCAGAAGAAATTGACCTTATTAACGGACATTTGACTGCGACAGCTATGGATGCCACTGAAATTAAGAATTGGTCGCAGGCTTTAAGGCTTTCAGGAAAAGAATTCCCATATATCAATTCACTAAAAAGCCATGTTGGTCATGCTTTGGCGGCGGCCGGTAGTCTTGAACTGGTGAGTTCTGTATTGGAAATTAAAAATGGATTTATGTTTCCAAATCTAAATTGTGAAACGATTCATCCTGATATTGTGAAACTAATCGATGAAGAAAAAATTCCAAGAGAACTTATTGAAAAAAAGATAAATCTATTAGCAAAAGCTAGTTTTGGATTCGGGGATGTCAACGCCTGTGTCATTTTAAAATCGTATACAAATGAATAAACAACAACTCAAAAAGCGCTATTGGATTTTTGGCGGATTAGGAACTGGTTTGCTGGGTTTCGGACTTTCTGCGTTGGTAGAAAGTGGATTCATGAAGCACAGCGAAGCTCCGGCCTGGCAGTGGATATTGGCCGGGACTTTATCTTTAATATTGATCATGACAGGCATCAACTTTTTGTTTGAGAGTTTTAGAAGTAAACAAGAATTGAACAAGAATAATTAAGATTTTTGCTTTTCTCTATTCTGAATTTGATAGCGGAAAGCTTGATGTTTTGAGACTTGATTATAAAAACTAATTAGTAAATTGCTTTCAAAAATATATGACTTCTGAAGCTATTCAAGAACGACTAAAAACTATAGTTAAGCCCTATATCAACAATCAAGAGAATTTCGAAAAATTATCAAAAGAGTCAGATTTCATCAACGACCTTGAAATCAATTCGGCCAATTTGGTAGATATTGTCCTAGATGTGGAGGATGAATTTGATATCCGAATTGAAAATGACGATATGGAAAAAATGACTAAAGTAGAAGCAACAGTTGAGGTGATTCAGAAGAAACTTTCTCAAAAATGATCGGAAACGACATTGTTGATTTAAACAAAGCAAATCAGGATTCTAATATTTTCCGACCGCGATATCTTGAAAAAGTTTGTTCACCTGAAGAAATTGAACTTGTATTTTCGAGCTCAAATGCAATCACAACCTTTTGGAGAATCTGGACGATGAAGGAAAGCGTCTATAAAGCCTTTCAAAGAAAATTTCAATTTAAAACTGTTTTTAATCCATTTGCTTTTGTTTGTCAGTTTGAGGATTCAGACTCTGGTAAAGTTAGTTTCAAAGCCCATCAACTTTTCACGAAAACAATTCAAACTGAAGAATTTATCTATTCTGAAGTGATTAATTCCCGAGCAAAGCAAAGATTTTTTGGCTCTGCATCTGATTTTTTGCAAAAACTAAAACCAGAATTGAATCTACAATCGCATCCAGAACTCACCAAAACAAGAGAAGGTCTTCCAGTTTTGAATTTACCAAATAAGACATTAGCTATTTCTAAAACTCATCATGGAAACTTCCAAGCCTTTCAGTATTAATTATTTAATAAAGATTTGGTGTGTGGTACAATTCATGCTTATTGTTTATTATATTTGTTAACATGAGTTATTTTAAATATATTTTTTCACTGTTTTTATTGAGTTCGATAGTGCTTAATGCTCAAAATCGGGATTTTCCAACCCGAGGGTCAGAAGTGATCAATAATCCAAAATTCAAATCTTCGAATTCTAGCTCAGGTTTCGGTCGACTTGGCGTTCCTAATCGAAGCAAAGTCAAAGATGTTTTTGCTAAAAATGAAGAAGGTGTAGATTTCAAACCCAAAACTCAGTATACAAATCCAAGTGAAATTTGGACAGATAAGCTTAACAAGAAGCCTGAAGATGAAAACAAAGGCATGAAAGAGGAGTGGGCTGAGGATATGAATCTTGGTGACTTTGTAACCTCATCAGATAAAATGACATTCATTTGTCGTGATCATATGATGTTTGATGGTGATAGAGTACAGATCAAGGTAAATGGCCAAGTCATTGTTCAAAACTTACTTTTGGAAAATGCTTACAAAGAGATTACTATACCACTTGAAATAGGTTTTAATAAAATTGAATTTATAGCTCTCAATCAAGGAGATGCTGGTCCAAATACAGCGGAATTAAAAATCATTGATGGTTCCAAGTTATTATCTAGAAATGTGTGGAATTTGTTGACTGGCGTAAAAGCGAGTACAGTCATTGTTAAAAACGAATAATTACTTTTCCAAAACGGCTAGTGCCAATCTTATTTTCTCATAGCTCAATTTTTCATCTAAAGCTTCATAAATAGGTTTTAAAGCTCCTTCATGAGTAATGCTTTTAAGACAATTTTCTACCATTTTCAATTCAGGATTTGATACGAGCTCACTTAAATCTAAGGGTTTGCCTTTGGCTACTAAGGTGCATAAATGTGAAACTATAGTCGTAGATTTTAGATTTCGTTCTTTAGCTATTTCATCAATGCTTTTTCCTCCTTTATAAAGTTCGTAAGTTTCATCATAGGTAGATACTTTTTTCTTTCTCTTTTTCTTGTTGAATAACTTAATTACGTAAATAAACTCATCTGCATATTTTTCAGCTTTCAAACTGTTCACACCGCTTATAGATTTGAATTCTTGTTCGCTTTGAGGCCTTTCTCTTTCTATTTCCTTGAGTGTTGCATCATTGAAAACAAGATAAGGAGGAATATTTTCTTCTACAGAAATTTCCATCCTCAATTGCTTTAACTGATTGAATAAATTGGAAGTTTTTGTAGTCTTTCTACTTTCTATAAATCCAGGCTGATCGGCCTTAGGTTTAGTAAGCCAAACTTGTTCGTTTTCAAAAAGTACTTTTTTCGCTAAAGGCGTAAACTCCAAGGCATTTTTTCTGTGGAATGCAATTTCGATGTAGCCTAAATTGATAAGCTGTAATATATAATGTTGCCAGTCCTTCCAGCTGATGTTAGTTCCGATTCCGAAAGTTTTGAGTTCTTGATAACCTTTATCGTAAATGCCAGCATTTTTGGCTCCTCTCAAAATATCTATAATGACACTAATGGGTTCCTTTTGCTTTACCCTTGCGACAGCAGAAAGCGCTTTTTGTGCTATTACTTTAGCATCTATAAATCGTGGTGGATTTTTACATACATCACAAAACCCGCAATTTTCAGTGAGATGTTCTCCAAAATAACCTAGTAAAATTCTTCTTCTGCAGGAAGTAGCTTCAGCAAATTGCTTCATTCGCTCCAGCTTAGCTTCCTGAACTTCTTTATTTTTTCCATCTTCGATAAAACGTTTGTACTGAATAACGTCGGCATACGAATGAAACATTAGAGCATTGGCGGTAAGGCCATCCCTTCCAGAACGGCCGATTTCCTGGTAATAGCTTTCTATGTTTTTGGGCATATTATAATGAATTACCCAGCGCACATTTGATTTATCAATTCCCATCCCAAAAGCAACCGTAGCACAGATGATTTGGGTTTTGTCGTAAACAAATTCTTCCTGAATTTTAGATCTTGTTTCAGAATCTAGGCCGGCGTGATAGGCTTTGGCTTTAAAGCCTTTTTGAGTCAAGTCTTTTGCCAGTTTTTCAGTGGATTTCCGACTTAAGCTGTAGACAATTCCTGCTTCATCTTTTCTTTTGAGCAAGAAATTTTCAATTTGTTTCATGCGCTCGCTTGCAGATCTGACTTCCAAAAAAATATTTTCTCTGTCGAATGAAGAAAGAAACACTTTTGCTTTCGGAATGCTGAGTTGCTTTAAAATATCTTTTCTTGTGGTTTTATCTGCTGTTGCCGTCAAAGCTAAAACCGGTGTGTTGGGTAAAGATCTTTTTAAAAAACCTAACTGCTGATACGAAGGTCTGAAGTCGTGACCCCATGACGATATACAATGTGCTTCATCCACAGCAACACAACTAATATAGTTTTCATTTAATATTTCCTGAAGTCCGGATAGGCTTTCCGGAGCAGTATACAGGAGTTTAAGTTCTTTATTGGCGACTTTAGATTTGATGATTTGTTGAGTCTCTGGAGTCTGTGTAGAATTAAAAAAATCTGCTTCAATTCCATTGCTTTTAAGGCCATCTACCTGATCTTTCATCAGAGCGATAAGCGGTGAAATGACAAGAGTAGTTCCCTTAAATTCTAAAGCTGGTAACTGAAAACACATCGATTTTCCACCACCTGTGGGCATAACGACAAGTGCATCGTTTTTATTAAGAACATGTTCAATAATTTCAGACTGATTCTTTCTGAAACTATCATAACCAAAATAAGTTTTTAGGTGTGAAAGGCTGTTCTGAATCAGTTCTAAGGACATGTTTGTTATTGTGGAATTGAAGATGCAAATTACAATTTCAATTTCAGTTTTTTAAAGTTGAATAATGATATATTTGTTGAAATGATATCCAAAAAGACAAAATACGCTATCAATGCCTTAGTTTTTTTAGCTAAAAGAACTGGGGAAGGACCAATAGTCATAAGTGAGATCGCTGAAAAAGAACGTATTCCAAGAAAATTCTTAGAATCTATATTGCTTAGTCTAAAAAAAGCAGGGCTTCTCGCGAGCAAAAAGGGTAAAGGTGGTGGTTATTTTCTTCTTCAAGATCCAGAAGAAATCAACTTAGCTGATGTGATGCGTCTCTTTGATGGGCCCATTGCTTTTTTACCTTGTGTGACTTACAAATATTACGAACGTTGCGAAGAATGCAAGGATGAAGAGACTTGCGGAATTCGTGATGTGTTTTTTGAGGTCAAACAGAAGACTGTGGAACTTCTTAAACAGGCAAGTCTGAGTGAAATTATTAAACGAGAAAGTAATTTAATCTCTCATTTATAAATAATCCTATCCTATTTAAAATCATGATTCTGGTACAAGATTGAAGCATACTTTTTTAAGTGTGTAGACCTCATAGTTTTTTAAAATCTGTGAGGCCTTGAAAATCCAATTTTCACTATTGCAGTTTTCTTATATACCCTATTAAAGATAATATTGAATTAACCTCAGATTATTCGGTAAAAATTTATTTATATAAAGTCTATAGATTTGGTAGACTATTATATATTTGGCAAAAATATGTTCAATGACCACTGCCGCTATAATTACTATTTGTGTCATTATTCTCGCTATCATTCTATTTGCTACTGAAGCTTTACCTATCGATCTTGTCGCTATCTCGATAATGATTATTTTAGTATTAACAGGAGTGATTACGCCACAAGAAGGTGTAGAAGGTTTTAGTAATAAAGCTACCGTCACGGTTGCTTTTATGTTCGTTTTGAGCGCTGCCTTACTCAAGACAGGAGCTCTTCAAGTCTTAGCTCATCGCTTGTCTAATATATTCAGATACAATTTCAACAGTGGAATTTTAATGATGATGTTTATGATTGCGATTATTTCTGCATTCGTTAATAATACACCTGTAGTTGCTGTTTTTATACCAGTAGTTATTCAGATCGCTCATACTTCAGGGCAAAGTCCCTCGAAGATGTTAATACCACTTTCTTTTGCTTCTATTTTTGGAGGAATGTGCACGCTCATTGGTACGTCAACAAATATTTTGGTAAGTGGTATTGCTGAAAAGGAAGGAGAAAAAGCTGTAGAAATGTTTCAAATGACTCCTGTAGCTGGAATCCTTTTAGTAGTAGGAGTGATTTATATGTCAATTCTGGGCATTAAGCTTCTTCCAAAAACCAGACGCACCAAAGACCTGAAAGATAAGTTCGAAGTGAATAATTACATCACTTTAGTAGAGTTGTTATCAAATTCAACTTCTATTGGAAAAAAAATTATGGACTCTGAATTAGTCATTGAATTTCAGATGGATATCATTGAAGTGCGACGTAATGGTAGCCAATTCACACTTCCTCCAGGAGATTTTGAACTCAATGAAGGTGATATTCTAAAGGTAAGATGTGATGTGGAAAAGTTGAAATCCCTGAAAGGAAAAACTAAGACACTGACGGTTTCCCCTTTGAAAATTGGTGATAATGATTTGTCAGGTAAAAATTCTGCTTTGGTAGAAATGGTGATCACATCGTCTTCAGAAATTCATGGAAAAACGTTGAGAGAACTGGATTTCAGAAGGCGATTTAGAGCAATACCACTAGCCATAAAGCACAGAGAAGACATACAACATAACGATTTATACGACGTCAAACTTAGCGCTGGTGATGTTATCCTAGCCGAAGTAAAATCGCATTATGTAAAAGAATTAAACAAGCTGGAAGCTGGCCAAAATACCCCGTTTGTATTATTATCTGAAAATCATCTCACAGAATTTGATAAAAAGAAATTTACAATCGTGATCTCTCTCATTGCGATTATGGTTGTTCTGGCTAGTCTTGGAATTCTGGATATAATGGTAGGCTCTATTTGTGCTGTGATCATTTTAGTTTTAGCCAAAATCCTTAGTATGAAAGAAATCTATAAAGCCATCAACTGGAAGATTATTTTTTTGCTAGTCGGTGCTTTGAGCTTGGGTCTGGCTATCGCGAAAACAGGACTGGATATTTTAATTGCCGAGGCTTTATTGAATAAACTGCAGCCTCATGGAATCATAGCCGTGATTTCTGGATTGTATTTGGTAACGTCCCTGCTCACCGAAGTTATGTCTAACAATGCTTCTGCAGCACTCATGACCCCCATCGCTATTGCCGTTGCTCACACTTCTGGAGTTGAAGTCCTTCCTTTTTTAGTCACCGTGATGATAGCAGCTTCAGCTACTTTCATGACCCCAATTGGTTATCAAACCAATACTATGGTCTATAGTGCAGGAAATTATAAATTCAGAGATTTTTTTAAGGTAGGTTTACTTTTGAATTTGATATTTTGGATCATTTCCAGCTTTACGATTCCATGGTACTTCGAACTCATCTAAAACAGTTCGAATAAACTATAAAACCTGAAGGCTACAAATAGATTTAAGAGGGCAAAAAACAGGGAGGGGAAGGATAGAATAAAATTGTCTTTAATTTTTATTCTCACTCCAAATCCCAAACTCATCAAAACCGAAAGTCCAGTGGCAGCAACAAAACCTAAAATTGGTTCGAAATAGAATCCAGCTGCTAGTCCAACTGCTCCGAGTACTTGGAAGAAACCTGTAAGTTTCCTTTGAGCTGGAGTTAATCCAAACCTTTTGAATTCTTCAAACATTTTAGGACTATAAAAACACCCTAACCCATAAAAAAAGAATGAAATACTTATAAATAAGACTAGGATTTGTAAGATGATCATATTGCGTTATGGCGCTAAAATTTGAAACGGTTCCAAAGGTATGTTTCTTAAGATCCAAAACCCTAAGACTAAAGCTAAAATTAACCAAGGTGCAACTTTATTTTGTAAAAGATTTTCAGTTTTCTTTTCTGAAGATTCATTTATAAAAGAGGTGTAAGCTTTATAAGAAGCAATAATAATTAAAAACAAGATTAAAAAGTTGTGTTGTAAACCGATCCAGATATTGCCGTGTAAAATTTCATGAATAGCGCGTTGGGAGCCACAACCAGGACAGTGAAAGCCAGTTAAAAGATGAAAAGGACACTTTGGAGTGTATACAGATGTACTTGGATTAATAGCATAATAAAATATACCCGCAGCAAGAATGACCACGGGTATGCTTATTTTCAAAAATAAATGATTTTTACTCAGCATTTATCTATTAGCCTTTTCCAATTCTTTTTGATATTCTTCCATAAATTTATCCATAAATTCTTCTCCAAATGCAGAAGTGAATAGGATTATGCCTATAATAAAAAGGACCACGACTGATACAATAGTTACTATCCACCAGGTTTTTGCATTTTTTGAAGCTCTTGCAGCACCTTCATAATCCTGCATATTGTATTTTGAATTTACCTTAGAAGCATAAACAATACTTATGATGCCAAAGATTGTAGAAGGAATAATACTACATGCAATCACTGAAATTACAGTTGAAATAATAGCCATCGGCATATGGCTGTTCGGTTTGGGCGGTTGAGTTTGATAAGTTTCCATGAAATAATTTTTTAGTTTAGATAAAATTAACTTTTCCAACCAAACTCCTAAAATTTTGATCAAAAATTATTTCAATTCGTGAACAAATTCAGAAAGAGCTTTCACCGTGTGATCAATGTCTTCATAAGACAATGCATCGTTCAAGAAATAGCTTTCAAAAGCACTTGGTGGCATATATACTCCACGATCCAACATACCATGAAAATAAGTTTTGAATTTATTATTATTCCCATGTGCAGCCGACTTGAAGTCAGTTACTGGGTTTTCACAAAAATGAATTGAAATCATAGAGCCAATTCTATTGATTTGATGAACAATCCCTGCGTCATCGAGGACTTTTTTCATGCCTTCATGGAGATACTCAGTCTTTTTTCTTAAGCTTTCAAAAATCTCTTTGTTTGAATTCAATTCAGTCAGCATAGCATAACCCGCAGCCATTGCCAAAGGATTACCACTTAAGGTTCCAGCTTGATACACAGGTCCATCTGGTGCGAGGTGATCCATGACTTCTGCCTTTCCAGCAAAAGCACCCACAGGTAGTCCTCCACCTACAACTTTTCCAAAAGTAACTATATCAGCTTTTACTCTCAAAAGCTCTTGTACTCCACCTGGAGCCAATCTAAAGCCAGTCATCACTTCATCGAAAACCAGGAGAATATTATTTTCATCGCAAAGTTGTCTCAAACCCTCCAGGAAGCCTTCTTCAGGAATAATGCATCCCATATTGCCAGCTACAGGCTCTATAATGATACATGCAATATCACCTTCGTTTTCTTTGATAAGTGTTTTCACACTTTCAAGGTCATTGTAGTTTGCTAAAAGTGTGTCTTTAGCTGTTCCTTTGGTGACTCCTGGTGAATTCGGTTCTCCGAAAGTTACTGCTCCGCTTCCAGCTTGTATCAGAAATGAATCACTATGACCATGATAACAGCCTGCAAATTTTATAATCTTATCTTTTCTGGTGTAGCCTCTTGCCAATCTTACTGCGCTCATGCAGGCTTCTGTACCACTATTGACAAATCGAATTTTATCAATGTTGGGTACCATTTCTACAGCAAGTTTGGCAATTTTAGTCTCTAATGCTGTGGGAATTCCAAACGAAGTTCCTTGTTTAGTTTTTTCTACTACAGCCTCCACTACAGATGGAAAAGCATGTCCTAAAATCATTGGACCCCAAGACGAGATATAGTCTATTAATTTATTACCATCTTCATCATGAAGGTAGGCACCTTTTGCTTCTTTAACGAAAATTGGATCTCCTCCAACAGCATTGAAAGCCCTTACCGGAGAATTGACACCTCCAGGAATGTATTTTTTGGCTTCATCAAATAATGCACTACTTCGTTTATATATCATAATATCAATTTTTAACTTTTAGTTGTTGACCAATTTGTATGAGGTCATGACCCAATTTATTAATTACTTTCAATTCTTCAACCGAGATGCCGAATTTTTCAGAAATATTATAAAGTGTATCTCCTTTTTTTACATTGTAATATTCTGTTCCTGTGCTTATCAATCTTTTAGGTTTAGGCAAAGGAATATTTGCTGATTTACCTAAAACGGCTCTGTCAAACTCGTTAAGTTGATAGCGCTCTATTAGGCTTATTAATTTTTCAGGATATCTTGGGTCTGTTGCATACCCAGCCTTTCTTAAGCCTCTGGCCCAAGCTTTGTAATCGTCGCTGTCATAATCAAATAGGAAACTATAACGGGTTCTTTCAAATAGAAATAAAGAGTGATCTCTAAATGAGTATTGAGGGTCAATATATTTTCTGAAGCATTCCTGAGCTTCATCATCATCGTGATACACTTTTTCCCATTCCCATCCATTGCATTTTATTCCAAAATGATTGTTGGAACGCTGGGTTAAATTCCCATTCCCAGAGCCGGACTCAAGAATCCCTTGAGCTATAGTAATGCTCGCAGGAATACCGTACAACCTCATTTCTTCCTGTGCGATTCCAGCATAATTGTAGATATAAAGCTCAACTGCATTGAGATTGCTCAGGTCAACATCCTGGATGTCATCATCCAAGTGGTCTTCCAAATCAACATATCTATAGGGTTGGGATTGTTTTTTTTCAATTTGAGATTTTGAATATTGATCTCTATTTTTTTCTACTAAAGCTGTTTTCGTTTTCTTTGATGTTCCACAAGACATCATTATAATCAGAAACAAAAAGCTGAAAGCGAAAGTGTATTTCATAAGCGATTAATGGTTTGTAATCCTTTTTGTTTTAAAGTTCGATTCATACCCTCGACACCTTGAAGTCCACCAGTATGAATCGCTAAAATACGAGTATTTTTAGGAAAAAACCCAGATTGAATCATGTCAAAAATGCCATAAAACATCTTCCCTGTATAGATAGGGTCGAGGGGGATGTTGTAATCCTGTTGAAACCCATTAATAAATTGAATTAATTCTGAATTTACTTTTGCGTAGCCTCCAAAATGATAATCATTTTGAAATGACCAGTTAGTTCTTTGTGTCCATTTTGATACTTCCTTTTGAAGAAAATCTCCCTTCAAAGCACTAAACCCTATACAATGTTGATGAAGTTTAGAACCTTCAATTAGCCCAGCAAGAGTTCCGCCAGTCCCAACCGATGAACACACCATATCAAAATCATCGTCTTTTTCTAAAATTTCCTGACATCCTTTTATAGCAAGAAGATTTGTCCCACCTTCAGGAATTATAAAAATTGAAGGATTCCTTTCAATCAGTGATTTTACCTCAGGTATATTTTCTTTATCTCTATAATCATTTCTAGAAACGAAAATAAATTGCATTCCTTTTTGATGAGCATAAGCTAATGTTGGATTAGTAGACAAGGTGTTCTCTATATTCTGTCCTAGTTCTTCTCCACGAATTATTCCAATAGATTTAAGACCTAAAATAGAACACGCTTCTGCTGTCGCTGAAATATGATTGGAGAAGGCTCCTCCAAAGGTCAATATTTTTGAGTTTTTTCTTTTTTGAGCCTCAAGTAAATTATACTTTAATTTTCTAAACTTATTTCCTGAAACTATGGGATGAATCAGATCTTCACGTTTAACACTTAAATCAATTCCATGAAAAACCCCAATATGCTCTGTAACAGAATTATAGTTTTTTTCAAAAAAAGAAATTGAACTCATAGTATCTTCTAAAATAAAACTCAAAATTAAAGCCTTATCTTCGATTTAAAGAAAGGTTTAATTAAATTTGATAGATGAATTATTTTAAGAAGCAAATTCCGCTCGAGGAAGGTGATTTTTATTTAACGAAAGAAGGTTACAGGTGTTTTACAGAACAATATCATTTAAAAAGAGGCTATTGCTGTAAAAGTGGATGCAGACACTGTCCATACGGTTATGATAAGAAAAAACACAACAATTAAAATTAGATTTATCTAATTACTACAAACGGCATACTAATTGTTTAAATAATTATAAATTGAGATTAAACAATTAAAATATTAAAAACATGAAACTATTAAAAGTAACATTAATTTTCATAGGGATAATCTCATTCACTTCTTGTTCCTCAATAAAAGTCGCGACAGATTACGATAAAGAAATAGATTTTAATTTATATAATTCTTTTGCGTTTTACAAGCCAGGAATTGATGCTGCAGAGATTTCAGATTTAGATAAAAAAAGAATTTTAAGAGCTATTGAAAGAGAATTGATAGCTAAAGGAATGGTAAAAACAACTAACCCTGATTTGTTGGTAAGTATTTTTACTGAAACTAGAGAAAATGTAAATATTTATCAGAATAATTTCGGATACGGTTGGGGATGGAATCCATATTTCTGGGGACCTGGAGGTTTCAATACAGTTTCATCTAATATTGAAGGAACACTTTATGTTGATTTAATAGATGCTGGAAAAAATGAATTGGTTTGGCAAGGTTTAGGTACTGGGATTTTAAGTTTGGACATGGATAAGAAAGAAGAAAAGATTAATGAAATAGTAAATAAAATAATGGAGAAATATCCTCCAGAAAGAGACCTGAAGTAAGTTCATGGTTGTTTATTTAGTTTGTTAGGTGAAGCTGTACAAAAATGAAATTTTCATTTTGTACAGCTTTATTTTTTAAGTCTATATCGAAGGTTTGCCTTGATTTTATCAACAAACGGGTTAAGTACCTTTTAGAGATTTCAATATAAATAAGTTCTAAAGCCTACATTTATATATTTCAGAGTTAGATAATTTTAAAAATACACGTATGAGTAGAGGATTTGTAAAAGAAAGTGATCAGGAAGAACCAATAGTTATTCCTCCTAGAGCATCATTGCCAGATAATGAAATAAATTACGTGACTCCACACGGCATAGAGCTCTTAAATGAAGAGAAGATTTCTCTAGAAAAGCAACGTGTAGAAATTGAGGTAAAAGATGAAACTGAGCGAAGACGAGAATTATCTTTAATAGATGGGAAACTGAAATTGCTGATAGAAAGATTGAAAACTGCTCAAATAATTGAACCTAAAAGTCAAAATCAGAATGAAGTTAGATTTGGTTCCACGGTAAAGTTTAAAATGAATGGGAATTTACAAGAGTTCAAAATCGTTGGAGTAGATGAAGCCAATATAAAGCAGAAAAAGATAGCATTTAGGTCTCCGTTGGCCAAAGCGATAACTTCAAAAAAAGAAGGCGATAAGTTTGATTTTAAACTTGGCGAAGAACGACGACCAATAGAAATCATAAGCATCAAATACTAAATTTTATGCAAGACTATCCTTTCGATTATTCTTAATTAAAAAACAATTTCTACTAATTTACATTTCAGAAATTTTCTTGATACTCTCAGGATGCATTACATGTTTGCCATCAAATTTGATGATCTCTGGAGCATTAGGAAAAATACTCAGTGCAAGTTGGAGTTGAGCCCGTATTCTTTCTTCTGATAGATATTCATCTTCATTTCCAAAGATGATGGATGTTTTTAAGTCGGGTAGATAAGCGAAGCTGGTTGCATCAAATTCTGTCGGTATGCTCCCTGAGTGTATCACCAAATGATCACAATTGACTTTTCGTTTCGCAAGCCAACGTGTCACGACAGAAACTCCTTGAGAAAACCCGAAAAGAATAATTTTTTTATCCTTAGGTAATTTTTCTGTTTGTAATATTGCGTCCAGATAATTCAGAACATTTTCAATCTCCTGTTCTCTATTTTCTTTGGTAAGCCATGAGGCGCCGACATATTTATAGGCTTTGGTTTGATAATACTTTGATGGTGCTTGTGGTGCAATGACGTAGTTCAATTCTGGGTCAAGATTTTCGAAATAACCGATAAAAAATTTACTCAAAAAACCAATGCCGTGGCAGGCTATCCAGATGTTTTTGGTATCCGTAGTAAGCGTGTTAAGTGTAGAGTAGGTGTTTGTGGTTTCATAATCAACTTTTTTAGTAAGACTCACTTCACTTAAAATTTTAAAATTTTCAACCCAAAGTAAATGTTTAATTTTGTTTGACATGAAATTTTCAAGACTTTATCTAGTAATATTTTTCTTACTCAACAATTTTCTGTTGGTATTTGCTCAGGACAAGTCCACAACTAAAATTAATGGGATGACCATGGTTGCTTCAAAAACAACTATAACTGATGCCAATGCTAAAGACCTTCGAGATATTGGAAGTAATTATATAGCCGTAATGCCTTATGCTTTCATGCCTAGAGCAGAAAAAGCTCAATTATATTTTGATACCAAAAGGCAATGGACAGGAGAAACCCTTACAGGAATAGAGTCTGATGTGAAGACCCTACAAGCAGTAGGATTGAAAGTTATGATAAAGCCTCATATCTGGATTGGAAGCGGAGCTTTTACAGGCAGTATTGCAATGACTTCCGAGATAGATTGGATCCAATTCGAAGAGAATTACAAAGCCTATATTCTAACATTTGCCAGTATAGCTGAAAAAAATAAAGTTTCGCTTTTTTGTCTAGGAACAGAATTGAACAGTTTTGTTTCGGAAAGACCAGAATTTTGGTGTAAGCTTATTGAAGAAGTGAAATCCATTTATTCTGGAAAGCTTACTTATGCTGAAAATTGGGATAAATATGAAGATGTTATATTTTGGGATAGTTTAGATTACATTGGAATTGATGCCTATTTTCCAATTTCTGAAAATAAAACTCCAAGTGTAGAGAAAGTCAATTTTGCTTGGCATGGATTGAAAGCTACTTTAAAGTCCTTTTCTAAAGATTATAATTCTAAAATACTTTTTACTGAATACGGTTATAGAAGTATTGATTTTGCTGGCAAAGAGCCTTGGGATTCTTCACGAAAAGAAGTTTCAGGCAATGAAACAGCGCAGCTTAATTTATTAAAAGGCTTACATGAAAGTATTTGGGATGAAGATTGGTTCGCAGGTGGTTTTTTGTGGAAATGGTTTCCGAATTACAATTCCGATTCATATAGACACAAGAATCGCTTTACTATTCAGGGAAAAATCTCCGAAAGCTATTTCAAATCTTTTTGAAATAGAGTTTAAAAGTAAATCTAAACTAAATTCCATAAAAGTCTTTTAAAATATTCTGTATTAATAGCAGTGATGGCTTTGCTTTCGTAATTTTGTTTATTCAACTTTTGAAAATGGATAAACAAAAGATATTAGAGCAGTGTAATGCTTATACCAAAAATACATTGATGGAAACCCTTGATATTTCCTACGTTGATGTAGGTGAGGATTTCCTCGTTGCAAAAATGCCAGTAACACCAAAAGTACATCAGCCAGATGGAGTTCTACACGGAGGAGCCATGGTAGCTCTCGCAGAAAGTGTAGGAAGCGCCGCTTGTTTTGTTTTTTTGGACACTCAAAAATTCATGATTCGTGGTTTGGAAATTTCTGCAAACCACGTGAGGAGTTTGAGTGATGGTAATGTTTTTGCTACTGCAAAGTTTATTCATAAAGGGCGGACGACTCAAGTTTGGGACATTAAATTGACAGATGTTGAGAACAGACTAATTTCAGCAGTAAAGTTAACCACCATAGCTTTACCTAAAGCAAGCTAATGCAAAACTTACGGGAACATATTGAGGAGGCCTGGTCTTCACAATTACCTTTTGTGGCCTATCATCTTCCAAATGCAAATGACGTCCGCTGTTTTTTTTCAAAGGATTCAGAGTTACGTCACCTTCAGCGTTATGACGATGCAGGATTTGTATTTTCAGCTTTTGAGCCTTTATCCCAACCCATCGTGTTCCCAGAAGCGACTTCTGAAGTTTTAAAGTTTGAGCTCATCGATTATGAAGTGGAATCGCAAAGCACATTCAGTATAAAAGAAAATCCTGAAGAAAAAGATGATTATATAAAACTGGTAGCCGATGCGATAGATCTAATTAAGGCTGATGAAGTAAGAAAGATTGTGGTTTCCAGAAAGATTTCTGCTGACTATGATTTGCATAATCCGGTTGAATTGTTGCTGAAATTGATAAAGTTTTACCCTGAAGCTTTTACTTATGTTTGGTTTCATCCTGAAGTTGGATTGTGGGCGGGAGCATCTCCGGAATTTCTAGCTAAAACTTACAGAACGCAGTTTAAAACTATGGCGCTAGCGGGGACAAAGCGGGTAGGGGAGGACAGAGACTGGACTGAAAAGGAACTGGATGAGCAACAAATCGTGACTGATGAAATTGTGTATGGACTAAAAAAGCATACTAAAACACTTGAGGTTTCTGAGCGAAAAACAGATAAAGCAGGGGAACTTCTGCATTTGAGAACTGACATAACGGCGACTTTGGAATCTTCTAACTTGGGCGATTTGTTAAATGAATTACATCCTACTCCAGCAGTTTGTGGTTTGCCTAAAGAAAAGGCTTACCAATATTTGAAGGCTAATGAAAATTATAAAAGACAGTTCTATGCTGGATATTTTGGAGAGCTCAACATGCCGCATCATAATCAAAGATCGAGTAGAACCAGAAATCAAGAAAATCAAGCTTATAAATCTATAGTAAGGGCTTCCAATTTGTACGTTAACTTGCGCTGTATGAGTTATGCAGAGGGAAAAATCAATATATATGTGGGTGGCGGCATTACAAAAGACAGTAATCCTGAGGATGAATGGACAGAAACAGTCAATAAATCTAGGACCATGTTAAAAGTGCTATAAGAAATCGTAAGACTATAGCTATTTAGAAATCCCCCATCTTATTTTTGTATTATGAATCAGATCTATTCCAGCATACCAACAGCTCAACTAATAGTCGAACTTTGTGTTTTGAATGGCATAGAGCATGTGGTAATCTCACCTGGTTCCAGAAACGCGCCTTTAACGATAACATTAGCGAATCATCCCAAAATAAACGCTTACAGTATTGTGGATGAGCGTTGTGCTGGGTTTTTTGCATTAGGCATGACTCAGCGTTTTAACGCCCCTGTGGCTGTGGTTTGTACTTCCGGTTCTGCTTTATTAAACTACTATCCAGCAGTGTCTGAAGCATTTTACAGTAATTTGCCTTTGGTAGCGATATCTGCGGACAGGCCCCCACACTTAATTGATGTTGGGGATGGGCAAACTATTAGACAACCAGATGTTTTTAGCAATCATATTTTATATTCGGCCAACTTAAAGTCTGATTTTCACAATTCTGAAGACCAATCTATTTTAGATTTTAACACAAAAGAAACTCACAAAGCACTTCAAACCGCTATTTGGAATCAGGGGCCAGTCCATATCAATGCTCCTTTTGATGAGCCACTTTACAATAAAACAGATCAGTTGGATTTTATAATTCCCCAATTAGAGTCTTTGAAACCAGAGAATGCTGAAATCAATTCTTCCGATTTTATAAAATCATGGAATACTTCGTCCAAAAAACTGGTTTTGGTAGGGGTAAATCTGGATGAAAAAATTGATAAAAACGTTCTCAAGTTGCTTTCAGACGACCCGTCCATCATCGTTATGACTGAGATCACTTCCAATATTTCTGATAGGAATTTCTTTACCAATATAGATTCAATTTTAGCTCCAATCGAATCAGAAGAAAATACTGAAAAATTATTTGAGGCTCTACAGCCAGACATGCTTATTACTTTTGGAGGTTTGATTGTATCCAAAAAGATTAAAAAATTTCTAAGACAATTTAAGCCTAAAAAGCATTTTCACATTGATCCTAGAGAAGCTAACGATACCTTTTTCTGCCTGACTCAGCATTTTGAAACCTCTGTCAATTCTTTTTTTGAAAAAGCCAATTCATCACTAAATAAGATTGAGTCTTCCTATTTTGAAAGCTGGAATGCCATCCGATTGAAAACTCTAGAATATAGAAAATATTATAAGGATGAAATCGGATTTACTGATTTTGCTTTTTACTATAGTTTATTTGAACACTTGCCTCAAGATGAAACAGTTCATTTTGCTAACAGTTCCAGTATTCGTTATGCAAATTTATTTGATTCCAGACGTGAAATAAAAGCTTTTGCCAACAGAGGTACAAGTGGTATAGATGGAAGTACTTCTACTGCTATCGGTTATGCAGTTGCCAGCCAGGAACCAACGACTTTGGTGACTGGAGATCTTAGTTTTTTCTATGATTCCAATGCGCTTTGGAATAACTACATACCTAAAAATTTTAAGATCATACTCCTCAATAATGCCGGTGGAGGTATTTTTAGAATCCTTCCTGGGAACAAAGATGAAAACTATTTTGCAAATTATTTTGAAACGACACATAACCTTAATGCCAAACAATTGTGTGAGATGTATCAACTACAATATACAGTAGCATATGATTTAGAAGAGGTTGACAAAGAATTACCTTTGTTTTTTAAGAGAAATGATTCTCCACAATTGATTGAAATCTTCACACCAAGATTGGAAAATGATAAAGTGCTTCTAGGGTATTTTGACTATCTAAGAAAACATATTGACTTTCAGTCGGTTTTAAATTTTAAAACAACAGAGTCCGCTTCAAACTAAGCTAGTTTCAATTTTAAAATTGATTACTTTTGCATTCTAAATTATTTTTGAATGTTAGACTTAGGCGTAAAGCATACCTTGACCATCGACAGAGACACTCCTCCAGGATTATTTTTGAAAAATGAAGAGGATGAAGAGGTTCTCCTTCCCAATAAATATAAACCTAGCCATTTCGAAATCGGTGATGAAATTGAAGTTTTTGTCTATCTAGATTTTGACGAACGACCAGTAGCTACAAACCTGGAGCCAAAGGTCATGCTCGATGAATTTGCTTATCTCACTTGTGTGGATAGCAATGATTTTGGAGCCTTTTTGGATTGGGGATTAGAAAAACACCTTTTTGTTCCGCACATGGAACAAGCCTATAAAATGATTAAAGGAGAGCAATATCTTATTTTTTGTTATCTGGATGAGCAAACGAATCGTCTTGTTGCTTCAAGTCGTGTGAATAAATTTGTTGATAATTCTATCTTGACGGTTGAACATTTTGATGAGGTGGATTTAATTGTAACTAACCCTACAGACATGGGTTATAATGTGATTATAAATGAAATTCATATAGGATTACTTTATAAAGATGAAGTTTTTCAAGATTTGAAAACAGGGGATCGTCTTAAAGGAATCATCAAAAAGATTAGACCTGATAATAAAATTGATGTTTCTCTTCAGCGTCCTGGTTATAGAGGTATTGAGCCAAATGCTCAAAAAGTTATGGAAGTCTTGGAAGCAACCGAAGACGGTTTTCTTCCCCTACACGATAAATCCAAACCTGAGTTGATTTATGATACTGTTCATCTAAGCAAAAAGGCGTTCAAAAAAGCAATTGGAACTTTGTACAAAGAGCGTCAAATTACCATTGAAAATGGCGTTGGAATTTTTCTAACTAAGTAATTTATCTGCTTAAGTAAAACATTGGACTTGAACTTCTTCTGTAAGGAGAAAGTTGATAGAATGGAGACATTCTGCCGAACTTGTCACCAAGATCTTCATAAGCTGAATTCTTTATGCGGTTTAGATCGGAATAAATGGGCTGTTGATGGTAAGAGGGTGACCATGGAGATGTAGAAGTATTATCAAACTTCGGTTTAAAGTTTCCAAACATAGCCGACTGTCTTTCTACAAAAGAGAATTGCTGTTCTTGCTGTTGTTGAGCTCGGTAAGCTTTTCTATTTGCAGCTGCAACCATGTTTACTTCTGGGCGTTCTGCAAATTTATCCTTAAAAATATTGACTTCTGGTAGATTGAATTCTTTACCTACTGTAATAACGCTGAAAGGATCTGAGTTAAGACTTAATGACACAATTGGTCTTATCTCGAAAACTTCAAAGTCAGTTTGAGCTTTTATTTGATAAAAGCTAAGTACCAGAATGAAACTAATAATTTTCAATGCGTTCATATTACAAAAATAGCAAATATTATACCCAATCTAAGATTTCTAGATCTTTCCATAAGCCAGGAAAAAAACTACGCTGCTGGTGTTTGGGGTGAAGGTATTTTTTCCATGGAGATCCTCCGGTACCTTCTTTAGTTTCCCCTTTTTTCTCTAAATACTTTTTAGCTGTATTGAGATGTGTTTTGGGCCATTTCACGTTATATTGATGATCAAAATCTTTCATTCTGAAAATTAAATTATCAGAAGGCTTTTCAAATTTTTGAAACTGCTCCCAGACTGTATTTCCAGTGACCTCTGCTGTGAGTTCTTTGAAACTCTGTAAATATTTTTGCTCAAAAGCCATCAAGGTTTGAGAGGTTTTACCAGTTTCTCTATTATAACCTGCATCTCTCCAGTAGATGTTATCAAAAATTTCATCTACAGAAGGTTGTTCAGAAAGCCTTTTATAACCTTCTTTGTTAACAAGGTTTAGAAGAGGCGTACACATTATTTCCAGATATCGAAATTGAGCACTTTGTATTCCACTAGCCGGAGTGAGTGACATTCTGAATTTGTTATAGTCATTATAATCCAACCCATCAGTCATTACTTCAAATGAAGTAATGAGCATATCGGTGTATCTTACAAGTCTTCTTATTTTTTCAATAAAAAGACTTTCAGTATCAAAGGTTTTAATTTCTAAAAGCTGTTTGATCTCATGGATCATGAGCTTTAGAGTAAGCTCTGTAATTTGATGATAAACAATAAATACAGTTTCGTCTTCAAAATGGGTTTTAGGTTTTTGTAAAGATAACAGAGTATCAACCTCAATATAATCCCAATAATTCACTGGTTTTGAATACAAAAGTCCTTTGAGATAATTATCAGGATTTTCTCCTAGGGCTTTATATTTTTCTTCAAGCTGCTTTAAAAGCTCATTGTTCATCTGGTAAGATTTTAATCAAATTTATTAAATTAAGTCAAGTTTATTATTGTCTTGGGTCTTTAAGAAAATTTCATTTTAATTTTTTGTTCAAACATAACTACTCATTTTTAATAAGATCTCGTTATAGTTATATGTTAACAAGGAATTTAATCATCTATAAGTATCCTAAAAAACTTGCTATCTTTGTATAAAATTTAAAGTTATGTCAGAGAATATAGAACGTATAAAATGTCTTATCATAGGTTCAGGTCCTGCTGGATATACTGCAGCGATATATGCTGCTAGAGCAGACATGCATCCGGTAATCTATACAGGAATGGAGCCAGGTGGTCAACTTACGACCACAACAGAGGTTGATAATTTTCCTGGTTATCCAGATGGAATTGATGGACCAAAGATGATGGTCGAGTTACAACAACAAGCTGAGCGTTTTGGAACCGATGTCAGAATAGGCATGGTAACCAAAGTTGAATTGTCAGATAAAGTTGGTGGTATCCATAAGGCACAAATAGATAATAAAACTTGGGTTGAAGCAAAAACAGTTATTATTTCTACAGGTGCTTCCGCAAAATATCTTGGTTTACCAAGTGAACAACGTTTAAGAGGCGGAGGAGTTTCTGCCTGTGCGGTTTGTGACGGTTTCTTTTACAAAGGTCAGGATGTTGCAATCGTTGGTGGTGGAGATACCGCTTGTGAAGAGGCAACTTACCTTGCCAATATTTGTACTAAAGTGACTATGTTGGTAAGAAAAGGAGAA
The DNA here is from genome assembly GCF_020164595.1 of Psychroflexus longus. Classification (GTDB taxonomy): domain Bacteria; phylum Bacteroidota; class Bacteroidia; order Flavobacteriales; family Flavobacteriaceae; genus Psychroflexus; species Psychroflexus longus. The sequence continues at coordinate 161,105 of NZ_JAIQZE010000003.1, forward strand.
ATGAAAGCTTCTAAAGCTATGCAACATAGAGTCGATAATACAAAAAATATAGATCTACGCTATCACAGTGAAGTTGATGAAGTATTAGGAGATCAGGTTGTTGAAGGTTTAAGAATTATAAACAATAAAACAGGTGAGAAAGATGAAATTAAAATCACAGGTTTGTTCATCGCAATTGGACATAAACCAAACACCGACATATTTAAAGGATATTTGGATATGGATGACGTAGGTTACATTATCACCAAACCAAAAACTACAAATACCAATTATCCAGGTGTATTTGCATGTGGAGATTCTCAGGATAAAGTTTATCGTCAAGCCATCACCGCAGCAGGAACTGGATGTATGGCAGCATTGGATGCAGAACGTTACCTAGCAAATTCAGAGTCAATTGAGCGCTCAGAACCTCAGGCTGCATTAAGCTAGATTAACATAAATAATTCTTAGGAAAGGCTTTTGTAATATGCAAAAGCCTTTTTTATTTGGTCATCACTGACTTTACAATTGATCTTTGGCTGACCAATATCTTCCAATAAAACAAAATTGATATTACCAGCAGAATTCTTCTTGTCGTGCTTAAGATATGTTTTAATATTCGTGATGTCGTGCTTAGAAAACACAACAGTTTTGAAATATGTTTTTATAACCTGACTTGCTTTATCACATTTTGTGCTATTGAATTCAAGAACTTCAACAGATAGCTTTAAGGCCAAAATCATCCCAATAGCAACAGCTTCTCCGTGAAGTAATTTTGCTTTTTCTGAAGACTCCATATGATAGGATTCTATCGCATGCCCTAAAGTATGGCCGAAGTTTAGGGCCATTCTTAGTCCGTTTTCAAATGGATCTTCTTCAGCAATTTTTGTTTTCACTTTTATAGAGTCTCGAATTAGTTCAGGTAATTTCTCCACTTGGAACTGAGACAAATCTTCAAAAGCAAAGAAGTCCTCTGCATTGGCAATCAATCCATGTTTAAGCATTTCGGCAAGACCACTTCTCATTTCTTCTTGAGGAAGTGTGGCCAGATAACCTACGTCAACCATGACCAATTTTGGAGGTCTTATGATGCCAATTTGATTTTTTAAACTATCGAGATTTACACCGTTTTTTCCGCCAATAGCTGCATCAACCATTCCTAATAGTGTGGTAGGTATATGAACAAAATCGATACCTCTTTTGAAACAGGAAGCAGCATACCCTCCAATATCTGTTACAATGCCACCACCAAGATTAATAAGCAAAGATTTTCTGTCTGCACCGTTCTCAGAAAGTGTTTTCCATATTTCGTTACACGTTTGTATGGTTTTATGTTCTTCCCCTGGTTCAATTTCAATCCACTCTATATTGACATCAGCTTCAATTTTTTCTGAAAGAAATTTGGAACAAAACTCATGAGTATTGGAGTCTACCAAAATAAATAGAGAAGAATAAGATTGAGATTTGATGAGCTTATTTAACTCGATGTAAGCTGTATCTTGAAAAGCTATCTTGTAAGTTTCTAATTGTAGGGTGTTCATCCTTATTAGCTGTGTTAAGATTATTAGAATTGACTACTGAATATGCAAAAATAGTACATCAATAACTATATTTGACCACATTTAAAAACTATGATCGACACTAAAATATTTAATGATACAAAGCATGCCTTTGTTCTAAAATCTGATGAGGATTTAAAACGTGCATTGTTTCTTTTTTCAATGATGAATGTGCCCTATTTTGTTCCTGTTTCTACAGCCTTAACAAATTTTGCACTCAATATAAAACTTCCCATTGAACCATTAGTAAAAGCTACAATTTTTAAACAATTTTGCGGGGGTGTAAGTCAAGATGATTGTATGCCGCTTGTCAAAAAAATGCACAAAGAAAATGTTTATACTGTTTTAGATTATTCAGTAGAGGGCAAAGAGTCTGAGGAAGAGTTTGATAAAGCCGCAAACACCAAAATTGAAATTATAAAATATGCTTCTGGTGTGAAAGAAATTCCATTTGCTGTTGCCAAACCTACAGGTCTGGGCCGTTTTGAAATTTGGGAAAAAGTTACTGCAAATGATACTCTTACCGATGAGGAACAATCAGAATGGGAGAGAATAAAGGCCAGATTTGAAAAGGTTTGTCAGGCAGCTTATGACTATGATACCAAACTTCTTATCGATGCTGAAGAAAGCTGGATGCAGGATGCTGCAGATAATCTCATTGAAGACATGATGAGAAAATTTAACAAAGAAAAAGCGATTATATTTAATACTTTACAATGTTACCGCTGGGATCGTTTGTCCTATGTTAAAGCTATTCATGAAAGAGCCCAGGAAGAAGGGTTTAAGCTTGGTTTTAAGACTGTGCGCGGAGCTTACATGGAGAAAGAAAATGCGAGAGCAAAAAAGCATGGTTATCCTACACCAATTTGTGAAGACAAGGAAGCAACAGATGTCAACTTTAATGCGGTGATGTGCTACTGCATTGACAATGTTGAAGATATTTCACAATTTATAGGGACACACAACGAGGTGAGCAGTTATATGGCTCTTCAATTGATGAATCAGAAAGATCTTCACTTATCAGACGATAGAATTTGGTTTGGTCAGCTATATGGCATGAGTGATCACATCAGTTTTAATCTCGGACGAGAAAATGCTAATGCCATAAAGCTTATGCCATTTGGCCCCATTAAAGACGTAATTCCTTACTTAATTAGAAGAGCTCAGGAAAATTCTTCAGTCCAAGGCCAAACCGGAAGGGAACTGGCTTTACTCAGAGAAGAAAAACACAGAAGAGACGGTCAATATGTGAAACGTGTTGAATAAATGACAAGCAAACAAGATATTTCAAATAAAGAATACAAACCCTATTATGATCTATATCTTAATAGGGTTTCTTCAAAAACAACACTTTTTGAAGCCTTAGAACAGCAAAGTGAGTTAATTGACTTTTTTAATGCTATTCCTCTAAATAAACATGAATTCCGCTATGAACCAGAAAAGTGGACTCCAAAACAAATCCTTCAGCATCTTATAGATACTGAGCGCATTTTTGTCAATCGTGCTTTAAGGTTTGCAAGAGAAGATTTTACAGAACTTCCAGGTTATGATGAAAATCATTATGCAGAGCAATGTTTTTCAAATCAGCGATCTATCAAAGATTTATTAGAAGAATATGAGGTAGTTAGATCTTCCAGTATTTTTCTTTATAAAAGTTTTGCTGATCAGGTATTGACCAACACAGGACAAGCTAGCGGCGGACCGTTTTCAGTAAGGGTGATTCCATTCATCTTGTGCGGACACCAGAAGCATCACATTCATATCATTAAAGAGCGCTATCTCAAAAATTAGAAATGTCATCAACTTCTAAAATTTCTGTTTTTACACTTTTGGACATCGGTCGAAGTTTGCAGAGGATGATCACAACCCATTACAACAAGCCCTACTGGATCAAAACTGAAATAGCCAAATTAAACGCCTATACCAAAAGCGGGCATTGTTACCCAGATCTTGTTGAAAAACAAAACGGACAAGTTTTAGCTCAGATGCGAGCCACAATTTGGGCGGATACCTACAAGCGAATAGCTCAGCAGTTTGAGGAAATCACCAATAAACCTATTTCTGAAGGCATGACAGTGTTGATTTTAACCAAAGTCAACTACCACCCCAATTATGGTTTCTCCCTCAATATTCTGGATATTGATGCTAGTTTTACACTTGGTGAAATGGCTAAAGAAAAACTGGAAAGCCTTAAGCGTTTAAAAGTAGAAGGAATTTTTGACTTGAATAAATCGCTCAATTTTCCTAAAATTCCAAAGCGTATAGCTGTGATTTCTGTGCAAACAAGCAAGGGCTACCAAGACTTCATCAACATCATCACTGAATCATATTCTTATTTAAATTTTGAAATAGAACTTTTTCCCGCTTTATTACAAGGGGACAAAGCTATTACTTCTATTGCAGAAGCCTTGAAAACTATTGAAAGTAGGAAAAAAGAGTTTGATGTAGTCACTGTAATAAGAGGTGGAGGAGGAGACGTGGGACTCAGTTGCTACGATAGCTTTGTGTTGGCTTCCAAAGTAGCAAGGTTTCCACTGCCAGTGATTTCTGGAATTGGACATTCTACCAACGAAACACTTGTAGAAATGGTGACTTACGCCAATAAAATCACCCCTACAGATGTGGCTTATTTTTTCATCAAAATATTTCAGGAACGCTTAGTTGAGCTTAACAACTTCAATTTGCAAATCCAAAGTTTGGTTAAATTCAAGCTGAAAGAAGAACAGCTAGACCTAAAGCATCAACACCAGGAATTTAAAACACAAGTTAACATTCTTTTGCAAAATCATAGATATAATTTGAAGGAGCAAAGACAACGAATCAAATCCACGATTCCTTCACTTTTGAAAACAAAGCTCGATGGCCTGACTCGCTCAAGTTACCAACTTAGCTGGCTGTCTAAACAAAAGTTTCAGAAGCAAGACCAGGACTTAGTTTTAATATCTAAAACCTTAGAAAAAGAAACAAGAAGTAAAATTATAAACCAAGATCAACAGCTTGACTACCTATCGTCCACACTCAATCTTTTGTCTCCAGAACGTTTACTACAACGTGGATATACACTGAATTTGGTAAACGATAGGATTATAAAATCTGCGAGAGAATTAAAGCCAGGAGATCATTTAAAAACGATATTTGCTGACGGTTATGCTGAAAGTGACGTAATAAAAATTGAATCTAATGAAAAAAACTGAAAGCTACGAAAGCGCCTTACAAGAACTAAAAACTATAGTTTCTGATATAGAAAATGATTCAGTTTCTGTAGACGAGCTTACTAAAAAAGTGAAGCGGGCTTCAGAGTTGATTAAATTCTGTAAAAATATTCTCACCAAAACGGAGACTGAAGTCAACTCCGCTTTGGATGATATGATTGATCTTAATGAAGAAAAAGAGGATTAAAACTGATTGATTGTCTTTCTGATTTTTACAAGTCTTGTCAGCAGGCCTTCCAACAATTCCAAGTCTAGCATGTTAGCTCCATCACTTTTTGCAGTACTGGGGTCAAAATGAGTTTCTATAAAAAGACCGTCGACGTTATTTACAATTCCTGCTCTGGCAATAGTTTCTATCATTTCTGGTCTTCCACCTGTCACTCCAGAAGATTGGTTAGGCTGTTGTAAAGAATGTGTAACATCAAGAACCGTTGAAGCATAACGTCTCATTGTAGGAATACCTCTGAAGTCAACAATCAAATCTTGATAACCAAACATAGTTCCACGATCGGTGATCATCACTTTATCATTTCCAGAATCCTTAATTTTTTGAGCAGCGTGCTGCATGCTTTCTGGACTCATAAATTGTCCCTTCTTAAGATTCACAACCTTTCCAGTGTCTGCAGCAGCCACTAGAAGATCGGTCTGTCTTACCAAAAACGCTGGAATTTGTAACACATCCACGTAAGCAGCGGCCATCGCAGCATCACTTTCCTGGTGAATATCTGTCACTGTAGGTACATCAAACGTGTTACTTACTTTTTCAAGAATCTTAAGTGCTTTCTCATCACCTATTCCAGTAAAGCTATCTATTCTGCTTCGGTTTGCTTTTTTAAAGGAACCTTTAAATACAAAAGGAATTTCTAGTTTGTCAGTTATTTTGACAATGCGTTCAGCTATTTTTAAAGCCATTTCTTCACCTTCAATGGCACAAGGACCCGCGAGAAGAAAAAAGTTGGAAGACTTGGTATGTTTTAACTTTGGAATAAGACTTAGATCCATTTTTTAAAAATTTTTCACAAAGATAAGTATTTAGAAAAGCTTATTCCATTACTATTTTTCAAGATGTCAGATTTTTGATCTACTTAAATTCTTATCTTTCAGAATAAATAAATTTAAATACAGATTCAGACATGAAAACAATTTTTACAGTACTTACATTGGTATTTTCAGTTTTTGCATATTCTCAAATTGAAACTCCACAGCCTAGTCCTAACTCCACTTTGACCCAAAATGTTGGTCTTTCAGAAGTGATGGTTGCTTATTCTAGACCATCAGCCAACGGAAGAGTCGTTTTTGGAGAGCTTGTGCCATTTGATAAACAATGGCGAACTGGTGCAAACGAAAACACAATTATTACTTTTTCAGATGACGTTGAAGTTCAAGGTCAACTACTTTCTGCAGGAAGCTATGCGGTATTTAGTGTTCCAAAAAAAGACAACTGGGATGTCTTTTTCTATGAAGACATTGACAACTGGGGATTACCAGTGACCTGGAACGAGGACGCAGTAGTTGCAATGATCAATGTTCCCACAAAAACTCTAAACCACCATGTCGAAACCTTTACAATTGGTGTCGACAATATTAATCTGGAAAAAGCCCATTTAAAGATATCTTGGGAAAAAACAATGGTAGAAGTTCCAATCGATTTTCCAACAGACGAACTTGTAATGTCGAACATCAAGTCAGTAATGGACGGTCCTTCTGCTAATGATTATTTCAATTCTGCTATTTATTATTTAAGTGCAAACAAAGACCTAGGTCAAGCTGAGGAATGGATGGAGAAAGGTATGGCAATGTCTGAAAACAAGCCATATTGGATGCTTAGACAGCAATCGTTAATCTATGCTGCCAATGGCAAAAAGGATAAAGCGGTCGAGACGGCGAAGGCTTCATTAGCCGGAGCAAAAAAGGCTGGTAATGCAGATTACATCAAAATGAATGAAGATTCGTTAAAGGAATGGGGTGCTAAATAATAAAAGCAGTTTCTTATTTTTAAGCCGATTCAACTTTTTGAGTCGGTTTTTTTGTGAAAAATTGTATCAAAATGGCAATACCTACCACTAATCCACACCCGAACAAGTTCAACCATAAATAAGGCATCCAGTCTTCAGAATAGCCAACAAGTACGATGACTTGAGTTATAATTGCAGCAATAAATACGGCTCGGCTTTTTACATAAGTGATAAAAAACGCCAATAGAAAAATACCTAAAACATTACCATAGAATATAGACCCTATAATATTCACAAGTTGAATTAAGTTGTCAAATAGACTGGCTGTACAGGCAAATATGATGGCAAAAATTCCCCAGCCTAAAGTAAATAGTTTGGTAGAGTTGACATAATGCTTATCACTCATAGCTCCTTTCTTATTCCTTTTATACAAGTCTATGGTTGTGGTTGAAGCTAAAGCATTGAGCTCGGATGCTGTAGATGACATTGCCGCAGAAAGTATTACGGCTAGTAACAATCCCACCAGGCCTTTCGGTAAATTATTGATAATGAAATGAATAAACACGTAGTCTTTATCGTTGGTTTCAATTTTTTCATCCACTTTAGAAATAATCTCTTTGGCCTGATCTCTTAATTCAAATTCTTCGGTGTTTAGTTGACTGAGTTGTGTTTGTAAATTATCACTTTCAGCAGGAGATAATTCATTTGCAAATTGATTTGCTAAAATTGTTTTTTTATCCTGAATACTTGTTAATTGGGATTCTAGAGCTTCAAATTCAGATTTATATTCTGAAGCTGTCACAGCATCTTTAGCTGCCGGATTGAAATTGATAGGGGAATAATTGAATTGATAAAACACAAAAACCATAACCCCAATAAGCAAAATAAAAAACTGCAAAGGCACTTTCAAGATGGCATTGAAAATCAAACCCATCTGACTTTCTCTTAAGCTTTTCCCAGACAAATATCGCTGTACCTGGCTTTGGTCTGTCCCAAAATAGGATAGAGCTAAAAAACTTCCCCCAATGATGCCGCTCCAAAACGTATAGCGGTTATCAAAGTTGAAAGAAAAGTCTAAAACATCCAATTTATTATTTGCTCCGGCAATTTTCATTGCTTTATTGAAGGTTATTTCGTCTGGCAAGTAGGAGAATATCAGTACGAAAGCAGTGATTAAGCCAAGAAAAATAACCGCCATTTGCTGCTTCTGAGTGACATTGACCGCCTGTGTTCCTCCAGTCACCGTGTAAATGATGACTAAAATCCCGATCATTATATTAAGATAAAATAGGTTCCAACCTAAAACTGCAGATAAGATGATCGAGGGCGCATAAATGGTAATTCCAGCAGCCAAACTTCTTTGAATTAAAAATAAACCAGCCGTAAGACTTCTGGTTTTCAGATCGAAGCGGGATTCCAAATACTCATAGGCCGTATATACTTTGAGCCTATGGTAAATAGGAAGGAAAACCAGACAAATAATAATGATTGCTATGGGTAGGCCAAAATAAAACTGAACAAAACCCATCCCATCATGAAATGCTTGCCCAGGAGTCGATAAAAAAGTGATGGCACTGGCCTGAGTTGCCATGACAGACAGACCAACAGTCCACCACCTGGATTTATTTCCACCCTTTATAAAATCATCTACATTGGCGTTTTTTCTGGACTTCAGGCTCCCATAAATGACTATAAAAGCAAGGGTCGCAAACAAAATGATAAAGTCTAAAGTCTCCATGAATCTGTTTTAATTTTGAAACCAATTCATGAAAATATAAAAGCCCAAAATGTAGATCGCATTGCAGATAAGAATCCAGGTATAGGCAGATTTCCAAAAGTATTTTTCAGGCTTTTCAGACATATTATTTTATAGAAATTAAGTTAGCCATCAATTTGTAAGCTCCTACTACTCCTGCCGGTAGTTCTCTAAAAAAACTTAAGCCTGTGTAAACATAATGTCCTTGACCGTACATGGCGACCAAAATGCTACTTTGTTTGGGGGATTCATTTTTATCATTCATAGATAAAACAGGCGTCAAGTCCTCTGACCATTGATCCGGAAAGTATAAGCCACGTTCCTGCACCCAACCCTCAAAATCTTCTTGTGCTATTTTGTTTGGAAAATTAAGAACCGTGTGTTCTGGATTGATGAATCTTACTTCTGCTTTTTCTTCTGTTACCCGATCACGAGAAATCCGCATTGGAAATGGAGCAACATTCTCAGTTTTTAGGCCTCGGTTGGTGTTATACTGGACAATCATGGTTCCACCATTTTCAACAAATTCAAACAAGATTTCCTGCTTGTAGGCCAAAACTTCATGGATATTGTAAGCTCTAATCCCCATGATGACAACATCAAAATTTTTCAATAATTCTTCAGAAATCGTTTCAGGTGAAAATTCTTCAATATCAAATCCAAGATCTCTAAGGTTGGCAGGGACACTTGAGCCTGCTCCGCTGATGTAAGCAATCTTTTTATTACTGATCTTTATGTCAAGATTAACGAGCTGAGCAGAAGATTCCTCAACAATATTGTGAGTTCCAATATGGTCATAATCGAGCTTAGTAACTTTATAGGAAAGAGCTTTATCTTTTAATTTTAAAAGAGGTTTTACTTTCGCTTTTCCAAATGAATTTGGTGTAATCTGAAAAGTAAAAGTTTTACTTTCACCTTTATTTGTTAAACTGATTTCATGAAATTTTGGGGAGATATTCCAATTTTCAGAACTATTCAATTCAAGTTTTCCACTCAAACCATCAGCATATGCCTTCACTTCAACATCTATCGTTTTTTGATTGGAATTTTTGAAGATATAAACAGACTCTTTCAGGCTAATAGAAGCATCAGGTAGGATTTCAAAGTCCTGATAAACTTCCCCTTTTACAGGATCATTGTACTTATAGATAAGAGGTTTGGTAAAAGCAAAAGCTTCTCCATTAATATCAAATTCAAAGGTAAAAAGAATCGGTTTTGGAGTCTCTGGCAAACCTATTAGGTTTTGATCATTCACAGCATAAATTCCTAGTTTGGCCTTATTTTCAAGCCAATAAGGCGTTGTGAAGTTCTCTTCTGAATTTAATTCTAACTGACTTGAAAATTTGTAGTCATAATTATTTTCGAGTTGAGTCGAGTTGATATTAATCTCTTGACCCGAATGAGAGATCGACTTTAATTGAATTTTTGCAGGACTACGATTGATGAGCTCAAATTCCAAATCTATAACATCACCTGGCGTAGCATAAGCTAATTTACTTTTTGCTTCTACAAAAAGGCCAAGACAGGCCGTAATCACCGACTTTATCTGTTCGCTTTTTTGCTCTCTCCAGAATTTATCATCGATTTCATTTATCAATTTTTTAGCTTTCAATAATTCTGGAACAACTTTCCACGGTTGTTTGAAATCATAATCTTGCTCTACCTGGTACAAGATTTTGCCGATTTTTTTCCCTTCTGGTATTCGGTTCCAAGAGGTGTCTATTCCAGCAAAGGGATTATTTCCATCAATTGACTCTCCGTTGATCAGTTCTATGTATTCAATTTTATCACCACGAGAACCAGTATTGCCAAACCCTTGTGATTTATGCTGACTCCTACTTAAAGCAGAAATTTCGTTATTGGATAAGCCTTCGAGAGGGTAATATTTATTGATTTCCAATTCGATAAAATTGGATTTATCAGCTTTCTCAAAAGCTTCCTGACTACCGTAAAACCACCAGGAAGTGTTGAAAAAGCTACGTCTTGGAGACCAAGGCTCTACATAATCGAGCTGAGAAGTAAATTGATCTTTTTCTCCTGCAATGCTGAAAGCTTCCATGCTCAAAAGTGCTGATGAGGTATGATGTCCATGTGTATTGCCTGAAGTCCTGTGGTCGAAACGATTGATGATGACATCCGGCCGGTGATTTCTTATAGCCCAGACCACATCAGAAAGAATTTTTTCTTTATCCCAAATTTTGAGAGTCTCCTCCGGGGTTTTAGAAAATCCAAAATCGATAGCTCTTGAAAACCACTGTTGGCCATCATCAATCTTTCTGGCATTAAGCAATTCCTGAGTTCGAATAATTCCTAGCTTTTCACCAAGCTCAGGACCTATAAGGTTTTGTCCTCCGTCACCTCTAGTTAAGGATAGATAGGTGGTTTTAGCGTTTAGTTCTTTTGAGAAATAAGTAATTAAGCTTGTGTTCTCATCATCTGGATGAGCAGCTATATAAAGGACATTTCCTAGAAAGTTTAATTCTTTAAGGTTTTGGAAAATTTCTGATGAAGATGGCTTGTCCGGAGCTTGTGAATATGAAGAATAACTTATCAAAATTAAAAAACTGCAGACAATAAATCTTATCATTTCAAAAAATTTTAATCAAATATACTAGGCTCAAGGGTGAATATTGAATTATTTCAATGCTTTTTAACGATCTATATTTTCACCCCGTTCCAGCAAAGCATCTTTTTTGAGTAATGTTACTGGTTTTTGTAAAAATAGATTGTTAGGATAAGTTACTAATTCACCTTTATCTGTTCTTAAATGTAATTGAAAAGCTTTTATGTCCTCAATAATGACATTGTCTATTGGTGAATCCTTATCGTGAATTTTGATTTTATCTCCAATTTTATAGGGAAAGGAAAAAAACATGATGACTCCGGAAGTGATATTGCTTAAGATCGACCACACAGCAAAAAGACCAATTCCTATAACGGCAAAAACAGAGGAGAAAATCAGAGCTAGTTCTTGAACTTTCACACCCCAGATAAGAAGTAAGGAAAACAAAGCGATGAAGGATACCAGAACATTTATGTATTTGAAAATAAGTCTGGTTCTTGCAAAGTTAAGCTCATCTCTTTTGGCAATGCGCTTTGCAGATTGTTTGAGTCCTAATCTCAGTAGCAATAATCCAACCACTACAACAGTGGTCCAGATGATTTGATATTCGTATTCAAAAAAAACGTCTTTTATCATGAAGTTATAAGCTTAGACTATCACGCAAATGTAAATATTTGTTGGAGTTTTGCTGCCAGTATTTGGTTTTAAGCGTTTTAATTTTCTTTGCGGTAGAAGTTAGTGTATCCGCCTTGTTTATTTCAATTTCTTCCCATTTCTCAATAGCAAAAGGGAAAGTTTTTTCTTGATAAATCTTAACTATCCTGCCTAGATTTTCATAATTAATAGTGGTCTGAATATAATCTTCTTCAGTTTGTTCAATGGAAGCTTCGTAAGCTCTAAACTCTTTATGATTAAGACGAAGGAAAGAAAAATCAGGGAGTAATTCGTGCTGACCAGCCCTTATTTGTCTTGGATCTAGTCTCAGCTGTATCCATAGTTCATTTTCAGTAAGTGTCGGCTTCATCTTAAAACTCAAATCTGCTTCACCTTCAAAATAAGAATGTGTTTCCAGTTCGAATTCTGTTTTGTGATTGAGTTGTGCATAGTATTGACCACACCATTCTTGGATGCTGGAAGCGACTTTCAGTACTGGTGTTTTCTTTTCTAAAGGCAAAAAAGCACTTTGCATGATACTGTAGGGATAAATTCCAGTATTAAATTTTTTAGTAGAATTCAATTTCATTACGGAAACGGTTTTTTCTGATTTTGTGTTGGCTTTTACCTGTGCCTCTGGTAGAAAATCTTCTGTGACGAATATCATCATGCCTTTTCCATGTCGCTTTTCTCCATAACGGTAAAATTCCAAATCATAACTGGTTAATTCTGCTTTACCATCATACCAATAAGACTTAAAAGCTTCAGATAAATTTCGTGGCTCGGCACCTGCATTAAGCTTTGACTCTGGTTGAGGTTCTGTCTTGCAACTATAAGTGCTAACGAGTAATAAAATCAGAATATATTTCATTAGTAATGTTTTTATCCGTTGTAATTTAAAAATATTTCTGTTGCAAAAGCAATTAGCTTTTTCTACTACTTAATTTGTGAGAGTTTTTCATAAACCAAATGGATGGGAAATCCCATGACGGTATAGAAAGAACCTTTTAGTTCTGAAATGCCAATCTGGCCAATCCATTCCTGTATGCCATAAGCTCCAGCCTTGTCGAAAGGCGAATAATTATTTATGTAATGCCAAATCTCATCGTCTGTGAGGGGTTTGAATTTTACTTCTGCGGAATCAAAAAAGGTTTCTGTTTTCTCAACAGTCTTGATGCAAAACGATGAGATAACTTCGTGGGAGGCGTTTGATAATGATTTTAGCATTTGGTAAGCTTCTTCTTTGTCACTTGGCTTATTCAGAGCTTTATTATTGTGCCAAACGATTGTGTCACCGGTGATTAAAATTTGATTGTGTTTCAAATCCTCAAATTGATCTGCTTTTAATTCTGCAAGGTAATCGCTGATTTCATGATGTTTTAGTTCCTCACTGAATACTTCATCCACAGAGCGAAGTTCAATTTTAAAATCGACTCCAATGGATTTCAATATTTCTTGTCTTCTTGGTGAACCTGAAGCCAAAATGACTTCTTTGTCCTTCAAATTGTCTAAAATCATAAAATTAAAAATGTTAGCATGGAACAGAGTCCGGTTAAAAATACAAGTTTTAAATTGAAACTAATTTTTCTGTAATCCTTAGCAGATTTTGCTTCCAGGGTTTTTTTTGAAATCAAAATCAAGGGTAAAATAATTAGAACAAATACATAGAATATGAAAATATTCAGATTTAGGAAATAAGCCAAAACTATGGATAGTAAAACTAAAATTGTGAAGGTAAGCAGTCCGAATATAACGTAGTTGCTTCGTTTTTTTCCTATTAAAATAGGCAGGGTTTTCATAATGCAAAAATAATCTCCTCTAATGTCCTCTATATCTTTAATGAGTTCACGACACAAATTCAAAAGAAAAGCAAGAAAAGAATAGACTAATAATGTAAAAAAAGCCACAGGATAATTGACTTTATCGATTAAAGCTATTCCCAAACAAAACAGACTTAGACCAACTAATAAGCTAACCAGTAAATTCCCTAAAACAGCAACGCGCTTCAACCATATGGAATAAAAGGCAAGTGCAAGCGGCGAAAACACAATAATGTAAAACACCAGCCAAATATGCTTAAATGGCTGTATCACAAAAAGATATAATGCAATTCCTAGCCCAAGAACATTAAATACGAAATAAAGCCTCAAGGCTAGCTTTCTTGAAATCACTTTATCGATAATAAGCTTGTCGGGTTTGTTGATGCTGTCGGTGGTGACGTCAAAAAAATCATTGATGATATTTCCTCCAGAGGCTACAAAAACTATAGATAAAGCAAGTAGACTGTAATGAAACAGGTTTAATTCTAGTGGGACCCCAAAACCTGGCACCAAAGCAAATCTTATAAGTCCTGCAGTAAATAGCAAGAGCAGTAAATTTTTCCATCTTATAAGATTGAGAATATGCATCTAGCTTATCGATTAGTGCTTAGAACTTCCACTTTCCCTGAGTTTTTAGCACCTGTTCGATAAGGTCTCTCACACAACCTTCGCCACCTTTTCTATGCGAAACGTAATCTGAAACCGCTTTTACTTCTGGTACTGCATCTTGTGGACAGGTGGCCAAGCCAACCATTTTCATCGGATAAATATCAGGAATATCATCTCCCATGTAGGCCACGTGTTCGGGCTTGATATCGTAAACATCAAGAAACTCTTCCAGACATTCGACTTTGTCGGCAACCCCTAAGTGAATGTTGGTCACCCCTAAATCTTTGAGTCGGGTCCTTACCATTTCATTAGTCCCGCCAGAAATAACAATAATTTCGTACCCGGCTTTCAGGGCTTCTTTTACGACGAAACCATCCTTAACGTTCATGGTTCTTATAAGGTCTCCAGAGGTAGATATTTGTAGAGCACCATTGGTGAATACGCCGTCCACGTCGAAGGCAAATGTGGTGACTTTGTTTAGTAATTCTTTATAATTAGTCATGCTTTTGTATAATTGATTGTGTAAGAAGTTGATAAATATCTTTATGTATTTTATTTTGTAATTGACCTAGGTGCCTTTTAATCGTGCTTTGATCTTTCCTGATCGCAGGACCGGTTTGAACATCTGAAGGAGAATTGGACTCAATCTTTTTTGATGTTTCCTGTATCAATGCTTTCAAAATGTCAAACGGCATGTTATCTTCTTTACAAATAGACTCTCCAATAGAGTAGAGGTGATTGGTGAAATTGCAAACAAAAACTGCGGAGAGATGTAAAGTTTGACGTTGAGCAGAATTGATTTCAAAAATTTCTGTAGAAATACATTTTCCAATAGCCCTCAGGATTTTTAAATTTTCTTCTGAATTTGCCTCCAGACAGATTGGAATTTTAGAATAATCCAGCTTAGAGCCTTTAGAAAACGTTTGAAGCGGATAAAAAACTCCGGAATTAGCTGACTCTAATATAGACTGACTGCCAGAAGTGTGAGCAATAATTCCAGAATTTGTTTGAATTTGGTTTGCCAGCTTTTCGATGACGTCGTCTTTTAAACAAAGCAGGTATAAATCCGCTTGTTTTAGTTCAGATAAATTTGTGGTTGTAGCTGTAGATTTTTCAAAGACTTGCAAGGAATCAGGTTGATGATTATAAACCTGAATCACAGAGCATTCACTTGAAGCTTGAAAAGCTTGAAACATATGGGTAGCCACGTTACCAGTTCCTAAAATGACTATTGAAAACATTCACTGTAAGTTTTAATTCTTTCAAACAAAGGTAGTGTTCATTTTTAATTCTAAAATGGAAACTCAAGGATCCCATAATTAATATTTATAGTAATTCTTAAAAGCAAAGGATGTCATTGAATTTTAATCTTAGGTGTTGATAATTGTTTAAAATATTAACATCAAGTATTTGGATTTCAGAGTTTTTAATTAACACAACTTCAACGTTCGTAACCAGGTCTATGGTTTAAAAATCCTCTTGTATTAAGTATATTTGCAGTTCGTATTTTAGAAACTATGCTAGAGAAAAAAATTAAAGATATACTGTTTTCAACTCGATTGATGGCAGTGCTTTTTATCATTTATGCGGTTGCTATGGGTGTTGGTACTTTTATTGAAAATTCCTATACAACTGTTACCGCTAGAGAATGGATATATGATGCTTGGTGGTTTGAGGTGATTATGGTATTTTTTGTCATCAACTTTATTGGGAATATCTTTAGATACAAACTGTTGAGGAAAAAGAAATGGACCACGTTACTACTTCACTTATCCTTCATCTTGATTTTAGTAGGAGCTTGGGTGACACGCTATATTGGTGAAGAAGGCATTATGCCAATTCGTGAAGGCGAAGTTGAAAATACAATGCTTTCAGAAAAAACTTATTTGTCAACTTTTATTGATGGTGAGATTGATGGAGAACCTTTGAGGAAAAAGCAGGAATTTAATATCAATCTTGGGCCTGCAATTACCGCAGGAAAAACGATTAAGACAGATTATAACGGAACGCCAGTTAAAATAGAATTCCTTGAATTTATTCAGGGTGCCGAAGAAGGGGTTGTAGAAGATGAAACAGGAGACTATTTCCTGAAGATTGTTGAAGCTGGTGAAGGCAATAGACACGATCACTTTTTGAAAGCTGGTGAAGTTGCCAATATTCATAATATTCTATTTGCTTTCAATAAACAAACCGATGGAGCTATCAATATAATAGGGAATAATGAAGTAGGGTTTACTATCACTTCACCATTTGAAGGGGACTGGATGCGAATGGCCGATCAGGAAAAGGGACAGCTAGCAGTTGATTCTATTCAGGATCTACAATTGCGGTCTTTATATAATGTTGGAGGCATGCAGTTTGTGATTCCTGATCCAGCGATTAAAGGACGATATGATTTAGTTCAAAAAGAAATGGTAACTAAAAATGATCCAGATGGTATTTTCGTTCAAGTGACTGCCAATGGTGAAACTGAAAAATTAGGATTGCTTGGTGGTAAAGGTTACCAAATGGATATGAAAAAACTAAGTGTTGGTGGTTTTGAAGTTTATATGAGTTATGGTAGTAAAGATGTAGAACTCCCATTTGCTTTAAAACTCAACGATTTTATCGCTAAAAAACATCCAGGAACTGAAGATAGAAGGCAACCTAGTTACGAATCTTTTATGAGTAAAGTTGAAGTAGTGGACGGTAGTAATTCTTATCCTTACGATATTTACATGAATCATGTTTTAGACCATAAGGGCTATCGTTTTTTCCAATCTTCTTTCGATCCAGATGAAGGAGGAACTATTTTGTCTGTAAACAATGACTGGTGGGGCACCTGGATAACTTACATAGGATATTTTTTATTATATCTGGGAATGATGGCGATTATGGTGGATAGAGGATCAAGATTTGGAGATATAAGGAAAAAATTGGATAAAATCAAACAGAAGAAAGCAAAATTAGCTAGTGTATTCATTCTGTTGTTTGGAATGACGGGTTTTGCTCAAACTCAAAATGGAAATGTTGTTGAGGAGCCTAATCAGGTTCAGGAAGGTGAAACAAACGTAGACCACGCTACTCATGAGATGATCCCTGAAGTAGATTATGACAAGGTCATCAAAATGATTCAAGCCAATAAAGTAGACAAAAAGCATGCTGCCAAATTTGGTGAACTCATCATCCAGGATTATGGGGGTAGAATGAAACCTATCAATACATATTCTTCGGAATTACTTAGAAAACTCGGAAAAAAAGATGAGTATAATGAATTGAATAGCGATCAAGTCTTATTGTCAATGATCGAAAACCCTAATATTTGGTATTCTGCACCTCTTATTTCCATTAAAGCTAAAAATGACAGTTTACATCATGTTCTTGGTGTTGAAGAAGATATCAAATATGTTTCTTTAACTGATTTTTTCGAACCCAAAACTGCAGAATACAAATTAGGAAAGTATCTAGATGATGCATACAAAGCAGCCGTTCCTAATCAATTCCAAAAAGACTTTATCACCGCAGATGAAAAGGTGAATTTGATTTACAATACTTTACTTGGCAAGCAATTCAAAATATTTCCAATACCAGATCATCCGAATAACAAGTGGGTAGCCTTTCCGGAGCTTGATGAGGAAAGATATTTTACTGGTGTAGACACGCTTTACACTAAGCAAATCTTACCACTCTACATGCAATCCTTGAGGAGTGCTAGGCAAACAGGAGATTATGAACAATCGAATGAATTGCTTTTAAGCCTGAAGTCATTTCAAAAAAAGTATGGAGAAGAAGTTATGCCAGCAGAGGACAAGGTGAAAGCTGAAATTCTCTATAATAAAATTGATATTTTTAATATCCTCTTTCAGCTATACCTTTATGTGAGTTTGATCATGATCGTATTTGTGATCATGAGAATTTTTAAAGAAAATAAGCTCAATAAGTATGTAATTACGACGAGTAAAGTTCTTCTCATTATTTTATTTGTTGCTCACACAGCAGGACTTGCTGCGCGTTGGTATATTTCAGGACATGCACCCTGGAGTAATGCGTATGAAAGCATGATTTATGTGGCTTGGGCTACGATGTTCTTTGGTCTGGCGTTTGGACGTAAAAGTGATCTGACGATGGGTTCTACTGCTTTTGTAACTTCCATTATACTTATGGTGGCGCACTGGAACTGGTTAGATCCAAGTATTGGTAATTTGCAACCCGTTTTAGACTCGTATTGGTTAATGATTCACGTGGCTGTTATTGTAGGAAGTTACGGTCCATTTGCATTAGGTGCCATTATAGGTTTGGTTTCTCTCATTCTAATTATTGCAACGAATAAATCTAACTTCAAGAAAATGAAGTTGAATATCCAGGAGTTAACGATCATCAATGAATTAGCGCTTACTGTTGGACTTGTAATGTTGACTATAGGTAATTTCTTAGGTGGTCAATGGGCCAATGAGAGCTGGGGTAGATACTGGGGCTGGGATCCCAAAGAAACCTGGGCACTTATCAGTATTTTCGTTTACGCCTTTGTAATTCACATGCGTCTAGTGCCAGGTTTGAGAGGCTTGTTCGCATTCAACTGGGCTGCAGTTATCGCATTTGGATCTATACTGATGACTTACTTTGGAGTTAATTTTTATCTAACTGGTTTGCACTCATACGCAAGTGGAGATCAAATTATCAGTTATCAATTTATCATCATAGCATTTGCTGCGTGGATTCTACTTGGTATTGCAGCTAAATACAAGTATAAGAAGTTTTACTAATGAATAAGTCCTATCTCTAATACTTCCCAAAGGGAAGGGAGCTATATTAAAAGTAAAATTCCACTCCTTGAGAGGGGAAGAATAGAGGAGGAATTATTTTTTATTCATTCCATATTTCCCAAGCTTTTTCAGCCTGAGCAATGAGCATTTGCTCTCCATTGATAATTTGAGCTCCTTTTTCTTTACCTTGAGCAAGAAAACTAGTGATTGAAGGATTATAGATCAGATCGTATAGAAGGTGTCTTTCATCAATAAATTCAAAAGGAATAGGAGGGAATTGATTAACATCCGGATGTGTGCCAAGAGGTGTGCAATTCACTATAAGTTGATGATTTTTTATTATATCTGAAGTCAACTCCTCATAAGTATAATCTCCTTTTTCTTTATCTCTGGAAACAAGATTGATATTGTATCCCATCGACACTAATGCATGCCTGATTGCTTTAGCAGCACCACCAGTTCCTAAAATTAAGGCTGCTTCATGGTTTGGTGCAATGAGTGAGAAAATGGATTTTGTAAATCCAAAAACATCTGTATTGTATCCAATCAATTTTTTATTTTCTATCTTAATTGTATTTACGGCACCGATGCGTTCCGCCTGTGAATCAATTTCATCTAGGTATGGAATTACCTCTTCTTTGTAGGGTATCGTTACATTAAGTCCAGCCAATTCAATCGAGTTATTGACAATCTGTTTTATTTCCTTAATGTCGTCAATATCATAATTGATGTATTTAGCCTTGATAGCTTCATTATGAAATTTGGTATTGAAATATGATTTTGAAAAAGAATAATCTATATTTTTCCCTATAAGTCCGTATGTTGTCATGTGCTATCTTTTTTTACTTTGCTTACCGTACCAGGCAAGGCTCAAAACTATTAAAATTCCTAATATAATAAAAGCAAAAGCAATCCATGTGCTTGCTTCAGACAGATCTGGCCAAAATCTAGCGTAATTATCTAAAACAGGATCACCATTTGTATCTTTGACAATGACTCCGGCTTCGTTTGTTTTATACACTTTTTCTTTCCAGGGCCAAACTACGCCTAAACTTCCTGTTATAAAACCAATTATGATTGAAAAAGTAATTTTCTTATAATACTTAAGAACGAAGTTGAGTAAGTGAGATAGTGTAATCAACCCAAAAATAGAACCTGCTGTAAAAGAACCTAAAACTTGCAGTAATCTCACTCTTTTAGGATCTCCAGTAAATGAGAAGTCCAGCTTTACAATATCTGCAATCGTGTCATAAAGTGCGTTTACAGAGTCAACGAGTAACAAGACGTAATTGCCAAGAAGAATAAGGATAAAAGAGCCGGATAGTCCAGGAAGAGTCATTCCGGAAACGCTTATAATTCCACAGAAAAACACGAAAAGCAAATGATCATTTTCTGTCGCAGGTTTCAAAAAACTGATGCTTAGACCAGCTAGTATTCCCAAAACAATAAAAAGAATAGTTTTAATAGTTCTTATTTTAAAATCCTTTCCTATGTAATATATCGAGCCGATGATCATTCCAAAGAAAGTAGACCAAACGTATAGCTCATAATGTTGTATAAAAAAATCCAATAACTTGGAAATACTGAAATAGCTGAAGATCATTCCCAGGATGAGAATGAAAAGGAATTTTGCATTGATGTATTGAAAAAAACTTACAAACCTGGCGTTCAGAAGAAGCTTTAAAGACTTCAGATTAAATTTCTGAAGAGAATAAATAAACTCTTCATAAAACCCAGCAACAAAAGCAACTACCCCTCCGGAGACTCCTGGAACTTTATTGGCAGCTCCCATGGCAAGTCCCTTCAGAAAAAGGAAAATCTTATCATTAAATGTTCTAGTGCTTTGCATTGGATAAGGGTTGTTTTTGTGCAATTTTTTCTAAAGCCAATATCAATATAAAACCTAAAACAGCAGCTACCATAGCAAAAATAAGTTTAGGATCGCCGTCATAATACTGTGGTAGGACTGAAGTTTCATCCAAAATAACAACTTTGCCTTTTATGATTTCAGAATCAATAACTTTTTTCCAAGGCCATATTTTGTTGAGAGATCCGGCAATAAAACCGGTCAATATAGCTAGAGTGATTAATTTATAATTATTAAATAACCACTTCAGAATCCTGGAAAAACTCAAAATTCCGATAATTGCTCCCAGTCCAACAAGACCTATAACTTGAAAATTTAATTCTGAAACCGCTTCAGTTATGGATTTGTAACCTCCCATCAAAACAAGAATAAAGGCTCCAGAAATACCAGGTAGAATCATGGCACAGATGGCAATTGCTCCGCAAAGCAAGAAATAGAGTGGATGATCGATGCCCTGTGCTGGGGCTAATAATGTTATTCCAAACGCGATAATAAAACCGATAACAGCGAAACTGATTAACTTTAAAGTCCAACGGTCTATCTGTTTTCCAACATACCATACACTAGCTACCACTAAGCCAAAGAAAAAAGACCAAACCACTATAGGGTAGGTTTCTAACAGATAATTTGTGAGCTTCATCAAAGTAAATACACTCAGGAATATACCAGTAAGTAAAGCTAAAATGAAATTTCCATTCAATTGTTTCCACATGCCTGAAAACCCATTTTTTTTCCAGGTTTTGATCAAACTTAAATCTACATTGGCAATAGTAGTAACAAGCTCTTCATAAATGCCTGTTATAAAAGCAATAGTTCCTCCGGAAACACCAGGAACAACGTCTGCAGCTCCCATGCCCAAACCTTTTAAACTTATCGTGATATAGGATTTGAAATTTCTTTTCATAGTTAAGGATGAGATTTTCTACTGTAAAAATTCGTGTTTATAAGTTTAAGCGTCTTTAGTCAAATCTATGAATAGACTTTCAAGATTCTTATTTTTTTTGTGAAGCTCAATAATTTTCAAGCCTTTATCATGAGCAAAATCAAATACATCAGGACGTTTGTCCACTGTGGTTTCGAAAGTTATCTCATATTTAAACCGAGTTGTATTAATGATGTTACTCACCTTACCAATTTCCTTGAGTGCAACTTCTTCGATGCGATAATTAAACTCGACTTCTATCACTTGTTGTGAAGAATCCTTAAGATCTTCAAGTTTTTTATCAGAAACTATTTCACCTTTATTAATGATGATGACTCTATCACAAATGGCTTCTACTTCCTGCATGATGTGAGTAGACAAGAGTATTGTTTTGTTTTTACTGATGGACTTTATCAAGTCTCTTATTTCGATAAGTTGATTTGGATCTAGACCCGTCGTTGGCTCGTCAAGAATTAGAATGTTTGGATCATGCAATAAAGCAGCGGCAAGGCCGACGCGTTGTCTGTAACCTTTAGATAATTGATAAATTCGCTTTCCAATTTCATTATTCAATTTAGTTTGTTCTATAACTTTATCTATTCTTTCTCTTGAACTGTTGAAGATTTTTGCGTGAAAATCTAAATATTCTTTAATGTACATCTCCAAATAGATAGGATTATGCTCAGGCAAATAGCCAATCTGTTTTTGGATTTCAGTTTTTGCTTCAGTCAATTTCAAACCATTGATGCTAGCTTCACCAGACGTTGGACTTATAAATCCGGTCAATATTTTCATCAGAGTAGATTTTCCTGCACCATTGGGTCCAAGCAGACCAACAACTTCGCCTTTAGAAATCTTAAAATCTATATTTTTTAAGACTGACTGATTTTTGTAAGATTTTGAAATAGACCTAACTTCAATTGACATTACCAAACTTTTGCTCAAAAATACAAATTATATCCCTTTACAATTTCAGAATGGATTTAGTATTGAAAGTATTTTAAAAACTTTTCGAAACTTAAAAGCAATCTAAATGCCTTTGATATCTGACATTAAAAGTTAATTTTGTGGATATGGAAAATGATAACAAACTAAGAAATTGGTTAACGGAGATGAATTTAGATCATCCGTTGGTAATTGCCGGACCTTGTAGTGCTGAAACTGAAGAACAAGTCCTGAATATAGCACATCAGCTTAAAGATTCTGACGCTACAGTGATGCGCGCAGGTATATGGAAGCCCAGAACCCGCCCGGGTAATTTTGAAGGTGTTGGTGCCATAGGTCTGGATTGGCTGAAGAAGGCTAAAGAAGAAACAGGCCTTATGATAGCCACTGAAGTTGCTAATAAAACACACGTGGATCTGGCTCTTAAAGCAGGCGTTGATGTACTTTGGATAGGTGCAAGAAGCACGGTAAGTCCATTTATCGTTCAGGAAATTGCAGATGCTTTGGAAGGAACTGATAAAATTGTATTGGTCAAAAACCCTGTTAATCCCGATTTAGCTTTATGGCTTGGAGGAGTTGAGCGACTTTATAATGCTAATATTAAGAACCTTGGAGTCATTCATAGAGGTTTTTCGACTTACGAAAAAATAAAATATAGAAACAATCCCGAGTGGCAGATAGCTATTGATTTACAAAATCAATTTCCAGATCTACCAATTCTAGTCGATCCTTCTCATATTGCGGGTAAAAGAGATTTGGTATTTGATATATGTCAAACAGCCTTAGATCTTAATTACGATGGTATGATAGTAGAAACTCATCATACTCCAGATAAAGCCTGGAGTGATGCAGCTCAACAAATCACTCCAGATTTCTTAAAGCAAATGACAATAGATCTTCGCATAAGACAAAAAGAAGGTGCAGAAGAATTCAATAAAAAACTTAATGTCTTAAGATCTAAAATTGATATCATCGATAATCAAATTGTAGATTTTCTTGGAAAACGAATGAGTGTAGCAGATGATATTGGTGAGTTGAAAAAAGAAAATAACGTAGCGATTCTTCAGCCTGAACGCTGGAATAGTGTTTTGAATAGGCTCACAGAAAAAGGAGAAAAAAATCACTTGTCCAAAGACTTTGTGGAACGTCTTACAAAAGCGATCCATGAAGAATCTATCGCCCATCAACATAAAATAATAAGCCAGTAATGAAATTTGTATCTCTTTTAAAATCAAGATTATGAAGGCGGTGGTTTATAAGTCCACAGGGAGTTGGTATCACGTCAAAGCTGAAGATGGAAAGATTTATAATTCTAGAATCAAAGGGAAATTTAGGCTAAAAGGAATTAAAAGTACAAATCCTGTTGCCGTTGGAGATCACGTAGAAATTGATACTGAAAAGAAAGGGGATGATACCATTGGCATCATAAAGGAGATTTACGACAGAAAAAATTATATCATTAGAAAGTCTGTCAATCTTTCTAAACAAACTCACATTATAGCAGCTAATATTGATCAAGCTTTCTTACTTGTCACTCACAACAATCCGCCTACAAGTACTACATTTATAGACAGATTTCTAGTGACAGCCGAAGCATACCATATTCCTACGGTTATTTTAATAAACAAAATAGATACTTATAGTCTGGAAGAATTTGCTGAGATGAAATATCTGGCAGAACTTTACAGAGGTATTGGATATACCTGCATAGGAATTTCAGCAGAAATCGGCGAAAATATCGATAAAGTGAAAGAACTGATGAAAGATAAGGTGAGTGTTTTTGCTGGTCATAGTGGGGTTGGTAAATCTACATTGGTTAACGCCATTGAGCCAACTTTGAATATTAAAACTTCGGAAATTTCTGAACAGCATAGACAAGGTCAGCACACAACAACATTTGCAGAAATGCACGAGTTGAATTTTGGAGGTCAGATTATCGATACTCCAGGAATCAGAGGCTTTGGTGTTGTGGATATTGATAAATACAATCTTGATAACTATTTTCCTGAATTTTTTAAATTAAAAAGTAATTGTAAGTTCAATAACTGTATCCATGTAGAAGAACCTCATTGCGCAGTAAAAGATGCCCTGGCAGAAGATGAACTAGCTTATTCCAGATACAAAAGTTATTTGCAGATTATGGAAGGTGAGGAGGACGAAAGTTTTAGAAAAGACCCTTATCAAGATTTGAGATAATATGAAAATTATACTTCAAAGAGTCAAAGAAGCTTCAGTTGAAATCGATACTCAAATAGCCGGAAGCATCAATCAAGGTTATCTCATTTACTTAGGTATTGGAGAAGAAGACCAGAAAGAAGATATTGATTGGTTGGTTAATAAAATATCTAATTTTAGAATATTTTCAGATGAAGATGTAAAGATGAATTTAAATATTAGAGAGGTACAAGGAGAGATTTTGATAGTAAGCCAATTTACTCTTCATGCCTCTACCAAAAAGGGAAATAGACCAAGTTTTACAAAAGCAGCGAAACCAGAATTGGCAAAAAAGCTTTACCATGACTTCATTGAGTCAATGAAAGAAGCATATCATGGAAATATTCAAACAGGCCGGTTCGGAGCTAATATGCAAGTACATTCCATAAATGACGGACCTTTGACATTTATTTTGGATTCAAAAAATAAGGATTGATTAAAACTAAACTTATGAACATACAAGATGCTCAGAAAGCAGTAGATGAATGGATAAATGAACATGGTGTACGTTATTTTGATGAACTCACCAACATGGCCCAACTCACTGAAGAAGTGGGAGAGGTGGCAAGAATAATTGCCAGACGCTATGGTGAACAAAGTGAAAAAGAAAGCGATAAGTCCAAGGATCTCGGAGAAGAACTTGCAGATGTAGTCTTTGTTGTTTTATGTTTGGCAAATCAAACAGGAATTGATTTGCAATCTGCTTTTGATAAAAAATTGGACTTGAAATCAAAGCGAGATCATGATCGACATAAAAATAATCCTAAACTCAAGTAAATGTTTCAAAAAGTAATCTCCACCAAGGGTTTTTGGAGATCTGTAATAATTCTTGCAGGTGGTTTTATCTTCATTTATAATATTGTAGATATTTGGTTTGCTTACGATTTTAATTGGGCTCTGTATGCAGAAAACCGATTTGCAAAAGATAACTTGCTGAGGTTTTTTGTCGCCAACATCATGAGCGGATTCGTTTATGGTTTTGTTGTTACTTTTCTAAAATTTAGAGGTAATATCAAAAAAAGAGACAAACAATGAAATTGAGTTATACCCCCGTAAAAAACAATCAGTTTCAATTTGAAATCACTGGTTCCAAAAGCATTTCCAATAGATATTTAATTCTAAAGACACTTTTTCCAAATTTGGAACTCAAAGGATTATCCAATAGTGATGATACTCAGGTGCTTCAAAAAGCCTTGTCACAACCTCTTAAGGAAGTCAAAGAAATTGACATACATCACGCAGGAACTGCCATGCGATTTTTAACGGCGTATTTATCAACCATTCCTGATAATGAAATCATTCTCACCGGAAGCCAACGCATGCAGGAACGACCAATCGGCATACTCGTAGAAGCGCTTAGAATCCTTGGAGCAAAAATAGAATATGTAAAAAATGAGGGTTTTCCTCCTTTAAAAATATCTGGAAAATCCCTTCAGAAAGATAAAATATCCATTTCGGCAGATGTCAGTAGTCAGTACATTACTGCTTTGATGCTCGTTGCACCTTCTTTGAAAAATGGACTAAACATTCAACTAGAGTCTAAAGTGACTTCCAAACCTTATCTCAAAATGACAGCTCAAGCGCTAGAATCGGTTGGGCTCAAAGTTGATTTTGACACTAATACTATTAAAGTTTATCCTCAAATTGAAATTGAACCTAAACAAATTGCAGTAGAATCTGACTGGAGTTCTGTGTCCTATTTTTACAGTTGTTTGGCTTTGATGAAAACAGGAACTTTTGAAATCTCCACTTTCTATCAAGATAGTCTTCAGGGAGATTCCAAAGTAGCTGAATTTTATAAGCTGCTCGGCATCGAGACTCGATTTGATAAAGAATCAATTCGACTTTCAAAAGTTGAAAACTTTAAGCTTCCTCAAAAAATTGAATTAGATCTCAATGATACGCCAGATTTAGCTCAGACGATTGCTGTCACCTGTTTAGGACTCGAAGTTGAATGTGTTTTGACAGGCCTTCATACTTTGAAGGTAAAAGAAACAGACAGGCTAGTAGCTTTGAAAAATGAAATCGAAAAATTTGGTGCAGAGATTTTTATAACTACAGAATCTCTTCACTTAAAACCCATTTCGAATTTAAATTCAGAAGTAAAAATAAAAACCTACCAAGACCATAGAATGGCCATGGCATTTGCTCCTTTAGCTTTGAAAACTGATTTAGATATTCTGAATCCTGAAGTGGTTTCTAAGTCTTTTCCAGACTTTTGGGAGAAAATGAAAATGCTAGGCCTCCAGTAAAAATACTGGCTTGGAAGATATTACGCTAAATAAACAATAATTTACTTGACAACGCCTATCTCGCGGTCGTATATTTGCACTCTTTTAAAAAAATATACTAGACTATGGGAATGAAACTTTCACAATTCGAATTTACTTTACCTGAAGACCTTTTGGCTGAGTTTCCTTCGGAGCACAGAGATGAAGCTAAATTAATGGTAGTAAATCGTAAAGATGGTACTATTGAACACAAAATGTTTAAGGATGTTATCAATTACTTTAACGAAAAAGACGTCATGGTGTTCAATAATACTAAAGTTTTCCCAGCAAGACTCTACGGAAATAAGGAAAAAACTGGTGCCAAAATCGAAGTCTTTCTTTTGAGAGAACTTAATCCTGAAACACGTCTTTGGGATGTATTGGTGGATCCAGCTAGAAAAATAAGAATTGGAAATAAGCTTTATTTTGGTGAAGATGAAAGTCTTGTGGCCGAAGTTATAGATAACACCACCAACAGAGGTAGAACCTTGCGTTTCCTCTATGACGGGTCTTACCAGGATTTCAGGAACAAGTTGACAGAGCTTGGTCAAACTCCACTTCCGAAGTACATCAAGCGTGATGTAGTGCCAGAAGATGCTGAGCGTTACCAAACTATTTATGCCAAAAAGGAAGGAGCTGTAGCAGCACCAACGGCAGGGCTTCATTTCTCTAAACACTTGTTGAAGCGTTTGGAAATCAAAGGAATTGATTTTGCAGAAGTTACTTTGCATATAGGACTTGGAACATTTAATCCGGTAGAAGTTGAGGATTTATCTAAGCACAAAATGGATAGCGAAGAAATTATGATTGATAGTGAAGCCACATCGATCATCAACAATGCAAAATCTGAAAAAAGAAGAATTTGTGCAGTGGGTACAACTGTCATGAGAACTTTGGAAAGTGCTGTTAGTTCTAACCAAAGATTGAATGAATACAATGGATGGACCAATAAATTTATTTTTCCACCACATGATTTTAGTATCGCCAATTGTATGATTACCAATTTCCATATGCCAAAATCGACATTACTTATGATGATTTCTGCTTTTGCAGGCCATGATCTTATGGAGAAAGCTTACAAAGAAGCCATCAAGGAAAAGTATAAATTCTATTCCTACGGTGATGCTATGCTGATTTTGTAACAGTTTACTTCAAACAATATAGAAAGCTGATTTGCAACGTGCAAGTCAGCTTTTTTTATTCGTGATGATAAGGAAGATTTTTTAAAATAGAAAAGGCTCTGTACAATTGCTCGGTAAAAAACAACCGAATCATTTGGTGAGAAAAAGTCATTTTAGAAAGGGATAATATTTGATTGCCCCTGTCATAAACTGGTTTAGAAAAACCATAAGGGCCACCAATGACAAACACCAGTTTTTTAATACCCGAATTCATTCTTTTTTGAAGCCAGCTGGCGAACTTGGTAGAGGAATGATCCACACCATTTTCATCTAATAGAACAACAAAATCTGAGTTTGAAATTTTGCTCAATATAAGCTCACCTTCCTTTTCCTTCTGGACTTCGGTCTCCATGTTTTTTCTTTTCTTGAGATCAGGAATGATGGTGACTTCAAATTTTACAAAAAACGATAAGCGTTTCTTATAATCATTGATTAATGCTTCCAAATGCTTATTATCGGTTTTGCCTACAAGTACTAATGAGATGGTCATCCGTCTAAAAAAGTTTAACTTTGTCTGAGACAAAAATAGATAACCAAATGATTAGCGAAAAGCAATTGGCTCAGGAAATTCAAATCATTATTGAAAATGCAATCAGAGAAGATGTTGGTGATGGAGATCATTCTAGTTTGGCTTGTATACCTGAAGATGCTACAGGGAAGGCTAAATTGCTCGTTAAGGATGAAGGAATTTTGGCAGGAGTAGATTTTGCAGAACAAGTTTTTAATTATATTGACTCTTCGCTGGAGATGGAAAACCTCATGAAAGATGGTGATGCGATGACTCATGGAGACATAGCCTTTTATGTATCTGGCTCAAGTCAATCCATTTTGAAAGCGGAGCGCTTAGTGCTCAACGCTATGCAACGGATGAGTGCCATCGCCACAAAGGCTAATATGTTTTCAAGTCTTTTGAAAGGTTACAAAACTCAGATTTTAGACACGCGAAAAACCACACCTGGATTTAGAGCCTTAGAAAAGATGGCTGTAAAAATTGGAGGTGGAGAAAATCACAGATTTTCACTATACGATATGATCATGTTGAAAGATAATCATATAGATTTTGCAGGAGGCATTTCAAAAGCGATAGAAAAAACCATCAAGTATCTTGCTGATAAAAAATTGGATCTCAAAATTGTAGTAGAAGCAAGGTCACTTTCAGAAGTAGAAGAAATATTACAGTCTGATGGGGTTTATAGAATTTTACTGGACAATTTTAATTACGATGACACCAAAAAGGCTGTTAAGTTGATTGATGGTAGATGTTTCACAGAATCGAGTGGAGGCATTACGCTTGAAAATGCAAAATTTTATGCCGAATGTGAGGTAGATTATATTTCAAGTGGGGCGCTTATTCATTCAGTTCATAATTTAGATCTAAGTTTAAAAGCTGTATAATATGGCCGCTGAAATTAGTGATTCTCTTAAGAAAATACCAGTAATTTGTAGTATTGCTTATTGGATGAACCAAACTAAATTACCTGGTTTTGAGGGATTCACCCTCTATGATCTTTTTAGTTTATACATCATTGGAATTTTAAAGGGAACGTTTTCTACTCGGGCAGGTTCTATTGCTTTCAGCTTCTTCATGGCTATTTTTCCTTTTCTACTTTTTATTCTGAATTTGATACCGTTCGTTTGGTTTATTGATAATTTTCAACAAGAATTACTCAATTATTTGGAAGAATTGTTACCACCACAAACTGCTGGTTTATTTCAAGATATATTTTATGATATAGCAAACAACCCTAGAGCAGGATTGCTATCTTTTGTTTTTTTACTTTCCATATTTTTAATGTCCAACGGAGTGAACGCCATCTTCACTGGATTTGAGTTTTCGTATCATACACGATTTAATAGAACTATCATTCGGCAGTACATGGTTGCTGTGGGTGTCGCTTTAATAGTAGCTATCCTTCTTTTGATAGCGGTAATTGCCACGGTGTATTTAACCTTCGTCATTGATCAATTCAAAAGTCTTGGTGTCGTGGGTGACTCCTTATTACTTGCGAAATACGGCCGCTTTGCCATATTGGTTCTGGTATTGATTCTAGGAATTTCAACTTTGTACTACTTCGGAACAAAAGAAGGAAAGAAAACACGCTTTTTCTCTCTTGGAACCTTTTTTACAACTATTTTAATTATTTTGACTACTTATTTGTTTTCCATTTATGTCGAAAATTTCAGTGCATACAATAAACTATATGGCTCAATTGGAGCTTTGTTGATTCTCATGTTATATATTTGGTTGAACTCAAATATACTTTTATTGGGTTTCGAATTGAATGGATCACTTTATAATTTAAAACGAAAATCAAAATATTGAAACTATGAAAACACGCTTTTTAATGATTCTAGCCATTGTAATTGCTTCTACAACGTTTGCACAAACTGAAGTTGCTGGAGTTGAACTTCCTGATAATTTTCAAGTAGGGGAAGCAGAACTCAGTTTAAATGGTGCTGGAGTACGTGAGAAATTCTGGATGGATATGTATGCAGGAGGACTTTATACTGCTCAAAAAATGACAGATGCTCAAAAAGTAATGGATGCAGATGCGCCTATGGTCATTAAGATACATATCGTTTCTGGATTAATATCAAGCGATAAAATGAGTTCTGCTATTGAAGACGGGTTCAAAAATTCAACAAAGGGCAATACAAAACCTTACAGAGTAAAAATTGATAAATTCATTTCCTTCTTTTCTGATGAAATTACCAAAAATGATGTTTTTGATATCACTTATACTCCATCATCTGGTGTAGTGGTTTTCAAAAATGATAAGGAGTTAGGTAGCATTGAAGGTGCTGATTTCAAGAAAGCTCTTTTTGGCATTTGGTTCTGTGACAAGCCAGCGGATAAGGATTTGATGAAAGGCATGTTAGGACAATAATCATATGAAATATTTGATATTACTTACAGGTTTCCTTTTTGGAAACCTTATTTATTCCCAGCAAGTCTATGGTGAATGGAAAACGATAGACGATGAAACGGGTGTTGCAAAATCTATTGTTGAGGTCTATGAGAATGATGGTGAGGTTTTTGGGAAGGTGAAAAAGATTCTTAGAGAAGACAAGAGAGACGTTCGCTGTACTGAATGTAAAGGTGATTTGAAAAATCAAAAAGTAGAGGGAATGGTGATTTTGGAAAACCTTTCTAAAGATGATGACAAATATAATGATGGTACTATAACCGATCCTGAAAATGGGAAAACTTATGATGCCAAGATTTGGCTCAAAGAAGGTGATTCTAATACACTTATGGTAAGAGGCTATGTCGCCTTCTTTTACCGCACTCAGCAATGGAAAAGGGTTAAAAATTAACAAATAACTTTTATTTCATGTCCTTCTTTATCGATGTCATTGTTCCTTTACCTCTAGAGCAGAGATTTACTTATTCTGTAACTGATGAAGAGAATGAACGATTGCAAATTGGAATGAGGGTAGCGATACCTTTTGGTAAGCGGAAAGTCTATACAGGAATTGTTGCCAAAATCCACAGCACGCCACCCCTTCGATATGAAGCCAAACCTGTTGAAGAACTTCTTGATGAGTCACCTTCCGTTACTGCTTATCAGCTCAAACTTTGGAAATGGATTGCAGACTATTACTTGTGTACGGAAGGTGAGATTTTAAAATCAGCCTTACCAAGTGCACTTTTGATAGAAAGTGAAACAGTCATTGAGCCTCACCCTGATTATGACATCCATACAATTGATAAGGATAAAAACCTTAACGATAGCGAATATTTAATCCTGCAAGCCCTTCAAAAGCAAAGCTTGCTGAAAATCAGTGAGATCACGCTTATACTTGAAAAGAAAACCATCTTTCCAGTCATCAATGCAATGGCAGAAAAACGATTGATTCTTATAAATCAGGAATTAAATAAACAATACAAGCCCAAACTTCAGAAGTATATAAAACTTTCTGACCACTACTCATCCGAGGCAGAATTGCCAGGACTTTTAGAAAGTTTGGAAAGAGCGAACAAACAGAAGGAAGCTCTTTTGAAATTGTTTAGTCTACAGGCTCAAACTCAGAAACCAATATCATTAAAAATACTGAAAGAAGAAACTGGAGTTTCTGATTCAGTGATAAAGTCATTGGTTGATAAGTCTATCTTTGAAGAATATTACATTAAGAAAGATAGAATCCAATACGATGGAGATTCATCTTCGCACAAAATCAATCTTAACGACTATCAGACTGAAGCTTTAGAGGACATTGAAAATGGATTCAAGAAACATCCCGTGTGTTTGCTTCAAGGTGTCACTTCTTCAGGCAAAACTGAAGTCTATATTAAGCTCATTGAAAAAGTGATAAGGAACGGTAAACAAGTGCTATACCTGCTACCAGAAATTGCGTTAACTACCCAGCTTATTCAGCGTTTGCAAGACTATTTTGGAGATCAGGTTTTAGTTTACCATAGTAAATATTCTGTCAATGAAAGAGTCGAAGTTTACAGGCATGTTCTTGATGGAACAAAAGGTAAAATAGTAATAGGTGCGAGATCTTCTATTTTCTTACCATTTCAGGATTTGGGGCTCATCGTTGTTGATGAGTCACACGAAAGCAGTTTCAAACAGTTTGATCCCGCTCCTCGTTACCATGCCAGAGATACAGCGATTGTGTTAGCTTCCTTTTTTAAAGCCAAAACACTTCTGGGCACCGCGACGCCAAGTGTGGAAAGTTTTTATAATGTTAAACAGGACAAGTATGCATTTGCTCAACTGACAAGACGTTTTGGCAATGTGATTCCACCCAAAATTGAGCTTGTTGACTTGAAAGACCAACAGAGAAAGCAGAAGATGACTGGTCATTTCTCTGAAACTCTTCTTAATGCCATTAAAGAAACTTTGAAGCAAGGACAGCAGGTTATTCTTTTTCAAAATAGAAGAGGATTTTCTCCAATACTGGAATGTAACACTTGTGGTCATGCTCCGCAATGTCCCAATTGTGATGTGAGTCTTACATACCATAAGCATAATAATACGTTGAGGTGTCACTATTGCGGTTATCACATTGCCATGCAAACCAAATGTATGGCTTGCGGTTCAACCGATGTGACAACCAAAGGTTTTGGCACTGAGCAAATAGAGACGGAGCTCCATGCTATGTTTGAGGACAAAATTATCAAACGAATGGATCTCGATACGACGCGTGGAAAATATGCTTACGAAAAAATTATTTCTTCTTTTGAGAATAGGGAAATCGATATTTTAGTGGGTACACAGATGCTGACCAAAGGTCTTGATTTTAGGCACGTAAAGCTGGTGGGTGTGATGAATGCAGACAGTTTGCTCAATTTTCCAGATTTTAGAGCTCACGAGAGAAGTTTTCAATTATTAGTTCAGGTTGCGGGTAGGGCAGGACGTACCGAAGAACAAGGTCAGGTCCTAATTCAAACTTATAACCCTTATCACAGAATATTACAACAAGTAACCACCAATAGTTACGATGAAATGTTTAAGGAACAATTGGATGAGCGTCGGCATTTTAAATACCCACCCTTATTTAGAATGATCAAGGTCACTTTTAAATCGAGGGATTTAAATAAAATGAATGAAGCTTCTGACTGGCTAGCGCTTTACTACAGGCAAATTTTTACAACTAATGTTCTTGGACCGGAATTTCCAGCTATATCGAGAATCAGAAACCAATACCACAAAAATATTCTGATCAAAATTCCGCATGAACAGTCACTAGCAAAGACTAAAGCATACGTTAGAGCAGGTTTTGATAAGTTTAAATCGATCGCTCAGTTTCGTTCTGTAAAAGTAGTGGTAAATGTGGATCCTTATTAACATTTTACCATTAAATCATAATTACAGCTTATAGACTTATACGATTCTCCAATACTATTGTATTTTTATAGAAAAATTATTCAGCAATGACTATTACTCAACTTACTTATGTGCTTGCGGTAGCAGAATATAAGAACTTCACCAAAGCTTCAGAAAAAGTGTTCGTTACTCAGCCTACACTAAGTATGCAAGTCCAGAAACTTGAAGAAGAACTTAATGTAAAGATCTTTGATAGAAGTAAAAAGCCTATCAAATTAACTCCTGTTGGTGAGAAAATAATTGAGCAAGCCAAAAACATAGTTAATGAAAGTGTGAGAATTCAAGACATTGTTGATCAGCAAAAAGGCTTTGTAGGTGGTGAATTCAAACTTGGAATTATCCCGACAGTCATGCCAACCTTACTGCCAATGTTTCTGAATAATTTTGTGAAAAAATATCCAAAAATCAATTTGAAGATTGAAGAGCTTCATACCGAAGTGATCATTGAAAAATTGATTGATGGTCATCTGGATGCGGGGATTGCGGCGACTCCGCTTGGTGATGAGAAGATCAAGGAAAAACCATTATACTACGAGCCATTTATGGCTTATATACCTGAGCAACATAGATTATTTAATTCTAAAGACATAACAGCTGATGATTTAAATGTGGATGAAGTTCTGTTACTTGAAGATGGGCATTGTTTTAAAGACAACATTCTTAATTTATGCAAAACAGCTCAAAACCTACCGGATCAAAGACGTTTTTATCTTGAAAGTGGAAGTTTTGAAACCCTTATAAAATTAGCCGACGAAGGTTTGGGAATGACTTTATTGCCTTATTTACATACTTTAGACTTAAAAGAAGGAAAGCAGAAAAACATAAAGTTTTTCAAAAAACCTTATCCTTCAAGAGAAATAAGTTTGGTTCATCATAAGAATGAATTGAAGTCGCATATCATCAAAGCACTACAAGAGTCGATCAACTCAATCGTTAAAGCTGCAATACAATTTCAGGATGTTGAGATCATCAGCCCTTTAAATAAAATAAAAGGCAAATAAACAACTGAATACTAGCTGTTTGTGATTTTGTCTGTTTAGATTAAAAAAAAGTAATTTTCACTCTGTTTGTTATAGTTTATCCTCTACATTTGCAAACTTTAACAAAACATATTACCGTTAGTTTATAGCAGGATTTAGTATTCTTCTTTTCTCACTGTAATTCAACACAGAGATTATTAAATTTTAAACAAACAGATGAAAAAGTTAATTAATTTATTCGATTTTAAACAAAAAGTAGATTACAAGAATGAAGTTTTGTCAGGCTTGACTGTTGCTTTAGCCTTGATTCCTGAAGCTGTGGCTTTTGCGCTTATTGCAGGCTTATCCCCCCTTACAGGATTATATGCTTCATTTGTAGTTGGACTTGTCACCTCTATATTTGGTGGTCGACCAGGTATGATTTCTGGTGCTACTGGTGCGATAGCTGTTGTGATAATCGCATTAGCTGTAAGTCATGGACCTGAATATATTTTTGCAACGGTTATTTTGGCCGGAATTATTCAGTTTTTGGCTGGTGTCTTAAAACTTGGTAAACTTATGCGACTGGTTCCACACCCCGTGATTTTTGGCTTTGTGAATGGTTTGGCCATCATTATTTTTATGTCTCAACTCAATCAATTTAAAGACAGTGATGGGAATTGGTTAACTGGCGATGCTCTTTATATTATTTTAGGTTTGGTACTATTAACCATGCTTATTATTTGGGGTTTACCCAAATTGACTAAAGTTATTCCTGCATCTTTAGTTGCTATTCTTGTTGTATTTGGTGTGGTTATAGGTTTTGGTATCGACACTAAAACCGTTGGAGATATAGCTTCCATAAAAGGAGGTTTCCCACCATTTAATATTCCTGATATTGCTTACACCTGGGAAACTTTTATGTTGATTTTACCTTATGCAGCTATTGTTGCTGGTGTTGGTCTCATCGAAAGTTTATTGACTTTAAATATCGTAGATGAAATCACAGAAACACGTGGAAAAAGTAATAAAGAAGCCGTAGCTCAAGGTGCTGCAAACATCTTCTCTGGTTTCTTTTCTGGTATGGGTGGTTGTGCGATGTTAGGTCAGAGTTTGATTAACGTTTCAAATGGTGCTAGAGCAAGATTGTCTGGTATTGTGGCTGCTGTTTCGCTTTTGGCCTTTGTGTTATTTGGTTCAGGTATAATAGAACAACTTCCGATGGCTGCTTTAACAGGACTTATGATTATGGTAGCTGTTGGAACCTTTGAATGGGCAAGTTTGAGAACATTCAATAAATTCCCAAAAGCAGACATTGTAGTGATGGTTCTGGTTGCAATTGTTACTGTGTTCTTACATAATCTAGCGCTTGCTGTTTTAGTTGGTGTTATTATTGCTGCACTGGTATTTGCGTGGGAAAACTCAAAACGAATTAGAGCCAGAAAATACGTCGATGATAAAGGTATCAAACACTATGAAATCTTTGGCCCTTTATTTTTTGGTTCAACTGAAGTATTTGATTCAAAATTTGATGTGGCAAATGATCCTGATGAAGTCATGATAGATTTTACTGAAAGTCGAGTTACTGATATGTCGGCAATAGAAGCTCTAAACAAACTGACCGAACGCTATCATAAGTATGGCAAAAAAGTCTACATCAGAAATTTGTCCAGTAGTAGCCATAAAAAACTTATCAAAGCTGATAAAGTGATTAATGTTAATATTGTTGGAGAACCTAGAAAACCTAAGGTTGTTGAAAGTTAGATTTTTTTAATCTTGCGAATCAAAAATATTTTTCAATAAATTTATGGTTATTGAATTTTGATTACTGCGAATTTTTGGCTTCTTCTTAGGCAATCATTGTAAATATATCCTTTAGAGCTTATTGAGTAACATATACTGTAAGATTGGATTAAAACCTCTTTCCAGCTAGCGATAGCCTGCCTTTGTCGGCAGACAGGCGTCACACTCCTGCTCTATGGCTATAAAGAATATATTCATAAACAGAGAGCTTTAAATAAAATAAGATTAAGCCGAATATTTAAATATCATAATTCAAACTAAGTTAAATAGAAGGGAATTTACAGAGTTTTAAACATTAAAAATCCCCATTAGAAAAATTCTAATGGGGATTTTTTTGTTGAAGAAAAAATCTTATCCATTCATGGACATTAAAAACTCTTCGTTAGATTTAGTGTCTTTTATTCTTTGATTTAGAAATTCAATAGCTTCTATAGGATTCATATCTGCCAAGTATTTTCTCATGATCCACATCTTCTGAATTTGATCATCACCGAGTAAAAGATCGTCTCGTCTTGTACTGGATGAAGTTAAATCGATAGCAGGGAAAATTCTTCTGTTGGCAATTTTTCTATCCAGTTGAAGCTCCATATTACCCGTTCCTTTAAATTCCTCAAAGATAACTTCGTCCATTTTAGAACCTGTATCTGTCAATGCTGTTGCTATTATAGACAATGAGCCACCGTGTTCGATATTACGGGCAGCACCAAAGAATCGTTTTGGTTTATGAAGTGCGTTTGCATCTACACCACCACTTAAGACTTTACCACTAGAGGGTTGTACGGTATTGTAAGCTCTAGCAAGACGCGTAATAGAATCAAGTAAGATAACAACATCATGACCACACTCCACAAGACGTTTAGCTTTTTCAATGACTAAGTTAGCAACACGTACATGTTCGTGAGCTTCTTTATCAAAGGTAGACGCTACAACTTCCCCACGGACATTACGCTGCATGTCGGTAACTTCTTCTGGACGTTCATCAATTAGTAAAACGATTTGATAAACTTCCGGATGGTTCGCAGCTATCGCATTAGCGATATCTTTGAGTAGCATTGTTTTTCCAGTTTTTGGCTGAGAAACAATCATACCTCTTTGTCCTTTACCTATTGGGGAGAACAAATCGATAATTCTCGTAGAAAGTGTGCTCTGCTTTTCTGCCAATCTGAATTTTTCCTGAGGGAATAGAGGCGTCAAATGTTCAAAAGAAACTCTGTCTCTTACAATCTTTGGATCAAGACCGTTTATTTTTTTGATCTTAATTAATGGGAAATATTTTTCACCTTCTTTTGGTGGTCTTACCTCTCCAAGAACTGTATCGCCTGTTTTTAAACCAAAAAGACGAATTTGAGATTGAGACAGATAAATATCATCTGGTGATGACAAATAATTATAGTCAGAAGATCTCAGGAATCCATATCCATCTTGCATCAAGTCAAGAACACCTTCACTTTCTATGATCGAATCAAATTCGAAATCTGGATCTTTATATTTGTTACGACTGTCCCTATTTCCATTTTTGTCACTCGACTTATTATCATTCCTGGATTTAGGGTTCTGGTGTTTTGGATTTTGTGGTTTTGGAGAAGGAGAATTCTTTTGTGAATTGTCTTTATTTTGATGGTTGTGTTGAGGAACCTTTTTCTCCTTTATTTCCTTGTCTTGTGCTGCAGGCTTCTTTTCCTGGTTAGGATTTGAAGATTGGGCAGTTTTTGGATTTTGAGCGGGCTTCGAAGATTGATTTGGCTTTGAAGGCGCTTTTTCCGTTGTATTTGCCTTAGGTTGATTTTTCTCTTCAGGTTTAGATTTATTATCCGCCTGCTTAGAGGTGTCACTCTTATCAAAAGGATTCTTAGGGGCCTTTTTAGGTTCACCTTTTTGAACTCTTTTTCTCGGTTTTTTTGAAGTTTGACTTTCTTTGACAGAAGTCTTTTCTTCGGTAGGTTGACTTTTTTCTTCTTTAGGAGAAGATTCTTTTTCCTTAGGTTTTGCTTCAGAACCAGAAGATTTCACTTCTTTTTCCTTACTAAGAATCTCTTTCATCTTTTCTGGGTTGGCAGCTTGATAATCCAAAATCTGGTAAATTAAATCTAATTTTTTAAGACTTCTGAATTTTGGAACTTTCAATTCTTTGGCAATTTCTTGTAAGTCTGAAAGTTTTCTAGACTTTAGTTCAATAATTTCTAACATTGATCTTTTTTGAAATTAAATAGTTTCGAGGGAGATTCGAATTTAAATTGATGATTTGTAACCGCTTAGGAAAGCAGTAGTTTTGTGACTTTGCAA
This sequence comes from Psychroflexus longus, assembly GCF_020164595.1. Classification (GTDB taxonomy): domain Bacteria; phylum Bacteroidota; class Bacteroidia; order Flavobacteriales; family Flavobacteriaceae; genus Psychroflexus; species Psychroflexus longus. Next base: position 200,235 of record NZ_JAIQZE010000003.1, read on the forward strand.
TTATACAACTTTATTTTATTTATAAATATTAATTCTCAAATATTCTATTATTTTTGCTGCTCAATATTTAACAAATGATACAAAGAATTCAAAGCTTATATTTGGTTATTGCAATCTTGCTAAATGGAGTGCTTAGTTTTTATTCGCCACTTTGGATAACTTCAGATAATGTAGAAATTTTCGCTATTTCTCAGCCTATAGCTATATCTTTGTTTTTGTTATCAGTTCTTATTTCGATTATAACTTTATTTTCATTCAAAAGAAGGAAACGTCAATTTGTCTTAGGACGAATTAATATCATATTGAACTTTGTTTTAGTAGGTGTTTTTGCATATTGGACGCTAAGTTTACCTGGAGAGATGGATATCTCAGAGAAGGGTATTGGGATGCTTCTTCCAATAATTTCTATCGTTTTTATTGCTCTGGCCAATAAGGCTATCAAAAAGGACGAAGATCTTGTAAAATCTGTGGATCGATTGCGATAAACCTGAAATCTTAGTAATGTTAGTGCATGAAAACCCCGAGCAGCCACTCGGGGTTTTTTGCGTTTTATACAATTACAAGATCATTTTAAGACTGGTCTATTTTTCTTCTGAATTTACTCCCGTTATCTTGATAACTTTTAGACAACAAGCCTAAATTTTATAAGTTGATTTATAAGCTAGGATTACTTGTAGAAGAAAACTTCATGAGTTATGACTCATAAATTACTTGCGTTCACCTAAAGTCTTTTAGAATATTTTTTAATCAACTCACTAAATACTGGACATCGAATATTGAATTTCGAAAAAATCTATTCTCTATTTTCTGTGGTCTATTATCTACCCTCTATGGTCTATTTTCCAACCTCTACCGCCCTCTTTTGCCATAATCTATGACTTCTAAGTCTTTGATTTTTCCATCCTCCAAAATAAATTTCAGCATTGTTCTTTTTACATGAAATCCATGTATACCTATCGCCCCTGGATTCATGTGTAACAATCCAAGTTTTTTATCATTCATGACTTTCAATATATGAGAATGACCACTTATGAATAATTTAGGGGGGTTGTCTTTGATTTCATCTTTTATATCTCTGCTATACCGGTTTGGATATCCACCAATATGAGTCATCCAAACGTCAACACCTTCCATTGTAAAACGTTGGTTTAAAGGAAATTCACTTCTCAATTCATGTCCGTCTATATTACCATAAACTGCTCTCAATGGCTTTATCTCTGCTAAAGCGTCAGTTACTTTTTGATCACCAATATCTCCTGCATGCCATATTTCATCTGATTTCGATGCCCATTTTAATATCTTTTCGTCTATATAGCCGTGGGTGTCACTCAGTAATAATATCGATTTAGCCATTCCTTTTTCGAGGCAATATAAATAAAGCTTTAGATTTTGGTCTGTTCTTGATTGTTATCTTTGCCATCAAAAATTATTAGGGGTGAGATACATCATTCAACTTTCTTATTTAGGTACTAATTATCACGGATGGCAAAAACAACTTGATAAAATAAGTGTACAATCCCAGGTCAATCATGCCCTATATACTGCCCTTCAGGAAACCATAGATGTGGTAGGAGCTGGCAGGACAGATACAGGTGTCCATGCTTCTGGATACATTGCTCATTTTGATAGTGAACAACATATTGTAGATTATAAAAAGCTCATTTTTAAATTAAATAGTATTTTACCTCCAGACATAGCGGTTCATGCTTTCAGGAAAGTGGATACAGATTTTCACGCTCGCTTTGACGCCATATCCAGGACTTATGAATATTCTATTGTTCAGTATAAAGATCCTTTTTCTTTGGGTAAAAGTTATTTTGTGAAAAATGAGCTTGATGTAAAAGCCATGCAAAAGGCTTCCAACCTCTTATTTAATCATAAAAATTTCAAATCTTTTTCCAAAGTTAAAACTGATGTTTATACATTTGACTGCGATATAAAAAAAGCAGATTGGCATCAAAATGGACATCACCTCTTTTTTGAAATTTCTGCCAATCGGTTTTTGAGGAATATGGTCAGAGCTATTGTTGGGACTTTAGTTGAAGTAGGGTTACACAAAATATCTGTAGAAGAATTCAACCAAATTATACTAGCTCAAGACAGATCCAGAGCTGGAAAATCTGTCCCGGCACATGCTTTAGTTTTGAAAAATATAGAATATCCTCAAGAATATTCTGATAAGTCAACAAATGGAAAAGAATAGCGGAAACGCCTTTGATACTAAACTCTTTAAGAGACTCTTAAAGTACACAGACCCTTATAAAAAAACATTTTATTTTGTAGGATTTGCTGCTATTGCATTATCTGGACTCGGCGTGCTCAGGCCTTATTTATTGAGATTAACAATAGATGAAGGAATTACAAAAAGCGATGCCGATAGTTTGATCTTTTACGTCAGCACCATGCTGGTTGTTCTTGTTTCCGAAGTGATTTTTCAGTTTAGCTTTATTTTTTATGCCAATTGGCTTGGACAAGAAGTGATTACAGATATCCGTATCAAGCTCTATAAGCATATGATGAATTTCAAAAAGCAATATTTTGATAATTCATCTGTAGGTCGATTGGTGACCAGAGCGGTAAGTGATATTGAGACCATTGCCAGTATTTTTAGTCAGGGCTTATTTATGATTATAAGCGATTTATTAAAGATGATCGTGGTTTTAGGATTCATGTTTTGGCAAAGCTGGCAGCTAACTTTATTGGTCCTGACGGTTTTACCTTTCATTATATATGCCACGCGTGTATTTCAGAAGAAAATGAAAATTGCTTTTGAAGAAGTAAGGACACAAGTTTCAAACTTGAATTCATATGTCCAGGAGCACATTACCGGGATGAAAATCGTCCAGATCTTTAATCGAGAAAAAGAGGAATACAATAGATTTAAAGACATAAATAAAAAACATAGAGAAGGTTGGATAAAAACTGTTTGGTACAATGCTATTTTCTTTCCCATCGCAGAAATGTCAACTTCTATTACCATTGGATTGATTGTCTGGTTCGGTGGCTTGCGAGTGGTTGAGTCCGATGCGTTATCTCTGGGTATTATTGTTATGTTTATTGAACTGTCTCAGATGTTGTTTCGACCGCTTCGACAGATTGCAGATAAGTTTAATTCATTGCAGATGGGAATGGTAGCTGCCAACCGTGTGTTTAAAATTCTGGATACAGATTCTCAAATCGAAAACTCTGGTACAATTGTTCCTCAAAAGTTGAGAGGTCACATCAGATTTGAAGATGTAAGATTCAACTACATTCCTGACGAAGAAATTCTGAAAGAAATTTCCTTTGAAGTTCAGCCTGGAGAAACAGTCGCTATTGTTGGGGCGACCGGAGCAGGGAAAAGCACTGTGATAAATTTATTAAGTCGTTTTTATGAAATAAAAAGCGGGAAAATATTTGTTGATGGTGAAGATCTCAAAAATTATGAGCTCACTGCTTTAAGGAATCAAATAGCTGTGGTGCTTCAGGATGTGTTCTTATTTGCAGATACTATTCTTAATAATATAACACTTAATAAAGAAGGAATTACAGAAGAACAAGTGATTTCTGCGGCAAAAGACATCGGTGTTCACGAATTTATTTCTTCTTTGCCAAACACTTATCATTATAATGTCAAGGAAAGAGGGGTTATGTTGTCCTCAGGACAACGCCAGTTGATAGCTTTCTTGAGAGCCTATGTGACCAATCCGAGTGTATTGGTTTTAGATGAAGCTACATCTTCTGTAGACAGTTACAGTGAACAACTAATCCAGGACGCCACAGAAAAGCTAACAGAAAACAGGACTTCTATTGTTATCGCACACAGATTGGCAACGGTCAAGAATGCAGATAAGATTATAGTGATGGACCTTGGAAAAATTGTTGAAACGGGAACGCATTCAGAATTACTGAAAAAAGAGGAAGGGTATTACAAAAATCTTTACGAGGCGCAATTTCAACATGAAGAAGAGATCAATTAGCTTAAGTCTTCTTTGATTTGATCAATCAATTTTTCCAGATCATCAAAAATATTGAATTCTCCGTTTTTTAAATAAGAAATTTGACCTGTTTCTTCACTAACGACCAGAGCAACGGCATCCGTTTTTTCACTTATTCCTACAGCCGCCCGATGTCTCAGTCCAAATCTCAAAGGAATATCTCTATCATTGCTGACAGGTAATATCACACGAGTTGCAGTAATTCTCCCATCTTCAATGATAATAGCACCATCGTGTAGAGTACTGTTTTTGTAGAAAATGGATTCAATAATTGGTCTGTTGACTTTGATATCCATATCATCGCCAGTGTTTTTTACAAAATCGAGTTTAGTATTTCTTTTAATGACGATAAGCGCTCCTGTCTTTGTGCTACCTAATTTTTTGCAAGCTTCAACAATGATATCAACATAGTTTTGTGTTTTATTCTCCCGATTCGAAAAACTAAGTTGAAACCAGTTGTTTTTCCCTCCAAAGCTAGTCGAACCAACCATAAGTAAGAATTTTCTGATCTCTTGCTGAAATACAACAATCAGCGCAAACATCCCTACACCAATAAATTCTCCGAGAACGCTGCTTAGCATTTCCATTTGAAGCAGTTGCGTTAATTTCCAGATCAGATAAATAATAACAATACCGATAAAAATATTGATGGCTGCTGAGCCTTTGACAAGTTTATAGATGTAGTATAAGAGTACAGCAACTAATAGGATATCTAGAATATCTAAAAATCTAAACTCTAAAAAATCTAAACCTGTCATATTCTAGTTTTCTTTCAATTCTTGGTACAAGGTAACGCATTGCTTTGCTTCGAGCACATCATGAACCCTCAATATTGAACTACCGTTCATCAGTGCAACCATATTTAAAGCTGTAGTCCCATTGAGCGCATCTTTAACTTCTATAGATAAAGTTTTATAGATCATAGATTTTCTGGAAAGTCCGGTAAGCATTGGAACATCAAGGTTTTTTAGGACTTTGAGATGATTGAGTAACTCGAAATTTTGGTTAATATTTTTTGCAAAACCAAATCCTGGATCAATGATTAAGTCATTGATACCCTTGCTTCTTGCTTCACCTATTCTTTCAGAAAAATAAAAAACCACCTCTTTAACTAAGTTTTGATAATCTGTAAGTTGCTTCATGGTTTGCGGAGTTCCCCGCATGTGCATCATGATGTAAGGTACTTCGTATTCAGCTATCAAATCCATCATTTTACCATCAAGCTTTCCTGCAGAAATATCATTGATGATATGTGCACCCCGATCTAAGCTTTCTTTTGCAACCCTACTTCTAAAAGTGTCTATAGAAATGATTATATCTGGAAATTCCTTTTTTACCTGTTTTAAAATTGAACTTTGCCTTTTCAGTTCTTCATTTTCACTGATGTCATCAGCTCCGGGTCTTGTACTGTAGGCGCCGATATCTAAGATATCCATGCCTTCATGGATGTTTTTTTCTACCTGTCTAAGTACTTCATTTTCATTTTTGAATTTTCCACCATCATAAAAAGAATCCGGTGTCAGATTCAAAACTCCCATCACTTTAGGTATTGATAAATCAAGTAATTCTCCTTTGCAGTTAATTGTCATAAAAACAAATTTATAATTTTAATGGACTTTCTAAACTCTTTTGTTTAACTCCTTTTAGATTTATTTTAGATTTTATGCTAAATTAGGTATCTAAACTTCTGAATAATGGATCTAACCCAACCCGACTTTCTATCATTTATAGATGATTATTCCTATCTTATAGGCATCATTCTTTTCCTTGTCATTGTCGACGCTATTTTAAAACTTATCACTTTATGGCAGTCAGCCAGACGTAAGCAAATTGCGTGGTTTATTTTTTTAGCGCTCATCAACTCTTTAGGAATACTACCAGTGATATATCTTATTGTCAATAGAAATAAAGATAAATTCAGGCGTTAATTCTTGCTGTATTTTCTTTTTCTCCAATAGTGAAACAAAGCACCGAAAGCAAATAATGAAAGGAGAGGAGCTGCTATATTGAAAATCTGCCAGGTTAACATTTCAGCCTCCAGCTTATCTAGATTCATCTCATCCAGACGAATTGATTTATTTCTTGTATTCACTAAATCCTTGTCACCAAGTAGAAAATTCACCGTATTTAGAAGGAAAGTTTTGTTGCCATAGGTTATTCCTGAATACCTGTCAAAACCTAACTCTAAGGGTTTACCAGATTGAATTTGATTTTTGATGACATCACCATCAGAAATAAAAACTTGCTGCGTTGAAGGACTTTTATCTAAAGGATTTGACAACTGAAATGGTTTTAACTTGGCTTTAAAAGCCGAATTGAATTCACCTTCCACCATTACAGCCATTGGAAAATTACCTGAAGTATAAAGCTCTGGATTTGGCTCCTCTTTGATCTGGTTCAAATTGATTTCAAAAGGGACACCTATTTTTCTGGAGAGTTCTGAACTTTCCAGCAATATTGTTTTCTTGAGCTCAGATTTTAAAGTGTCTATTGGGTTTGCAAATTCAAATTTTACAGGATTTAGATTACTTGTTATGGGATGCTCATCGGCAAAATTTGCAAGCGGATCGTAAAACCATGGAAACCTAGAAAGTTGAGTAGAATTTCCACTCCCAGAAGCTAAAACAATAGGAGCAGAATAAAGATCATTTATGAGTTGAGGATTGATTCTAATTCCATATTTGAAAAACAAATTGTATAAATTCAAATTTCTAGGTAAGGCCAAAGCAGATTTTGAAGCTCTGTAGAGACTATCTTTTTCGACATTGACATGTTCCGTGAGCCAAAGGATTTTCCCCCCATTCATTAAATACTGGTCTATGGCATAATTTTTTTCTTCACTGAAAGGCTGAGTTGCTTTTGCATCTATGATCAGGTCGTAAGTTTTTAACTGGTCGACAGTTCGTTGTGGATTACTCTTTACAGAATCTAATGTAAAAGGTGCAATTAGATAATACTCTTTAAGTGTAGTGAGGAAGTCTGAGAGATATTTATCTTCAAGCTCGCCTTGACCTTTTAAAATAGCGATTTTTTTACTTCTTTCCCGAGTCAATTTAGTGATAGCATTGATAAAGCCATATTCAAGATTTTCAATTGATTTTTGAACCAATTCAGAATTGCTTTGTGTCAATGTTTTGTGCAGGAGTTGAATGGAAGACTGCTGATTTTTATAATTGGCAACAGCCCAGGGAAATATTACGCGTTCCGTGAGTTTGCCGTTTTTGCGAATGTTCAATGATTCTGGTGGCATGTCTTGTTCATAAAAGAGATTAGCAACTTCCATGGCTTCCAGATTGCTATCCAAAGGATCGATTAATTCAAATTTAATATTAGAATTGTATGCGCGAAGTTCTTCAAGTATGTAGCGGGTTTCTGTTTGTAACCTTTTGAATTCTGAAGGTAAATCTCCTGTCAAAAACACCTGGATAAGAATAGGATCTTCTATTGATTCTATTAATTCTATGGTTGGTTTGGATAGTGTATACTTTTGATCTGAAGTGAAATCTACTCGCGTAAAAAATTGCGAAGCCAATACATTCAGAAGTGTGACGACAACTAAAGTTCCCAGAACTTTTTTCAGTATGGGTCTTGTTTTCATTCTGAAAGTGTTTTTAGTTGAAAACGCGTCAATGCTAAAAATGAAACGCTAATACTTAGCAGGTAAACTAAATTTCTACTGTCCAGAATTCCTCTTGTTATACTTTTGAAGTGGTAATTAATTCCGAAGTATTCCAGGGAGTATAATTGTGAATCTCCTATTGCAATTGAATTCAATCCATCAAAACCAAAGTAGAGAAATAAACTTATAACAGTGCCCCAAATAAAGGCTACAATTTGGTTGGTACTCACAGATGAAGCAAAAACACTGATAGAGGTGAAACAGGATATAAGTAAAACCAGTCCAAAGTATGAACTAAAAATAACACCATAATCTACATATACATCTTCGGCAGTAAGCGCGGAAAGACTTATTAAATAGAAGAAAGTAGGTAAAATGGCGATAAGACTTAAACACAAACACCCAAGAAATTTTCCAAACACAAGTTGATTCAGACTCAAAGGTTTTGTGAGTAAAAGTTCCATCGTGCCTTGTTTTCTTTCTTCAGAAAAACTCCGCATGCAGATGGCAGGAATTAAAAATGCAAAAACCCAGGGTAAGGCTTCAAAAAAGGGAATGAGGTTGACGTAGCCTAAGTCGAAAATATTGAAAGGACCTGGAATGATCCAGATTAAACTCCCTATTGAAATTAAAAATAATCCAATGACAATGTAGCCAATCGCACTGGAAAAGAAACTGTTGAATTCTTTGTTGAAGATGGCTAGCATATCAATCTAATTCTACGAGTTTGTTCAGACTCCACGCCTCCGCTTTGTCTGAAAATTTTGCTTTAGTAGCTTTCCATACTTCAGCAAATAAATCTGAGTGTCGGTAAGCATTCAAATGAGACTCGGACTCCCAATAGCTGTAAGTGAAGAATATATTAGGATTTTTTTGATCTTGATAGAGTTCTAACCGCCGGCAACCCTCAAAATAACGTATTTTCTTTTTATTTTTTTCAAAAAGGTTCTGGAAGTCTCCAATAGCTTCAGGAGCAAACTGCATTTTCACTATTCTTACAAGCATTCTATAAAAATTTTATGGTGAGCGTGTCCAGATATTTTATCCCAAATAAACTAGAAGCACAACCTACACTTAAAGGATTACTTTTGTAAATAGCAAGTTCTAAAAAATCTGATGAATTAAACAAAGCAATTTTTTTTCCTTCCATTTCTCTGTTTTCTTTAGGAACGTTGAAGTTGATTGCATCGGAATAATTGGAATACACATTTTTGAACTTTGTAGACCTTGCAGAAATCAATACTTCTCTTCCTCTAGCGATTGATTTGAAAAGTTTCTTACTTACGTTTGAAACCACATTGCCGAAATTATCGATGTAAATAATATGTCCGATAATCTGGTCTTGCTGTTGATTAACGATGGGTTTCACATGCGTAAGCTCATTCATGTTGGGGATAGCTTTTCCAATCACATCTAAGTCACCACCTCTGGAAATGTGAGCGGCTACACTGATAAATACATCCAGGATTTTAGATTTCTTTTCAAAATTATTGTGAATATTGATTTCAACAATCTTATCTGGTTTTATTTCAGAAGAAATAAGGGATAAAATGCCATTGTCGGCACATATAAAATAGTGCCCATCCAGATATATAGCAAGATGTTTATTCTCTGGTGTCAATTCAGAATCTACCCCAATGATGTGTATGGAGTTTTCTGGAAAGTTATGGTAAGCGTTTTTTATAATGTAAGCAGCTTCCGTGTAGTTGAAGGGAGAAATTTCATGAGAAATGTCTATAATTTGAACCTGATCTAATTCGCACAAAAGAGCCCCTTTTACGGCGGCAACGGAGTGATCCTTAAGTCCAAAATCAGTAGTAAGAGTTATGATAGGCATTTAATAGACAGTTAATAATTGGATGCTCATTTTAGTCAAAAAAATGCGTAAATTTGCTATGCGAATTTATTATTTTTAAAACAAAAATCAGCGCTTTTGAATGAACTTATTTTAGAACTCTCAGAAATTAATCCAAGAGAATTTTTTGGACACCACAACGTTAATATTGAACTTATTAAAAAGTACTATCCCCAACTCAAACTTGTAGCCAGAGGAAATAAAATTAAGGTTTTTGGTGATGATGAGCGTCTAGAAGAATTTGAAGTGCGTTTCGAAATGCTAACCGACCACTTTTCCAAGTTCAATTCTATAGATGAAAATGCGATAGAGAGAATTCTTACAAGTCAATCTAAAGCTGATTATGAAGCACCGGTTTCTTCTGGAGCTGTTTTGGTTCATGGCATAGGGGGTAGGCTCATAAAAGCACAGACGGCCAACCAAAGGAAATTGGTAGAATTGATGAATACTAATGACATGGTATTCGCAATTGGTCCTGCAGGTACAGGTAAAACTTATACAGGTGTGGCACTGGCTGTTCAAGCACTTAAAAATAAACAAGTAAGAAGAATTATATTGACTCGCCCTGCTGTTGAAGCCGGAGAAAACCTTGGATTTTTACCCGGAGATTTGAGAGAGAAACTGGATCCATATATGCAACCCCTTTACGATGCACTAAGGGATATGATTGCTCCAGAAAAGCTTGAAAGTTATATTGAAAAAGGTACAATTCAAATCGCACCTCTTGCGTTTATGAGGGGTAGGACATTGGACAATGCGTTTGTCATTTTGGATGAAGCTCAAAATACAACACATCCACAGATGAAAATGTTTTTGACAAGGATGGGAAAAAATGCAAAATTCATGATCACCGGAGATCCCGGTCAGGTGGATTTACCAAAACGAGCAATCTCAGGTCTTAAAGAAGCACTTCTTGTTCTCAAAGACATTAAAGGCATTGGTATGATTTACCTGGACGACAAAGATGTCATTCGTCACCGTCTCGTCAAAAAAGTAATTTCTGCTTACAAAGCTATAGAAAATCAGGATTAAATTATGAGTAAAACACTTACATCCACCCAGTTTCAACTTCCAAATCAGGTTGATTTTTATAAAGGAAAAGTAAGAGAAGTATATACACTCTCCAATGATAAAATTGTAATAGTAGCCACAGATAGACTTAGTGCCTTTGATGTAGTTTTGCCTCAGGGCATTCCTTACAAAGGTCAAATTCTTAATGAAATTGCTTCTGAAATGCTTAAGGCATCAGAAGATATTGTGCCAAATTGGCTTGAAGCAGTTCCAGACCCCAATGTAAGTGTGGGTGTGAAATGTGAACCTTTCAAAGTGGAAATGGTAGTCAGAAATTATCTGGTTGGTCATGTGGCCAGAGAATACTCAGCTGGGAAACGAGAGCTTTGCGGAGTGAAACTTAAAGAAGGATTGAAACTCAACGATAAGTTCGATGCTCCAATCATAACACCAACTACCAAAGCAGAGCAAGGTGACCATGATCAAGATATTTCTAAAGAAGACATATTAAGCCAAGGCATTGTAAGCAAAGAAGACTACGAAATTTTAGAAGACTACTCACTTAAATTATTTCAAAGAGGAACTGAACTTGCTGAAAAACGAGATTTACTCTTAGTGGATACCAAATATGAATTTGGAAAAACTCCAGAGGGCCAGATTGTAGTCATAGACGAAATTCATACTCCGGATTCTTCCCGTTATTTTTACAAAGATGGTTACGAGCAAAGACAGGCAAAAAGCGAAAAGCAAAAGCAATTGTCCAAAGAATTTGTAAGAGAGTGGCTCATGGAGAATGGTTTTCAAGGTAAAGAAGGTCAAAAAATTCCAGATCTTACTCCAGAAGTTGTGTCTTCCATAAGTGATAGATATATTGAACTTTACGAAAAAATTACTGGTAAAGCATTTGAAAAAGCAGATGTCATTTCTATCAAAACAAGAATTCTAAATAACATCAAAGGCTATTTGAACTCTTAATTTCTTCTCATCTCCGCTTGTCTCATGGGCATTCGATCTACAAGATTAAAAATTTGTTGAGGTTGGATAAAGTCTGTAAAGGTTTGTTTTACGCTCTTATCTAAACCTATGAGGTATGTTTTTGGGTTTAAGGTTGCTGAGTAATCAGATTTATTATCATTTAGAAATTTTTCGCTTCTTTCACTAGGATTGATGATTGGCTCAACTTTACCATCGATGATTGTATAAACTGCAAGTCTTCTTTTTTCCAGCTCCATTGAATTCTTTTCCAGTAAATCAATTTGATTTTGAATTTCCAAATTTTGTTCTGAAGATACTATTACTATAATTCTTCTGTCATTAAACCCCTGTGGAGTTGACATAAAACTGAAAAGTATAATTGATAAAGCTAATTTCATAATCCATTTTGTTTTTGATTTATAATTTCAGCAAGTAGTTTTTTTGCTCTCAAAAGTCTCACTTTTACATTGGTAATGGGTTGCTCGGTTCGAACTGCAATTTCCTTATAGCTCATTTCACTAAAGAATCTCAACTCAATAACTTCTCTGTAATGAGGCTGTAATTCTTTAATTTGACCTAACAGATTACTAAGGTTCTGTTCTTTAATTATTTTATCTTCAACCGTAGGTTCTGCATCTGCTATTTGCGATACTCCAAAAGTCTCTATTTCCGAGGTTTTGAGTTTCTGTTTACGCGTTAGATCGATGTGAATATTTTTGGATATCGTAATGAGCCAGGTTTTGAATTTAAAGCTATCCTCATAAGTGTCTATTTTATCAAAAGCCCTTGCAAAAGTTTGCACCGTAACCTCTTCAGCTTCGTAAGCATCTCTGGTGCGTTTTAACTGAAACCTGTAAACATCATCCCAAAAATGATTCAAAAGAGCTCTAAATGCTTTTTGATCTGCTTGTTTTGCCCTGTTAATAAGTTCTTGTACGTCAGGTTTTACTGCCACGTTTTTTGTTTTTGAAATTTATCGTGTATGCCTAAGCCTAATTGCAAAATAAGTAAACATGCTTCTAAGATAGGCCAAAGCAGCAAAACTTGCTTAGAAACTTTTAAAACTCTTGCATAACTTATAATTGAAAGACTTTTTATAACCAAAGCAATTAATAAAATCATTACTGCTGTTTTCGAATACTGACTAAAAGCTAAAATCAAGAAACTGATCCAGAAGGCTAACTGAAAAAAATGATGAGTTCCTAAGAATAATTGACTCTTAATACTATAATGAACTGCGGTAGAGTAGTGTCTTAACTTTTGTTTCCACCAGGTACTCCAGGTCGTTTTAGGCTGGCTTAAAACAAAACTTTCAGGATCTAAACACACCGTAATTTGTGATTTATCTTCAACACTTTGAATCAAGAGATCATCATCACCAGAAGTTAATTGCTCTTCATTATCGAAGTTTTCACTTTTTAAAAATAAGTCTTTCGAGTACATCACATTTCTACCAACACTCATATAAGCCTTGTTTTTAATAGCCTGAGTTAAATACAATCCCGCAGTCTGTAGGGTCTCAAATTGAATGATTAAATTCAGAAACGAAGAATGGCGAGTGTATGGAGAATATCCAAGAACACAGGATTTTGATTCTGAAATTTGATTTACCATGCTAGAAATCCATTCTTTTGAAACTGGTTTACAATCAGCATCCGTCAATAGTAGCAAGTCGTATTTTGAAGATAGGACTCCCATTTTTAAAGCTATGCGTTTGGAATTTGAAGATTCCGCTTCAGACTTTATTAATCTTAAATTAGCAAATTGTTTTTGAAGTTCCTGTACGACTTCCGAAGTAGAATCAGTAGAATTGTCATCTACTATGAGAGTTTCAAATTGACTGTAACTCTGTTCTAAAACAGATAATAAGTTTTTGGATAGATTTGATTCCTCATTTTTTGCACAAATAATAATACTTACAGGTATTGATTGACTTTCACTATCTAGAGAAAGCTTACGATGTTTTAGTAATCTAAAGGCAATTTTAAATTGCTGAACTAAAATGTAGAGGGCTGAAATCAAGAATAAGATGAATATGAATTTCAACCATTGAAAGATTTAATTGCTATTTAGCTTTTTCTACGCCACCACAATCCGCTTGTTCATCTGGCATTTTACCACAATAACTGCAAGATTCACCGCTTTTATTTAAAAAAGGACTTTGACTTGCGCAAGTTCCTGAAAACTTTCCGTCTTTTTTACCCCAGATTTTTATAGCTATTCCAGCTACTGCTAATCCTAAAAGTACAATTGATATAAGTAATAATTTCATACTGCAAATTTAATAAAAGTCAAACTTATTGGAAGTGAAATGGGATATTATCTCTTTTTTTTAACTTATAACTGAATTATGACATTCAAAAAATATTTACTTCAGTTTCTAATTTGATTTTGAATTTCTTTTCGACTTCTTTTTTGACATGTTCTGACAATTCATGAACTTCCTTACCACTTGCATTGCCGTGATTGACCAATACCAATGCTTGTTTGGAATGAACACCTGCATCTCCTTTCCTGTATCCTTTTAGCCCCGTTTTTTCTATTAGCCATCCCGCAGGAATTTTGACAGAGCTTTCATCAATCTTATAAAAAGGTACATCCGGGAAACTTTTTTGAATATTTTCTAAAATTGAAAACGCAACTATAGGATTTTTGAAAAAACTTCCGCTATTTCCAATTTGATTTGGATCTGGAAGTTTAGATTGTCTTATGGCAATTATAGCTCTTGAAACATCCTGGATGGTGGGTGATGAGATCTTTTTAGACTCTAATTCATTTTGAATGGAACCGTAGTCAATATGAAGAATATGATCTTTTTTGGTTAATTTAAAAACTACACTTGTAATGATGTATTGGTTTTTAAACTTGGTTTTAAAGACTGAATCTCTATATCCAAATCTGCAATCTTTCGTGTAAAATCTTTTTTTGTTGAGGGTTTGCCTATTGATGGTTTCACAATAAGACATGGTATCTTTCAATTCAACACCATAAGCACCTATATTTTGAATGGGTGAAGTTCCTACATTTCCCGGTATCAGTGAAAGATTTTCTAAACCCCCGTAACCTTTTTCCAGACAATATAGAACAAAGTCATGCCAATTTTCTCCTGCATTAGCTTTTAAAAGAACATGATGATCATCTTCTTCTACGATCTCAATTCCTTTCAAGTTGATATGCAGTACAGTTTTATTAATGTCTTGGGTGAGAAGCATATTACTGCCTCCACCCAAAACAAATAATTCTGAAGCATAAAAACGTCTCAATATTTCTATAAGCTCTTCTTCACTCTCAATTGAAATAAATTGATAAGCATTCACGTCAATACCAAAAGTGTTGTAAGGCTTTAGTGAAACATCTTTATTCAGCTCCATTTATCTACTGGTATAAGCCTGGAGCGCCATTTTCAAAATTGAAACTGCTTTGAGTAAATTTTGTTTTTCAAGAACATAAGCAATTCTAATTTGATTGAGACCAGTTCCAGGTGTAGAGTAAAATCCTGCTGCAGGTGCTACCATTACAGTTTCACCATTCACATCAAATTCTGATAGCATCCATTTTGCAAAATCTTCTGTGTCTTCTACAGGAAGTTCCACAACACAGTAAAAAGCACCTTTAGGTTTGGCTACGTTTACTCCATCGATTGCCTCTAAAGCTTCAATAAGAGTGTCTCTTCGATCTGTATACTCTTTATTGATTTCAAGAAAATAATCTTGTGTTGTATCCAAAGCAGCTTCACTTGCGATTTGGGCGAATGTAGGAGGGCTCAACCTTGCTTGTGCAAACTTAAGTGCAGTTGCCATCAATTCTTTATTTCTGGAGACCATACATCCAATACGAGCTCCACACATGCTGTAACGTTTGGAGACAGAATCTACCATAATGGCATGCTCTTTCAACTCTGGTAATCCCATGATTGAATGATGTTCCACACCATCGTAAACAAATTCTCTGTATACTTCATCGGCTACTAAAAATAGATCGTGCTTAAGAGCTAAATCTGCTAATTTTTGAATTTCCTCTTTCGTATATAAGTATCCTGTTGGATTTCCAGGATTACAGATGATGATCGCTTTTGTTCTGTCTGTAATTTGCTCTTCAAACTCACTGATGGGAGGGAGGGCAAAATTATTTTCAAAATGAGATTCTACAGGCTTCACGGTGACTCCGGAAGCAACTGCAAATCCATTGTAATTTGCATAAAAAGGTTCCGGGATAATTACCTCATCTCCAGGATCTGTTATACTTCCCATTGTAAAAAGGAGCGCCTCAGAGCCACCTGTAGTTACGATAAGATCTTCGGCGTCAATATCAATTCCGTTATTGACATAATATTTGGCTAGTTTCTTTTTATAAGACTCAAATCCTGAAGATGGACTATAGGATAAGATATCCAGATCGTTATTTTTAACGGCATCTAAGGCAACTTGTGGAGTTGCAATATCCGGTTGTCCAATATTCAAAAAATATATCTTTTTTCCTTCCTCAACTGCTTTATTAGCAAAAGGAGCCAATTTTCTAATTGGAGATTGAGGCATTTCTAGCCCTTTAAAGGATAATTTAGGCATAATTTAATTTTTTACAAATGTGGTGATTTTAAATAGTAACTGCAAGATTCACAATGTTCAAAACCGTCTAAAAAAGATTTAAAGAGTTACTAAAAATATTTTTAAAGTTTTATTTCACATTATCTTTGAAGTTCATGAATAGATTGAAATATAGAGCGGTTATTTTTTTGATTTTTGCAGTTTTTAATTGTATTCAAATTCGCTCTCAAGATGAATTCAAATTTGCTGATCAAGACAAAAGAGCTGTAACTTTAAAGTTTAAGTCTTTGAATAATTTGATCATTCTTCCAGCAACCCTAAATGGTGAATCAATCAATTTTCTAGTTGATACAGGCGTCAATAAAACAAAGGTTTTTGCTGAGGTGAAAGATTCTACAGTTTTGGAGCGTGCTGAGTTTATATCGCTCAGAAGCCTTGGTAGTTCTGATCCTGTAAAAGCATACAAAACCACAGATAATACGATTGATTTTGGACCTATTTACGGGGATAATCAGGAAGTCTATTATATCATAGATCAAAGATATGATCTTGCAAGTAAGCTAGGGATTAACGTACAGGGTATAATTGGCTATGACCTTTTAAAGCATTTTATATTCAGATTAAACTACAATCGAAACAGTCTAAGAATTTATCAGCATGATAAATTCAATCGAAAATTAAGACGATTTGAGAAGCTGGAATTTAGGACTATTCGAAATAAGCCGCATTTGCAATTACCAGTAAAATTTCTAGACGGCTCAAATAAAGAATTAGTGTTTTTACTTGATACCGGTTCGAGTGACGCGTTCTGGATTTTTGAAAATGATGAAATCACCGCTCCAAAGAATTCTTTTGAAGATTACGTTGGATATGGACTGGAACTCGTAGTAAGCGGTAAAAGATCCAAGCTTAAATCAGTGAACATTGGTAATTATGATTTAGAAATGCCAAGAGTTGCTTATATAGATTCTACTTCAGCAAAATTGTTTACCGCAGATCGGTATAAAAATGGCATAATAGGCAGCGAAATATTGAGACGATTTGTAACCTTTTTTGACTATAATAATAGAAATGTATACATAAAGTCCAGTGCGTCATATAATGACAATTCAAATTATGACCGTAGCGGTTTAATTTTGTTATTTGTCGGTGAAGAAATAAGATCAGTGAAGACGCCAATTTTAGTTAAAATTGATGAAGAAACTAATTACAGTAAAACAAACACAGCTAAAGATTTTGAAATTCGACTGGAAATATCAAAAATTCTTGAAGTCGTAAAAATAAGGCCTAACTCTCCTGCTTCAGAGATTGATATTCTTGAAGGTGATCGCATCCTAAAATTAGATGGAAAAAACGTGAATAGGATGAATCTTGAAGAAATAAATAATCTCCTTAGAAGCGAAGAAGGAAAACGTATCAAAATTCAGCTTCAAAGAGGGAAAGCAATCTTGAAGAGAGAATTGTTTTTAAGGTCTCAACTCAATTGATTACCGATAAGCTAATCCACTACTTTGCCTATAAGCTTTAGGGATATGGTATTGTTTTTATTTGATGTGAAAACACTCACAGTTTTCCGTATTGGACCTTTGCAGTCAGAGTCGTATGTAATTGTAATAGTTCCCTTTTCTTTAGGGGCATAGCTTCTTACACTTAAAGAATCGATGACAATGCATCTATTTTCTCCGTGTACTTTTAAAATTTCAATAATTGATTCTGAAGTGTTGGTAAAATTGAACGTTGCTTTTGCGTTCGATTTTGAATTGATAATTCCAAAATCATGGCTGGTCGTTTTAAAGCTTAAGCCTTTGTTTTCTTGGCTAAAAAACAACATAGGCATGAATATTAACGATAGGAGGATTAGTTTTTTCATATAGTAAATATACTTAAGATTTTTCAAACACTAAATTCTTATCATATTTCAAATCTTAATTTTTTTAGTTTAGTGACTTATCAGTAATTTCGCCATTAAAAATTAAGTAATCGCATGTCAAGCAAACTTGAATACAATTCAAAAGAATCAGAACAAAAATGGTATTCTTACTGGGAAGAAAATAATTTCTTTCATTCTGAAGTAGATGAAAGAGAATCCTACTCTATAGTTATACCACCTCCAAATGTAACAGGTGTATTACACATGGGACATATGCTTAATAACACTATACAGGATGTACTTGTAAGACGTGCGCGTTTGCTTGGGAAAAATGCATGTTGGGTCCCAGGAACAGATCATGCGTCTATCGCTACAGAAGCTAAAGTTGTTGCAAAACTTAAAACTGAAGGCATTTCAAAATCAGATCTTAGCAGGGAGGAATTTCTCAGCCATGCCTGGGATTGGACTAATGATTACGGAGGCAGGATTTTGAATCAGCTGAAAAAGCTTGGTGCTTCTTGTGACTGGGAAAGAACAAAATTTACGCTTGATAAAGATATGTATGAATCTGTGATTCAGTCTTTTATAGATTTACATAACAAAGGCTTGATATATAGAGGTTACCGGATGGTAAACTGGGATCCAGAAGCACAAACGACTCTCTCCGATGAGGAAGTCATCTATGAAGAAAAACAAGGTAAGCTTTATTATGTGTCATATGATTTGGAAAATTCTGAAGAAAAATTGACCATAGCTACCACAAGGCCTGAAACAATTTTTGGTGATTCTGCCATTTGTATCAATCCCAACGATGAACGATTTACTCATCTCAAAGGGAAAAAAGCAATAGTTCCTATTATTGGGAGAAGTATCCCAATTATTGAAGACGATTATGTGGATATGGAGTTTGGTACTGGTTGCTTAAAGGTTACTCCGGCTCATGATGAAAACGATAAAATTCTTGGGGAAAAGCATGATCTAGCGGTTTATGACATTTTTAACCCTGATGCTACTCTCAATAGTTTCGGTTTAGATTATGAAGGTCAAGACCGATTTGAGGCCAGAAAGAATTTTGTAAGTGATCTTGATAAACAAGGCTTCTTGCTCAAGGTCGAAGATTATACCAATAAAGTTGGAACCTCTGAAAGAACCAAAGCAGTAATCGAACCTAGATTATCAGATCAATGGTTTCTCAAGATGAAAGACCTTGCTCAACCTGCAATTAAAGCAGTTCTTGAGTTCAATGATATAAAGTTACATCCTAAGAAGTTTGAGAATACTTATAAGCACTGGATGGAAAACATCAGAGATTGGAATATCTCCCGTCAATTGTGGTGGGGTCATCAAATTCCTGCGTACTATTTTGGCGCTGGTGAAAATGATTATGTAGTTGCCAAAACAAAGGAAGAAGCCTTAAAACTGGCTATCGAAAAATCTGGAAAATCGTTAGGATTGGAGGATTTGAGACAAGATGAAGATGTTCTGGACACCTGGTTCTCTTCATGGCTTTGGCCAATGAGTGTTTTTGATGGTATTCGTAATCCTGATAATAAAGAGTTTAAATATTACTATCCTACCAATGATTTGGTTACCGGACCAGATATTTTATTTTTCTGGGTTGCCCGTATGATCATGGCAGGCTATGAATATACAGACCAAAAACCTTTTGAAAATGTCTATCTCACCGGCTTAGTAAGAGATAAAAAAAGACAGAAGATGTCAAAGTCTCTTGGTAATTCTCCGGATGCATTAGAATTGATAGATACATACAGCGCCGATGGAGTGAGAGTGGGTCTGCTATTAAGTAATGCAGCTGGTAACGACTTACTATTCGATGAGTCTTTATGTCAACAAGGGAAAGGTTTTGGGAATAAAATCTGGAACGCCTTTAAATTGATCACTTCGTGGGAAGTTAGTGAAGAGATTGAGCAACCTGAATCTTCAAAAATTGCCATAGACTGGTATCAATCTGTTTTTCAATCTAAGTTAAGAGAACTGGAAGATCATTTTAGTAAATACAGAATTTCAGATGCGCTAATGACCAGTTATAAGTTAGTTTGGGATGATTTCTGTTCATGGTTTTTAGAACTTATAAAGCCAGATTACAAGCAACCGATTGATAAATCAACTTTGGTCGCTACAATTAAACTTTTTGAAGATAACTTGAAAATCCTGCATCCTTTTATGCCATTTATTACCGAAGAAATATGGCATCAAATTGAAGAAAGAAATCCGAGTAATGCCCTTACGATATCATACTGGCCTGAAGAAAAAGATTACAGTGAAAAACTAATTACAGAATTTTCTTTTGCTGCTGAAGTTATTTCTGGTATAAGAACTATTCGAAAAGAAAAAAATATAGCTTTTAAGAATCCAATTGATTTAGTAGTTCTCAACAATGAACCTGCTTCTGAAAATTTTGACTCTGTGATCTTGAAAATGGGAAATATTAAGAATCTATCTTATACAGATTCTCCTGTGGAAGGCAGTCTCACGTTTAGAGTAAAATCCAATGAATACTTTATACCAGTTGAAGGCGCCATTGATATTGAAGCTGAAAAGGGGAAACTGAAAGAGGAATTGAAGTATTATGAGGGATTTTTGAAATCTGTTGAGAAAAAACTTTCTAATGAAAGATTTGTAAACAATGCCCCCGAAAAAGTTGTAAGTATTGAAAAGCAAAAGAAAGAAGATGCTTTGGCACAAATTCAAACCATAACAAAAAGCTTACAAAATCTGTAAAACTAAAACAAAACGGTATAGAATAAAAAAGAGCGGCTTTGTAAAGCCGCTCTTTTTTATTCTATTTGAAATTCATCACCCAAATGTTTCTTTGCCAGTATGATATATTTTATTTTAGACTCCCTTCCAGAGAATTTTTTTACTTGAAACATAGCATTTGCTTTGAAAGCATTTACGAGCTCCTCACCATCATTTACTGCATTCTGGTTGACTTTTAAATCTGAATCATTTTTCGCATGCTTGTAGTAAGCATAAAAATAAAGCAAGACGTCTTGTGGAAATTTTTTATGAGTCTGGCTCACCTTGGAGTAGGCTGCTTCAAAAAGACGATCTATATTTTCTTCAGAATATTCTTCTAAATTCATTTAGGCCTTTTTAAAAATGACAGTCTTACCACCCTTTACAACATCATTTATTTTAACTGAAACTTCAGCGTCAACAGGTAAAAATAGATCAACCCTAGATCCAAACTTTATAAATCCAGAATCTTCACCCTGTACTGCTGTATGACCCTCTTTCGCGTAGTTGACAATTCTTCTTGCTACAGCTCCAGCAATTTGTCTGTAAAGTAAGTTTCCAAAATTTTTGGTTTCAATAACCACTGTTGTTCTTTCATTTTCTTCACTGGATTTAGGGTGCCATGCAACCAAGAACTTCCCTGGATGGTATTTATTATACAAAATCTTTCCACCTATAGGGTAACGAGTAACGTGAACGTTTATTGGTGACATAAAGATAGAGACTTGTAGTTTCTCTTCATTGACAAATTCAGGTTCAAAAACCTTTTCAATGGTCACCACTTTCCCATCTACAGGGGCTAAAATATGATCTTCGTTTTTTTGAATTTCTCGTTTTGGATTTCTGAAAAACTGAGCAACCAAAAAGAACAGGATAAACGATCCTGCAAAAATCAAAATGATAAGCCATTGCTGGCTTTTATCTATAAGTAAATTGGATAAAAGATTAATGATAATTAAACCTATTAAACTTGAAACAAGAATTTTATAACCCTCTTTATGAAACATAATCTAAAAGTAAAATGAAAATAAAAACAAATGTACTAGAAAAAAGCATACTATCCATTCGGTCAAAAATACCTCCATGACCAGGCATGATTTTACCACTATCTTTTACGTCTGCTTTTCTTTTGAATTTGGATTGGACCAAATCTCCAAGGGTTCCAAAGATGCTTACAATTATTGCAAGCATAATCCAGGCCCAAAGGGGAAGTAAATCAATATAGATAAAAATTAAATAGCTTATTATTATTGATGCAATTGCTCCGCCTAAAAAACCTTCAATTGTTTTTTTGGGGGAGATCCTTTCAAATAGTTTTGTTTTTCCAAAATTCTTTCCAACCAAGTAAGCAAATGAATCGTTTGTCCATATCAAAACAAAAGTTCCCACAAGAACGTATTCGTAGTCTTCTTTGTAAACAGGTATCATGGTTAAAAATATTATCGACGGAACTATATAGAAGAGGGTAAGCAAATGCTTTCTGCCATCAAAAATCGGAATATCATGAAGTGTGTATAAATCTTTCAATAGGAAGATTTTTACAACCAGTGTCATTGCCAGATACGCAATAAGCAGTGGCAAATAAATTTCTGTGAAATTAAAATAATACAGAAGCACTATGAGGGAGATGTAAGAAATAATGTTTCTAAACTTTAATAAAGTTTGGAATTCCCTTAGACATATAAAGCCAACAATTGTAAAAAAAAGAAGTAACAGATAATGACTTAAAAAAGCAGTGGATACTATTATAATGATATATAAAGCACCTGTAATGCTCCTTTTTAAAAGTTCTGACATTCTTTATAAATCTTCTAAGAGCAACAAATATAAATTTTTTGGTGTACTTCCATAGTTCATGAAATCAGAATCTTTGTTTTCATCAAAAGTTTTAATTGTTGTAATATTTGTAGGAAGATTTCTGTCGTGGCGTTTATTGATTTTTTGTAGCCCTTCACCAATAGTTTTGATGAGTTGACTCGTTTTAGCAATTATTATGAAATTGAGAGGAAGGTCTGACAGTTTTTTATCGCCTAACTGGCTAGAGCTTACCAAAATAGCTCCGGTGTTTGATATTAAAAATTCACAGTTTGACAGAAAAAAACATGCATTTAAATTTTTATTGAATGTAAGATGCGTATGCTCAAAATCTTGACGTATGGATTCATTGCTGCAATATACCTCACTGTGATCCCATTCATTCTCTTTTAAAATCTCAGAAAAATTAAGTCTTAGCTCATTTTCATTCTCACAATACAAGAATTTGCCCCCGTTTTTTTTAAAATTATGCATGAATTCTTCATCAACAGGAGTTTCGGGCTTAGGCATAAATTTGCCTATTTCGTTCCCATTTTCGTCGGTTACTTCTCCTATATTTTCTATGCCGAAGAGGCGTTTAAAGAAGTTCATAAAAATTGCATAAATTTTACTCAAATATACGTAAGTTTTAAATATAAAAAAAACCTGAAATTGATCACATCAATATCAGGCTTTTTTAAAAACTTTCACTATTGAGAGCGATTATTTAAGATTCGCTTTCAACTTTATCGTCTTTTTTGGAATCATTATCATCCTCAGTTTTTTCATCTTTTTGATCTGATTCTTTTTGTTTTGCCTTTTTCTCGTAAGAATTTATCATTTCTGGCTTCTTAAAAGGACGTTCACCAAAAATTTCTATCAAATTATCTTTGAAAATAACTTCCTTCTCCAAGAGTAATTCAGCTAGCTCAGTCAACTGATCTTTGTGCTTTGTCAGAATTTCTATAGCTCTTTTGTATTGTTCTTCGATTAATTTTGAAATCTCTTCATCAATTAATTCTGAAGTCTTATCGCTGTACGGCTTAGTAAAGTTATATTCTGACTGACCTGAAGAGTCATAATATGTTATGTTCCCAATTTTATCATTTAGTCCATAGATAGTAACCATGGCTTTAGCCTGCTTTGTCACTTTTTCTAAATCACTTAAGGCGCCCGTGGATATTTTGTCAAAGATTATCTTTTCGGCAGCTCGACCACCCATAGTGGCACACATCTCATCCAGTATTTGTTCTGTTCTTACTATCTGGCGTTCTTCAGGTAAATACCAGGCAGCCCCTAGGGATTGACCTCTAGGTACAATAGTAACTTTTACTAATGGTGCTGCATATTCCAACATCCAACTTACAGTAGCATGACCAGCTTCATGAAAAGCAATAGCACGTTTCTCTTCAACTGTCATGATCTTGTTTTTCTTTTCTAGTCCACCTACAATTCTGTCAACCGCATCTAGAAAATCTTGCTTACCAACAGCTTTGCTGTTATTTCGGGCTGCAATTAAAGCTGCTTCATTACACAAGTTTGCAATATCAGCACCAGAAAAGCCAGGAGTTTGTTTTGCTAAAAACTCTGTATCTAATTCATTATCTATCTTTTTAAGTGGCTTTAAGTGTACTTCAAAAATTTCTTCTCTCTCTCTTACATCTGGTAAATCCACATAAATTTGTCTGTCGAATCGACCAGCCCTCATCAAAGCCTTGTCAAGTACATCTGCACGGTTTGTTGCTGCAATAACAATGACATTGGTATTGGTTCCAAAGCCGTCCATTTCTGTTAGAAGTTGATTAAGAGTGTTTTCTCTCTCATCATTAGAGCCTGACATGTTTCCTTTACCTCTGGATCTACCAATAGCATCAATCTCATCAATAAATATGATAGATGGAGACTTGTCTTTAGCTTGTTTAAAGAGATCTCTTACTCTAGATGCTCCTACACCTACAAACATTTCCACGAAGTCTGACCCTGATAAAGAGAAGAATGGAACTCCAGCTTCACCGGCTACGGCTTTTGCAAGCAAAGTTTTACCAGTACCAGGAGGGCCTACAAGTAATGCTCCTTTTGGAATTTTTCCACCTAGGTTGGTATATTTGTCGGGATGCTTTAGGAAATCAACAATTTCTTGTACTTCATCTTTTGCGCCTTCTAATCCTGCGACATCTTTAAAAGAAGTCTTAACATCTTTCTTTTCATCAAACAATTTTGCTTTGGATTTGCCAATGTTGAAAAGTTGTCCGCCAGGACCACCGCCACCACCTTTACTCATTCGTTTCATAATGAAAATCCAGATGCCGACAATTAAAATGATAGGAAGTAAACCAATCAATATTTCACTAAAATAATTAGATCGTGTTTCGTAATAAACACGGGTATTCAGATTTTGTTCTTCTTTTATTTTTTCAATGGTATTCTCAAAATTTTGAAGATCTCCAAATTCAAATGAATAATCTGGAGCTCCAGAAGAAGCAAAAACTTGTTCATCATTAGAACCTGAGTGTACAGGTTTGGACTTAGCTTCCGTTGTTAGGAAAATTTCGGCTATTCTTGAATTTTTAATAATATTGACTTTGTCAACATCTCCTTCTTTTAAAAATTTCTCAAACTGAGCTGGACTTGTTTTTTCAGGATCACTGAATCCACTACCTCCAAAAAGCTGAACTCCTAAAAAGATAACTATAATTCCAATGTATATCCAATAAGAATTAAACTTAGGCTTTTTAGGATCTTTATTTTCGTTTTTCTTTTGCGTTGCTTTTTTAGCCATTCTCTACTTTTATCTTGTTTAGTAATTAGATTCAATAGACGTTATCTTAGCGTCTCCCCATAAGCTCTCAATATCGTAATATTCTCTGATCTGTTTTTGGAAAATGTGAACAACAACATCTACATAGTCCATTAAAACCCACTGTGAATTTTCTAGTCCTTCAACATGCCAAGGCTTGTCTTGAAATGCTTTACTTACAACTTTTCTTACGGAGCTTTCAATAGCATCTACTTGTGTATTGGAATTTCCAGAGCAGACAATAAAATAATCACAAACCGTGTTTTCAATCTCTCTTAAATCTATAATTTCAATATCATTACCCTTAATATCTTCTATACCTTGAATTATGTATGTAATAAGTTGATCTATTTGTTCTTTTTTTGTACTCATTAAAAGTTTAAATTTTAACGCAAAAATAGTTTTTTAATCCCTTTTTTTGCGCCAGTTAACAAAAGATTATTCGATATCTAACCGTTCTCATGAAAGTTGTCAAAGTTGATGCCACAAGTTCTACAAATAGCTTTTTAAAAGATTTTGTAAAAACACATTCTAAAGATCAAATGTACTGTGTAGTCGCTCATCATCAAATAGAAGGGAGAGGTCAGAGAGGGACTTCATGGGTGAGCGAACCGGGAAAAAACCTCACATTTAGTGTCTTCTTACCAGCTTTGAAGTCTATACATATTGATACTTTCAAGCTCAGTGCCCTTGTAGCTATGGCTATAAAAAATGTTTTAGTGAAGTATGACATTCCTAAACTTTCGATTAAATGGCCTAACGACATCCTGTCACATCAGTATAAAATTGGAGGGGTATTGATAGAAAATATGATGACTCAGAATAGAGAAGGTGCTAGCGTAGTGGGTGTCGGTCTCAATGTAAATCAAGACCATTTCACAGGTCTTCCAAATGCTTCTTCAATGAAATTAATGAGCAACACTTCTTTTGATCTCGATGATTTACTAGACAATTTGTTAGTGGAGTTTGAAAAAATCCCAGGCCTATTCAATTCCACGAGTTTGAAATCTATTCTTTCAACTTATTATGATTCCCTGTTTAAATATAATAAAGTGACAATGCTTCAATTTCCAGATGGAACTCTCATACAAGGTATAATTAGAGGTATTGATAACTATGGTAAGTTAGTGGTTGAATTTGACGAGGATCGACTTGAGTCTTATGATATCAAAGAAATTCAAATTAAATTCTGAAGCACCGGAATTGATTTTCTTTAAAAAGTATAGCCAATTCTAAAGTCAAAAAAATCTGCCACGTGACGGTGAGCTTTCAGATTAAAACCCGCGAAAATATGGTTTGAAAAATTGTAAGTCAGTCCGTAGCGCTGATAGATGTCATCGTTTATTCTGTAGTCATTATAATAGTAAGCACCTACGTGTTGACTAAAGGTTACTTTGCCAAGCCAAAACTCATGTCCTACCAATGCTGCAGCCTGTACAAAGTTATTATCCTCATTGTTTATTCGTATTTGTTTTCTTCTGGAATAATCAAAAATTATTTCTGTACCGCCAGAAATAGCACTTCTTCTCCCTATCCATTTGCTGAAATATCCAGCGATACCAAATACATAAAATTTATCCTGATCTCTTACTGTTGCATTACTCCATCCGGAAAAATTTGCAATTGATAGTCTTGAAAGCTTGTCTGGAGGTTTTCTGTTTTCAACTTTTTGAAAATCAGGAAAAAGAATAGGATTTAAGCTTTTATTAATTCTGAAACTAACCGAGGGAAAATTAATCCCTTTATTTGGAGCTTTGATGCCACCGTTGGAAGTGTGATTGTACTTTACCAAAATTCCGATATTCCATTCATTTGTCAGGCGGTAGTTTATGCCAGCTCCAGCCATTATGGCAAAACTCAAATTCGTACTATAAGATAAGTTTTGAGGATTATTTTCAAAATCAAAAGGTTTGGAGAGGTAAGCGCTACCTAGACCAGCTCTGAAAAAGAAATTCATTCGTTTATGAGTCCTAAAATAAGGCTCTACAAAACCCATAACAAGCAAACCGCTTCCCAGAATATCTGGATTATCCCAGGTCCAGTAGGCAGCTTCTACTCCGATTCTTGGCAGACAGTTGCAAAATTCCCAGGCATTTTTAGATAATAACATTTTACTCCATTCCATACCTATTCCAACTGGGAAAGCATTATCTAATTCTTTTAAATTTTCTGAATGTTGAAGAATATAAGCATAGTCAAAACTTACTCCAAGGATAGTGGGCATACTGTCGATTTTATTATTTTCGTTTTGAGACCAAACCACGATATTGGAGTTAATTAAATACAAGAGGATTATAGCAAATAGTTTTTTCATTTATCTGAAAATTATGTAGCGCATGTATTTAAATGCAATTGTTGCCATATTATGTCCTTTAGTCATAGGTTGTCTCTAGAATTGAGGAGTCAAATTGAAATTGATTCCCAGATTGAAATTATTAAAATAATAAATTCAGAAAAAATTGAAGTTGATAGTAAATTTGTAATTGAATTATCTATATTTGCAATTCGAAAATTCTAAGTCAACTGTAAATAATTAATCATTATATGTTAGTAGTTAAAGTAAAAGATGGTGAGAAAATTGAAAGAGCTCTTAAACGCTTAAAACGTAAGTTTAGAGATACCAAAGTTCTTCAAACACTTCGTGATAAAAAACAATTCACGAAAAAATCTGTAGAAAAAAGACAAAATCTTAAGAAAGCCCAATATATCCAGTCTTTAAGAGAGAAAGAGAATATGTAATAAGTTTTTTTAAGTTGATTATAACCCTGTGATATTTTTTATCACAGGGTATTTTTGTTTAGTATAATATCTCAAAATCTACTACATAGCCTTCACTGTTTCTCACATTAAAAACAATATCATTTTCAAAAATTAAATATTGCCCTTTAATGCCTTTCAGCTTTCCTTTATAACTATTATTTTTTTCCAGATTCAGGCTTTTTAGTTTCTTAGGGTATTCTATAACAGGAAAGTTAATATTGAATTCCTGACTAGTTGCTAAGTAATAATCTTTAGCCTCATCGGGTATAAACTCTTTTAATTTTTCTCTTTCTTCTACAAGGTCTTTATCCTGGATTTCATTTTTGAGCATGGTTCGCCAATTTGTCTTGTCAGCAACATGCTTTTTCAATTCCACTTCAGTTATACCTGCTAAATATCGGTTTGGTGTTTCCAATATGGCAATAGCCTCGTGCGCTCCTTGATCGATCCATCGCGTAGGAATTTGGCTTTTGCGAGTTACACCTACTTTTACATTACTGGAATTTGCTAAATAAACTATATGAGGCTGCAGCTGGACTTTTTTCTCATAATCCAAATCTCTGTCTTCTTCGTCAAGATGCGCCTTACTCAATTCTGGATGCATGATCCATTCACCAGCATTTGGAATTTCTTGAAAGCAATCATAACAAAACCCCTGTCTAAATATTTTTTTGTTTTTGCTGCAGTTAAGACACTGATATTCCACAAAGTGAAAAGCCACTTCTTTGTCCAATAATTGGTTTAAATGAACGACGTCGTTTTCAAATTCCAAAAAATAATCAACCTCTTGGTTACTCTCCGTTTTCATTTTTCTTAAGACTCCTCTATATTGCATTTTTTATTATGTTTGATGATTCTTGGTTACCTTATTAAACTTACTTATTTATGTCAATACCAATTGTAAATTCTATAGCTTCCTGGATACTAAAGAAGCGTATTCATCATATGGAATTGTTTAAAAAACATCCCAATGAAGTTCAAAATGAATTACTACTTGATTTGATTTATAAAGCCCAAAATACGGAATTTGGAAAAACCTATGGCTTTGATGAAATAAATAATTATGAAACTTTTAAAGAGCGCGTACCAGTTCAAACTTATGAAGATTTTGAAGCTACCTTTGAGAGGTGCAGACAGGGAGAAAAGAATTTAATTTGGCCTTCGCCCATTACCATGTTTGCGAAGTCCAGTGGAACTACTGGCGCTAAGAGTAAGTTTATTCCAGTAAGTCAGGAATCTTTAGAGGATTGTCATTATGCGGCCAGCAAGGATTTATTATGCATGTATTTAAATAACAATCCAGACTCTAAGTTATTTACTGGAAAAAGCCTCAGATTAGGAGGAAGTAAAGAAATCTACCAGGATAAAGGAACCTCTTATGGAGATCTTTCTGCTCTACTCATACACAATATGCCATTTTGGGCAAGCTATAGCAGCACGCCAGGAAATAGCGTCTCCTTGATGAGTGACTGGGAAACCAAAATGCAAGCTATAGTGGATGAAACTATTAAAGAGCGAGTAACAAGCCTTGCTGGGGTTCCTTCCTGGATGCTTGTATTGTTAAATGATGTTTTGAAAACTTCTGGAAAAACTAGTATCGATGAAGTTTGGCCAGATCTGGAGGTGTATTTTCATGGAGGTGTGAGTTTTGAGCCTTACAGAAACCAGTACGAGCAGATCATACCCTCAAGCAAAATGAAGTATTACGAAATATATAATGCTTCAGAAGGATTTTTTGCTGCTCAGGATCTTAATAATTCTAAAGACCTATTATTGATGCTCGATTATGGAATTTTCTTCGAGTTCATACCAATGTCGACTTATGGAACACCAAAGGAGAAAGTAATCGGCTTAAGTGAAGTTGAAATTGATACAAATTATGCTATCGTAATTACTACAAACTCTGGATTGTGGAGGTATAAGATTGGAGATACGTTGCGTTTCACCTCTTTAGAGCCTTTCAGAATAAGAGTTACAGGAAGAACAAAGCACCATATCAATGCATTTGGCGAAGAACTTATTATTGAAAATGCAGAAGCTGCAGTCAAGAAAACAGCTTTTGAGCTCAATTGTGAAGTAATGGAATATACAGCGGCACCTGTTTTTATGGAAGGTAAAAAGAAAGGGGCACACGAGTGGATTTTAGAATTTAAAACACCACCTGAAAGTCTTTCTGATTTTCAAATTTGCCTGGATAAAAACCTTCAGGAAATCAATAGTGATTATGAAGCTAAGCGATATAATAATATGACATTAGATCTTTTGAAAATTCATCAGGCCAAGCCTAAGCTTTTTCAAAACTGGTTAAAACAACATAATAAACTTGGAGGTCAGCATAAGATTCCACGATTATCGAATAATCGGGAACACTTGGAAGAATTGTTGGCTCTAAACGGAAATTGAGTCTATATTTGTCAATTCAAAACTTATTTTGAATGATCAACACCAAAAAACAAGCTCTTTATACCGCATTTATCATAATAGGCGCAATTATGTTGATTTATGATCTCACAGGGGAAAATGAAAACGTTTATCTTAAAATTGGCGGACTTCTCATCCTTATGATAGGTCTTTACAATTCTACCAAACAGTGGGCGAGCGACAATCCTAAAGATGATAATACTCCTGATGATGAAAAATAAAAACTTTCTAATAGGTGATAAGGTTGAATTGATCGATGATGATGTGTCTGGAATTGTCACTAAAGTTGAAAGTAATGAAGTTATTTTTGAGACTTCAGATGGTTTTGAAATGAGAGTTCCATTTTCGCTGGTTGTCAAAATTGATGGCCAATTGGATGTGGATTTGAAGGACGATATTTTGCTTGAAAAATTAAAATCAGATTTAAACCCTAAGCAAAAAGGTCCATCCCCAAAACCAAAACGCCAGCAACCTGCGATGGAAGTGGATCTTCATATCCATAATTTGGTGGATAAAACCTCACATTTATCCAATTTTGAAATGCTCAATATTCAGTTGGAGCATAGTCGTAAAAAGATTGAATTTGCGATGGAAAAACGCATCAAACGCATTGTTTTTATTCATGGAGTAGGGCAAGGGGTTCTTAAAGCTGAATTGTATACGCTTTTTAGACGTTATGATCAAATTGAATTTTATGATGCTGACTACCAAAAATACGGTCTTGGTGCCACTGAAATTTATATCTACGATCAATAATTACTCATCAATTTTTTAAACTAAAGTTTACCCGACGTAAATTAGATTTAATTTTAAATTTGCAAAAAAATAAATTCATGAAAAACGGAATATACGCACATTTCAATACCGAAAAAGGTAAAATTATAGTCCAACTTACTTTTGATAAAACCCCTGGCACAGTAGGAAATTTTATAGGACTTGCTGAAGGGAAAATCGAAAACTCAGCTAAAGATTTAGGAACTCCTTATTATGATGGATTAGTCTTTCACAGAGTCATAGACAATTTTATGATCCAAGGTGGGGATCCAAAAGGCAATGGAACAGGAGGACCTGGATATCAATTTGATGACGAAATTCACCCTGACTTGAAGCACGATCGTTCCGGTGTTCTATCTATGGCCAATGCTGGTCCTAGTACAAATGGAAGTCAATTTTTTATCACTCACGGAGCAACACCCTGGCTTGATGGTAAGCATACCGTATTTGGTTATGTTGTGGAAGGGCAAGATGTTGTAGATAGCATTGAAGGTAAAGACAAATTAAATTCAGTAGAAATAGAACGTGTCGGAGACGAAGCTAAAGCATTTGATGCTGTAAAAAGTTTTAAGAAATTCAATGCGTCTAAAGCTGAAAGAGAAGCTGAGCTAAAAGCAGAAGCTGCAAAAAAACTCGACGAAATTTCGAAAGGTTTTAAAGAAACTGAAAGTGGTTTGCGTTACCAAATCATCAATGAGGGGTCGGGCGTAAAACCAAATAAAGGTCAAAACGTCAGCGTTCATT
Source organism: Psychroflexus longus (assembly GCF_020164595.1). Classification (GTDB taxonomy): domain Bacteria; phylum Bacteroidota; class Bacteroidia; order Flavobacteriales; family Flavobacteriaceae; genus Psychroflexus; species Psychroflexus longus. The sequence continues at coordinate 232,136 of NZ_JAIQZE010000003.1, forward strand.
ATAAAGGTAGCCTAGTCGATGGAACTGTTTTTGATTCTTCTTACAAAAGAAAACAACCTATCGAATTTCCTGTGGGAGCAGGTCATGTGATTGAAGGTTGGGATGAAGGACTACTATTGCTAAACAAAGGAACCAAAGCTCAATTTGTGATTCCACCTCACTTAGCCTATGGCGACAGAGAAGTCGGAGGTGTCATTCCAGCCAATTCTATCTTAGTATTTGATTTGGAGTTGGTAGATATTAAGTAAAAATGTTATTTCAGAATAAATTAGACCTCACAGGTTTTAAAATTTGTGAGGTCTAGTTATATATAACTTACTTAACAATCGCTCATATTGACTTTGATGGCGAGTCCGCCTTCAGAGGTTTCTTTGTACTTGGATGTCATGTCTTGAGCGGTGTCCCACATGGTAGCTATGATTTTGTCTAAAGGGACTTTAGCTTTGGTAGCATCAGATTCCATAGCGATTTCAGCAGCGTTGATTGCCTTGATCGCACCCATTGCATTACGTTCGATACAAGGGATTTGTACGAGTCCCGCAATAGGATCGCAAGTCATTCCGAGATGGTGTTCCATGGCAATTTCACTAGCCATAAGCACTTGCTCAGGAGTACCGCCCATCAATTCCGTGAGCGCACCTGCAGCCATTGCTGAAGATACGCCAATCTCTGCCTGACAACCGCCCATAGCAGCTGAGATGGTAGCTCCTTTCTTGAATAAACTTCCTATTTCTCCAGCAACCAACATGAATTGTTTTAGATCCTCAAAAGTGGCGTTATGATTTTCGATGACCATATAATACATCATCACTGCTGGTAATGTGCCAGAACTTCCGTTGGTGGGAGCGGTGACGACACGACCTAATGAAGCATTGACCTCATTAACTGATATGGCAAAACAGCTTACCCATTGTAAAATTTGTCGGAATTTGACTTCTTTGGTTCTGATGGTTTCAAGCCATTCCTGAGGAGTATTGTAGGTTTCAAATTTATGTTCGAGAAGGTTTTTGTTCATCCTAGCGGCTCTTCTGTTGACATTTAAACCGCCAGGCAATGTCCCTTCCGTATGGCAACCAATGTACATTGATTCCAGCATTACTTCCCATATTTTCTCTAATCCGGAATGGATTTCAAGTTCATTTCTGAGCGATTTTTCATTTTCGAGAACAATTTCAGAAATAATCTTTTGTTCATTTTTACAATGTTCAATCAATTCTAAAGCAGAATTGATTTGAAAAGGAAAGCTTTTTAATTCTTCTTGTTTTTGTCTGGCGTTTTCTCGATCCTCTTTGACGACAAAACCACCTCCGATGGAATAAAATGTAGTTTCTACTCTTTCACCATTTTTTAAGTGAGCTATGTAGGTGATACCATTGGGATGGAACTCCTTGAAATCTTTTTCAAAGACAACGTCGTCCTTAAAATCAAAATCGATGAACCTAGAATCGTCCAGATTTAATCGACCTTCATTTTTGACTCGGTCTATTTCTACATCAATATGAGTGATATCCATAGTTACTGGGTCATGACCGCAAAGTCCTAAAATGGCTGCAATATCCGTTGCATGGCCTTTTCCTGTTAAAGATAAAGACCCATAAAGATGTATCTTGATGTTTTTGATTTCGTCTAAAAGCTTATCATCTTTCAATTCTTCAACCCATCGCTGTGAGGCTCTCCAGGGTCCAAGAGTATGAGAACTTGATGGCCCCACGCCAATCTTTAGCATATCGAAAACACTTATACATTCAATTTTCTTCATTCTGACAACAATTTTTTATCAATGCTGTAAAGATGAGAGATTTTTTTCACATTTATTAGTGAATGTTCAATTTAAACAGAGAGCTTAAGACTTTTTTAGCTTAAGGTATTTGGTAGAAATGTTCATCATCGTCACTTGGAATCTGCTTCTTTCTGAAATCAAAACGTTGGGAAATCCAGACGACCAGTGTATGGTTTCTTTCAAACCTTTGATTTTGAGATAATTTCACAAAACGATTCATATATCCAATTTGGAAGCTAACAGTTTCAAGTTGTAAACCTAGCGTAAGCCAGGTTCTATTTTGATTAAAATGATTTGTAATGATATTCTCACCAAAATTGACCAAAACTTCATTACTTAAATTTATATAAGGCGTTCCAGAGAAAATCCTTTGTTCCTCAAAATGGTAACGCAATCCAATAAGTAATCTTAACCGGTTGGTGAAGTCGAAATCATTTAATAGCTCTCCATTTGTAAAATTTTGCCTGTAACGCATATCATAACGGACACGATTTATCATAGTCCACCTACCAGTTAACTCATGGTTGGCAACCATTTGCATCCAGGGGCGATGTTCGGTTCTGTTTAATTTGGTACCGTTGCTTTCTGTAGGGATATTCAAATAGGCATAACCTGCAGTGAGATACAGCTTTTAAAAAAATGAGTGTGTAACGCCTGTCCTTGCTACGAAAAAACCGTTGGGTACATAATGGAAATCATTCCAAAGCGAATAGTTTTCAGAAATTCTTGCACTGGTCATGTAACCGGTCCAGAATTGCCCCTGATTGATGATTTCTTTCTCTTGAGCAAAAGAAAAGCAACACACAAAACAAATTGATAGCAGAATAAAGTTTTTAATCATAAGTGATTACTCAAACGTAAAACTAAAATAAAATCTTATAGCAAGTGTCATCTTTTTATGACATGCTGTCACACTCTGTTGGCTGGCATAAAGATTGACTTTTGTTGAGCGAAGACAATAATAAGAATATAAAAATAAAATTATGAGTAAGATTATAGGTATAGATTTAGGAACAACCAACTCTTGTGTATCCGTCATGGAAGGTAATGAGCCAACGGTTATTCCTAATGCTGAAGGTAAAAGAACAACACCATCCGTTATTGCTTTTGTAGAAGGTGGTGAAATAAAAGTAGGTGATCCTGCAAAACGTCAAGCCGTTACTAACCCAGAAAAAACTATTTCCTCTATCAAAAGATTTATGGGAAATAAATATTCTGAATCAACTAAAGAGGTAGATAGAGTGCCTTACAAAGTTGTAAAAGGCGAAAATGATACAGCTCGTGTTGATATCGATGGAAGAATGTATACACCTCAAGAACTATCTGCTATGATTCTTCAGAAAATGAAGAAAACTGCTGAAGATTATTTAGGTCAGGAGGTAACTGAAGCTGTAATTACAGTCCCTGCTTACTTTAACGACTCTCAAAGACAAGCGACTAAAGAAGCTGGTGAAATCGCTGGATTGAAAGTAAGTAGAATTATCAACGAACCTACAGCAGCAGCTTTAGCTTATGGTTTGGATAAAAAAGATAAAGACCAAAAAATTGCCGTATTTGACTTTGGTGGTGGTACACATGATGTGTCTATTCTAGAATTGGGTGATGGTGTATTTGAAGTTTTAGCGACTGATGGTGATACTCACCTTGGTGGTGATGATGTGGATGAAGTGATTATCGACTGGTTAGCTGAAGAATTCATTAAAGATGAAGATATCGATCTTAGAAAAGATGCCATGGCACTTCAAAGATTGAAAGAAGCTGCAGAAAAAGCTAAAATTGAATTATCGTCTTCCAATTCAACCGAAATCAATTTACCATATGTAACGGCAACGCAAAGCGGACCTAAGCACTTGGTAAGAACGTTCACAAGATCAAAATTTGAACAATTAATTTCTGGTCTGGTAAAGAGAACAATTACTCCATGCGAAAAAGCATTGAAAGCTGCTGGATTAAGTACAAGTGACATCGACGAAGTGATCTTAGTTGGTGGTTCTACTCGTATTCCAGCTGTACAAAAAGCAGTTGAAGATTTCTTCGGAAAGAAACCAAGTAAAGGTGTAAATCCAGATGAGGTTGTAGCAATTGGTGCAGGAATACAAGGTGGTGTATTGACCGGAGATGTAAAAGATGTATTGTTACTTGATGTGACACCACTTTCTCTAGGTATTGAAACTATGGGTGGTGTGATGACCAAACTTATAGAATCAAATACAACGATTCCTTCTAAAAAGTCTCAGGTTTTCTCAACCGCACAAGACAATCAACCAAGTGTAGAGATTCACGTCCTACAAGGTGAGCGTCCAATGGCAACTGATAATAAAACAATTGGTAGATTCCACCTAGATGGTATACCACCAGCAAAACGTGGAGTTCCACAAATTGAAGTTACTTTTGATATTGATGCTAATGGTATCATCAAAGTAAGTGCAACTGATAAAGCGACTGGAAAATCTCAGGACATTAGAATTGAAGCTTCTTCCGGATTGACTGAAGAGGAAATTAAGAAGATGAAGCAGGAAGCTGAAGCGAATGCTGAAGCAGATAAAAAGGCTAAGGAGAAAGTAGATAAGCTAAATGAAGCTGATGCTATGATTTTCCAAACTGAAAGTCAAATGAAAGAATTTGGAGACAAAATTTCTGATGACAAGAAGAAGCCTATCGAAGATGCTTTAGAAGAATTGAAAGCAGCTTATGAAACTAAAGAACTTGAGAAAATTACCCCAGCTTTAGATAAATTGAACGAAGCTTGGAAAACAGTTTCTGAAGAAATGTACAAAGCACAAGCTGAGCAACAAGGTGGAGGTGAGCAACCAAAATCTGAAGGCGACGATTCTAAAGGAAACGATGATAGTGATGTCGAAGACGTAGATTTTGAAGAAGTAAAGTAAACTTTAAAATAAGTGTCTCGTCCTAAATAACCGATACAGATTATTAGACATTAAATTTATAATTTAAACCTTAACGATGCTAGCATCGTTAAGGTTTTTTGATTTATACGATTTTCTTTTGAGTTTGTTTTGCTTGTGCATTTCCATCGGAGTTAACATATGATTAGATAAATGT
>NZ_JAIQZE010000030.1 GCF_020164595.1 Psychroflexus longus
CTTAATAAGCTTATCTATTCGATAATTATTTATTTTTATTTTACTCTTCGCACTCCTTTCTCTAAAGAAAAAAGTACGCTCTTACTCTCGTATTCTTATATATTCTCAATATGTCAATGAACGTTTATAATAACTTTAAAAGCTATTAGTTGTGGAGAATATCGGAGTCGAACCGATGACCTCCTGCGTGCAAGGCAGGCGCTCTAGCCAGCTGAGCTAATCCCCCAAATATTAAATTGACAATTAGAAACATCAAAGCTTATCCTAACCGATTTCTGATTAAAGCTTAATTAATTCCCTTTTCTCTAAACGTCTACTGCATTTTATCAAATGCAATACTCTAAAAAAGGAGGTATT
>NZ_JAIQZE010000031.1 GCF_020164595.1 Psychroflexus longus
GCCTCTCGCGATTCCCCGCGACCACGCTGTGCGTCCATTCATTTATCACCCGCTTCGCAATAGCGGGCAGCGCCTGCCGCGCGCGTCCTGTCATCAGCGCAACAATGGCCTGCTGATGTACGCGTGCATCGCCGCCCGGATTCGCCCCGTCCTTCGCAGCCGCCGCAAACGCATCGCGAAGCTGCTTGCCAAGTTGCGAATTCCCGCGCAGCGTCGAATCCAAATCGCGGTAAATCTCGCCAACGATGCGCGTCTTTGCGCCCGGCGAAATGCTCTCCGGCAACAGTT
>NZ_JAIQZE010000032.1 GCF_020164595.1 Psychroflexus longus
GCCTTGCGCCCCTCGTCGCGCACCGCGCCGCGTTCGGGTTTGATCCGCGCCGCTGCGTCCATATAGGCAAAGCGCTGGGCGAGCAGCGCGATCAGCGCGCGGTCGACATGGTCGACGCCAGCGCGGACCTCCGCCATATTGGTGCAATCGGGGCCGGTGAGGATCGCGTTCGTCATGCGCTCCCCCTTGGCGAGCCGCGGCGCGCCTGTCCAGCTTGACTCATGCGACCGGTGCCGCTAACCGCCCGCCTTCGCATTTGGCCCCACACCCCGGTGAAGTGGTGGCCCT
>NZ_JAIQZE010000033.1 GCF_020164595.1 Psychroflexus longus
GCAATGCCGCACCTCGGACGAGCAGGAGCGCCTGCGCCTGCGTGACGAGATCCGCGAGCGCGTCCGCTCGGTGACCGGCATGAACTGCGTGATCGAGCTCGTCCCGCCGCGCACCCTGCCGCGCACCAGCTCGGGCAAGCTCAGCCGCGCCAAGGCGCGCAACCTCTATCTGAACGGCGAGATCAAGCCCTACGCGCTCGCCGCGTAAGGGCTCGCCAACCACCCGTCGAAACACTGTTCCCCGGCCAAGGCCGGGGCCAGTTGCGATGCCGCCGGAGAGGCCT
>NZ_JAIQZE010000034.1 GCF_020164595.1 Psychroflexus longus
CAATACGGTGGCGGACGCCATGTCCCGCATCGAAGCTGTTAGTTTTGAAACTGACCATTCTGCTCTCTCCGCTTGCCAAAAACTTGACGACGAATTGAAAAAGTATCGTAACGATGCGAATTCTTCTCTAAAACTAGAGAACGTCGTAGTTCCTGGCACAAACACTGTTTTGGTCTGCGACATGTCAACAGGGCGACCACGCCCATTTGTATCGGAACCTATGCGAAAGAAGATTTTTGCTCAGCTACATAATCTTAGCCATCCTGGTACTAGATCAACCATT
>NZ_JAIQZE010000035.1 GCF_020164595.1 Psychroflexus longus
TCAGGCGGCGCTTGATCTGGATGCCCTGATCGACGTGGGCCATCACGCGGGTAATCTTTTCACTCACGGCCGGCTCGCTGCTGTGCACGCGTGAGCGCAGCCAGTGGAGGTCCATCTTGGTGGCGGTGAGGATGGCGCCCAACTCGTCGTGCAACTCGCGCGCCAGGCGCGTCTTCTCGTCTTCGGTTACGCGCTGCAAGTGCGCGGCGAGGTCACTCAACTGTCGTGTACGCTCACGCACCATGCGGTCGAGTTTCTGGCTTTCCTCTTCGGCCATGTCGC
>NZ_JAIQZE010000036.1 GCF_020164595.1 Psychroflexus longus
GTACTTGTTGGCGTGCGCCAGGAAGCCGATCTTCGGGTCCGGATCGAACAGCTTCTGCCAGCCGGCGGTGAGCGTGCAGAGCAGCAGCCAGAGGGTCGGCAGCAGCGTCACCCACACGTAGCGGTCGCGTTTCATCTTGACCAGCACGCAGGTGCCGAGCGTCAGCGCAATCGCGGCCAGCATCTGGTTGGAGATGCCAAAGAGCGGCCACAGCGTGTTGATGCCGCCCAGCGGATCGACCACGCCCTGGTACAGGAAGTAGCCCCACAGTGCGACGGTCG
>NZ_JAIQZE010000037.1 GCF_020164595.1 Psychroflexus longus
CCCAGACTTCGCTGGGTTCAATATTGAGTGCGTGCCACAGAACGACCAAGTGATAGAGAAGATCGGCACTTTCGCTGACCGTCTTTTGGGTCCGCTTCCTCACCGCCTCGAGAGCGACCTCGGCAGCCTCCTCGACAACCTTCTGCGAGATCTTCCGCAATCCGGCATTCATCAGCTCTGCCGTGCGAGCATGCTCCGTCAATGTCACATCATTCAGCGCGTTGTAGAGCTGCTCTAAATCGTTGGCGAAGATAGTATTCGCGCAAGTCGTATTAGTGCCT
>NZ_JAIQZE010000038.1 GCF_020164595.1 Psychroflexus longus
GACTATCAAGAAATGTTAGACAAAAACAACATAAAAACAAGTATGACAGAAAAATATGATCCTTATGAAAATGCAATCGCAGAGAGAATCAATGGTATACTTAAACAAGAGTTCAACATTGCTAAAACCGTGAAGGATATGACATTAAAGAAAAAGCTTATCGCTGATGCAGTCAGTATTTACAATAATCTCAGACCACATTTATCTAATCATATGTTAACTCCGATGGAAATGCACAAGCAAAACAAACTCAAAAGAA
>NZ_JAIQZE010000039.1 GCF_020164595.1 Psychroflexus longus
AAGTATTATGGCAAAGATTTCATTGCTTATACAAGGTGTAAGTAAGGAATTTAAACGTTCATTGACATATTGAGAATATATAAGAATACGAGAGTAAGAGCGTACTTTTTTCTTTAGAGAAAGGAGTACGACGAGTAAAATAAAAATAAATAATTATCGAATAGATAAGCTTATTAAGGGCGTATGGGGGATGCCTAGGCTCTCAGAGGCGACGAAGGACGTGACAAGCTGCGATAAGCTGCGGGGATTAGCACATATG
>NZ_JAIQZE010000004.1 GCF_020164595.1 Psychroflexus longus
AGGCAAGAATAAAATGAGTGTTTTAAATGCTGTCAGAAATAAAATAATACATATTGTTTTTGCACTTATAAAAAATCAAACTTTGTATCAAAATCGTTTGGTTACGTCATAGAAATCGAAGTGACAAGCTTCTCGACCACTGTCAGTTCGAGCGGAGTCGAGAACTCGACCCAACGCAAGACTTTTTTCTAGTTATTTCATGCTTTGAGTCCAAACCAGTTCTCGATACAATTTAGTGAATAATAAAAAATAACTGAAACAAGCCTCTTCCCTCAGAGGGAAGAGGGGAGAAGGGTGTTTATCAAGCGCATTTTAATCACGGAATAACACCCTTTGCCTATCGGCATTTCCCTCAAAGGGAAAACTTTTAAGAGTACATTAAATTACAGAAATGGGACTAGTTATAAAAAAAAAGCCATTAGTAGTCCCGATAGAAATTGGGATTGTACCTCCCTGCGTTACCTTGGAAGGTAGACCTGCCCGCGTGCCCGCCTGAGGCGGACAGTCTCGAAGTGAAATGGACGTTATTACTTTAAGCTTTCATTCTTTTTTGCATTGCCCAAAAAAGAACCAAAAAACGCTAGGCTTACAAAAATAATATAAGAAAATCTAAAGGAACCCTCCACCACAGATGAAAAATAACTCAATCGACTAACGTCGATCTCAAACAGATTTTCATCTTCCAGCCAAGCTGCTTCCTGGATTTTCAATATTCTTTTTGATATGCCATTTTTAAACGATTTACTTCTTAGATCTGATTGCATTAAAATTTGACAAGCAAATATCATCAATTTTATTTTTTTCACTAATCACCACTCACTACTCACTCAAAAACTCAGGTACCGATTCTAAATTATTAAAAGAAAAACAGCACACAAACAACGTGCAACCAAAAACGAAAAAAAATTACGTAAATTCATCACCAGAATTTTAAAAATCAATAGCACATGAACCGACTTATACTCAGTTTCAGTTTACTCGCAGGACTTACCCTGCAAGCACAAGACCTCACCGGATACAGCGCTAAAGGCGCCAAAACACAAGAAAAACTAGAGACTCAGTTTCGGGAAAGCATCGATAAAAGCCGGTTCAAAACCCATCTGAAAACCTTAACCGAGAACCCACACATTGCTGGCACGCCAGCCAATGAAAAGGTAAAAGATTACATTATGGGAAGCATGAGTCAGGCAGGTTTGGACGTGAAATCTTATCCTTACGAAGTCTATATGAGTAGCGGGCCAGGAGAATCTTTAGTAGAACTAATTTCTCCGGAAACTATGATGTTAGATCAGCAGGAAAACGCTCTGGAAGAGGATCCGTACTCCAGTCATCCTGAACTGGTGAAAGGCTGGAATGCTTATTCTGGAAATGGAGATGTCACTGCTGAGGTGGTGTATGCCAATTACGGCACCAAAGCTGACTTTGAACAACTCGAAGAACTCGGTGTGTCCATCGAAGGTAAAATCGTTATTGCCCGCTACGGTGGCAACTTCCGCGGTTATAAAGCCAAATTTGCCGAAGCTCATGGCGCTGCCGGACTCATTATTTATACCGACCCCAAGGATTCAGGATTTACCCGCGGATTGGTCTTTCCAGAAGGCGTGTATTACAACGATAGTGGAATTCAGCGGGGGTCTTTGCTTACTGCCGATTGGACCGGGGATCCCTTAACGCCTTACGAAGCGGCTTTGCCCCGAAATCGAAAAGACTCTCCGGAGCGTCTTGACCCCAAAGACGCGGGATTGCATACCATTCCCGTGACGCCCATTTCCTATGGTGCAGCCGATCATATTTTTAAACACATGCAAGGTGATGCTGTACCCAATGGCTGGCAGGGCGGTTTGCCTTATACCTACAGGCTTCAGGGCGGCTCCGATTTGAAAGTCAGATTGAAAGTCGAGCAGCCTAAAGAGTTTACCAAAGTCTACAATATCGTTGGCACACTGAAGGGGAAAACCCATCCCGATGAGTGGATTATACTGGGTTGCCATTACGATGCCTGGGCCTTTGGGGCGACAGATCCCAATTCGGGAACCGCCATGCTGTTGAGTCTGTCCGAAACTTTGGGCAAGATGGCCAAAAATGGCGACCGACCAGACCGCTCTATCCTCATTGCCCACTGGGATGCTGAGGAACACGGTGTGATTGGCTCCAGTGAATGGGCGGAGCAGTTCAAGGATGAGCTCAAAGCCAAGGCTGTGGCTTACATCAATCTTGATGCCGCGGTTTCGGGCAAAAATTTTGGCGCTTCTTCGGCTCCAAGTCTTAAAACCATCCTTGCCGATGCGACCAAACAGGTGGATTATCCATACACCGATGAAACGGTTTACGAGCACTGGTCGAGAGGAAACGACGAGCCAAGAATCGGTAATCTAGGCGGCGGATCAGATCATATTGCGTTTTACATGCACGCCGGTGTTCCTTCCTTAAGCGGAGGTGCCAGCGGACCTACCCTATACCACACCAACTACGATGACTTCTTTTTTTACGAGAATTTCGTCGACCCCGAATTCCAAATGGGACCAACCGTGGAGGCGGTGATGGGGACACTCAGTTTACGCCTGGCCAATGCCCGGTTGATTCCCTACGACCTCGTGAAGTACGCTACCGACCTGGAGATACACTTTGAGAACGCAACACAGCAGGTGAAACATTTTTCTTCGGATTTTGCTGGGTTCAAAGCTTCAAGCTCTGCGATATCCAGCTTAAAACCCACTGCTGAATCGGTGGCGAAAGCCCTTGAGGAACTCCTTAACACCGAGCGACTTAGCAAAAAGAAAACGAGACAACTGAATGCGAAGCTGCTCGCTCTGGAAAAAAGTTTCCTTGATTCTGAAGGCATGCCTTACGGCGACTGGTACAAATCACTTTATGCGTCCTCCGATCCGTTTAGCGGCTACGCTTCCTGGATTTTGCCAGGCATTCAATACCAAATCGAAATGCAAAACCAATACCAACTTGATGCTATGGACCAGCGCTACGCTAAAGCCATCACGAGTTTGGAAGCCAAGATGAAAGAGATATTGGAGAGTTTGTAGACGGTTGTCGGCTGTCGGTTCACAGTTGACTGTTCACTGTTGACGATTGTAGGTTGACCGTTTACTGAAAACTAAAAACGGTAAACTGATAACTGAAAACTACCCCAACTTTTTCGTTTTAACCGTTCTGATCATAAAATACAGCAGATAACCAACGGGGCCAAACATAAAGCAAAGCAGCAAACAGGGGATGATGAGGAAATGGCTAATGTTTTCTTTTTGGGATTGTTTCAATATCCAATGACCAACCAACAAATCGAATACTAAATAATGCACCCAGCCAGTGACCACTGCTTCGTCGGAGGTAAACATGGCTTTGATGCCTTCAAGTTTACTGAAGGATTCCATGTCGAAGTCACCAAGTCCCTGGATGACGTAAATGGCGTAAACCACCGACATGGCAGCGGCAAACGTATAAATGACAGGAGTTTTCCAGTGCTTATTCGGGAAAAAAATTAATATCAACCAGGCAGGTAAGACGATGGTATTGACGATTTGAAAAACTACAGATGGAGACATATAAATGATTTTTAAAATAAAGTTAGCATTGATTTCAACCTCAATATTAGACTTTAATTGAAGGATTTATTACGAACAATACATAAAATTAGTATTTTTATAAAAGCAGTGAATTATAAATGTGAATGAATTACATGTAAATGCTTGAATTATAGCCATATCTGATTTTGGGTTATAATAACTATAGGATAAACCTATATATCAATTAGAACTACTAATTCAGTTTTGTGTTGATGAGAGCATTCTCACTGTATCTTTGATATTGATAACACTTAAATATATATCTATGAAAAATTTATTAATCGCAGTATTCAGTTTGTTTACAGTAGCTGTGTTTGCTCAACAGAGTGCTGAAGCTGAATACAAAACCTGTCCGGTTACAGGTATTAAAATCAAAGTAAAGGATGGCGAAAATCCTCACGCCAGCATGCAGGCCAATGCAAAGCAAGAGCCAGCTGAAAATGACAAAACCAAAAGAACTGGAGGAAAAGACTGGTGGCCAAATAGTTTGGACTTGAGTGTATTGAGACAACACACTTCAAAATCCAACCCAATGGGTGAAGATTTCAATTACAGAGAAGCTTTTGCTGCTTTGGATTATGAACAGCTAAAAGCAGATCTAGTGGAAGTCATGACCACTTCTCAAGACTGGTGGCCAGCAGATTACGGTCATTACGGTCCGTTTTTTATTCGTATGTCCTGGCACAGTGCTGGTACTTACCGTACAGCAGATGGTCGTGGTGGATCACGTGATGGTCAGCAGCGTTTTGCACCCATCAACTCCTGGCCAGACAATGCTAACCTGGATAAAGCGAGAAGATTGCTATGGCCAATTAAGCAGAAATATGGTAAGAGCCTTTCCTGGGCAGACTTGATGATTCTTGCTGGTACTGTAGCTTATGAAGATATGGGATTAGAAATCGCAGGATTCAGCGGTGGTCGTGAAGATACTTGGGAACCTGCAAGTAGTGTTTACTGGGGTCCAGAAAATGAAATGCTGGCTAATGATAAGCGCTATGATGTAGAAGGAAACTTAGAACGTCCACTAGCCGCTGTGCAAATGGGATTGATTTATGTGAACCCAGAAGGCCCGGATGGAAAACCAGATCCAGCAATGGCTGCAAATGGTATTCGTGAGACCTTCGGTCGTATGGGTATGAATGATAAGGAGACTGTAGCTTTGATCGCAGGTGGTCATACCATAGGTAAATCCCATGGTGCTGGTGATGCTTCCAACGTTGGACCTGAGCCAGAAGCCGCAGCTATTGAGGAACAAGGTTTAGGCTGGATGAGTTCTTACGAGTCTGGTAAAGCTGAGCATACTATTACTTCAGGACTTGAAGTAGTATGGACAAAAACGCCAACGCAGTGGAGTCAGGGATATTTTAAGTCTTTATTCGAAAACGAATGGGAATTGACTAAAAGTCCTGCTGGAGGTTACCAGTGGATTGCAAGCGATGCCAAAGCAGATTATCCGGATGCACATATTGAAGGTAAGTTTCACAAGCCAACGATGTTTACTACCGACTTGACCATGATCAGGGATCCTGAATACAGAAAAATCTCAAAGTTCTTTTATGAGAATCCAGAGGAATTCAACAAAACTTTCGCTCAGGCCTGGTTTAAGCTAACCCACAGAGATATGGGGCCAAATTCAACTTATATTGGACCTGAAGCTCCAAAAGAAGATTTCATATGGCAAGACCCAATTCCAGAAGCAGATTATGAAATGATCACTGCATCTGACATTGATGCTTTGAAAGCTGAAATTTTAAATTCTGGTTTAACGACTTCAGAATTGGTGACCACAGCCTGGAATTCTGCTTCAACTTATAGAGATTCAGATCGAAGAGGTGGAGCCAATGGTGCCAGAATAAGATTAGAGCCGATGCGAAGCTGGGAAGCAAACAATCCAAAACAATTGGATAAAGTGCTTTCAAAATTAGAGTCTATTCAGAAGAAATTCAACAAGAATAACTCTAGTAAAAAAGTGTCTATTGCAGATTTGATTGTGCTAGGAGGTAATGCGGCTATTGAAGATGCTGCGGAAAAAGCTGGTCATACTGTATCAGTGCCATTCACTCCAGGGAGAACAGATGCTTTACAAGAGCAAACCGATGTTGAATCTATGCAATTGTTGAAGCCTATGGCAGACGGATTTACCAACTATCAAGGAAAGCGGTACACGCTAACCACTGAAGAGTTGTTGGTAGATAAAGCTCAGTTATTAACATTGACTGCACCAGAAATGACCGTATTGGTTGGTGGAATGAGAGCTCTTGGTGCAAATCATAACAATACAGACCATGGTGTATTCACTGATAGAGAAGGGCAGTTAACGAATGATTATTTTGTGAACTTATTGGACATGAGTACCAAATGGGAACCAAAAGATGAGTTCAGACAGGTTTTTATCGGAAAAGATAAAAATACTGGTGAAATGAAATGGACGGCCACTCGTGCGGATTTGATTTTCGGATCCAACTCAGAGTTAAGAGCACTCGCTGAAGTTTATGCTACTGATGATGCTAAAGACAAATTCATAACCGATTTTGTTAGCGCATGGTCCAAAGTGATGGAACTTGATCGATTTGATATAAAAATGTAAGTTGATTTCATTTGATTATCTAAAAACCCTGCATTTGCAGGGTTTTTTATGTTTAAGACATTTCCATTTGTACACAATTAAATTATCCTCATTTGTTATAATTTAAAATTTGATTAGATACTTTGAATCATATTCAATATAAGGGGGGGTGTTGTTCAAAAATCATGTTTTAGTAATTATTAAATTAAAAAAATAAGGGGTTGTTGATTACATATTGTCATAAATTTTATATTTACCCCTAAATAAATAGGGGTGTAATCTTAAAATAATGATTTATGAAAATAGGTGTTCCAATTGAAGTCAAAAATAATGAGAGCAGAGTATCAATTACGCCGGCTGGTGTTTTTGAACTATCAAAGCTAAATCATCAGATATACGTTCAAGCTGAAGCAGGACTCGCCAGTGGATTTACAGATTTGGATTATAGAGAAGCAGGGGCTGAGATTTTACCGGATATTGCATCGGTTTATGAGGTGGCAGAAATGATCGTCAAAGTAAAAGAACCGATTAAAGAGGAATATAAGTTAGCCAGAAAAGGTCAGATTATTTTCACTTATTTTCATTTTGCCTCTAGTAAAAAACTTACGGATGCCATGATAGCTTCTGAAGCTATATGCATCGCCTACGAAACCGTACAGGACGCCGACGGAAGTTTACCACTTCTCACTCCAATGTCTGAAGTTGCCGGCAGAATGGCCACCCAGCAGGGCGCTAAATATCTTGAAAAGCCTACACGTGGAAAGGGAATTCTTTTAGGTGGAGTTCCGGGAGTCACCCCTGGTAAAGTTCTTGTACTAGGTGCTGGTGTTGTTGGGATTCAGGCTGCTAAAATGGCCGCAGGTCTTGGTGCACATGTCATCATTTTTGATATCAGTATGAAAAGACTGCGTTACGTTAATGATATCATGCCAAGTCATGTAACTACTGCCTTCTCCAACGAATATAATATCAGAAAGCATATTAAAGATGCTGATTTAATTATTGGCGCCGTTTTAATAGCTGGAGCCAAAGCACCTAAATTGATTACCAAAGATATGTTGAAAGACATGCAGCCTGGAACGGTCATGGTTGATGTGGCGGTAGATCAGGGCGGTTGTTTTGAAACTACCCGACCAACCACACACGAAGACCCTACTTATATCATAGATGATGTGGTGCATTACTGTGTGACCAATATGCCCGGGGCAGTCCCTTACACATCAACATTGGCCCTGACTAACGTGACCTTTCCATTTATATTCGAAATCGCCAACAAAGGCTGGAAAGAGGCCTGTGCTTTCAATCCCGCATTGGCGAAAGGATTGAGTTTAGATGAAGGTGAAATCATCTGCAAGGAGATTTTGAAAGACAGAGCCATGGCATAAAAACAAGCACTTGCAGGGAAGCGATTTTATCAGGTTTTGAGCAAAATTTACTGTAAGCAATTCTATATCTCAACAAACTTAAACTTTTCATGATACAGGCTTAACCTTAAATAAAGTGAAACTTGATTTATTTAAGCAAAATTAGTGTCATGAAAAAACTTAGCTACAGCTTGATAATTATTGTAATCTCTTTTTTAGGATTTTATGTGTGGGCAACTTCAGGTGAATACAGTTCAAATGAAGAGCGTTATGTGATCTATGACTATCAAAACACTATAGAAGCAGAAAAGGATATATTTTCTATCATGACCTTTAATATTGGATATTTATCCGGAATGACCAATAATAAGGCCGTTGAGAGAAGCAAAAATATGTTTGATACTCATGCCAATTATTTATTAGATCTATTGGATAAAGAATCTGTCGATATATTAGCGTTACAAGAAATCGATTTTGCGAGTTCCAGGAGTTTTGAAATCGATCAACTTGAACTTATTCAGAACCAGGGAAATTTTAATTATGGAGCAAAAGCCATAAATTGGGATAAAAACTATGTTCCTTTTCCCTATTGGCCCATATCACTTCAGTATGGGAAAATACAATCGGGACAAGCGATTGCTAGTCAATTCAAAATTTTGACAAATGATATTGATATACTCCAAAAGCCAATAGATCAGCCCTTTTATTACAATGATTTCTATCTGGATAGATTGATACAGACTTCAAAAATTTCATTAAACGGAAGAGAATTGACAGTGATGAATATTCACCTTGAGGCTTTCAGTGAAAAAACAAGGGCGGTTCATTTAGATATTGTTTTTGATGAATTTAAAAAACTTGCTTCACAAGGTCCTACCATACTTTTAGGCGATTTTAATGAACCTTTACATCCTTTGGCGTCTTCGCTGATGAGTCCTTTTTATAAGGAGCCCAATTTTGGTCATACTATTTCAACAGATCAGTTATCCAATTTTAAAGAAGAACATTACACTTTCAGTGCAGAAGATCCCGACAGGAAGATAGATTACATTTTTTTCTCTAAAGAATTCATTCAGATCGTAGATTCAAAAACCATAACAAAAACTCATTTACTTTCAGATCACTTAGCAGTGATGATGCGGTTTAAATTTAGAAATGTAAATAAAAATTTAAGCTTACGTTAATGAATTTAGTAATAAAATCAAATACTCTTAAAGTGCTTAACGCTTATATAATCTCTACTCTATTTCTGTTAACGGTTTAATGCTTTTCTCTTAATGTTTGCTCAGTTTTGTCCAAGTACTTTTGGGAAAAACATAAACAATGATGAAAAAGATTTACCTGTTAACACTATTATTAAGCTTCTTCAGCTTATCAGGCTTTTCTCAATCCTATTCCATCTCTGGTGAGGTGATGGATTCCAATCAAAATTTAATTCCTGGAGCAAATGTGATGATTCCAGAATTAAACAAAGGTGCTGTTACCAATGCCAATGGTAAGTATGAACTTAAAAACATTACTGAGGGTAGCTATATTTTAAAGATAACTTATCTAGGCTTTAAGACCGTTGAACAGCAGATAGAAGTCTCTGAAAACATGGAATTATCCTTTCAACTAGAAGAAGCCAGTTATATGCTGGATGGCATTATGGTGTCTGCTCAAAAACGTGAACAGATGAATAAGGATGTACCCATTGCGATTACATCTTATGGTGGTAAATTTTTGGACAATACCAATACATTTGAATATGATGCCCTCTCTGAATTTGTTCCAGGCCTTCAAATACAAATCCAGAGTGTCAATAATCCGGGTATTGTGATTCGTGGAATTACTTCAGATAGTGGCGACTCTAGAGTAGAACCTCGTGTTTCTGTCTTTCAGGATGGTGTATCTATCAGTAAATCCAGAGGATCGGTAGTAGAGCTTTATGATTTGGAGCGGGTGGAAGTTTTAAAAGGACCACAAGGAACCTTATTTGGTCGTGGTGCACAAATAGGCGCCGTGCATTTGATTCAGAATAAAGCTAAAAACGAAAATTCAGGCTATCTAAAAGCTGCTTACGGGAATTATAATCAACGTATTCTCACAGGACATGTGAATACACCGTTGATAGAAGATAAGTTATTTGTAAGAGTCGCTGGGATTTACAACGCCAGAGACGGATTTTTAGAAAACCGCTCAGGTGGTGATTTGAATGGTAAAGAGACTTTAGCCTTCAGGACGTCTTTAAAATACCTTATTGGCGATAATACTACTTTAGATTTTATTGCTAACTGGCAAAGAGACACACCTCCTGGAACTTCTTTTAAAAGTGGACGTTTTGCGCCATTGGGGGGCGATACTAATCCCAACACCTATGCAGATTTAGAACGAGGAGAAGAGCTTGGAGTCGATAGAGATGTTTGGGGGCTTACGGCTATTCTTAAGCATAACTTCAATGAAAACTGGGATTTCACTTCCATTTCTGCATATAGAGAATTTGATTCGGATGAAGCTTTTGATGCTGATGGTACAGCTGCTCCAGTTTTATTTTTTAGAGAACAGTCTAAAGGTGATCAATTTAGCCAAGAACTAAGGTTCAATTTTGATACTAATGATCGCTTCAGAGGTTTTTTTGGCGCCAATTTTTTTGCTGAAGACGGTTCTCAATCGGTTCCTTTAGAAATCAATGAACAGAGTTATGCCGCTTTACTTCTAGCAGGTGACAATTTTGTGGTAAATGGTGTTCCAACATTAATTCCTAACATCCCAAATGATCCGGCAACTTTCGGCCCTCTAGCTGGTGCACCTTTGCAAGAATTCAACTCTGAGCGATCTACCAATTTTGGAAAAAATTATTCTGGCGATATATTTATTGACGGTTCTTACGATGTTACTGATAAGTTAACGGCAACTCTGGGGTTACGCGCTACCTGGGAGAACATCAATGCTGCTTTGGAAGTGGAAGATGCACCTGTTCCTGGCTTGTTGGGTAATTTCATTGGAAGCTTTCCTAACAATATTTTTGCTTCAACCAACAATGAACGAAGAAAAGCCAGTGAAAACTTTACGTCGGCTGTAGGCCGTTTTGCGCTAGATTATAAATTTAATGAGCAGGTGTCTGCTTTTGGAAATATTGCTCGTGGGCGAAGACCTAATGTGATCAATGTAACTGCTACAGATGTAAATGTTTTATCAGATGAAACCGTTTGGTCTTACGAATTGGGCTTAAAAACCTTGTTTATGGATAACAGGCTTCAGTTTGATGCCAATGCGTATTATTACGATTACCAAAATTTTCAAACCACTATCGCTACTTTAGACCCTGAACTCGGGCTTATAGCAGTTCCAAATGATAGTGGTAGTGCTACCGCTTATGGATTTGAAACCTCTTTGCAATATGCCTTAAGTGAAAATGTAAGCTTCTTTGCCAATTATGCTTACACAGATGCTACTTTTGATGACACAGATGAAGATGGAAATCCACAAGCACTTGCCGGGAATCGATTTAGATTAACCCCAGAGCATTCTTATTCTATAGGAGGAAATATTTCAGTACCTATTTCTAACCGACTAGAAGCCTTCTTTTTACCTACTTACTCTTATAAATCAAAAGTATTTTTCCAGGAAGATAATTTAGAAGCTATTTCTCAGGACGGCTATGGCTTGTTGAATTTAAGGTTAGGTGCTAGATTGGATCAAACTAAAGAATTGACCTTTTTTGTCACCAATGCCTTGGATGAAGAATTCATTATCGATGCGGGTAACACAGGTCAAGCTTTTGGTATCCCCACATTTATAGCGGGGCCACCTAGATTCTTTGGAGCTCAATTTTCAATTAGATTTTAAGTAGTTTTATAAGAAAATTCAGACATGAAAAACAGCTTTAAAATTATAGTTATGATGAGTTGGATGCTGTGGATTTCTCCACAGCTTTCTGCTCAATCTTCCTCAGATTATTCCTTGGAAACTATTGAACAATGGATTCAGGAACAAGAGTCAAAAGTCCTGGATTTAAAAACCGACAATAATGCTATGATTTCCTGGTCAGGTGAGTCAGGCGTTCAAACTGATATTGCTTTTGTTTATTTACATGGCTTTGGTGCTAGTAGGATGGAAGCAGAGCCTGTAGTTTCTAAATTGGCTGAAGAATACAATGCTAACGTGTATTACTCAAGACTCAAAGGTCATGGTAGAAGTGGAGTTGAGGGTTTTGAGGAACTGACCAAAGAAAAATACTTGGATTCCGCCGAAGACGCTTTAAAGGTCGGTAGGCTTTTAGGAAAAAAAATAGTGCTGATAAGTACATCAACTGGTGGAACCTTGAGTTTGCATTTAGCTTCCAAACATAAAGATATCGCAGGATTGCTTTTGTACTCGCCATTTGTTGGACTCAAAAATCCAATGATGGGACAAATCACAACGCCTAAAGGTCGTGAGATGTTCAAATCGATGATTGGCGGCGAAGTACAACATATGGATAGAAAAGAGCCAGAAAATAAATACTGGTCGACTGAATATCATATTAACGCCTACGTGGCTTTGATTGGCATGTTGCAGGAAACAATGACAAAAGAGACTTTTGAAGCAGTGACCTGTCCTGTATTTTTGGCCTACTATTATAAAAATGAAGAAGAGCAAGATCAAGTCGTCTCGGTTGCGGCTATGCTCTCTATGTTTGATCAACTTGGAACTTCTGTTGATGACAAACAGAAAGAAGCTTTTCCAAATGCTGCAAATCATGTCATTGCCAGTGAGCTGAGGTCCAAAGATTGGGAATCGGTACTAAATTCTAGTCAGAAATTCATTGATCATAAAATACTGCAGTAATGAAATATATCCTCATGTTATTACTTACCTTACCACTAATAGAAACTCAGGCACAAAACGATAAAGGTATTTCTAAATCAACCATATATAAATTTGATCTGCAAGGCCACAGAGGCGCCAGAGGTTTAGCCCCAGAAAACACTTTACAAGCTTTTAGGAAAGCGATAGATATTGGTGTGAACACCCTGGAACTTGACGTGGTGGTTACAAAAGACCGTCAATTGGTAGTCTCTCACGAGCCCTGGATGAATGCGGACATTTGTAAAAATCCTGAAGGAAATACTATCGATAAAGGAACTGAAAAAAAGCTTAACATCTTTCAGATGACTTATGAAGAAGTGAAAACTTACGACTGCGGAAGCAAATACTACTCTGCATTTCCTGAACAAAAACTCGAGTCGGCCTACAAGCCTTTACTGAAAGAAGTGCTAAATATGGCTGACAATATTAGTCGAAATCACGGCAAGAAAATCAAGTATAATATTGAATTGAAAAGTTTGCTAGAAGGAGATGATATCTATCATCCAAAACCTGCTGAATTTGTCAAATTAATGATGGATTTGCTTCAATCAGAAACCAAATTGAAGCGTGTGAATTTACAGAGTTTTGATTTTAGAATTTTAAAAGAACTTCACCAATCCTATCCAGACGTTAGCTTAGCGGCACTGGTGTATGATATGGATTTTGATACCGCTATAAATGAACTTGGCTTTTTTCCTGAAATTTATAGTCCATATTTTCCATTAGTTAGCAAAGACTTGGTGAAAGACGCTCATAAAGAAGGGATGAAGGTGATTCCATGGACCGTTAACGAACCTGACCAAATGAAAAACCTTTTAAAAATGGGCGTGGATGGATTGATCACTGATTATCCGGATCGGGCGCTAAAGTTTAAAAAAACGGACTAATCAGTTTATTAGTTAGTGAGCTTTTGAGGAGGTTTTTAGGTTGTAGGAATTAAGTTTTAGGAAGGATAAATCATAATTATTAATTCAAAATTTAAAATTATTTACTTTAGTCCACCAGCAAGTAATTTTCCCACAATCAAAGAAATCCTTAACTTTCGAATCGAATATTCAAAAACAATCCAATGAAAACCATTACCTATTCACTTATAGCTTTAGTCCTTTTTTCTTGTAACCAAAAAGGCAAGGAAAAACCCACTGATTCTGAGGCGAAAACCCAAGCCCAGTCAGAAATTGAAGTCACTAGTGAAATTGAGCAGCTGGCAACTGACTTTAAATTCACGGAAGGCCCAGCGGTCGACAAAGATGGTCATGTGTACTTTACAGATATTCCAGAAAGTAGAATATACAAATGGAGGACTTCAGACAGTTTGGAATTGCATAAAGAAAACACTAACGGAGCTAATGGGTTGTATTTTGACAAAGATCAAAATCTATGGGCGTGCGAAGGTGGCAAAGCACAAATCACACTAACGACTCCGGAGGGAGAACGTTCTATAGTTGCCTCAGAATACAATGACAATCCTTTCAACACAACCAACGATATCTGGCCAGATGCTAAAGGCGGTGCTTATTTTACCGATCCCAGATACGGCGGAGATTTAGAAAATCTACCTCAGGGAAGCATGCAGGTGTATTATATTACACCAGATAAAAATTCTGTGATTCGAGTCACCGATGACTTAGTGAAACCCAATGGTCTGATTGGAACCCCAGATGGAACAATGCTTTATATCACTGACCCAGGTGCAGAAAAAACGTATAACTACAACATTGAAAGTGACGGCACCTTATCCAACAAAAAATTATTTGTAGAGTTTGGGGGCGATGGTATGACCATCGACCAGCAAGGAAATGTGTATTTAACTACAAGTGGTAAACCTCAGGTGGATATCTTTTCACCCCAAGGAGAATTACTAAAAACCATTAAGGTCCCCGAGCAACCTTCAAATGTGACTTTTGGCGGCAAAGACCGCAATGAGTTATACATTACCGCTCGTACTTCACTTTATCGTGTAGGATTGAATCGGGAAGGAGTTCAGTAGTTCTTGAGTTTTTGAGTCCTTGAAGAGGTTTTAGAGAATAGGGATTTGTCTGTAGGAATGATAAATTAATAATTTTAATGTTAGTCAACCAGTCAACCAGTTGATTAGCATGTGGGTTAGTGAGTCTTTTAGTAGGTTTTAGGGAATAGGATGTAGGAAGTTCAAAAAATTAATAATTTATAATTCTAAATTTTCAATTAATATATAAGATGGTAGCTGAGCCTGCCCGACGATCTCATTCAGTCCGGTGATTTCGATAGTTTCGTAGGAATTGCATCGAAGCTAAGTTTTTAGGAAAATTCAAAATCTTCAATTCAAAATTTAAAATTACATTTTCATTCCACCAGTCCACAAATAAACGACTAATCGATTACACGACTAAACAAACAAACGAATATCCCAAAATTAACCCTACTTTTGCACCGCAGGTCGCCCTATCGCTGTCTCGAACAATCGGGAGAGAGGAAAGTCCGGACACCATAGCACAAACATAGCGGGTAACACCCGTCGTCCCGTCCCGATAGCTATTGGGATGGGAAAGGACTAGTGCAACAGAAAGCAAGTACAGTTCGGCTGTAGTGAAATCGGTAAACTCTATGTGGTGAAATGTTATGTAAACCAAGGCTCGAGGGTTGTGCGCCCAATCTTGGAGGGTAAACAGATGGAGGTTTTTGGCGACAAAAATCCTAGATAAATGATAGGGACCCGATCTTATCGGGTACAAAATCCGGCTTATAGACCTGCTTTTTTTTTTTGATTTTGCGTAGAAGAAATTTTAAATCTTTACGACAACCCCTTAACCCCCGTAAAACTTGAATGCGGATACTTGGTAAGGAAGACATATAAAAATTTTTTAAAAAATATTTCAACATTCAGGCAACACTAAAGGCTTTATTTTCGTCTATATGTACAGACACACATCCCAATCGTGAAACTAATCAACTTACATAAGGATCTTGAGCAAACCATAAAGGAAGCAAAGCGCCATAATCAAAAGGCTCAGTATCAGCTTTACAAAAAATTTGCGCCCAAGATGTTGTCGGTTTGCAGGATGTATATTTCAGACCTGCATCATGCCGAAGATGTGATGTCCTCAGGATTTGTGAAAGTCTTCAAGAATCTAAAGCAGTACGAAAACAAAGGAAGTTTTGAAGGCTGGATCCGCCGGATTATGGTAACCACCGCCATAGATTTCCTACGACAACAAAAAAAACTAGAGTTTTCAACCGACAGCTTCGATCAGTACGAGGAAGTACAGATGCCTGGCTTAACCGAATGGTCTGTCGAGGAGCTACAGAAGATGATTGATGAATTGCCGGAAGGCTATAAGTTAGTATTTACCATGCACGTCATTGAAGATTATTCGCACAAAGCCATCGCTAAAACGCTCAACATTACAGAAGCGACTTCAAGGTCTCAGCTATTTAAAGCCAAGCGAATGCTCAAAACCAAATTACAAACGATTAGATCGGAATCTCATGGACAAGTTTAAAAACGATATACAGCATAAATTCAATCAGCGGGAGATTCAACCGACGGATGAAGCCTGGGGAAAAATAACGGGAGAATTAGCCACTTCCTGCACAAGCAAAACTAAAAGTCTTTGGCTATGGAGCGTTATTGCTGCTGGGTTCATCGGGCTTTTAGTTTTACTTACACCATTGTATTTATCGGAAAAAGATAGTTTACCTGTGGTAAATTCAGAAGAAAAGGAAACTCAGACTATTGAAATTAAACAAGAAATTATTGTTTCGGTCAACCAACTTCAAAGTAGAGGGATAGAGGTTTTACCAATTCAGATTTCAAAATCAACATTTAATGTCATTGAACCTTCTACTTTTCAAAATCAAACCCCTACACAGCTTAAAGCCAAAACATTATTAGCTGAGGTGGAGCAGGAAATAGAACACGAGCGGTTTAGTCAGCAAAATATTGATGAGGTCGATAACTTACTAGCACAAGCCAGATCAGAATTATCATCCAAAAAGGATCAGCAAATTTTCGACCAACTCTCTGCTCAACAGCTTTTGGCTGAGATCGATCTTAAAGATTCAAATTCCTTTCGAGATAAAATCTGGACGCTTATCGAAGTGAATTTTAAAGAATTAAAAACCAGCTTAGGAACCAGATAGCTTATGAAAAATAAGTATGGTCTGCGACATTATAAAGACAATACTGCCAATTTAATTAATCGTTCAACTTAAAAAAAACAAGCATGTCTGTAAAAATTACCTTTATTTTAGCCCTCTTAGCAAGTATATGGAGCCAGCAGCTTCTTGCGCAAGACCGGGATTTCTCTGCTTTTAACGAAGAGGAAACAATTGAACTCAAAGCCTTACTCTCACGAATTGAAAGTGAAGAAAAAGAGCTTCTTAAGACGACAGTAAAGCGTATCAATTCAAAATTAGAAAACGGTAACCTTTCTGAAGCTGAAGCTCAAGATCAAAAACTGGAAGCTGCAGAAGACTCGGCTCAGAATATTGAAGAAGCACAGGAGGTAGTTTACAATTGGGCGTCGTTTCAGAAGCGAAAATATGGTCAGTTTGATTTGGAACAATTTGAAGACTATGACTCTTATATGACGGTGATAAATGAGCTTGGGCTTAGTCCGTCTGAATTAAATTTTGAATTTGACCTTTTCAGCAGTAAAAAATCAAAGGAGAAGTCGAGTAAAACACCTCTAAAAGAAAGAGATTTACCTTATTCTAACAGAACATTCAGCGATATATTCATCAGTATTTCTTTCAATAATGCCATGCTGGATGGGGGAAGTATAGATGACACGCCGTTTAAATTCGGGGGTAGCCGTAGTTTTGAGATTGGTTACGAGTGGAGTACTCGTGTTTTTAAAGAAACTAACTTCCTGAGAATCAATTATGGTTTCTCTTTTCAGTTTAATGGCTTAAAGCCAAAAGACAATCAGATTTTTGTAGAAAATGGGGATCAAACAATATTGGAAACCTTTGAGTTTGATTTAGATAAATCAAAGTTCAGAATGGATAATTTGATTCTTCCTGTTCACCTGCAGTTCGGAAGCTCCGAAACAACTGTTTTGGATAATGGTAATAAACGATTTACCGATCACGACTTTAAAGTGGGGCTTGGTGGTTTTGTAGGCTTTAATTTACTCAACACCCAAAAATTGAAATTTGATGATGGTCGTAGAGACGAAAAACTTAAACAACGCGATGATTTTAATACTAATAACCTCCTCTACGGCTTAAGTGCTTACGTAGGTTGGGAAACGTTTTCCATCTTTGCTCAGTATAACTTAAATCCAATTTTCACCGATAATGTGAGAGATTTAAATAACTTCCAAATCGGGGTAAGATTATTGATGGATAGAAGGCATCAATACGATTAAGGACTTTTTAAGGATTTAAATTTAGTATGATCTACAAATTAGACCTGTGAGGTTTTTAAAACCCCGCAGGTCTTTGCTTTGCGATAAAATAGATTCTTCATTTCATTCAGAATGACATCATCGTTTATAATTTCGACGATAGGAAGAATCTTTGCTTTACAGTAAGAGAGATTCTTCATTACGCTTCTCTACTTTCAGAATGACACAAAATTATCCTTTCTTCGGAATCTGATTCAAAACTTCTTTGGTTAATTTCCAGAATTTTTGAGTGCTGGAAATGCTGGCACGTTCATCTGGCGAGTGGGCTCCGCGAATGGTCGGGCCAAAGGAGATCATATCCATTTCCGGGTAATGGCTTCCTAGAATTCCACATTCCAAGCCAGCGTGACAAGCGGCGACATTGGCTTTCTCCTGATTTTGTTCCTGGTAAATGCGATCGACAACCTTTAATATGTCTGAAGATGGATCAGGAGACCAACCAGGGTAATCTCCAGATAAATTGACCTGAAATCCCGCCAGATCGAAGGCTGAGGATAAGGAATTTACCAAATCATCTTTTGAGGAATCTACAGAAGATCGGGTAAGGCACAAGACTTCAACTTTGCCTTCACCAAGTGAAATTTTAGCGATATTATTGGACGTCTCCACCAAGCCTTCGATGTCAGGACTCATTCTGTACACACCATTATGAGCTGCATAAATGGATTTTAAGAACGCATCCTGCACATCGCTACTCATGATTTTCTTAGGCAATTCGGTTTGTTCCATACGGAACTTCATATCAGGTTCCAGACTGGCAAATTCTGATTTGATTTCGTGAAAAACACGTTCCAATTCATTTTCGAATTTAGCTTTCTGATCCTGATGTAAAATCACTACAGCTTCACTTTCGCGTGGGATGGCGTTTCTTAATCCACCACCTTCAATAGAGGCAACTCTAGAGTTGACAGATTTATAGCCTGAATAAAGCAACCTATTCATCAATACATTGGCATTGGCCAAACCTTTGATGATGTCCATACCTGAGTGACCGCCTTGCAAACCATTTAGTTTTAATTTGTAAGCTAAAGAATTTTCCGGGATGGATTCCTCAATGTAAAAGCGAGTAGCGGTTAAGTCCACACCACCAGCACAACCGATACCGATTTCATCATCTTCTTCGGTGTCGAGATTTAGCAGAATTTCTCCGTTCAAAATACTTCCGTCTAGTTCTTTTGCACCAGTCATTCCTGTTTCTTCATCAATGGTGAATAAAGCTTCTAAAGCAGGATGGGGGAGATCTTTGCTTTCCAGAATCGCCATAATGGTAGCGACTCCAAGTCCGTTGTCCGCACCAAGCGTAGTCCCATCTGCCTTCACCCAATCGCCATCCACATGCATACGTATGCCTTCAGTGGCGAAATCAAACTCTGTATCGTTATTTTTTTGATGCACCATATCAAGGTGAGATTGCAAAACGGTGGTTTTACGATCTTCCATACCTGGAGTCGCTGGCTTCTTGATGATGACGTTGCCAACTTTATCCTGTAAGGTGGTTTCCAGACCTAAAGACTTACCGAACTGCATCATGAATTCGATGACTTGTTCTTCTTTTTTGGAAGCTCTCGGTACTGCATTGAGTTTTGAAAAGTGTTTCCAAATCGCTTTAGGTTCAAGATCTTGTATAGTGGTGCTCATAATTAAATTTTGTTTTTCACAAAGTTAGTCAGCTGCACTTAAAACCATGATAAGAAAGTGATAAAATTAGATTCCTGGTAATGTTCAAAAATCAGATGGATCAAAAAGCTTTTTTGTTTCTAAAGTGTATTTTAGTGCTTGAAATTTAAACTGAAGTTGATGTTAGCCAAAATTATAGCCCTCAGTATTTATGTTTTAATCCTTTTTCTAATCGGTTACGTCGCCTCCAAGCGCATCAAGAATATAAGTGATTTTTATGTGGGTGGTAAAAAAATTGGCTATTGGGCGGTAGCGTTTTCTGCACGGGCAACCGGTGAATCGGGATGGATTCTTATCGGTCTTACAGGCATGGGGGCCATGGCAGGACTTTCGGCTTACTGGGTTGTTGTAGGTGAAGTACTGGGTGTCGCTATTTCCTGGTTATTTATGGCCAAACCTTTTAAACGTCTAACCGATAAATACGATTCTGTAACCGTACCAGATTATCTGGAAAGCCATTTTGAAACCAAGACCCACTGGTTAAGAGGAATATCAGCGACAGTCCTTTCTATTTTTGTGGTGATTTATGTAAGTTCTCAAATTGATGCGACCGGTATTGCTTTTGAATCCATGCTGGATATGAACTATTATCATGGAGCGATTTTAGGTTTTTTAATTGTCCTGGTTTACATTTTTATTGGTGGTTTTGTAGCTGTAGTCTGGTCTGATTTATTTCAGGGGTTTTTGATGTTTTTGGGATTGGTCATTCTACCCATTGTTGTTTGGTTCAGTATGGATTTAGGTGATGGAATTATCCCTGAACTCCATAAAATCGATCCTGCTTTGGTTAATATTTGGGGTGGACAATCTGATGTTTGGCTTAATGTAGCCACTATACTAGGATTTGCAGCCATTGGACTTGGTTTTCTAGGATCTCCACAGGTTTATGTGCGATTCATGTCGATCAAAAACGAAACGGAGATCACTAAAGGAAGCCGAGTAGCTATATTATTTACCTTGCTTACTGATTTTGCTGCAGTAAGTATAGGTATTTTAGCCAGAGTCTTTTTTACTGACTCTGGTCAGGATGCCGAAGCTATTCTAGGGATTGGAGGCGCGGATGTTCTGGGAATGATGACAGAATTCTTTCTACCATTGGTGCTGACTGCAATTTATGTGGCTATCATCTTATCAGCTATAATGTCTACTATTGATTCACTTTTAGTGATGGCTTCGAGTGCCATTGTGAGAGACTTTTATCAAAAAATCTTCAGACCCGATTTAACCAATAGTCAACTGACCAAGACTTCAAGGTTGGTGACTTTGGTTATAGCTTTATTGGCCTTAGGCCTGGCTATGATTATTGCTATCGTAGCTCCAGAACGGCAGGTGTTTTGGGTGATCATTTTTGGCTGGTCGGGAATTGCAGCCACCTTCTGTCCGGTTATTATATTATCTCTATTTTGGAAAGCTTATTCTGAAGCTGGGGCTATTGCATCCATGATTTCAGGCTTTATCAGTGTAGCGATGGTGAAATTCGTTTTACAGGAATCTGAAACTTACGGCGCTTACTTTGAAAAGATAGATGTACTGCTTCCTTCTTTTCTTATTGCTTTAGGCTTCGGTTGGTTGTTTACTAAACTGTTTCCTAGAGGTACTAATCCAGTTGACTGAATAAGTAATGAGTTGCGCTAATGACATAAATTTAAGCTAGCTCACGAATTAACTTCAGATGAGTACAATGCTGGAGTTAAAACTTTAATCATCAGTTTCAGTTCAAACTTCAGCTACAAACATTAAGTCAACTTAAAGGTTTTAAGCTGGTGATATCGTTAAATCCATAAGCTAATTTTACTCAAATTCAATAGAAATTATTCTGCTTTTTTCACCATGGTACTGCTGGCCTGGGCGGTAGGCATCACAACTAAATCAGCGATGTTGACGTGGTAGGGGCGGGTAACCGTAAAGTGAATAATGTCGGCGATGTCTTCGGGTTGCAGGGCTTTGAAGCCTTTATATACCTGTTCTGCTCGATCGTCGTCGCCCTTGAATCTAACTTTGCTAAATTCGGTTTCGACCAGGCCTGGGTTAATAGCGCCCACGCGAATACCGTGTTGATTGAGGTCCATGCGCATACCTTGGTTGATGGCATCTACCGCGTGCTTGCTAGCGCAGTAGACGTTGCCTTTGGGGTAGACTTCTTTACCCGCCGTAGAGCCAATGTTGATAATGTGACCGTTTTTATTTTCAATCATGGTTTGAATAACTGGTTGTGATACATAGAGCAAGCCTTTGACGTTGATGTCCAGCATGGCATCCCAGTCGGTTGACGAGCCATCCTGAATGAAATCCAGTCCGTGGGCGTTGCCGGCATTGTTGATAAGAATGCTAATTTTTTTAAATTCTGAAGGCAGTGAGTCTAAAGCCTCGTTGACCGCTTTTTGATCTCTCACATCGAAGTTGAGCGTCGTGATTTTGGTATGTGAAGAAAGCTCAGATTTTAATTGGTCTAAGCGTTCCTGGCGGCGACCGCAAAGTATAAGGTTAAATTTTTCCTTTGCAAATCGTTGAGCTGTAGCTAAGCCTATTCCGCTGGTGGCTCCTGTAATAAGTACTATGTCGGACATGAATTTGTTTTCAATAAAAGTAAGAAAAAGCTTTTTAATATTTGAGTGGATATGATTTTTGAATGTAAATTCAGACTAATTTAGCTGTATAAAAAAAGTAATGTTAGTAGAAATAGGTTTGGTGATTTTAGGCTTTGTCCTGTTGATTTTTGGTGCAGATGCTCTCGTAAAAGGAGCTTCGGCTCTGGCCAAAAAGTTAAACATGTCCGACCTAGCAATTGGACTAACCATAGTGGCCTTTGGAACTTCTGCACCAGAGTTGGTGGTCAGTTCGGTAGCCTCGGTAAAGGAACAATCTGATTTGATTTTGGGAAATGTGCTGGGGAGTAATCTTTTTAACCTGATGATGATTATGGGTATTGTCGCTTTGATCAAGCCGATAACTGTTCAAAAAAGTATGGTTTGGATTGAAATCCCGATTTCACTGGTTGTTATTATAGTTCTTTATGTTTTAAGCAATTCTTTTTTTGACAGTGATCTGGCTTCTGTGTCCCGATTTGATGGAGTGATCTTACTTCTCTTATTCGCTGGTTTTATGTTTTACATCTATAAAGGTCTTTCAAATGAGATCCCCTCCGAAACACAAAAAACACCTTCGTATTCCAATTTTAAAATGACGCTTTTGATTGTACTTGGCTTAGGTGGATTGGTCTACGGCGGCCATTTGGTTGTGACCAATGCTTCAGACATCGCTTTAGAGTTTGGCGTAACTGAAAAAGTGATTGGCTTAACGATAGTTGCAGCGGGAACCTCATTGCCAGAATTGGTGACTTCAGTGGTGGCAGCGATCAAGAAAAATGCGGACATTGCTATTGGTAATGTAATTGGGTCCAATATTTTTAATGTTCTTTTGATCGTTCCTATCAGCGCACTGATTAAACCTATAACTTATAATTCTTCTTTCAATTTTGAAATGTATCTGTTAGCCAGTGCTACACTATTCTTGTTTTTGGCAATGTTTAGCGGCAAAGCGAAAAGATTGGATCGTTGGGAGGCCTTGATTCTTCTGGTAGGATTTATAGTATATACTAGTTATATGATACTTAATTAATCTTCTAATTTTTGAATTTCAATTTTGAAAGGATGTTTTGGTTTAGCTAACTTGTGAACCAAAACAAAACTTATGAAACGGATTCTATTTTTATTGTTGCCTCTTGTATTTTGGAGTTGCCAGAATTCGCCAGAAACTAAAGGCGGAAGCAAATCTCCTTTTGAGAACAAAAATTTTCCTGAATTTGGTATTATTGAAGCTGAACAACTAGCAGAACTTCCTTTGGAATGTATTACTCAGGAATTTCCCAACAAATTGGGTCAGGTGTTGGGGTCTGAAGAGGATTTAGCCAGACCTAAAGACTTAAGACCAGCGTTTTATGGCTGCTTTGACTGGCATTCTGCAGTGCACAGTCAGTGGTCTTTGGTGAAATTGTTAAAGGAGTTTCCTAAACTTAAACAAGCCGATAGCATCAGAAGCGCTTTGTCTCTAAGGCTAACTGAAGAAAATATTCAGAAAGAAATAGAATTTTTTGAAACTGAACATAACAAAAATTTCGAACGTACTTACGGCTGGGCCTGGTTATTTACTTTAGCTAAAGAATTAAAAACCTGGAAGGATCCACAAGCTCAGGTATGGTTTGAAAATTTGATGCCTTTAGTGGAGGTTTTAGAAGGAAAAATGATTGAATTTCTTCCCAAATTAGTGTATCCTATTCGAGTAGGCGAGCATCCCAATACCGCTTTTGCGTTGTCATTGACTTTGGATTATGCGGAGGTGTTTCAGAAAGAGGAGCTGAATGCATTGATTATCAAGCGTTCGAAAGCATTTTATTTAAATGACAAGAACTGTCCTATCGAGTGGGAGCCTAGCGGCTATGATTTCTTATCACCGTGTCTGGAAGAAGTTGCTCTGATGGCTAAAGTTTTGCCAGAATCTGAATTTGAACCTTGGGCTAGAACGTTTATGCCGGGTTTATTTTCAAAATATTTTTTATTGGATGTGGCTGAGGTGAGCGATCGAAGTGATGGAAAATTGGTGCATCTGGACGGGCTTAATTTCAGCAGAGCCTGGAATCTTTATCAGTTGGCCGATCGCTACGAAGCGCTTTATCATTTAAAAACTACAGCAGATAAGCATTTCATAAAAGCCTATCCCAATTTATTTGGAGACACTTACGAAGGCGCGCATTGGTTGGGAACTTTTGCTTTATACGCTCTAGATAACCGACCTGAATGATCAAAAAACTAGCGTCTTATTTTGGTCCGGGTACTTTTGTAGCAGCCGCTTTTATAGGGCCTGGTACTATTACAATTTGCTCCCTGGCTGGTGTCAGGTTTGGAACTGATTTACTGTGGGCTCTGGTCTTATCTATTATTGCAACCATAATTTTGCAAAACATGTCAGCTAGAGTAGGCTTGGTGACTCAGAAGGATTTAGGCACAGCCATGCGGCATATTGTTAAACATCGGGTATTGAAAGGCATTTTGATGGTGTTGGTCGTTATTGCCATTGTGTTTGGTAACGCTGCTTATGAAGCTGGAAACATCAGCGGAGCTGTGATGGGATTTTCAGTGATTTATGCGGAGACGCAAGTGAGCTTGGGTGGTTTTAGAGTAGATTATTTACCCCTGATTATTGGAACGATATGCTTTCTTATTCTGAATTTGAATAGTTATAAGAAAATTGAAAACGTTCTAATTGTTTTGGTGGTGCTCATGAGTTTGTCTTTCCTGGCTACAGCAATCATCACTTCACCAGATTATCTCGGAATAATTTCAGGAATATTTAGTTTTAGATTGCCATCAGAATCTTTAACGACGGTGTTGGCTATCGTAGGAACGACGATTGTACCTTATAATTTGTTTCTGCATTCCTCCATTGTTCAGGAAAAATGGCAAGGTTTAAAGGGTTTAAAAGCAGCCAAATTGGATTCGACTATAGCTATAGGCTTAGGCGGTTTGGTATCAATTGCCGTTGTGGTTTCGGCATCTAGATTACCAAAAGAGGAGTTGAGTTCTATCTTGGAGATGGCACAAACCCTGGAACCACTTTATGGCGTATATGCTAAGTATCTTCTAGGCTTTGGATTTTTTGCCGCAGGAATTACATCCACTTTGACGGCTGCTTTGGCAGCAGCTTATGTTTTGAAAGGCTGTTTGGGATGGAAAGTCGATAAGACACATCCCAAATTCAAATGGACCTGGCGATTGATTTTACTACTCGGTGTCGCGTTTTCCTCTTTAGGCATTAATCCTATTGAATTGATACAGGTTGCTCAAGTCAGCAACGCGATTTTACTTCCGTTCATCGCCGTTATTTTGTTGTTTATCGTTTCCAACCAAAATTTGATGGGTAAGTTCAAAAACTCGTGGTTTCAAAATTTACTGGGTATTTTGATTGTCTTGTTTTGCTTATTTCTGAGTGTGAAGAGTTTAGTTGGAGTGTTTATCTAACTTTAGTGATTTGAATTTTTGGCTAGCTTTAGAATAATCTATAGCCTAAAATTAGTTGAGAGGATGTGAAAGTAGACTTCTTAGCGGCGTATTCCCCTAACAAATCCCTACCTGTTTGTAATCGATATTCAAAACTGAATTTATCCATAAATCTGAATCCAATTCCGAACATGGGATTTAAAGAACCTTTAAGGTCCAATCTTGCGCCTCGATTGCCATTAACTTCATTATCGCCAATGCCAATATCCCAAGCCATTCCTGCATTGACGAACACTTGACTTTTTTTATTTAAAAACATATAGTATCGGACACCAAATGGGATTTCAATCGACGCATACTCAGCTTCTCGAAAAGTGGGGAAAAATCCATCTACCAAAACATCAACTCTTGAAGAGTATTCCTGATAAGTAGGTTCCAATATTAGTGCCCATTTTTTATTATTTAAAGGGAGAATAAACTCAAATTCTATACCTACCCGGAAACTAGTCTCGTAATCAAATGTAGTTCCACTACTATTATTTACGCCTTCTTTAGTCTCAAAAGTAGCGAATTGAATACCTGGTCGGATGGCTAAATGAAAAGATGTTTTTGAGTCTCTGATTTCATAACTATAAGTTGAATTATTCGAGCAGGAATTGTATTTGGACACTATTTTTCTTAAACTTTTTTCTTTGTATTTGAGATCTGAAAACTCACTTTCCGAAAGCTCATCACATTTCAAAGCATTTAGTAACTGCTGCCTAAAATTGTTATTTTCTCTGATTCTGTAATACTTATTCAAGTACCTTTTGTAAATGAGTTGTTGTAAATCAGCGTCATCAGTTTCTATAAAATAGCGTACTAATGAACCTTCTGTATACTGATATAAGTTCGCCTCTCCTTCTTCAAGAACTTTGAGAAAAAGATGTTTCTTTTCAAATTGAGGAAGTCTTTTTTTACTCAGATCCGAAATGCTATTTTCAGAAACATCGACATCGATATTGGCTGATTTATACTTTACTTTATTAAATATCTCAAAAAAACTGATGTCTTCTGGTTTTAAGTTTTTTATTCTTGATGCTGAATTTGTCTTAAACTGAATTTCGTCTGGATTTGTTTTCCAGTCCAAATCTTTGATCAGTCCTTGAATGCTGTCACCTGAATTATTCACATAATAACCGTCTTTGAATGTGCTTTGAGCGTTAATTTTAAAGCAAAACAAAAGGATGAAAATGGTTGAAATGGTTGTTTTCATTAATAGCGGTATAGTTTAATTTTTCAGAAAATAAATATATTTAGTCTATTTAGATTTATTGATTATTAACAAATTTAAAATTTAGCTTTAAATCGTCGAATACTGCTGGGATAAACGGATTTTCTAACTGTATAAGCTGTCGGTTTTTTAAATTCAGTTTTTCGACTAAATTTCCGTAGTACTTATCAAAAATAGCATCTAAAGTGCCGTTTTTTTCAATAATTGATAATCCTTTTTCCAGGCGCATAGCCAATTCTGATTGATCAGGATTGACATAGAATACCAAAGGAAAAGGATAAAAAAACATCAGTTCGTCCTCGATGATAAGTCCTTCAATCTTGGAGGCTCTGTTTTCAAAAATACTCTTGACTTCATTGGCTCCTAAAGTGACATAATCAAAGCTATCATTGGCTAGTCTATAAAAAATATCATCAAATGTTCCTTCCTCACTTACATTGAATCCATTATGTCTGAATATATTGGCGTCGCTCCAGGTTTCAGGAATACCTTGAGTGAGTTGTTTGATGTTGGCTTCCGAAATCTTAGGGAATTTCAATGCATCTTTTTGGTTGATAATAGGAACACGGTAGCCCAAAAGATTTTTTGCTAAAGGTTTATTAATCACAATCACTTCATCATCATTGAACTTTTGATTACCTGCAATGGTGACTAAGACATCATGATTCTTTTGGCTAAATGCTTTAGATTCTTCATCTCCGGGATATTCTTCACAACTTTCTTTAATCTTCCAAGGGCCAAATTCAGCAAAGGTAGCTTCAAGAATAGCTTCCAAAATTTCTCTTTCGTGATCTTGTCTGATTTCAGACCGGTTTCCATTCCAAAAATCAACCGTTAGAGTATCTACATTAGAGTCAGCAGTTTCATGAGTATTCTTTTTCTCTGGATTGGATTGACAAGAAAACAAACAGAAAAATATCGTCAACATAAGCAAAGGTTTCAGCATTATTGTATTTCTTGGCAAGTTAGAGAATTGTATTTATTTGTTGGTATTTAGTTTAAACTTGAATTAGAATTCATATATACTTTATTCATTTTGATTTATTATACACTTATATTTAACCTTTTAATTCATTTAAAACAATTCAGATATGCCGCTTTCTTCAAAAGTTTTTAGCCTTATAATGTCAGTCATGATTTTTTGTTCTATGTTCTCATTTGCCCAAGCTGATAGAGAAGCAAATGGTCTTAATTTTGCGTCCAGATCTGAAGTGATAGGACAACACGGTATGGTGGCTACTAGTCATCCACTAGCCACTCAGATTGGGTTGGATATTTTGAAAAAGGGGGGGAATGCCATTGATGCTGCTATTGCTGCCAACGCGGCAACCGGACTTATGGAACCAACAGGTAATGGGATAGGAGGTGACTTGTTTGCCATCATTTGGCATGAGAAAAGTCAGAAGTTATATGCCATCAATGCCAGTGGTCGTTCGCCAAGAGGCTTATCTTATGATAACTTGATGAAAGAACTGGATAAGATTGATAGTGAAACTATTCCGCCTTATCACTTACTATCTGTTTCAGTCCCTGGAGTGGTAGATGGATGGTTTGAGCTGCATAAAAAGTTTGGCTCTTTACCGATGAAGGAGATTTTAAAATCTCCAATTCATTATGCGGAAAACGGATTTCCTGTCACCGAAGCGATATCCTACAGATGGCGAAATAGTGTTCCATTTTTAAAATCGCAGCCCGGCGCTTTTGAAAGTACATTTACCATTGACGGGGAAGGCCCAAAGAAAGGTCAAATCTTCAAAAATCCCGATTTGGGAAAGACTCTGAGTTTGTTGGCCAAAAGTGGAAGGGATGCTTATTATAAAGGAGAAATCGCCAAAAAAATAGACAAATGGATGAAAGAAAATAATGGCTATTTGCGATATAAAGATTTTGCAAATCACAAATCAGAATGGATTGAACCGGTTACCACCAATTATAGAGGTTACGATGTATACCAAGTAGGAGGGAACGTCCAGGGCACAGCAGTATTACAAATGCTGAATATACTGGAAGGCTACGATTTGAAATCAATGGGGTATGGAACTGTTGAAACTCTACATGCTTTTATTGAAACCAAAAAGCTGGTTTACGAAGATAGAGCCAAGCATTATGCTGATGCTGATTTTCAGGATGTACCATATGATATTTTACTCTCAAAAGACTATGCAGAACAGCGACGACAATTAATTGGTGAAACAGCGATGAGCGATGTCAGTACTGGTGTTGAAGTCATTGAAGATGGCGATACGGTTTATCTCACAACAGCAGATAGCGAAGGGAATATGGTGTCTTTAATTCAAAGTAACTTTAGAGGAATGGGGACAGGTTTTGTTGTGCCAGGACTTGGATTCAGTTTTCAAAATCGAGGGGAATTGTTTTCTACCGATCCTCAACATCCTAATGTTTACGAACCAGGAAAACGCCCTTTTCACACTATCATTCCTGGTTTTGTGATGAAAGATGGCAAGCCATTTTTTAGTTATGGCAATATGGGAGGAGCCTATCAACCTATTGGTCATGTGAGTATTCTAACCAACATCATCGATTTTGGGATGAATATACAGGAAGCAGGAGATGCAGCGCGCTGGGATCATTCCGGCTCTTCGGAACCAACCGGGAAAATAACCGACCAGTTGAATTCTTCGGGACAAGTCAATCTAGAGTCTGGAATTCCTTACGAAGTGGTTCGTCAACTTAGAGCTAAAGGGCATAAGGTTGAGGTTGGGAATAGTTTCTTCGGAAGATACCAAGGCATTATGCGCGATCATGATAAAGAAATTTATTATGGTGCTTCAGAGTCGAGAGTCGATGGTCAAGCTGCAGGATATTAGGTGTAATGAAAATAAGTTTATTATAAAATTCCCGATGTCTTTTTCATGCTAAGAGCTTTAAGTTTCTCGCAAAGACCACAAAGGAGAAGATGCAAAAAAATATAAAGTTTTATTTATGGGTTTCCAATTTTAGGTATCTAAAGATTTTGAAGAGCAAGCTGACAAATCAATCGATTAATTGCTTCTCCGTTCAGTTTACTAATTATTTAA
This sequence comes from Psychroflexus longus, assembly GCF_020164595.1. Taxonomy (GTDB): domain Bacteria; phylum Bacteroidota; class Bacteroidia; order Flavobacteriales; family Flavobacteriaceae; genus Psychroflexus; species Psychroflexus longus. The sequence continues at coordinate 29,713 of NZ_JAIQZE010000004.1, forward strand.
TTTAGCTTATATTTTAAATATGAATAATCATCCATAAGATCTCACAGGTTTTAAAATCTGCGAGGTCTTAAAATTAATTTTAAATAAAATAAAATAATAAGTAAAAAAGTTCATTTTCCTATTGAATCCTAGATTCAAAAGAAACACTAACAAAAAATTTATGTTTTAAGATACGTTTTGCTTTTAGCTCTATCGATTCTTTAAATATTCAACCAATATGTCAACTTTAAATTGATCGACCTAAATTTAGGTTGAAAGGAATTCACAAAGTAGTTGTCATTATAAACAATAAAAAGATCAGACAAAGGGGCGAAGCGCCACTGAAGTCTTGAGTTAATTCCTAAATTATCACGCTGGTTGGCGTATTGAAAGACCGTAGACCAGAAAATAGATTTCGTAAAAGTGAATCCAATTCTCGGAGAGACAAGCCATAAGTCGGCACTTGGTAAGGGGTTGGGCATTTCAATCCTATCATAATTTACACTTAAGCTAAGTCTTAGAACAGGCTGTAGTCTCAAAACTGCTTCTCCACCAACCGAATACCGATACCCGTTGAAAAACTCTCCAAATCCAGCGTCGCTTCTAAACGAAAATACGTCAGCGTTATTACTTCTGTAATTAAAGTCTACAGCATTAAAGTTATATCCTCGGTTGGCCTCAAGTTGTTCGCCTCCCTCTGTTCCTGTAGGGTCAAAAGGTTCATTTAGAAAAATGTAGTTATTGGTGATGTTCAAACCAAATTCTGTAAAGTCTTTCATCCTCACCCGGTAACCTAGTCTAAACTCATGATCTGATTTTTGATAATCCAGTTTGGGTCTCCAGATGACCGTTGGATTAAAATCAATCCTGTGATTGTTGACTTTTCCTTCCTTTGGCCAAAACAACCTGCTGACAGTAGTTGTTGATCTTAGGATGTCTTTTCGTAAGATAAATCCTAAATCTGAACGGAAATCATCTTCAATAAATGAAAGATCTGAAGATACATTCCAGTTTTTTGTATTTCTCCCTAATAATACCCCTGCAGAATGTCCATCGCGTTCTTCTGCCTGAAAAGATTTATGGCCGTAAAACTTGCCAAACCACACATTATCATTGGTCGCCAGGTTATAATCTAGCCCAACAACTCTGTTGTATTTATCATTGGAATCTATAAAGTTATCAGAATCAAAGGTTTGCCGATTGATCATAAAAACACCAATGTTGGATCTGCTAAACACCTTTTGTTGTAAAGCAAACATCATGTTATTGTTTGAAGCGACTTCCTGTTCTTCGCTTTTGGCTGTTTGCAGATTAAGAAAGCCTAGTCTCAAGTCCTTATTGACTTTCCCACTTAGGCGAACACCACCTATAATATCATTTTCAACTCTGTTACCAAAACGATCTGTGGCAATACCTATCCGGCGTGAAAAAAAAGGATTAGCTAGGTTGGTATTTCCAAAATTTCCAAACAAATCATTGTTATCGATGAAAAATTGACGGCGTTCGGGCAGATTAACTTCAAACCGAGTTAGGTTTGTAAAAATATCATCTACTTCTACGTTAGAAAAATCGGGATTGAGGGTTATATCCAGATTCATGCTGTTCCCCAGTGATATTTTGGCATCACCACCGAATGTAAAATTGCTACTAGATTCATCAGCTGTGAAGTCTTTTTCGGTGATACCATTTATGAACGGTATTATCGCCAAAGGAGTTCTTGATCTGCCAAGTGGTTTTTCAAAATACATGTCGCCCATAAAGGCCAGGTTAATTACACTTTGGTTTTGAGGGACATTATACCAAACACTGCGTTCATTTGCTTGCATGTCGTAGCGATAGCTCTGAAAACGCCACTTGGTTTCCCCTTCTGCAAACTTAAAGGAGGTGAGCGGGATGGCCATTTCTGCAGTGTAGTATCCATCATAAATTTTGGATTCTCCAGTCCATTTTACATCCCAGGAAGTGGTGAAGCCACCAATGCTTTGACCACCTCCAGAAATGAAAACTTCACGTCTCACTCCAAGGGGGTTGATTCCAAAAAGAAAAACGTTGTTTCCATCATTGAATGTGTCAAACAAAACACTGATGTTATCACTTCCTCCGGACCTCCAGTCACGTTCAAGCGAAGGAATCACATAGTCATTCCCAGGAGTGTAAACTTTTATACCCACATATAAAGTTTCGTCGTCTACCAACATTCGAATGTCAGTTTGGTATTTCGCAGGAATATCATCATTGGGAAAATACTCCTGAAACGGTCCAACGCTTTCTCCACTTTCCCAGGCACTTTCATCCAAAATGCCGTCAATAGTAAAGTCTGCTTCTGTGTATTTTACAGTAAAACTTTTATCCAAATCTTGAGCGTTGGAAACTATAAACGATGAGCAACAAATTATAAAATAAAGGAACGTAAAGAAACGATTCATTGAGTCTTATATTATTTCGTGTAATAAGAATATTTAAACTGTAATTTTAAAGAATCAATTGGTAAAATAAATCCATTTTTATCTAAAATCTGTAATTCAGACTTTACATTAATTCAAAAGTAAAATTTGCAATGCTATTAAGGAAACTTTAGGTTTCAACCTAAATGAAAAAACATAACAGTTTTACTGGTTTAGGTTAACACAAATATTTTGAGGCATAACTGTTAGAATCAATTTTGAATCATGATTAGTTTTAAATATGTATAAGTGTTTTCGATGCAAACACTTTAAATCCGTTGTTTTCTAAATATTCTACACCTGATTGGATAGATGTAATTATATTTTGAAGTGATTTGTTCTAGTCAACTAATGCCTTTAGGTTAGCACCATTGAACATATAAAAATCTAAGATTCCATTTAATCGATATTCATTTAGTGAGAAATATGTTACAATGAAATTTCTTAATTTTATATTAAAATATTTAAGATATTTGCAGTACACTTTTAAAGAAAAATAATTCAATATCAATCCAAAATTAAAATAACTTATTACCAATGTTAATTCCTTTCGTTTTATTAATTATCTGTAAATAATCACTAAGTAATTTTGATTAATGAAATATAATCGTATATTGTTTATATCCAAACAAGTTTTTATTTACGACAGATTCTAATAAATCATTCTCAATTGATACTAATAATTTAATGACTAAAATGCATACAAAATCTCAAGAGCTCCTTGACAGGAGAAAAAATATAGTCGCCAATGGTGTTGGGGTTTTTAATACAGCCACTGTAAGTGATGCAAAAGGAGCAATTATAACCGACGTTGATGGAAATGAGTTAATTGATTTTGCAGGTGGAATCGGTGTGGTTAATGCGGGTCATTGTCCTGCTCCTGTAGTCAAAGCAATACGCGAACAAGCTGGTAAATATTTGCACACCAGTTTCAATGTCGTTACCTATGAGCCATATATCGAATTATGTGAAGAACTTGCAGAAATCCTTCCTCACGGTGATCATACGAAGGTCATGCTCATAAGTACTGGCGCTGAAGCTGTAGAGAATGCAATCAAAATTGCTAGACAAGCTACACAACGACCAGCAGTATTATGTTTTAGCGAAGCTTATCACGGTAGAACATTAATGGGAATGACTTTAACAAGTAAAGTGAATTACAAATTTTCTTGTGGTCCATTCGCTCCAGAAGTTTATAGATTGCCATTTCCAAATTTCTATAAAAATGCAGGAAATCTTTCTATGGATGAATTTGTGGAAAACGAGTTGAGAAATCTCCGTGAAAGTGCCAAGACTTTGGTTGACATCAATACTGTAGCAGCTATTATTGTTGAACCAATACAAGGGGAAGGTGGTTTTAATCCTATTCCGCAAAAATACCTCGAGGGTTTGCGAAAGTTTTGTGACGAATATGGCGTGATGTTGATTTGTGATGAAATCCAAAGTGGTTTTTGTAGAACCGGACACTGGGCTAGCTGGCAATACTACGGTGTACAACCAGATCTAAGCACCTACGCCAAATCTATGGGGTCTGGATTACCAATTGCAGCAGTCGTTGGTAAAGCTAAAATTATGGACGCTGCATTACCTGGAACCATAGGTGGAACCTATATTGGCAGTCCAGTTTGTTGTGCTGCTTCTTTAGCAACCATAAAATATATGAAAGAAATAAATCTTAATGAAAGAGCCATACATATTGGCCAAATCGTAATGCAGCGCATGAAAGATTTGCAAGAAGAGGTTTCAGAAATTGGAGAGGTAAGAGGAATTGGAGCCATGATTGGTATCGAATTTATTAAAGATGAAAATCCTAATTCTCCAAATACTGAACTTTGCGATCAAATTGTTAAAGGCTGTGCAAACGATGGCCTTATACTTTTAAGTGCAGGTACCTATAAAAATGTGATCCGGATACTTTCCCCTCTAGTCATAACTGATGACGAATTAAATAAAGGCCTGGATATTTTAGAAAAGCATATTTTGAAAAATACCCGGAGCACAACTCAAAAAGTCTTGAGTTGGTTCAAAAAAAATTAATAACAATATAATAAACTGGTTATTCATAATGAATAGCTACTCACAATTAATAAATCAATAAATGAGACCATTTGCAATAGCAGGAATACAAATGAAAGTTTCAGCGGTTAATTCTAATGTAGAATTGATGAAGTTGAAACTAGATATAACAATGAGCCTTTATCCATGGGTAGAAATGGTAGTTTTTAGCGAGTTATGTGGTTACGGACCTCTTACTCATACAGCAACAGAAATACCAGGATCGTTTGAGGAAGAAATGCAGGCTGCAGCAAAAAAGCACGGCATTTGGTTACTACCAGGGACCATTTTTGAAAAGAGTGAAGGGCATATTTACAATACAGCAACGGTAATCAATCCACAAGGTGAAGTTGTAACTAGATACAGAAAAATGTTCCCCTTTTACCCTTACGAAGTTGGCGTAACACCAGGTTCTGGATTTTGCGTATTTGATGTACCCGGAGTCGCGAAATTTGGTCTATCCGTTTGTTACGACATGTGGTTTCCAGAAACAGTAAGGACTTTGGCAGTTATGGGAGCCGAAGTAATTATTCACCCTACAATGACTGGAACAATAGATCGTGATATTGAACTTTCTATAGTTCGTGCGATGGCAGCTTGCAATCAATGCTATTTCTTTGATGTCAATGGGCTGGAATCCGGAGGTAATGGAAAATCTCTGGTTTGTGGACCAGATGGACGAGTCATTTATCAAGCTGAAGGAAACGAAGAGATTTTCCCTATAGAGTTAAATATAGAACGCGTTAAGCGAAGCCGAGAATTAGGTGTCCTTAGGTTAGGACAACCTCTAAAAAGTTTCAGAGACCATATTGGTGAATTTAATATTTATCAACAAGGTGTTCAATTGCCTTATTTGGATTCGTTAGGACCTTTAATTAAGCCTACAAAAATGGATACTTTAGCAAAACTGAAGTTGCAAGAACACGAATACGAGAAGAATAATCCTATACAATCACAGGGATATAAAGGATTTTCAAAATAATAAAAAACAATAGATATGGGCGGTACAGCACCGAAACACAAGAAAAAAGAAAGTATGAAAGATGCAGTGAGCTGGTTTGAAATACCTGCGCTTAATTTTCAACAGTCAGTCAATTTTTACAATCAAATTTTTGGTATCGATATGGAAACCAAACTTGATGATAATTATGCAATGGCATTTTTTCCTGTAAAAAACGGTGTTGGAGGTTCCATAGTCGCTGGACCGGGGTCAACTCCAGGTGAGGCGGGTCCTTTGGTATATCTTAATGCAGGTGAGGATTTGAATCCAGTTCTTAATCAAGTAGAGCTAGCTGGTGGTCGAATTGTTATGCCAAAGACTTTTATAAGTGATGATGCTGGATACTTTGCTATTTTTATAGATCCAGAAGGAAATAAGTTAGCTCTGCATTCAAGTAATTAAACTATGATAAAAAACAAGCAAAAGAGTTCGAGTCATTATAATATCAATCAATTAAGGTTAGAATCATGGAATGAGCTTAAAAGTGAATGTTCCCATTTGGAAACTTTAAAACGAAATACTCCTGAAAATAAAAAGCAAAAGGAATTTGTTAAATCCCTTTTTAAAAAACTTGAAACTGTTGAAAGTTATTTTGCATTACCAGGGATTTCTAAAATGGGAATGCTTCAAGATATGCTCGAAAGGAACGAGTTTACATCTTTAGCACATAAAATTATTGAAATTACTAAGTTGCTGGTAAGTGATAGATACCGAAGCAATCCAGATGTTTTTGATGATGATGATACGAATGGTGAGTTGATTGAGAATTCTGGTAATAGTGATGAAAAAAGCAAAAATTATTTTGAAGTATTATTTGTAGAGGACATCTCTATAAAAGAGGAACTAAAATTAAAGTCAGATTTAAATGAAGTATCCACTGAAAACGATGAATTTGATTATAAAATCATTGTTCAAAGAAGTTTTCAAGATGCATTGATTGCCTTGTATTTCAACAGTAATATTCAAGCAGTAGTCATTCGTTACGCACCTCCTTTTAGGTCAAAAAAAATCAGATCGGTTATAGAACCCTTTATACAAAATGTGTTAAGCTTGGACATGGCTTCCAAGCCTGAAAGTGAACTTGGTCCTTTACTCGGTCGGCTTGTGAAAAAATTCAGACCCGAATTGGATACCTATTACGTAACCGATACATCGCTTGGAAATTTAAAAGATAATACTTTAAAAACCTTTAATCGAATATTTTACAGAGCAGAAGATGTTCAGGAATTGCATCTAACGATACTAAGGGGTATCTACGAACGTTACCAAACTCCATTTTTCACAGCTGTAAAAGAATACAGTAAAAAACCGACGGGCGTTTTTCACGCTATGCCTATTTCACGAGGAAATTCAGTTTTTAAATCCAGATGGATCAATGATTTCGGAAAGTTTTATGGCCGAAACATGTTTTTGGCAGAAACCTCTTCTACTAAAGGAGGATTGGATTCTCTTTTGCAACCTACGGGGACTCTAAAAAAAGCACAAGAAATGGCAAGTGACGCCTATGGCTCGCTCAATACTTTCTTTGTTACCAATGGAACGTCAACTTCCAATAAAATTGTTGTGCAAGCGCTGGTGAAGCCTGGTGATGTTATTTTGATCGACAGAGATTGTCATAAATCTCATCATTACGGACTCGTTTTGGCTGGTGCATATCCAGTTTATCTGGATTCATATCCTATCGAGAAATACTCTATGTACGGTGCCGTTCCTTTGGAACAGATGAAAGAAAAATTACTTCAACTTAAAGAAGCTGGCCGGCTTAATCTGGTTAAGATGTTATTGTTGACCAATTGTACGTTTGATGGGTTAGTTTATAACGTAGAAAAAGTCATGGAAGAAATTCTTGCGATCAAACCTGATATGATTTTTCTTTGGGATGAAGCCTGGTTTGCTTTTGCCGGATTCACATACAATTATAAGCAAAGATCGGGAATGTTTGTGGCCAGTAAACTTCATAAGAAATACAAAAGCTCAAAATATAGAATAGAATACGAAGAACACATTAAGAGTCTTAAGAAAGGAGAAATACCTAAACTTCCAGACCCAGATCAAGTTCGAATACGTGTCTATTCTACTCAAAGTACACATAAAACCTTAAGCAGTTTTAGGCAAGGGTCTATGATTCATGTTTGGGACGAAGATTTTAGAAAGAAAAGTCAGAACACTTTTATGGAAGCTTATATGACTCACAGTTCTACCTCTCCAAATTACCAGATTTTAGCATCGCTAGACGCTGGAAGAAGGCAGGTTCAATTTGAAGGTTACGAGCTTGTTGAAAAGAGCATTGAACTGGCGATGGTTTTAAGGGCTAAGATCAATGATCACCCAAAACTGAATAAATACTTTGATGTTTTGACTGTAGGTGATTTTATTCCTGACAAATACAGAGCATCTGGTTTAGCAGAATATTACAAACCCAACGTTGGCTGGAACAGAATGGAAACGGCTTGGAAAGAGGATGAGTTTGTGTTAGATCCTACCAAAGTCACCTTGCATATAGGAAAAACAGGAGTTGATGGCGATACCTTTAAGAATAAGTATCTCATGGATAAGTTTAGTATTCAAATCAATAAAACGTCAAGGAATACGGTTTTATTCATGACCAATATTGGAACCACGAGAAGTAGTATAACCTATCTTTATAATGCATTGCTGAAAATTGCAGATGAGTTGGATGCCGAGCAGTTATCTCATTCTTCAAAAGAACAGACTATCTTAAAAAATAGAGTAAACTCCCTAATACAAGATTTCCCACCATTGCCAGACTTTAGTTACTTTCATAGTTCATTTCAGGCAGTTCCTGGTGTACCGGGGGGGAATATTAGAGGAGCATTTACTTTGGCTTATGATGAGGAAAATTATGAATATGTTCCACTTGAGGAATGTTTACCATCCATGAGTGAAGGTAGAACTCTAGTTGCTTCTTCATTTATTATACCATATCCTCCTGGATTTCCAGTACTCGTTCCTGGTCAGGTTGTAAGTGAGGAAATCATTCATTTCTTAACAGCTTTAGATGTTTCTGAAATTCACGGCTACCAACCTGAATTGGGACTACGTGTGTTCAAGGATAACATTTTGAACAGACAAAAAACAGTGTCTTCTATGGGAAGCAATGGAAGTTTCAAAAAAAAGAATTTAACTGAATAAAAATATTATGGATTCAAACGATAAAAATACATCAACAAATAAAGAAGATCAAACCCCTAAACATGCTACTGTTACAGGAAAGGATGAGACAAAAATTCCCCGCCGGGGAAAGTCAAATAAAACCAAAAAAGTATCTGTAGCCAAAAAATCTGGGGCTAAACCTATAGCTACTAACATACCTAAAAAGCGGGGAAGACCTAAAAAAGGAGAGTTGAAAGGAGTTTCAGATATCCGTAGGGCCTTTCATAAAAATGAAGAACCACTTTATTTTATAAGTGCTACCAATTTTAATCTACTTGGTGCAGATGAATGGATCAAAGGTTTTCGATTTATCACTTATATTGAATGTTTTGATGGTCAACATCCCAACGTATTTTCCCCTAAAAATGAAATTCCACATGATGATTTTGAAGGGATAGAAGACATCAATAATTATTTGCTTCAGCATCCAGAAGTTCAAGACTATATTAAAACACGATCTGTTGATGGAAGAGCCGGCAAAGCGATGTTCCTCATGTTTAATGAAGAAACGGAGCGCCTGGCAGAAAAACTGGGTTTAGAAATCATGTTTCCTAAGGCAGAAATGCGAACTTTTCTAGACAATAAAGTCAATACCAATCGTATTGCAGAAAAAGCAGGAGTCGCGTGTGTTCCTTACGTTCTTTCCAAGGTGAATGATTATCAGCATTTAAGTGAAATCTCTAAACATCTAGGTCATCAACTGGTAATACAAACTCCTTTTGGAGATTCCGGGCATACCACCTTCTTTATATCTAATGAAGAAGAATATGATGAATATGCTGAAGAAATTGAAGCTGAAGAGGAAGTGAAAATCATGAAGCGTATCCGTTGTAAAGGAACTGCTATTGAAGCCTGTGTTACTCGCCACGGAACTATTGTTGCTCCTCTGATGACCGAATTGGTAGGATTTGAAGAGCTGACACCTTACGAAGGAGGATGGTGTGGTAATGAAATCTATCCGGATGCGTTTACACCAGAACTAAGAAAAAAAGCAGCAGAATTTACTCAGCTTTTTGGAAATCAATTGCGTGAAGAAGGTTATAAAGGCTACTTTGAACTTGACTTTTTAATCGATCAGGACAATGGAGAAATCTATTTAGGAGAATTGAATCCAAGAGTCACTGGAGCGAGTTCAATTACAAATCATGCTGTATTTGCACTAGCTGATGCTCCATTATTCGTATTTCACATTTTAGAGTGGATGAATTTAGATTACGCTTTAGATGTTGAAGAAATCAATAAGCGTTGGGCTAATCAAGACAATATTGATGGCTGGAGCCAACTGATTGTAAAACATACAACCGATTCGATAGAATATGTTACCGAATCAGCAAAATCTGGTATTTGGAGATTGTACGATACTGGTCATATTCAATTTGACAGAATGGATACCCATAGACGTGCTGTCCAAAATGAAGGGGAAGCCTTTTTTATGAGAATTGCAAAAAAAGGAGATTACCTTTATGAAGGAGCAGACATGGGGATTTTGGTAACCCGAGGTCGAATGATGACAGACGATTTCAAACTAAATGATAGAGCAAAAGCTTGGATAAAAGCGATCCGTAATCAATTTTCTTCGGTTATGGTAGAAGATAAGCGAAAGTCAAATTTATCCGGATCCCTTACAAAATAATTTTTAAGCCTGTCGATATTTTTGTTGATAGGCTTAATTGTATTAATATTTTAAATCTCTATATGCAGATTAATTTTAAGACCATTTCAGAACCTAGTTTACCAGGCTTAAAGTGGCAAAACTTGTTCTTTACGCATTGGGAGGCTTATAAAAAGTGGTTAATCGAAAATGAAAAAGAAGTTCCAACTTCAGATTTAAAAACTTCTCAATCAGCTCTCAAGACATACATGCCCGAATCGTGGGACACTTATGAGCGGCTTTGTCAACTTGCAGATACAGATGAGTTGGCAGCCAAATTTCTGACGGGTTATCAGCCGCCATTTTACGTCAGTGGTTGTTCAAATGCAATATTAAAAGGTGATGATTTTCAGCTTGTTCGAAATTATGATCATCATCCAGACTTGTTTGAAGGTGTTCAAATACTTACAAAATGGAACCAGAAAAGGGTTATTGCAGTTAGTGATTGTCTGATTGGTGTCCTTGACGGGATCAATGAAGATGGATTAGTAGTTTCCTTAACTTTTGGGGGTAGAAAAATTACAGGACAAGGTTTTGGAATTCCTTTTATTTTAAGATATATCCTTGAGTTTTGCTCTGATGTGGAAGAGGCGATTGAAGTTCTAATCAGAATTCCTTCCCATATGGCTTATAACGTGAGTATCGCTGATAAGTCGGGGAGCTATAAAACTGTGAGAGTGGCACCTGGAGAAAAAGCAGTTATTACAAATTCAGCTTACACGACCAACCATCAAAAGAAAGTGGACTGGCCAGAGAATGCTAGATTTAACAAAACAATTGAACGTTCTCTATTTTTAAGTCACCTGTTGGAAGAACAAGATCTATCAACAGAAAATTTAGTCTCTGCCTTTCTTAGGAAACCTCTTTATAATGATCTTTTCAGAGAAGGTTTTGGCACTTTATTTACCGCGTCATATTTTCCAAAATTGGGAGAAGTGGACTTGCATTGGCCCAATAAAAAAATAAGGCAAAGTTTTGATAATTTTGAAGAGAAGGATGAAATCATCACCCTCCAACAGAGAAGGAAAAAGCGATCCAAAAATAATCAGTTTTCAATTCCTTATCAGGGTTATACTGCCAAAACTATAACCTATTCTAACCCTATTCTGAATAAAGCAGTTTCTAAAAAGCCTAAAGAAATTACAAACGAGTTTTTAAAAGAAGTTTGGTCAATTACAAAATCTTGATCATGTCTTTTAATAAGAAGACTTTATATTCAATTTCTATATTGAATGAATCTCATAAAAATCTATACAAATGAAATTTCAAAGTAAAAATCCCTTCAATGGTAACCATATTGCCGAATATACTGCACTTACTTCTGAAGAGCTCCATGGAAAACTCAAAGCTTCAGCAGAAGCATTTAAACATTGGAAAACAACTCCTTTAACTGAAAGAACTAATCTTCTTAAAAAGACAGGACAGATACTTAGAGATAATGTAGATGAATACGCTGAGATTATAACTTTAGAAATGGGTAAACCTATTTCAGAATCAAAGTCTGAAGTCAATAAATGTGCTTGGGTGTGCGATTATTATGCAGAACACGCTGAAGAGTTTCTTGCTATCGAAAGCATTGAAACTGATGCTTCTAAAAGTTTTGTTCGTCACGACCCGATTGGAGCAGTTTTCGCCGTGATGCCCTGGAATTTTCCATTTTGGCAAGTATTTCGTTTTGCCGCACCTACCTTGACAGCGGGAAATACGGGACTATTAAAACATGCCCCAAATGTCTTTGGCTGTGCTCAAAAAATAGAAGAAATCTTTTTAAAAGCAGGTTACCCTAAAGGTGTTTTTCAGAATTTGATTGTTCATCACGATGAAACTGAAAAAATTGTGTCACATGATGCTGTTCGGGCTATAACTTTAACTGGCAGTGAAGCTGCAGGCTCTGCTGTTTCACAAATTGCTAGCAAATACATCAAAAAAAGTTTGCTGGAACTTGGAGGGAGCAATTCGTTTATCGTTTTAGATGATTCTGACTTAGATCAAGCCGTAAATACGGCAGTTCAGGCTAGAATGATGAATAGTGGTCAAAGCTGTATTGCAGCTAAACGTTTTATGGTGATGGATTCCATTTATGATGAGTTTGTATCTAGGTTTATTGAAAAAGCAAAACAATTAAAAGTGGGAGATCCCATTTCAGAAGATACTCAAATTGGAACTTTGGCACGTAAAGATTTGGCAGATCAACTTCAAAAGCAAGTCCAGGACTCCATTAAACAAGGTGCTAAATTATTACTTGGAGGGAAACAAAATGAATGCTTCCATGAGCCCACAGTTTTAGGGGAAGTAACCTCTGAAATGTCTGCTTTTAAGGAAGAAACCTTTGGTCCACTGGCTGCAATGGTCAAGGTAAAATCTGCAGATGAGGCTTTTGAATTAGCTGAACAATCTAAGTTTGGACTTGGATTAAGTGTGTTTACTAAAAATATTGATAAAGCTTTGAGTTATGCTGAGAAAGTCAGCGACGGTGCATTTTTCATTAATGAGTTGGTAAAATCAGATCCCCGTTTGCCTTTTGGTGGAACAAAAACTTCTGGTTTTGGTCGTGAATTAGCTAAAGATGGTATAATGGAATTTATCAATCGTAAAACAGTTTATGTAAAAGCATAACGGAATATTTTAATAATGTTTTCGCATTGAGTAGATTCATGAAAAAAGTAATTATTGCTTCGAAAAATCCTGTAAAGATACAAGCTGCCAAAAATGGTTTGAAAAAGACGTTTCCTAGCCAGGAATTTCAGTGTATCGGAGTTTCTGTGCCTTCCAACGTATCCGATCAGCCTATGAGCGACGATGAGACTTTTCTTGGAGCAAAAAATAGAGCTGATAACGCTTCTAAAACATATGAAGGCGCTGACTTTTATATTGGCATTGAAGGAGGTATAGAAATTACTGGTGGTGAAATGCAGGCCTTTGCCTGGATAGTTATTAAATCGAATGGCAAGTACGGTAAGTCTAGAACAGGCACGTTCTTTCTACCCAAACAAGTAGTTGATTTGATCAAAGAAGGTAAGGAGCTTGGTGAAGCTGATGACATTGTTTTTAAACGCGATAATTCTAAACAAAAAAGCGGAGCAGTGGGGATTTTGACAGGAGATATTATTGACAGAACAACTTATTATACTGAAGCTGTCATTTTAGCTTTGATTCCTTTTAGGAATGTGGATTTATATTAACCTCTCTATATCCTTTTCAGGGTTTAGTTGATTTTATTTCTTGACTAAGTTGTTGTAACAACAACCTAATTTTTCGCCAAAAATACAAAACCCTCATATACACTGGGTATATGAGGGTATATTGTGGAGTCGGGGAGACTCGAACTCCCGTCCAAACAAGCAATTCAACAGCCTTCTACACGCTTAGTTTTCTCTTGGGTTTTCGAGATAAGACTGGCTGAAAACCACCTACCTTATCCTTATCCTCGATTAAATTTCACCAAAGCATCAAGGCCCTGCTTTAGCTATATTTACTTTACCGGTGCCTCTGTTGCAAACGCCGTAAATCAAGGCTTTTGCGAGACATCTTAGCTCCCAACCTTGTTGGGATTAAGCATATCCTACTGTGATTCGGATTATGCAGCCAAGGCGTAGTTATCTTCGCCGTTTAAAAAAGTGTGAAATATGAGATTTACGAGCTATATCCCAGCGCTCGGCGTGCTTACCATTCAATTGGTCTTGCTGTCAAAACCAAATCGACCCCATAAAAAATGAGTGAAGCATTATAACTAGCTATCACGTCAATGAACATGGTTTGGGCGTTGCCTCTTATGTTCGCTATCGCTTCCATAAGTGCCGGGCTATTCGCTGTATCCCCGATAGTTATCGGGGGATGCCGCTTCTATCCCTAACGCAGACTGGTCAACTCACTTTAAGCCAAAACTTAAAACAAACACAACCTTCCCAAAACAGGAATGCAAAAGTAGATATAAATACTATATTTGAAGTCAAAATCATCTTAAAATATAATCTATGAAAATTGGACTTATCAAAGAGCGCAAAAACCCACCAGATCGCCGAGTTGTCTTTTTACCACAAAAAGCAGCCGAAGTCCAAAGTCAGTTTAAGGGTTTACAATTTGTCGTAGAGCCTTCAGACATTCGTATATTTTCAGATGAAGCCTACGCCAAAGCAGGTCTTGATGTTTCAGAAGATCTATCAGCTTGTGATGTACTTTTAGGGGTCAAGGAAGTTCCCATAGAGGCACTGATTCCAAATAAATCCTACTTTTTCTTCTCCCATACCATCAAAAAACAACCCTATAACAGAGACTTACTCAAAGCCGTTTTAGATAAAAACATAGAATTGTATGATCATGAGGTCATCACAGGAATCAATGGCAACCGGTTGATAGGTTTTGGGCGATATGCAGGATTGGTTGGCGCTTACAATGGTTTTAGAGCCTTGGGTTTACGCGACGAACTTTTTGACTTACCCAAAGTTGAAAATCTTCCAGATTTGGATGCTTTAAAGCAAGAACTCGACAACATCAAAATTCCTAACCTCAAAATCTGTCTCTCGGGACTTGGAAAAGTTGCTAGAGGAGCAAAAGAAATTCTAGATTATCTTCAAATTAAAGAAGTTGGAGTAGAGGAATACCTTCATTTAACATTCGATGAAGCAGTTTATACAGTGATAGACGTCTTAGATTACAACAAGCGTAAAGATGGTCAGCAAGGAAAAATTTCAGAATTTTTCTTAGATCCAACTCCTTACGAATCTAATTTCATGCGTTTTGCTAAAGTGACTGATTATTTTATAGCTGGTCATTTCTATGGCGATAATGCACCGTATTTGTTCACCAGAGAAGATGCAAAAAAACCAGATTTTAAAATTGATTTGATCGCCGATATTAGTTGTGATATCGATGGACCAGTAGCATCCACCATTCGGCCGTCTACTATCGCCGAGCCTTTTTACGGCTATAATGCTAAAACCGAATCTGAAGTTGACTTTGATGCTGAAGGAGCCATAACAGTTATGGCCGTCGATAATTTACCTTGTGAATTACCCAAAGATGCCAGTGAAGGCTTTGGAGAAATGTTCGCCGAGCATGTCATTCCAGCTTTTTTCAATGGAGATTTAGATGGGATTTTAGATCGGGCAAGAATGACTAAACATGGAAAACTGACATCTAGATATACTTATTTAAAAGATTTTGTCGACGAAAAAGAATAGTTGAAAATCATTAATTTTGAATTAACAATTTCAAAATTGACTCCTGAACAATGTTTAGAAGCCCTGATTCAATTTAATGAAGTTTTTACTAAGTGTTTTATCCATAGGTTTTGACTGCGCTCGACCTACCATAATCCTGAATCAATATTCTTTTTTTGAATTTCTTAATAAATCGAATCTCTATTATCTGAAATCTAACTTCTAAACTTTAGTATTCAATTATAGTTTCCTCCTGAGAACGTCTTACTTTTTTGAAGTCAGCAAATTTGTCATCTTTGGCACGATATCCAATTGGTAAAACCAATGCTGAAGACAAATCCTTTTCCTTTAATCCTAAGATATCATCGTAAGCAGAGCTTACAAATCCTTCCATTGGGCAAGCATCAATTTTTTCAGCAGCACAAACAGTCAAAAGATTACCCATTGCTAAATAAGCTTGGTTTTTGCCCCATTCCTTTATGTCTTGCTCGCTTCTTTTGTCAAAATCTTTAATGAGAAATTCACGAAAGGGATTAACTATTTCATCTTTTACATTTCTGATTTCTTTTTGTAATTCAAAAATGTGTCTGATGAACTTCTCATCTATAGTGTTTTCAATACAAATAACTAAAACATGAGAAGCTGTTTTGACTTGAATTTGATTATAACTATGTTCGAATAATTTATTTTTTAGTTCTTGGCTTTTTATAACAACCAACTTTAAAGGCTGAAGCCCGTATGAAGTTGGAGTTAAATTAAAAGCATTTTTTAAAAGCTCGATCTTATCTGAATCTATGATTTTAGACTCATCAAATTTCTTAGTTGCATACCTCCACTCTAATGCATTAATCATATCCAATCTTTTTGGCAAATATAGAATTATGATTTTTACAGTGTTTAACTTTTGAAATAATTAACTCAACTTTTGTTAAAACTAGGCAGAGATGATTTCTTCTATCTTTTCAGCTAATTTAAAATCTTTGTCAGTAACTCCACCTGCATCGTGTGTAGATAAAGAAATTTCCAAATTATTGTAAACATTAAACCAGTTGGGATGGTGTTGCTGAGCTTCAGCTTCAAAAGCAATTCTTGTCATGGCAGAGAAGGCTTCTTTAAAGTTTTCAAATTCTAGTTTGGTGTGGATGGCATTTTCATTGTAAGTCCAACCTTCAAACTTTTCTAATCTTGCTTCTATTTCTGCGTCTTGTAACGGTTTCATATCTTTTTATTTACAATTTACAATATTCAACGGGGAACAAACTAGTGTTTATGAAAGTTTCACAGAATTTTTTAACACTTCGTCTATACTAATTTGCAAGTTTTTTGGGAGTATATTTTCTTTCGGAATTACAGCAATGTATCGATCTTCATTAGAATTATAAACGCTCTTGAAAATCGGATTTTCAAGATGTAATCCTTTTAAGATTTCATACACTAATTCTTTATGGTGTATCAAATCTTTACTGCCGAGATGAAAAACCCCTTCTAGGTCTCTGTTAATTATATAATGTACTTGCTGAACAAACTTATCATGAGTTGTTGCATTCATCACTACATTGGGGAAAACTTCAATAGCTTCTTTGATATTATGAAGAACGTTTAATTCTTTTACTCTGGGAGAGTTATGACCATATATCATTGGTAACCTCACTATGTTGTAGAGATGATTAGGCAGCCTTAGTAAAGCATTTTCAATTTTGATTTTAAATCTTCCATAAACACTGTCAGACAGCGTTTTATCATATTCATATGAAGGATAATTGGTGAAGACATCAAATACGTTTGCAGATGATATGAAGATCAATTTTTTCTGAAATCTGATCAGGTAATCAATGATTTCAAAATGACTATGTACTTGTGCTGTAAAATCACCTCTTATAGCGGAGATAATTATATCTGGAGCAAGTTCATTAAGCAGTAGACTAACAGATTCAGTTTCTGTATCCCACTGGAACATGCGTTTGTTTTTATCCAATGTAGAATTGTCTCTGGAGTATGTTCCGTAGACATCATAATATGGCGATAATTCTTTGAATAAAGCGTTTCCTAGGAAGCCGCTGGCTCCCAAAATCAATATTTTTTTAGAATGTTTGATAATCCTTGTTTTTCTAAATGAATTGAGCCATTCCTAAACTAGAAATGGCTCAATTCTCTAGCTTTTTTTAAAGCTATTTCTTGTAAAATGGCGGTTTTACAATAATAGCTTTCACTTGTTTTTTTCTAATTTGTATGAAAATTTTATTTCCAAATTTTGCCTCTTCTGCGGTAACATAACCCATGCCAATTGCTTTTTTGAGGCTAGGTGACATAGTTCCAGAGGTGACATGTCCTATACTATCTCCATCTGAATTTACCAATTCATATCCATGTCTTGGAATTCCCTTTTCTAAGACTTCAAAAGCAACCAATTTTCTTGATGGCCCACTTTCTTTTTCTTTTTTAAGAGCTTCCGCATTGATAAAGTCTTTGGTGAATTTGGTAATCCAGCCCAATTTTGCTTCTATTGGAGAAGTAGTTTCGTCAATATCGTTACCATAAAGACACATTCCCATTTCTAATCTCAAAGTGTCTCTTGCAGCCAGACCTATAGGTTGAATACCATAGTCTTTACCAGCTTCCAGGACAGAAGCCCAGATTTGTTCCGCGTCTTTATTTTTGAAATAAATCTCGAAACCACCACTTCCTGTGTAACCAGTGGCTGAAATAATTACTTCCTCAGCACCACCGAATTCTCCGACTTCAAAATGATAAAATTTAATATCTGATAAATTATGTGGTGAAATGCTCTGCATGGCTTCCACTGCTTTAGGTCCTTGTATGGCCAAAAGTGAATACTCATCAGATAGGTCTGATAATTTTGCATCAAAAGAGTTGTGAGAATTGACCCACTCCCAGTCTTTCTGAATATTGGAAGCGTTCACAACCATCATGAATTTTTCATCATTGAATTTATAGATGATAAGGTCATCTATAATTCCCCCTGATGTATTTGGCATACAAGTATATTGCGCCTGACCGTCTACAAGCTTCGATGCATCGTTGGTTGTAACTTTTTGAATAAGATTTAAAGCTTCATTGCCTTCAACAAAAAATTCTCCCATGTGTGATACATCAAACACGCCTAGGTGTTTGCGAACAGTTTCATGTTCTTCATTGACACCTGTGTAAGATACTGGCATTTCATAACCTGCAAATGGAACCATTTTGGCACCTAATTGTTGATGTATATGATTGAGTGCTGTAGTTTTCATATGTTTTTTTTCGTTCGCAAATTTAAGATTAAAATAAAGATTGAGCACTTTTCAATTAGATTTCATTTCCAGATGAGCACCTTGAAATAATAATTGCAAAGTATTTAAATAAAAATGTAGTTTTATTTCTACTTTTTGTATTTTGGTACTACCAAACCGTCAATCTAAATTGAAGAAAATAACAAAAATTATTCTAGCCGATGATCACGATGTTGTAAAACATGGGGTTGAAGCCATCATTCGTCAGAATATTTCCGGACCAATCGTTATTAAGGTAGCTTCAACGAACGAGTTGAGAAACCAACTTTTAGCTCATAAAGACATTGACCTGGTTATTCTTGACATTAAAATGCCAGGAGGAAACACCGTAGATATTGTAAAAGATATTAAAGCGAACCATGAAAACATCAAAATACTGATGTATTCTGCTCACGATGAGCCTCAGTATGCTGTAAACTTCATTAGAAATGGAGCTGATGGTTATCTAAGTAAATCTCAACCTCTAGAGAAAATAGCTTTGGCTATCAAGGTATTGGAAAATGGAAAGCGGTTTGTAGATGAAGCATTTGATGAGGATCTCATCAACAGAAAAGGAGAAAAAGACCTTTCCTTATCAAATTTACTTTCTCACAGAGAGTTTCAAATATTGTCTTTGCTTGCCACAGGTAAATCCAATATAGATATTTCAGAAGAGCTTAATTTACAAAAATCTACAGTGAGCACTTACAAAAAGAGAATTATGCAAAAACTTAATATTGATAATAATATTGGTTTGGTAGATGCTTATCGAACTGATTTTAAAATCAGTTCTAACTAAGTAGATTGTAACTTATCCTGATCACTGATTTTTTCTTACATAAATTTATTTCCACATTCAAATATTTGCATACATCACTAAAAATTTCTTTCTGTTTCAAAGCTTTTAGCTTATTCTCTAATAATTCAAAGTTTGGGGATTTCTTCTCTAAAATATCTAAGTTAACTATCATCATCTCATCCAATTCGACAATTTGAATCGAATTAACACCTACTTCCTGCTCAGATAACATGGTAAGTATAAAGCTTATCAAATAGTTGTTGAGAACAAGATCTGATTTTAATTCTGCTTCAATTTTTCCGATGATGCGATCTTCGGCTAATTTAATTTTAAAATCTTTAAAGCTTGTAATAAGCATATCTTTAATTAGCCAAGATTTTTTCTGCTTTTCAAGTTTTAATTTTGCATCACTGATAATTTGTATAGCATCCTCACTCAATTTGAATGTCGAATTGGCTATAACCCTCGTAGTTTCTTTTATGTCATCATTAACATCATCTCCTAGTTGTGAGGTAAGAATATCTGTTGAAAATTTCAGGTAACCTAAAGGTGAAGTTAAATCATGAGAAACCGTAGAAACTAGAGACTTATAATCATCTTGAATTTTTAAATAGCTGATTCTTAAACTTATATAGTTTTCAAGTTGTGTTTGTGTATCGAGTTTTTTAGAAATCAAAATGATAATGAATTTGAATCTATATACATACGTTGGTATGTTGGATCAAACATTTGGTTCTCTCCAATTCTATTAACAGGAACTTGATTTTTTTCTTGAGATAAAGAAGAGGGAGCAAAACCAGGACTAATTTCCTGTAAAGCTCTATTGAGTAAAAGTTCTTCAGGATCGCCAAGCTTACCTAGGTTTTCAAAATTTTCTTTTTGTAAAATATCAGGTTCAAGCCCATTAAAAAAATCGGTGAAACCTACTTTATTTGCTGTTTTTAAGATTAAAGGTTGGATCGCATAGGTGTGATTTAAGTTGACATCCCTTCTCGTAAAGTCCGGGGAATCATATAAAGTAGCTGAACCTTCAAATTTTCCTTCGGTTGTATCGCCAATTTGAATAACGTCGATGTAAGGATTTAGAGCATTGATCAATAGCTCACTCGCAGAGGCGGAGGATGGTGAAGTAAGAACATAAACTCGAGTAAGGTTTAAGCTGTTAATCGTTTCTCCTGTAGAAATTTCATTATCAAATATGATATCCTCAGGTGAAAAATTTTCATTAAATAGTTGCTTTGCAAAAACTTCACCATTGAACTGACCCGTGATCATGCTGGATAGATCTTTACAGGTCTCGATACTACCACCAGAATTGTATCTTAAATCCAGAACCAAATCTGTAATACCTTCTGAAGCAAAATTTGAAAATATTGAATTCAATTCAGCATTAAATGGAGTTCTGAAATTGTTATACATCAAGTATCCAACTTTTTGACCATCCACATCCAGAACCTTATGTTCATGAATCGGATTTTCAGTGAGT
Organism: Psychroflexus longus; assembly: GCF_020164595.1. Classification (GTDB taxonomy): domain Bacteria; phylum Bacteroidota; class Bacteroidia; order Flavobacteriales; family Flavobacteriaceae; genus Psychroflexus; species Psychroflexus longus. The sequence goes on from NZ_JAIQZE010000004.1 coordinate 50,729, forward strand.
TGAACTTTATTTAAGCTTATTTCCTGATCTATAGATGTCAAATTACGGTTTTGCAGCTCCGCTATACCAATAGTATAAGTGTTTGGAGATAAAAGAAGATTAAAATTTGATTCTATTGTCAGCAAATTTCCATCTATTCTATTAAAGATGACACCACGCTCCAAGCCTGCTACGTCCGCAGGAGACCCTGGTACAACATATCTTACATATCCAAAAACAGCATTTGTCGTTCCTAATTGATTCAATCCAAAAGCCATACCATTAGACCTGGAAATACCATCCAGGCTTTGTTCCAAGGTTACAAAATCTGATACGATAAAGCTAAAACGATCTTGCCTTGCAAGAAGAGAGAAGAAAAAGTCTATAGGTGAGTCTATTCTATTGAGAAAGTCCCTGTAATCCGGTGTGTTTTCAAAACGGTCATCAGCCAAATCTGGAGCATTACTTTTGTAGACATAAAAAACATTCATAGCCTTCCATATAAAATCTTTTATATTCTCTTGGTTGGCTAACTCATTTATGTTTGAAATGTTATCATCTCTATCGTCCTGGCAGGAAGTTAAAACTAAAGCACTAATAAAGCTTATTAGCAGAAATTTATTCATTTTCATATACAATCCGAATTTGAGATAAAAATAATCAAATTTGTTTTAGAAATAAGATGATGTAACAAATCCTTTGTTGTATCGTCTTCTTTCAAATAGGTTTTATGACTTCTGAAATTTATTCTCGACAAGTATTACCGCTACAAGATAAAATCTTTAGGTTTTCTCGTCGTCTTTTATCTTCAGAAGTCACTGCTAAAGATGCGACTCAAGATGTGCTTTTGAAGTTGTGGAAATTGCGAAAACAACTAAACGATATAAAAAACATTGAAGCATATGCTATGACAATGACCAAAAACCATTGTTATGACCTTCTTAAATCAAAGCACAGCAGGACTTTAGAGCTTGTTCATAGCAATTATACAAAGCCAGGTTCTTCCTTAGATTCACAAATTGAAGCTAGAGATGAAGCTAGCATAGTTTCAAAATTGATCAATGAGTTACCAGAACAGCAAAGAGCGATTATTCAGTTGAGAGATGTGGAGCAATTCTCCAATCAGGAAATAGAAGAAATAATGGGTTTGAACTCAACTTCTGTTCGCGTAGCGCTCTCTAGAGCAAGAAAGAAAATCATGAATGAATTGAAAAAAACATCAGCTTATGGAATTCAATAAAGACTATATAAGTGAATTATTGAACTTATATGAAGAGGGAGAGACAAGTCTCAAGCAGGAGCAGGAGTTGAAGTTATACTTTTCTTCTGAAGTTTATGACAAGGAGTTTGAACCTTATGCAAAGCTTTTTAAGTTTTTTGAACTTGAATCTAAAACTGAAATGGAAGATCAGGTTACAGGCAATGAAAAAACATCCAGTTCTTTCTGGATCAATATCGCAGCAACACTATGTATTGCCCTGGGAGGACTTTGGTTTTACGACCACTATCAAACTCAACAGGAAATGAAAGAAGCCAGACAAGCCTTTGAAACTACTCAAAATGCTCTCAATCTCTTATCTAGCAATATGAATGATGGTTTGGAAAAATTGGAATATGTCGAAGTATTCAGAACACAGAAAAATAAATTAATAAAATAAAAAACTATGAAACAAATTAAATTATTGGGTCTTATAATGGCCACCGCTTTTATGAGCAAAACAGTGGTTGCTCAAGATTTTAGTAAATATGACAGTGTGAGAGAAGTCAATGCGGTTGTCATAAGCAAAAGCATGTTTAAACTCATGAGTAAACTGGATTTAGACAGTGAAGATGAAGATATAAAAGCTTATCTCGAACTTGTTGACAATCTTGATGATATTAGAATTTACATGACTGAAAGCCCCAAGTATGGTAAACAGCTACAGGGAGATTTTGATGCTTTGAAATCAAAAAACAATTTAGTAGAGTTGATGAAAGTGAAAAGCGAAGGTAAAAATGTAAATTTTTACATTAAACCTGGCAAGTCAGATGATTTTGTGAATCAACTTTTAATGTTCATTAATTCTACAGAGACCTCAGATACAGAATCTGTTTTGATGCTCATCAACGGGAATATCGACCTTAAAAATATATCAAAACTTACGAGCCAAATGAATATTCCTGGAGGCAAGTCTTTGGAAAATCTCAAAAATCAATAGATATGAAAAAGTTGATATGCTTATTATCCTGTATTTTTATTGTTGGCGCTTGTAACAACAAAAAGAGTTTGCAAGAGTATCTTGTGGAAAAGGAAAATTCAGCACAATTTATATCTGCGAGTCTTCCAGCAGGAACTTTATTTCAGAATTTGGATAGCTTATCTGCAGAACAAAATAATAGCTTGAAGAAAATTGAAAAAATAAATCTGCTCGCACTTTCCAAAAACAAAGATTCAGTTTTACTCCAAAAAGAAAGGCGTGATCTTAAATTGATTCTGAATCAACCAGATTATGAGCCTCTGATAAGCTTTAGCAGTGGTAATAGAGAAGCTAAGTTGCTTTATGTGGGAACGGAGAATGAAATTGATGAACTCATATTTTTTGGATTTGATTCTGAATTAGGATTATTGCTATTGAGAATGAGAGGTGATGATGTGAATGCTAGTGATATTTATCAAATCAGTCAATCTACTCAAAACTTAAATATGGGTGCCCTGCCTCAGGATTTTGGAAATATTTTTGAAAATTTAGAGAAATAAGAAATTTCACATTAAAGTTATGTTAGATTACTTTATTTTCTAACTATATTTAAGATATTTAACCAAAACTAAATTTAATTATGAGTACACTAATTATAATATTTAAAGTTATTATTGCTTTAGGAATATTAAACGTCTGGCTGTTAAGATTCAATAAAAAGACAGAATGGCGTGGAGGTGGTGCCGGGAGTATGAATGAAGAATTTGAAAAGTATGGTTTACCCGTTTGGTTTGTACCAGTTATTGGTTTTCTAAAACTATTATTTGCAATCCTACTTGTTATCAGTATATTTAAAACAGGCTATAATTTAGCGCTTATCGGATCTATTGGTATGGGAGTTTTAATGATTGGGGCCATCGGCATGCACATTAAAGTCAATGACGAATTAAAGCGCTCATTACCAGCCTTTTTAATGTTGGTAATGTCTGCAGTTATAGCCTTTTCTTAAGGCTTAGTTTCTAAATTTGTAATATCGATAGGTATTCCGAAGACACTTTTTTGAGTAGATACAATCATTCCAGACTGGGTTTCTACCCAGTCTTTCCATTTTGCTTCAATCCCACCCACAGGGATAATTGAAACCCACATTTTAAAAGATTTAGGTCTGTTATTTTCATCTACTGTCCATAAATAAGAATCTCCAGGTGTTGATCCTCCAGAGGTGTATGTGATCAACAAGCCTTTATTCCCATTTTCCTCAACAATTCTTCTTTCTACATTGTCTTCCATCAATTTATAGGGGGCAATCAACCAGAATGAATCGTTATTGAAGTTTTTGATGGAGGACTTAATGAGTTTATCATCATCTGATTTTTTTGATGAAATTACTTCACTATTTGAATAGTCCTTTAAATCAAGTTTTACTTGATAGTCATCTGATTTTACAATAACGAAGTTTTCAGCTTTATGCCATTCGTAAGAATGAATTCCTGCGAATGTCCAACTTATTACTTTCGTGTTTTTATAGGCTTCATAATTTAATTCTTCCAAAATTTTTTCTGCAAGCTTATCTGCCTCGTTACCTTGTTGGCCTTCTGGTAATTTTTCTGATAAGAAATAGCCTGTAATTGTTATTATTAAAATGAGACTAAGTAAGGCTATTCCAATAACCTTTAATATTTTAAGTAAGAGTTTCATAACTGTTATTTCTGTTCATTAATCTTTTTCATGCAAAATGCTCTTATATCTTCAAAGAAACTTTTGAACTCTGCTTCAAATTCATTTTGATGCAATAAATAGATGTCAACGCCTTTGTGAAGCTGAGTTTCATGTTTGGTTTTGTTGTTCATCTGTTTTAAAATCCTAGTTAAGTTGTCAAGGTCAGCATAACTGAGAAGCCAGTTGTGTTCTATCATGTAAGGAACAACTTTGCTAATTTTTTCTGGCAGCAAATGCTGATTACTATCCAGCAGAAGATAGAATTCTTCGGCGAAGCTAGATAATTTCACATCACAATACTTATCCCAATTTTTAGCTAGAATATGATCATAAATCATATCGATAACAACGCCATTGTAATGTCTAAGTTCATGAAAAAAGCGGTGAGCTCCCTTGGAAACTAATGGGTGATGATCGGTAAAGTCGTCAATAGCTCTATGCAGCAAAATTCCTTTCTGAATTTCTTCAGGATATTTTAAGTAAGACTTCCCTTTGATTTCATCTGCCATGAAGTTTCCAAGCTTCAGCAAATCGTTATTTCCGGAAAGATAGATGTGAGCCAAATAATTCATTGCTCTAAAGTATATTATTAAGCAGTTTTAGCAAATATTTTATGAGTTAAATCTTTTGACTTGTATCTTTACCCCACAAAAATTTCATCAAAACCAAAATTATGACACTTATCAAATCTATATCTGGAATCCGAGGAACTATTGGCGGAAGAGTGGGAGACAATCTTACCCCTCTCGACGTCGTAAAATTCTCGGCAGCTTATGGCCAATGGATAAAGACTCAAAGGAATAAAGAAAACTACAAAGTTGTCGTTGGAAGGGATGCAAGAATTTCTGGTAAAATGGTTCAATCTCTTGTTATGCAAACTTTGTCTGGAATGGGCATTCATGTTGTCGATTTAGAACTTTCTACTACCCCAACAGTGGAAGTAGCTGTAAAAATGGAACATGCAGACGGAGGTATTATTCTAACAGCCAGTCATAATCCTAAACAATGGAACGCTTTAAAGCTCCTAAATAAGGATGGCGAGTTTTTGAATGCAGAGGAGGGCGAACAGATTTTAAAATTTGTAGATGAAGAAGATTTTGAATTTTCGGACGTAGACGATTTGGGTAAGATCACCTATCACAATGCTTACATCGATCTTCATATTGAAGAAATATTAGATTTGGAATTAGTAGAGGTAGATCGTATCAAAGAAGCTAACATAAAAGTTGTGGTAGATGCGGTCAATTCCACTGGTGGGATTTCCATTCCACCACTTTTAGAGATGCTTGGTGTTGAGGTAGTTAAGCTTTATTGTGAACCCAATGGAGAATTTCCTCATAACCCAGAGCCACTTGCCAAACATCTTTCTGAATTGTCTGAAAAGGTAAAAGATCAACATGCAGATTTTGGGATCGCCGTAGACCCCGATGTGGATAGACTAGCATTTGTTGACGAAAATGGTGAAATGTTTGGTGAAGAGTATACTTTGGTAAGCATAGCAGACTATGTTCTGAGCAGAAAAAAAGGTGCTACGGTTAGTAATTTATCATCGTCCAGAGCGCTAAGAGATATTACTGAAAAACATGGATGCGAGTACTTTGCTAGTGCTGTTGGTGAAGTGAATGTCGTTGCTAAAATGAAGGAAGTCAATGCCGTGATAGGAGGAGAAGGAAACGGAGGTGTCATATATCCTGAACTGCACTACGGAAGGGATAGTTTGGTTGGTGTTGCTTTGTTTCTGAGTTTGTTAACTGAGAAACAAATGAAAGTGTCTGTACTAAGACAAACCTATACTTCTTATTACATGGCCAAAGAAAAGATAGAATTAACTCCGGATCTTAATGTTGATTTATTACTGGATAAAATTCAGGAAAAATATAAAAACGAGGATATAACAACGATTGATGGTGTAAAAATTGACTTTCCAGATAACTGGGTTCACCTAAGAAAATCGAATACTGAGCCTATTGTTAGAATATATACTGAAGCTAAAAGTCAAAAAGAAGCCGATGAGCTAGCTCAGCGTTTTATATCTGAACTTGAAGAACTAAGCAAGTAAAAAACCTGATAAGACTTCAGGTGAACGCAGAGTTTTAAGGTCTTCTGAATAGATGATTTTCTTTTAAATCAGACGCTAGCTTTCAATTCATTTTCTGCTTTAATACTTTACTTCTATATAGTTTGGTGTTAACTATGGCAAAATCAGAAAAAATTAGAGGATGGTTAGCTGGGAATGCAGTTTAGGTAAAAGATATGATTGAATTTATACCTTCCTGTGTTTCCAGCGCTTGTGGGTCCAGAGGTAATATGCGGGTTCCTCATGTATTTGTTGTTCCAGCAAATTTAGAAACTGATCAGTGATTTTGTAGTCAGGAACATTCTTAGGTTGATTGGTGATCAGCTCAAAACTACATTTGTAGTGCCCACGTTTCACTTTAGAGATTTTTGTAAATACAACGGCATGGTCTAGTTTTTTGGCCATCATCTCGGCACCTGTGTAAACTGGGACCTCTACTCCCATAAATTTCTGCCAATGATGGGCTTTATCTCTTTTTGGAGATTGGTCCGAAATAAAACCGCTAACTGTGAGTTCCCCTTTTGCATTGACTTCGTTTAATACTTTCACTGTTTCCTTTGTAGTGATGAGGTAAGTATCATATTTTGCTCTTATACGTTTTACTAATCTATCAAAATACTTGTTTTTCAATCGCTTATAAATACCGTAACCTTTATGATTTATGAAGGTTTGTAAAATGAAAATCCATTCCCAATTTCCATAATGTCCTAAAATTAAAATTGCACTTTTATTTTTCTTTTCCAAATCTGAAAAAATGGAGAGGTTTTCCAACTGAAAACGCTTTTGGGCTTCTTCTTTTGAAATTGAAATCGATTTTATTGCCTCGAAAATCATGTCGCACAAATGCTTATAAAATTTCTTAGCGATAGCTTCTTGTTGTGATTTTGAATAGTTAGGGAATGCGAGTTCTAAATTACTGAGAACTACTTTTTTGCGATAAGCGAATATGTTGTAAACCAATATGTAAACTGCATCGGAGAGAAGGTAAATAAGTTTGAAAGGAAGTTTTGAAATGACCCACAAAAAAGGGTACACTATTACATAAATCAATAATTGCATCAAGGCTAATTTTGGGCAAAGATAGGTATATTTGGCTTTTTGAGTTTTGAAAATTATGGGAGGATTAGATTTTATTGTTATTGCGATTATTGCAGCAAATGTGTTGATTTCCTTTAAAGGATTTAATGATTACGAATTCTTTAATCGTTATAAATTCGAAATCTCCTCGATTAAGGGAGGAGATAAAATCAGGATTCTGAGTTCAGCATTTCTTCATGTAGATACTACTCACCTTTTTGTAAACATGTTGACTTTATATTTTTTTGCCTCCAGTGTGGTGAGTTTTATTGGGACAGGTGGTTTCCTTCTGGTTTACTTTGGAAGCCTTGCTCTGGGGAATTTGCTTTCATTGCAATTCCATAAAAATGAACCTCACTATACAGCAGTGGGAGCGAGTGGTGCTGTTGTGGGTGTTTTGTATGCTGCTATACTTCTTCAGCCCGACATGATGCTTGGTCTATTTTTCATCATTCCAATTCCAGCTTATGTTTTCGGGATTGGGTATTTATTTTATTCCATATGGGCTATGAAAGCACGAAGAGACAATGTTGGACATGACGCGCATTTTGGAGGAGCTATGGGAGGATATTTCATTACCTTATTGCTATCTCCATGGGTTTTACAGGAACATTTATTGATGGTAGTTTTACTGGCCTTGCCTATTGCTGTTCTTTTTGTTTTGCAAAAGATGGGAAAACTATAATTTTATATATTCACTTGCGTTATTTTTTATTCTAGGTTGGTCATCACCTATATTTGCAAATATTTTTATCTATGAAATTTTTCAAGTTTATTTTTAGTAAAGCTTTTTTGCTTCAGTTGATAATCGCTGCAGTTGTTACTGTTGTTATGGTTTTTGGGACTCTAAAATATTTAGATATTAAGACTGATCATAACGAAACAGTCGAAGTTCCAGACTTATCAAAATTTGAGCTGGACATCGTTGATAAAAAATTGGAAGAAATGAATTTAAGACGTGAAGTTTTAGATTCTGCTAATTATAATCCAAACTACCCACCATACTCCGTTTTGGATCAAGTTCCAAAACCTGGAAAACAGGTAAAGGAAAATCGTAAAATTTACCTAACACTCAATCCATCTGGATTTATCGATGTCGAAATACCTCAAGGTTTGATAAGGCAGACCAGGAGACAAGTTGAGCCAACTCTCATAGCCTTAGGATTTCAGATTGGCGATGTTATCATGAAACCTGACATTGCTAAAGGTGCAATTTTAGAATTGAGACATAAAGGAGAAACCATAAAGGCTGGTGATAAGTTGCCTAAAACGAGTACAATAGACTTAGTAGTGGGAGACGGCAGTTTATAAACTGTTTTTTTCTTAAAATGTTCCAAACCACAATCACAATGCAAGCACACGATAATCTAGATGAGAATGATGACCTTTATGAACATCATAGATTTACAGCAACCAAAGGCCAAGAGCCACTGCGTGTAGACAAGTTTTTGATGAACTTCATTGAAAATGCCACACGTAATAAAGTACAACAGGCGGCTAAAGACGGCAACATCTATGTTAACGGCATTGCTGTTAAACAAAACTATAAAGTGAAAGCGGGTGACGAAGTAAAAGTTCTTTTGGCGTATCCGCCTTATGAAAACTTGCTTACTCCAGAAAATATACCTTTGGATATTGTTTATGAGGATGAAGCACTTCTTGTAGTTAATAAACCAACTGGTATGGTAGTCCATCCAGGCCATGGAAATTATTCAGGAACGCTTATAAATGCGCTGATTTATCATTTTGATAATTTGCCAAACAACAGTAGTGATCGCCCAGGGCTAGTCCATCGTATTGATAAAGACACAAGTGGTTTACTAGTGGTTGCCAAAACAGAATCTGCGATGGCTCATCTCACAAATCAATTTTTCCATAAAACAAGTAAGCGAGAGTATGTTGCTCTAGTTTGGGGAAATATGAATGAAGATGAAGGAACTATTGAAGGAAATATTGGTAGAAATCCTAAGAATAGACTTCAAAATATTGTCTATTCTGGAGACGAAGTCGATCAGGGAAAGCCTGCAGTTACTCATTACAAAGTCATAGAACGTTTAGGCTATGTCACTTTAATATCCTGCCAACTCGAAACAGGCAGAACTCACCAAATTCGTGTACATCTCAAACACATTGGTCATACACTTTTCAATGATGAGCGCTATGGAGGAGATAGGATATTGAAAGGAACAACCTTTACAAAATATAAACAATTTGTAGATAATTGTTTTAAAATTCTTCCTCGTCAAGCTCTGCACGCAAAAACTTTAGCCTTTGAGCATCCAGTTTCCAAAGAGTGGATGGAATTTGATTCTGAAGTGCCTTCAGATATTTCAGATTGTATAGAACGGTGGAGAAATTATGCTAAAAATAGTAAAGAAAATATTTGAAATAAGATAAAGCTATAGTGTTATCTGAAATTATTAGTTAACTATATATATTACCTTTTGAAATTATTTTAAATTTAAATAAAAAATGAAATTAGTTGTATCCCCCGCAAAATCATTAAATCAAGAATCCAAACTTCCTACCAGCAAATATACAAGACCCGTTTTTGAAGAATTGGCAGGACAAGTCAATCGTAAATTATCGAGAATGACAAAGGATGAGATTGGAGAGCTTATGAATATAAGCGATAAACTTGCAGATCTCAATTACGGCAGGTATCAAGAATTTGAACAAGAACATTCTCCGCAAAATTCTAGACCTGCTATTTATATGTTTGATGGTGATGTATATTCTGGGATTGATGCCTATTCTATTCCCGAAGATAAAATCAATCGTTTACAAAATTCATTGAGAATTTTATCCGGCATGTACGGAATCTTAAAACCACTTGACTTGATACAGCCTTATAGATTGGAAATGGGAACAAAACTCTCTATTGAATCTAATAATGATTTGTATGAGTTGTGGAAAGATAAAGTTACAGCACAACTTAACTCTGAATTGGATAAAGATGAGCTTTTTGTCAACCTGGCAAGTCAAGAATATTTTAAAGCTATAGATTCCAAAACGCTCAACGCTAAAATTATCAGTCCTGTTTTTAAAGATTTTAAAAACGGAAAACTTAAAATTATAAGTTTTTATGCCAAGAAAGCTAGAGGACTTATGGTAAGATATATTTTGGACCAAAACATAGACTCCCTAGAAGATATCAAAGGTTTTGATTATGACGATTATCGCTTTTCTGAGGAACATACGACAAACGCAAATGAGCCTGTATTCATAAGATAATTATTAGCCAGTGAAATTTAAGAGCAAAAAAGATACCAGTTCTCGATATATTCTAGCAGGATTCTCTTTGCTTTTTACAATTCTAATCAGTGAAAGTTTTTTATTCGTTGATTTTTCTGTACCATATTTAATTGTATTTGATTCAATTATAGTATTGATATGGTTGACTATCCTGTGGATTTATTTTGGAACCAATTACAAAATAAAAAACAAAAAACTATATATTAGAAGTGGTCCTTTTCGGAATAAAATAAAAATTGAATGCATCAAAAAAATTCTTGTCGGTAAAACTTCACCGTCTGGCTCACAGCTCGGAACTTCAAGACAGGGACTTATTCTTTTTGATAACAAGGGAAAGGAAACTTATATATCTCCAAAAAGTAATGATAAATTTGTTGATTATATCAAAGAAATTAAACCTTCCATTGAAGTTGAAATTTACGAACGTCACATATTGAAATAATGTTCTTCTTCTTTGGAAAGAAGTCTGGATTTTACAATAAATCTAAAGCCTTCTGGAATTTCTAAAGAAAAACTAGAGCCTCTTCCTTCTGTAATGTCTACGGTAAGGTGAGTGTGTTTCCAATACTCAAATTGAGCTTCGTTCATATAGAATTTAACGCCTCCGATTTCTCCCATAAAAATATCGGATTCATCCAGATAAAAATCTTCTTTGGGAAGAAGCATAGGTGAGGAGCCATCACAACAACCACCGCTTTGGTGGAAAATAACGTTTCCGTGTTTTTCCTTCAATTCTTCTAAAACTTTTTCGGCTTTTTCAGTTATATCTACTCGTGTGTATGCCATGGTAATCTTATTTTAAATTTAAAAACCAAACATCTCAATCTTTTAAATTAGCAGTATTGAATTCAGCATAAAGTAAAAAATAAAGATGTTGGGTAGGAATTATTTAAACTGATCTTCTTATTCTAAAAGAAGCCAAGTTTGTTCTTATCGTAAGAGATGAGCATATTCTTGGCTTGGCGATAGTGATTGAGCATCATCAAGTGGTTTTCACGACCAAATCCAGATTTTTTATAACCACCAAATGGAGCATGAGCTGGATAATCGTGGTAACAATTGACCCAAACTCTTCCAGCTTTGATTGCTCTTGGGATTTGATAAAGTTGGTGAGCATCTCTTGTCCAAACTCCGGCTCCAAGACCATAAAGAGTGTCATTTGCAATTTCTAATGCTTCGGCTTCATTTTTGAACTTACATACTGTTAACACAGGTCCAAAAATTTCTTCCTGAAACACTCTCATTTTATTATGACCTTCCAAAATGGTTGGCTGAATATAAAAGCCGTCGGCATATTCTCCACCGGCTTTGAAGGCTTCTCCGCCACAAAGAACTTTTGCACCTTCTTCTTTACCTATGTCCATGTACGATAAAATCTTCTCGTATTGATCATGAGATGCTTGAGCACCAATCTGGGTGTTCATATCGAAAGGGTCGCCCTGGATGATGGCTTTAGTTCTTTCGACAACGCGTTTCATGAACTTATCGTAAATATCTTCTTGAACCAAAAGGCGAGACGGACAGGTACAAACCTCGCCTTGGTTGAAAGCAAAAAGAACAGCTCCTTCAATGCATTTGTCTAGGAATTCATCATCATGATCCATAACAGAATTGAAGAAAACATTGGGTGATTTACCACCTAGTTCCATTGTCACTGGATTCAGGTTTTTGGAAGCATATTGCATGATGAGTTGACCCGTAGTAGTTTCTCCTGTAAAAGCTACTTTGTTTACTTTAGAACTGGAAGCCAAAGGTTTTCCTGCTTCTGGTCCAAATCCATGGATGACATTTAAGACTCCGGGAGGAAGTAAATGACCTATTTTTTCCATGAGGAATGTTGCAGAACTTGGAGTTTGTTCTGCTGGTTTTAGAACCACACAATTACCAGAGGCTAGGGCAGGCGCTACTTTCCAGGCTAGCATGAGCATTGGGAAGTTCCAGGGAATGATTTGAGCGACTACACCCAAAGGTTCTTTGATGATTAGAGAAAGGGTATTTTCATTGAGCTCTGTAGCACTGCCCTCCTCAGCTCTTATAGCTGAAGCAAAATATCTGAAGTGATCTACAGCTAGAGGAATATCTGCATTTACTGTTTCTCTGATGGCTTTACCATTATCGTAAGTGTCAATCGCAGCGAAATCGTTTAAGTTTTCTTCTATAACATCAGCTATTTTTTGCAAAATAGAAGCTCTGTGAGCAGCTGATGTATTTCCCCAGGCTACTTTTGCTGCATTGGCAGCATCTACAGCCTTTTCTACATCTTCTTTTTGAGACCTTGGATATTTTGCGATTAGCTGATTATTGGTTGGAGATGTATTCTCAAAATATTGACCACCAATGGGGTCTACAAATTCTCCGTTGATATAATTACCATACTTTTCTTTGAATTTTGGTTTTGTGTGATTCATAATATAATGTATTTAAAAATTAGAATTAGTTAAATTTAGAGTATTACAGTTGATTATAATATAATAATACTACTTTTAAATATCATTATTCTCCTTTGTTTAAGAATGTCTATGAACTCCATTTTACATACTCATAAAAGTCTAAGGAAGATTGAAACTCTAGTAGAAAACAGAACAATTTATTCTGCTGAATTTGCTGAGATGAATATTTATGAAACACATCAAAAAGCAGAGCAAGTCTATTTAGAATTTGATTTTCCTATTATAGCAACAATGATTTCAGGTAGAAAAATCATGTATTTGAAAAATAAGGCGACTTTTGATTTTTTGCCTGGCGAGTCTGTTGTTTTACCAGCAAAAAATAAAATGATTATTGATTTTCCTGAAGCAACTATAGATTCTCCAACGCGATGCATGGCATTAGGAATCGATTCAGAGAAAATTCAAGAAACTATAGATATTTATCAAAATGCTACTGAGATTGAAGAAAGTTTTGCAATGAGCTCTAATTTGAATCTTTCTCCATTACATCTGAATAACAATTATCAAGTTCAACACCTTGTTGATAGACTTTTGCAAACTTTCACGAGTGGTCATAAATACAAAGACGCTCTTTTGGATGTGATGATCAAAGAATTAATTCTTCGTCTTCTTCAAACTAATGCGCGAGCAGCATTACTTGATGAAACTTCCTATTTGTTTGATAATAACAGAATGGCTTTTGTCTTGAAATACATTCGAGAACATTACAGGGAAGACATTAGTGTTGAAAATTTAGCTGATAAAGCTTGTATGAGTTCCTCACATTTTTATAAGACTTTCAAAAATACTCTTGGAGAAACTCCTATAGAATACTTGAATGGTGAACGCCTGAAACAAGCCAAAAAACTTATCAGGACTTCGTCTTCTAAATTATCTGAAATTGCCTTTTCATGTGGTTTTAATAGCTCTAGTTATTTTAATACGCAGTTCAAAAAACAAGAAGGGATGACTCCAAGTCAATTCAGGAAGACAATTTTACATTGATAGTATTCAAAAACTGATATTTATCATATAATACTGATTTTGAGTCTGTTTTGTAACTTTAGTATCTTTCGTTATTCTGCTTTCATCTTAATTTAGCTTTATAATAAAAAAAAGAAATTATGAAAGTTGAACAAATTTATACAGGATGTATTGCTCACGCAGCTTATTATGTTGAAAGTAAAGGCGAAGCTGCTATTTTTGATCCACTAAGAGAAGTCCAACCTTATATTGATAAAGCTAACGAGGATAATGCAAAAATCAAATATGTATTTGAAACTCATTTCCATGCAGATTTCGTAAGTGGTCATTTAGATTTAGCCAAAAAGACTGGCGCAGATATAGTTTTTGGCCCAACTGCTAAGCCAAGTTTTGAAGCACTTATCGCAAAAGATAATCAAGAATTTAAAGTTGGAGATTATACTATTAAAGTGATCCACACTCCAGGACATACTTTGGAATCAACAACTTATTTGTTGATTGATGAAAATGGAAAAGAACACGGAATTATAACTGGTGATACTTTATTTATTGGAGATGTAGGTCGTCCAGACTTGGCACAGCATGTCATTGCAGACCTTACTGAAAGAAAACTTGCTGCTCATCTTTATGACTCTCTAAGAAATAAAATTATGCCGTTGTCTGATGATTTAATTGTATATCCTAACCATGGTGCAGGAAGTGCATGTGGTAAAATGATGAGCCAGGAAACTACAGATACTCTCGGAAATCAAAAGAAAACAAACTATGCTTTACGACCAGATATGACTAAAGAAGAATTCATTAAAGAATTGTTGGAGGGATTGGCACCACCTCCCGGATATTTTCCTAAAAACGTTCTTATGAACATCCAAGGTTATGAAAGCATAGATGATATTATAGATAGAGGAGAACAACCTTTAGAACCAAATGCTTTTGAGGCCGCTGCAAATGAAACTATGGCTTTAATACTAGACACTCGAGAAGCTCAAGATTTTCATAAGGGATTCATTCCTAATAGTGTAAATATTGGATTGGATAATAATTTTGCTCAGTGGGTTGGAGAACTTATACCAGATATTAAGCAACAAATCCTTTTAGTTACAGATCCAGGGAAGGAAGAGGAGAGTATTATCCGTTTGGCTAGGGTAGGTTACGACCACGCTATAGGTTATTTGAAAGGTGGTATGGATGCTTGGAAAGAATCTGGAAGGGAAATAGATACAGTAAATAGAATTACTGTAGAAGAATTAGAAAAAAGACTTAAGGCTAATTCTGCAAAAGTTTTTGATGTACGTAAGAAAAGTGAATATCAATCTCAACATATAAAAGGAGCAGAAAACACACCTTTAAATGAATTAAATAAACATCTGGCAGAATTTCCAGACAGTGAATTTATTATTCACTGCGAAGGGGGCTATAGAAGTATGATTGCTGCCTCTATATTAAAACAACGTGGGATCGATAATGTAGTCGATGTCATAGGTGGTTTTGAAGAGGTTTTGGAAAATGATGAGATTCCAAAATCAGAGTATGTTTGTCCTTCGACACTTCTGTAAAGTTTTGATTTTGTTCAATAAAAAAGCTCCAATGAATTGGAGCTTTTTTTATTATAAGTGTAATCCACACTCAGTTTTTGGATTGTTGTTCCAGCGTCCGCTTCTGTCTTTTCCTGGAACTGTACAATGTTTACACCCTATGGAATGATAGCCTTTACTTACTAAAGGATGAAAAGGTAGATTGTGTTTTTTTATAAAATTGTCTCTTTCTTCTTTACTGACATCAAGCAGTGGATAAAATTTTAAAATTTCTCCTCTTTGCTCAAAGACATCTAAAGACTCTCTATGGTCGCTTTGCCATTCCATTAAACCAGAAACCCAAACGGTGTACTTTTCTTTTATCACCTCCAAAGGTTTAACTTTATTGATGGAGCAACAAAAATCTGGATTTTTAGTCCAGGTTTTATCCTTGGTGGTGAAGTCATGTTCATGCTTTAGAGCACTTAGAGATCTTACATTCAGATGATAAGTTTTTGTAAGTTGCTTTTTGTAGCTCAAGGTTTCATCAAAATGATAACCTGTATCTATAAAATAAATTATCTGGTCAGCATTCACTTCAGAAAAAAGCTTTAGCAAGAAAGCAGACGTAGCCGCAAAAGAACTAGTGACCATAACTTCAGCTTGATCAAAATCATCATATAAAGTTTTGATACGATCTACGATGCTTAAAGATTTATATTTTTTATTTAATTGTTCTATTTCTTGACTGGAAACGATTCTCTTTTCTGCAATTTCACACATTCTATCTCTAGATATTTTAACTTCGCGAATATAAGTAACTGATTAGTTTTAGGCTTTACTTTGTATTGATAACTTTGATACAGAATTTCTTAAACTCATCATTCAACAATAAATTTAAATACATAAGATATATGGGGTTTTTTGACCAACTTTTTAATACAAAATCTACTAAAACTACAGACGAGGCCAAAACTTCCAATTTTACCTGGAGAACATTGGAAGACATAACACAACTAGATGCAGTAGAAAAGCTTTCAGAAGAAAAATTGGTTGTTATTTTTAAGCATTCTGTAACCTGTGGTATCAGTAATATGGTTTGGCATCAATTTCAAAATGAAATTGATTTCAATAATGACGATATCGAGATGCTATATTTGGATCTTTTAGCACACAGAGATGTTTCGAATGAAATTACGAGACGTTTTCAAGTCTTACATCAATCTCCACAAATTTTGGTTATAAGAGATGGAGAAGTCCTTCATCACGCCTCTCATTCTGCAATAAGATTATCAGATATTAAGCACTTTTTATCTTAAGATGAAAAGTGCTTAATATGTTTAGTTGTTTATGACAAGTTTTTTTGTAGTTGTGTAAGACCCGTTTGATAGCTTCACTAGATATATTCCAGTAGAAAGAGAACTTGTATTCAATTTCACTTCTGAATTAGATACGCGATTACTAGTGACCTTCATTCTTTTACCTATCATTGAATAGACTTCAGTCTCAATTTCATTACCTAGGATGGCATCATATTTAATATAAACAGCTCCAGTGCTAGATGGATTTGGATATAATTTAAAATTGTTTTCAGCCTCAATGTTTTCTGTTCCTAATGTTACAGGCTCAAAAGTGATTTCAAACCTATCTGAAGAGCTGGATTCTGAAATGGAGCTGTCCACATTAAAATCAAATTTATTATCTCCATCATCGAGCTTTAAAATATCGCCTGTATAATTGTCTTTTATATAAACCTCATAACCTTCAATTTCAGTTAAGCTAACAAGCATTGTGTAATCCTGACTAGTATAATTTCCAATCCAAAATTTTAATTTTTCACCTATCTCTGGATATTGTCTTTTTTCAATAGCTAAATAATTGGCTTGATTCGACAAAATACTGAATGACTCTTCATTATTCCAAACCTTTGTAGCGTCATTTTGATTCACCTCATTATCATAATTGTTATTGAATTTGAATCTAACTCCATCAACGATTTGACTACCTTTTTTTCTTATTAGAGTTAAATCAATTTTTCCAATTTGTTCAGGAATACTAAAGACTTCATTTGAAATTGAATTATCAGTTTTATGTTTTTCTTTGAAAACCAAAGATGGTTGATTTTGTTCACTAGCAGAAGGTGCAGTTTCAATAAATACAGATTGATTTGGTTGAATATATCTATAATTATCTTGTTTATTTGAATTTAAATTTTTTCCAGATGGTACATATTCAACAGGTTCAGAACTTAAATCAACAGTAACGTAACCACCTCTTGTTTGTAGGGCTGGCGTCCAGGCGTAATAAAAATTTCGTTTCAAGTTTGAGGAACTTTCTGTCATTGCTCTTTTAAAATCTACCTGAGCTTGATAAGGATTCCCAATAAGTGAAAATCCATTTGGTGTTTTGTTTAATTCATGAGAAAGATCTACATCACCAGTAACTATTTCTCCAGTACTTCGCAGTGTTGTAGAACCTGTATATGCAGAGTTGCTAGAATATATATTAGTACTTCTGTCGCCTCTTATAAGAATACTATAAGCTTTTCCTGCTTCTAATGTATTTTGATCTGTATTAGAAATTGCCAGCCAATTTCCTGAATTTATATTCCAGGTAAATAAAGAGGGATTGCCTGTTAATGAAGCATCAAATCCTTTATTTCCTTGTTTACTTCCTGTTATATGAGTTCCGTAACCTGGATTTGGATTTTTATTTGAATTGTAATTATTATCTGTGTTGTTGACATTTTCTTGCCAGTTATCTCTAATGGATCCAGTAGTATTTACAGATGAGCTTAAATACCTGTATGCTCTATTAGAAGATGGTAAATAACGCTCAATCCTTACAGCGCCAATAATTCTGCTAGATCCTACTACTTCTTTAAGTATAGCAGTACGTGTGGAATCAGATTTAAAAGTGATCAGATTTTCTTCTGGAGCAATTCCAGAATAATTGGTAATTAAATTTCCATTAAGCAATTCAATATTTTTATAAATGTCAATATTTCCGTTTACTAATTTGACATTACTTGGATTATCAATAATTAGTGATTTGATTTCAGTATTACCTATAAAAGCTATGTCTTGTTCTTGATTTCCTGAAAATATTATTTTACCATTTTTGGAATAAATTCGTGCACCTGATAAAGATTCGTCCAAAATATTTAATTCACCCCTATTGTATATTTTTTTAGATCCTTGAAAATCAATATTTTCAATTACAAACGTAATACCATAATCAATACAAAATGTAACATTATTTCCGAGCTTATAAAATCTTTTATTACCCTTTGGTTCAAGTTTATAAGTGTAATTATTTCCGTTATTTTTAATACAAATAGTTTGCTCTTCGGTATTATCGTAATTATTGCCGTTACCTGGAAGATTATCATTTGGCCCATTTATAACAACTGAACACTCACATTCATTCTCAAAAGACTGCGCAAAACCAGAAATACTAAAACTTAAAATATATATGAAAAGTAGTTTTTTATTCATTTGATTTTTTTTGCAAAAATAACTAGCAACATTAAATATCAATTATTCATAATTGTCCCCTTGTATTAATAATTGCTTTTATTGAGTTAATGTTTTACAAATGAATTCGCTGAAGCGTCAATGTTTGTAGTACATAAACTGCTATAACGATTCCGTAAGGAAAGCGAAAAATCGTGATTTAGAGAAAACTATTCAAAAAAGCAATTTGAAAAAACTATTGACAAATAGAATGGTCTTATAGTTTTAAATATGGAATACCAATACAACTATAATTATTTGAAATCAAGTGCGTGGGATATGAAACAGCTTTAATTTAAATTAATCTAAAATTGTAATTATGAACAAGATAGATTTATTGAATGCAGTCAAGAATCAAAAACTAATTGAAGTAAAAGATATTCTTAAGCAAGATCCATCTCAAATTAACATGAAAGACGAGAGGGGATTCACTCCATTACTTTATGCGACTTACATGGATAATGTCCAAATTGTTGAGAAATTACTTGAGTATAATCCAGATGTGAATGCTCAGGATGTAACAGGTAATACAGCTTTAATTGGGGTAAGATTCAAAGGAAACATTGATATGGTCAGCTTATTATTAATTAATGATGCTGATATTAATCTAGCCAATAATAAAGGGGCTACAGCGCTTACTTATGCAGTATGTTTCAATAGAATTGAAGTTGTGAAGGTACTGATTAAGAATGATGCAAATACACTATTAATGGATCAGGATGGACTCTCTGCTTAAGATCAAGCAGAAAAAATAGGATTTGAAGAGATAAAGGACTTACTCTAATGAAATTTTGGCATAAAAAAAGCCGGATCATTAATGATCCGGCTTAAATATTCAAAAGATAGTATTAGTCTTTAGATGAACTAACTGCCAAAGAATATACTACTAAACCAAAACCAATCTTGTTTACTGCATCACCAATATTGTAAACAACATTCATTGACATTTGTGCTGATTCAATATCAGATACTAATTGTAATCCAAAAAGACCACCTTCAGTACCTAAAATGTAACCTAGCGGATAGATTGCCCATCCTACTAATACGAACCAACATAAAATCTTGTGTGCTTTCAATACTTGACCACCAGCGGATACAGCCAATTTCTTAGCTTCTCCAAACCAAACAATGTATACAATTACAAAGTAAGCGAGTCCTGAAATTAGACCCCAAACCCATTGCATAGTTGGATTTGTTGATGCTCCTGTGCTGTCTAAATAAAGAGCTTCTCCAAAGTATCCAGTTACAAGCATCACTACTGACCAGAAAATTAATTTCCACATCAATGATTGCTTAGCACCAGCTACTCTTAAAATTAGGAAGAATTCAACACACATAAGTGGTACTGTCAAGACCCAGTCTACATATCTAAAGAATGTAGGTGACTCTCCAATTTGATCCCAATAATCTCTCATGTAGAAGTAGTGAACTGCTGCAATGAAAGTAATTAAACCGGATACTAATACTGAAGTTCTCCACTTTTTATCAAACTGACTTAGTGATAAAAAGAAAAAGGCAGAAGCAGCCATCATAGCCATACTACCTACGAAAAAAGTAAAACCTACGTAATCGTCATTTGCGATTTTTGATACGTCGGCCAATAAGTACATAAAAGTTCTCATAGCATTAAATAGTTTAAGTTTGTTTATCCAAATGTAGGAATAAATTAAACATGAAATTTTACTTTTAGAAAATTTTTTGAATTATTTTTGTAATATATGAATGATTACAAGCAGAAATTCTATAATTACATAATTCTCTTAACCCTTTTCGCAGTTGGCGCAACCGAAATCTTTTCACAAGATCTTCAGTATGTTATAGCTTTATTGGGAATCTTTAGTTTTGGTATTTTACACGGTTCTAATGACCTTTTTGTGATAGAGAAATTAAACCATAACGATAAACAAAAACAATTTTTGAAATCACTCTTCACTTACTTAGGAGTAGTCTTTACCTTTGTAGTGGTCTTTTACGTTATTCCATTGTTTGCATTAATTGCTTTTGTACTTATTAGTGGTTATCATTTTGGAGAACAGCACTTTCACAGTAAAATTACCAATCAATCTTCAACTTTAGCGTCTTTCTTCTATTTGAGTTATGGGCTTTTAATTTTATTCCTCCTCTTGTACTTGAACCTGGAAGAGGTAATTGTTATTATAAAAGACATGACTAATTACACGGTCCCTGATTCTCTATTTCTCATTGTATTAATAGCATCATTTATTTCAAGCTTAATCCTATTTTATTTTAACTCTATAAATAATTCTAAGTTAAAATCCTCAGCATTGGTCAATATCTTGTACTTGGTCATGTTTACAGTACTTTTTTATTTGAGTGACGTAGTGTGGGGTTTTGCTGCATATTTTGTCCTCTGGCATAGCATTCCATCACTAAAAGATCAAGTGAACTCGCTTTACGGTAAATTTCATTTTAAAAATTTCATGAAATACTTTAAAAAAGCATTTCCTTACTGGCTAGCTTCAATTCTCGGTATGATAGTGGTTGTTTGGTTATTTAAAGACACCAAAAATTTTCTGTCCTTGCTTTTTGCATTCATTGCCGCAATTACTTTTCCTCATGTATTCATTATGAGAAAATTATTTGACCGTCGTTAATCGTTTTGAATTTTCATTCTAAAAGTTTTACTGTTTTCATCAAACACAATGAAATCAGCTGGAAATAAAGTTTTAAAAGCTCCCTTTTGAATTAATTCTGAAGGAGTTCCAAAATCAACTTTTCCTTCATCGATTAGTATGATTTTATCACAAAGCTGAAGCGCTAAATTGATTTCGTGAGATGCAAAAAGAATGCTTTTTTGAGAGGTTTTTACTATGGTCTTAAGCAGTTGTAGAACATAGGCTTTATGAAACATATCGAGATGTGTGGTGGGTTCATCCATCAAAATTAATGGGGTATCTTGAGCCAAAGCCCTTGCGATCAATACTTTTTGAAATTGACCATCACTTAAGGAGTCGCACAATTTATCTTCCTTTTGAACTAAGTCCACCTGACTTAATGCTTTGTTAACTTTTTCAATATCTATTTTGCTCAACTGTCCCATCCAGTTGGTGTAAGGATGCCTACCCAAAGCAACCAATTCCATAACAGTCAGTTGTCTTGACACAGGCTCATTGGTTAAAACGAGGCTTAAATATGTACCTAAGTCTTTATCAAGGAGTCCTGACAATAACTGATGATCAATTTTTACTTCTCCAGACAAGGCAGGAATTTGGCCCGAAAGTGTTTTAAGCAAAGTCGACTTACCAGAACCGTTTACACCTATTAAAGCTACAAGCTCTCCTGTTTTGACTTCAAAATTAATCGCTTCAGCAACAGAAATTGTGCTTCTTTTTTCTCTGTAACCAACGTTTAAAGAAGAAGTTGAAAGCAAAATTTTATCGTGATTAAATTCAGAAGACATATTAAAAATTCAATTTTCGTTTTCTTAATAACAACCATATCACAACTGGAGCTCCAAATATGGAGGTGACAGCGTTTATTGGTAATGTACTTTCAGATCCTGGTAGTTGAGCAATAATATCACAAAAAAGCATCAATATTGCACCGCCTAAAATGATACTTGGTAAAAGAATTCTATGGTCATTGGTGGGGACGAGTTGTCTTACCAAATGCGGTACGGCCAAGCCTACAAAAGCTATTGGTCCAGCAAGTGCAGTAGCACTTCCAGCTAAAATAGAAGTTGAAACTATAATTAAAATCCGGTTTTTTTTCAATTGCACTCCCATACTTTTGGCGTAATTCTCGCCGAGCAATAAGGCATTGAGATTTTTGAGACAAAAGATAGCAAAGCTTAATCCGATAAACCAGCAAATGGATAAGATTCCAACTTCCTGCCAGGATAAATTGCCTAAACTTCCAAAAGACCAAAAAATATAAAGCTGAAGTTCATTGGAACTGCTGAAATATGCCAAAACACTGACTATTGCCGAGGTAAGACTTGCTACCATTAACCCTATGATAAGTAAAGTCATCGTGTCTTTTACTCTTTGTGCAGTGGAGAGAACAGCCAACATTACAACTAAACTTCCACCGCTGGCCGATAGGATAATGGCCCATTTTGAAAACAAAAACTCCCCAAAAAAACCTGATAATAAACTTGCACCCATAATCAAAAAAGCAACACCTAAGCTTGCACCGCTACTTAATCCAAGTACATAAGGTCCAGCTAGTGGATTTCTAAATAATGTTTGCATCAAGAGACCGCTCACTGCAAGACCAGAACCTATCAGAATGGCGGTTATTGTTTTAGGAAGTCGATAATTAACAATGATATAGTCCCAGGTTGAGTTCTCGATCGATAAACCAAACAAACTTTTTAAGATGTCTTGAAATGGAATGGAAACAGACCCTAAAGACAGACTCAGTATGATACCAACGAGCAATACGATAAACAAAAGAAAGTGGTTTATAAAGGCTTTACTCAAGACTCAAGGGCTTAAAAAAAGTGAATTCTTCATTTTCTAAAAGTTCTGGGTGGAAAATTTTCACTAAATCTTTTAGGATCAAATCTGGTCGATTTGGGCCTAATTCGTAAAACAAAACACCACCAGTTTCTCCAGTCGTTCTGGCCATAGTAAATATATTTTTTTCCTGAAAAGCTTCAAACTCATTATAGTGTGTGTTGCTTTCCAACAGCTGATCATAGGATGTGAATTGACCAGGAGATATCCAGAATTTTGCGTTTTGAGCATCTTCCAAAACGGTTTCAAAAGAATAAGCAGCGCTGCCTTTTCCTTCGGTATGCTTGTAGATATAATCCGCATTTGCATCTTGGAAAAATTGAGCTTGCCAGCTTGTTCCATAAGGCAGGTACCAACGGTCTTGATGCATGGCTCCAGAAATAACCGTAGGTTGGTCAGAGATTTCGGTAGCTAATTTTTTTATTGAATTGTAAGTTGACTCAACTTCATCAAAAGCCTGAACCGAAGCTTCCAGTTCACCAAGAAATACTCCGAAAAATTTAATCCACTCAGCTTTACCTAAAGCATCGTTTTCTAACCAATCTCCGTTGTATACTACAGGTATTCCTGAATTTTGAATCTGATTCAAAGTTTTATTCTGTCCTTCAATAGCAAAACTGAATACCACATCGGGTTGGACCGAAAGTAGAACTTCCGTATTGAGGGATTCATTTTTCCCCAACTCTGTTATTTTTCCATCATTAATCATTACTCTGGCTTCTTCAGAAGAAATATAATTGAGTTTAGGAAAACCGACCAATCGATCCAATTTGTTTAATGTGATGAGCGAAGGAATATGAGTTGTAGAGGTAGTAACCAAACTTTTTATGGGTAATTGAATCATGACATCGTAAGTAATGTTATCAGGAATTTTACCGTTTTCTTTAGTTAATAGGTATACAATATCCTTTTTGGCATTTTGCCAAGGAGAGTGAACCGTCACTTTAGTGAATTCAGGATACTCGTGGATTTCAAATCCATTAGCATATTCTATTTCAATTTCAGTGTAGTTTTGATTGTCATTAGATGATTCTTCTACTTTTTTACACGCAAAAAAACATGAAAAGATAATAAAAACTAATAGTGGTTTCATTCAGTTTGAAGTTTTGACAAAAGTATGATTATTTATTTTGAATCTAATCCGCCTAAATTTTAAGCATTTTAAAATTCCAGCCACAAAATGAAGGCTTTCTTTAAGAAATGTATACTTTTGTAATGCATTTTGGTTCTCGAAAGTTTGTTTCAACTTTTGAAGATTAAAAGGGAATTCCGTTAAAATCGGAAGCTGTTCCCGCAACTGTAAGCTTAGTACGCCAATGGCGTATGCTTTATTCCTCAACTTCGTAACCACTGTTCCTCGGAATGGGAAGGTTGAATAAAGACGCAAGCCAGGAGACCTGCCTCAATGTGTAATTTTTTAAAACGAAGACTTTCGGGATAAAGGTCGAGTGGTGTATGAAGTACTCTATAATTTACAGTGCCTTGGCGTATTTTATTACGACGCTAAGTTACTCACAGTTGGATTCTATCCAGAAATTGGATGAAGTTTTTGTAGTTGACCGTCAAATTAATCGGTTTTCGACGGGTCAGATCCTACAATCTATTTCCAGCCAAACTTTGAAGGAGACACCAGGTCTGCTGACAGACGTTTTGAAGGAAAACACGCCTATTTTCTTCAAGCAAAACGGCTATGGTATGGTTTCGTCTCCTAGTTTTAGAGGGACAACAGCTCAACAAACTGCAGTGGTTTGGAATGGTTTTAATATCAACTCACAATTTAATGGTCAAACTGATTTCAATACTCTGTTGGTCGATGGATTTGATGAGCTATCTGTGAGACCAGGTGGGGGAAGTGTGATTTATGGAACAGGAGCCATCGGCGGAAGTATCCACCTAAAAAATGAATTGAGATTTTCCGGTGAAACCAATTCAAGTTTAAGCGCTAGAGTAGGCAGTTTTTCAACTTATCAAAATTTACTCAAAGCTTCAACCTCTAATGATAAGTGGAGTTTATCCTTGGCTTTATCCCGACTTTCTTCTGAAAATGACTACGACTGGCCTGGAACCAATAGGCAAAACCTTAACGGTGAGTTTGAACACTATAATGCCAACTTAAGTGTTTCCCGAAAAATAGATCAAAATAATCGAATTACTTACCATGGGATGTATTTCAATGGGGATAGAAATTTTTCTTTGGTATTCCCATCGGATACTCCTTCTAACTATGCTAATGAGGATCATCGACACATGTTGGAATGGGAGAGTCGCTTTTCTGAAGTGAAATCAGTTTTCAAACTCGCTTATTTTGATGAGTTTTTCGAATATACTGCTAATGTGAATACTCCCAGACCAACTGGAGCGACCGCTCAAACTGCTCTAGCTCGATATAGCTTGTTTTATACGTACAGAGATTTTGATTTTAATGTGTTGAGTGAATATAATTATAGTACTGCAGATGGAGCTAATGTGCTTTCAGAAAGCCGGACGATTGCCAGTTTTGCTCTTTTAAGCAAATACCATTGGAATGATCTTACTGCAGAAGTTAGCGTTCGACAAGAATATTCTGATGTTTATGACAGCCCGTTTTTATTCAGTTCTGGATTGAATTATGAATTTTCAAATTATGTGACAGCTAAAGCAAACGTATCCAAAAACTTTAGAATACCCACTTTCAATGATTTGTACTGGGAGGGAAGTGGAAGAACGGATTTGTTGCCAGAAACTTCCAATCAAGCAGAGGCTTCGCTAATTTTTTCGGATACCAAAGACAAACATCAGTTGTCGCTTACTGGCTATTACAATGATATTACCAATTTGATTCGGTGGACACCAAATACAGAAAATATTTGGCAACCCGAAAATGTTGATAAAGTCGAAACTTATGGATTGGAAGCAAACTTCAGAAGTCAGCTACAATATGGTGAGCATAAGTTGAGAATTAATTCCTTATATGCGTATACCATTTCAGAAAACAAGCAAACTGGTTTTCAGCTCACGTATGTTCCCAAGCATCAGTTGACAAATAACCTGACTTACGAATTCGGACGATTTTCAACTAAAGTTCAAAGTTTATTTAATGGAGAAGTTTTTACCAGAGCAAATAATAGTGAAGGTGATATTTTGGAAGATTATATGCTTTGGAATGCTAGCGTTTCATACTTGCTCCCAGAATTTCAAGATTTAAAATTATCATTTCAAGTGAGAAATATAGCAGATACACCTTATCAAACTTTAGAAAACAGACCCTTGCCAGGAAGGCATTTTTTTATACAAACACAACTTAATTTTTAAAACCCAGATTAAATGAAACAGTATTCAAACTTATTTTTATTGCTTTTATCCATCCTCATCGTATCCTGTAATAGTGATGATGACAATAATGAACCTTTTATTCCTGATGGTGATTATTTTGATGGAACGCTTATTCTAAATGAAGGAGGGTTCTCAGGGAGCTCTTCGGTTTCTTTTATTTCGAATGACCTCAGCGAAGTAGAAAATTCTATTTTTGAAAATACCAATGCCGATCAAAGCGTTGGATTATTTCCTCAATCTATATTTTTTGATGGTGATAGAGCTTTTATCATCTCCAATGGTTCAAATAAAATTAGTGTAGTCAATCGATTTACCTTCAAATTGATGGAAACTATAGAAGGCGATCTAAATGTCCCACGTTATGGAACTGTTCTTAATGGAAAAGCTTACGTCACAAATCAGGCTGCTTTTAATTCAGATCAAGATGATTTTGTAGCGGTTATCGACCTTGAAACTCTACAAGTAGAAGAAACGGTCTTATTAGGTGCAGTAGCAGAGCATATTGTAAATGCAAATGAAACTATTTATATACAAAATCCTTCCCTCTTTGGTAGTGAAAATCCAGTTAATAGTGTTTCTGTTTTTAATCCTTCAAGCAATAGCATTGAAGACGTAATACAGGTAGGTGATAATTTAAATTCCTTAAAAGCTTTCAATAATAAAATTTATGCTCTAGATGATGATGGTGTGAAGATTATAAATACAGCAGATTTTAATATTGAAACTACAATAAATAAACCTGAAAACTCGGTCTCACTCAATAATTTAAGGATAGAAAGCGGACAGATGTATTACACTTCTGGAACAGCAGTTTATTCTTCTTCTCTATCTGCAACTGAATTATCATCAGAAATCATTTTTGATTATGAAAGTGAACTTACTAATGGAACACTTTATGGATTTGATGTCAATGAAGGTCAATTTTATTTGGCTGATGCTGCAGACTTTGCCTCTAACGGGTCAGTATTTATTTATTCTTCTTCCGGAGATCTATTAGCCGACTTTACAGTTGGTCTAAATCCAAACGGCTTTTATTTTCAATAATTCTTTATCCTAATTTTTAATTACAGCTTTATGCAGAAATGTGTAAAGCTGTTTTTGTTTATCATGTATTCTATTAACATAAAATTTGTAATTTCGAATTTATCATATCCAAGATTTAAACTTGCTAAAACGACTAAAAACGCTCTTACAACATTCCACTTTTTTGAAAGTAAGTTCTTTCAACAGTTTTTCAGTGGTGGTAAAGATGATTACTGGCTTAGGAGTTTCCAAATTGACAGCACTTTATCTTGGTCCACAAGGCATCGCTGTTCTTGGCAATTTGAGAAACGCTTTGGACATCTTCCATAAATTCTCTAGCGGGGGTTTAACGAATGCAGTAGTAAAATATTCGGCAGAAAATAAAACAAAACCACAGGCTTTTTCACAATTTTTATCCACTTTGTTATATTTTGGATTGGTGACTTGTGTCATCAGTATTAGTGCTATTTTCTTCTTTTCAGACTGGATCAGCACATTGATTTTCGGAAACAGAAACTTTGTAAATGTCATCCAAATCTCAGCCTTTGTTTTACCGCTGCATGTGATGAATATCTACTTGATGTCAGTACTCAAAGGGTTTAGCGAATTTGGTAACGTTATTAAAATTAATATTTCTGCCCATATTTTAAATCTTTCAGTATTTGCTATTTTGCTTTCCATCATGGATCTTGAAGGTGCCTTATTGGCTGTAGTCTTGGTCCCCTCAATGATGCTTTTTTTTACTTTATATTATGTGCGAAACCACTTTGGAATATTAAAGTCTTTTTCGCTGAGTGAGTTTTCATCTCCAATGCTGAAGAATTTAGGACAATTTGCTTTTATGACTTTGATTTCCAGTGTGAGTTTCCCTCTGGTTTTTTTAGGAATTCGAAGTTTTTTGATAAATACTATCGGTGAAGTTGGTGCAGGCTACTGGGAATCTACTTTAAGGATATCCAATTATTATTTGATGTTTGTTCTGTCATTATTGAATCTTTATGTTTTACCGAAATTGGCCAGTGCAACGACTCAATCAGAATTCAGAAGCATTGTATTTACATTTTACAAGCAAGTATTACCGTTTTTTATATTAGGATTAGTTATAGTTTATTTGTTAAGAGAATGGATTGTTAGATTGGTGTTTTCTGAAGAATTCCTACCTGCAGTAGATTTATTTTTGTGGCAAATTGTTGGTGACTTTTTTAGAGTTTTAGCTTTGGTGATGGTATATCAGTTTCATGCCAAGAAAATGATGTGGCATTATATAATCACAGATTTGTTTTTAGCTTTAGGACTGTATTTGTCAGCTTTATATTTTATACCTATTGTTGGACTTGAAGGTGTTGTTTTAGGACATGCCCTTACTTATTTTTTATACTTTATTTTAATTTTAACCGTTTTCAGAAAGGCTTTGATATTGGAAAAGCAATGAACTCAGAACCAACTTTAGAAATACTTATCTCTACGATGAACAGGAAAGATATTTCATTCCTGAAAGCCATGTTCCCACATCATGAACTGGTAGATCTTCAAATTTTGATAGTGAATCAAACTCAATTGAATGAAGACTTAGTTTCTGACGTTGAAAGTATTCGTGTTATCAATTCCAGAGAGTCTGGTCTGAGTAAAAGTCGAAATTTGGCTATTGAAAACGCAATCGGAGATATTTTGGTTATCGCTGATGATGATATTCAATATTTACCAAATTTTGAAAAGACCATTCTGGAAGCCTATGAAAAGTATGATCAAGCGAGCTTGATTTCTTTTCAGTATTTGGATGAAAATCATAAATTGAGCAAAATATACCCTAGAAAAGAAGGATATATCAAACGTACTAAGCAATATTTGTCATCTGTAGAAATGACCTTTAAAGCCAGCCACATTCAACACCATAAGCTGAGATTTAATGTTGATTTTGGACTTGGTGCTAAATTTGTTTGTGCAGAAGAACAGGTTTTAAGGCATGTGTTTATTTCCCGAGGTCTAAAAGTGGTTTTTGTAAGAACACCGATATTGATTCACAAGGGAAAAACCTCTACTTCAGATATGGGGAGGCCAGATTTAGTAAGAGCTATCACAGCCTATAAGTACTTAGTGTATAAAAAATGGGCCTATCTTTGGCTGCTTAAGTACATTTTTTTTCTTTACAGGTACGATTATATACCTTTTGTAGATATGCTAAAGACTTATCGATACGGTTATGAAGGAATTTTAGAGATCATAAAAACCAATAGATGAATCAAAAGTATAAATTTATAATCTTATGGATGTTTCCACTATTTACCTCGCTAGTCCTTCAAGGATTAAGTTTTGGTTGGAATAGAGTAGTTTTAGGTAATGCGCTTGAAAACTTTTTCACGCTTCTTATTCTACTATCTATACTACTACTTTTAACTGCTAAAATCAGGAGGATTATTCAATACCTTTTCTATGTGTTATGGACTCTCAGCTGTCTCATAGAGACTATTTATTACTACATTTTCAAAGCTAACCTAAGTGCTTCATCCATATATATATTGCTAGAAACTAATCTTGCAGAGTCCAAAGAATTTTTTGAATTCTATTTTAATCCTTCCATACTGATTATGGTAATTGGATATCTAATATTTATCATCTTATTCTTTGCTAATGGTATTGCCTTAAATATTGATGTATCGAATTTCAAAAGAAAGTTATTGCCATTTTTCACTCTTATTTTATCTGTAGTTTTTCTTTTAAAAACCGGATACATTCAGTACAACTTTGCATTCTTGACTTTGAGATCTATCAAAGAATATATAATTGAATACAAAGAAATTGACTCATTCAATATTGATAAATCTATAGTAGATATAAAAGGTTTCTCTTTCAACGATAACTTAGAAAAAGCAACTTTTGTACTTATACTCGGAGAATCTACTACAAGAAGCCGGTTGAGTCTCTATGGATACTCTAGAAATACAACGCCTTATCTTAAGAGCATTCAGAGTAATTTGAAGGTTTACGATGACGTTATTAGCCCAAATGCATTTACAATTGGTTCTCTCAGAAAAGTATTGACTTTGAACGGATTAAGTGATATGAATGATTTTTCAATTATTCAGCTAATGAACCAAGCAGGTTTTAAAACCTTTTGGATTTCCAATCAAAGACCAATTGGAGAGTACGAAAGTTTGGTTACAAAAATTGCATCTGCAAGCGATGTATACCAAATTAAAAATACGGCTCTTGATGGAAGTATTACACCACATGATGAGGTGTTAATTCCTTTATTTGAAAAGGCGCTTGATGATGATGCTCCTCTGAAATTTGTTGTTTTACATCCCCTCGGAACACATATGAAGTACTCGGATAGGTATCCGGAGTCTTTTCAAAAATTTAAAGGTGAGAGTCCGTCAAATTTTAAAAATGTTCGAGCTCAACAATTGTCAAATGATTACGATAATGCAATACTGTATTATGATCACTTTATAGAACAGATTCATAAAAAACTACAAGTCTTAGAAGAACCCTCTTACATGATTTATTTTTCAGATCATGGCGAAGAGGTTTTTACTGATATAGATTTTGCAGGGCACATGGATGACAATCCGACAAAATCCATGTATGAAATTCCTTTCTTTCTTTGGACAAATTCTAAATTTAAAAATAGTAAGCCTTTGACTAGCAACCTTAAATCACCATATTCAGTTCAATATTTTATGCATAGTTTCTCAGATCTAAATAAAATCAAATTTGAGGGATTTGATTCTACCAAAAGCATTTTTTCTGAAGATTTTAGGCCTCATAAACGAATCATAGCCAACGATATCGACTACGACTTATATTTTGAAAATACATCACAAAATAATTGAACAGATTTATCTAAAAGCTGTTAGATACGTACCTCTTCTCATTAATAAAATTTGAATGGTTTTTAAGAATCTCAACAATAAGGGAGGTAACTTCAACAGAAATTTTTGTTTATTATTGAGATTTTGAGGGTCTATTTCTGAAATCACTTTTTTCCATAATATATCACCCTCTAGTTTGCATCGAATCACCAAAGCATATCTATTGACGTCAAGGTAATTTTTTAAAGACGGATGTTGCCTTTCTTCTAGTTTATATTTAGAAACAAAATAAAACCGATCTGAATTGAATTTTGATTTTGCTAAATTGTTTTCACTGTCTTTTATGTATTTTAAACCTACTTTTGGATGAAAAGCAACAGGAAACTTTAAAGCTCCTCGTACGAAGAAATCTAAATCTTGAGCGGTTCTTAGCTTAGGATCGAATTTACCAATCTCAAAAAACACATCTTTTCTAAAGGCACATGTACATGAACATAGTATGGGATCGGCTAAACTTTCTTTAAAATAATCTCTAATAATCACAGGTTTGTTTTCAATGTAGTTAGGCAAAACAGCCAGACGAGTAGCGTTATCTTTGCTATTTATTTCATACCTATCTCCATAAAAGCCAGCATTTGGGAATAACTTTATGAGCTGCTTAAGAGAATTGAGGTGATGGGGATACCAATAGTCATCAGCATCTAGCAAGGCGATGTATTGACCTTTCGCCTCAAAGATGCCTTTGTTTCTGGCTACCGAAACACCTTGGTTTTTTTGAGAGATTACTTTTAATCTTGAATCTTTTACAGACTTTACTTTTTCTAGGCTACTGTCCGAGGAACCATCATTTATTACTATGATTTCAAAATCATTATACTCTTGTTTTAATACACTATCTAAAGTTTTTAGTATATAATTTTCTTTATTAAAAAGAGGGATAACAACAGAGAAGAAGTGACTCATTGCCTGTTGATTTTACAGAAATAGCCTAATTTATAGATATTGAATAAGGTCACAGTGTTTCTATCTGATGTCAATCTATTTCTGATATGATTTTCAAAACAAATGAATGTACGAGCGAAAATTCCTTCAAGTTTAAGAGATTTTATTTTTTCAAAAACATTCAAAATTTGAATTTCATCAGAGGGAATCAATTTTGAATCGTAGATAGTTTTCAAATTTCTTAAAGAAAATTCATTTTTATCAATAAACACAGAATCCTCATCTATGTCTTTGTGAATAACCGGATTGTTTATATGTTCTATATGACTTCGCTTTTTTTTCAATTCATATGCAAATAAAGTGTCTTCATGTCCGTATTTGGTGAGAATTTCATTAAATTTTATTTGCTCAAATAGCTCTTTCTTAATAAGTAGATTGTTTGTTAATGTTGATAAATAAGGCTTTTTTAAGCGTTCTACTACCGTTTTGTCTTCTTTGTAGTAGCCATATTTCCACCTCAATTTATTCTTATGTTCTATAGAATACTCATGCTTTCTTCCGCCATAAATGGCCTCAGTTTTTTTAGTGATTTTTGATAAATAGTTGGTCAAAAACGAATTGGAATTTGGCATTACATCGCAATCTAAAATAAGTAAATATTCAAAATTAGCATGTTCTGCTAATAAATTAATAATTCTGCCTCGACCTAAATTTTGGTCTAAATACCTATAATTTAGATTAAATTCTTGAGCTACTTTTCTATTTTCTTCAACAAAGAAACTTGAATGGTCATCAAAAACTATGATTTCTATAGTTTCATTCAAGACCAAAGATTGATGATATAATTCTTTTATCAGTGGAGAAATATCAAAATTGTATGCAGGAATTAATATAGAAAGCATATCAAATTAGGTGTTTTTTTGGAGTACATGAGTGGTTGCATATTTCAGCCAGGTATTTAAAGGAGTATCTATGCAACATTTGAATTCATATTTGGTATATCTGTACAATTTTAGATTTTAACTAACTTTACAAAGTTAACCAAATTCATATGTGTTATTAAAAATCGACAACAAATAGCAAAGCATATTTACAATCATCTTGATAGCAATCGAGAAGAGATTGTACGTCAATTCCAAAATAATACAAATACGATCCCTTATTTCTATTTGGACGAGTTACTTCCTGTTGAATTTGCCAAACAACTTTTTGATGTGTTTCCAAAGAGTTCTGAGATGATGCATAAAAAAAGCATTAGAGAAGATAAGTATGTAGGTTTTAAAATGGATAAGTACAATGCAATGCTCGAGGAGTGCATCTATGCCTTTCAGGATTTAAGAGTTGTAGAATTGATTTCTGAAATATGCGGAATTGAATCAGCACTTCCAGATGAACATCTCTATGCAGGAGGACTCTCTAGCATGGGCAAAAATCAATTTTTGAATCCTCATTTAGACAATTCACATGATAAAGATAGAAAGCTTTGGCGAGTTTTAAATCTCTTATATTACATCACACCATCTTGGGAAAAAGCTTATGGTGGAAACTTAGAGTTATGGCCAAATGGATTAAACAAGGAAGCC
Source organism: Psychroflexus longus (assembly GCF_020164595.1). Taxonomy (GTDB): domain Bacteria; phylum Bacteroidota; class Bacteroidia; order Flavobacteriales; family Flavobacteriaceae; genus Psychroflexus; species Psychroflexus longus. The sequence goes on from NZ_JAIQZE010000004.1 coordinate 84,608, forward strand.
ATTACTATACATTCTAAATTTAATCGATTGGTAGTCATGGCAACACATCAAGAATCTCTTCATTCGGTTTCACCTGTTACACACGAAGGTTTTCGATGTTGCATATCCAACTATTACTTTTCAGAAAAACCATTTCGCGAGGACGATGAATTTCACGTCACATCATTTCGAGGGCGACCAGAAGAAGCTTTAAAAGATAAAATCTTGAAGCTAGATAGTAGCATTCGAATGGGAATTCGAAAAGTGTTCAAAAAAGGGATCATCAAGAATCCTCATGTTTACAAAAAAGATGAAGATTAATCTTTTGCTTTGATTTAACTCCCAAGGGCTTACCTCAAAAATTCAAATGAATAGGACTGCATACTTTCAAATGCTTTAGTTTTCTTTTGGAACAGGAAAACCTCTATCTCTCATCAACGCATCAATTTCTGCATCTTTTCCCCTAAATAATCTGTAAGCCTCAGCAGGATCAATTGCATTTCTTGGAGCAAAAAGGAATTCAACCAGTTTGTTGGATAAGGTTTCATCATAAAATCCGCCTTCAGCTTCCGCGAAGGCTTCAGCTGCATCAGAAGTTAGTACATCTGCCCATAGGTAACCATAATAACCTGTGGCATAACCTTCACCTGAAAAAACATGTCCAAAGTGTGGAGAGCGATGACGCATCACCAATTCTTTTGGCATTCCTAAGTCGTCCAAAGTTTCCTTTTCAAAAGTTTTAGGATCTATTTCACTCGGATCTGTTGTATGATACTTCATGTCCATAATAGCTGAAGCTAAAAACTCAGTAGTGGCAAACCCCTGATTGAATTTTGAAGCTTTCTTTATTTTTGCTATAAGCTCTTTCGGCATCGGTTCGCCTGTTTCATGATGCTTTAGGTAATTGTTGATCACTTCATCTGTATAAATCCATCTTTCTAGCAACTGAGATTGAAATTCAGTATAATCTCTTACACCACCGTTCAATGTTGGATACTTTACATCTGCACTCAAGAAGTGTAAGGCATGACCGAACTCATGAAAGAAGGTTTCAGCATCATCCCAAGAAACCAATACGGGTTCACCTTCTCCAGCTTTTACAAAATTTGAATTATTTGACGCCAGAACATTGGTTTCACCATCGAAACTAGTGTAAGAACGGTAAGTAGTTGCCCAAGCACCGGATCGTTTTCCCTTTCTTGCATATGGATCTAGATAAAACAAGCCTACGTGACTACCGTCTGTAGATTTGGTAACTTCAAATACTTTCACGTCCTCATGAAATACAGGAACACTTCCATCTGTAATTTCAGAAAATTCAAAATCAAAAAGTCTTCCGGCCACATAGAAAATGGCATCTGTAAGATTGTCTAAAACCAGGTAATTTTTGACTTCTTCCGAGTCAAGGTCATATTTTTCTTGTCTTACTTTTTCTGCGTAATAGCGGTAATCCCAGGCTTCTATTTCAATTTCAGCATTTTCGTCGTTGGCTACTTCTTGCATATCCTCAACTTCCTCCTTAACTCTTGCTATTGCAGGAGGCCACACAGCCATCAATAAATTCATGGCATTCTCAGGATTTTTTGCCATTCTATCCTGAAGTCTCCATTGTGCATAATTATCATATCCTAATAACTCTACGCGCTCATCTCTAAGCTTCAATATTTTCTTTATCAACTCATTATTATCGTACTCATCTTCGTTATCACCTCTGGAGTAATAGTTTCTCCAAACTTTCTCACGCAACTCTCTTTCATCGGAATAAGTAAGAAAAGGATCCATAGAAGATCTCGTATTTACAATAGCATATTGGCCTGGTTTTTCTTGCCTTTCGGCTTCTTTTTTTGCAGATTTAATAAAAGAATCAGACAAGCCACTTAGTTGGTCTTCATTTAGAAAAGTGACATAGTTTTCCTCGTCGTGAAGTATATTGTTTGAGAAATCTGTATAATATTTAGATAATTCTTTATTGATTTCAGCATAACGGGCTTTGTCTTCATCATTTAAATTTGCCCCATTCATTTCAAAAGACTTATAAACTAACTCAACAACCCGTTGCTCTTGAGGTTTTAAGTTTTCTTCTAAACTATTATCGTGAACTGTTTTTATTCTTTTGAATAACTTCTCGTTTTGGCGAATTTTAGACTGGTAATCTGATAATTTTGGAGATAATTTTTGTTGAATTTCTCTGAATTTATCAGAAGATAAGTTACTACTCCAGATTCCATAGTATGTATACACTCTGTCCACTAGTTTTCCAGCTCTTTCCATAGCTTCTATGGTATTTTCAAACGTAGCGGGTTCAGTAGAATTTGCAATATCCTGGATTTCTGAAAGATGTTTTTCGATAGCATAATCCATCGCTGGCTCCAGATCTTCAAGATTCATGGATTCAAAATTTGGAACTCCTTGATAAGGACCATCCCATTCTTTAAGAAGTGAATTTTCTTTCATTGAGTTTTCTTTAGATTTTTGTTTGCATGCTATACTTAATGTAAGCAAGCTCAATACGATTAGCTTCGAATAAATTTTCATAAATTATAGTTTATTGCTGTTGTTGTTTTTGGACGACTTCAAATAGACGTTGACCATCGCATTTTAAAGTTTTTGATGGAAATTTTAATAATAAGGCATAATCATGAGTTGCCATTAAAATAGTATTTCCGTTGGCATTAATTTCTTGAAGAACCTGCATGACTTCTACAGAAGTTTGAGGATCTAGGTTTCCAGTAGGTTCATCTGCAAGAATAAGTTCTGGATCGTTTAGCAAAGCTCTAGCGATAGCTACTCGCTGTTGTTCTCCGCCAGAAAGTTGATAAGGAAATTTAAAACTTTTAGTTTTCATACCTACTTTATCAAGAACTTCATCAATTTTTTTTTGCATCTTGGATTTGTCTTTCCAGCCAGTTGCTTTCAGAACAAAAAATAAGTTTTCATTTATATTTCTATCATTTAATAGTTTAAAATCTTGAAATACGACTCCTAGTTTTCGTCTCAGGAATGGGATCTCTTTATCCTTAAGATCTTTCAACTCGAATCCAACAATTTGTCCAAATCCACTTTTTAGCGGTAAATCTGCGTAAAGTGTTTTCATGAAACTACTCTTTCCTGTTCCTGTTTTACCAATAAGGTAAACAAATTCCCCTTTTTTAATTTCGATATTCACATCAGATAAAATTAAAGTTTCTCTCTGGAATATACTGGCGTTGTTAAGTTCAAGAATGGTTTCGGTCATATGGATTTCTAGAAATATTGTGAGCATAAATATAGGATTATTTCATTGAGCTGGAAAAAATCAATTTCATAATCATCATAATTAAAATTAAGGCTCAGCGTTATATGCATATATAATTTTATCTTTGATTGATACTAAATAAAACGTCTTAAAATGCCTAAAATTTTCTTTTCAATAATCTTTATTGCCTTTACATCAGTATACGCTCAGCAAAGTCAGCAGAAAGTAGATGTGATTGGTGAATACCAAGAAGCAATTAACTTCTTCAATCAGAATCAATTTGAAATTGCGAGTAAAACGTTTCGAAGAATTTATCCGGATATTGAAAGTGATCAGTTAAAGTCAAATATTGATTACTTTCTTGCAAAATCAGCCATTGAACTTGGCCAACCGCAGGCTGATGAGATGATGGAAAAATTCATCAAAAATAATCCAACAAGTTTAAAAACCAACAAAGCTTATTTAGAGGTTGGTAATTATTATTTTCAAAATAAAGATTTTAATAAGGCAAACAAGTGGTTAAGTCAGGTGAATACAAGTTCTTTATCAAGAGACGAACTTAAGACTTACCAATTCAATTACGGGTACACAAATTTCAGAACAAAGAATTATAAAAAAGCTCAGCAATTATTCGAAAATATAAGAAATGACAAGGAGTATGGAGCACAGGCTAAATACTATATTGGTTTTATTGCATATGAAGAAAATGAATATGAGTCTGCTTCAGAATTATTTGACGAGGCTAGGAGGGAAGGTGTAAGAGGGAATAACATTTCTTATTTCCAAAGCGATATGAATTTCAAATTGGGAAATTTTGAAAAAGCTATCGAATTGGGTCTTGATCAACTGAAAATATCCAATGCCAGAGAACGTTCACAACTCAATAAAATCATAGGAGAAAGCTATTTTAACCTCAAGCAATATCCTGAGGCGATTCAATACCTGAAGGAATATAGAGGAGATAGGGGAAAGTGGAATAACACAGATTACTACCAGCTTGGTTATGCTTATTATGAAACTGGAGATTACGAATCTGCAATTGATGAATTTTCAAAAATTTTAGACGGTCAAGATGCTGTTGCACAGAATGCTTATTATCACTTAGCTAAATCTTATTTGAAAACTGATAAAAAAACTCAGGCGCTCAATGCTTTCAAGAATGTCACTGAAATGGATTTCAATGATGACCTAAAAAAAGACGCTTATTTGAATTACGCTAAGCTGAGTTACGAGATTGGAAATCCATACAATTCGGTTCCAGAAGTACTTCAGACTTACATGGAAAGATATCCTGATTCTAAAGACATAAACAGTATAGGCGATCTTTTAATTGATTCTTATCTCACGTCCAAAAATTATGAGAAAGCAATTTCAATGCTAGAAGGTAGCAGAGATTACAACAATAAAGTTGCCTTCCAAAAAGTAGCATATTATTATGGAATCGAACTTTTTAAGGATAATCAACTTCGGGAAGCAAAAACCTATTTTAATAAATCTCTATCACAGCGTTTAGATTCAGAATATACAGCTAAAGCAACTTATTGGAAGGCTGAAGTTGATTATGCTTTAGCCAATTATAATGAAGCTCTTGTTGGTTATAAAGAATTTAAAGGAATGTCTACAGCAAATCAGCTTCCTGAATATTATTCAATAGATTATAATATAGCATATTCCTATTTTAAAACTAAAAGCTATAGATCATCCATTTCATTCTTTGAGAATTTTATTAAAGTCGAAAGACCATCACAAAGACTCCACGATGCACATGTAAGACTGGGAGATGCTCATTTTGCTCTTGGTGAGTATTGGCCTGCTATGGAATCTTACAATAATGCAATTGCAATGACGGCATACAAGAGCGGCTATGCCTTTTTTCAAAAAGCATATAGTTACGGATTTGTAGATAGAAATGAACAGAAAATTCAAAACCTAAATCTGTTTGTTGAAAAATACCCAAGTTCTATCTATGTAGATGATGCTTTATTCGAGCTAGGAAATACATACGTTGCCGAACAGGAAGATGAACTAGCGATCAAGGCTTACCAAAGAATTCTATCTAATTATTCAAAGAGCTTGTATTATCCTCAAGCCCTTTCAAAACAGGCTTTGATTTATTATAATAAGGAAAGTTATAATGACGCATTGAAAAAATTCAAGCAACTAGTAAAAGAATTTCCAAATTCACAAGAGGCTTTACAGGCTGTCCAAACTGTGCGTTTGATCTATATTGATTTGGGTGAAATTGATCAATATGCAAGTTGGGTTAATTCTTTAGATTTTGTGGAAGTTGCAGATTCAGATATTGAAGAAGCAACTTATGAATCTGCCGAAAATAAATTTTTAGATAATGATACTCAGAAGGCTATCGCAGGGTTTAAAAATTATTTGAAAGAGTTTCCTAATGGGAAAAATAGTTTAAGGGCAAATTTCTATTTGGCTCAGTTACTTTATAACCAGGAAAACTTCCAAGAATCTTTGCCGTATTATAAAGCTGTAGTGAATAGTCGCTCAAGTGAATTTACAGAAGAGTCTTTGAGAAGATTATCACAAGTTTATTTGTCCAATGAAAATTATGATGAGGCCATTGAAACCTTATCCAGATTGGAAAGTGAAGCTAGCTTTTCTCAAAATATCCTGTTCGCCCAATCCAATCTTATGAAAGCTTATTATGAAATTGAAAATTATGACAGAGCCCTTATTTATGCTGAATTAATTTTGTCTAAGGATGTGAAAGATGAAGAAATATTAAGCGACGCCAAGCTATTTATTGCAAGATCTTCGCAGAAGGTTGGTGATGAAAAGCGAGCGGAATCTGCATATCAAGAGGTTTCTGAAATAGCTACAGGAAAGCTTAAAGCTGAAGCATTGTACTACGATGCTTACTTCAAAAATAAATCAGGTAATTATAAAGCTTCTACTGAAGTAGTGCAGGACCTTACAAAAAATTATTCCAGATACAGAGAGTTTGGAGTAAAGGGACTATTGTTGATGGCGAAAAACTTTAATGCTTTAGGTGATAATTACAATGCGACATACATCCTTGAAAACATCATCAAGAACTTCGAGTCATTTCCTGAGGCAATATCTGAAGCTCAGCAATTGTTGAAGAATATAAAAGCCGAAGCATCAGAAACTAATTCTTCAGTAGAAGTAGATCAAAATTAATTGTCTTTTAATTCATATCATACAAAAAGCCCTCATATGAGGGCTTTTTGTATTGATTACATATCCTTAAATCAAAAGGTTTATCCTAAGTAAGTTTTAAGGATTGTACTTCTTGATGTGTGTTTCAATCGTCTTACGCCTTTTTCTTTGATTTGACGAACACGTTCTCTAGTTAGACCAAAGGTTTCACCAATTTCTTCGAGCGTCATAGGCTGCTGGTTCCCAAGACCAAAGTATAATCTGATTACATCAGCTTCTCTAGTAGTCAACGTTTCCAGAGCTCTTTCAATTTCTGTCTGAAGCGATTCGTGCAGCAGACTATTTTCAGGATTTGGAGATTCTCCAAATTTTAAAACATCATATAAATTGGAATCTTCCCCTTCAATAAGTGGAGCGTCCATCGATAAGTGACGGCCAGAATTTTTTAGTGATTCTTTTACATCATTTACAGTCATTTCCAACTCTTTAGCAATTTCATCCGGACTTGGTGGTCTTTGATGACGTTGTTCTAAAATTGCAAAGGTCTTGTTAATCTTATTTATGGAACCAATTTTGTTCAGCGGAAGTCTAACTACTCGCGATTGTTCTGCTAATGCTGAAAGTATGGATTGTCTTATCCACCAAACCGCATAAGAAATGAATTTGAAACCTCTGGTTTCATCAAAGCGTTTAGCAGCTTTTATCAATCCAAGATTTCCCTCATTTATAAGATCGGGTAGGGTAAGACCCTGGTTTTGGTATTGCTTAGATACCGATACCACAAACCTTAAGTTTGCTTTTGTTAATTTCTCTAGGGCAAGATCGTCTCCAGCTTTGATTTTTTGAGCTAATTCAACCTCTTCTTCAGCTGTGATTAAATCTACTTTTCCAATTTCTTGGAGATACTTGTCTAGGGATGCAGTTTCTCTATTGGTAACCTGCTTGGTAATTTTAAGTTGTCTCATTTAGATATGTCCTCGATTATCAATTTATCTACATATCATTTTACGACGTTAAGACAAGAAATGTTACAGACGTCTTTAAAAAATCTTTATGTTAATCTCTATTATACAAAAAAAGCCTGCTTATGTTTGATAAGCAGGCTTTTAAAACTTGAATAATTTTTTATAAAAATTATTCTCTTATATGACCATTACCCCAAACGTAATATTTGTTGGTGACCAATTGTTTAAGTCCTAAAGGACCTCTGTGGTGGAGTTTATCTGTAGAGATGGCAAGTTCTGCACCAACTCCCATTTGTCCACCATCGGTGAATCGTGTGGAGGCATTTTGATAAACAGCTGCACAATCAATCTGTTGCATGAAGTTTAAAGCTAGCTCATTATCTTCCGTGATAATAACTGATGAATGACCTCCTGAGTATTTATTGATCTTTTCTACTGCTTCATCAAATGAATCTACTGAACTTAAAACAATTTTCATTGCTAAAAATTCCTCACTCCAAGTGTCTTCTGTTGGAAGCGTTGGATAATCTACGACTTCTTTTACCTTGCTATCGGCAAGAATCTCAACATTATATTCATTGTCTAACGTGTCTGCGAGATCTTTAACTTTAGCTTCAAAATCTGGTAGATTTGAATCTAAAAGTACTTTATCTAAAGCATTACATCCAGAAATTTTATCAGTTTTGGCGTTTATGATCACCTTTTTGGCAATATCCCAATCTGCATCTGGTGCAACATATAGGAAATTATTTCCTCGACCGCTTATTAATACAGCACATGTGGCCGTTTTCTTGACAAAATCAATAAGTTTTTCTCCACCTCTTGGAACAATAAGGTCCATTTTTTCTGGTGGATTACTTAAAAATTCTCTGGTTTCTTCACGGTTAAGGTGAAGCAGTTTAATCCAATCTTTAGACAATCCATTTTCTTCTAAAGCCTGATGCCAGCATTCTTCAAGAATGATATTACTGTGATTGGCTTCCTTTCCACCTTTAAGGAAAATTTTATTATTAGCTTTAAAAGCCAAAACAGCAGCTTCAATAGTGACATCAGGTCTAGATTCGTAAATAATCATAATAGTTCCGAAAGGATCAGTTTTATTTACGATTTTTAAACCTGTGTCCAAAGTTCTTTCAGAAATAGTATTTCCTACTGGATCTTCCTGCTCTTTTACCTCTTTGATAGCTTGTATCATACCATCAACCTTTTTTTGGTCAACAATCAATCTATCGTAAAGGGCTTGATCATCTCTGTTGAATGATTCTAAGTCTTTTTTATTTTCTTCGATTATTTCATTTCTTCTTTTATCTATAATTGTCATCATAGATTGAAGAACATCATTTTTAATTTTAGTATCTATTAATTTCATTTTAATTTGATTTTTAGACAGTAAACTTAGTCCCGACTTCTTTGCCTTCGAGAATGTCTATAATGACATTTTCCTTTTTACCATTGGCTATATAAGTAGGTATATTTTTACTTGCCGTCATTTTTGCAATTTTGAGTTTAGACTCCATGCCTCCTCGGCCTTCGCCTTCTCCTTTTTCGTTTTCTTGAACGTATTTCTCAACATCGTCATGCACACGTACATGTCTTAGTAGTTCTGTATCATCGTGATCTGGATGACCCGTGTATAAACCATCAATATCTGTAAGCATTATGAGCATATCTGCTCCAACCAATTCTGAAACTAAACTTGCTAGTTCATCATTGTCAGAAAACATTGACATTGATAAAGAGACTGCATCATCCTCATTTGCTATAGGTATTATACCTTCAGTCAGCAAACCTTCGTAGCAATTGATCATGTTTTCCCGATATTTCCCAGGAGCAAAGTCCCTCTTAGTCGCTAAAATTTGTCCACATCTCATGCCAAAATCATGAAACATAGTATAATAATGTCTCATCATTCGCGGCTGACCAACAGATGAATATACCTGACGTCTGGTTGTTTTATCTTCTGACGAACATGAACCTAACACCTCCTTTCCAGCGATAGCAGAACCTGAAGAGACTAGAATGGTTATAATATCTCTTTCATAAAGATAAGCGATTTGTCTCACTAGATTTTTTAGTATTGGACCAACAATCCTGTTGTTGGTGTTGGTCATTACATTTGTTCCGACCTTAACTACTATACGTTTTGAATGCATTTTTTCTGAGTTTAAATTATTCATCACCAAGTTCAACTGCTCTGTTGAATGCTGCGTATGCAGCATCTTGTATAAGCTGTTTAACGTTATTGTCATCCATAGAATCTAGAGCAGCTCTTGTTGTACCACCTTTGGAAGCTACTCGATCCATCCATTTTTCAGGCGTAAGATCTGATTCATTAAATAAATGAACAGCACCTTCGAAGGTGTTGCTTACTAATATTTTTGAATCATTATCAGAGAATCCCATCTTTTTTGCTGCTTCCAGCATAGAAGCCATAAAATAGAATATATAAGCTGGACCGCTACCTGAAATCCCAGTAGATTTGTTGATGAAATCTTCATCTTTCACTCTTATTGATTGTCCTGTGGTATCCAAAAGATTTCTGATCATCAAAAGTTCAACTCTTGACACTTCATTGGACTCTGTGTAAGAAGTAACACCTTTACCTACTTTTGCAGGAAGGTTTGGCATTGTTCTTACTACTTTTTTTGCATTCAAACCATTTTGAATATTCTCAATGGTAACCCCTGCCATCAATGAAACAAATATTTGTTGATCATTGATCATGGGTTTCATATTTTCAAACAAATCTTCGCTATGATAAGGTTTTACTGCTATGAAGACAACATCTGCACTTGGTAAACAATCTTGCAGATTGTCGAAAGTGTCATAATAGGTAACTTCACTAAGTTTATCTAATAATTCTTTTGATATGTCATATATCATTAAATTTTTTCTATTCAATAAGGGGGATTTTGCCATTCCTTCAGAGTAGGTTAACCCCATATTACCTGCTCCAATAACTAATACTTTCATTTTATTTTTTTAAAGATTTATAAAAATGACTTTATGATTTAGTGCAATGATTGTGCATAATATCTAATTTACGAGAATTATCTTTTTATTTTGTATTATTAAACATGTTTTAAGAGAAATCATGTTTTAACACCAAAAAAGATAAACAAAATCGAGAATTATTCTATGAAATTTTGTCAGTTGCGCTAGTTTGTCAGTAAAAAAAAGCGGTTTAGAATTTTCTAAACCGCTTTGGAATTATCTAAATTAGATTAAGACTTGGTATCCTCACCTTCTTTTTTTGGACTTCTTTCAGGCTTTGATAGAAGTGCTTTTCTGGATACCTTAGGTTTTTTAGTTCTAGGGTCAACTCCAAAATATTTCACATCCATTACGTCTCCCAGTTTTACAACGTCAGCGACATTTTCTGTGCGTTCCCACGCAAGTTCTGAGATGTGAAGTAAAACTTCATTACCTGGAGCATCATTATATTCAACTACAGCTCCAAAGTCTAGGACTTTTACGACTGTAACCTCATAAACGCTACCTTTTTCTGGTTTGAAGGTGACAGAATCAATCTTTGCAAGAACTTTGTCAATTCCTTCTTGTTTTGTACCAAGAATTTCAACAATACCTTCTTCAGTTACCGGATCTTCGTTGATAACGATTTCAGTACCAGTAGTTTTTTGTAATTCTTGGATGACTTTACCTCCTGGTCCTATCAAAGCACCGATAAATTCATTTGGAATTCTTCTTGTGATAATTTTAGGAGCGTGGGCTTTTACCTGTTCGTTAGGAGCTGGGATAGTATCAGTTAATTTCTCAAGAATATGTAACCTGCCAGCTCTTGCTTGTTGTAAAGCTTCTACCAAAACTTCATAAGGCAATCCTTTTACTTTGATGTCCATCTGGCAAGCAGTAATGCCATCTGCAGTTCCAGTCACCTTAAAGTCCATATCTCCTAGATGATCTTCATCACCTAAAATATCTGAAAGTACGGCATGACGACTTCCATCAGAAATCAATCCCATGGCGATACCAGAAACTGGTTTGGTCATTTTGATACCAGCATCCATCATAGCCATGGTTCCGGCACAAACTGTTGCCATAGAAGAAGAACCATTGGATTCTAAAACTTCTGATACTATTCTTACTGTATAAGGATTGTTTTCAGGAATCATTCCTTTAAGTGCACGTTGCGCCAGGTTTCCATGACCGATCTCTCTTCTTGAAGTTCCTCTTATAGGATAAGCTTCACCAGTACAAAAAGGAGGAAAGTTGTAATGTAGATAGAAAGTTTCTTCACCTTGGTGAGTTGGCATGTCTATCGTATTAGCTTCTCTGGATGTACCAAGTGTTACAGTTGCTAAAGCCTGTGTTTCTCCACGTGTAAAAATAGCTGAACCGTGCACAGAAGGTAAATAATCGGTTTCACACCATATCGGTCTGATCTCATCTGTTTTTCTTCCGTCCAAACGCAAACCTTCAGCAAGAGTAAGTTCTCTTACAGCTGCTTTTTCAGTTTTATTGAAATAGCCTTTGATCTGCTTTTCATTGTCTTCCAATTCCTCTTCAGAAAACAAAGCTAAAACTTCTTCTTTTACTTTTGAAAATGCTTCTCCGCGATCTCTTTTGCTGTGCCCACCTTTAGCAATTTCGTATATCTTATCATAGGCTGCATCGTGAACTCTTTTTTCAAATTCTTCATTTTCTTCTTTTACAGCATACTCTCTCACAGGCTTTTTACCAAAAGCTTCAGCCAAACGGATTTGAGCTTCCACTTGTTTTTTGATATGTTCGTGAGCAAATTTAATGGCTTCTGCCATTTCTTCTTCTGAAATTTCTTTCATTTCACCTTCTACCATCATCACAGAGTCTGCGGAGGCACCAATGATCATGTCGATATCCGATTCTTTCAATTGGCTACGGCTTGGATTGATGATGAATTCACCATTAATTCTACCAACTCTAGCTTCAGATATAGCAGTTTCAAATGGAATATCAGATAATTGAATCGCAGCTGATGCAGCAAGACCAGCAAGTGCATCTGGCATAACCTCCTCATCGTGAGACATCAATTGTATCATGACTTGAGTTTCTGTTCTGTAATCTGAAGGAAAGAGCGGACGCAAGACGCGGTCTACAATTCTCATGGTAAGGACTTCACCATCACTGGGTCTGGCCTCTCTTTTGAAGAAACCTCCTGGATAACGACCTGCAGCTGCAAATTTTTCTCTGTAATCTACAGTTAATGGAAAAAAGTCCATTGTGCTTTCCTTATAAGAGGATACAACTGTACAAAGCAACATGGCATCTCCCATTTGTACGACTACTGAGCCGTGCGCTTGCTTGGCTAATTTACCAGTCTCGAGTTTGATTTCTCTACCATCTCCGAGGTCGATAATTTCACTAAATGTTTTTGGAATCATAGTAATGATTTTAAGGTTATACGTTTTTTCTTAAGTAAATGTTGTTGTGTTGTTGTTTAGAAAAAAATGTAAAACCAGTGGAAGTCATTCCAAGGAACGCTTTTAAATTAAAAAAGGGGCAATTTTGCCCCTTTAAATCTTATTTTCTTAATCCTAATTCTTTTACAATTGCTCTGTACCTCAAAATATCTTTCTTCATGAGGTAGTCAAGAAGATTTCTTCTTTTACCAACCAATTTTACCAGAGATCTTTCAGAATTATAATCTTTTCTATTTGTTTTAAGGTGTTGAGAAATGTGCTCAATTCTTTGAGTCATTAATGCAATCTGACCTTCGGCAGAACCAGAATCTTTCTCGTTCTTACCATGTTTAGCAAATAATTTGCCTTTTTCTTCTTGTGTTAAGTACATGCCAATATTATTTCAATAATTTTTATGCTAGAATAGATTTTCTATTCGATTGCGCAAAAATAGCTTTTTAAAATTAAATAGAATATCAATTCTTAAAAAATTACGCTCTTACAGGCTCATTCATAATAAGATCAATATAAAGATTGATTTTATGTTTGAGTTCTTTTCTGTGAGAGATAAAATCTAAGAATCCATGTTCTTTCAGAAATTCTGAAGATTGAAATCCATCAGGCAAATCTTTACCAGTTGTATCTTTCACAACTCTTGGACCAGCGAAGCCTATCAAAGCACCAGGTTCTGATATATTGATATCACCCAACATGGCAAAAGAAGCTGTTGTGCCTCCTGTTGTAGGATCTGTACATAATGATATGTAAGGCAACTTAGCTTTAGCTAGCTGAGTAAGTTTTATAGAAGTTTTAGCTAATTGCATTAAGGACAATGCCGCTTCCATCATTCTTGCTCCACCAGATTTTGAAATAATGATTAAAGGGCATTTGTTAGCGATTGCATGATCTACAGCTCTTGCAATTTTTTCACCTACAACAGATCCCATGGATCCGCCGATGAATTTGAAATCCATAGCTGCAATAACCACTTTTTTACCTTTAGATTTACCAATACCTGTTCTTATAGCGTCATTAAGGCCAGTCTTTTCTTCGACCTCTTTCAATCTATCCTTATACTTTTTAGTGTCTTCAAACTTTAAAGGATCTTTAGATTTTAACTTACTATCCAGTTCTTCAAATTTTCCGTTATCAAATAGGATGTCAAAATATTCCGTACTCCCTATCCTAACGTGGTAATCATCTTCAGGACTCACAAAAAAGTTTTTCGCAAGTTGTTCTGCATCAATTATTTTACCTGTTGGAGATTTATACCATAAACCCTTAGGGACATCTTTTTTGTCCTCAGTTGCTGTTTGGATTCCTTTTTTCTTTCTCTTAAACCAAGCTGCCATATAGTAAGGTGCTAAATTATAATTTGTTTATATTATTTAGATCTTTAAAGGCTTTCTCTAATCTTGTGATAAAAGTGATTTCGCCTTCTCTCAACCATTTTCTTGGGTCGTAATATTTTTTATTTGGCACACCCTCACCTTCAGGATTACCAATTTGAGTAGATATATAATCAACTTTTGATTTCATGTAATCTCTTATTCCCTCGGTAAAAGCATATTGCAAATCAGTATCAATATTCATTTTAATGACTCCGTAACCTATTGCTTCTTGAATTTCTTCAACAGTAGAACCACTTCCTCCGTGAAATACAAAATCGATATGGTTATTTTCTACTTTATACTTTTTAGTTACAAATTCCTGAGAATTTTTAAGAATTTTTGGCGTAAGTTTTACATTTCCTGGTTTGTAAACTCCATGTACATTTCCGAAGGCTGCAGCAATTGTGAACTGATCAGATACTTTGCTCAATTCTTCATAAGCGTATGCAACTTCTTCTGGTTGAGTATATAGTTTTGAAGAATCTATATCTGTGTTATCAACACCATCTTCTTCACCACCTGTAACACCAAGTTCAATTTCTAGTGTCATTCCCATCTTTTTCATTCTTTCAAGATAGGTTTTACAAATTTCAATGTTTTCTTCAATAGGCTCTTCGGAAAGGTCGATCATGTGCGAGCTGTATAGAGGCTTACCATGAACCTCAAAGAATTTTTCACCTTCATCCAACAATCCGTCTATCCAAGGCAATAATTTTTTCGCACAATGGTCTGTATGAAGAATTACAGTAGCTCCGTAAGCTTCTGCCAAATCGTGAACATGTTTTGCTCCAGTAGCGGCCCCTTTGATTGCGGCAAGTTGGTTTTCATTAGATAATCCTTTACCAGCATTGAACTGAGCACCACCGTTTGAGAATTGAATAATGACTGGTGAATTTAATTTGGCTGCTGTTTCAAGAACAGCATTTATAGTATTCGACCCCACAACATTGACTGCTGGGAGAGCGTAATTATTTTCTTTAGCATGCTGAAAAATAGCCTGTACTTCCTTTCCTGTTGCTACACCTGGTTTGATATTGTGACTCATAATCTTGTATTTAATTAGTAATTTAAGAATGTAAAATTAAGAAATATTAATCTACTAAAACGGATAATTGATTCCGAAGTTAAAAACTACATTGTTGAAATTGTAGTCTTTAAACCATTTTGAACCCTCACTCCCAGGATTATATGTTTTAAAACCTAAGTCCATTCTGATGACAAAGAATTCTATATCATAGCGTAAACCAAAACCAGATGCAATAGACAATTCGCTTAAATCTTGTAAGCCATCAAAGGTAGCAGCGGGGTCCACCACATTGTCGAAGACATTCCAAATATTACCTGCATCTATAAATAATGCGCTATTCATATTTCCAAACAAATTGAATCTATATTCAGCATTAAAAGACAATTTAAAATTGGCTTCATTGAAATCGTTAACTGCATTGGTACTTCCCGGACCAAGATCGTATGGTCTCCAGCCTCTGTTATCATTTGGACCACCACCAAAAAAACTTCGCGGGAAAGGTATAGAATTAGCATTGCCATACGGTATAGCTATTCCTCCATAAGCACGAGTTGCAATCACTTGCTGGTTGCCTAGATCCCAATGTTTAATAAAGTTGAGCTCTGTTTTAACATATTGCGAGTATTGAACTCCAAAAAGCCTGTAATTTCCAGCTTGTGTTTTGTCAAGTTGTAATTGATCTGCGAATAAAGAAAGTAAATTTCCCGCCCATTCTATTTTTCCTCGAAACTGAGAAAAATCTTCATCATAGATATCTCGCCTTGAACTGTAATCGTATGTAAAATTTGAAGCAACAATAAGATTGTTTTCAGTTAATCTTTCTCTTCTTTCAATTAGTGAATTGGCGATTTGTTGATCTTCACTGTTTAAGTTTATGACCTGATTTCTAATGTCCCTTATAAAACCCTGAGTTCCCTCTGGAATTATTAAATCTAATTGACCCTCGGGATTTTCAAAAAGAAAATCTGGATTTACGTCGCTAATATTATTTCTTGAAATCTGATTTAATTCTGTGTATGAATTTCTAAACACATTGAAGAAATTCTCAGCATTCAAATTGTTTACAAATTGAATGTTCATCAAATCAAATTGATAAGAGGTTCTGTCCTTTGGTTTCCAGCGGTAGCCAAAAGTCGCATTGAGGTTTCTCCGATCCAATCCAATATTCTGCTGAGTGCTAAAACCAACACTTGCAGTGGTGAAAGGAGACATGGTGTTTTTAATGATAGGTTTAGTAGGGAATGGAAAAATGATTCTTGGAAAATTTAACCTTAAATCTGCACCATATTCTAAAATATCCAGAAATTGATCTTCTGAATTCCCCAGATCTCTTGAAGACCCAAAATTTCCTCTTCCCGAGAGTTCAAGAGTTTCTGCTCCTCTAAAAATATTTCTTGATAATACCGAAGTGTTGAATCCCACACCGAATTGCTGAATGTTACTTTGACTTAAATCAACACTGAAATTTGTAGAAAATCTTTCTTTCGGAGTGAGTAAAATATTTGCTATCAACCCAACACCAGTAGAGTCTCTAGGATCTTCCTTATAAAGTATATTGGGATATTTAAAAATACGTGTTTCAGAAATCCTATTGTTGGTTCTTGTTCTGTCAATGTCTCTGTAAATACTGTCTTTTTTGATAAAAATAAAATCTGATAACACTTTTGGATTTAATTTTAAATTTCCAAAAGAATAAATATTTGCATTTTTATATCTCACCGAATCTTCAACCTGAGTGGAAACTCCATCATAATCTGCAAAAACATTGACTTCACTTATTCTATGCACTTTAAATGGAGTAGAGGCTACAGTATCAGCGACGTCTACAAGTCTGTTTTGTATGTTGAGTTCAAGATTTATTTTATGATTATTATCGAGCGTATCTGCATAAAAAGAAATGAATTCCTTTTCAAAATGATAGAGCCCATGATTTCTAAAGTAGGTACTTATATAATCCCTATCGTTATTAAATTTTTCAGTATTGTATGCTTGACCAACTTTTATCTTATTGTTTTTCTTGATAAGTTGATATAGTGAATCTGCTTTAGGCGATTCTATATTCTCTGATATATTATCGATAATATATAAGCTCCCAGGTTTAATTTTATATTCAACTTCTACAGTATTTGTCAATGAGTCTCTATCGATTTTATAATCAGCTTTTGCATTGAACCATCCGTGATTCCAATACCATGATTCTAGCCTACGCAAAGATGTTTTTGTCTTTTTTTCGTCAAAAAGAGCAGGTGGTTCACCAGTTTTTTTGATGGATTCATTGACATTTACCCATGTTTTTTTTAGCTGGATAACCTGTCTTTTGGATAAAAGTGATACAAGTCGATTCTCTCTTTTCTCCTTTTTTGCAACCCAATTGACAAATCGTTTCTCTGGATTGGATTGAGCCAGATTATAGATTTGTAATTTAAGAGGAAAACCAAGGAGTTTTGAATTTACTTGCTGGGAAAGTTGTCTGGAGATCTCATTATTATTTACTAGAGTATCACCACTTGTTATACTTTGTTTACTGATCAAAAACTCATCACTCTTTAGTTTTCTTGTGACGTCACAAGAGGAAAAGAAGAATAGTATTAAAAGAATTAATGGTAGTTTTGTGAGTCGGTAGTTCAAATGTGTGATGTTTTCAAAAATATAATTTCAAATGCTCAGCAAAAATCAAATTAAACTTATAAAAAGTTTGAACAAAAAAAAGCATCGTTTAGAGCACGGTCTCTTTGTTACTGAAGGTGTAAAAGTAATCAAAGAATTTTTAAAAAGTTCATTCAAGCTTAGAGCATTATATTCAATTGCCGATATCTTTCATATCGAAGAAGGAGAAAGTCATATTATTTCCCAAAAGGAGTTGGATAAAATCACAAATCTTAAAACCTCGCAAACTGCTTTAGCGGTATTTGAAATTCCAAAACCTGCTGTACCTTCAAAAAAACCTCAACTTACACTTGCTCTTGACGGGATAAGAGACCCGGGTAATCTAGGAACTATTATAAGAATGTGTGACTGGTTTGGAATTGAGCAATTGATCTGCTCACCGGATACTGTAGATTGTTTCAACCCAAAAGTTGTACAAGCCACTATGGGTTCTTTGACTAGAGTAAATATCATTTATACTGAATTGAATACTTACTTATCTGATACTTCAGCTCATACCTACGGAGCTTACATGGAAGGAGTAAATGTTTACGAATCCAAGTTAGTTACCGAAAACACAATAATAGTTTTAGGAAACGAAGCCAACGGAATTAGTTCTGAAATTCAATCTCATATAGATGAACGAATATCTATTCCAAGTTATGGGCAATCCAAAGGAGCAGAGAGTTTAAACGTAGCTATGGCAGGATCTATATTGCTAAGCGAATTTAAAAGAAGATAATAAATTTATTGGAAAAGAAAGTTGATAAAAATTCCTCTTGTTTTTACAGATTCGATATTGGAGGTATAGGGGCTATTTGTTAATGGGTCATTATCAGTATCAGCATCGTCTCTAATCAATTCATTACCCATTCCAAAAACACCTCTTATTGAAGGTGTAAATTTAAAATACTCAAAATAAAAATCTACTCCGAAGCCAATCTCGTAATAGTAATTATTGGTTTTCATTCTGAATTGGCCAGCCTCATTATCCTGAGGATTATCTTCATTACTGGATAAATTTGTAGATACTGAAGCCCCACCGATGATAAACGGCTTAAAATTATTAATCCGTTTCGCTGAAAACTTTAAAAGTAAAGGAATGTGTATATAGGATGAATTAACCTCTCTTATTTCACCATTCAGCAATGGATTTAAAGGATCATTATCAGGAAAAGTAAGACTTCTGTTGGCGAAAACAACACCTGGTTCCAATCTCAGATCTAAATAGTCATTGATTCTTAAATTTCCTATTAATCCTACGTTGAAACTTGGATTTTTGCCTACTTCTATATCTTCTCCCTGTTCTTTGTATTTGATTTGAAAATCATAGGCATTGAATCCCAGGAAATAGCCCCAGGACCAGCGTTTTTTGTCAATATTCTCCTTGTTAAGTACTTTTTCTTTATCAAAGAGTTGAGCGTTTGAAAAATTCAAGCTCAACAGGAAAACTAATAAAAAAAGAAGCCTCATAATTATTTTTTAGATGCAGAATATATTGTTGAAACACCAAAAGTTTGTGGGTGGTTTTCTACATCTGTAAACCCGATTTTCTTTAAAATATTGTTGAATTTTTCTCCGTAAGGGAAAACAGAAGCACTTTCGCTCAAATATTGATACGCACTTTTGTCTTTTGAAAACAACTTTCCTATGGAAGGGAGAATATAATTAGAATAAATCTTATAGCCCTGTTTGAAAGGAAACTTGGTAGGAACAGAAGTTTCTAATATGACAAAAATACCATTTGGTGAAAGTACCCTATAAATTTCTGAAAGTCCTTTTTCTAAATCTTCAAAATTCCTTACTCCAAAAGCCACAGTGATGGCGTCGAAGGTATTATCAGAATAAGGCAAGTTTTCTGAGTCTGCCTGGACCATTTCTATACGATGGTCTAAGTCTTTTTTATGGATTTTATTCTTCCCAACTTGCAACATACCAGCTGAGATATCAAGACCAATTATTTTTTCAGCATTAGAATCAGCCATAGCGATTGCAAGGTCTCCGGTACCGGTAGCTATATCAAGAATGTATTTTGGATCTGTCTTTTTGACCATGTTAATGAGTTTTCTTCTCCATTTCTGGTCAATACCGAAAGAAATCACCCGATTAAGGCCATCATAATTTTCTGAAATATTATCGAACATCTGTTCAACTTGTTTCTTTTTCTCTAGTTCAGAATCTTTGTATGGCTTGACATTCTTGCTCATGTAATTTTTTTTTGCGAAGATACATCTTCTTTGGAATACACTTTATCAATATAACTTCTCTTAATACTTCTTTTTTAATTTTTTACATTAATTTTGTCACCATGAAAATAATAATAGCTGGTTCTGGAGAAGTAGGATTTCACTTAGCAAAACTTTTTTCTTATGAATCTCACGCCATTACCCTTGTTGATTTAGATGAAGAAAGGCTGGAATATGCCAACAAGCATCTGGACATTAAAACTTTGTTAGGGGATGCCACTTTACCAAGCACTTTAAAAGAGGCAGATATTGTAAACGCAGACATGTTAATCGCTGTTACCTCCAGTCAGTCCATCAATATTTCAGTTTGTGTTTTTGCAAAACAAATGGGAGCAGGAAGAACTGTAGCTAGGGTTTCCAACCAGGAGTTGCTGGGTGTGGATGATATTATTGACCTGAAAGCTTTAGGAATAGATGAAATGATTTCACCAGAGGCATTAGCTGCAAATGAGGTAAAAATGCTTCTCAACCAATCAGCATTTACAGATACTTTCAAATTTGACGATGGAGCCCTTACTATGATGGGACTTACATTGAGGTCTAAAGCTCCTTTTATTGGTAACACGGTTCAAGAAGCTGCCGATATTTTTCCTGGTTTGCACTTTGTTCCTATAGCTTTACAGCGTTATGGAACTCAGTTTACCATCATTCCTAGAGGTGATACGGAATTTATGCGAGGTGATAGGGTTTATTTTATTACAGATACTGAAGGGGTCGAAGAACTTTATAAACTTACTGGAGCAGAAAAGCGATCTATCAAAAAAGTTATGATTTTAGGGGGGAGTAACATAGGCAGAACCCTTGCAAAAGACCTTTGCAAAGAAAACTTTTCAGTAAAAGTGATAGAAAAAGATCATAAAAAAGCCATTGATCTTGCAAATATCTTACCCAATGCATTGGTGATAAATGCCGATGGTAGGAACGTTGAGATTTTGAAAGAAGAAAACATAAGCAAAATGGATGCCTTTGTGGCTGTTACCGAAGATTCTGAAACCAATATAATTACCTGTTTGGTAGCTAATTCTAAAGGTGTAAGAAAAACGATAGCTTTGGTTGAGAATATGGATTATTTTCAATTGAGCCATTCCATAGGGATTCACTCTTTAGTCAATAAAAAATTATTGGCAGCAAATAGTATTTTTAGATATTTGAGAAAAGGCGAAGTTGTTGCGATGACCAAACTGAATAACATGAATGCAGAATTATTAGAATTTGTTGTAAAAGCAGATTCAAAAGTAACCAACAGCAAAATAGTTGATATTAATTTTCCAAGAACCGCTGTAGTTGGAGGTGTGATTAGAGATGGCAAGGGAATTATAGCTTTAGGTGATTTTAAAATACGCGAGGGTGATAGAATTGTAGTATGTACGCTACCAAAATCTATCAAGAGTGTAGAAAATTTATTTTGTTAAGGTGTCGGATCTGAATTTTAAAATCGTAGCTCACATCATGGGAGTTCTCCTCGTATTCAATGGAGGATTCATGATCATTCCTTCTGTATATAGTTGGTTAGTTGGAGAGGCAGTTGCACTGGATATTGGCGTTTCTGCTTTGATTTCAATCTTTATTGGGCTTACAACAATGTTTTTTACGAAAAATCACGACAAGGATATCACTCAAAAAGAGGGGTATCTCATCGTAAGTCTTGGATGGCTCTTTATGGTGCTGAGCGGAATGCTCCCTTACGTCATTTCTGGAAAAATAATAGGTATTGAAAATAGTTTTTTTGAAACAATGTCCGGCTACACAACTACAGGAGCTACTATTTTAAACGATATAGAAGTTTTGCCAGAGGGTATTTTATTATGGAGAAGCTTTACCCACTGGATTGGTGGTATGGGTATTATTGTTTTGGCAGTTGCCATTTTACCTTTATTTGGAATCGGTGGAATGCAGCTTTTTTCTGCAGAATCTCCTGGCCCAAGTGCAGATAAAGTAAAACCTAAAATTGCTGATACAGCCAAAAGGCTCTGGCTCATTTATTTTGGTTACACAGTTTCAGAAGCAATTTTGCTTAAAGTTGCAGGTATGGGTTGGTTTGATGCGGTCAATCACTCTCTTAGTACTATTGCTACGGGTGGTTTTTCTACCAAGAATGCGAGTTTAGCTCATTGGAATGCGATGCCATTGATCCAGTATATTGTCATAATATTTATGTTTTTATCTGGAGCAAATTTTGTAGTAAGTTATTATGCCTTCAAAGGTAAAATCAAAAATGTGCTCCTCAATGAAGAATTCAAGTGGTATATCTTTTTTATAATTGGATTTACTGCAATTACTTCTTTTTCAATATATTTTTTAGCCGATACTAGCATAGCAAGCATCAATTACCCAATGGTACTAGGTGAAGCAGAGAGTGCAATAAGGCATGGAGCTTTCCAAGTATTGGCCATTATCACTACTACTGGATTTGTTACAGCAGACTATACGTTGTGGACACCTTTACTTACCATTTTATTTTTTGGTTTATTTTTTCTAGGTGGTTCTGCGGGGTCTACATCAGGTGGAGTGAAGGTGATTCGGCATTTGATTATGATAAAAAATGGATTCCAAGAATTTAGAAGGATATTGCATCCCAATGCTGTACTGCCAGTTCGTTACAAAGGTTCATCTGTAGATCAAAAAATCGTTTATAATATATTGGGATTTTTTATTTTGTATTCGTTGTCCTTTATCCTTGGAGCTGTAGTATTTGCTGGAACAGGATTGGATTTTGAATCAGCAATTGGAGCTTCTGCATCTTCCATTGGTAACGTTGGTCCATCTTTTGGAGATTTTGGCCCAGTAGATAATTATAATTCACTTACTGCTTTCGGTAAATATTGGAGTTCATTTTTGATGCTAATTGGTCGACTTGAACTTTTTACAGTTTTAATTCTTTTCACTCCTTATTTCTGGAAAAATACCTTAAAAAAAAAATCTGCTAAACTTTAGCAGATTTTCAGTTGTATATTGCTATAATTGATAATTAGTACCAAGCTTTTTCTGTAGATTTTTTATACTCTCTTTGGAAAAGTTCTTGTTCCTCAATCATTTTTGCAGTTTTTTCTGGAACTGCTTTTTGCCAGCCTTCCTCTCCATTGGATATTTTTTGTAAAATATCTCTAGAAAAATAGCCTAGTATTTCTTCATCATAATTTTCTATATCAACAACTCGTCCGTTGTATTTGAAGAATTTATACAATTCTTTCATTCTAGGATGGACTTTTAAATTATCGCTGTTAGTAACTTTTCCAGTCTTAGGATCTTTGTATGGATATAAATAAACTCTTAAATCTTTGAAGAAAAGCTTACCAAATGCTTCAAGGATACCACCACTAAGATGTCTGTAATACTTCTCGTCAAATACATCAATAAGGTTATTGACACCCATAGCTAGTGCCATTCTTTCTTTGGTATAATTAGAAAAATACTCAACCAATTTATAATATTCTTGAAAGTTTGATATCATTACAGTATGACCTAATGCACAAAGCAACTTAGCCCTATCCATAAAGTCCTCTTCATTAATTTCTCCCTCAGATCTTAAATTGGAAAGTGTAATTTCAAAGACTGGTTGTATATTTTCATCTTTAACTTTTTTCTCTTTTTTAAATAATTCAAGAGATGTATCAAAGATATCCATATTTACTTTTGTCACAGGTCTAAAACTTCCTCTTAATGCGAGAATATTTTTTTTGTAAAGAGCTTTTGCTGGTAAAATATTATTGCCATCTGGAGCAAACATGACAGCCTCTGTCATTCCATTTTTGACCAACTGTAAACTCATAAGTCTATTGTCAACATCTTTGAAAACTGGTCCAGAAAAGTTGATGGTATCTATCTCTATTTGGTCTTTATGTAAATGGTCGTAAAGTTCATTTAGAATTTGCTTAGGATTATTATGTGCGTAGTAAGCCGCATAAATTAGGTTAGTTCCTAAAACTCCTAAGGTATTTTGTTGAAGTCTTGCATCATTCTCTTTGAAGCGAATGTGTAAAACAATTTTATTATACTCAGATTTTGGTGTAAGCTGGTATTTAATGCCAACCCATCCGTGACCTTTATAGCGCTTAGCAAAATCAATGGTTGCTACTGTATTAGCATAAGTAAAGAAAAGTTTGTTAGGATGCTTATTTCTTTGTATTCTTTCCTCAATAAGCTTAGTCTCATGATTGATCATTTTTTGAAGCCTACTTTCAGTAACATAACGTCTGTCTTCTTCTATACCGTAAATAGCATCACTAAAATCTTTATCGTAAGCACTCATGGTCTTAGCGATGGTGCCAGATGAACCTCCAGCTCTGAAGAAATTTCTTACGGTTTCTTGTCCTGCACCTATTTCTGCAAATGTGCCATAGATGTTTTCATTTAAGTTGATTCTGAGGGCTTTGTCTTTTATCGAAAGTGCGCTTTCAAAATCTTTGTCACCCATTATAGTTATTGACATAAGTAGAAATTTTATGAAGTCTTAAACAGTTTTCAAATTTTAAACAAATGTAATTAATACTCCAAGCTTAAGAAAAAAAAACTATAGTTTTGTATCAAAAATAACGTTTTGAAGATAACTTTCTTAGGTACAGGCACATCTCAAGGTGTCCCAATTATAGGTAGTGAACATCCGGTATGTTTAAGCAAAGATCCAAAAGATAAAAGATTGAGAGTATCGGCTCTTCTGGAATGGGATAATTATACTTATGTAATAGATTGTGGCCCGGATTTTAGACAGCAAATGATAACAAATGAGGTTAAAAAAATAGATGGTATTTTATATACGCATGAACACAATGACCATATGATCGGTCTCGATGACGTGCGACCTTTCTATTTTAGACAAGGCAATATTTCCATCTACTGTCATGAAAGAGTTCTAAAAAACCTTATGCAAAGATTTGCATATGTGTTTGAAACTGAAAACAAATATCCTGGAGCTCCTACTATGGATGTAAATATTATAGATGATTCTCCTTTTACAATTGGAAATAAAGAAGTTATTCCAATGAACGTATATCATCCAGAACTTCAGGTATATGGGTTTAGAATCGGAGACTTTGCCTACGTCACCGATGCTAAAGTTATTCCAGATAAAGAATTAGATAAACTAAAAGGTGTAAAAACTTTAGTCCTTAATGCCTTAAGGAAGGAGGAGCATAGATCTCACCTTAATTTAGAACAAGCTATAGATTTGGTTAATTACCTTAAACCAGAAAGAGCTTATTTTACTCACATTAGTCATCACATGGGGTTTCATGAAGAGGTTCAGAAAGAACTTCCGGAAGGAATATTTTTAGCATATGATAATCTACAAATTGAAGTATAATGGCAAAGAATTTATATCTATACCTGTTCGTCTTAAGTGCGCTTATTGCAGTTTTTTTATACTTCAATAGTAAAAGAATTATCGACGATCAGGAAAATACCATACGTGAACTCAAATCTAAGATTGAGAAATTAGAAGATAAAAAATAAATTTTTCATAATTAAGCCAATGTTCTAGATTGATTTTAGAAATTAGTAAAAATTCTAAAATCATGAATGTCAAAACATTTTCTTTATTACTTTTTTGTGTTGGTTTTTTAGCCTGTGCGCAGGAAGACACTACAATAGAAACTTTGGAAAACGATTACTCACATGAGGTAATTATCGATAACATCGATATAGCTTGGGGTATGGATTTCTTTAAAGACGGCAGCTTTTTAGTAACTTCTAAAGAGGGCCAGTTATTTTACCACAAAGACGGAAACACTTCAAAAGTTGCAGATATTCCCAATGTTTATAATCGAGGACAGGGAGGACTTTTGGATGTGAAAATTCACCCTGAATATCCAGAAAAACCTTGGATTTATTTAACTCATGCTTCCACTCAGGGAGATGAAGAAGGTGGCCATACGGCACTAGTAAGGGCAGAATTTAAAGATGGACAGGTTTCCAATATGCAGACATTATATAAAGCAGGACCAAATACTACAAAAGGTCAGCATTTTGGAAGTCGACTTGAGTTTGATAGAGATGGATATTTATTTATGTCTATCGGAGAACGTGGAGCTAGAGAAATGAACCCACAAGATATAACGAGAGATGGAGGTAAAATTTATAGATTTAATGAAGATGGATCTATTCCTGAAGACAATCCATTTTACATGTTAGAAAACTCGAAAAAAGCTATTTATTCTTACGGACATAGGAATCCTCAAGGAATGGAAATTCATCCAGAAACAGGAGAAATTTGGGTTCATGAACATGGCCCAAGAGGTGGAGATGAAATTAACATCATCAAAAAAGCTGCAAATTATGGATGGCCGATTATAAGTTATGGTATCAATTATGACGGAACAGAATTCACAGACAATACGACTATGGCAGGAATGGAGCAACCATTTTATTACTGGGTTCCTTCCATTGCGCCAAGTGGAATGACGTTCGTTACTTCAGATAAGTATCCAGAATTGAAAGGTAATTTATTAGCAGGTTCTCTTAAGTTCCAATATTTAGAGCATGTTGCTTTTGACGAAAACGGTGTTCAAAAAAGAGAAAAATTATTGGATAAGATCGGTAGAATCAGAAGTGTTGAGCAAAGCCCAGATGGTTTTATATACGTTGGAGTTGAAGGAATTGGTGTTGTGAAAATGCTGCCAAAATCTTAATTATGAAGTTATACATTATTTCCTTTTTATTCATTTTTGGTTTTTATATAAATACTGAGAAAGATGATTCTTCAATTATTTATACGCCAATCATTCAGGAAAAAGACCTTCAGCAAAGTATTAAGGATGGAAGTGCAATATATTCTGACTTTTGCATCAGGTGTCACTTAGCTAAAGGAGAAGGCGTTGATGATTTGTATCCACCATTAGCCGATTCTAATTGGCTTTCAGAAAAAAGAAAAGAAAGTATCAAATCTGTAAAATATGGTTTGAATGGTGAAATCGAAGTTAATGGAAAAACCTATAATAATAATATGTCTTCTATGGGTCTTACCGATAGAGAGGTTGCAGATGTGATGAATTATATCATAAACAATTTTGGAAATGAAAAGAGAGAACTAAAACAAGTTACTGTAAACGAAGTTTCAAATGTCACTGAAGACTAAAGAAATATTACAAATACTATAAAATTAAAACTATGAAAGCAGCACAGATCAAAGAAGCAGGAGGAGAGTTTCATATAGTAGACCTAGAGAAGCCAAAGCCAAAAGCCAATGAAGTGCTTATCAAAGTTGAAGCATGTGGAATATGCCACTCTGATGCTTTTGTAAAGGACGGAACTTTTCTAGGTCTTGAATATCCTAGAGTTCCAGGACACGAAGTTATTGGTAAAGTAGAAGCCGTTGGCGATGAAGTAAATATTTGGAAAAATAACCAAAGAGTAGGAGTAGGATGGCATGGAGGTCATTGTTTTGAGTGTGAGCAATGTCGAAGAGGAGATTTTATTGCATGTCAGAATGCCAAGGTCAGCGGGATTTCTTACGATGGAGGCTACGCAGAATACATGTGTGCTCCGCAAGAAGCTCTAGTAGCAGTTCCTGACGAATTGAGTTCAGAAGAAGCAGCTCCGTTACTTTGTGCTGGAATTACGGTGTATAATGCTTTACGAAATTCTGGTATAAAAGCAGGAGACCTTGTGGCTATACAGGGAATTGGTGGATTAGGACATTTAGCTATACAATACGCAAATAAAATGGGAATGCGAACTGTAGCCTTATCGACCAGTAATGATAAAAAAGAATTGTCAGAACAATTGGGAGCACATCATTTTATTAATGCTAAATCTGAAAATGCAGCCGAAAAACTGCAAGATCTGGGAGGTGCAAGACTTATTTTAGGAACTGCTCCAAGCGGAAAGGCAATGACATCAGTTATTGGTGGCTTGGGTGTTGACGGAGAATTATTAATGGTTGGAGCAACACCAGAAGCGGTTGAAGTTAACCCCATGGAAATGTTAATGGGAAGAAAATCTGTCAAGGGATGGCCAAGCGGTATTCCGACAGACTCTGAAGATACACTCAATTTTAGTGTGCTTTCCAATACAAAACCAATGATAGAAGAATACAAACTGGAAGATGTTAAGGAAGCATACAACAGAATGATAAATAATGAATCAAAATTTAGAGTGGTTTTAAAACCCTAATCTGATTTTAAATAGTTTCTTAAACTCCTCATTGAAAAATTAATGAGGAGTTTTTTTGTTTTGTAGAATACAGAATATAGAATCTTCTTTCTAATAATCTAATTAGTTATTGTTTTGAATAATTTTTAGTAAAACTGGCATTCTATGATTTATTTTAAGGCGAACAGTCTTTATTTTAATAATTCTTCAAATTGAAGAAAAACGACTGAATATTTTTTTCAATCAAAATAAATTAACCGTCATTTGTAAGATGTTTTAACTGTTTTTAACTAAAAATTCTTAGTCCGAAACCAAAAAAAATAAGCTATGGACGTATTAAAATTTGGAGGATCTTCAATGGGCAATACCAAAAACATAACTAAAGTTATTAATATTCTAGAGAGTTATTCCCAAAAAGAAAAAGTTGTTTGTATCGTATCAGCAGTAGGTGGAATTACGGATAAGTTACTTACAGCTGGAGAATTAGCTCTTAATAAAAATGAAGATTATATTCTTGAATTTGAAAACATTAAAGAAATTCATTATACTGTTTTATCTGAATTGATTCCTTCAGAAAATGAAGCTGCAAAACGCTATTTGGATAACGAATTAAATTATCTGAAGAATCTTTTGGATGGGATTTATCTTATCAATGAGTTGACGCCCAAAACTTCAGATAAGTTAGTAAGTTTTGGAGAATTAATGTCTTCTTTTATCATTACAGAAGCCATTAAATTAAGAGGAATCGATGCCCATAGAAAAAATGCTCAGGAGCTGATTGTAACTAACTCTATATTCACTAAGGCAGATGTCAATTATTTGGCAACCAATAAAAATATTCAAGATTTTTTCAAAAGTAATTCACATGCACTTACGATTTTACCGGGATTTGTATCAAAATCTAATATTGGAGAAATAACAACTCTTGGCCGTGGAGGTTCCGATTTTACAGCTTCCATAATTGCAGCAGCTCTCAAAGTGAAGCAATTGGAAATCTGGACGGATGTGAGTGGAATGTATACAGCCAACCCTAAACTGGTAAAACAAGCCTCACCCATAGAAGAACTGTCTTATCAAGAGGCTATGGAATTGTCACATTTTGGAGCAAAAGTTCTGTTCCCACCGACTATTCAACCTGCTTTAGATTCAGAAATCCCTATTCTGATTAAAAATACGTTGAAACCTAATGAAAAGGGAACTCTAATAAAAACTGAATCAGGAACTGATTCTAAGAAAAAGAGTGTCAGCGGAATTTCGAGTGTAGATAACATTGCTTTATTGACCTTGCAGGGAAATGGAATGATTGGTATTCCTGGCTTTTCCAAACGCTTGTTTGAAGTTTTGGCTTTAGAAAAAATCAACATTATTTTTATCACTCAGGCTTCATCAGAACATTCCATTTGCTTTGGAATTTCAGAAAATGATGCAGAACTCGCAGCAACCGCAGTAGATGAAGAGTTTGAATATGAAATTTCCACCAGAAAAATAAGACCTGTTACTGTAGAAAAAGACATGTCTATTGTCGCATTAGTGGGAGACAATATGAAAAATCACCAAGGCATTAGCGGTAAAATGTTTAGCGCTTTAGGCAAAAACAATATCAATGTAAGAGCTATTGCTCAGGGAGCTTCAGAGAAAAACATCTCTGCGGTTATCTTCAAAAAAGATGTCAAAAAAGCATTGAATTCCCTTCACGAAAGCTTCTTTGAAGTCAAAACCAAACAGCTGAATGTTTTTATCACAGGTGTTGGAAATGTAGGTGAACGCCTCCTGGCTCAAATTCATCAGCAAAACAAATTTTTAAAGAAAGAATTACACATCAATCTGAGAGTGATCGGTATTTCCAATTCTAAGAAAATGTATTTTGATGAAGATGGCATCCATCTGGAAAACTGGAAGGAATTGCTTTCCAGCGGTGAATCAGCTTCACTTGATGGATTTTTAGAAAA
This sequence comes from Psychroflexus longus, assembly GCF_020164595.1. GTDB lineage: Bacteria > Bacteroidota > Bacteroidia > Flavobacteriales > Flavobacteriaceae > Psychroflexus > Psychroflexus longus. Next base: position 114,674 of record NZ_JAIQZE010000004.1, read on the forward strand.
AACCAATGTGTTGAACAAGCGCAATAGTATTTTTATCGACATCACAGCCAGCGAAGCCGTTTCAGACATGTACGCAGATTATTTAAAGCGCAGTATTTCGGTGATTGCTTGCAATAAAATTGCGTGTTCAAGCGATTTTAAAAATTATAAAAACCTTAAAGATTTATCTAAAAAGTACAATGCGTCTTTCTTATTTGAAACCAACGTTGGCGCAGGATTACCGATTATAGATACCTTAAATAATCTGGTTGCGTCTGGAGATAAAATTACCTCAATACAAGCGGTATTATCAGGAAGCTTGAATTTTGTATTTAACAATTTTAGCAGTGAAACGAAGTTTTATGATGTGGTAAAAGAAGCTCAGGCTGAAGGCTTTACAGAACCAGATCCAAGAATCGATTTGAGTGGAGTAGATGTTGCAAGGAAAATCCTTATCCTAGCCAGAGAAAGCGGTTATGAAATGAATCTGGAAGACATTACCAACAAATCTTTCTTAACTAAAGCCAATCTTAAAAGCGATACTGTAGATGACTTTTTTGAAACGCTTGTACATGACGAAAAGCATTTTCAGGATTTATTCGCCTCAGCCCAGAAGAACAATTCTCAACTGAAATACGTAGCTCAATTTAATCTAAGAAAAACCAGTGTTGGATTGGAAGAAATTCCACAAGGACATCCGTTCTATAACCTGGAAGGAAAGGATAACATCGTAATGTTTTATTCTCAGCGTTACCCAGAACAGCCAATTATAGTGAAAGGCGCCGGAGCAGGAGCAGATGTGACAGCTTCAGGACTTTTTGCCGATATCATTCGAGTAAGCAATAGATAGAATATTTTCATAATTATAGTCATGAGTCAAAATGAATTCAACTAAAGAAGTATATATATTTTCACCCGGAACTGTCTCCAACGTGTCATGTGGATTTGATGTTTTAGGGTTTTGCCTGGAAACCGTTGGCGATAAGATGGTTGTGAGAACCTCGCCTCAAAAAGGCATCCGAATAACAAAAATTGAAGGCTTTGACTTGCCTTTTGAAACCGACAAAAACGTAGCTGGCGTTTCAGCGCAAGCACTCATTGATGATTTAAAACCAGATGTTGGTTTTGAAATTGAAATCTACAAGCACATCAAACCCGGAAGTGGAATTGGAAGTAGTGCCGCGAGTGCTGCAGGTAGTGTTTTTGCTATCAACGAGCTGATGGGCAAACCGTATGATAAAACTCAACTCACTCAATTTGCGATGAAAGGCGAAGCAGTAGCCAGCCAAAGCGAACATGCCGATAATCTCGCCCCTGCTATTTTTGGAGGATTTACCTTAGTCAAAAGTCTAAGTCCCTTAGAGATTTTAAAACTTCCGGTCCCAGATGAGCTGTACGCGACCATTATTCATCCACAGATCGAAATCAAAACCGCTGAAGCTCGCGCTATTTTACCAAAAATGGTGTCTATGCAACAGGGCATTTTACAATGGTCTAACGTCGGAAGTTTAGTCCATGCTTTGCACACAGAAGACTACGAACTTCTCAAGCGATCTCTTCACGATGCGATTGTTGAGCCTCATCGAAGTCAGCTTATTCCTCATTTTAATGAGATCAAAAAGGCGACTCTGGAATGTGGAGCACTCGGCACGGGAATTTCCGGTTCAGGTCCTTCTATTTTCACCTTATCCAAAGGGGAATCTACAGCAAAAGCAGTAGAGCAAGCCATGAGAAAAGTCTATGAAAACAAATCAATTGATTTTGAGACTTATGTTTCAAAAGTTAATCCAGAAGGTATTAAAGTCATAAATTCTTAGCCAATGAACTTTTATTCACTCAACAAGAAAGCTCCCCAGGCTACATTCGAAGAAGCTGTCGTCAAAGGACTGGCGCCAGATAAGGGACTTTATTTTCCAATTTCAATCGAACCGCTTCCCAGCTCATTTTTTGAGAATATCAAGGATTTGTCTTACAACGACATCGCTTTTGAAGCCATTTGTCAATTTGTAAGTCCGGAAATTCCAGATAATGAGCTTAAACACATCATTTCTGAAACGCTCAACTTCGATTTTCCTGTTGTTAAACTGGATGAGAAACTATCATCACTTGAACTTTTTCATGGCCCAACCATGGCCTTCAAGGATGTGGGAGCCCGATTCATGTCCAGATGTCTTCGGTTTTTCAATTCCAAAGAACAAAAAGACATGACGGTACTGGTAGCGACTTCTGGAGACACAGGTGGCGCTGTAGCCAATGGTTTTCTTGGTGTCAAAGGCGTCAAAGTGGTTATTTTGTACCCAAAAGGCAAGGTGAGTAAAGTTCAGGAAAAACAGCTCACTACTTTAGGACAAAACATCACAGCTCTGGAAGTTGATGGCGTTTTCGACGACTGTCAGGACATGGTGAAAACCGCTTTTCTGGATCAAAGCATAACCGATCACGTTCAGATCACCTCTGCCAATTCTATTAATGTGGCGCGTTGGTTACCGCAAATGTTTTATTTCTTCTTTGCTTATAAGCAGCTGCATCAGCAGCACAAAAACATTGTGTTTTCTGTGCCAAGCGGCAATTTTGGAAACATTTGCGCGGGGTTCATGGCTCAACAATTAGGCCTGCCGATTTATCATTTCATCGCTGCTAATAATGAAAATCAGGTGGTGACTGAGTATCTCAAAACCGAAAATTATTCGCCAAAACCAACGGTTCAGACCATCAGTAATGCGATGGATGTTGGGAATCCGAGTAATTTTATCAGGATCCAGGAAATTTTCAAAAACGAATTCAAGGATTTGAAAAGCAATTTATCTTCGAGCAGTTATACCGACGAGGAAACTCGAGTAGGACTCAAGGAACTTTATAAAAAATACAATTATATCGCAGATCCGCATGGCGCGATCGGTTATTTGGCGGCCAAAGACTATCAGAAAACCCATCCGGACACACATTGTGTTTTTCTGGAAACCGCACACCCCACCAAGTTTTTGGATACGGTAGAAGCGGCTATTCAGACCAAAGTTGATCTACCACCTCAAATTAAAGCCGTTATTGATCAGGAGAAAAAATCCATTGAGATTTCTACGTATGAGGAGTTGAAATCTATATTATTGAAAAATTAATTCTTTATTTTCTGCTGATTTTGCTTCTGTAAATTTTAATGTTTCAAGACATCAAACTTAATATTTAAAGTTCATTTGATCTTACGTTTTGAGTTTTAGATTCAACTGAAGCTTATAAGAGAGCTTCGCAAGTTGGGATAATCACTAAACATTATATAAAATCCGAATTTTTTTCAGAACTGACTATCCCAAGATATATAGTTTAAATAGCTGATTTAAAAACACTTATCTATTTATTGCTGACATTGGATTTAACAGGTGATTTTTCAAAGTGGGATCTAAGCTACAGTCAATTTTTAGTTTTGGTACTTTATAATGTAAGCATTTTATGGAATTGAATAAATATAGCAAAACGGTAACCCAGGACCCAACTCAACCTGCGGCTCAAGCTATGCTACATGCTATAGGTTTAACCAAGGAAGACTTTTTTAAACCAATCATAGGGATTGCCAGTACTGGATACGAAGGAAATCCTTGTAATATGCACCTCAATGATTTAGCAAAATTGGCTAAACAAGGCACAGCAAACGAAGATATCGTAGGATTAATTTTTAACACTATCGGGGTAAGTGATGGCATTTCTATGGGGACGCCTGGGATGCGCTATTCCTTACCCTCACGAGATATTATTGCCGATTCTATGGAAACGGTTGTTCAAGCCATGAGTTATGACGGTTTAATAACTGTTGTGGGTTGTGATAAAAATATGCCTGGTGCACTTATAGCAATGATTCGATTGAACAGACCTTGTATCATGATTTATGGTGGAACAATAGATTCTGGATGTCATAATGGTAAGAAATTAGACGTTGTTTCAGCTTTTGAGGCCTGGGGAAGCAAGGTTGCGGGAACTATGCCAGAAGAAGAGTACGAGAGTATTGTAGAAAAAGCTTGCCCTGGCGCTGGAGCTTGCGGTGGAATGTACACAGCCAATACCATGGCTTCCTCTATTGAAGCATTGGGAATGACATTGCCGTACAATTCGTCTAACCCAGCTTTGAGCCCACAGAAAAAAGATGAATCCGTAAAAGCTGGAGAGGCTTTAAGGGTTTTATTAGAAAAGGACATCAAGCCTTCAGACATCATCACCAGAAAATCTTTAGAAAACGCCATTCGGTTGGTCACCATTTTGGGAGGATCAACCAATGCAGTTTTGCATTTTTTGGCGATTGCCAGAGCGGCACAAATTGATTTCACCTTATCTGATTTTCAGAAAATTAGTGACAATACGCCATTTTTAGCGGATTTGAAACCCAGCGGAAAATACCTCATGGAAGATCTGCACAAAGTTGGTGGAATTCCAGCTGTTCTAAAATATTTACTCAAAAAAGGATTGCTTCACGGAGATTGCATGACCGTAACGGGCAAGACTTTGGCCGAAAACCTCTTGGAGGTGAAAGATCTAAAAGAAGGTCAGGAAGTGATAAAGTCAATCGAAGATCCTATTAAAATCTCCGGACATCTAAGGATGCTATTCGGAAACTTGGCTGAGGAAGGAAGCGTTGCTAAAATCACTGGAAAGGAAGGATTGAAATTTAGAGGAAAAGCCAAGGTTTTTGAAAGTGAATATGAAGCCAACGATGGCATCAGAGATGGAAAAGTTCAGAAAGGAGACGTCGTTGTGATTCGCTATGAAGGACCGAAAGGAGGACCTGGGATGCCGGAAATGCTAAAGCCTACGGCTGCCATTATGGGAGCAGGACTCGGTAAAGATGTCGCTTTGATTACTGATGGACGCTTTTCTGGAGGAACTCATGGATTTGTAGTTGGTCATATCACCCCCGAGGCTCAGGAAGGCGGGACTTTATCGCTTGTAGAGGAAGGCGATATGATCACTATAAATGCAGAAACCAATACTATTACTCTGGAGGTTTCTGATGAGGAATTGAAAAAAAGAAAACAAGATTGGAAAGCGCCAGAATTAAAATTTAAAAGAGGAGTGCTTTTTAAATATGCAAGAATGGTCAATTCAGCTTCAAAAGGTTGTGTGACTGACGAATTTTAAAAATGAAAAATAAATAATTGTAGTGTTGAATTAATTGAAAACCATGCCGTATGAAAGAAATTGTGACCTTAGAAAAAGAAACTGCAACCAGCGTTAAAGAAAAAATATCAGGAAGTGAGGCTGTAATTAAATGTTTACTGGCAGAAGGGGTGGAAACTTTGTACGGATACCCTGGTGGCGCTATTATGCCAGTTTATGATCAATTGCATCACTATCAGGATCAACTTCATCATGTGTTGGCTCGCCACGAACAAGGCGCCATTCATGCTGCTCAGGGCTATGCAAGAATTTCAGGTAAAGTTGGTGTAGTAATAGCAACCTCAGGACCCGGAGCTACCAATCTTGTTACAGGAATTGCTGATGCACAGATTGACTCTACGCCATTAGTCTGCATAACAGGACAAGTCAATTCTAAGCTATTGGGAAGTGATGCTTTCCAGGAAACAGATATTGTAGGCATTTCTACACCAGTGACCAAATGGAATCATCAAATCACCAAAGCTTCAGATATACCTGAAGTCTTGGCCAAAGCTTTTTATATCGCCAAAAGTGGACGACCTGGACCGGTTTTAATTGATATTACAAAAGATGTTCAATTTGAAGAGTTTGATTTTTCATATCAAAAATGTTTACAAATACGAAGCTATCAGCCTGTACCTGTTGCTGATGAGGTAAAAATACAAGAGGCTGCAGCATTAATTAATTCAGCTAAAAAACCTCTGATTGTTTGGGGTCAAGGCGTGATTTTAAGCGAAGCTGAAGCCATCTTCAAAACTATGGTTGAAAAATCGGGAATTCCAGCGGCATGGACAATTCTGGGAGCTTCCGCTTTACCGACTTCTCATCCTCTCAATGTGGGCATGGTTGGGATGCATGGGAATTACGGCCCTAATGTATTGACCAATGAATGCGATGTGCTCATCGCTATTGGGATGCGTTTCGATGATCGAGTGACGGGAAACCTGAATTTTTACGCTAAACAGGCTAAAGTCATTCATTTTGAAATTGATCCCGCTGAGGTGGATAAAAATGTTAAAGCCGATATTCCAGTTATTGGAGATGCAAAAGCTAGTTTGACACAGCTTTTACCTTATTTAAAAGAAAAAAAACATGCAGATTGGTATCAGCGTTTTAAAGACTTATATGCTATTGAATACGATAAAGTAATCAAAAAGGATCTTCATCCTACCAAAGAAGGATTAACGATGGGTGAAGTGATCAAGGAAATTAATTTGCAAAGCAAAGGAAACGCTGCTATCGTAAGTGATGTTGGTCAGCACCAGATGATTGCCTGTCGCTATTCCGATTTTAATATGACCAAAAGTAATATCACTTCGGGTGGTTTAGGAACAATGGGATTTGCACTGCCAGCTGCTATTGGTGCTAAAATGGCAGCCCCGGAGCGTGACGTTGTCGCTGTGATTGGTGACGGAGGCTACCAAATGACCATTCAGGAATTAGGAACTGTTTTTCAGCAAAGAATTCCGCTTAAAATTGTGGTACTCAATAACGAGTTTTTAGGAATGGTAAGGCAGTGGCAACAGTTGTTTTTTGACAAGCGTTATGCTTCAACCGAAATGACAAATCCAGATTTTGTTGCTATTGCAAAGGGCTATTACATAGATGCCAAAAAAGTTACTAAGCGATCTGAATTGAATTCATCCGTCAAAGAAATGATGGAAACCGATGGCCCCTACTTTTTAGAAGTTTGTGTAGAAAAAGAAGGGAATGTGTTTCCTATGGTTCCGGCGGGAGCAAGTGTTTCAGATATAAGATTAGAATGATATGGAAGAAAATAAACCTTATACAATTTCAATTTACACTGAAAATAATATTGGATTACTGAATCGTATTTCGGCTATTTTTCAACGCCGACACATCAATATTGAAAGCATCAATTCTTCAGTTTCTGAAATCGAGAACATTTCAAAATGGACCATTGTTGTGGAGCTAACTGAAGACCGAATGAAGAAAATTATCGGTCAGATAGAAAAGCAAGTAGAAGTGATCAAGGCTTACTATCACAGAGATGATGAGATCATTTACCAGGAATCTTGCTTATTCAAAATAAAATCAGAATTGTTGTTTGAAGAGCGGCAAATTCAAAATATAATCAAAGAGAGCAATGCGAATATTGTCACAGTGAATAAGGAGTTTTTTGTGCTTGAAAAATCGGGAAGGGCAGAAGAAATTACCCTTCTTTACAGAGAGTTAAAACTCTTTGGAATCATGCAGTTTACCAGATCTGGACGTATTGCTGTCTCTAAAGAAGAAATGAAAATAAGTACAATGCTTGAAGCATTTTCAAATTAAATTATTTACACATGTCAAATTATTTCAACTCATTATCCTTACGTCAGAAGTTAGAGCAACTCAGTAAATGTAGATTCATGCACTCCTCAGAATTTGAGGAAGGTTTGAAAGCTTTGAAAGATAAAAAAATTGTCATTATAGGATGTGGCGCACAAGGTCTGAATCAGGGTTTGAACATGAGAGATTCTGGCTTGGATATTTCCTATGCCTTGCGTCAGGCTGCAATTGATGAACAACGCGAGTCTTATAAAAGTGCTACCAAAAATAACTTCAAAGTAGGCACATATCAAGAACTAGTGCCGGAAGCAGACTTGGTGTTGAACCTTACTCCAGATAAGCAACATTCCAATGTCATTAAATCGGTGATGCCTTATATGAAAAAAGGATCGACTTTAAGTTATTCTCATGGTTTCAATATCGTGGAAGAGGGCATGAAAATAAGAGAAGATATCAGTGTCATTATGGTAGCGCCGAAGTGCCCAGGAACTGAAGTTAGACAGGAGTATAAAAGAGGATTTGGTGTACCCACACTTATTGCGGTGCATCCGGAAAATGACCCTGAAAACAAGGGTTTTGAGCAAGCCAAAGCCTATGCGGTAGCTACTGGTGGACATAGAGCTGGAGTTTTGGAGTCTTCCTTTGTTGCTGAAGTGAAAAGTGATTTAATGGGGGAACAAACTATTCTTTGTGGGCTGTTACAAACCGGAGCTATTTTGTCTTTTGATAAAATGATAGAGGATGGCGTGGAGCCTGGTTACGCCGCCAAATTGATTCAATTTGGATGGGAAACCATTACCGAAGCATTGAAGCATGGAGGTATTACCAATATGATGGATAGGTTATCCAATCCTGCAAAAATCAAAGCTTTTGAGCTTTCTGAAGAATTAAAGTCCATCCTGAAGCCTTTGTTTGAAAAGCATATGGATGATATCATCTCAGGTCATTTTTCTAAAACGATGATGGAAGATTGGGCAAATGACGATGCCAACCTTTTGAAATGGAGAGCTGAAACTGGTGAAACTGCTTTTGAAAAAACAGAACTGACTTCAGATCACATCAAAGAGCAGGAGTATTTTGATCAAGGAGTTTTACTTGTGGCCTTTGTGAAATCTGGTGTTGAGCTGGCTTATGAAACCATGGTAAGTGCAGGTATTATTGAAGATTCAGCCTATTATGAATCACTTCACGAATTACCTTTAATCGCAAACACTATAGCTAGGAAGAAGTTATTTGAAATGAATCGGGTAATTTCGGATACTGCAGAATATGGATGTTATTTATTCGATCACGCAGCCAAACCCCTTTTGGAAGACTTTATGAAGTCAGTAGATACTTCGGTTATTGGAAAAGATTTTGCAGAAGGCAATGCTGTTGATAACCTTGAATTGATTGGCGTCAACGAGAAAATAAGAAATCATCCTATAGAAAAAGTTGGAAGGCGATTAAGAACCGCAATGGTGGCCATGAAAGCGCTAAAGACAGAATCCAAAGAAAAAGTAACTTTATAAAATGGAAGTAGAAACTGCATATTTACCAAAACTCGAAGACATAAGAAAAGCTGCAAAAAACCTTGAAGGAGTTGCTATTATATCTCCCTTGAGTAAAAATTTGCGCTATTCCAAACAATATGAGTCCAATGTATTTTTCAAAAGAGAAGACTTACAACAAGTTCGTTCTTATAAAATAAGAGGAGCTTATAACAAAATGTCTTCTCTTTCTAATGAAGAAATGAGAAATGGAATCGTTTGTGCAAGTGCAGGCAATCATGCGCAAGGCGTTGCTATTTCCTGTAAAATTCTAAAGGTTAAGGGTTTTATTTACATGCCTTCACCAACGCCAAAACAAAAAATTGAACAGGTGAAAATGTTTGGTGAAGAATTTATTGAAATTGTTTTAGTCGGAGATAGTTTTGATGATGCGTATGCATCTGCAATGCAACAATGTGAGGATGAGGGGATGACGTTTATTCATCCTTTCAACGATCCAAAAGTGATTGAAGGACAAGCCACTGTAGGTTTGGAAATCTTAAATCAATCTGGTGATGATAAAATCGATTTTGTATTTCTGCCAGTAGGAGGAGGAGGTTTGGCTTCTGGCTTGTCCTCTGTTTTTAAAGAATTGTCGCCAAGTACCAAGATTATAGGCGTGGAGCCCAAAGGTGCCCCGTCGATGTCTAATTCGATGAAAAATGACAAAAACATAGCTTTAGGTACGATTGAAAATTTTGTTGATGGTGCTGCAGTAAAGCGCGTTGGAGATTTAACTTTTTTGATAGCTAAAGAGAATCTTCATGACATGATTACTGTCGATGAAGGACATATTTGTCAAACGATTCTTGACCTTTATAATAAAGAAGCCATCGTGGCCGAGCCCGCTGCTGCATTGAGTATTGCAGCTTTGGAGCACTATGCTGAAGACATCAAAGGAAAAAATGTAGTCTGCATCATCAGTGGTAGCAATAACGATATTACAAGAACTGCTGAAATTAAAGAACGAGCGATGCTTTATGCCAACCTGAAGCATTATTTTATTGTGAAGTTTCCACAAAGAGCCGGAGCTCTACGGCAATTTGTGGTTGAGATTTTAGGACCAACAGATGACATTACTTATTTCCAGTATACCAAGAAAACCAACAGAGAGAATGGGGCTGCTGTGGTAGGATTGGAGCTTAAATCTCAATCGGATTTTGACCCACTTGTCAAAAGAATGAAAGACAACAAGTTTTATGGAGACTATTTGAATAACAAACCAGATTTGTTTCAATTCTTGGTTTAACTTAAAATAATTCATCAATTAATTGAATTTAAGCTTGTTATATGAATTATTAAATTATATTTGAATATGATTATAACTCAAAATATTGTTGTTTTAAGCATCCAGCCCACTAGGATGTATCGCCGCCTTTAGTTTTTACTTCTAAAAACAAACTAGCGTCTCACAACAATTTTATTTATTTTGAAAATACCAAATTCATATTTCGACTTTTTAAATTATATCAATCATCTATCTGATATAATCTTTTGCATTTCAATTCTTCGCCGCCCTTAGGGGCTATGTCACTCTATAGAACTTAGATGAGTTCGGTTCTCTTCTCAAAAATTTCACTTTTTTCTTTAAACTATTAAAATCCAGGGCAATGAAGATTGTTATTGCTGATGAAACTCATGCGATTTACGCCGAAACCATTTGTGCTACCATTGAGGAAGCTGCAAAAGTTAGGGGAACGGGTATTGCCCGGCGCCAGCCAGATTATATCATTTCTAAGATGGAAAAAGGCAATGCTGTTATTGCTTTGGAAGGCGAAAAATTTGCTGGATTTTGCTACATCGAAGCCTGGAGTCATAACAAATTTGTGGCGAATTCAGGGTTGATTGTTCATCCAGATTATCGGGATCAGGGTTTAGCCAAAAAGATAAAAAAGAAAATTTTTGATCACTCCAGGCAAAAATTCCCAGATGCTAAAATCTTTAGTATTACGACTGGACTCGCTGTGATGAAAATGAATAGTGACTTGGGGTATCGACCTGTAACCTTTTCAGAATTAACAGATGATCAGTCGTTTTGGAATGGTTGCCAAACTTGCAAAAACTATGATGTTTTGCAACGAACCAATCAAAAAATGTGTTTCTGCACAGGGATGTTATACGATTCAAATCAAAAGAAAGAGTCTTCTGGCAAAAGAAAGCCATTTGATCAAAAAATCTGGAAACGTTTAAAAAACATAAAGTTGTCAATTTTAAAAAAGACCAAATCATGAAAAAATTAGTTTTAGCCTATAGTGGAGGTTTAGACACGTCATACTGCGCTTTGAGTTTATCTAAAGCTGGATACGATGTTCATGCTGTAAGTGTTAATACAGGAGGATTTTCTTCAGAAGACATCAAAGAAATTGAAGTAAAAGCACTTAAAATGGGAGTTTTATCTTACCATAATATCGATGCTGTAGAATCATATTACGACAAAGTTATTAAGTATCTGATATACGGGAATGTCTTAAAAAACAATACCTATCCTTTATCTGTGAGTGCAGAACGAATTATCCAGGCGGTAGAAATTATTAAATATGCTAAAAGTGTTGGTGCTCAATACATTGCTCATGGTAGTACTGGTGCGGGTAATGATCAGGTTCGGTTCGATATGATTTTTCAAACCTTAGCGCCAGAAATCGAAATCATTACACCCATTAGAGATCAAAAGTTATCTAGACAAGAAGAAATTGATTATTTAAAATCTCATCAAGTCGACATGTCATGGGATAAAGCAAAATACTCTATCAACAAAGGTTTATGGGGAACCAGTGTAGGAGGTGAGGAAACTTTGACGTCTCACAAGGCTTTGCCTAAAGCTGCTTATCCATCTCAATTAAAGAAAAAAGGAAAAGAAAAGCTTGAACTCACATTTGCGAAAGGTGAAGTGGTTGCGGTGAATGGTGAAAAGTATGACAAGGTCTCTCTCATTAAAAAAGTGGAAGAGATAGCTTCTGCATTTGCTATTGGTCGAGACATTCATGTTGGAGACACGATTGTTGGCATCAAAGGGCGTGTGGGTTTTGAAGCTGCTGCAGCTCTGACTATCATAAAGGCACATCATTTACTAGAAAAACACACGCTCACCAAATGGCAGCTTCAGCATAAAGAGTTTCTATCTAATTATTATGGTATGCATTTGCACGAAGGTTTATACCTCGAACCTGTGATGAGAGATATTGAAGCTTTTTTGGAAAGCAGCCAAAAAAATGTATCTGGAAAAGTTACACTTGAACTCAAGCCATACCATTTTACCTTAGAAGGGGTGACATCAGATCACGATCTTATGAATGCTAAATTCGGAAGTTATGGCGAAATTAATTCGGGATGGACGGCACAGGAGGCCAAAGGGTTTATCAAACTCTTCGCCAATTCGACGAAAATTTTTCATCAAGTAAACTCAGAATTATGATACAAGTTGGAATTATAGGAGGAGCAGGGTATACCGCTGGAGAGCTGATTAGATTGTTATTGAATCATCCACAGGCTCATTTGGATTTCATTTTCAGTACCTCTAATGCAGGGAATTTTGTTCATCAAGTTCATCAGGATTTAGTTGGAACCACAGACTTGAAATTTTCTTCTGAAATAAATTCAGAAATAGATGTTGTGTTTTTATGTTTAGGTCATGGAAATTCTAAAGCCTTTTTAGAAAAGAATAAATTTTCTGATCAAACTAAAATCATCGACCTCAGCAATGACTTTAGACTAAAAACTTCCGCCAAATTTCAAGGTAAAACTTTTGTATATGGTCTTCCAGAAGTCAATAAAACAGCTATCAAATCAGCTAATTTTATTGCCAATCCAGGATGTTTTGCATCGGCTATTCAGCTTGCATTATTGCCTCTCGCTAAAGCACATCTTTTGCAAAAAGATGTTCATGTGAATGCGGTGACGGGAGCCACAGGTGCAGGAACATCGCCATCAGCCACAACCCATTTTGCCTGGAGAGACAATAATTTTTCGTCCTACAAAGTGTTTTCACATCAACATCTGGATGAAATCTCAGAAATCTTGATAGCACTTCAAAGTCAATTCAATCACGACATCAATTTCATTCCAAACCGAGGAAATTTTTCAAGAGGAATTTTCGCCTCTTGTTACACACATTTTGAAGGAACTCTGCAAGAAGCCAAGATGATTTATGAAAAATTTTATGATGATGCATGTTTTACAATTGTATTAGATCAGGAAATTCACCTAAAACAAGTGGTGAATACAAACAACTGTTTACTGCATCTCCAAAAGCACAAAGACAAACTTTTAATTACTTCCGTTCTAGATAATCTTTTGAAAGGGGCTTCCGGTCAAGCCATTCAGAATATGAATCTGATGTTTGGTCTTGATGAGGCAATGGGATTGAAACTAAAAGCAAATTATTTTTAAAATTCAAAATTATGAGTCTATTTGACGTTTATCCCTTGTATGATGTCACGCCTGTAAAAGCTAAAGACGTTCATGTTTATGATGACCAAGGTGTGGAGTATTTGGATTTATACGGCGGTCATGCAGTTATTTCTATTGGGCATTCTCATCCGGAATATGTAAAAGGACTTTCGGGTCAGTTGCAAAATATCGGATTTTATAGCAATGCTGTTCAAAATCCTTTGCAAGTGCAACTTGCAGAGAAACTAGAGGAAGTTTCAAAATGCAAAGATTATCAATTATTTCTATGTAGTTCTGGAGCTGAAGCCAATGAGAATGCTTTAAAACTGGCTTCGTTTCATACAAAAAAGCATAGAGTGTTAGCCTTCAAAAACTCGTTTCATGGGAGGACATCAGCAGCAGTTGCTGCTACCGATAATCAAAAAATTATTTCTCCATTAAATGCTCAACAGCAAGTTGATTTTGTTGAATTGGGTGACCTTGAAACTGTAGAATCTATTTTAAAACAGAACGAAACCTGTGCTGTTATCCTGGAAACCATTCAAGGAGTTGGAGGTTTGGATGAAGCTTGTCTTGGTTTTCATCAAGGTTTAGAATTATTATGCAATAAGTATAATACTTGCCTTATTGCCGATGAAGTGCAGTCCGGCTTTGGTAGGTCTGGTGATTTTTTTGCATTTCAAAAGTATGGGATACAGCCAGATATTATTTCTATGGCTAAAGGTATGGGGAATGGGTTTCCAGTAGGAGGCATTTTGATTCATCCCAAAATCAAAGCCTCTTTTGGATTGCTGGGAACTACTTTTGGTGGGAATCATTTGGCTTGTCAGGCAGTCTTATCGGTTTTGAAAGTCATTGAAAATGAAAACCTTAAGGCTAATGCTAGAGAATTGTCAGCTTATTTTAAAAAAAAGGCAACATCAATTTCTGGTCTAAAATTTTTTAAGGGCAGAGGACTCATGTTAGGTCTGGAATTTGACTTTCCAGTAACTGAACTGAGAAAAAATCTACTCTTCAATCAACGTATGTTCACTGGAAGTTCTAAAAACCCGAATCTTATCAGAATTCTGCCACCTTTAACTATTCAAAAATTACATTTAGATCGCTTTTTTGAGGCTCTTCAAGTGGAATTGAATCATCTCAATATCAATTAAACGCCTATTAAATTCCTGTTTACTAAAAAAATAATGAAGAAATATACAAGCATACACGACATTAAAAATTTAAACGAAGCTATTGAATCTGCTAAACAATTAAAGCAAAAGCCATTTCAATATGAAGCATTAGGAAGGCATAAAACCTTGGTGATGTTGTTTTTTAATTCCAGTTTGAGAACGCGTTTAAGTACTGAAAAGGCGGCTAAAAATTTAGGGATGGATGTTATGGTATTGAACGTAAACGATGCCTGGCAACTCGAATTTGAAGATGGGATGGTGATGGACACAAAAACATCTGAACATGTGAAAGATGCGGCAGAGGTGATTTCTCAGTACGCTGATGTGATTGCTGTGAGAGCTTTTCCTGGCTTGAAAAACAAGCAAGAAGATGAAGCAGAATTGGTTTTGAAAAGCTTTGTAAAATACTCTACTGTACCGGTCATTAACATGGAAAGTTCGACGGCGCATCCTTTACAGGCCTTGACAGATGCTATAACTATTTCAGAATTTAAAGAAAAAGTAAAGCCCAAAGTGGTATTGTCCTGGGCTCCTCATCCTAAAGCATTGCCCCAGGCCGTGCCAAACTCATTTGTGCAAATGATGCAGTTGATGCAAGCAGATTTTAGGATCACTCATCCAGAAGGTTATGAACTCAACCCTAAGATTACCAAAAACACGCCGATTTATTACGATCAGGAAGAAGCGGTCAAAGATGCTGATTTTGTTTACGTTAAAAATTGGAGTAGTTACAAGGACTATGGAAAAATATTGAGTCAGGATAAAAATTGGATGATGACCAGAGGCAAATTAGATAAGACGAAATTCATGCATTGTTTGCCCGTTCGACGAAATGTGGTGGCAGAAGATGCAGTTCTGGATAGTGAAAATTCGTTGATCATCCCTCAGGCCCACAACCGAACTTTTGCCGCTCAATGGGTCTTGAAACAAATTCTGGAACAGATTTAAATCTGGTTCCGAATAAACTTTAATAAGATCATTACAAAATGGAAACGCTAAAAATCATTAAAATAGGAGGGAACATCATCAATGATACTGGGGCTCTGCAGCAGTTTATCGAAGGTTTCTCAAAATTAAAAGGTTTAAAAATCCTGGTTCATGGTGGAGGAAATTCAGCTACAGAAACTTCTCAGCGACTTGGATTAGAAGTGAAAAAAGTAGAGGGTCGTCGTATTACAGATCAGGAGACGTTGGATGTGATTACAATGATTTATGCGGGTAAACTCAATAAAACGATAGTAGCTCAACTTCAAGCTAACGACTGTGATGCCTTTGGCTTGTCTGGTGCAGATGGAAATCTTATCCAGTCTGTTAAACGTCCAGTGACTTCAATCGATTATGGATTTGCAGGTGATATTGTTCAGGTTAATACCTCACTAATCGAAACTTTACTGAAGGAAGCAATTACTCCAGTGTTTTGTGCGTTGACCCACAATAAGCAGGGTCAATTGCTCAATACCAATGCAGATACTATCGCTTCAGAATTAGCGATAGCATTTGCTTCAACTTATTCAGTAGAACTCTTTTATTGTTTTGAAAGAAATGGGGTTTTAGCTGATATTTCCAATGATAATTCTGTTATAGATGCATTGGATTCTCAGGCTTATCAAACACTTTTTCAGCAAGGTAAAATTGCTGATGGCATGGTGCCGAAGCTCGACAATTGCTTTAGTGCTTTAAGAAAAAAAGTTACTAAAGTTTGTATCGGAAAACCCGAAATGATTTTTGATTCGAATTCAATTCACACAATACTTCAATTATGATCAAAGAACTGACACAAGACGCCATAGAACTTTTGAAGAGTCTTATTGAAACACCTTCTTTTTCAACCGAGGAAGACCAAACTGCAGCATTGATTGAACACTGGATGACTTCTCATGCTATTGAATTTAAGCGCCGAAAAAATAATGTCTGGTCTAATAGCAAATATTTTGACAAGAGTAAGCCTACGCTATTATTAAACTCACATCACGATACTGTTCAGCCTAATAAAGGCTATACCAAAGACCCCTTTAAAGCGAGTGTGGAAGACGGAAAGCTTTATGGTCTTGGAAGCAATGATGCCGGCGGATGTCTGGTTTCACTTTTAGCTACCTTCACCTATTTCTATGCTAAAGAAAATTTAGCTTATAACCTTGTGTTTGTTGCTTCTGCCGAAGAAGAAAACAGCGGTACAGATGGATTGAATTCTATGCTGGAGCATATCCCGAAAATCGACGTGGCCATCGTTGGAGAGCCCACCTTGATGAATCTGGCAATTGCCGAAAAAGGACTTTTAGTTTTTGATGCCACTATAAAAGGTAGGTCCGGGCATGCAGCACATCCCAATGACGATAATCCCATTTATAAAGCAATTCCAGTTCTGCAGTGGTTCAAAGATTTCAAATTTGAGAAGTCTTCACCAAGTCTTGGGGATGTAAAAATGACGGTAACGCAAATTAATGCAGGCGTTCAGCATAATGCTATCCCTTCAGAAGTGAATCTGGTAGTTGATGTTCGGGTGACTGATGCTTATTACAATGAGGAGATTGTAAAACTACTTCAGGAAAAATCACCTTGTGATGCGATTACTCCTCGAAGTACTCGGTTAAATTCTTCGGGGATCTCAAAAGATCACGCTTTGGTTCAGGCAGGGTTGAGTTTAGGAATGAAAACTTATGGATCGCCGACACTTTCGGATCAGGCGTGTTTATCGTGTCCATCGGTGAAATTGGGACCTGGAGACAGCAACCGCTCTCATTCTGCTGATGAATTCATTTATGTTGAAGAATTAGAACAAGGAATAGAAAAGTACATAAAGCTGCTTGACAAGGTTTTAAATAAGATAACGACTTTTTGAAGCATAATAGATATTAATAACGAAGTCAAAAACTTTTGCTTTCAAAAAATAAAAGTATGAAACTCTGGGATAAAGGATTAGACATCGATAAAAAAATTGAACAATTTACGGTTGGAAACGATCGTGAAATTGACATTCACATTGCCAAATATGACATTCAGGCTTCTGTAGCTCACGCCAAAATGCTGGAAAGTGTGGGGTTAATTTCGAAAGATGAACTTCAACTTTTGCAGCAACAATTCAAAGTGATGGCGGAGCAGGTCAAAAATGGCGAGTTCAAAATTGAGTCTCAATTTGAAGATGTACATTCCAAAATCGAATTTGAACTGATTCAAAAGTTAGGAGATGTTGGTCGAAAAATTCACACCGCAAGATCTCGAAACGATCAGGTTTTGGTGGCGTTGCATTTGTATTATCGGGAACAACTTCAGCAGATCAAAACATTGAGCAATGAGTTTTTTAAAACCTTACTCAATTTAGCCGAAAAATACAAAGACAAAGTCCTTCCAGGCTACACCCATTTGCAAGTAGCGATGCCTTCCTCGTTTGGCTTATGGTTTTCGGCCTATGCAGAACAACTTATCGATGATATGTATATGCTGGACGCTGCTATTAAGACGGTAGATCAGAATCCGCTGGGCTCTGCAGCAGGTTATGGAAGTTCATTCGCTATCAATCGAAATATTACTACTCGGGAATTGGGGTTCTCTACTTTAAAGTACAATGTAGTGGCGGCCCAAATGAGCCGGGGTAAAAGTGAACGAACCATTGCTTCGGTTTTAGGAAGCATTTGCAATACCTTATCTCGATTCGCCATGGATATTTGCTTGTATACCAGTCAGAATTTTGACTTTATCTGTTTTCCAGATCAGTTAACCACAGGAAGCAGCATCATGCCTCACAAAAAGAATCCGGATGTGTTTGAATTAATAAGAGGGAAGTCCAATAAAATTCAGGCACTGCACTTAGAAATGCTGTTGATTACCAATAATTTACCAAGCGGCTATCACCGGGATTATCAGCTTTTGAAGGAGAATATGATTTCAGGTATCCAGGAATGCACTTCTATTTTGGAAATCTTCAACTATTCCATTAAGCAAATACAGGTTAAAACTGTAGATATCAGAGATCCAAAATATTTGTACATGTATTCTGTAGACCAGATCAATGCTTTGGTCGAACAGGGGATAAGCTTTAGGGAAGCTTATCAAAAAATCAGCGAGCAAGTGCAATCTGGAACATACAAATCAGGACAATCCAAGCCTCATACGCACTCAGGAAGTATGGGTAATTTATGTCTGGAAGACATCAGGAAAAAGTTTCCAAACTAAAACAGAGTATTTCTAAGAAATGCTCTGTTTTATGTGTTAATAAAAAAGTCTAATCCTAATAAGGGTTAAATTCCCAAACGTAAAAGGGAAATCTTAAGGACATTTTTACCTAACTCAATGGCAATACCCTGGTTGATTTCTCTAGATAATTGTCGATTGGCCAATGTGGATGTTGGAAAAATTACGATTAGAGTCTTCAGGGTTACTGATGAAATCCGCTATAAAATCACCAACTTTTTCAGTGGTAATGCGCTCATGCTTCACACCAAGATCTGGAGTGGTAATACCTAATTTTAAAGACCTTTCTACAGCTTCTTTAACAGTTTCTGCTTCTTCAAACAATCCAAAATGTTCTAAAAGCATTGCTGCAGACAAGATAGCAGCAATAGGATTGGCAATGCCTTGTCCAGTTGCTTGTGGATATGAGCCATGTATGGGCTCAAACAGAGCATAATTTTTACCGATGGAAGCCGAAGGCAATAAACCAATAGACCCGCCGATGACACTCGCTTCATCGCTAATGATATCTCCAAACATATTTTCCGTTAGGATGACATCAAACTGTCTAGGATTTAATATCATTTGCATGGCTGCATTGTCGACGTATAGAAAGTCAAGAGAAACTTCAGGATAAGATTTAGCCAATTCAGTTACCTTTTTTCTCCAAAGTCGAGACGTATCCAGAACGTTAGCTTTATCAATCAAGGTTACTTTTTTCCGTCTTCCCATCGCTGCTTTGAAGGCGAGATGTGCAATTCGCTCTATTTCTTCCGCAGAATATTCACAAAGATCCGAAGCATAACTTCCATCTTCTTTAGTTTCTTTTTTCCCAAAATAAATGCCACCAGTCAATTCTCTGTAGATGCTAATGTCCACTCCTTTTATAAGATGCCTTTTCAAAGGAGAATGATCGAGAAGGGCTTCAAACGCTTTCACTGGCCTTACGTTGGCAAACAATTCCAGTTCTTTCCTCATCTTCAGTAAACCCTGTTCTGGCCTTACACTTCCCTCCGCATTATCGTACTTGGGATGACCTATAGCACCAAACAAAATGGCATCACTGGTTTTGCAAAGTTCCAAAGTTTCATCGGGTAGAGGACTTCCTGCTTTATCTATAGCCACCGCACCAATGTCAGCCTGCTTATAAGTAAATTTATGATCAAATTCCAGTGCAATAGCATTCAAGGCTTTTATAGCTTGAGTCGTCACTTCAGGTCCAATTCCATCTCCTGGCAATACTGCAATTTTCAATTCCATGTCTTTATAGTTATGATATATAATTATTTTTGGGCGTTCCCCCCTAATGCTTTGGGGGGGGGCGCGCCTTCACTACTCGCTTTTTTTCTTCAGAAAAAGAAAAAAAAAGAGCTCAAACAAACCGTTCAATCGCTAACGCGTGCTAATTCATTTCTATTTTCGAACAGTTCAATTTCAGCCCTTTTACTCACAAGAAAATCTATGTCATCGTAGCCATTCATAAGGCAAGTTTTTTTGTAGTTATCGATTTCAAAAAACTCATGACCTTCAAATGATGGTGAAGCTATATATTGATTTTCAAGACTCACTTCTATTTGAGTTTCTGGGTGTTCTTCAACAGTTTTTAGAAGTTTTTTTAAAAATTCAGGACTGACTTGCACAGGTAAAACCCCATTATTAAGAGCATTTCCCTTAAAAATATCTGCAAAAAAACTAGATACAATTACTTTAAAACCATAGTCACTAAGAGCCCAGGCAGCGTGTTCTCTACTCGAACCGCAACCAAAATTGTGACCAGCGATTAATATTTTTCCACTATAGGTAGAGTCATTTAATACAAAATCTTTGTCCTTACTTCCATCCTTATGATATCTCCAATCTTTAAACAGATGTTCGCCAAAACCTTCTCTATCCGTAGCTTTTAGAAATCGCGCAGGTATAATTTGATCTGTATCTATATTTTCAACAGGCAAAGGGACCGCTCGAGAATTTATGCTTATAAATTTTTCCATACTAATTCAAATGTGTAGTAATATCAATTATTTTTCCTTCTATGGCAGTAGCTGCAGCAAGTAGTGGACTTGCTAAAAGTGTTCTAGACCCTTGACCTTGTCGTCCTTCAAAGTTTCTATTGGATGTAGAAACACAATATTCGCCAGCTGGGATTTTGTCATCGTTCATGGCTAAGCAGGCGCTACAGCCAGGTTGACGTAACTCAAATCCGGCTTCAGTGAAAATAGTTTTTAGACCTTCAGCTTCAATTTGTTGCTCCACTTGTCTGCTTCCTGGTACTAGCCATGCGGTTACATTTTTAGCTTTTTTCTTGCCTTTTATGTATTCAGCAGCCACTCTAAAATCTTCTATTCTTGAATTGGTACAACTTCCGATAAACACATAATTGATGGGTTTATGAATCAAAGATTCTCCTTTTTTGAAATCCATATATTTCAGTGATTTCTCGAGTGAAGAATCATTTTGATCAGGTATAAAACCGTTTATTTTTATTCCCATTCCAGGATTAGTTCCAAACGTAATCATGGGTTCAATATCTTCAGCATCAAACGTATATTCCTTGTCAAATTTAGCATCTGAATCTGTAGGCAAACTTTTCCAATTGTCTAGTTGGTTTTCCCATTCCTGTCCTTTTGGAGCAAATTTTCTGCCTTTCACATAGTCAAAAGTTGTCTCATCCGGAGCGATGATTCCACCACGTGCTCCCATCTCAATACTCATGTTGCAAACGGTCATCCTTCCCTCCATGGACATGTTTTCAAAAACATCCCCTGCATATTCACAGAAGTAACCAGTTCCAGCATTGGTACCGATTTGAGATATAATATATAGAATCACATCTTTGGGAAGTACCCCTTTTTTGAGTTTACCATTGACCTTTATTCGCATACTTTTTGGTTTGGTTAACAACAAACATTGACTAGCAAAAACCTGAGCTACCTGACTAGTACCAATCCCAAAAGCTATACTTCCGAATGCTCCATGGGTAGACGTGTGAGAATCCCCACAAACAATTGACATACCTGGTTGCGTTATGCCTAATTCTGGAGCCATAACGTGAACGATTCCATTGTATTTATGCCCTAATTCGTATAACTGAATTCCATGTTTTTCGCAATTTTCAGATAGTTGAGATAACTGCTTTCTGGACAATTCATCTTTTATAGGCAGGTGTTGGTCTTTGGTAGGCGTATTATGGTCTGCTGTTGCTAAGACTTGCTGAGGTCTGAAAATCGGTAACCCCCTTTTTTCCAGTTCATTGAAAGCCTGAGGACTGGTGACCTCATGTATTAAATGTTTGTCGATGTATAAGATTTGCGGACCATCTTCAATCGTATGAACCACGTGAGCATCCCATACCTTATCAAATAATGTTTTACTCATAAATTTTTGCTTAAGCAGATTTTATTTCTCTGTACACCTTACTGGTCTCAACGATTTGATGAATGTCACTATCATTGACATCTTTGCATTTATCAGCAAAATTCAGGAAATTAAGATATACTTCATCCAATTGTAATTTAGTTAGATCATAACCTGCATTTTTAGCTTTGTAAGCCAAAGCGGCTCTGCCACTTCTTGCAGTAAGCACAATAGCCGATTCTGTAACGCCAACATCAGCTGGGTCTATAATTTCGTAGGTATCTCTTCTTTTGATGACACCGTCCTGATGAATTCCAGAACTGTGCGCAAAGGCATTAGCTCCAACAATAGCCTTATTGGGTTGAGGAGAAATCCCCATGTGCTTTGTAATCAACTGGCTCATATGGAACAAACGTTTTGTATTGATATTAGTGTCACAATCTAGATAAGGATGTTGTTTCAAAATCATGACAACTTCTTCTAAAGCTGTATTTCCTGCGCGCTCACCAATTCCATTAATAGTACATTCTACTTGTCCAGCACCATTAATGATAGCTTCTATTGAATTCGCTGTGGCTAGTCCAAGATCGTTATGACAGTGACAAGAAATTGTCGCTTTATCTATATCTTTTACATTATCCTTAAGATATTTAATTTTAGCCCCATATTCACTTGGTAAACAGTATCCAGTAGTATCAGGAATATTCAAAACTGTAGCGCCAGCTTTTATGGCAACCTCGCAGACTTTAGCTAAGTAAGCATTATCGGTTCGACCTGCATCCTCAGCGTAAAATTCTACATCTTCCACAAAGGTTTTGGCATATGAAACTGCATCAAAAGCACGTACCAGGATTTCTTCCCGATTCGATTTAAATTTATATTTGATATGAGAATCCGAAGTACCGATACCAGTATGAATTCTTGGTTTTCGAGCGTAAGTAAGTGCTTCAGCAGCTACTTTTATATCGTTTCTAACCGCTCTGCTTAGTCCACATACAGCTGCACTTTTCACAATTTTTGAAATTCCTACAACAGAATTGAAATCTCCCGGACTGGAGACTGGAAACCCTGCTTCGATGACATCTACACCCAGCTCATCAAGTTCTCTGGCGATGATGAGCTTTTGCTCGGTATTCAATTTACAGCCTGGAACTTGTTCACCATCTCTTAAAGATGTATCGAAAATATCAATTTTTTGATGTGACATATTAAATTTATTTATATGTTTCCACTTCAAAACTACCAAGGCTTTTAGCTTTTGAATAACGACTTTCTGAAGGTTTTACGATGTTCAAGATTAAATTATTTATTTAAAAAACTGATAATCAAATATTTAAAATGAAATTTCATCGATGATTAGAGATCAAAAAGACAATTTATTTTCGTTGATTAAGTCTTTAACTAAATCAGAAAAGCGTCAATTCAAACTTTATGTAGGACGAATTGAAGGTAATGTGGATGCCAAATTTTTGAATTTATTTAATTTTTTGGATAAGGCTCCACGCTATAGTGAAAAAGAAATTTTGAATACAGGTTTTGTAAAAAAACAACAACTTCCCAATGTAAAGGCACATCTCTACAAGCAAATTTTAATTAGCTTAAAGTTGAATCCTTTACATCAAAATATACGCTCTCAAATAAGGGAACAAACAGAATTTGCTACTATCCTTTATCACAAAGGACTTTATAAGCAAAGCTTAAAGATTCTCGATAAGGTCAAGGAAATTGCTTTTACCCACGAAGAAAAAAATTTGGTGTATGAAATTGTAGAATTAGAAAAACTTATTGAGTCTCAGTATATAACCAGAAGTATAGAGAGTAGGGCAGACGACTTAATAGATCAGTCCAATGCAATAAGCGAACTCAACGTTATTGCTAGCAAACTTTCTAATCTTTCTTTGAAATTGTACAGCATTATACTTAAGTCTGGTTATGTAAAAAGCAATCAGGAAAAAAATGAAATTCTTGAGTATTTTGATTCTAATTTACCAGATTTCAACATTAAGGACCTCGGTTTCAGAGAAAAGCTTTGGCTATATAATTCTTACTTATGGCTTAATTTTTTAGTTCAGGATTTTAGCAACTGCTATAAATATTCCAAAAAATGGGTTGAATTGTTCACAGACCATCCCAGGATGATTTCCTTAAATCCTGTTTGGTATCTTAAAGGGAATCAATATTTATTGGAGTCATTGTTTTACATACAAGATCATAAGCGTTTTGAATCCACCATGGAATCTTTGGAACAAAACATCCAAAGCAAATCTTTCCCGAAAGATGATAACATCGAAGGTTTAGTATTTCTTTATCTCAATACAGATAAGTTGAACTTATGTTTTATGAGAGGCCTTTTTCATGATGGATTGGAGCTAGTGGATGGTATTTTGAAAGGTATAAAACGCTTTAGAGACAGGATAGATGAACATCACATTATGGTATTTTACTATAAAATAGCCAGTTTATACTTCTGTGTAGGAAATAATAAAGAATGCATTAAATATTTGAAACTCATCATTAATAATAAATCTCTTACTATGAGAGAAGACTTGATGTGCTTTTCCAGGATTTTAAATCTTTTCGCCCATTATGATGCAGGAATGGATTATCATTTTGATACTCATCTTCGGAGTACCTACAAGTTTCTTTTGAAAATGAATGAATTGAATGAAGTCCAGACAGAAATCATCAATTTCATGAAGGCTTTGCCAGATGTTTTTCCTCATGATGTTAAGTCAGCTTTTAAAGAAATTTTAGAAAAGCTCAAAAAGTATGAAGACGATCCCTACGAACGCAGAGCCTTTTTATACCTGGATATCATTTCCTGGCTGGAAAGTAAAATTAATAATATTCCAGTAGATCAGGTGATCCGAAATAAATTTTTAGAAAAAAATGAAAAAGCTTAGTTCCTTTTTAAACTCTAAAATTCTATTTCCCTGGTAAAGGTTTGCTCAAGGCAGATAAAGGTCTCCGTTCTGGCTACACCATCAATAGTTTGAATTTTATTACTCAAGACTTCGGTAAGGTGTTTATTGTCACGACAAATCACTTTGACCAATAGAGAGAAATTACCAGTCGTATAATTACACTCCACGACTTCTTCGATTTCAAGTAAAGATTGACTCACAGTTTTGTATATATTGGCTTTGTTGAAATAAATTCCGATAAAGCTCTGCGTTTGATATCCTAATTTATAGGTATCTATAACACTCTTAGATCCAGTTATAATCTTCTGTTCCTCAAGCTTTTTCAAACGTAAATGAACTGCTGTAGGACTCATATTGCATTCGTTCCCAATCCATTTTAAGGAGGCTTTAGCGTCCTTACTTAAAATATTTAAGATTTTTCTGTCCGTTTGGTCTATCATCTTTATAATTTTTAGTAATACGCAATATTAAAATTTATTTTTAATATTTTAAAGATTTATGTTGATTCACATTAAGTAATATCCCTTATTTGCTTTAAATAATTCAAATAAAGTTATCATGTGTGGAATATTTGTAGCCATCGAAAGTGCAAAGTCTAGTCAATTTTTAATTGATGAGTTCATGAAGATCAAACATCGTGGACCTGATTCATCAGACTTTAAAGTGATTAAGGAAAACACCTATTTTGGGTTTCATCGTTTAGCCATTAACGGCTTAACCCCAATGGGTAATCAACCAATGTACAAAAATGGAGTATGGCTAGTGGCCAACGCAGAGATTTTTAATTATTTAGAATTAGCTGAAAAATACGGTATCGAATTAGAAACAGGATCTGATTGCGAGATACTTATTGAGCTTTATCAAAAAGTGGGTGAGGAAAAAATGCTGGAAGAGATTGATGGGGAATTTGCTTTTGTTTTATACGATGAAACAAAAGATATTTATATCGCAGCAAGGGATCACCTTGGCGTCAGAGGAATGTATATAGGTCAGGATGATGCAGAAGTTTATTTTTCTTCAGAAAGTAAAGCTATTGCATTTACTAAGCATTTAGATCAATTTCCTCCAGGACATTACTGGAATTCAAAGACAGATAAGATCGCACCTTATTTTATTCATGAATATTCGATTTCAGCTTTAAGTGAAAATGAATATTGCCAAAAAATAAATGAATTACTGACTACCTCAGTTGAAAAACGAATGATGAGTGAAAGACCACTTGGATGTCTTTTGAGCGGAGGTTTAGACAGTAGTTTGGTAGCCGGTATTTTATCTCGAAAATTAAAAGAAAAAGGAAAACAGCTAGAAACCTTTTCTATTGGTTTGGAAGGAAGTCCTGATATTACTGCCGCTCAAAAGGTAGCTGACCATATCGGTAGCAAACACCATAGCATTACTTGTACCGAGCAAGATTTCCTGGATGAATTAGAGCACACCGTGTATATGTTGGGAAGTTACGATGTCACGACGATTCGTGCTTCAGTTGGACATCAACTAGTCGCTAAATACGTGAGAGATCATTCTGATGTAAAAGTTCTCTTCTCCGGAGAAACTGCCGATGAATTTGGGTCTTACCTATACTTCCAAAATGCACCAGATTCTGAAAGTTTTCAACAAGAATCCATAAGATTGCTTAAAGATATTCAGTTTTTTGACATGAAACGTGGAGATCGTTCCATTTCCAACGCTGGGTTAGAAGCGAGAGTTCCATTTGCTGATAAGGCCTTCGTCAAATTCTTCATGTCGATTCCAGCAGAACTCAGAATGTTCTCTGATCAAAAAATAGAAAAATATCTGATTAGAAAAGCCTTTGAAGGTGAAGACTTGATTCCAATTGAAGTGTTATGGAGACGTAAAAACGGATTTTCTGATAGTGTGAGTAGCAAGAAAAAATCCTGGAGTGAAGTCATCAAAGATCATGTTGAAACCTTGGTTTCTGATGAGGAATTTGAGGCTAAAAAATTCGACTTTACACCAGAACCACCTTCAAAAGAGGCTTACTTTTATCTTAAAACTTTTGAAAAAACTTATGGTTCTCACTTTCAGTTGACACCTTACCAATGGTTACCAAAATGGTGTGGCGATGTTAAAGATCCATCTGCCAGAGTACTTGAAATTTATCAAGCCGATTAGCCCTTTACAATTTCATCTTTTGAAAACAGCCTGTTATTGAAGCAGGTTGTTTTTTTAGTTTGAAAGCTTGCTAGCCTTCTTCAATAAAGCTTTTGCAACAGCTTCAGCACAGCGTTCACCATCAATCGCTGCCGAAACTATGCCACCTGCATAACCTGCACCTTCTCCGCATGGATATAAACCAGATAACTCCGGATGTTCCAGTGAATCATCATTTCTTGGAATTCGGACAGGAGAAGAGGTACGAGATTCTGGTGCTAAAATTACCGCATCTGGATGATCAAAACCCTTCATTTTTTGAGTGAATTTTTTGAAGCCCTCGCGTAATCGTTTGGTCATGGCTTTTGGAAAAATGGCATCCATTTCTACAGAAGTCGTTCCCGGCTGATAGGAGTTTTTGGGGATAGAAACCGATTTACGTTTAGCAATAAAATCCTGAAGTCGTTGAGCAGGCACATTTTGAGTTTCACCTGCCAGTAGCCAGCATTTCTTTTCTATAGCTTCCTGAAATTTCAATCCCCGTATAGCTCCAAATTGTTGAAAATCAACTAATTCCTCGTCATCGACAGTTACGACAATCCCTGAATTGGCATAAGGGTTATTTCGCTTGGAAGGCGACCAGCCATTGGTTACGACTTCACCTGGAGTGGTAGCGCAGGGCGCTATGATACCACCCGGACACATGCAAAATGAGTACACGCCTTTGTTATCCACTTGTTCTACAAGACTATAAGCAGAAGGCGGAAGATACTTACCTCGATCTGATTTTTTATACAGAATTTCATCAATTAAAGCTTGAGGATGCTCCACACGAACGCCCATCGCAAAGGTTTTGAACTCAATTTTTATTTTTCTGTCATATAATAGATAGAAAATATCTCTAGCCGAATGTCCTGTTGCTAAAATACAAGCTTCAGCTAAAATTTCTTTTTCATCATTCACTTGAATTCCTTTGAACTGATTTTCTTCGATAAGAAAGTCAGTTAGCTTGGTTTCAAAATGAATTTCACCACCACATTCGATGATTTTATCCCGCATTTTGGTGATGATATCCGGTAATTTATTGGTTCCAATATGAGGGTGAGCATCCACTAAAATGTCTTCACTTGCACCATGTTCTACGAATGTGAGTAATATTTCTTTGATTGTTTTTTTATTGCCGGAACGCGTGTAAAGTTTCCCATCAGAATAGGTGCCGGCTCCGCCTTCACCAAAGCAATAATTGGACTCAGGATTCACTAAATGTTCTTTATTGAGCTTAGCTAGATCTCTTCGTCTGGATCTCACGTCTTTTCCACGTTCGATCACGATAGGTTTTAAGCCCTTTTCCAGAAGCTTTAAAGCGGCAAAAAGTCCTGCTGGTCCGCTCCCCACAACTAAAACTTTTGGATTTTCATCAGAAACTTGATGGTATTCTTTTTTAGTAGGAGTTGGCCAAATTACTGATTCATCTTTAAGGAAATAAGCAATTCTCAACTGGTATTTAATTTGTTTGGCCCTGGCATCAATCGATCGTTTCTGGATTTTGAATTCCGAAAGCTGATTTTTAGAAATACAAATGTGTTTGGCTAAAGCTTTTTTTAGTTCTTCAGGATGACGAGCTACTTCAGGAGTAACTCTTATATCGGTATAATGTGGTGTTGATGACATGAGATCAAATATGTTGCAAATGTAGCTAATTCATTACTGAAATAGTATTCTGAATTAGGTTGCTAAACTAAAAATGCCCTCTTTGGTAGAGGGCATTAAGAATAATATCGAAATTGATTTTGAGATTAATTGAGATGTTTGACTAATAGCTCAGCTACTTTCTCTGAAGATCCGGGATTTTGACCTGTGATTAAATTTCCATCTTCTACAGCGTAAGCTTGCCAATCTTCAATTTTAGAGTAGACACCTCCATTTTCAATTAGCATGTCTTCGAGTAAGAAAGGCACCACTTCTGTCAATTGGACTGCATCTTCTTCCTGATTGGTAAAGCCAGTGACTTTTTTACCTTTCACAAGTGGTTCTCCATCTGTGTTTTTTGGATGTTTTAGCACTGCTGGAGCATGACATACAAAAGCAGTTGGTTTTTTGCTGGCATTGAAATCTTCAATAAGCTTTATAGAAGTTTTGTCTTCTACAAGATCCCAAAGGACTCCGTGACCACCAGGATAGAATACTGCATCGTAGTCAGATTCTTTGACATCCTCCAATTTGTGAGTGTTTGCTAATAAAGTTTGAGTTTCTTTGTCCATATCAAAACGTTCAGTCGCTTTGGTTTGAGCATCTTCAGTTTCAGAATTGGGATCAATTGGTGGTTGACCTCCTTTTGGTGAAGCAAGAGTGATATCAAAACCTTCATCTTTTAATTTGTAATAAGGCGCAACGAATTCTTCAATCCAGAATCCTGTTTTGTTGCCTGTATCTCCTAGTTTATCGTTACTTGTAATAACAAAAAGTATCTTTTTCATCATGAATTATTTTTAAACAAATTTATAGCTTTAGATACATCTTAAATTCCTTTTAAGTAAAGCTTAGACTTAAAAAATGTTAATCCCTCGTTGAGGGTTTTATTCTCAGATCTTCTGGTCGAAATCCTAAGGTAATTGCTTTGCCAATCTCGTGGTTTTGCCTCGAAGTAATAAATTCTAAAGGCATTAAGTTAGCAGCATCAAATTCAGAAAAAAAATGAATCATAGATATTTATGAAATTAATATTGATCTTGGGCGGGCTTGCTTATTTTTGAATTTAATTATTTTAAGACTTAGCTTATGACCAATAATGATGTTATACGAAGATTGCGTTACACTTTTGAATACACCGATTCCAAAATGATTTCTTTTTTCAAATTAGGAGGAGTTGATGTGACTAGGGCAGAGGTAAGTGGTTGGCTAAAGTCTGATGAAGATGAAGCTTTTGTGGAGTTGGAGGATAAAATGCTGGCGGTGTTTTTGAATGGACTTATCATTAATCATCGTGGAAAAAAAGAAGGACCTCAACCTGAAACTGAGACGTATTTAAACAATAATGATGTGCTTAAAAAGCTCAAAATCGCTTACGAACTCAAATCTGAAGATATCATTGAATTATTTCAATTGGCTGGAAAAAAAGTGAGTAAACATGAACTGAGTTCTTTTATGCGTCGTCCCACACAGCCACAGTATAGAGAATTAATGGATCAATATCTGAGAAATTTCCTTTACGGACTTCAGTTAAAACAGAAATCTAAATAAGGTATTCTGATTTTAATTCAGATTAAAATCAAGCGATAAGTTGAGTCTAGTTTTTAAATGCACTTACTGTCACCAATAACTGACCGACGTGACGCTGACTATGTTCCGCGGCATGAAACAAAACGCCAAGTAGAGTAGAGGGCATTTCTTTTCTACCAACACTTCTGTAATCTGTCAGTTTTTGAATTTCAATACCTTTAAAATAAAGTAAGGCTTCGTCAATTTTAGTTTCCAGATGAAACAATAAATCTTCCAGTTGGATATCCTGATTTGGTTTTCCTTCTTGTTTTAAATACTCAAATTGAATTTCTGAAAGTGATTTCTGATCGGCGTAAGTCAACATTCTATCGATCACACCAGCGATATGCTGAAGATGAAATCCAACGTTTGCCCGACCATGAGGCATTTCCCATAGCAAACTCTCATCAAAATCTTTGGTGTACATTCGAGCTTCAAGACGGGTTTGAAGCAAAGCATGCGCTGCAGGTTGTAACAAGGCAGGAATGCCATCAACTGGACCTCTTAACCAATATTCTGGTACAGAACTAGCCATTGATTTCCTTTTGAAATTTTATATACAATGCTTCCACTTTTGTTCTGGCCCAAGGGGTTTTTCGAAGAAATTTTAGACTAGATTTAATGGATGGGTTATCTTTAAAACAGCGAATGTTAATTCGTTCTCCAAGTCCTTCCCATCCATAAAAAGCTTCCAAATCAATTAAGATTTGCTCCAAAGTCATACCGTGTAAGGGGTTATTCTTTTGAGTTTCCACAGATCGTTATTTTAGCGTCTTGGCTTGCTGGTATTTTGTCTGGAATTATTTGATCTAGCACTACTTGGTTTGTTACTAGATGATCTGGAGTTTCCAGAACGCGAGCTAGATTGTGGTTTTCTACCCCGTTGTTGAGGATTGAAGGGTTTCGTAGAGGCATTAGGATCTGGTTCAAATCCTTCCAAAATATCCATCGGAATTTTATTTCCAATCAACTTTTCGATATCTTTCAAGAATACAGTCTCATCTGCACTTACCAATGAAACAGCAAGTCCACTAGCTCCAGCTCTTCCAGTTCTCCCAATTCTGTGCACGTAGTCTTCAGAAACGTTAGGCAATTCGAAGTTGACAACGTAAGGCAATAGAGGGATATCAAGTCCACGAGAGGCAATGTCTGTGGCGACAAGCACTTTTACGCTTCCATCTTTAAATCCAGCCAAAGCTTTGGTTCTGGCCCCTTGGCTTTTATTACCATGAATGGCTGCAGCTCCAATTTTTGCAGACTCCAGTTTTTTTGCCAATTTGTTAGCACCGTGTTTGGTTCTAGCAAACACAAGGACTTGCTCCCAGTTTCCTTCAGAAATCAATTTGATCAACAAGTCTGTTTTTTTCTCTTTAGCCACTCTGTATACCTGCTGTTCAATAGCTTCAACAGTCGTATTTTCTGGAGTGGATTCTACAGAAACAGGATCTTTCAAGAATTCACTGGAAAGTCTTCTGATCTCTTTAGAGAAGGTAGCCGAAAATAAAAGTGTCTGTCTTTTCTTAGGAATCAATCCCATGATTTTCTTGATGTCTCTTAAAAATCCCATGTCCAGCATGCGGTCGGCTTCATCAAGCACAAGAATTTCAACTTTAGACAAGGATAAAAGGCCTTGGTTGTTTAGATCGATAAGACGACCAGGTGTTGCGATCAGTACATCAACTCCATTTCTTAAAGTCGATACTTGTGATTTTTGATTGACTCCGCCAAAAATAACTGTAGATCGTAAGTCCACAAACCGACTGTAATCTTTTACGTTTTGATGGACCTGAGCGGCCAGTTCACGTGTTGGCGTCAAAATCAAAGCTCTTACAGGTCGATTTCTTAAAGGTGGAGTTTGAGATAATAGTTGAAGCATTGGCAAGGTAAAACCTGCAGTTTTACCAGTTCCGGTTTGTGCCGAAGCCAAAACGTCTTTTCCTTCCAAAACGGGAGGAATCGATTTTGCTTGTATAGGTGTTGGTGTTTCGTATCCTTGCGCGCTTACAGCTTTCACAAGGTCTTCAGAGAGTCCTAATGACTTAAATGACATAGAGTGTTTTTTTGAAATGACAGTCTATGGTTATCAGAGGTCATTTCTTTATTAAGCCGCAAAGGTAAGCTTTATTCCTTCAATAAGTTTTCAATTGATAAAAGAGAGGCTTCTAACCACATATTCTTGGATTTTTCTTGCTATTTTTCTGAATTTAATCAAGTTAACTTATTGATGATCAAAAATCTATAAATGAAATCCCAATGCCAATTGTGGTCTGTTTATGGTTGTAATCTATCAAAGTTTCGCCATACCCAGTGAATGCCTGGAAGTGAAATCTAAGGTTCGATTTCACAGAATAAAGGTAATTGAGTTCAAAACTTCCTCGGTTTTCACTAAAATTCAGGCTATTTTTTCCAATTAGATACAGGCTATGTTTGCCTTTATGGTATATGATATTGGCTTCCATTCTTCCCATATAATCACTGATGGCTGGATTATCATCCTTGTCCGGACTCTCAATTCTTATCCAGGGTTTTAGGTATAACTGAAAATTATCTTTTTCAAAGGCGGCGTGAAACATCAATCGGTTCCAACTTCTGGACCGGGGTAAATCCCTACCATTGGATTGATGGTTGAAAGCAAAACCAGCCATTCTCAAATCCACTCCAAATAAATCGATCTTCATAGGAAAATTGACAATCAGTTCTGGTTCATAATTTAGCTCTCTGAATGGTCTTGATACGGGATCGTTATACACCTGCCAGTTGGCCAGTTGAGTATAACCAAGCCATAAATCGCCATGTCCAAAAAGAAAAGATTGCAATAGTTTCGTCTTTAAACTCAGTTGAAATTTTGCCTCCACCTGATCATAATTCTGAGCTTCATCAAAACTATTATCTGGATTTTCACTCTGCGGTAGCTCATTTGGATCGCTGGACCAGCGTGCTGGTAACACATAAATCGGCTTATAGAAAGTTAGTTTAAAGGTTCCATTCTTATGTTCATCATCCAGTTCCCAACGTTCTGACAGTGATTTTTCAATGATTGCATCTTCTCCAAAAATTGATTGTGCCGATAAAAATTGACTAATGAAGGTGAAAATGACAATGCTAATGAATTTCATATGAGATTTGATTACGTACAAAAATAGACGAAGGTCATCTAAACAAGCCGTTTTTAACATTTAAAGTCAAATAATTTCAGAGGTTATCCCAAGATTTCAAAATCGACAAAGCTCAATATTAAACCATAAAAAACCTTTAATTTTAAATTTTAAAAATAGCAGAAATTTGAATTGGTTTAAAACTTACTTCTATAAAGTTCTGGGGCCTTTGGGTTTTATTGCAATCCAATTCATGGATCCTCCCAATGACCTTTCCCAAAGTGGTTTTAACCTTCTGGCAATAACATTTTGGATGGCGATATGGTGGCTGACAGAAACTATTCCTATTTCAGTCACCGCCTTATTGCCAATCGTTCTTTTCCCTTTACTTGAGGTCCTTTCTATCGGAGAAACGACACAGCAATACGGGCACAAATATGTGTTTCTTTACATTGGCGGTTTCATTTTGGCAATTGGAATAGAACGCTGGAATCTCCACAAGAGGATTGCATTACAGATTATTAAATTAATTGGATCTAAAGCCTCATACCTTATTTTAGGATTTATGTTAGCCACCGCTTTTTTGTCGATGTGGATTTCCAATACAGCTACCACGGTGATGATGTTGCCCATCGCTATTGCTATTGCCAACCAAATTCAGAACCAAAATCTTGAAGATTCTCAACGAAGTGACTTGTTTTCTAAAGCGCTGATGCTCTCTATTGCTTATAGTGCCTCTATCGGCGGTATTGCAACACTTATAGGGACACCCCCAAATCTTGTATTTGCTGGAGTTTTAGAAAATACTTACGGAATTAGAATCAGCTTTTTTGAGTGGATGAAATTTGGGTTTCCCGTTTCCTTATTTCTATTATTCATTTGCTGGAAGTATTTGACCTCTTTCGCTTTCAAATTAAATCAAGTGAAATTCAGTGGTGGTAAAGAAGAAGTACATACCATGCTATCAAAACTTGGAAGACTTTCGTATGAAGAAAAATGGGTGGGCATAGTTTTTATGATTGCTGCTTCAGGCTGGATATTTAGAGGTTTATTGGAAACGGTTTTGGTTGGAATCGATGACACAATTATCGCTATAAGCGCTGCAATTCTTTTGTTTTTGATTCCCGCGAAAAAAGGTAATCGGAAGCTATTAACCTGGGATGAAGCCGTGAAAATTCCATGGGGAATTATTATTCTATTTGGTGGAGGAATGGCTTTAGCCAAAGGTTTTGTAGAAACTGGTTTGGCCAATTGGATAGCCAGTCAGATCACTATTTTTCAAGGAGTTAGCATCATTGTATTAGTGTTGATAATTACTGCAATGGTCAATTTCCTGACAGAAGTGACTTCCAATCTGGCCACCACAGCTATGCTTCTGCCTATTTTGGCCCCCGTTGCTTTGAGTTTTGATGTTCATCCGTATATATTGATGATAGCCGTTACACTCTCTGCTTCCTGTGCTTTTATGTTGCCTGTGGCTACGCCGCCAAATGCAATTGTATTTGGCGCTAAGTATTTAAAAGTCTCAGATATGGCAAAAAACGGTTTCCTACTGAATTTGATTTCTATTTTGATTATTACATTGGTGGTTTATTTCTATATGCCTTATGTTTTTGAATTAGAAACTCTTGCATTTCCTGATATTTTGAAATAAAATATTTTTTACTTATTCTATTCATACATCGAATAATCGATTATAGAGTCGAATTCCTAATAGTTTGATTTACAAAAATTCGTTTATGATAGTAGCTATCATTAAGATGTCGAAATTTCTAGAGGAAAAAAAAGAGCACAATGCTCCAGACATAAGAATAACCCTAGGGAAAGAAATTTGATAGTAGAAAAACAAATTTTTAGATTTCTTGATTTATCTTTATCTTGAGTAGGCAGTTTAGTGAATATGGATTTAAATTGTTCTAGTAAGTATAGCCTAGTTTAATTATATTTAGTTTCATCTAAATCATAAAGAAAATAACTTTCATCTTACATTTATACTTAGAAATTATGAATATCAGAACAACTACTATTGCATTTTTATTGATGAGTTTTACACTTTTAGCTCAAACTGATTTGGAAGTTTTAGAACAGTCGCCAAGACATCACGAATGGGTAGAACTCGATAATGAAGGAAAGACGCTTTATAATTTTGTGGTTTATCCTGAAGTGTCTGAAAAAGCTAAAGTATTTATCGTGATACACGAAAATCGTGGTCTCAATGACTGGGCGAGACGCTTTGCTGATGAATTAGCTGAAAAGGGATATATAGCTGTTGCACCAGATTTATTATCGAGCACTTCAGAAAAGATTTCAAAAACCAGCGACTTCGAAAATTCTGATGCGGCCAGAATAGCACTTTATGATTTGGATCCGAAGCAAGTTACCTCAGATTTAGATGCTGCTTTCGATTATGCTAAATCTATTGCCGCCGGCACTGGTGAAGTTTCGGTTATTGGGTTTTGTTGGGGCGGTTCTCAAAGTTTCAGGTATGCGACTCATAACTCAAATTTGGAAGAAGCTTTTGTCTTTTATGGAACTGCTCCAACAGATATGAAAGATCTTGTGAAGATTGAAATCCCTGTATATGGATTTTATGGAGGAAATGATGCCAGAGTTAATTCCACAATTCCAAAGACAGAGCAACAAATGAACACCTTAGGTAAATTTTATTCCTACAATATTTACGAAGGTGGCGGACATGGTTTTATGAGAAGTGGAGCTCAACCAGAAGCTTCAGAAGAAAATAAACAGGCTCGGGAAAAGGCCTGGAGAGATTTACTAGAAATTTTGAATTAAATAAAATCCATTTTAAAACAGGATATTATCTACTTAAACTCACATCATGAATAAGATATTTTTATCACTTATTTTAAGTTTAACTTTTTTCACAACTCATGCGCAATCCCCTTCAGAAATTATAGATTCCTTTTTTGAAGCTTTGAATTCTAAAGATCATGCCAGTTTGGAAAAACTATGCTTGGACAATCTGCAACTTCATAGCATAAAACTCGGTGAGGAAAATAGTGTGACAACTCAAACGCTCAATGGTTTTATTAACGGTATAAAATCAATTCCTGAAGAGACTAAAATTTTTGAAAAAATAATATCCAAAGAATCTTTGCTTACTGAGCATCTGGCCCAATTTACTTTGCCTTATTCCTTTTACGTCAACGACAAATTATCGCATTCTGGAACTAATGTGATCACTCTTTTGAAAACGAACGAAGGCTGGAAGATCAGTTATATCGCAGATACAAGAAATAAATCCTAGCAAGGATTATAATTTTATAATTTTATAAGATTGATTATTTGTAGCCCCTTTAACTTTAAAGAGATAAACACCAGCAGACCAACCGGACATATTGATTCTAGTTCGTCTATCGTTTATACTATACGTATCCTTCAATCGTCCTCGTATTGTATAAACTTCAAGAGTTTGATTGTCTCTAAATCCTTCATTGATCACCGTTGTAAATTGATTGACTGGATTTGGTGAAATAGTCAATTTGGATTCATCTGTAACAACTTCTGTACTTAGGTTACTTTCTTGATATACTCTAACGTAGTCTATTTCCATGGCACTTTCTGTAAAGCCAGATTCGATACTCGGCTCAATGGCAGTATTCAGTAGAATATACTGATCTTTGTCAAATGGCCAGGTATTATCATTTTTTACTGTTGGATTGTAAGTGTAATGT
Organism: Psychroflexus longus; assembly: GCF_020164595.1. Taxonomy (GTDB): domain Bacteria; phylum Bacteroidota; class Bacteroidia; order Flavobacteriales; family Flavobacteriaceae; genus Psychroflexus; species Psychroflexus longus. The sequence continues at coordinate 151,779 of NZ_JAIQZE010000004.1, forward strand.
ACATCACCATCGACAGAAAACACCATCCTATCTTCATACCATTCTAAAGTGTAAGTATGAAATTCAGTTGAAGCTGTTGGTACGATCTGTCCAGCAGTATTAATTGTTCCGCCAAAACTTGATGGTGTATGTAATGCGCTCGACACATAATTTTGATAATCTCCCCAGTGTTCCATAATGTCAATTTCACCACAAGCAGGCCATGGAGTTGTTCCAAAACCTTCATTACTCCAATATGCGCCAGTTTCTGTTATATTTTTACCAAGCATCCAGATCGCTGGCCAGGTTCCAACGCCTGTAGGTAATTTTGCTCTCACTTGCACTTTTCCATACGTAAAGGCGAACTTAGAATTTAATCTGGCAGAAGTGTATTGTTTCGTGACACCTTGATCGGTAAACGTTTCTTTTTTTGCTACAAGATACATTTTCCCATTTTCAACATATGAATTATCTGTACGGTCTGTATAATGTTGTATTTCACCATTAAACCATGAGCCTCCCTGAGGTAATCTGGTTTGATGAAACCACTTTTCAGAATTTAAAGGTTGATTGTTTCCAGTGGTGTTGAATTCATCAGACCAGACCAATTGATCATAAACTGGATCATTTGGATTGCCTGGAGTAGTTGGATCTTCGCCACCATCAAAATAAAAATTATCTATGTAAGCTGTAACTTGGTCGTTATTATTTTCACCATTGACCTGCAAGACCACACGGTTAAAATCAATTCTGCTTAGTGGATCTGGTGAGTTACTATTATAGTTGATATACTCATCTGTAGCAAAATCAAACGTAATGGTTTGCCAATTATTAAGTGAAACTGATTTAATGATTTCGGTCTGAGTTCTCCAAGGCTCACCTTGATTTCTATTCTGAAGTTTTAATGAGATTTGATTCGGCTGATTACCTGTGATACTTGAACCCGGAATATAAATCATCAACTCAAACGGAGTGTCTTCTTCTAAAATTATTGGCCTTGAGGTATCAAAATATATGTTGGCATATAAGCCTGTGCCATTATCTACATATTTTAAGGCTGTTTCTGAAGTGTTTTGAGAAAATGGTAAAGGATTGTCGGCATCTAAAGTCATAACTACATCCTCTGCATTCCATGTTATAGTGGAATTACCTTCAAAATCGTCTTGCAAAATTTGAGAAAATGAACTAGAACTTATTATAACAAATAATGAAAAAAGTAATATTCTATTCATAACATATTTTTTTTTGCAATATAACCTTACTAAAGCTTATAAAATTAAAGGAACTTGTTAAAAGATAGAAGGTGAAAGGTTTATGAAATTTAGAAATTGAAAGGGTTTCACTATATTTAATGTCAATTTAAAATTTAAACACTATGAAAAAAATAATTATTTTTTTAGGATTTGTCTTGCCATTTCTTGGATGGAGTCAAGTTGATTTAACTTATCAACAACCCCATGAAGATATTATGGAGTTGGCCAATGTCCCAATGACACCCTCTATGAGTATCACGCCAGAGGGAGATAAAGCAGTTTTGATTTATCGCAATCAATACAAAACCATCGAAGAATTGTCTGAAGACGAATTGAGACTAGCAGGATTACGAATTAATCCTAAAACCAATATTTCAAGTCGCACCCGATTTTATACCGACCTAAAACTTTTTGACCCACAACAAAAGGAGGAGCAAGTCATAAACGGCTTACCCAATAACCCTAAAATATCAAATATCAGCTGGTCGCCAGAATATAATTACATTGCTTTTACCCACACCACCGATACAGGAAATGAATTATGGGTTATCGATTACAAAAAGAAATCGGCGAATAAGTTAACCTCTGCAATAGCTAATGGAAATATGGGAACAACCTTAAGATGGTTTCCAGATGAATCAGCGCTTTTGGTAAAGACTCTACCAAGTGATAGACCCGATTTAATCAACACCGGGCTTAAAGTACCAACCGGGCCAACGGTTTCAGTAAACGAAGCGGGAGTAGAAGCGCAAAACAGAACCTACCAGGATCTTTTAACTAACAAAGATGATGAGCTTAACTTTGAAGTCTTAGCAACTTCTGAGATCCATAAAGTTGACTTGAAAGGCAACAAAAGTCTTTGGAAGCCTGCAGCAATGTATGGCAGCATGTACTTTTCTCCTGATGGAAACTACGTCATGCTATCTGAAATCAAAAAGCCTTTCTCCTACATTGTGACTTACGGAAGGTTTCCAACTTCTTACAATATTTATAAATCAGATGGAGACTTAGCTTATTTTGTAGCTGATATTCCACTAATTGAAGAACAACCTAAAGGCTTCATGTCTACAAGAACAGGCCCTCGTAATATGTCTTGGAGAAACGATCATCCAGCAACTCTGGTCTGGGTAGAAGCTTTGGATGAAGGAGATGCCAACAAAGAAGTAGACTACAGAGATGAGGTTTATCAACTTGAAGCTCCTTTTGATGGAGATAAAGACGTATTAGCTAAAACTAAATTACGCTACTCCGGAATTACCTGGGGAGATGACGAAACAGCGATTTTAAGAGAATACTGGTGGAATACAAGAACTTCTAAAACCAGTATTTTTAATCCTTCACAGCCGGATCAGGCGCATGTAGTGTTCAACGAACGCAACTATCAAAACACTTACGACGATCCAGGTGATTTCGTAACTACCAAAAATAAATTTAATGAATCAGTACTTCAGATTTTGAAAGGAAAACTGATTTTGACTGGCGCTGGATATTCTGAAGAAGGAAAATATCCTTTTGTTGATGAATATGACCTAAAGTCCAAAAAGACAAAACGTGTTTTTCAGGTGGAAGAATCTGAATATTTAGAGTCTTTTGTAGATATGATTGATGCTAAAAAAGGACTTATCCTTACTCGACTTGAAAGCAGTAATCAGTATCCAAATTATTACTTCAGAAATTATAAAAAAGGAAATTTAGAGCAAATTACAGACTTTCAGAATCCTTTTGAAGCGCTTCAAAATGTTCACAAAGAGATTATTACTTACAAAAGAGATGATGGTTTAGAGCTTTCGGCTACTTTGTATTTACCTGTAGATTATGAAGAAGGCAAGAAATATCCTATGATCATGTGGGCGTATCCACGTGAATACAAAGACAAGAACTCTGCATCTCAAGTGACCTCAAGCAGTAAAGAATTCACTTATCCTTACTACGGTTCGCCTATTTACTGGGTGAATAGAGGTTATGTGGTTTTGGATGATACTGCCTTCCCAATTATTGGCGCAGGAGAGGATCAGCCCAACGACACTTTTGTAGAACAACTTGTTGGTAATGCCAAAGCTGCTATAGATGCTGTGGATGAAATGGGATATATCGATAGAAATAAAGTGGCTGTCGGCGGACATAGCTATGGAGCTTTTATGACTGCCAATTTGTTGTCCCACTCCGATTTGTTTGCAGCTGGAATTGCCAGGAGCGGTGCTTATAACAGAACCTTAACTCCGTTTGGATTCCAGTCCGAAGAGCGTAATTACTGGGAAGCTCCAAGTCTATACAACACCATGTCTCCATTTATGAATGCACACAAAATGAAGACACCTTTGTTATTGATTCACGGACAAGCCGATAATAATTCTGGAACTTATCCTATGCAAAGCGAGCGTTATTTCAATGCCCTCAAGGGTCTTGGAGCTCCAGCGAGATTAGTGATGTTGCCAAAAGAAAGCCATGGCTATGCTGCCAAGGAAAGCATTATGCACATGTTGTGGGAACAAGACCAATGGCTCGAGAAGTACGTTAAAAACAGAGATTTGGAGCAGTAGAATTTCTTCTGATTTCGATTTTAGAAAAGACTGGAAGTTTGTGCTTCTGGTCTTTTTTGTTTTTGTTCATTTAAATATTCAGTAGAATATAGATGACTTTCTAATTTTTAGAATCTCGTTTTACAATATATTTTGATAAAAATCCCATGATCAATATAGAGAATATGAAATGAAACATGAATGCTTCAAATTGAAATCCATCACCTTTTAAAACATAAAAACCAGTCATAAGCAAAGCATATACAAATGCTGAAATCCCTGCGAATATCAATCTGGTTTTATTGGTTTTAGTCATCTGTTTCCTTTTTCAATCGATTAAATAACTTGAATGGAGCTTCCTTTCACTTGGATTTGATTATTGGGAGCTAAAAGTTCATTAGCAAAAATATTTAATGGGAATAATATAAAAATCATGAAAATAATTTGATGTTTTTCAAACTCAATTAGCTATGACCAGTTTTTTTAATAACATCCATTTCAACTGAATAAGTTCTCCACTTTGAGAGTCTATTTTTTTGATTCTTGGGGATACCAAAAAGGCAATAGCTCCAGAGATGGCTGCAATTATTCCTGTATTCAATTCATTAAATAAATAATTGATCGCAAACCATGTTACAATAAAAATGATAAGAAATACCAGTTTTGTAAAAATCTGTAATCGAGCTTTTGACATGGATCTAGTGGTTTGTTGAAAATTAAATATAGATGTTTTATTGGAATTTTGAAAGATATGTGCAGTGACTATAAACTTGTGGTTTGGAGAAATGTTTTTCTTTAAATTAGATTAAGTGTTTATTGTATAATTGATTTTAATTCTTGTGTTTTATTTTAAACATTCATTTGATTGAAACTATTCAAAGTGAACTTACAGCAAAGCTCCCACATAAAATTAGGATAAATATCAAACTATAACTTCTAGCTTAAGGTTAACTTTATCAAATTCAGAATAACAATTTCATTCAGCTAGTTTTTCTTTTCCAATATGTTTGAGGTAAAAATAGCCGCCAATTCCAGCTATAATTGAAGCTGCGAGTATTCCTATCTTGGCTTGAGTTTTGTAAAGTTCATTTTCGAAGGCCAACTCTGTTATGAATATAGACATCGTAAAACCGATAGATGCTAAAACTCCGAGGCCAAAGACATGTTTGAACGTTACTCCTTCAGGGAGAAAACTTATTTTAAAAAATACCATCAGTTTGGTCAACATCATTATTCCAATTACTTTTCCAGCAAGCAGTCCACAAATCACTCCCAGAGTTACCGGATTAAAAAAGTTACTAAAAGCTTCCTGATTGATGGTGACACCTGCATTTGCAAAAGCAAAAAGAGGCAGAACAATAAAGTTGACAAAAGGACTTAATGCCTTTTCAAGCCTGTGTAGTGGAGCGGTAGCGTCTTCTGAAAGCATGGAGAATTTCTCAATATTATCTGCAATATCCTCTTCGCGTTCTTTTTCTCTAAAAAACGTTTTGATTTTGTAAGATAGTTGTCGGGCTTTCCTTAAGAAAAGCTTGGAGCTTATTTTTTCGTTCGAGGGTATTGTAAAAGCCACTAAAATAGCTGCAATCGTAGCATGAACTCCTGAAAGTAAAATGGCAAGCCAGAGGCCGCCAATCCCAAACATGGCATAGAAAATCGTATTTCTGATACCCACTTTATTGGCTAAAAACAGAATTAATAAAAATCCGCCAGCTAGTCCCAGATTGAACAAAGATATATCTGAAGTGTAGAAAAAGGCAATAACTAAAACCGCTCCCAGGTCATCTACAATGGCAATCGCAGTTAAAAATATTTTTAGTGAGATGGGAACTTTATCTCCCAAGAGATAGATCACGCCAAGGGCAAAGGCAATATCCGTGGCCATAGGAATTCCCCATCCTGCCACAGCATCTGTGTGTTGTGTAAGACTGAAATATATCACTGCCGGAACAAGCATGCCGCCAACGGCTGCAGAGACAGGTAAAATTGATTTTTTGATACTATTAAGCTGACCGTGTAAAAATTCATGTTTCAGTTCTAAACCTATCACGAAAAAGAAAATTGACATCAAACCATCATTTATCCAGTGAAGTAAATTTTTCTTAATGACGAAATCTTCAAATCCTATGTATAAATAATTCTTCCAGAAATTATGATATTGATCTGATAACGGCGAGTTAGCAATGATTAATGCTAAAAAAGCAGAAGCAATAAGCAGAAATCCAACTGAAGTTTTCTTCTCAATGAAATTCTTGATAGGGAGAACAAGATGAGTATCCAGGTTTGATTTTTTCATAAAAAATATCCTTTGACAAGATTTGATGTTGAAAAATCTCCAAGTTAGACACTAAAACTTTAACCAAATATGATATAAATTAGTTTTTTTAAGTTTTAGTGTATATCATGATCTAGCTTCAATTTGAAAAAGATCATTGTTTCACCACATGTGGCAGAATTTTAATCTCCGGAAAAAGGAGTCTTTATAATGCCTGCAGCGAGTTCTGCCCAAATCAAAAAGAATAAAAAAAGAATTGTACCTAACAACACAAAGCGGGTTAATTTGAATTTAAAAATCCTCAATGTAAACTCTATTGCAAGTGTGAGAAGCATTAGTAATGCTGCCATGATAATAAAATCGAAAACACTCCAGTTGACTTCCTTGCTTATTTGCATGCCAATGAATGGAATCAGCAAAAGCAAAGGAATACTGAGTAGCGTGATTTGATGTCTTTTGATTGGTATCATGGCTTTTGGGTGTTTAAGATTAAAATAGGTAGTGTTTTTTACTCAATAAACTTAATTTATAAATATTTAAAAATAGGTAACTAAACATGAATTTAAAATTGAATACCCAAACTAAATCCATATGAGCGATAGACAATACTCATCGGGTCATCGTTGACGCCTTCCAAAATACTTTCATTAAAAATGAAATCATTAAAATCTCCAAATACATTCAAATTTACCACGAAACCGTCTACTGTTGTGATTGGGAATTGAAGTCCGAGACGAAGATTGGCAAAATTGCTATCTATTTTTTCATCTAATGCAATATTACCAGCTAACATGAAATTGAGATTTACGCTTTCATAATCCACAAAATGATATTTCATGACCGTTCCAGCTTTTAGCGCTGTAATACTCTGTTGAACTTGGTGCTGAATACCACCAACTGCTCCTAAAGTAAACTTTTTAAAAATGGGGTAGCTGTAGCTGTAAAGAATACCATAGGCAACTTTATTTGTAAGTTCTTCTTGACTTCCATAAATAATTTTGCCATTTTCATCTCTGCTTTTGTAATTATATTCAGTCGAGTTCGCCACTGCAAAATCAATATCGACATGTGAAAACCAGCGTTTTTCTAAGGGGACTGGATCTGTGCTTTTAGCTATAGCATTTCCAGCGTTGAGAAGGTCTAACGGATTTTGGGAGTGGGCGGAAAGTGCTAGAGCAAGTGTAAGAACGAGAAATATATTTTTCATAAGGATTGATATCTAAATTTCATCCAGTTTTTTCACTGTTAATTCATTTTCAGTATTACCGGTATTCAGAGTAGATTTTGGCTCAAACATGAGGACTTTTGCTTCACCAACAGCTGAGGGTTTATGTTGAGCTCCCTTGGGAACTATAATAAATTCTCCCGCATTAATTTCATGAATTTCATTCTCGAGTTCCATCTTGATCTTTCCTTCTATGACCAGAAATAGTTCATCTTCATCTTCATGCTGATGCATTATAAATTCATCTTTGAATTTGGCAATTTTAACATGTTGTCCATTGAGCTCTCCTATAATTTTGGGATTCCAGAATTCTGAAAATGAATTGAATTTTTCTTGAAGGTTGACTGGTTTTATTTTCACAGGAATTGTTATTAATTTCTATTGATTAATTTTTCTTTTAATCGTTTAAAAATATTTTCCTTATTCTTTTTCTTTTCTACAAAATTGTCGTTTCCAATTAATAATCCAAGTGCTTGTAACTGTTCATATTCTTTGCATACCACTTTTAGCATGGCTGCAAAAGGTAAGAACAGTACCATACCAGCGACTCCCCAAACGCTTGCTCCAATGATAAGACTTAGAATGGCAGCAAACGCATTTACATTGACACTACTTCCCACAATTTTAGGATTCAAGAAATTGCCTTCCAGTAATTGAACAAACCAAAACAGAATGGCTACTGCTAGTGGAACCCATAATTGGTCATGAGACATAAAGGCATATAAAACGGGTATTGTCGCACCAAGAGTTGTACCAATGTATGGGATGATAGATAAGGATGCTGCTAGAAAACCAAACAAAAAAGGGCTGTCTATTCCAATGATCCAAAGGCCAATACTGTTGAGAGTTCCCAAAATCAAAATCAAAATCAGCATGCCAGATAAATATTTTTGTCCAACCTGCTGTACACCTTTTAGCATGTTGAAAAACTGATTTTTTTTACCTGCTGGAGAGAATTTCATAAATGCTTTCACCAAGCCTTTGTTGTAGATCAGGAATAAAAACAGATAAATAAACATGGTAATCAATCCGGTCAAGAAATTGGCGGTACTACTAAAAGTACCTCCCAGAACTGCCCCTGCAGAATTTTTTAACCAGGTTGTCAAATCATTAAGCAGCTCATCTTCATTGAGCTGATCAACTAAACTTACGTTCTTATTGATGTAAATAATGATGTCGGTGTAAAGATTGGAAAGTTTAGATCCAAAATTATTAATCTCATCGGATAATGCTATGATTTCTGCTGAAAAAAAAGTAAGTCCTCCACCAATTACCACTACTAGTACTAAAATTGATATAAATCCAGATAAGATATTTCCCAACCCCCAACCAATCAATTTTTTATGTACTGGATATAAAATAAAGGCTAAAATCAACGCTATACCAAGAGGAACTAAAATTGATTTAGCTACCACAAGGAAAGCAATAAAGGTGGCGATGAAAGCCATGGTAAAAAATGAATTTTGAAAGGATAATTTCATGAATTTATTTGCTTTTAAGGACTTTCTATTATTTTAGATCCTATCTCAGGATTAATTTTAGTGAGTAAAATTAGTGATTCTAAATTTATACTTTATCCATCTTTTGGGCTTTATAGTATATCATTGTTAAATATTCTAATGGTAAAGAAAAACATGCTCATCTAAATATTTATTGAAATTTATTTCAAAGGTGGTTGATGGGAAGTCTGAGACTTTTTGCTCATATGTCTAGTATTTTTGTAGTAATCAATAATCCTTGAGCCTTGGTTTTCTACTTTTTGAATCACACCTTTTTTATCCAGTAAGTAATGCGTCGGGTAGATTTGAGCTTGGAGTGTATTAGTAATCAACTTTTTTTGATTTGGAATTACTTTGTAATTAAACTCTGTCTTTTCAAGAAATCTTTCAAGCTGAGCCTTCGGATCCAAAGCCAAACTGATAAAAAGAATATCTTTATTATTGTTCTGTTCAACAAATTCATTCAATTCTGGAAATTCTTCAATACATGCTTTACAGTTGATGAACCAGGTTTTTATAAAAACGTCTTTGCCTTTGATGCTGGCATTGGTATATCGATTACCATCGAGATCAACAAAGTCAAATTCCGGGAAAGCCTGACCTTCTTGTGAGAAGTGTTTTAGAATTGTGTAAGCTTGAGATTTTATAGTGTTTTTTATACTCTTATTGGCAGTATCACTTAGTTTGTACAGCCTGTATAGATTTCCTCCATCTTCCGATTTTAATTTCAAAGGAATATAATGACCTGAAGTCAGCTTTTTTAAAGCTTGTTCTTTGTCAATAGGATCTGTGTTTTCGTCTATACTTTTGAACTCTGAGGCTAGATCCACCTGATTTAAATGATAAGTCCACCAGGTTCTAAAATTAGCTTCCAGATTTTCTGCTTTAACTTTTGGTTCTAAATTTTCTAAAGAATTCTCATCAACAGGCTTTTTGGAGTTCTCTTTACATGAAAAGATAGCAAAAGCTAGAATTGAGTAAAGGACAAGGAGTGTTTTATTCATAAGAGATTATATTTCAGTTCATCTAAAGTATAATTAATTATCAATTTTGCAAGTGAGTTCTGGCTAAGACTGGATGGTTTAAATCATGACCTTGTGCTAAGCAATGTAGCGATAAGCAATAATCATAACTGAAACAAATTCAGAATAAATATTTTTGAAATTATAAAATAAAAAAGGACCTGAGTTTTAAGTCAGATCCTTTATGAATTTATTGTTTTTTAAGCATTTTAGCTTTTGGCAAGATCAATAATAACCGTACGGTTGTAAGTACGCTGCTCTGGAAGTTTATTTCCAAAATGAGCTTTGCTTGTGTCTTCACCAAAGCCTTGCACTTCAAATTTTACATTGGTTGTATTTGAATTGGTGAGTGCTTTTTCCAGAATGGTTTTCACATTATTTGCACGAGCTAGCGACAATCTTTTATTATTCTCTGCATCACCAATGACATCGGTGTGACCGTGGATGATCACTTTGCTGTTTTTAGTGATTTTTGGTGCTACAATATCAGTTAAGTACTTTTCGTACATAGTGACTGCAGTTGCATCATCAAACTCATAAAGAACACTAAATCTCATGGCTTCTTCAGGTTGTGCTGGTGACCACAACACAACATTTGTATTGGAGTTTTGTACAATTTGTTCACCATCTTCTGTAGTGCCAATCATTTTTACTCTGAAATTTCCTTTGGTTTGATTATCTAAGATTGTTTTTCCAGGAATACTTGCCTTATCTTCTGTAAATGGACCATAATTTTTTACCATACCATTTTCATCTGTAAGCTCAAGTTTCCAGCTAGTGAATGCTTCATCTGCACCATCGGCACTAAAAGTAACATAGCTTTCTTTTGGAGCTTCCTGAACTTTAAATTGTACTGGTTTCAAAGGGGCGCTAGGTCCGCTTTGGAATTCCATAAGTAAAACAGGAGAATTACTTTCTACAGAAACTCTTCTGTCTTCATCACTTAATAAATCCAAATCGAGTGTTCTTCCTTCTTTATCTGAAGTTACTTTTGGTTTGTTTCTACCTTCTACTGCAATTCTTGAAGCATTAATAGAGAAGACCTCAACTAAGTAAGTTTTGACCGATTGTGCCATTTCTCTTGCATCGTCATTTCCTTTTTCTGATGATCCTACAAGAGTGATTGATGCATTTGGATTTTTGCCCATACGGTCACCAAGAATATTCAATACATTATAATACACAGTCATTCCACGTTTATCACGCCCTGACAGGTCAGCCGGTGTTTTTAATAAAAGCTGTTCTTCTTTGAAATCTTTTACCTCATTCTTTTTTAGTAATGTATAACGACTTGGAATTTTGGTAGATCCTTCATCTATATAGATGTAATTGCTCAAAGGAAAAGTTTCTGAAACCACACGGTCTGATGGAAGGTTACGTGGAGATTCAATTGTAAATCCTACAATGGGTCTTACGATTTCAACGTCTTCTTCAACTATAGTTTTGCGACCCATACCAAACTTAAGCGCAGCGCCAGCTCTTACTGTAGTATTGTTCCAGTTCTCTGATGAACGTGGGTTTTGTCCAAAATAAGGCTGAAAAGCTACAAAAGGAGAAAGGATAAACTGAGTCTTTTGAGTATTTGAAGATAAAGGAATATCAAATCCTGCTCCTACTTGCATGGATATAATTGTATTTTCTACATCGCTAAAATCACCATTTATCGCAGGACTAGCCACTTGATTTGCTAAATCTGGATTAGTTCCTTTTTCATAAGTAAATGATTTATCAATATTGAATGCTAATCTTGGCCCTCCGTAGACATAAAAGCCATTTTTGAACGGAGCAATTCTTACACTTGGCTCTACAGTGATGTAACTCAGATCTGTAGTTAAGTCCATAGGACAGTTACAAGGTGAAATCACCTGATCCCATTCGCCTTGGCGATTGTCATATCCAGATTGTAGCATAATTCCCCATACAGAATTTGTAAAATGGTATTCTATAAGTGGAGCAGCGAAAAGTCCGACTCCATTTCCATCTTTAAAAGCAGCTGGAACGGTTAAACCTGCATTCAGATTCTGAGTAGTTCCGCGGTAAAAATTGAAGTTGGCACCAGCGGCTACACCAAAATACCAGTTTGGTTTTTCGTATTCAACCTCCTGTGCTGTAGTATGCATTTGGAATCCCAAGGCAACTATAATAAGTAAAAGTATATTTTTCATTTTTTGTGTTATAAAGTGCTGTGCAATGCACAGCACTGTTTATATAATTTTATATTCTATATATCCTTAATCAGGGTTACGGCTTTGTAGCTATGTTAGAGTCTAATTCTACAGATCCAGTTCTAGTCAATAGTCTTCCATCTAGAGATGCGCCGGTATTAAGCGTTACAGATATATCAGCTAAAATATTTCCAAAGAAAATTGAATTTGTTCCAAGAGTTGCAGAAGTCCCAACTATCCAGTAGATATTTTTGGCTTGTGCACCTCCGGCAAGGACAATACTTGTACCAGGATCTGTAACAAGTGTAGATCCCATTTTAAAAATCCACACATCATTGGCAGTACCATTAAGTGTAAGAATTCCCTGTGGGCCTGTGCCAGAAATTCCTGTTGAAGTTGAATTCTCATATAATCCTGGAGCAAGTGTTAGTCCGCCAAGTTGACCTGGAAGTGAAATTGCATTCAAAGTTCTAGACTGACCATCGTTATAAGCAGTTGTCAAATCAATTTTGGCTTGCTCAACAATTGGACTTGCAGTTGTATATAGCGTTCCATCAACGTTGGTTTGATCCAAACCAGTAATTGTAGCTGTTGGAAAAGAGCCTACATCACCTGTAAGATATGTACTCACACCTGTGTTTGAAATTCCAGAACCACTCAAGACTACAAAATCTCCTGCAGAGTTAAGATCAATTCCTTGTGGGCCAGCATTCACTTGTGTAAAGTTGGCAGTTATGACTTTGTCAGCATCCATTGTGATAGTTAGTGGATTGTTATTTCCAGTAGCATCACCACTCCAAGAGCTAAATTCATAACCACTATTGGCATTTGCAGTAAGGATGACATCCGTTCCTTCATCATAATTAAGCTCATCAGGATTTTTGGTAACTGTACCATTTTGAGCATTTACAGTCAATGTAAATGTATTTATTGGTATCAATGTAAAGTTGGCAGTTATGACTTTATCAGCATCCATTGTGATGGTTAGTGGATTGTTATTTCCAGTAGCATCACCACTCCAGGAGCTAAATTCATATCCACTATTCGCATTTGCAGTAAGAATGACATCAGTGCCTTCATCATAATTAAGTTCATCAGGATTTTTAGAAACTGTGCCGTTTTCTGCATTTACAGTTAATGTAAAGGTATTTACACCTATTAATGTAAAGTTGGCAGTAACAGTTTTGCTAGCATCCATTGTAACAGGTAAAGGATTATCTGCACCTGTTGCATCACCACTCCAGGATGAAAATTCATAACCCGTATCTGGTGTAGCTGTAAGAATTACTTCAGTGCCATTATCATAGGTGACTTGATCTGGAGCTTTACTTACAGTTCCATTCAAAGCATCTACAGTTAAGGTGAAACTAGTTATTTCAAAGTTTGCCACTAAGGCCATGTTTCCATCAACTTCGAATTCATAGCTAGCGTCAGTTGAAACCTCAACATCGTCTATGGTCCAGTTTGTAAATTCAAAACCAGGATTGGGCGTTGCTTCAACAGTAACTAAAGATTCATTGTTGAATAAACCTGCTCCGGTCACAGTTCCACTGGCATCTGGTGAAACAGATAAAGATACTTCAGGAATTGTTGTGAAACTCCAAGTATAATCCTGCTGTAAAGCATTACCATAAGGATCTTCTATTCCTGTAGTAACGGTACCAGTATAGACTGTAAAAGGTAAAAGATTTGTTTCAGGTGTAAAAGAGGCTACCATATCTGAGTAGCTTACTGCTCCAGTAAGTGAAGACTCTCCGTTTATTTTATAAGTTTCTGAATTAACGGTTTTAGGATTTAATTCTCCGTTGAAGGTAACTGAAATCACCTGGTCAAGGGGGACATCTACATCACCATCTACAGGAATCGTTGAGAGAACAATAGGACAAAGTCCTGCAATTTCTTCCGCATCATCATCTGCGCATCCTGTGACCATAATTGCCATAGTGAACGCAACTGCGAGCGATGGGATTAATTTTAATGTTTTGAAAAGCATGATATATAATTTTGATTGTTACTGGCTTGACGCCAAAGTGAAATAATTTCCACCTCACAAAATTGACTAAGAATACACCTGTTAATGTTATATAATTCACACTTATGGGATTAGTTTTAAAAAGCGTCTGCTTTGTATACTGGTAAAGGGCTTAGAGAATAAAATGAAGGTTTATTTTGATTTTAAGAAGAAGTAATTATCAAAATATTCTGTAAAATTCTGCACAAATCTATTAAGATGTTCTTGTTTTTAATATCATTTAATGATCACCGAAATAGTTGAGTAAAAATGTGACTAGACATCAAGCCATTAAATGGGTTCTAATATGCTATTCCTTTGATGCATCATTGATTTATAACAGGAAGGAGAAAGGCCAGTAATTTTTTTGAATTGCCCAGATAAATGAGCAACACTACTATAGTGGAGAAGGAAAGAGATTTCGGATAGGTTTAGACTACTACTGTGAAATAATTTTTTTACCCGCTCTATCTTACTCTCAATGATATATTGCTGGATTGTATTCCCATTGACTTCTGAAAAGATATTTGCTAAATAGGTATAGTCATGTCTTAAATATAAACTGATGTAAACAGAATAACTCATGACTTGAAGACCGTCTGAATACATTAGCATTTCCTGAATCGTATCTTTTATCTTTTCGACCAAAACTACTTTATTCGAATTATGTAGTTTTAATCCATAAGGGATTAAGTTATTTTTGAGTCTGTTGTGTTTTTTCTGACTGATCTCACCAGAGAGTTCAACTATTCCATGATCAATAATCCCGAATGGTATTTTTAACTTCTTTAATTCTGCTTTTACTTGTTCCTCAACAAGTAAACTAACCATGTCTTTTATATATAACTTCATGGTGTTTTTATTTATACTATTATACTGTAATTCACAGCACCCCAATCGTGATTAGCTTTAGTATTTGTGTACTTAGTAACAACCCTAGACCGATAAGACTATCATAGGTTTTACATAAGGTACCTTATATTATTAGTCTTCTACAGATTTTTTTAAGAATTGTTGAATGTTTAACACAACTATGAATCTTTTCAAATTTTAAATTCAGCTTCAAAACTTAGAATCCTTAAGGCTACTTGAATAACAATAGCAAAAACAATGCTTCCTCAATCTATTCGAGTAGGCGCTAGTGAAGCCAATGCACTAAAAGCCCAGCTAAGATTACTACAAGCTTGGGGATGATCATGCCATAGACAAATGTCCGGACTGTCTGCAGCCATGCCTGTAGATTTTGAAGGTAATGCAGTGGTCGTATCAATAATGAAGAAAGCAAAGCTGATGATAAGAACTGTCCAAAGTAATTCTCTAAAGGGATTGTTCTTTAAACTTAATTTCTTCAGTGTCTACTGAAGAAAGTTTTTGATTACCAAAGTTAAGTTGTAGGAGGTTGGCTTCTATTTTATCTAATGTGCCTTTATGATAAACAGTCAACTTTCGGTTGGGTATATTAAATTATAGATTTTTGATTTACTCTAAACCTTCGAGCTTCATCCTGATGAGGTTTTATTCCGATGTGACAGACCATTTTTGAGATTTTGAATACTGTTTTTTAATAATATATTACTGAACTCAGTTTAAGGGATTTTTCAAAAATTTAAAATTAAGATGACTTACAGGCTTAATTTACTTTTTATAAATATCTTATTTCCTGAATGTTCTTTCTGAATATTGTCCAAGCTTGTAGGCTGCTAAAAGTGGTATTAAGGAAAATACTAAATAGTTTTCCGGATCTCCATACTGTAACCATAAAATAAGTAATGTAGCAGTGAGTATAATAAAAATAATATCAAAAGCTTTCTTTTTCATAATGAAACAAATTAAGACGTTGAAATTGAATTTACAGTAGATCGTTGATCTATAAATTTCGCATGTGAATGTTCTACAAGTATTCGGATAAGACGATTGATGTCGTCTTCGTGAATGTTTCTGAGTTTAATTTTTTTATCGGATCTGCTTTGTAACTCTAATTTTATGACGTCTTTTTTAGGAATTGTAGTTTTTATATCTTCAAAAGTGATGGTTTTGCTTTTGAAGGAATTCGTTTTTATAACGATTCCTTTTTTGTTCCATTGTACGAAATTTTTGTACCAAAAGATTCTGCTCAATATAAATATTTGAATCAAGAACCCAAAAGCGGATATTAGACCATTTTCGTAATTGAAAATCATGCCGTAGCCTATCAAAATGCATAAAGCTGAAGCTATCAACAATGTTACTCTTACCCAATCTACAGATAGTTTATCAAAGTGTATTCTCTGCATTTCTTTTGATTGATTTCACTAATTTGATTGTATATCCGATGCTTAATAGTGACATTAGTCCTGAAATCCAATACTGTTGTTTTGGGTAATAGATTAAAACACC
This sequence comes from Psychroflexus longus, assembly GCF_020164595.1. Classification (GTDB taxonomy): domain Bacteria; phylum Bacteroidota; class Bacteroidia; order Flavobacteriales; family Flavobacteriaceae; genus Psychroflexus; species Psychroflexus longus. Next base: position 168,103 of record NZ_JAIQZE010000004.1, read on the forward strand.
AATGATTCCAAATACCATTCATAGGAGGTTTGAAAGAACCTTATTATTGAGAAGTGTTTTCATTTTTGCCTTTTTCATATTTAAGACTAGTATTCATTATGAAACTTAAGAACCATCCTATAAAAAAGAAATTGAAAAAGAATCTTTTAATTTTAAACTCTAATCCCTCAATATAATCAAATCCTGCCATAATTCCAGCGAAGACACTTCCACCAATTAAGAATGCGATGAATATTCTTTTTGCTTTTGTATTCATCTTTAAGTCTAAGTGAAATTTTTTTATTTGAATCTAAAATTAAAGATTTCTTTCGACTATTACCTCATAATCTTTAGTTATTCATCTCAAAAAGCTAGATTTATTAGGTTAATGCTAGCCTCAAACAATGTATCTTAAAGCTTAAAAGTCAGCAGTGGCAAATTCAGTATAATATTGAGATGTATTATGGCTTCACTTCATTGGTAAGGGATTGGTTATTCACAAATTCATGGATATTTTGGAATACGGTTTTTGAGATCTCAGTAAGTGCTTCGCTAGTCAAAAAGCCTGGTGTGAGGTGATTAAGACGTTTGGAAAGCTAATTAATTTCAATAAGGTGTCGTCTTCTATAATTTGCTCGGACATGTCTTCAAAAAATACATTTTCTTCCTGTTCATAGACATCGATGCCCAGATAGCCGACTTTTTTGTCTTTCAGATTTTTGATCACATCCTCTGTGTTGATTAATCCGCCACGGCTGGTGTTGATGATCATGACCTGGGTTTTCATCTGAGCAAGGCTATTATCGTTGATTAAATGTTGAGTGGCCGGCAATAAAGGACAGTGCAGTGAGATAATATCTGAGCCTTTGTAAAGCTCTTCCAGAGTAACGTAAGTGACTCCCGCTTCTTCCAAAGCGCTTTGTGGGGCGACATCGTAGGCCAAAACTTTACAACCTAATCCCAGCATAATTTTACAAAAGGCTTGACCAATTTTTCCTGTCCCTATGACGCCAACAGTTTTGTTATAGACATTGAAGCCAATGAGATTATCAAGGGAAAAGTTACCTTCTTTAACGCGGTTATAAGCCTTATGGGTTTTGCGATTGAGTGTTAAAATAAGAGCCAGAGCGTGTTCTGCGACTGCTTGTGGAGAGTAAGCAGGAACTCTTGTGACTTTTATCCCGTATTGCTCTGCTGCCTCCAGGTCCACATTATTAAATCCAGCACAACGCAGGGCAATTAACTTTACTCCGTTGTCGGCCAGTTTCTTTATGACTTCTTCATTGAGTTGATCATTGACGAATACACAAACAGCATCAAAGTCTTGCGTAAGATTGGAGGTTAACGCATTGAGGTTGGTGTCAAAAAAAGATAAGTCGTAATTGTAATCTTTATTATAGGTTTCGAAATAACGGCGATCGTAAGGTTTTGAACTAAAAACGGCAATTTTCATAGGTGTTGTTGTAAAGGTGAGATCATTTTATTTGAGATAAAGTTCCTTAAAATATCGGAAAGTACAACCCATATGATTGATTTTCCAGAGGTCCTTCTCTTGAATTATATTCTTTGCTTCAAGTCGTTTACCATCAACAAAAATTCTATAAATGAAAGCATACAAAAATAGAAGCGCCACAAATAACTTTGAATTTATCACATCAACCTTGTTTAACCAGATGGTGAATAGGAGAGGAGCAGAAATCGATATGTAATAAAGGTAGATATTTTTCATAGTTAACAATTAACTTTCAGATAGGTCACTTACAAAATTAAGTCTTTTAGACCAATTGTATTTTTATTAATGTGTAAGTTCATATTTAGACATTTTCCAATCACATTTTTTTAAAAGTTAAAGTTTTTGAATCCTGAATTGCTAATTATTGAAAGCTAATAGTTTATAAAAATCGAGGAGAAATTTTGAATTTATGAGGTGATCTTTAGTTCTAAGGCTTATTAAAAAAACTATTTTTGGCGCTCTTAATAAAATAATGATATGAGCGTAATTTGGTTTGAATGTAAGGTGAAATACAGAAAAACACAGGACACCGGAGAGAAGAAAATAAGTACGGATACTTATCTTCTGGATGCGGTTTCTTTTACTGAAGCAGAGGCAAGAATCAACGACGAGATGAAAACTCTTACTGAAGAGGAATTCCGAATCATGAACATAAAAGTGGCTAATTTTTCTGAAGTACATCCGTTTGAAAATTCAGACCGCTGGTTCAAATCCAAAGTTTCTCTCATTGCTCTGGATGAAGAAAGCGGAAAAGAGAGAAAAACAAACATTTACCTGTTAGTTCAGGCGAATGACGTTAAAGAAGCCTTTGAAAATACCAATCAGGCACTGGAAGGAACTACCGGAGATTATTCGATTCCCTCGATCACAGAATCTCCAATCTTGGATGTGTTTCCCTACTTTACCGGAGAAGAAGAGCAGTTAGAAAAATTCAAGGTTATAGTATCTTCTGAAACTGAAACTCAGGAGAGTTAATTTTAATTGGGTAGATGATCTATATTAAAAAGAGCAACAGAAATTTCTGTTGCTCTTTTTATGTTCACAACTTTCAGTTAAATAATTAGAAAGACTAAACTTGAGGTTTACACTTTTTTAAACTTGAGAAGTTCAATCATAAAAAGTGAAAGATTCATCATAATTTTTTTAGAAACTAGCTTGGTTAAGAGGGCTTAAAGTGCAGCTCAAGATTGGATAATCCCGGAGGTGCATCTTCACCTAAATCCAGGTTGATGATGAGGTTGTCTTTTGTAATCGATTTGATCATGAACTTAACGTTTCCTGCAGCTTCCAGTTCTACTGTTCTTCTTTCAACATCATAAGTCCAGGTTCCGCTGCTGTTGTCATCGTTTGGAGATTTGACCTCGTAAGTGCCATCTGGATTAAATTTCAGATTGAAATCTAGAGTGTTCGGAACTTCCGTGAGTTCTATGTTTCCCATTTTAGCAAATTCAATCGTCCATTGTTTGCATAGTATGGATTCTAATTTGGAAGGTTTCAAGTCGATGCTTTGAGCAGAAATCGATAATGGAAGGCAAGTCAGTACAAAAAATAGTATCGTGTTTTTTTCATGACTTAAGTTTAGTCATAAACTCATTATTTTGGGATTTATTTTCTTAATCCTAATTTTAATTTATTCTTTATTTAAATCTTCCTTTTTCATCTTCAGTAGTTTTCCTCACCAAATTGGATGGTTAAGAGTTCTCCTCACTTTTAAGCAATATATTGTAAAACCTTTAAGCTAACTAGAGCAAATTCAGTTAAAAAAATACTTCTATATCTATTAGTGAAAACACTGGAAGCTCCCAATTGGGCTTCCATCAGGGATAGTAGGTGAGGGGATGACTTCAAATTTTTCTGGCTCTTCCATGAATTGCTCTATGCGGTAATACATTTCTCTGGATAAGGAGGAGTTATCCTTAATAAATCGAATTTTTAATTGATTTATAGTAGCATTAGCCAGTGCTTTGGTTTGTGGGATGCTTTGCTTACTAGCGGATAAGTTCAGCAGATGTTTTAAGACATTGAAGTTGATGCTGTTCTGGACTTCAGTCTGATAATTGGATTTGTGTTGTTTTTCGAAGGTGTTTTTTACTAATTCTTCTAACACCTCTTCCAAACCCAGATTGGATTTATCTAAAGATTTCTGTTGAATCAATCGGTTAGTGCGTTCTGGATGCAGCAATAAACCTAATGTCATTTCACTGGCAGTTGCAGCTGCTCCTAAAGCATCGAAACTCACACCAGTATTACTTTTGAAAGACTCACGACTCCTTGAATATCCAAAGGCGCGTGGAGGAAATAAGGGCAAAATTTGCTCTGGAATGGCTAAAGTTTGAGCATCTAATGTTTTTAAAGTTGCCTCGAGTGCCTTTTTCTGATCTGATGTTGAAAGCACTTCTACAGGCGTTAGGCTACTTCCTTTGGTCGCGTAATTATAATCTAATCCGCCAATCAACTTCACTGCAGCCTCGGTTTGATAGCGATGAAAAAAATATAAAGGGACAAATACATCTTCTAAAACTGAATAGGCATTGCCGGTTTGTATATTATCTAAAGAAAAATTTGAGATCGCTGATTGGCGAAGTTCCAAAATCCGATTTAGTTCTTCAGAAGCATTTTTACCATTATCCCATAAGTGAGCATACGCATGGGCTCCACCTTGAGGACGAGCATCTGCATCACTGATGAATTGAAACCCATCAGTTTCGGCTTGTTTAAGAACAGTGTTTAAATATTGCTTTTCAGTTTGAGAATCACTGGCTTCACCGTAACTATAAGCGACAGTGACTTTGTCCCATTCACCTATGTTGGTGTCGTAAGCTTCAGAAAAATCGATTTGATTATTTTTTAGCTTTAAATTGGGATGAGGATAATCCATCACGCTTGTCATCCCATTGGCACTAGCTGCAAAGTTATGGGCAAAACCAAGGGTATGTCCTACTTCGTGAGCCGATAATTGTCGGATTCTCGCTAAAGCCATTTCTAACATAGGCTCGTAATTATCATCTGAAGTTTTAAAAGGTTGATTCATTAAAGCCTGAGCAATCATAAAATCCTGACGAATTCTTAAGCTGCCTAAACTCACGTGACCTTTTAAAATTTCGCCTGTTCGAGGATCTTTGACGCTGGCGCCATAACTCCATCCACGGGTTGAGCGGTGAACCCATTGGATCATATTGTAGCGTAAGTCCATGGGATCTGCTCCTTCGGGAAGCATCTTGACTTGAAAAGCATTTTTGTAACCAATAGCTTCAAAAGCCTGATCCCACCATCTGGCTCCGTCCAATAAAGCTGACTTTACTGGCTCTGGAGCTCCTGGGTCGAGATAATAGATAATGGGTTCTTTGGCTTCGCTAATCTCTGCATTTGGAATATTTTTTTCTAAGCGATGACGGGTGATGTAACGTTTGGTCAACGGCTCGAAAATGGGTGTTGAATAATCCTGATAAGAAATAAAATTAGCCCCACTTCTGGGATCGAATTCTCTTTTTTCATAACCGTCATCTGGTAATTCTACAAAACTATGATGCTGAATCACACTTAGGTTGGAAGCATCTGGAGCTACAGAGCGAATATTTCTGCCCTCTGGTTGCCCTGTAAAGGTTAATAAAGCTTCAAATTCTGAATTTTTAGGAAAGGCTTTGGTGCGTTGCATAGCCAAGGCGCTTTTAGTTTTATCTAATTTGTAAGATCCTTGTCTTTGTTGCTTCAAACGTCTGGCAACGCCATGAGCATCTTGCATTAAAAATGCTGTGAAATCGATAAGAAAAGCACCTTCACTTTCGTCTTCAATCTCAAAACCAAACAAAACCGATTTGGCAAAGGCTTGCTCTACACTTTGGCGTTCTGATTCATTATCGGTGATAGCTCTGTAATCCTGATTGGGTTGCAAGAGAAGTAGCTTGTTTCCGGCACGTTGAAATTTGACTATGGCTGTACCACCCAGTTGTCCTCTGTCCAAACCAATATCGTTAGAACCTAACCCACTAGTAAGGGAATGCACGTAAATAAACTCCTGGTCGAGTTGATCAACTTTTAAATAAATTTTGTCTTCTTTTTCAGAATACCAAAAGTCGAAGAAACCTTCCTGTTTAGTTAGTTCTTCTTTATCTTTTAAGGTTTCAAAGTTCTGAGCAATAGATGAAGTGCTTACGAATATGATGAGAAGAATAGTAAAGGTTTTCATGTTATATGTTTTAAAAGTCAAATCTTAATGAATATTAAACCCGAATATAAGGCTTAGTTGAAAAACCGTTAAGAATTTATTTTAAAAATTTGTGATTTACTCGATGTCATAATTCAAGTATTTAAATATTAGTTGACGGATTAAAGCCTTGAGAATATAAGATAGCAATTACTCAAAGGTCACTTTTGAAATTTTTAAAGTTTACGTAAACAATTCAAAAAGTTAAATTGAAAACTCAATATTGATAGTATTATGTGATCAATTTTATTTCCTAAAAGTTTTAATCGAATGATTTTCAGAAAGTTGACAATTGTCATAGATTTTATTATAAAATTTGAATATTTTTATAGTTATGTCAAAGAAAACCTTTCAAATTGTAAAGTCCTCCGGTGAAAAAGCTGATTTTTCGCTTTCAAAATTGCGAAATAGTTTATTTCGTAGTGGTGCCGACAAATCCACAGTAGATCATATTCTAAATATTGTAAGAGATGAGCTGTATCAGGGCATTTCTACCAAGGAAATTTATAATAGAGCCTTTGCCTTATTAAAGAAAAGCGAGCCCATTTACGCTTCTAAATATAAACTCAAAAAAGCGATCTATGAATTGGGACCCACTGGTTTTCCATTTGAAAAATTTATTGGAGAACTTATGAAGTATAGTGGTTATGAAGTAAAAGTTGGACAAATACTAAAGGGGAAATGCGTATCTCATGAGGTAGATGTCATTGCTAGCAAAGATGAGCATAACATTTTGGCAGAGTGTAAATTTCATAATGACAAGGCTTCCGTCTGTAATGTGAAAATCCCATTATATATCCATTCTAGATATCGTGATATTGTTGCTGGAGGTAAGGATGACGAAGATGGACCTAAGGAAGCCTGGGTAGTGACCAACACACGCTTTACACTAGATGCTATCACTTATGGCAATTGTGTAGGACTTTATTTATTAAGTTGGGATTACCCAAAAGAGAATGCATTAAAAGATCGCATTGATAGATTAGGTTTATACCCCATAACTGTCTCGACTTTATTATCCAGCAGAGAAAAACAGTTCTTACTGAGCAGGGATATAGTGCTTTGCCGCCAACTCTTGAATGATAGCTTCTATTTGGATCATCTAGGGATTTCAGAAGTAAGAAAAACCAAAATACTCAACGAAATTTCAAGTCTTTGTAAAAATAAATCAAAATGAAATCTGTAAAACTCCATTTCCTTGGTGGCGCCGGAACTGTCACAGGATCCAAATTTCTACTCGAGACCTCAAGTCTCAATATTTTAGTCGATTGCGGAATGTTCCAAGGGATGAAGTCCTTAAGAGAACAAAACTGGAATGACCTGGCGTTTCCAGGATCGCAAATTAATTTTGTTTTACTAACCCATGGACATTTAGACCATACGGGTTACTTGCCTCGGTTGGTGAAACAAGGCTTTCAAGGAAAAATTATAGGAACACTTCCAACTTTAGAGATTGCCAAAATAATTCTTCTGGACAGTGCCAAAATTAGTGAAGAAGAGGCAGAGCGTGCTAATACTGAAAATTATAGTAAGCATTCTCCAGCTTTACCATTTTATACGATTCAAGATGTGGAAAAAACACTCAAGATGTTTAGCCCGGCTGAAGATGATGAATGGCAAAAACTTTCAAAAGATATTTTTTATCGATTTAAATACAATGGTCATATCATAGGCGCTACTTTTATAGAGCTTAAAGTTTTTGAAAAGATTTTTGTCTTTTCCGGAGATGTTGGAAGACAAAAGGATCTATTGCTAAGGTCTCCCGAACGTCCGCAATATGCAGACTATCTATTACTGGAAAGCACTTATGGTAACAAACTTCATCCAAAAGATAGTGTTTCCGAAAAACTCATCGAACTTATCAATAAAACAATTTATAATAGAGGAACTTTAATCATCCCCTCTTTTGCAGTAGAACGCCTGCAAACGCTCATGTTTCTTTTATCCAAGCTCTACAACAGGCATAAGATTCCAAATATCCCCATTTTTATAGATAGTCCTATGGGTAATAATGTGCTTGGCGTATTTAAACGATTTCCTGAATGGCATAAAATGTCACTTGAAGAATTTTCAGCAATGACAGATCGGATGAAGATTATTACTTCCTACAAAGAGACCTGGGAGACTATTAATGACCCACGGCCGAAAATAGTAATCGCAGGAAGTGGTATGGTTACGGGTGGAAGAGTTTTAACGTATCTCAAGCAACTTGTAGATAAGTCTAACACAACCATATTGCTAGTCGGTTACCAAGCAGAAGGAACAAGGGGCAGGCAATTATTAGAAGGAGCACATGAATTAAAATTCTATGGAAAATATCATGCGGTTAAGGCTAAAGTTCACCATATTGAAACCTTATCTTCTCATGCTGATCAAAAAGGGATTTTGGAGTGGATCAGCGAAATTAAAGAACGGCCTCGACACACATTTTTAGTTCACGGGGAGCCTACGGCCTTGCAAACACTCAAGGTAAAAATTCAAGATACTTATTCTTGGGAGGTCAGTATTCCAAAACTAAATGAGGTCATAGAAATTTCAATCTGAATCATTCAATTCGTAAAATTGTTTGATTATATTTTTTTGTGGAGCGTTTCAAATTGTCTGATAATGACACCAGCCACCCCAGATGGTTTGAAATCAAATAAGCTTCCTGCAAGGCATGTAAGGTTTCTGTATTAAGTTCTTCATTACCTTGTTTGATGTTTTCATCTCTAACATGAGCTAATCGCTTGTACTCATTTTCTAATTTTTTCTGAGCTTCATCTGCTTTGATCTTAGTTATGTTATCCTGAGATGGAGTTTGCTCCAATATATCTAGGGCCTCCTGCAGCGTATTCGAAATTCTTTTAATAAGTATATTAAATTCAACAGAAGCAGGCGTGGTTTGATGTTGAGCAATAAAGTTTCCAATAGACGCTGTGGCAGAAATCAAGGTCTGGTGAAGTGTCACCATTTCATAAATCAATTGAAATTCTTTTTGCTTGGATTTGGGATCTTGAGTCAATCTTTGAAAAGCAGCATTGAGTTGGCTAATAGCCAGAAAAGCATCTTTTCTAGCTAAATTATAAGCTAAGGAGTTGTTGCTGGGGTCTTGGTACAAATCCTGGGTGGCATGAAGGTAGGTTTTATTTGATTTTAAGGCTTTAATAAGGACCTGTTTTAAATTAAATACCTCCCAGCTTGGTAATAGGCTATAATTAGCGACGACAGCTATCACAGCGCCTATAAAGGTGTCAATAACTCTAAACTGAATCACCTCTAAAGCTTTAGGATTGATAAAAGAATACACGAATACAATGCTAATCGTTATTAGTGCTGCAGCCGACTTATAGTTTTGTTGTAATAAAGCAAAGGCAAAGATCAGAGAGAATAAAGCCAAAACCGCGTATAAAATTTGATTTTGGGTGAGCAGAACTATACCGACAGCAATAACAGCTCCTATTATGGTGCCTATGATTCGATCTTTTGAGCGTTCTTTGGTCAACCCGTAACTAGGACGCATGATCACTATGATCGTAAGTAAAATCCAATACGTGTTTTGAATTTCAAAAAATAGACCCAGGCTATAAGCAAATAACATAGCAAAGCTTAACCTCAAAGAATGTCTGAATAGAGTAGAATCTAGACTTAAATTTTGTAAAATTACATTGAACCTATACTCATGAAGCGTCAAAAATTGACTTGCATCTTGACGTTTTATAGAAACTTTTGAGGCCTCTTTTACATTTGCCATTGTCCTCCTGATGGCCGTTATCTCTTCAAGCAACTGTTCCTGATAATCGTAAAGATTTTTTAAAATCAATGCACCTTCTCTGGCCTGTGGTAACTTAAACTTATCAATGTAATTCCTTATAGAATCGTCTGTTTTATCAAGGGCAGTTACCAACTCATTTTTGCTTGGCAAAGGATCGTGTTGGATCAATACTTCTGATAGACGAATAAGATGTTCCCCCATAACATTATTAAGCTCTTTGGCGGGTTTTAAAAACTCCTTTCTTTCCTCAAATGTTTTATCGATAGTCTCATAATTCATTTGTTCAGCTTCAATGAGTTCAAAAATTTTGATGGACGATAGGAAAATCAACAATTGTTTCTCTTCATATCTTGATCGTCCGGAACGTTTTCTTACGGTTAGCAATGCCTCACGAAGGGTCTCGTGTTTATCGTTGATTTGATTCTGAAGATTAAAGCTTTGTTTCAGGTGCTTATCCCTATTTTTTGTGTTTGTAAGAAGTTTAGCACGTAGTTTTAAATAATCTCCTGTTAAGTGAAGCGTATCGGACAATAATTGATTTTGATCTTTTTTAGGAAAAATAATTTGATACAACAACGATACCGATAAGTACCACAAACCACCCACACCCATAAGTGCAACTTGAATCAAAATTTCAAAAGGAGTAGTCTTGTTTATGGCGAAGGCAATCACTATTGCCAATAAGCCGGAAAAAGATACCAAAGAAGCTCTAAACCCATAAACGGATAGGAGTGATACAGAAAAGGTGATAATACCCATTGCGATTAATAATAAAGGTAAAAAGGGTTTTGTAAATAAAATGACAGCCGTAATCAGCATGGTCAAGCCAATACTAATTAAAGTAGCATTTACCATACGCTTTCTACTTCCTGGCATATCTCCTGGAGCATTTAGAAAAGCGCCCACCACAATTGGCAAAGCAAATTCAAAATAACCTAAACTATAAAGAATGACAAATGGAAGAGCAAGTGCCACACCTAAACGCATTCCACGACCGAAATTTGAACTTCTGAAAAATAATTCGAGTTGTTTGATCGTTTCCTTCAACCTCTTTTTTCCGTAAAGTTAAATGAATTGATAGGAATACCTTCTGCTTTTCATATATTATGACTACCTGAAATCTTTAGCTGTTCGCTAGGTTTATTTTCAATATGACTCTTCAATAATAAAGCAGCTTTATGATGTATATAAAGACAAGGATGCTTTTCAACTAATTTTAAAATATTTCGTAAGTCACTATTTATACAGCTATGACGATTTATCTATGCCATTGGAAAATAGCTTTTAAAAAATAATGGACTTAAGAGATTATCAAGTTGAAATGAGATTAACAAGTTCAAAAAAATAGTGGTGTACTTTATTCTGATTTTAAAGCATAAGAAATTGAAAAGTATTTAAAACAAAAAAAAACAGAGAAAACTCCATGATTCCTAAAATATAAAGTATGAATTATTATTCTAGTGTTGGAGATCTTCTATTTAGTATTTTTTATTAATGGCAAACACAATAGATCTGATTTAATTATTGATTTAATAACTCATGAGTTAAAAAATAATATTCACACCATAGTTCTCACTCTGAGAGGAGGACTTAATATTTGTTTTTGAATAATTAGAAAAGTTGAATTTCATTTCAAAAAAAGTTAAGGGTGATTTAGTTATCATCTCTGAATCATTTTTAATCCAAAAATTGACAGATTAGTATTTTTTGAACCTTATCAATTTTTACCTTTTTTTAAAATTAAAAATCTTAATGTATTGTTAATATAGCTTATTTATGATTGACTAGTAATAGTTGAAAATATTTATTCGATACCTAATTAATTGTAATTTAAGTTTATAAGCGCTTTTTTTAATTTATTTAAAATTTAAGGCAAATTTATTAAATATGTCACAATAATGACTATTAGGGTTCTTTTCCGATTATTTAATTTTAAAAAATAATTCAATCTTTTAGCATTAAAAATGAAAACTTCAAAATGATAGGAATCATCAAAAATATTCAATTAAGAAAAATTTGGAACAAAGGATATCCTGATTTTACATCTTGGCTTTCCGAGCATTTAAATGATATAGGAGATGCAATTCATCTTAAACTTAAATTTGTAGCTAAGGAAATTCCTTTAGGTCCATTCTGTGTGGATATTTTGGCAAAAGATAAAAAGACAGATAAATTTGTAGTTGTTGTAAATCAACTTGAAAGTACAGATTACGAGCATCTCGGTAAATTTATTACTTATGCATCTGTCTTAAATGCTTCGTCAGTAATATGGATCACTTCAAATTTTAGCGACGAACACAAGAAAGCACTTGATTGGTTGAATGATCATACATCAGATGAGATTAATTTTTACGGTGTAAAGATTGAAGTTTGGCAAATTGAGAATTCCCAACCCGCTGTAAGATTTAACGTAATAAGTCAACCAAATTCTGCTGTTAGGCAAACCAAATCACGGTACAATAATGAGAGTGATACAAAATTGGCTAGCAAAGAATTAGAAGCCTATGAACTTCAAAATTCTTTGGATAAGGCAAATGCTATAGTCAAATTAAGTTGTGATGGTCAAATTTTATCTGTAAATAAACTGTTTTGTGACATGTTGGAGTACGAGCCGGATGAATTATTACAGAAGGACTATAGTTTTTTAATTCCTGGAATTGAAATGCAAAAGAATTTCAAAAACTGCTTGGAAAAATCTAAAAAGGGAGAAAATCAAAAAGAAGAATTTGTAACAAGGACTAAAGGCGGTCAAGAAAAGTTTATAGAATCTAGTTTATTTCCTGTTTATAGTAAAGACAACAAGTTTCAGTTTATTTTAAAAATTGCGAATGACATTACAGATAAAATTAGACACCAAAAGGACTTGGAGCAAAGAAAACAAGAAGCAGAAAAGGCTTTAGTTGCTAAGGATAATTTTTTATGTAACATGAGCCATGAAATCCGAACACCGCTAAATGCTATCATTGGTTTTTCGGATCTTTTAAGAAAAGAAGATTTGAATGCTTCGCAATTCGAATATGTGGACACCATTTTAAGAGCCGGGGAAAGTTTACTCTATATTGTAAATGATATACTAGATCTTTCTAAAATCGAATCCGGTAATTTTTCTCTAGAAAAAAAACTATTCAGTCCAGAAAAGGTACTGGAGTATGTTTACAATATGCAGAAAGATAAGGCATCCAAAAAGGGTGTCAGTCTTGAAAAAGAAATTAATGGTGTATTGCCGGAATTGGTGCTTGGAGATGAATATAGATTAAGCCAAATTATTATTAACCTAGTTAACAATGCTATAAAATTTACACACGAAGGGTTTGTTAAGATATGTGCATCTGCGGAATTAGTCGCCAATAATAAATCTGTTTTATCTATAAAAGTGCAAGACAGTGGTATTGGGATACCGGAGGATAAACAACAAATGATTTTTCAGCGCTTTACTCAAGCAGAGACTGATACTACAAGAAAGTACGGAGGTACGGGCTTAGGTCTCAATATTGTTAAATTATTAGTAGATAATTTTAATGGATCCCTTAAATTAAAAAGTAAAATAGGTGAGGGTTCCGTTTTTTCTGTTTCTATTCCATTTGAATTAGAGAAAAAATCAAAAGAAAATAATCAGAGTTCAGATTCTCAATGTAGACACAAACAAAGTAAAATTTTGATGTTTGAAGATAATCCATTGAATCAAAAGTTAGTACAAAAAATTATAGTCGAACTTGGGCATGAATTGATTGTTGTTTCAAATGGTTATGAAGGTGTGGAATGGCTTAAAAACAATGAAAGTGTTGACTTAATTTTGATGGATTTAGTCATGCCTGGCATGGATGGTTTTGAAGCCACTTCCATTATTAGAGAAAAATTAAAGATTAATACTCCAATAATTGCAATGACGGCTCACTCGTTGAGACAAGAGAAAGCTAAATGCATCGAGTTTGGTATGAATGGCTTTTTATCAAAACCTTTCAAACTTGAGGTTCTTGTTAGCAAAGTACAGACTGCTCTTAATAATGAAAAGCAATCTATCAGTATGTCAGATGAATCTGCTGAGAAAAAACCTGGTAAGCTGCCAGATCTAGAAGATTTGAAATTATTAGGCTCAAGGAAGGATTTATTAAAAAAATATCAGGTGTCTTCATTAATGAAACGTCAAGAAAATTAATAAAATTAAAAAAACTGTATTCTCAACAATGACAATAAAACTATGTTTTACACTAATTACAAATTAAGATGTAGTTATAATTTGATAAATAATAAAACATGCTTTTACCCGGTAAATAGAAGCAATGCTTCAAACAGGAGATTCTACTGAATAATTACAATTTGCTTTTAAAGACTTAAAATCGAAAACAGTAAATATAATTGGGAATTTGAGTGAAGACATAAAATAGAATTAATTATTAAAAGACTATGGAGAAAAGCAATTTTATTGAAACGGTATTAATTCCTTATATCATACCGATATTATCAATCTTATTTCTAAGTGTAATCATATTGCTCTTTTTAAACAGGTTGGCTATAATTAATTTTAAAATTTTAGACAAAAAAATAAAAAGGAAGTTAAATGATTTCTTGCCTGAATTTTTTCTAGCTGGACTTTCTGAAATCGAAAAAGATATTGAAATAGAAAAATTTAAAAGTAATCATAACATAAGTAGCTATAGGTTTAGGGAGTTGCTAGTTGAGTCACTTATAGAATTAAAAAATAGTTTAAAAGGTGTTGATGAAAGAGAATTTATTAAGATTTATGAAGCATTCAATCTAGATAAGCATAGTTATAACCTGTTGAAAAGTTTCTTTATCTTCTATAAGAAAAAAGGAATTTATCAATTTGAAATGATGGATTATAAACCAGCGGCTAAAGATATTGAACCTTATATACATCATCGAAGTAAAAGATTAAGTGCAAATGCTCTAATAGCTTTCATCATACTGACAGAAAAAGACGTTTCTTTCCTAATAGACATTAAATATCAGCCTTCATTCGCCAAAGAAATTGAAATACTTGAAATCTGCAAAACAAGAAAATTAAAACGTCCTGACTTACTCAAAAATTTCTTGTTTTCAGAAAACGATTTTATTGTAAGAACTGGTCTTCGTTTAGCGGTTTATTATAATGCTTCAGATTTGGAGTCTGAAATTACAAATTGCATAAATCACAAGAATCCAAGCGTGAGAGAGCTTGCGTATGTAGCTTTGGCTGACTTATTTCTCGAAGATAAAGCAGATGAAATGATTTCTCGCTATGGTGAAGAAACAGTAAATAATCAAACTCAAATTGTATCAACTCTAAGTAAAATTGGAAAAGAAAATCACCTTGATTTTCTTAAACCCCTTTTATTAAAAAGTAATTATAATGAGCTTGAAATTGCAAGAACCATAAATTCTATCAATCCTGAAGCCTTATTTAAAATGGCAAATAATAACAATAGGGTAGAAGATATTAAAAAACATATTAATGAAAATCTACTGAAATGATAGACTATTTCTTCACCTTCGTAACCTGGTTTGAATATTTCGTATTAATATTCATGCTTTCATATGTTTTATTTTATTCGCTCTTAGCGGTTTCCTCTTACCTAGCCATTGATAAATTTCAAAGATTAAAATACGATTACCCTAAAGATTTAATGCTCAAATCTAGTCAGGTTCCAGGTATTTCTGTTGTGATACCGGCTTATAATGAGGGAGATGTTGTTGTCGATAATTTAAAAACATTTCTCTCATTACAATATCCAAAATTTGAAGTTATCGTCGTCAATGATGGTAGTACAGACGATACTTTGGTAAAACTTATCAATAATTTCGATTTAAAAAAAGTTGATTTTTATTATAAAGAAAAAATTAAAACACAAGGCGTTCGAGCGCATTATAAATCTACCAACCCTGTATACAACAAACTTTTGGTTGTAGATAAAATAAATGGAGGTTCTAAAGCTGATGCTTCAAATGCTGGGGTGAATTCATCATGCTATCCAATTTTTCTTTGCACAGATATGGATTGTATCTTGAAAAATGATACTCTTACGAAACTAGTTCTTCCTTTTATGGTAGAAAAGAAACGAGTTATTGCTACTGGTGCAGGACTTCGAATTTCAAATAATTGTAAGATCAAAGAAGGCACAATAGAAGAAGTGAGATTTCCCAAAAAGATGTTTCCAAGATTTCAGGAGTTGGAATATGTTCGCTCCTTTTTATTTGGCAGAATGGCTTGGAGTCGTATGAACGCTCTTCTTTTAGTTTCAGGTGGGTTAGGCATGTTCGATAAAAAAGTTTTCTTTGAAGCAGGTGGCTATTGGGATAAATCTTTTGGCGAAGATTTTGAACTTATCACAAGAATGCGAAAATTAATGCACGATAAAAAAGAAGAATTTGCTATAAGATATATCCCTGAATCTCTATGTTGGACAGAAGTGCCTGATACCACAGATTTATTTATAACTCAAAGGTCACGTTGGGCTAGAGGCTTAATCCAAACAATAAAAATCCATAGGAATATGTTTTTAAATCCAAAATACGGGATCACTGGCATGTTGGCTTTTCCTTATTTTGTTTTTTTCGAATTTTTAGTACCAATCCTAGAACTTTTGGGGGTCCTCATAATCATATTTTCTTTGATTTTTTTAGAGTTAAATTATGATTTTGTGCTTTATCTATTTCTGGCCGTTTTTCTTTTCTTTCAATCCATTACCCTCATTTCCATTTTGATAGATGAGTTTATTTTCAAGAACTATAACAGTTTGAAGGAAATTTTAATTCTAATCACCATGTCTATGATAGAACCTATAATATACCATCCGATAAATACTTTTGCTTATTTAAGAGGGTATTGGTGTTTTTTCACTAGAAAACAGCCTAAGTGGGGTGACATGAAGCGTAGAGGGTATTTAGTAAAAATAAATTCGACAGAAAGTGAAAAATATATTTAAATCAAAAATGCTCTGGTTGCTATTCATTATGGGTACCAGCGCATTAGGGCAAGACATCAATGTGGATTCACTTCTATATGAAACCATTGATTTGTTGAAAGAAAAAGAATATGAAAAAGTAAAAATTAATGCCCAGAAGGCATTGAAAATTGCACCAGATTATCTTGACTTTAATTTAGTCTTGGGAAGAGCACAACAAATGACAGGTGAAGTTGATAAAGCTAGACAGAACTTCAAATTAGTAATAGATAAAAATAAAGATTATAAGACTGCTTTTTATTATTTGTTTGATTTAGAATTTCAGGCAGAAAATTACCAAAGTGCCAAAGAAGTGTGCGAAACAGCAATAACATACTATCCTGAAGAAAAAGACTTTTATTTCAAAAAACTTTCAATATTTCAGTCCCTTGGAGATTTAAAAGGTGAATTCACTTATATAAAGGAGATTCAACCCAAATTCCCAGATGATAGCGAGCTGAACAGGCGTTTAGTCAACCTTGAACTTCGTTTTGATTTTGATATCGCTGGATTAAATTACAGTATCACTGCTTTCGATAGGGAAAATTTTGGACCCTGGCATTTGATGAGCTTTCAATATATACGGCAAAGAAAATGGGGGGCGCTAATCCCTCGTATAAATTATGCAAATCGTCTTTCTGCTGTTGGCGAAAGTAGAACTGGTCTTCAGTACGAACTGGACTCTTATATTTTCACAGGTATCAACAACTATACTTATGTCGGAGGATCTTACAGTAGTGATGACGTTTTTCCAGAATGGAGATTTAGAGCCTCACATTTTAGATTTTTTGATAAAGGCTGGGGAGCGGATATCGGTGCACGCTATGATCAAACATTTGACGATCGAAACTTTTATACAGCAGCTTTAGGTCTCAATAAATACTTTGGTTCTAACTGGATTTATCTTAGATCATTTATGATGACCGAAGGTAATAATAAATACTATCCAGCTTTTACGTTGACAACACGTCACTATATAGATACAAGGTTCGATTACATTGGATTGATCTTAAGCTATGGAACAAATCCTGACGAACGATCCATTCTTAACCAATTCCAACGCCGCGTTTCTACTGAAGCCTACCGCGTTAACTTAGGATATTTCAGAATGTTAAATCAAAGATATTTGATAGGTATTCAAGGAGGGTACAACTATCAGGAACTTATACCAGGTCGTTTTCAGAATGAGTATGAATTGTTTTTAAGCTTACAGTATAAGTTCAACTAGATGCAAATACGATTTTTTATAATCTTCATAATTTTTAATGTGACACTCAGTATAAATTCACAGAATATATCAATTTATGAATTTAATGAGTTTCAACTCACCTTGTTTCATACTAAATCAACTGAGCAACACTCTAATGAACTGAATCATTATTTTTCAGAAGTTTTGGGAAATACCATTAAGGTATCTTGTGTTGAAAAAAACAATCAAATTCTTTTAAGTATCAATACCAAAACTTTGAATGAAATCACTTTTGAAATTTATTCTGATAGTAACAATATTAGGATCAGCGGAGGAAGTGGGAAAGCCCTTCAAAGAGGTATAGCTTTTTTTTTAGAAACCATTGGGATTATAAAGATCACTGAAAAAGATTGGTTTCTTAAAAAGGATAAACAATTAAGTTTTCCTTCTCATTTTTATAAGAAATCTGAACCGGATTTTGTTTACCGTTATTTATACTATCCTGGAAATTTCAATAAAGACTTTAGAAGCTGGTATCAATTAGATGGAATAGATCAAGATTTTGGTATCTGGGGGCATAGCTATCATAAGTTAATGCCACCAAGCATATATTTTAAAAAACAACCTGAACTTTTTGCCTTATTTGAGGGCGAAAGAAATTCAGGCTCTATTTGTTATACTAACGGGCGAACTCAAGAGATCTTTAAGGCTGAATTAAAAAAAATCATTAAGAAGAATCCTCATGCTAAGTTCTTCTCAGTAAGTCAAAATGATGATGAAGTTTATTGTCAATGCAATAGGTGCGAAAAATTGAATAAAAAACATGGTGAGGATCGTGGTTCACATTATGTCTTTCTCAACGATTTGGCAAAAGAATTTCCCAATCATAATTTGATCTCTTTAGCTTATTTACATACATCACAACCTCCAAAAGATTTACATCTTGTACATAATCTTTATATTATTTATTGCCCGATTAATTTGAATCGCGGGATAAGTTTCGCAGAAGATCCGAGAAGCTCAGACATGAGAGCTACTCTTAAAAATTGGACGGAAGCGACAGAAAACCTCTTTTTCTGGGACTATACGGTTCAGTTTACAGATTATTTTTCAGCTTTTCCCAATATACATACCTTTCAAAAAAACTATGATTATCTTAAAAAGGAGGGCATTAAAGGTCTGTTTATTCAAGGTTCTGCCGACATTCCTTCTCATTTTTATGAATTGAGACAATTTCTACTCGTAAATTTATTACAAAACACTGAAATAAATGTTGATGAAAAAACATTGGATTTTATGGAAATGTTTTATGGCAATGCTGCCAAATATGTTTCTGAATATCTGAACCTTTTTACAAAAAATCAAATTGACAGCAATTCCTATTTGAGTATTTACGATAACCCTGTCAAACAAATTGAAACCTTTCTTAGTCCTGAACACATGTCCGACTACAATCAAATCATTCTAGGCGCAGAAGAGATTGTTAGAAAAGATAGTAAGGTGTATAGTCGAATTAGGGATTTGCGTTTATCCTTGGAGTATACCTACTTTCAACAATCTAAATTTTTTGGTAAAGACCAACATGGTATGTTTATTAAGAAAACTAATGACGATGACTATGAAATTCGTCAAAACCTTACTAAAAGGGTTGAGGATTTCACTAAACACTTAAATGGAAAGGGAGTTTATGAGATTTCTGAAATGGGGCTGAGTCCTGACGAGTATTATCAACGTTGGTTAGAGATTATAAATTATGCAAACATAACTTCAGAAGCCAAAAAATTAAAAATCAATTTATTAACTCAGCCAAGTGAAGATTTCAAAGGAAAAGGGGCTTATGGATTAGTCGATGGTGTAAGAGCTTACAAAGATTACAACATAAATTGGGTAGGATGGTACGGAAATGATGCAGAAATTGAAATTGAACTGGAGGGGCAGCAAGTAAATCAAATAAAAATAAATTTTTTAGAAAATCAAAGACACTGGATTTTTC
Organism: Psychroflexus longus; assembly: GCF_020164595.1. GTDB lineage: Bacteria > Bacteroidota > Bacteroidia > Flavobacteriales > Flavobacteriaceae > Psychroflexus > Psychroflexus longus. The sequence continues at coordinate 187,676 of NZ_JAIQZE010000004.1, forward strand.
CTCCTGTTAGTATCAATTTATTCGGGATTAAAGATGGACAGAAAGTCAAAATGAAAACTTGTCATTTTCCAGAACTTATTGAAAATGAAAACATAAAGATTATTTCTAAGACTTTTAATAACCTCGATACAAATAATTATAGTAATTTAATACTAGTTATTAACAATCGAAATTTACCAATCTGGCGAAAACGAAAAAATAAAAAAGCCATGTTTATGCTCGACGAAATAGAAATTTATTAGCTATGAAAACAAAAATTTTAGTTATCGATGATAACAAATTGACTTTAAAAATGATTTGTTTTATTCTTGAAAAGAATGATTATGAAATTATAACCGCCGAAGATGGCATCGAAGCCATAGAGAAGTTTGATGAATTTAATCCAGATTTGGTCATTGTAGACATAATGCTTCCATTTAAATCTGGATTAGAAGTCACACATCATATTAAAAGTAAATCTTCAGAAACTCCAGTAGTGATTTTATCTGCTCTTGGTGACGAAGAATCTACTGTTGAGAAAGCTTTTGAGTTTGAGGTAGATGATTTCATTAGTAAACCATTTTCTCCAAATGAATTACTTTTAAGAGTAAAACGTCTTTTGTAATTGTTTCAATAATATTTCATTATTTGCAATATGAATTCCTTCCAACAAGCTCAACTACCTTTCAACGAAAATGATCGATTGAAAGCTCTGGAGTCCTATAATATAATAGGGTCTGGTCAGGAAAAGAGCTTCGATGAATTAGCAGAGCTTGCACGCAATATTTGCGATACACCTATTAGTCAAATTACATTTATTGACGAACAGCAGCAATATAAAAAATCATCTTTAGGTACGTCTAGCTTTAATCGACGTCGTGAGGATAGTTTTTGTCAATATACTATTTTACAAGATGACATTTTTCAAGTAAAGGATTTGTCTATTAACCAAGTTTTTAAAACCAATCCTTTGGTAAAAAAAGCTCCGAATTTTCGGTTTTATGCAGGGGTACCTCTGCGCTCTCCCGAGGGTCACAACATAGGAACATTAAGTGTTATTGATACTAAGCCTAATGAACTAGATAATGTCCAAAAAAATGCTTTGAGAATTCTAGCTAAGCAAATTATTACACTATTGGAAATCAAGAAGTCCCAAAGCAATTCTCAAGAGAAAGTAGAGGGACTGTTAGAGAAAAAAACTGATAACACGAATAAAAAACTCAGGGATACAAAATTTAAAGCTAATCAATTACAAAGATGCATTGATGATTCTAATCCCACCATTACAATAAGTCCTGATGGTAAAATATTTTCAACAAATAAATTATTCTGTGATATGTTGGAGTATGAACCAGACGAACTGTTAAATCAAAACTACAATATTTTAGCTCCTGATTTTAAGATAAAGAAAATTATCAGTGGGTTTCAGAAAAAATCAAATAAACGAATCTATCAAGAAGAGCTCAGAACCAAGTCGAAATCTGGAAAAATAAAATGGATTAAATCTTCCTACAACCCAATTTTTGATTACGAAGGCAATTTAATTAATATTCTAAACATTGCACATGACATTACCAATCAAGTTCGCTATCAAAAAGAATTGGAAGAAGCAAAACTAGAAGCAGAAAAAGCCTTAGTCACTAAAGATAATTTCTTGTCCAACATGAGTCATGAAATTCGCACACCTTTAAATGCAATTATTGGATTTTCAAATCTTCTTAAAAAAGAAGATCTGAATGATATCCAAACAGACCATGCTGATACCATTTCAAGGGCCGGAGAAAACTTGTTGAGTATCATAAATAATATTCTTAATTTATCAAAAATTGAATCTGGTAAGTTTATTTTGGAAAGCAGTCCGTTCAGTCCGATAGATGTCTTAAATACAGTATGTCAAATCCAAAGAGAGAAAGTGCTTGAAAAAAATATTGTACTTAAAAACGAAATTGATAATTCTGTCCCACAATTTCTTTTAGGGGATGAACTTAGATTTAGTCAAATTATTATGAATTTAATTAACAATGCCATTAAATTCACTCAAGAAGGCTTTGTTAAAGTTTCTACTTCATCTGAATTGCTTGAAGATAACACCTGCATTCTAATCATAAAGGTCAAGGATAGTGGCATCGGTATTCCAAAAGATAAGCAGCAAATGATTTTTGAAAGATTTACACAAGCTGATTCTACTATATCACAAAATTTTGGGGGTACAGGTCTTGGTCTGAATATTGCTAAATTATTAATTGAGAAATTCAATGGGGAACTCACATTAGAAAGTAAAATAGGTGAGGGCTCATTGTTTACACTTAAAATGCCCTTTAAAATTGAAAACAAATTAGAGACAGCCAAGCATGACGTCATTAAAACTTCAGAGTTTATCCACGGTAAGATTCTCTTATTTGAAGATAATCTTTTAAATCAGAAACTAGTTCGGAAAATAGTATCTGATCTGGGTCATGAATTAACTATTGTATCCAATGGCTTAGAAGGTGTAAAATGGCTTAAAAATAGGAATGAAGTAGATCTAATTTTAATGGATCTCCGTATGCCTGAAATGGATGGCTTTGAAGCCACCTCTATTATCAGAAAAGAGTTAAAGTTAAATATACCTATTATAGCAATGTCTGCCCATCCGCTAAGTCAAGGGAAGGCTACCTGCTTAGAGTACGGAATGAATGATTTTTTATCAAAACCTTTTAGACTTGATGATTTAAGCAGTAAAATCCAATCAGCTTTAAAAGGAAAAAAAAGTGATACCACTTTGAAATATGATTCAAATGAGCATACCAGTGACAAGTTATATGATCTAAAAGAGTTAGAACTATTAGCTTCTGACAATAAGGAGTTTATAAAAGAGATGATAGATGTTTTTATCGAAGAAACTCCGGACGAGTTATCAAGAATAAGAAATGGTATTCTCAATAATGACTATGAAATTATTTATCAAACGAGCCACAAATTAAAATCGAGTTATGATGTCGTAGGCTATAAAAATATAACTTATCTAAAAGAAATAGAAAAAATGTCACAAAATAAAGACTCTACTGAAGATATAAATCACGTTTTTGAAAAATTGGTATCCGAGACTACAGAGATAATTAAAGGTTTAAATGAAGAATTAAAGAATTAGTATTCTAATTTTATTAGTTATTAATACATCGCTTTACAATAAGATCAACGTAAAACGCGAAATCAATAAAAGTATCGTATTATCCTTGTTACAGCTTTATTCGAAATTCTTAATAACAAGAACGGCATTAAGTATCCGATTAGTTTTAAATCAAAAAGAAGGATTTTTTATCTCTTTCAAGGATTTACAAATGAAAATAAAATCGTTTGATGATTAAAGGTGCTTTCTGCACGAGAGAAATATGTTTGAATAAATTCTTCCAGCAATATTTTGGTGTTTTTTTATTTTCCAAATATTCCTAAAAATACAGATTTGTGATCTTTAATTTTTATTACCTAGAAACTTCTTTTGCAATGATATAGGCAAGGGTTCCAAATGCATAAGCAAGAATGTCCCAGTAATCTGCTGTAAATTTTTCGCTGAATAGAGGTAACAGGATTTCTCCGATAAGCACCATTAATAAAAAATAGCCAAATATCTCTGTGTAAGATAGAACTTGGTTCTTATTTTTTAAAATAAGTCTGCGTTCCCAAAGCACAGCATAGAGTAGTAATGGCATGAGAACAGCTGGGTCCAGATAATTGTCCATAAAAGCTATTTTTAATTTAATGACCATTTGAAAGTATTGATGGATCAGAAAAAGCAAAGCTGAAACAGCGACCAGAATAATAATTGGTTTTTCATGCTTCATAGCCCGATAACAAGCGTTATGAACATAGCTAAAAAAATGACAGGAGACAAGGCCAGGAATAAAATTAAAGCAGGTAATTTTATAATAAAGATGAGTAATTGAAGAGCCAGAGGATGTTTTGATGATGGTCGCATCCAGTCCTTAGCAAAGAAATAGATCAAAGAGATCAACGACTCTGTCGACTCTTTTTTATCTCCCTTTTTAATCTCATCAAGTGAAGGTTTTTTCATTTTTGATACTATTACTTCGCGATACAGAAATATGAAACACCAGTGTACATGGGTGATAAAGGTATAGAGTTACAAGTTTTTGCTTATTTACGTGAAGGAATTAACATTTCAGCATTGACGACGGGGCTGCGAACGCACTAAAAGTGCCAAATTGAAAGATTACTTCTCTATTTTGATCGTATCATATCGAATCTTTTTAATATACTGGTAATCAATTGATTATAAAATTTAAAATTATACATTGTCTCTATTTTTGATGGTATTGTACCTTTTGAGTTACAAAGTTGAAGAAAATTATCGATTTAAAATACGATATGACTATTTCTCTATTTGTCGGTATTTTACAGGTTTATAAAGTTCATTAAGATTATTTTAGCTTTCAAAAGTTAATTAAATGGAATTTATTAACAGTTTGAATTTTAATCATTCTTTCATTAAAGATATTGTTAGAATTGATTATCCAGCCGATATGCCTTTACAATGCATAAATGATTATGGTTACAGTTATATCATGTTTCGTTTTGGTGAATTTGAGGCTTATGATTATAAAAATAAACCCATAGAAATTCCTAAAGTTTTTGTGAAAGGAACTGGTGACTTTTTTAATGTAAAGGCATATAAAAACAGTACCTGGATTTCTGTTGAATTACCTAATCATAGTTTGCATAACATCACCAGGCTCATCGCAAAAAAATGCAGAAATAAACTGATTGATTTATATGATTATGTGGATGCTTCCATCTTAGACAGGCTCTACTATGAAATCTACGAAAACAAAACTGTAGAAGCTATCACACAGACACTAGATAAGCATTTATATAAATTTTACAGCGCCTGGAACTGCGATTTGGATTCAACCGTGATGGTTAATTATATCTACAGTCGTAAGGGATTGCTTTCAGTATCGGAATTAAGTGAAAAATTTCCTTATGGAGAACGCAGTATAGAACGTATGTTTAGCAGAGAAGTGGGCTCATCGCCGTATCGCTTCATCCGCCTGGTCAGGTTCAATTTTATTATTCGAGAATTGGAAAAGGGAGAATACACAAAGTTTGAAGATTTAATTGAAAGATACAATTACTACGACCATTCGCATTTCGAAAAAGATTTCAAAAAATTTCTAGGACAGAGCATCAGCACCTATAAAAATGATTTTAATCCTTTGTTGTCCTTGGCATTAAGCAGAGAATACAATAAAATATAGATTCTTATTTGAAATATCTTCGAAAAGTAAACTGCCTTAATTTTTAAAAAACTCCTAATTCACTTAAATTATTTTTTATGAAAAAACTATTACTCAGTTCTATACTAATATGTTTTGCGCTAATTGGCAACGTAATTGCTCAATCTGTAGCCAACCAAACAGTTTTACCCGCATCTTACAGAATGGCTATGGGTTATGATAGTGAGGTGTATGAAAATGAGCAATATATCGTTTTGGAGGACGGCTCTATCGGTGTTTATGGTGCTCTTTATAAAAATGATGGAGTCGATATTACAGAGATAACATTACCGGGATCATTAAGAATGGCTCAAGATCACGACATGGAAGTTTATGGAAGTGAATTGTATACTGTTTTAGAAGATGGTTTTAGTGGTATAAGAGGTGCACTTCATAAATATGATGGAACTACTTTTACACAAATAAACCTGCCTGGATCTCTGACAATGGCTCGAGATTACGACATGGAAGTGTACAACAACGATCTTTATTTAGTCTTGGAAGATGGTTCTAGTGGAATATATGGGGCATTATATAAGTATGATGGTACATCTTTCACTCAAATAGTATTACCAGGCTCTTTGAGAATGGCTGAAGGCTATAACATGATCATGTATGATAATGATTTATATGTAGTCCTGGAGGATGGTTTTAGTGGTATAAGGGGTGCACTTCATAAATATGATGGAACTACTTTTACACAAATTAACCTGCCTGGATCTCTTGAAATGGCCCGAGATTACGAACAAGAAGTGTACAACAACGATCTTTATTTGGTCTTAGAAGATGGTTTTAGCGGTATAAGAGGCGCTCTTCATAAATATGATGGAACTACTTTTACACAAATAAACCTGCCTGGATCTCTGACAATGGCTCGAGATTACGACCTAGAGGTGTACAACAATAATCTTAATTTAGTCTTAGAAGATGGTTCTAGTGGTATAAGGGGTGCTCTTCATAAATATGATGGAACTTCTTTAACACAAATAAACCTGCCTGGGTCTTTGGAAATGGCTCGAGATTATGACATTGAAGTTTTTAATTGCAAACTTTATTTTGTCTCAGAAGATGGTTCAAGTGGGGTATATGGAGCGCTTTATGAGTTAGATAATGTTTTACCAAGCGTTATAACTCAAAACATTACAGTGGAACTTGATGCTAACGGCGAAGCATCTGCTATTGCTGCCGATGTTGACAACGGAACCTCTGACAATTGTGGTATTGATAACTTAGCTTTAGATGTCACAAGTTTTGACTGCTCTAACCTTGGAGAAAACACCGTGACATTAACTGCGACTGATGCTTCTGGAAACCAGGCTACAGCCACAGCTACAGTTACGGTTGAAGATAACATAAGCCCAACAGCTTTAGCATCAGACTTTTCAATAAATACTTATGACTGGAGCAATGGAACCTATGCCTTTCTTCCAGATTATGTTAATGATGGCAGTGCTGATAATTGTAGTATTGATGTCATTGATCTTGCTAGAGATGAAAATAATGATGGCATTGCCGATAGTGGTTATGCTGACCGCATTAATGTAACTTGTGCTGATGTTGGAAAAACATTTCATTACTTGTTTAGAGTAACCGATAGTTCAGGCAATCAGACAATAATTACAAGAACGCTAACTGTTGAGGACAACACTAACCCAACTGCCTTAGCTCAAAATATAACTGTGGCACTAGATGCTAACGGCGAAGCAAGCATTACACCAGCGATTATAGATAATGGAAGTAATGATGATTGTAGCAGTATTTCAGGTTACTGTATTGACGGGATGACCTACGGAAATGCCGAGATATTTATTGAAGGCGCCGGAATGGGTCGTGTAGACTTTAGTGCCGGTTTAGTGAGTGCCTCATCCGGAGGGGTTCCAATGGAATTAGTTCCTATTACTACCATTGACTCTAAAGTGCGTAGTGGTGACCTGGTGCATGCCAGATCTACATTAAGTAATGGAAGTCGTCCATCTGGTGAATCCATTTTTTTCAGAACATCTGATAATCGTATTATTTGGGGAGGACATTCTTCATCGGGGTCTTTTGCCAATAGAACACGATTAGTTATTGAGCAGGCAAATGTTGCTGCTGGAGAATTGATTGACTTCAGTAAGCCATACAACTTAAGATTTCAATTAAATGGCAGGTACCTAAGTCAGTCCGGAGGATCTTTCACTTCAGTAATCTCACCAGCCGATATTTCAGCCGTCTTAATTTCAGGGGATTTAGGGGCAACCAATAATTGCTTGTTAACAACCAGCCTTGATGCTACAGCTTTTGACTGTTCTAATCTGGGCGAAAACACAGTAACCTTAACTGCGACAGATGGAAGTGGTAACTCTTCTTCAGCAACGGCAATAGTGACCGTAATAGATAATTTATCTCCTGCTATGGTCACTCAGGACTTAACTGTTGAGCTAAATGCCAACGGTGAAGCTACCATCACTGCTGCTCAGGTCGATAATGGGTCTGCAGACAACTGTGGTGTGGATACGCTAGCTTTAGATATAACTACTTTCGATTGTTCTAATCTTGGGGAAAACACAGTAACCTTAACTGCGACTGATGCCTCAGGCAATCAGGCTACAGCCACAGCAACAGTAACTGTTGTTGATAATAGTCTACCTACAGCAGTAGCTCAAAACCTTACAGTAGACCTAGATGAGTTTGGTGCTGCCAGCATTACTGCTGCACAAGTGGACAACGGATCCTCAGACAATTGCGGAGTAGAAACTTTAGCACTGGACGTCACCAGTTTCGACTGCTCTAACTTAGGTGAAAATACAGTAAGCTTAACTGCGACCGATGCCTCAGGCAATCAGGCTGCAGCCACAGCGGTCATCACCGTAATCGATGCTATGGCACCTGCTCTGGTCACTGCGGATATTACAGTAAGCTTAGATGATAATGCTACAGTAAGCATAGAACCAGGTGATCTTGTCGATACGCTTGAAGACAACTGTTCGTTAGCAGGAGAGATAACACTTGCTTTGGATCAGGACACCTTTACGGCAACAGGTGTTTATGTGGTAAATATAACTGCAACAGATGCTTCAGGGAATACAACTACAGAATCTGCTGAGGTGACGGTGGATTCAACACTAAGCATAGATCAGGTCGATTCAGACATACAGGTTAAACTTTATCCAAATCCAACTTCAGATCACTTATTCTTCGAAGTTTCCAATACAGAACTCATACACATCACTATTTACGACATGAATGGTAAGCTTGTTAAAACAAGTCAGGAAAGTTATTCTGTTGATGTCACTAACTTATCCAGTGGAGTGTACTTCGCAAAAGTTGATGCTAAGGGCGGAAACACATTGAAGATCCTAAGATTTATAAAGAAATAAATTTCATCCACTTATTTTTTTTTCTAAAGCCTCCTCTTCGGGAGGCTTTTTTATGTATCCCTGAACACCTAAGCCTATTCCACTCCAGCCGACTGTAAAGTCACCGACATTCAGCCTGTGAAAATTCAATGACACGTGACCTTAACCACAGTATTAGGTTTAGGATTGATTCCCAGGCTTAGCTGAAGTATGGAGAAGAGTAGGGTTACAATACAGAAAGTTAGTTTGCCAGTATACATAGGGTTAGAAGAGATGGAGGAAAAAAAGTACCGATGTTTACCACTTTCCGTGAAGAAATTAACATTCCAGCAATGACGGGGCCTGCAAGCGCAAAAAAACTGGTATTTGACCAAAATCACCCGTTATCTTTTACCTTATTGATTTGTGCCTTTTGAGGTACAAACCCATTAAAACTATAGTTTTTTACGTAAAAAAGGGAGTGTTTAATTTGGCTTATTTATTAAGGTCTTACAGAGTCACGTCGATTAACCTTTTGTAAGTTGATTCCATGATCCTAGGGATTTAATATACACATTTAATTTCATTCAATCATCTTATCAAGAACCTCCTGTCCAATTTCAAAATTTAATTGTCCCTGAGCGTTGAGGATGTTTACAAATCCGACTTTACATTGATTATCCTGAGGATTTTCCCGGCCTTTCCAAAACGTACCAAAACGTTCTTCTATGGGACTAGAGTTGGGGTAGAGGAGCATACTTCTTTTGGCGTTCCAGTATAAGTTATAAGCATACATCTGCTTTAAGTCATCATCTGAGGGTTTTGGATTATGGGTGTCCAGGACTTTCCATTTGGTATCAATGATAAACGTTTCAGAACTTCCCTTTTTAGTAATCACTAGATCTGGCCTTATGGTTCGTTGCTCCCAAAAGGCTTGACTATTTTGAAAACTAACTGTAATGTCATCCGCTTTAACTCTTATAAGCATGCGATAAATATACTCTTCCCATAATTTATTCATATCGAATAATAACGTCAGCATGTTTTCCTGGCCTCTGATAATATCCGGTGAATAATTCAGGAGTATCATTCTGGCAATTTGAATGGCCTTAGCGTAGGGGGCAGTTTTACGTGTTTGTTTTAGATTTCTAAAATGAGTTGGCTGGACTTTTAATTTTTTCACTTCAGGGAATAGTGAGGTGATCCTAGAAATACGATCTTTTAAAATAGGGTTGGATGAAATGATGCTTAATACATTCAAACCTTCCAGAAGGATTTGATTAATCAAGTGGTCATAGTCATACACCTGGTGATGGGTGTAAAAGCGTTCTTTATGGATCAGGTTTTTTTGTATGTTTTTAGAAAACTCAATTCGTCCTTTGAGAGCATTAAGGTTGCCCGACTGCTTTCTGTACTTTTTGATTAAGCCTGTATGTATAAGATTTTCTAATTCATCCAGGTAGGTTTCAAAATAAAGATCCAGTATAGAATTATATCTGCGCTTCAGGCTCGCTTCGGATACTGAAGAGATCTGTATCCGCCTGCAGATTCTTAGCATATCAAGCAGGACTTTATGCCAGTGATCGTATTCTTCTTTATGCGTAATCTTTTTCTGATCTGCTTTGGGTAGGATTTCGATGGTCAAACCACCGATTTGTATGACACCTACATAATTCTGGAACTTTACGCCATCTCTTATTCCAGTGAAGAATTTGTTACCGTTGCGGTCGTTGAAATCATAGAGTTTGCTTAATTCAGCAGGCAACAAATACCTTCCCTTATCATCTTTATGAAGGGTGATTTTTTCGTATTCGAAAACTCGTATGTGTTTATTTCTAACGTCCACTACAGATAAATACTTTTAAAATCCCAGGTATCCATAGGTTTCATTTCATAAACTTCACGCTGGTTCAAATCTGATACTATGGATTCATCATAATCATCGAAAGAAGCAAAACGGATTTCGTTATTTTCTGTTTTTCGAATAAAGGTATTTCCTAATACTAGACCTATCTTTCCGTAATCTCCAAAGAAATATTCCTCCAGGAGAGGTATAACTTTATCCCGAAATACTTTACGAAGATCCTCTACAGATTCAACATTCAAAAAATACGAATGACCAATCTTATGGTCTTTATCTAAGAGTTTTTCTATTCGTTTGTTTATGGTCTGAAGTAGGAATGGAAGTTCAATACCTTCAACCATCCCAGCGTCTGCTTTACCGTTGCTTAAAATTACTCCTGGAATTGGTGGCATTTCAATAAAACTAAATCTTCTTCTTAATGCTGTATCTAGAGCTTCAACACTTCTGTCGGCAGTATTCATGGTCCCTATAATGTGTAAGTTCTGAGGAACTGAAAATTTGGTTTTTGAATAGGGTAAGATTACAGAAAGTTCATTTTCTGCTCCCTGTCGCTTATCCTTTTCAATGAGTGTAATTAACTCTCCAAAAATAGAGGCTACATTACCCCGGTTAATTTCATCTATAAAAATGGCATAATCATTATCAGGATCATCCTGGGCTTTCAGCGCTAGTTTTTTGAATATCCCATTACTAATCTCGTATTTTATATCATCAGTTTCATCATCTAATACAGGCTTTATACCTTCTACGAAATCCTCATAAGTAAATGACTGATGAAAAGTGACGAAACTGTAATTTTCTATTTCCTTACTATTGGTTTCATCATAATATTTATAGGTTTCCAGTATCTGCTTGGCTTCAGGAAATAATTCCAGGTTTTCATCTTCCTGTATATGCCATTCTGAATGATCTGTTTTCCAAAAGGGTTTTATGGCAGCGCGACTTACCACGCCAACATGTGGGCAATCGTCAACAGTATGGCGTTGTAATGCACCCCATAAAGAGGCTCTTAAATTATTGATTGTACTTAATTTGGCCTTTGCCTGAACAGCCGGGTGAGCAAGAATGTCGTTTACTCTAACTTTTCCTAAGTCCAATAAAGCGATATACAAAACCTGCCACCAGGCCAGTGGCTCCACTTCTTCTTTCAAATAATTCTCTCTGGAAGTTGAAGCAGAATATTGAGTGAATCTTTTAAAGTATTCAGATTGTAGTTTAAAAGTTTTACCTGTACCAGGAGGACCGTATAAGATTGTGTTTAAAGAATATTTCATTTGATTATAGTCTGAAGTTGATATAACATTATTGGCTTTTAAAAACTCTCTATAAGACTTAATTGATGCAGAATAAAACCCATTGTCACCATACGATGGAGCATCAGCATGATAATATTTACTATTTTGATTTCTTTGTTCTTTGATCAAATCCTTATATAGTGTGTCTAAGAAGCTATCATCATTTGTTTTAAATAATTCCTTGCTTAAAATTTGAGATAAAATATCAATGGCTTTAATATAAGAACTGGTTGTTCCTGAATTTTCGCCATATCTTTTGGTAAGCCAATTAGAAAATGCTTTTCGGTTGTCTTTCTCCGGATTACCAATTCCCATAACTCCCATTAATCTCTCATAGTAAGTTTTGTAATCAGGATGATCTGTGCTATATCTTGTAATATTTGTAAGAGTTTTAAGAACAAGATTGAAATCTACTTTCCAATTACCTTTTAATTTCCATTCTACTTTTCTAATATGCTGATATTCGTCCCGATTTTCATCAAATTTATAATCTGAAGTTACAATTCCATAGCCAAGTAGTTCTCCTCGTCCTTGTTTAGTAATAACGATATCACCAACTTCAATATTATTTACAAAATCATCATTAGCAGTAACGTCATTACTCTTTGATCCAGTACCTTCATATGTATCCTTAAGTGCTTTTTTTATTTCCTTTTTACTGCTAAACCGAGTCAAATCTCCAATCTCATCCCAGCCGATACCCATAATGCCTTGTTCGTAAAACTCATCCCAGAGACGAGCATTTTCTCCAGGAGCATAAAGCCAATACTGCTTATTATTATTTTGTAGCATCTTTTTAAAAATTGAATATTCTTCTTTTGTAGCAGTAAAATTCGATCCTTGATTACCGGCTTTAAAATCCTTAAAAGTATCCAGGTCCTTTAAATCCTCCCAAAGAATTGGATTATCATATAAATTATGAGTGATTTTAATACCAGCCTTAAGTTCATTAGAATTTTCTTTTTTCCAGTATTTATCACCAATGCTATTTGATTGTATAGAAGGCTCTGAAGTTATTTCTGCTAAAGCGTAGCAACCAGCTTGTTTTCCTGTGAGCCAGATAATAACTTTATCACCGACTTTAATTTTGTCTTTATGGGACGATACTGTAAAATCCTGAAGGGAATCGTCGGATAAGGCAGATTCAAAATCAAAGATTTTAGGATTGCCTTGAAAAAGCCAGTAGTTAATAGGAACTTCTTCTAATTTCTTTTCTAAGTTATTTTGAAGCTTTTGAAATCTTTTGTCATCAGGTATCAAGTCATCAACATCAGCTTCCAAGGCTAGGTTTCTGATTTTAGGATAATTCTCATCTAACCATTGGTATAATTTACTAGGATCATCTTTTTGAAATTCGCATACTTCTAATTTTGCTTTTCTATTATTTTTAGACCATTTGAAGCCCTCAAATTCTGAAACTAAGTTTTTATAAAATTCAATGAGTTTTGGGTTTGTTTCGTCTAGAAAAACTATTTCAAACCTGAATACAAAATTATCATCAGAGGGTTCAAAAACCAGTCCTACACTTCTAGTGGAGAGATTTCCTCCATTCTTATCAACTAAACCAACAAAACAGTACTTTTCCGTGCCTTGAAAAAATAATCCGTTAGGAATTTTACCTCCTGGATATTTTTTATCATCAGGATTTGATTTTTGTCTGACTAGAAAATTGAAATTTGAATTATGTTCTTCTCTATAATTCAATAAATATTGGTGTATCTGTTGGTGGAAGTGCATGGATTATTTTTTTGGTAGTGGTTTTAATTTATCCTTATTAGAGATCTTAATGACAAGCTTCCTGAGATGATTGGCTATTATTGTGTATCAAATGCTTTTATAATTTTTATTACAAATTTAACTTATAGAATAAATTTTCTAAAGCTTAGCATTTATTTTATTCACCATCGTCATTATTCTGAATATTATTCATTGTTTCTTTATACATCAAAATTATCTCTTTTAAGGTGTTGATCACATATTCATTTTTTGGCTCTATTTGTTTCCAATAGCTTAATCTTCCTAGTATCCTATCTACATAAAAAATATCATTATATCGTTTCACTTGATCCAAGATCCCAAACTTCAATATATAGTGAGCTTGCTGTTTGATTTCTCGTCTAAGATCTTTTGGAAGTCTTATAGAGTCTTTTTTTACAACAACCCCTGTTATAAGCTTTCTTTGATTTTCCGAGTATTCTATTGTTTTATCAGGATTTAAGGAGAAACCTTCATCTTGAATATTCATCGCTACTAATATTCTAAAATCAGATGGAATTGCATCTCCAGAAAAAACCAAATCGTCAGCATACCTTGAATAAATTAACTGATTATTACTTGCAAATTTAAAAAGCCTTTTGTCGAGATTAGAAAGGATAATATTACTTATTAGCGGACTTGATGCGGCTCCTTGTGGTAGTTGTTCTTTTAAGCAACAGAGCTTACTTAAATAATACGTAACCTCTTTATTGTAACCTAATCTTTTAAAAAGTTCTCGAACTCTGGGTATTTTAATTGAAGGAAAAAAATCTTTCAAATCAATTTTAAGCATTTCACTTGACCCAATATGCAACTTAGCATTTTGAGCAATATTCTTTCCTTTTACATAGGCATATGCTGAAGGATGTATTTCAAAACAAGAGAGTATATGTTTTGCTATCCATTGCTGTACTTCTAAGAGTGATTTATAGGGTGTGACTATATCTCGGTAACCACCTTTCCTTTTTGGAATTTTAAATTCTCTATAAAAACTAGATGGTGATTGAACCATACTTGTTAGGACTCCAATTTTTAAACCAAGTAATTGAGATAAATGCTTTGTGTCTATAATAACCGGAACCTTGTTTTTAAAGGCACTTTCAACATATTGCATTCTTTCAATTTTCTCAATTTTTGAGAGATTTGAAGTTTCTATAGTTTTTTTCCAGTCATTTATAGTATAGCTCAAAACTTAAATTTAAAGAGAAGAAGAATTACACAATAATTCATAAAATAGAAATCCATTCTTTACAAATAATGAATTATTGTAACTGGAATCAATTTTCTGATTTCAGTTCTAACAAATCATTATAATGGATAAAACAGCCTTAACTGTACTGAGGCGACATCGCCTCATTTTCTAATTCCTCTTCTCTTTTTTTTTATATATATGGTTTGTTAATTCCAGTTTGTTCACCTTTCATATAAGATGGCTTCTCTTTTTCTTTCTTTAACAACTTATTTTTTGAAACAAGCATTCTTTCTAAATTAAATTTTTTAATTATCAGCTTTCTTTCCCAATCAATCTCAATTAATCCAGTTTTAACAAGTGAATCTAGTTTCTCTGCCAAATCATTAGGGTTATAGTAATCCTTAAAAAAAGAAATACGAATTTCATTCTTTTCTGTTTTAAGAAGATATTGCGTAAAGTCATTTCCATTCATTCTACTATTGCATTCTATTAAACAAAGGTTTTCGAGATTTTCCATCACTATATCGATTCCACCAAAATATGGGAAAATTATTATTAGGTAAATTGAATCTATTCCATGCGAAGATAGCTTCTGATTTTCCATATCCAAGACTAAATTTTTCAAGTTTTTCAGGTTCAACTCCCTCGTATAGAATCTTCTCCATATTAACTATTTTTTTTCTTATACTTTTTCTTTCTAAATATGGCCAGATGGTTTTCGAAGCTTTATCCAATTCATAACAAACAGATATATTAGATTCTAAAGGTTTTAATAGTTTGATACCAGTTTTCATGGCAGCCAGTGCAAAAAGGTTCAAGCTAAAATCTTTGCTCATATCACTAATCAGTTTCTTTAAATGTTGAATATTAGTTTTTGCAGTTCCACCAGTACCAATGAAGTCATCTACTAAAACAATATTTTTTAAATCTACTCCATTTCTTGGGAATCCATTTTTTTTAATACGCTTAATTCCGTAGTGAAAGTCTGGAAGTAGGTTATACTCTTGCCATTTTGGATTTATTTCAATGAGAATAGACTTTATAAAGTTCAAAATAATCTGAGATCCGTCAGGATAATTATGTTTTCTAAAGCCAATAAGTAAAGTGTTATCGGGACTTAAATTCCAATCAGCAATACATTTTGTTAGTTTATTTTTAACATCTAACGCAGCATCTTCTTGAAATACATATTTGAAATTTTTCAATAAAGAGTATATTATTTTTTTACTTTTCAAATCATCATATTCTAACCATAAATTTTTTAACCCTTCATTATTTACTTCGTGACGCAACCACTTATTTTTATAATAGAGTTCACAAAGAGATTCGTAATCAAAATCCGAATAGTTAGACTGACACTCCAGAGATGCCGTGATTTTATCTTTTTTCTTAATTTTAAAAATCTTTATAAACCAGCTAAACATAGATTAAACGTGTTATTTGTTAATTCTTTTATAACCACCTTCCTGCTCCGCAACCATCCCCAATTTCTGCTCAGCTTCACCAACTTTTACCTGCCCATTCATCAACATCGGCAATAACCAATCCCGTAATTTAGCGAGTTTTTTATTCTGTTTTCGGTTTCTTCTAATAGTTCTTCTATTTACAATCATATTTTTTTCTATAAGTAACTAAAAACATTATCGAAATTATCTACTTTGACTAAATAATGCGCTCCTTCATTAGTGCTTTGTATTATGTATACAGCCACAGTGTCTTTTTCCTGATCTATTACATTTCCATTAGCAATTACAGTAAAAACTTTGTCTCTATTTTTAGAGTTAGGATTTCTAAATTTGACTTTTTTAATTTCAGGGAAGTCAATATCTGATATAGTTATCAAATCTCCATTCTCGATTGATTTAACAACATATTCATTATCTCCTAATTTGACTAATTCTATTAATTCCATATTTTTATTTTATTAAAATATAACTATGTGTCCACGAAAGTAAATAGTTTCTAAAAATTATTTTTAACTCTTTCCTTCCTCAGCTTCCCCAACCGTCACCTGCCCATTCATCAACATAGGAAATAAACATTCAATTTAATCTCTAAGTTTTGTTATTCAAACCATCTCTCTAGCCTTCTTTTGGTTCTATCAAAAGGTATTCTTTCCCATTCTACTTCAAAACCATTCCAGAACACTCTTATTTTATCTCCCCCGTCACGATAAAGAATAAACCTCATATCATCGTGTTGTATGTAAACATTATTGACATCATTATCATCTCTCATGTAATCTTTGTTATCATCTTTTACATTGTCAATTCTATTGAGTAGAGATACTGCTTCATCATACGGAATGTATTTAAATCCATAAGCCGTAGTCAATGTTCCCAATTTATTTCTATTTTTACCTATGAAGGCTAATAGCAATCCTTTTTTATTTAACTCACTGCAATTAAATGCTATTGATACTACACCAGCAGAGTCGTCGGAGGCTAAGCTTTCTGTTTCAAACTTAATTTCGCCACTTCCAACAGGACCTATTATATAGTCCATAATAAATTCTTTAGATCTGAACTGACTTACTTCTTTTGCTGTTTCTTTTACTGCAGCATCAGCTGCAAGAAACGTAATAGCTGTGGCACCTGCAGCAATTCCTATGGCAGCGCCATCGCTTTGCGCTAGTGATTTATTTGACATTGTTATTAATAGACTAACTGCTATTATTAAGGTGAAAACTTTAGTTGAATTTAAACTCATTTTTAAATATTAATTGATTAGTATAAATGTTTGTAATTCTATCTGATCCCTCTAACATAGTCCCCCAATTCATCATAAATTAGATTTTATAAATTTAGGTTATGCTATTCCTTATTCACAACTTCCCATTAAAAGCCTGATCTAACAAACTCCTTTTTAAGGCTTTTAAATGATCTACTTTTTGTGTTTGAGCTTCTAAGATATCTAATTGAATTCTCAATATACCGTCAATCCGTTCTGCTGAAAATAATTGATCCTTTCTTTCCAACATAGGTAATTGCATTGCCCTTACTTCTTTAAGCGTGACTCTTGGTCTTGTTGAACCTTGTGTTTTGCTTTTTAGTTGTTTTATAAAATATTCTGAGTTAATTCCTGCAACTACATAAGGTTTGTAATGTTTGCTTTCATCTATTCTAATTCTAATTATATCTGAAGAAATTACTCCTCTATTAATTCCTAAAACATCCTCAACTATACAACATTTACCTAGAGGATCTCCAAGTTTAGTCATTACGATATCCCCTGAAACGTATGAGTGACTTGACAGAAACTCTGCTTTTTCTTCTGTTACAAATTTGATATTTTTCTCTTTGAAATTAAATCTATCAACATTTTGTAGTCTAATGATTGGATAACCTTGATCAACATACTCTGATGCTTTAAGGTTAGAGCCAAAAGGGCCACCGACCATATCCTTTTTAGGATTTTTACAAAAGCTCATTAAAGGTTTATTGAATTTCTCCAACTTCCCAAACTCCTCATCCAACACAGATCCCATCAACGCCTGGGTATGCTCTATATTTTCTTCTAACAATCCAATGGCTTTATCTATTTTTTCAAATAAGTCATCTAATTTGGCAACAATACGTTGTTGTTCTGCTAATGAGTTAGGAAACCTAAATTTTATAGATCTTATTAACCCCATATTTAATCCTCTTCTATCGTTACCGCCTGCAAGTTTTCTAATATTTGAATATTGTGATTTTAAATAGTAAAAAAGAAATTTGGGAAATTGGATATTACGATTTTTAGGAATTATACCAACTAATGATTGATTGCATGTAGCTTCAATTTTGAGCATTGCAACACTTCCTTTTGTTTTACCTTGACCATTTAATGCAATCATAATTATATCTGAAGGTAATAATCTAGCATTAGAATTATTTAAGCCTTTTTCATTTATATAATTATCGCATTCAGTAATTTCAATTCGATTAATATCACCACTAACTAACCAAGGAATATTTCCATCTTTATAGTATTCTGGTTTTGACTTACTTGGTGTACCGCCGGTCTTTAGATCATATTCCTTACCTATATTAGTTTCAATCCAATTACCCATCTATCAAACTTTCAATTTGGTTCATTAATGTGTTTATTTCGGTATCGTTTTGCTTAATGGCTTTAAGTAAGTTCTGAGGGCTTTGGTGCACGACTTCAACTACTTTATGGGGGTTTTTAGCACTCAGGTCATAGTCTTTAATGTCTGATATATTAACAGTCCAGTCGTTGCAAGACTTCTCGACTCCGCTCGAAGTGGCAGGGATTTTTAATTTAGCATTGGTGGCGTTACGTTCTTCTGGATGATGAAATAAGTGAACAAACTCTTTGATATGTTCGTAAGTAATAGGTTTGTTTTTGGTGAGCTTGTAGGGTGGTGTGACGTCGTAATACCAAATATCGCTAGTCGCCCCGTTTCTGTCAAAATATAAAATATTGGTTTTTACACCACTATAGGGTAAAAACACCCCTGCCGGTAAACTCACAATCGTATGGACATTGTAATTTTCCAATAAGGTCTGCTTGACTTTGGTAAACGCATTATTGGTTTGAAACAACACACCTTCCGGTACTACAATAGCTGCACGGCCTTCCAGTTTTAGCATTTTCATGAAATGCTGTAAAAACAGTATTTCTGTAGCGTTGCTTTCTACAGGGAAGTTTTGTTGGATTTGTTTCTTCTCTTTTCCACCAAAAGGGGGATTAGCTAGGATCACATCATGTCGATCTTTTTCTTGATAGTCACGTATGTTTTGGGTGAGCGTATTCCCTCTAAATACATTTGGACTTTCTATACCATGCAAAATCATGTTCATCATGCCCATGACATAACCTAAACTGGTTTTTTCCATGCCAAAAAAGGTTTCACTTTGGAGAAACTCCCATTCTTTGGCAGAAAGTTTTTCCTTTTTACCATCTTGAACTAAATAGTCAAAGGCTTCTACCAAAAAGCCTCCAGAACCTATGGCTCCGTCATAAATGGTATCTCCAACTTTAATACGAGTCGTTTCTACCATCGCTTTGATAATAGCTCTTGGGGTGTAAAACTCTCCAGAATTACCACCATCGCTTCCCATGCTCTTTAGCAAGTTTTCATAGACTTGGGAAAGCTCAAACAATTCATCACTACTCTGAAAATCTAAACGGTCAATAATATCCAGTATCTCACGTAGAGTATGTCCACTGGCTATGCGGTTGTCTAGGTACTCAAATATGGCTCCTATTTTATAGGTTAAAGATTTGGGATCATTTGTCGTGCTTTTAAAAGCTTGTAAATAGGGGAAGAGTGTTTTATTGACAAAATCTATCAAATCATCACCTGTCATTGCGCGCTTTACATCCAATTGTCCTTTCTCATCCTTAGGACAAGCCCAATGCTCCCATCTTAAATTCTTTCGCAAGACGTGTTTGTATTCAGTGCCTTCCAAGAAAGCTTCGTCTGCTTTGTTGTCCTCGTAATCATTTAAAAACTTGAGAAATAAAATCCAGGAGATTTGTTCGGTGTAGTGCATCGCACCCGAGATCCCGTCGTCTCTACGAAGGATATCTGTAATGCGATCTATATTATTCTGTATACTCATTTATGGTCTTGTTTTTGAGAGCAATTAAACAGCTCTATATTTGTTTTTTTGTAATTTATAGTAAGCCCCTAATAATGTTTTCATATCACCAAAAGCGGTTTTAGCGTCTTTTGAAGTTCCTAGTTTTAATTTCACCAAATCGCCTAATTTATCACGTTGTAATTCTTCAATGCCATGTTCTTCATAATGCTTTAAAATAAACTCTAAAAAGTCTTTTGCCTTCAGATTTTCATAAACATCAAAAAATTGAACATCATCTTTTACAAATTTCACGCCTTGTTTACGGGTCATCAGATCTGAAGAAAATGAAATATGTGAGAGAACATCAAAAATATCGCATTCTGGTGTTGCGATCATGTTTCGTAAGTCATTGAGTTGTTCGTTGTCAAAACCCAATTCGCCAAGTTTTTCTAATAAATCGCTTCGAGTATCCGGATTAGACCATATTTCTCTCAATTGCTCTTCATCTTTATAAATGGCTGGTAATTCTCCAATCAGCTTTTCTAAAAACTCACGTACAGTTAAGGGTTTTCCATTTTCATCTATGTACCTTGTGTCAACATCAGTTACCTTCAATTGCCTTCCGTTGGAAAGTTCAACAATCAATTTTTCTTTACGCTCATAAGGTTCTCCAGGCTCTTTTACTTTAGGTTTTCTTGGAGGTTGTGGATCTTTACCACCACCCTCATCTTTAGGATCTTCTGGTTCTCCATCCCATTCTGCGTCATAAAATAAATTGGTAGCCCCCACAAAATCGATAATGGTAAAAAAGTCCTTACCATCAAACACACGGGTACCCCGACCAATAATTTGCTTAAACTCCACCATTGATCCAATGGGTGATGTTAAAACAATATTGCGCACATTTCTGGCATCAACTCCAGTGGTCAACATTTTTGAAGAGGTTAAAATTACTGGAATATCTTTATCGTTGTCTTGAAAAGCTTCCAGTAATTCTCTTCCGTGTTTCCCTTCATCGCTAGTTACACGTACACAGTAATTAATATCTGAAACGGTTTTATACTGATTGATATAATCTCTTAAATCTAAGGCATGATCCTGATTGCTACAAAATACAATCGTTTTATCCATTTTGCCTATTTGGGCTAAAATGGTTTTGGCAACAAGTTCCGTTCGCTGCTTAACAGTAATACTTCTGTTGAAATCGTTAATCTCATATCGGTCTTTGGTCACTTCACCTTGAATAACTTTGCTATCGTTAGTGTGTATATATTCGTCAATATTTGTTTTGACGCGCTTTACTTTGTAAGGCGTTAAGAATCCATCCTGGATACCTTCTTTTAAAGAATATTCGTAAATAGGTTGTCCAAAATATTTATAGGTATCAACATTATCATCACGTTTTGGAGTTGCTGTTAAGCCTAAGTGAACTGCAGAGCTAAAATGGTCCAAAATAGCTCTCCAGGACCCCTCTTCATTAGCGCTACCCCTATGGCATTCGTCAATGACTACCAAATCGAAAAAGTCTTTAGGATATTCCTGGTAATAACCTCCAATATCTTCACGTTCTGCAATGGCCTGATAAATGGCGAAAAAGATAAAAGCATTGGTCGGAACCACGCCATTTCGTTTACGGACTTCTTCACCATCTATTTTGATGACGTCATTTTCGTAAGGATTAAAGGTGTTGATCGCTTGATCTGCCAATACATTTCTATCAGCTAGAAATAGAATGCGAGGTCTTCTATTTTCACTTTCAATATTCCATTTCGCTTGCAATAGCTTATGTACGATCTGAAATGAAATAAATGTTTTTCCAGTGCCTGTTGCTAGAGTTAGTAGTATGCGTTTGTTACCATCAGCAATACTTTCCATCGTTTTATTAACAGCTATTTCCTGGTAATAACGAGGTTTGAAATTACCCGTAAGTAAAAACGGAATGTTATGTAATTGCTCTTTTAATTTGTTTTTAGAACCAAAAAGTCGATGATATAGATCTTGTGGAGTAGGGAAGTCCTTAATATAATCTCCTTTCCCTGTTCTTCTATCAAACTCATAAATCTTTTTACCGTTGGTAGCATACACAAAATTAATTCTCAATTTCTCTGCATAGTCCAAAGCTTGTTGTAAGCCCTTTGTTGGATGATCACTTAATTTTTTAGCTTCAACTATAGCTAGATTGGTATTGTTATATTTTAATAGATAATCTAGGAACAAACGCTTTCCGCGTTTGTCTCCCAATAGTTTTCTACCATCTGTAAAATAATACTCTCTAACGATGTGAACCGGATCCCATTCACTCTCACTTAATTTTGGGTCAATAAAATTCGCTCTCGTATCCGATTCAGATATATTTTTTGTCATAACGCTGATTATTTTAGATAGTCACCAGTCATTACTTCCATGATTCCTGAAACCTTACAAAAACCTTTGATATTGAATTGAGCTTTACTTTTAAGAAAGGTGATTTTTAGAGAGTGATTTTTCGTAATCATAGATTATAGGATGATAGTTTAAGAAGTTACTTAATAAATTAGATTAGTTACAGTATTATTGACCTCGAATATAAGAACAACATATAAAATATTAACACCTGTATAAGAATAAATGAGTAAAAATTGTCAAATCAACGGCTTCAACAGTTAAACCAACGGTTATTAATGAGATCTGTTGGCTTGAACCGTTGATATCTCAATACCTTACATTCCTATTCATATGATATGTGAATTGAGCACTTAGATAACAAAAATGTGTACATAAAGATAAGTGTAACAGATGAAACAGTCGTTTTAAGTTGAGCAATAGGGATTTTGTAGAGTTGTGGTTTACGTTCTATACTTAAATGTCTGTTTTTAAGAAAAAACTTTATAGGGCATAGCAACACTGAATTACAAAAGGTATCACAAAGCTTTCCTAAGAAAACTAAAAAACGATTTTACGTTTAAGGGAATACTCTTATATTAAGGGTTATAACAAATTTAAAAACAATTGATTATGGAATTTAACGATAAGATTAAAGAAGAATTAGAAGGAAGAATTAAAGGACTGGAAGATCTCATTGCAAAAAAGGGGATAGGCTCAAAACAACTGAATAAAGCTAAAAAAGTACAGCGTGATGGTAACATTGCTTTATTTGTAGGGGGCTTAATCACCGCTGCAGGAATTGCTTTTTGGGCCATGAACCGAAACAATGACGATTAATTTAGGATAACATCTAATCCGGTTGCAAACGCATTGTAGCTTTTGAAATGTTTTTTATAAAAGTCCATTAGTTCACTAGTGGACTTTTAATTATTTGCTTTTAAACTATAACTCATGTGCGCCCATACCTCTCAAATCCAAAAAGTTTCAACACTCGAAGAGCAGTATCAAGTCAAACTCAGCGATGAAACTCAGCGAGAGCTTTTCGATCAGCCAAGTTACCATAGCATTGGTTTTACTCATGCACAGATGCTGATAATCCCGCAGGAAAAGCCCAGTGTTTTAGCGGCGGCTACCTGGGGTATAGCACCAGAAAGTAAATCTGTCGAGGAGTTGAAGGACTATTACAAAGAAGCCAGAAAGTTTGGTGGGGGCATCAATGCGAGATCTGAAAAGGCTTTTGATCATTTTCTGTACAGACAATCCATTTATACCAAACGCTGTATAATCCCGGTGTCCGCTTTTTTTGAACCTCATGATCACGAGGGTAATAAATACCCGTTTGTATTTAAACCTAAAAACAAAGCGTTTTTGTCTCTGGCAGGCATTTACACGCGTATTGACAACAAAGTCACTTTTGCTATTCTTACCAAAGAAGCCTCGCCCTTATTTGCCAAAATCCATAACAAAAAGAACCGGCAACCTGTGATGCTTTCTTCAGATCAGGAAAAGGACTGGCTGAAGGACGATTTAGAGGAAGAGGACATCAAAGCTATTTTCAATCAGGATTTCGATGAAGATCAGCTGGAGTATTATCCTGTCAGTAAAGATCTGTTTCATCCTCAGGAAAACTCTAATGTGGATAGCATTTTAGACAAAGTAGAGTATGAGGAACTGGGATAATGAACTATTGCTATTCTAGACCTTCAATACAATTGATTTTATAGTTGATTATTTTCTTTAACCCTAAAAAGCTTAGCTTATTGGGGAGGTAGTTGTCCAGTTGGTGCCAAACTCAAACTCCATGACTATTCCCGTTACTACTCCAATACCAAAAGTAATTGCAAAAATTTTAGTCCAAAATTTTGCTAAAACTTCATATTCTTTCTTTTTCGTCCGTATATAGATACTTTCAAATACAACCATTATAAGACCAATTCCGATACTCAGAGGTGGATAGATATAATGAAATGCAATTGTGAAAGCAAACTGGATACGAGATAGAATTTCTACATCCATAGTTTTTGTTTACAAAATAGAGATTTGTACTAAAAACCAGACGTAACCTGAGTTACTTAAATACAGGTTTTACCCTTATTTAACCATTGTGTGACCTCTATTTAACGTGAATTCAAATCAGTAGCTTCTTAATTCTTTTTCTGATAACTCCAGACCGCTAAAAAGTTCATGACCAAAGCATAAATAAAGGTCTTCATAAAAATAACTCCTGTGTCCTGAAACGTAGAGCCTTTAAGCATGATCATTCGCATCATCTCTACGAAATAAGCTACAGGGTTGAGTTGCGTGAAGTTTTGCGCCCAAATCGGCATACTTTCAATAGGTGTAAACAAGCCACTCATTAAAATGAAGATTACTACAAAAAACCAGGCGATAAACATCGCTTGTTGTTGAGTGTCTGTGAAGTTGGAGATAAGCAGACCCATACCTAAAATCAATAATAAATAAAGGCTGGTATAGGCATAAATCAACATATTACTCCCTAGCATCGGAGTATTAAATATCAGCTTAGCTATGAGCAATCCAATACTTAACAACATTAATCCAATCACCCAAAACGGAAATAGTTTGCCGACAATAAACTGCCATTTTTTTATTGGTGTGACATTAATTTGTTCTAATGTACCTATTTCTTTTTCCCGTACAATATTCATACTAGAGAGAAACAAAGTCAACATGGTGATGATGAGAACCAAAATTCCAGGAACCATCAACGTCTTATAATTCAAATTTTGATTGTACCAAAATGAAGTCACACTCTCTATGCTTGAATAGTTCAGACTTTGTTGAGCTGGGTTGTAGCTTTCTAATCGAATATGCTTATTAAAATTTGAAATGATTTGTTGAATATATACGTTTTGAACTCCGGCTGATGCACCATCAATGGCATTAACACGTACGGCTACTTTAGGATAATTTGCCTGAATGATATTTTTTTCAAAATCTTGTGGGATTTCGATTACTAATTCAATTTTATCTTTCAAAATAGCCTCTTCAGCTTGGGCTGCAGATTCATAATAAATAGGATTTTCAAAATAAGAAGAGCCTTTTATATTCTCTATCAATTTTCTTGAAGAGATACTATGATCATAATCCACATAGCCTATTTGAATGTCTTTCACTTCATAAGTCGCTGCATTAGACAAAATAACAAGTTGAAGCAATGGCAGCACAAAAATGATAGGAATCATGGCTTTATTCCTAAAGATTTGTTTGAACTCTTTTCGTATAATGATGTAAACCGTTTTCATTTGCTTGTATTAAATAAATGGGATTAGGCTAATCTGATTTTGTATTTTTTGATACTGAGACCCAATAAAAAAATCGTCATTACCACTAAAATGAGCGTTTCTTTCCAGAAAAAACTAAAACCAACTCCTTTCAGCATAATTGATTTAATGATGATGATAAACCATTTGGCAGGAATAATATGACTGATTAGTTGCAAAGGGTACGGCATACTTTCTATAGGAAAAATAAACCCAGATAATAAGATAGTAGGAAGCATTAAGCCCATCAATGAAATCATCATAGCGGTTTGCTGAGTTGAGGATAAGGTAGAAATCAAAATCCCTAAACTCAACGAAGTAACGATAAACAGAAGACTCTCGATAGATAGCCAGAATAAACTTCCCATTATCGGCATCTGAAATACAAATACGCTTAAGAGTACAATAACAATAGCATTAATAAGAGATAAAAAAATGTAGGGCACCACTTTACCTGCAATTACTGTACTTGGTTTTAAAGGAGAAACCAGCAAAATTTCCATCGTACCTACTTCCTTTTCTCGCGTAATTGATATGGAAGTCATCATTGCAGAAACCAGCATTAAGATGACGGTCATAACTCCTGGCACAAACATGTAAACACTTTCAAGGGCTGGATTAAAGAACATTCTGCTTTCAGATTGCACAAGTTGTGGTGGTGGGTCCTGCTGCAAATTCACCATTTGATATTTTACGACTATTGAATTGATGTAGTTGGTTATCGTGTTGGCTACATTGGGGTTGGTAGCATCGGTGATGATTTGCAATTTACTGGTTTTCGGACGTTGCAGATTTCTGGCAAAATCCTGGTCAAAAGTCACTACCGCTTTTACTTTACCCTTTTGGAATGCGGTTTCAATTTCTTTTTCACTTTGCAGATAATCGAGTACATTGAAATATTTAGAGGCCTTTAGATTGACTATAATTTCTTTTGAATTTTTATCATCAGCTTTATCAAGAATAGCGATATCAACGTTGTTGATTTCATTGGAAATCGCAAAACCAAACAGCAAAATCTGAGCGACAGGCATACCGAATAGGATAAAAAGAGAGCGCTTATCCCTGAAAATATGGTAAAACTCTTTTTTTACAAATCCTATAAACTTCTTCATCTGGCAAGGTTTAAAAATACTTCGTTCAATGTCTCTGCGCCAAATTCCTTTTTGAGAGCTTTTGGTGTATCCAAGGCCTTAATTTTGCCATCTACCATCATAGAAATTCGGTCGCAGTATTCGGCTTCATCCATATAATGCGTGGTCACAAAAATGGTGGTACCCCGATCTGCTGCTTCGTAGATCAATTCCCAAAACTGGCGTCGAGTGATGGGGTCAACTCCACCTGTAGGCTCGTCCAAAAACACGACTTTGGGTTGATGTAACAAGGCTACCGAAAAAGCTAATTTTTGTTTCAAACCCAGCGGTAAGTTTTTCACTAACTGCTTAACGTAGTTTTCTAAGCCTAAATTTTCTACAACCTGCTGGTATTTCTGCTGAAGTGTTTTCGCATTTAGACCATAAATCCCACCAAAAAATTGAATGTTTTCCTTAATGTTTAAATCATCGTACAAAGCAAATTTCTGACTCATGTAGCCGATGTTTTTTTTGACTAAATCCGCTTGAGTTGAAACTTTATAATTGGCAACCATGGCATCTCCTGCAGTAGGTTTGGAAATACCGATAAGCATTTTCATAGCCGTTGTTTTTCCTGCACCGTTAGCTCCTAGAAAACCGAAAATCTCACCTTTTTCAACTTCAAAATTTAGCTTATCTACCGCTGTAAAATCACCAAAGGACTTGGTTAGATTCGTTGCTTTAATTGTTGTTTCCATGAGTTTAGTTTCTTGAGAGTTCCATAAACACATCTTCAATTTCCGGAGAAATCAACTCTCCTTCAACGTCTTTGATTTCTTCATTTTTTAGATGATTTAGAACCTCATTCCAATCAAAATCTTTTCGAGAATCCATATAATGTAAGGACTCCCCAAAAGGATAAATGCTATGCGTGTGTTGATAACTCCCTAAAACTCGTAAGGCTTTATATATGGACGGAGTTTGAATGTTTAAAACCTGCTTAGCAAAGTTTTTGACAATAGCCGAAGGCGTATCAACCTGAAGAATTTCACCCTGATTTATAAAGGCTATGCGATCACACAAAGCAGCTTCATCCATATAGGGGGTCGATACAAATATGGTAATACCCTTTTTTTGAAGCTTCTTCAACATGCCCCAAAATTCATTTCTGGATACCGGGTCAACGCCAGTGGTAGGTTCGTCCAAAAACAAAACCTTTGGTTTATGAATCAAGGCGCAACTCAAAGCCAGTTTTTGTTTCATCCCACCCGATAAATCCCCTGCTTTTCGCTTTTTGAAAGGTTCTATCTGTACATAGATATCTTTGATCAAATCGTAATTTTCTTCGATGCTGGAGTTAAAAATGGTAGCAAAAAAGTTTAGGTTTTCCTCTACCGTCAAATCCTGATAAAGCGAAAACTTACCTGGCATATACCCTATATTTTTTCTCAATTGCTTATAATCTTTAATTACATCAAAACCAGCAACATTTGCCTGCCCTTCGTCCGGTAAAAGTAAACTTGCCAAAATCCTAAAAAGCGTTGTTTTACCTGCACCGTCCGGACCTATCAAGCCAAAAAGCTCATTTTCCCTGACCTCAAGACTAATGTGTTTTAAAGCTTTTAAGTCCTTAAAGGATTTTGAAATATCACTGATTTGAAGGCTCACTTGCATAAGATTGTATGGTGATGGTTGGATGCATTGTAATTTCTGACTTTACCGAATTGGAAATAAGACAAGCTTTCTTTGCTTTCCAAAGAACCTTTTCGGCCTTTTCAACTAAAGCCTCGTCATTAACTACTACTTCTGGATACAATTGAATTTCACTCATCGCGAAACGCCCATCTATTTTCTTCAAAATTCCTTTCGACTTGCATTTATAACTTACAAACTCAAGCCTGGAATACTCAGAGATAGCTAGAAATGTAGTCATCAAGCAACTACTTACGGCAGATGTAAACAGGTGCTCTGGTGTCCAGGTATAGGGAATCCCGCCCGAAAATTGAGTTGGTGGTGCAACCTCTATTTCATTTGTAATGTTCTCTTCTGTATTCTCTAATTCTGGTGAATACATTTTCCCCCTACGGGTATTCAGCCATTCTATTTCAACATTATATTCGTGTTCAGTCATTATTTATTTATTTTGATTTTTAGATATTTTGTTTTAGTAGTTTTATTTCAACCAAACTTCTGCTGGCATGCCTATTTTGAGTTTTCCATCATTTTCAACTTCAACTTTAATCGCATAGACTAAAGCAACACGCTCTTCTTTCGTTTGGATAATTTTGGGAGTAAATTCGGCTTCATCAGCAATCCAGATGATTTGGCCTTTATAAGATAGCATGCCGTCTTGTGAATCTACTTTCACTTTTACTTTATCTCCTAAGGTAAACTCTGTTAATTGTGTTTCTGAAATATAGGCTCTAATTTCAAGCTTAGACAAATCAGCCATTTCAAATAAGGGTTTGCCATATTGTGCAACTTCCGAGGCCTCTGCATAGGTGTTGAGTACTCGACCATTAATAGGACTCTTAATCATGCTTTTCTGAAGTAAATCTTCCAATTCTTTTAACTGAATTTCTATGAGTTGAAGCTCAGTAAGTACTGAAGCATTTTTAGATTTAACGCTGTTAATTTGCTGATGCAAAGCGTTTATTTCTCCTTGAATATTGTCTAATTGTTGTTGAGTTGCTGCATTATCGCTTAGCATTTGTTTAATACGATTTCGATTTATTTTAGCGGTTTTTGCTCTTGCAGAAAGTACATTGATTTCTGCCAATACACTGGCAGAATTAGCTTGTACAACTTGCTTCTTCGCTTTAAGATTTTGCTTTTTGAGATGTAACGGAAGAGTATCCTGGTAACCTACAACTTGATTTTTTTGAAGTAGGCTTCCTTCATCTACATTAAGCTCTACGATCTTAGCTGTATTTTCTGCAGAAACCAATACGCTTGTAGTTTCGAAATTTCCATAAGCATCTGCTTTTTCATCTGTAGAACATGATGTAAAAATGAATAGCAGAGATAAGAATAGGAGTTTTGATATCGTTTTCATGTTAGTATCCTTTAATGGTGTTATAATTTTGTTTAGCAAGCATCAACTCAATTTGATGTATCAATTTTGAACTTTCACTTTCATAGAATTGAGTTTGCTCAGCCAAAAACGTGGAAGCGGTTATCGACCCATTTATGAGCTGTGAATAAGTTGCCTCCATAACCTTTTGCCGCAATTGAATAATAGTGTCATCATCTTCTATAATTTGCTTTAAGCTTTTAATTTTCTGAAGCTGTTCATCAAGTTCAGTTCGGGTTTTAAGCTGAAAAGTTTCGGCTTCTACAGAGAGCTCTTCTTTTTTAAAATCTAAACTTTTGCGTTTATTCTTATTGGCACTCCAATCGAATAGTTTCCAGTTCAATTGAAGTCCTACAAATACATATTCTTGAAATTGATTGTCCAGCATATTCAATCCTGGATTGGAATAGCCCGCGTTGGCAAAAGCATTCAGTTGAGGTAAAGTCTCTTTAGATATCAAATTTTGGTTGGCTGTCAACTCTTCTTTTTTCGCTTGAAAGAAATTTAATTCTGGTCGCTGGAGAGATGATTTATTGGTGATCTCGATTTCACTAAAGTGCAACTGATTTACATCTGAAACCTTTACTCCTATTAAGCTTGATAGTGCCTTCAGGAGATATTGCTGATTACCTTCAAGACCTGTAGTTTCTTGTTGTATCTTTAATAATTCCGCTTGGATAGCATCTTGAGCCGAAGCAACAATAACTCCATTGTCTACACCAGATTTCACTTCTCGCAATTGTTGTTGAAGTTGCTGATTTCGCCTGGCCTGCAACTCAATTTTTTCCTGATGAAGCAAAATTGAAAAGTAGACTTGATTGATGCGTTGCTTCAATTGATACAACCTAATGTCAACAGCCAACTGCTCGGCCTGATTTGTTTTTTGAAGAAGAGTTGACTTTGCATCGATCACCCCACTGCCATAAATCAACTGATTGATCTGCAATTCATTTCTATATTGATCCTTGTTTGGGCCTTGCAGAGTAGAATTTGGAAGTGGAAAATTGATGACATCAGATTGATAACTAGCCCTTGATAACAGGCTAATTTGTGGAAGTTTTTCTGAATCTATCACTTCAGTTTCTGTAGATAATTGGTTTTCTAACAGAGTTTTTTGTTTAACTAAAGGATAATTCTCTGCTGCCAGGTCGTAGCAATCATCTAAGCTAAACACGTCTTGCCCTTGAGCTACTATACTTGAAAATATGAATATAAGGATAAGCTTTTTCATTGACTTTTTATTTGTTTATGAATACTGACTAACATCTCTGATTAAACCTTTTTTAG
Organism: Psychroflexus longus; assembly: GCF_020164595.1. GTDB lineage: Bacteria > Bacteroidota > Bacteroidia > Flavobacteriales > Flavobacteriaceae > Psychroflexus > Psychroflexus longus. The sequence goes on from NZ_JAIQZE010000004.1 coordinate 218,960, forward strand.
TTTCCTGAATAAGTGAAATTATATTTTCAATGATTACATTTCCATGGCCGTCTATATCACTGGTAAAACCAGAGGATTTCCATTTAAACATTTGTAAACGAAAGGCCCCCATTATAATCTCAACTAAATTTTGACTCTTTATTGTATTATTGAATTCTCCATTTAGTTGACCATCTTGAACTATCGGCAAAAGCAGATCGTACTTTACCCGCATTACTTTCCTTATCGCCTTATTTATTCGCTCACTTTCTTCTAGCAGCCCATCAGAAAAAACAACACTCACAAAATGGGGATGCTGTTTAAAATAGGATATTTGATGAGCAAATAAATTCTCAAGTTGAAGGGTAGAAGAATCATTCTGTTCTATTGCGTTTTCACAGCGCTCCTGCATACCATCAGCTAAATAATTTAGCATGCTCAAAATGATCTGTTCTTTACTTTTAAAATGTCTATAAAGAGCACTCTCTGAAAACTGCATTTCTGTTGCTATATTTTTTATGGTTAACCCGCTTATTCCTTCTCTGGTTAAAATTTTACCAGCTGAGTTGATGATTTCTAATTGTCGATTTGTCATAAGTAAGTGAATATACACTCACAAAAATAAATAGATTCAATCTGCTATAAAGTAAATTTCATAATACTTAATAAAAAACTGATAACTATCAGCTTTCGAAAGAATAATGACAACATACTTATTAGTGTTGAGTTTTTTAATTAAATTTAACAACCTAATAACCAGACACATATATGTATTTTATAATAAACAGTAATTTGAATATGATTTGAATCATATAGCAAAAAAAGGGTAGTCTGTAAATTTGTTAAAGTAATTAAAATCAGAAAACATGAAAACACTTATTAAATTCACTTCCATTGTTCTCCTGGGCATGCTCATAGCTTGTGGCGGAAATGGGGAAAAGAAAGAAAAAGACCAAATAAAAGTTGGTCAAAAATCCAGCACTGAAAAAAAATCTGAACCGAAAAAACAATCTGGAACTGAAATTTCTGCAGAAGATGCTTTAGCTAATATAGGCATTGGCCCTATCAAATCTGTAGATGTAGGTGAAGGTATAAATAAAGAAATGGCTACTCGCGGTGAGAAGGTGTATAACAATCTTTGTACAGCTTGCCATAAGATGGAAAAGAAATTTGTTGGTCCTTCATTAGGGGGTGTTACTGAAAGACGCTCACCGGAATGGATTATGAATATGATTATGAACCCTGAAGAAATGATCAAAAAAGATCCTATTGCCAAACAACTTCTTGTAGAAAGCAATATGGCGGTTATGGCCAATCAAAATGTGTCTGAAGAAGATACCCGCGCTATTCTAGAGTACTTCAGAGAATATGACAAGACTCATTAATCCCTTTAAATATAACCTTATGAACATTCATTTTATTAAATCACTGGCTTCTGTTTTTGTAATGGTATGCTTGTTAGCCTGCAACTCTTCGAATAATTCGAAAAGTTCTGACCAATCCACAGAAGATAAAACAAATTCAAGCGAAGTTTCTTCTTCCAATAAAGGACAAGCTTTTATTGAAGATGATAATGGAGATCCAAACGCACTACAACTAGCAATTGGCTCTGAAGATCACACCACTTTGGTTAAAGCTGTACAAGCAGCAGGTGTCGAAAATTCCCTGGTAAATGTAGGACCACTTACAGTTTTTGCACCAACCAATGCGGCTTTTGACAAACTGGACAAGGCAACTCTTGAAGATTTGTTAAAACCCGAAAACAAATCTAAGCTCGCTAACATTCTAGTTCATCACGTTGCGCCTAGTAACTATCCTGTCAAAACTTTAGAAAAAAATATAGAAAAAGACAGAAAGCTTTATATGGCGGATGGTCAATATCTGGAAGTGACAAAAAAAGGGGAAGACCTTTACATCGGTAATGCTAAAATTATTGCTACCGTTAATGTGAGTAACGGCTGGGTACACATCATCGATAACGTATTAATACCAGAAAACTAATTTTTAAAATTAAAACAACAATGAAAACTATTCAAAAACTTTTACTAGGTCTAGGCGCAGGATTACTGCTCATAGGTTGTGGTAACAATTCAAAGGATGGCTCTTCTGGAGCTATGGCTTCTTCCAATGCTGAAAAAGTATATGTAGCTCCAGGTGAGCATGATGAGTTCTATGCTTTCCTATCTGGCGGTTATTCCGGTAACCTTACTGTTTATGGCTTACCGAGTGGCAGAATGTTTAAAGAAATCCCTGTTTTTTCTCAATTTCCAACCAATGGGTATGGATATTCTGAAGAAACTAAAGCCATGCTTAACACCTCTTTTGGCTTTGTACCCTGGGGTGATGCTCACCACCCAGATATTTCCCAAACCAACGGAGAATTAGATGGACGCTGGGTTTTTATCAACGAAAATAACACTCCGCGTATTGCAAGAATAAGCTTAGAGACTTTCGAAACAGAAGAAATCATCGAAATTCCTAATTCAGCGGGAAATCACGCCTCCTCTTTCGTAACAGAAAACACAGAATATATCGTGGCAGGTACTCGTTTTGCGGTTCCAAATCCACAACGAGACATGCCCATTGATGAAATGAAAGGTGAGTTTAAAGGACCTTTAAGCTTTATTTCTATTGATCAGGAGCACGGTCATATGAATCTGGATTTTCAGTTGAACATGCCAGGATTTAACTATGACTTAGCTCACCCTGGGCGAGATAAATCTCATGGTTGGTTCTTCTTTACTTCATATAACACTGAAGAAGCACACTCTATGATGGAGGTTAATGCTTCACAAAATGATAAAGATTTTATCGCAGCTGTAAATTGGCAGAAGATTGCAGAATATGTAGAAAATGGCGGCGGTACAAAAGTAGCAGGTACTTACGCACATAATACTTATGACGAGTCTACGATGACAGCCACTACAGAAATGAAAGAAGGTGTGATCTCTGTAGATCCAAGAAATGTAGAAGGTGCTGTATATTATATGCCGGTACCAAAATCTCCTCATGGATTGGATGTAGATCCATCGGGACAATATATTATCGGTAATGGAAAGTTATCAACTCAATTAAGTGTCTATTCTTTTGATAAAATGATGAAAGCCATTGAAGATAAAGATTATGATGGTGACGCTTATGGTATCCCCATTTTAAGCTTTGAATCTGTTTTGGAAGGTGTTGTAGATAGCGGTGGATTAGGCCCATTGCACACAGAGTTTGATGGAAAGGGCTATGGTTACACTACTTTCTTTATCTCTTCTGAGGTTGTTAAATGGAAAATAGGCACCTGGGAAGTTATTGATAGACTCCCTACCTATTACTCGGTAGGTCACTTAACCATCCCTGGTGGTAACTCAAGAAAACCTTTTGGTAAGTATATGTTTAGTATGAATAAAATTACTAAAGACAGGTACCTTCCTACGGGCCCTGAACTAGAGCACTCTGCTCAGTTATATGATATTACTGGAGATAAAATGGAATTATTGCTTGATTTCCCAACACATGGTGAGCCTCACTATGCTGCTGCTATTCCTGCTGAACTGATCAAATCTAAATCTAAAAAGTATTATGAATTAGAGGAAAATAACCATAAATACGCTGCAAAAAGTGAAGCGGATACACGTGTTGAACGCAATGGAAATGAAGTTCATATTTATGCTACAACTGTGAGAAGTCACTTTGCGCCAGATAACATTGAAGGGATTAAAGTGGGAGACAAAGTTTATTTCCACATCACAAACCTGGAGCAGGACTTTGATGTTCCTCATGGATTTGCAATGATCGGAGCTAATACTTCAGAAATTTTAGTCATGCCTGGACAAACTAAAACCATTACATGGGAACCTAAACGCGAAGGTGTCTGGCCATTCTACTGTACAGACTTCTGTTCTGCACTTCACCAGGAAATGCAAGGTTATGTAAGAGTTTCTGCTAAAAACAGTAATACTAAGTTACGCTGGTCACTTGATGACGAGTGGAAAGAGTAATGAATTGATTTCAGTGTTTTGATTACTCAATTCTGGGGCGAGTAGATTCTCTGCTCGTCCCTTTTTTATTAAAAAATTAGCTTATGAAAACCGCAAGTATTACCATGATAATTGGTTCTGCACTACTTTTTGGGTTGTTTCTCTACCCGCTTTGGAGCATTACCTTAGAAGCACCTCAGTACCCAAGTGGCATAGGAATGTATATTCACCTCGACGGACTTGAAGGTCATGAAAAACACGATATCCAAAATATAGACGGTCTTAATCACTATATAGGTATGCGTAAACTACCTAAAGATGATGAAATGTGGGAATTCTCTGTATTTCCTAAGGTTGTTGGCGGAATGGCCATAGTGGGAATTATTATAGGTGTTTTGGGATTCTTTAAAAAAATATCCTACAACTGGTTCTTAGGATGGCTTATTCTTATGGTTGTGCTAGGTGTCCTGGGTATGATTGATTTCAATAACTGGATGACAGATTATGGAACCAATCTAGACCCTAAAGCCATTATGAAAATGACAGATAAGGAAGGGAATCCTCTCAGTTATAAACCGCCTTTATTTGGCTCTAAGGACATATTAAACTTTACAGCTCATTCTTATCCGGCTCTCGGAGCAATTTTAATGGGAATAGGCATGTCCCTTACATGTGTAGCCTACATCATCGGATTTAAAAAAGCAAAGTAATATGAAGAAGTATACATTTTTAGCCCTATTGTTTATCGCTATTACATCCTGCGACAAATCTGCAAAACCCATTAAATATGGAGAAGACCAGTGTGATTACTGTAGCATGAGTATCGTTAAAAAAACACATGCAGCACAGCTAGTGACTGAAAAAGGCAAACAACACAAGTTTGATGCTATTGAATGCATGGTAAATTATATTAAAGAAGATTCCAAAAAATTTGAAAATGCAACCTTACTTGTCGCTAATTACAATAAACCAGGAGAAATGATACCCGCTAAGAACTCCTCATATTTAATTAGTAAAAACTTACCAAGTCCTATGGGTGCTTATCTCACTGCTTTTAGATCAAAAAATGAAGCTGAAGAGGCTCAAAGCAAATTAGAAGGTAAAGTATACAAATGGGATGAATTGAAAAGTGTCATCAAAAAAGACATCCACAAACATCATTAACATGAAATTATATCTCTTTATTTTTTGCTTTGCAGTCACACTTCTTAACGGATATTCTCAAAACAGAACAATTGAGGTATGCGCGAATAACTGTGAGTTTTCTTCGATTCAAAAAGCCGTTGATGCTGCTAAATCCGGGGATTCCATTTTCATTAAAAAAGGGGTCTATAAAGAACATGATATTTTTATCAATAAGAAATCACTTCATCTCTTTGGTGAAGAAGGTAGCATAGTAGATATCGACAATAAAGGCTACGGGATTAAGGTGGAAGCTAGCGATTTTAGCATTGCCAGTCTTACCATAAAAAACGTTGAAGTAAGCTATACTTCAGATTATGCAGCGATTTACCTTTACAGATGTAATAATTTTAAACTAAAAAACATCACTTTAAAAAAAGCATTCTTTGGGTTTTTAATTGAAAAATCAAAACATGGCATCGTAGAAAATAACAATATATCGGGAGTAGGTAAATCTGAAGCCAGCTCTGGAAATGCTATTCATCTTTGGGATTCAAAAGAATTGATTGTAAGACAGAATAAAGTTTACAATATGCGTGATGGAATTTACATTGAATTTGGAAGCAATAATGTTTTTGAAAATAATTTTAGCCATGACAATATGCGCTATGGCTTGCATTTTATGTTTTCCAACGATAATCGCTACAGTTATAATACATTTCAAAATAATAGTGCTGGAGTAGCTGTCATGTTTTCCAAACGTATTCAAATGAACAATAATGTGTTTAAAAAAAATTGGGGAACCGCTTCTTATGGGTTGTTACTAAAGGAAATCAGTGACGGCGAAATCTACCACAATACTTTTGAGAACAACACCACAGGAATCACAGCAGATGGTTCTACGAGAATAACATATCGTGAAAATGACTTCATAAATAATGGTTATGCTGTAAAATTCGTAGGTGGTAGCTATCAGAATAATTTTTCAAGAAATAATTTTCTCTACAATAACTTCGATTTGAGTTATTCTGGTGGTTTAAATGATAATAGCTTTGATAAGAATTATTGGAGTGATTATACAGGTTATGATTTGGACAAAGATGGATATGGAGATGTGCCTTATCGCCCTGTGAAGTTATTTAGTTACCTGGTAAATGAAACGCCTGAAAGTATCATTTTATTAAGAAGTTTATTTATAGATATCATCAACTTTTCTGAGAAAGTAACTCCAGTTTTCACTCCAAAAAACCTCACCGATCAACAACCACTAATGCGCGAAGTACAATGGTAGAATTTAAAGATATTCATAAAAATTTTGGTAAAAATGAGGTGCTCACAGGCATCAATTTAAAGATTCAAAAAGGTAAAACCACCGCTATTTTAGGTCCTAATGGCTCTGGAAAAACCACCTTAATCAAAATATTACTTGGAATGTGTCATTCAAGTAAAGGCGATATTTTAGTGGGTGAATCCAATACCAGAAACAATTGGTCCTACAGAAAAAATATTGATTATTTACCACAAATCGCCAACTTCCCTGGAAACATAAAGGTGAAAGAAATCATAGCAATGATCAAAGATTTGCGACATCAAAAAACACGTGATACAGAATTGATTGACTATTTTGAACTGGAACCCTACCTCAATACCAAACTGAGTCATCTATCTGGTGGGTACAAGCAAAAAGTAAACTTGGTACTTAGTCTCATGTTTGACAGTCCATTTGTTATTTTGGATGAACCCACTTCAGGCCTGGATCCTCTATCCCTGATTAAATTAAAAGACCTGCTCAAAAAAGAGCAGGACAATGGAAAAACAATCCTGATAACTTCTCACATTATGAGCTTTGTAGAAGAAATCTCAGACCATATCAGTTTTATTTTAGATGGCAAAGTCTATTTTGATGGAAGTATAGACGATTTAAAATCAACCACAGGAGAAACCGATTTTGAATACGCCATTGCTAACTTATTAAAACATAATCATGCTTAAAATATTAAAATACAGTTTTTTTGATTTGGTAAGAAGCCGTTGGAGCTATGTCTATTTCTTATTCTATCTGCTTTTGAGTTCGGTGTTATTATTTTTGAACAACGATCTATCAAACACCATTATCACCCTGCTCAATGTTGTGATTGTTTTAGTACCACTCATCGGAACTATTTTCGGGGTGATGTATTACTATGATTCACAGGAATTTACAGAACTGCTCTTGGCACAGCCTATTAAAAGGCAGTCAATATTTTTAGGGCAGTTTTTAGGTGTGGCTACTTCCCTATCCTTAAGTGTGTTATTAGGCCTGGGCATTCCCTTTGCGTTGTATGGTTTATTCGAATCCAATGTTATTTTCGATTTTTTAATTCTGATTGCTGTTGCTGTTTTTCTTAGCTTTATCTTCAGTGCTTTAGCGTTCAACATAGCTTTGTCTAATACCAATAAGATTAAGGGCTTTGGCTATGCTATATTGCTTTGGTTATTTTTGGCGGTGATTTACGATGGGGCTTTTTTGATTGCACTCATCTATTTTCAAGACTATCCTTTAGATCAATTTACTTTGGTTGCTACACTTTTTAATCCTATTGATTTATCACGAATTTTAATTCTTTTAAAACTTGACATTTCTGCTTTACTCGGCTATACAGGAGCTATTTTTAAAGACTTTTTTGGAACATTAACAGGAAGTTTAGTGTCTTTAGGCGTTTTGGCGTTGTGGGTGGTTTTTCCTTTATGGCGGATGCTTCACGTGGCTAAGAAAAAAGATTTTTAATATCGCTAACTTGATTCAAATCATAAACCAAGAGTAAATAGAGGTGTAATTTTACTTAAATCTAAAATATTATTATCATGGACTTGAACAAAGAAAGAACCGTTGCAGACTTAGTTAGTGAAAACATCAATACTGCGCATACCTTCAAAAAACATGGCATCGATTTTTGCTGTGGTGGTGGTATAAGTCTTGAAAAAGCTTGCCTAAAGAATGAAGTAAAACTGGATGATTTACTTTTTGATCTTCAAAATTTAAGTGATACTGGCAGAACCTATAATTATAAAGATTGGGAGTTGAGTTTTTTGGCACAGCATATCGAACAAGTGCATCATCGCTATGTAGAAGAATCTATTCCAATATTAATTCAGTACACAAACAAAGTAGCCAATGTGCATGGTAAAGCAAATCCAGAGTTAATTCAAGTTAAGGAAATTTTTGTTGATATTGCAAAAGAATTGACTCCTCATCTTAAAAAAGAAGAGTTGATTCTATTTCCATTTATCCATAAAATGGAAAAAGCCGTTAAAAATGATGAAAAAATTGAACGCCCACATTTTGGAACGGTAGAAAACCCTATTGCCATGATGGAAGATGAACATGAAGCAGCGGGAGATTTGTTTAAGAAAATTGCTATTTTGACTAATAATTACCAGCTGCCAGAACATGCCTGCAATACCTATAAAGCCATGTTTCATAAACTTCAGGAATTTGAAGATGATCTGCATTTGCATATACATTTAGAAAATAACATTCTTTTTCCAAAGGCCTTAGCCATGGAGAAAAGTATCTTTTCATAGTTTGTTTTGATTGATGATGACCCTAAAGCAACATTATATAAGTAGCCTTATTTATTTACTTATTACCGCTGTTTTAGGGTTTTTTCTTAGACTTGAAGCCACTCCCTTTAGTCTTGATATTCCTTCTTCATATAGATTTATAGTACATACACATTCGCATGTGGCTTTACTTGGCTGGGTCTATTTAGCGTTAAGCAGTTGTATTGTCTATTTTTTTGTAGAACAATCAAAAATTAAAAAATATTACCTTAAAATTTTCTGGACAACTCAAGCCTGTATAATCGGTATGTTAATCTTTTTTCCTTTACAAGGATATGCCCTGTTTTCTATTATTTTCTCAACTTTATTCCTGATAGTGAGTTATGTATTTTTTGGATTTATTCTCAAACACAGCAACCCAAAACTAACTTCCAGAAAATCATTTTTACTCATCAAGCATGCCTTGTTTTACATGGTGTTGTCATCAATTGGGCCGTGGGCTTTAGGCGGGATCATGTCAACTTTAGGAAACCAGTCGGTATGGTATAAATTGGTGATTTATTTTTATTTACACTTTCAGTACAATGCGTGGTTTATACTTGCTGCTTTTGGTCTATTGATTTTTTTATTAGAACAATCTAAAGTTACAATTGAAAGTAAATCCTTTTCAATATTCCTAAGCTTGTATCACATAGGAATTATAGGGACGTTTTTTCTATCCTGCCTCTGGGCAAGCTCTCACTGGTCTCTATATGCATTGAGTAATTTAGGAAGTCTTTGTTTGTGGGTTGGATTGTTTTATCTCTGGAAATCGATTCAAAAACCGTTCATGGTATTTTACAGTTCACTAAATCAACAATCCAATTTTATTTTGAAATTCCTCGCATTTGTTTTTATTCTTAAAATGATGATGCAAACCTTAACTGGTATTCCATATTTTGCTGAATTAGCTACAGCTAACTTAGACCTTGTTATAGGTTATTTTCATTGGTTTTTCTTAGGCTTTGTGACTTTGTTTTTACTGTTTTTAGCTTCATATTTAAAATGGATCAAACTATCAAAATTGAGTTTAAGTCTATATCTCTTCGCTTTTATACTTACAGAATTTTTGATTTTTTATCGAGCTGGCATCGTGATCTTCAAGTGGAGTTATTTTGCTAATTTGAACCTATATTTAGCTTTATTTTCTTTCTTGTTTTGTTTAAGTATTATCAATATTTTGATTTCCACGTTAATGTTTAACATGGCAAAATTTAAGATATTAAAAAAATGAAAATCTATCCAAATACATATTTTTAACTCTAGGATAAGACTGTAAATTTATTAGGTATAAATAAAAAAAAGAGCCTCTATTAATATAAAGGCTCTCTAAGATTTAAAAATTATTGTGATAGAATTACATTATACTAATAAATTGTAAAATATATTGGAACTAATCTGTGATCGTTATTGTACCAGTCATAGCAGAATGAAATTGACAGTTGTAGGCTTCCCTTAATTAGAACTGTTTATTCTTACAATCTATTCACAAATTTATTGTTTTAATTCACTTGGGGCTAGCCCCAAGTGAATTAAGTTTTGCATATTCTACTGGCGACATTTTATTTAGTCCATCATGTGGGCGATGATGATTATAATCATTCATCCAGATTTGTGTTTG
>NZ_JAIQZE010000040.1 GCF_020164595.1 Psychroflexus longus
ATCAAATCTTCTTTCAATTCGTTGCTCAGAAGATTTGAAGCAATTCTTAAATTGGGTAGGAACTTCAACTCTGCCTTAGCCAACTGATTTACGTATGACGATGAAATTTCAGTAACCTGAGAGTTTTTGGCATTATTTCCTTCAGCATCAGCAAGCTTTGAGGATTGAATGGTAGATTTGGTAACTTCAAGCTGAAAAGCCAAACTATTTTCTACATTATTTTCAAATGATGAAAGTGCGGTGTTTACGGAAGTA
>NZ_JAIQZE010000041.1 GCF_020164595.1 Psychroflexus longus
TCACGCATTTCTTCAACTTCACCTTCAGATGAAACACCACCTAGCTCTTCCTGGATGGTCTTCATTTGCTGATGAAGGAAATATTCACGCTGCTGCTGGCTCATATCACTTTGAACCTTAGATTGAAAATCATTTTTTAGTTCCAATTTCTGAAACTCAATATTCATTTGCTTTAAAGTTAAAAGAGCTCTCTCCTTAAGATCACTAGTTTCTAAAAGATTTTGCTTGTCCCCCACTTCTACGCTCATGTTGGAA
>NZ_JAIQZE010000042.1 GCF_020164595.1 Psychroflexus longus
TTTTCATGTCTTGTTTTACCTTAACCTGACATCCTAATCTCCATCCTTCAGCAATTTCTTTTCTTGAAAAGTGAGGTTCTTCAGTAGGTAAAATTGAGCCACCACCTTCTGTTACGATACATTTACAATGAATACAAGTTCCACCACCTCCACAAGCTGAAGGCAAGAATAATTTGTTATCACTTAATGTATTTAATAAGGTTGAACCTGATCCAACTTCTAAATCTTCTTCACCATTTACATTAATCTTAACTG
>NZ_JAIQZE010000043.1 GCF_020164595.1 Psychroflexus longus
GACTATCAAGAAATGTTAGACAAAAACAACATAAAAACAAGTATGACAGAAAAATATGATCCTTATGAAAATGCAATCGCAGAGAGAATCAATGGTATACTTAAACAAGAGTTCAACATTGCTAAAAACATAAAGGATATGACATTAAAGAAAAAGCTTATCGCTGATGCAGTCAGTATTTACAATAATCTCAGACCACATTTAT
>NZ_JAIQZE010000005.1 GCF_020164595.1 Psychroflexus longus
TTGGATAAGTTCTCCCAATCAAAGTTACCATATTTTCTGAGCCATTGTGTGATAGTTGATCTTGCTTGTATGCCATATTTATGACTAGCCTCTAATCTTTCAAGCCGACCTGATTCAATTTCTTCGACTACCTGAAGCTTAAAAGAAAGCGAATAATCTTTTTGGGTTCGCTTTACATACCCTTTATTTGTTGGTGATTCCATATACACTTGATTTTAGTGTATCGCTATATTAGGACGGGACAATTTTAAATAATAAAAACCCCGGTAAATTTAAATTTACCGGGGTTTTTATTGTTGTTGGAAATTCTAACTATTCTTTCGCATTTACTTGTTTCGTGGTGATTTCTACAAGTCCTTTCACCTTATCAGAATTGTAACCTTTTTCTTTGATCAATGATAGCGATTTTCTAATGTTAACCGATGCAATTTGCTCTGGTCTAATGCTGTTGAGTTGATCTTTATCAATTTCCTCTCCATTTACTAAATAGACTGTATTTTCATCGTTCAATTTTGAATTGGTATTATCGAATTTTAAGGCGATTTCAGCACTGTCTGGAAATTGATGATCATTGATTTTCACAGCAGTAACTTTAAAATCAGAGGTCATTGTGAAATAGATAAATCCTTTTAAAAAATTATCATTGTTCTTCTTTTTAATGTCTTTGGGGAATTTTGATAAATCAGAATAATAAAGTTTAGGGAAGTCCTTTGGTGTCGAAATAGTTAGTGTCTTTGAGGTCTCATCGTATTGGAAATCTTCAACAAGAATATAATTTTCAACAAGCTCTTTTTTATCAATTTTTTTACCGTTGATAATAATGTTTTCAGCATTATCAATACCCTCAAGTTGTTTTTCAAAATTTGAAGCTTCAGTAGTTGCTTCTGAATCATTGACCTGTGCTTTAGCCTCCTGGATTTGAAAAAATAAAAAAGAAACCATTAATAATGGAGAAACAATGAAGGTTTTCCAAAAGCTGTGAAAGTAGTCGTTTGTGCAGTACATAAGAATTGGTTTTTAAATTAAATTAGTAATTAGGTAATAATTCATTACTTGATTTTGATCTTGCCATCTCCATCAGAATCACTCATTTTTGTACTGATTTGAATTACTCCATCAATTTTCTTAGGGTCATAACCGTTTCTTTTTAAGTTATCAGGGGACTTTATAATTACCATTGATTTTACTTGTTCAGGGTTTAACTCGTAAAATTCTTTCTCATTGACTTCCTTTCCATCCACTTTGTAAATAAGTTTATCAGTACTTTTAGCAAAGGCAGGTTTTTGTAATGTGTTATAATTTTTTCGTTCAGATCCGTTTATAAAAGTCTTCTTTTTGGTTGTGATTTTTAACAAACCATCCACTTCACTTGAATCATACCCAGCATTTCTAAGCTCAATAGGTGACTTTACCACAACAGTCGATTTGATGTCCTCAGGCTGAATCTGGTTAAGTTGGTCACTTTCTACTTCTCTTCCGTCGATAAGAAAAATTACATTTTGATTATTGTTTAAGGCAGACCTATATTTTTCATAAGAATTCTCATCTTGGGATGCATCTATATCCTTTCCTTTTTTGGTGGTAATCTGGATTATCCCTTTAATAAAATTGGAGTTGTAACCTTCAGCTTTCAGTTCTTCTGGAGATTTAAGAATGTTTACAGATTCAATTTCATCTGGATTAATATTGACTGCTTCACCTCGTTCTGCTTTGACTCCATCCACAAATATGATCATATCCTGGATCTTGTATTTGCTTTCCGGTTCTAAAAAGGTTCTTTTAGAACTAGAGTACTGGCTAGAAAGCGATAGGTTTCCAAGTTCTTTGGAGGGGTCGTGAGTTATAGTAGTTTTGACGTTTTTAATTCTCATAATTGAGACCTTATAATCTGAATCGAGCTGGATATAAGTAATTCCTTCTAAAGCTTTATCGTCATATTTTCCCTCAATTTCTTTAAACATATCTACCATATTGGAATAAAATGCTTTAGAAAATTTAGATGAAGTGGTCACTGATAAAGTTTTAGACTGTTCATCATATCGAAAGCTTTCTGCAGGAATGTATTGTTGTAGAAGTGTTTCTTTAACTACTTTTTTTCCATTGATGAGGAAGTTCTCAGCATTTCTAATATTCTCGGAGTCTTGCTCTTTGGTTGAAGAAGCGGTTCTATACTTAGATCCTGCTGAGCTTTCACCAATTTTAAAATCAGTAAGGATTATTTTAATGACTTCATAATCTGAAGATACTTTAAAGAATGTCATTTCTTCTGTGATGTTTTTACCAAACTTATCGATAAGCTCTTTTTGGATCTCGGAAATTTTAGAAAAATAAGTCTTGGAAAACTCAGGTTTAGTGCTGATGGATATGGTTTTGGAGTCCTTATCATAGCTATAGTCTTTAACTGGTATATAGCTATTGCCTAATTTTTTCTTATTTACCTTTTTTCCATTAATAATAAAGTTTTCGGCGTCTTTAATGTTTTCGGACTCTATTTTGGCACCTAAAGTTTCTTTAATTGGTGATGCCTTTTTAGGTTTAGAGGTTGCTGAATTTTCACTAATTTTAAAATTATTGATAGTCATAACAATGACTCCATCCTCTTCAACTTTATAGTAAACCACTCCTTCTGGCTTTTCTCCGTATTCAAATATGGCATTAAGCTCTTCTTTAGCTTCAAACATTCTATCGTAGTAAGGCTTAGAAAATTCTGATCGCGTGGTAATATACAGGGTGTTTTGATCTTCTATGAGAGTATATTGCTTCACAGGAATATACTTGTTAAGCAATTCAGACTTATCTAGTTTCTGCTTATTGATGATAAAGGTCTCAACATCTTTAAAATCTTTGGGCTCTGTCAATGCCGCCTGCTCATCATCTCTTTTAGTCCCTACCCTAAAGGGTTTTTTTACCCCTTCAGAAAAGTCTCTGTAGAAATACACCGGCAACTTTTCAACATCTGGAGAGGTCACAGATCCTTTAAAGCCGTCGTTGGAATCAACTTCCAAAGTGATGGACCTTAAGTTGCCGTCGGTCGTAAATTCCAAATCGAAATAATTCATATCGATATTAAATTCCTCTTTAAGAAATTTTTTATCCGACTCTAAGGTTTCTCTGGTAGTGGTTTCATCATAGGTAGTTTCAACTTTTGTGATTTTAGCTTCTGAAGTTATTTCAGATTCTTTTACCTGCGCTTTCGTTTCCACTTGGAAAAGCAGAAAAAAGACAACTAAAAGCGGGGAAACGATAAAGAGTTTCCAAAAGGATTGAGTTTTGTTTTTATTAAGCATCATGATTCGTTTTTTGATGGGAGATTGGTGAAAGGAATGTTGTAATTGGGATTGGTATTGTTGCTGCGTAGCCTTATATAAGGTCATTTGGTAATCTCTTTTTTTAGTTTTGGCTACAGCTTCATCGTCGGCTTCGTATTCAAGATTCAAAACCAGACTTTTTTGATATAACCAGGCAAAAGGATTGAACCAAAAGAAACAGTTATACATATGTGAAAACAAAATATCAATGCTATGTTTATTTGACATGTGAGCCTGTTCATGAGCTAAAATGATTTCTAATTCGTCTTCAGTATAAAGTTTTGGATCATAAACTATATAATTCAGAAAGGAAAAAGCGCCTTCGGAAATTGATTTTTCGATATAAGTGATTTCTTCAGATTTAAAAGCTTTAGAGCTTTTTAAAAATTTAATAAGCCTGAAAAATTTAACCATCAGATAAATGGTAAATACCATTGAAATACCGACATATAAAATTTCGATTAGTGAATTTTCAATAATGTAGGACCACATCAATTCAAAGTTGGAACGTTTAGTTTCAGTAGGAACAAAATCCGAAGAAAAGGAAGAAGCGGGTATTACCCAATTTGATTTTTCCACGTAGATCTCTTCAATTTTAGTGTAGGTGAAAAGCGGAAGAATCAAGCTTAAAAAATAACCTAAATGAAGGTAAATTCGCTTTAATCTGTGGTAGGTTTCAGCTTCCAGGAAGATTTTATAAATCACCCAAAAGAGTGCCATAAGACAGGAGGATTTAGCTAAATACACTAATAAATCCATCAGCTTTTGTTTTTAATGAGTTCCAGAATTTCTTGCAATTCTTGTTCTGAAATTTTATCCTGCTGAGCGAAAAACGACACCATATTTTTATAAGAACCGTCAAAAAATCGGGAAGAATTCTGTTCTAAAATCTTCTCGCTGTAGCTTTTCTTATCTACAACGGGGAAATATTGATGGCTTTTTCCAAAGGCTTTGTGAGATACAAACCCTTTGTCTTCCAGCAATCTTACCAACGTAGAAACCGTGTTGTAGTGAGGTGTTCCCTCTAATTCCTGCTGTATTTCCTTGACGAAAGCTTTCTTCAGCTTCCAAAGTGCAGCCATAAGTTCCTCTTCTTTGGCTGTCAATTTTTCGAAATTTTTCATATTTTTTGAGTATGACAACTAATGTAAACTAAAAAAACCGTTATTAAACTGCAATTCCAGTTTTTAACATTTTGACTTTGAAAATTTTAAAGCAAATTCTGAAGTAAAAATATTTTTGATACACACGGAACGATTACGTGTTTAACAATAAATCGTGGTCGTGAGAAGTTTTACTCTGAATAAATTTCTATCAAAATTTTAATCTAAAAGCTTTACCAATATATTTTTTAAATTGAGTTTTTCAATCCATTAAAGGCATTGTAGCATTGGTCTTCTCAATGAAAAAGATGCTATCAAACATGTTTAAAAGAGGTAGCTTGTAATAGTCTTTTTCAGTTTCTTTACTATATCCTAATAATCTCAGATCAATAAATACACCTTTATTTTTGAAGTTTTTTGTCTCTAAGTAATATGAATCCTCATCTGCTTCGTTGAATAAAGCTTCCCATGACTCTGGAGGCTGAAAACTAATTTCTGACTGCAGAAGTTCATCATCATAATCGTGGTCACCATTAATAAACCTTTCTTCAATATATGAATAACTGCCTTTTAATGAACTCATACCTACAGAATGGTAATTGTCACCGAATTCATATTTCAAATTTTCCCCCATTTCTCCTATTTCACCATCTACGTTTACTGTGTTGGAAATATGAGCATTATGCGCCCAAACAATCAATTTTGAATCTGGGTCTTTAGCTAAATAAGCAATCCGATCGGCCATAATCTCATCACGACTTTTCAAAGCTTTTTTATTCACTATGTTATAATAATTGACATAAGTGTTTTTAATGTTGAATAAATATTCTTTTAGCTCTTTAGTTAATAAACTCTTAGAATCCAGGGATTTTTCTAAATCAATCGCTGTTTGATAAGCAAAAGCTTTTAATTCATTTTCATTACCAGCTCTTTTACCTGATTTTTTATATTTCCTGTTGAATTTTCTCACGGATAAAGTAGCCTCATCATTGAGTTTTTCAACAAGTTTCTTTATTTCATTATCTTGATTTACAGAAAGTTTATTCTTCAATAATTCATGCAAAACCCAGACAGAATCATCCATTCCTTTAAATGCTACTTTAGAACTAATGCTGTCATTTTTGTACCAGTCCAAAAATGATTTCATCTCCTCGGTTTGATAGATAGAAAAGAGGTGTTTTCTCATCAAATTGGAAATTTCTTCTTTCTTAATATTTTCTACTAATGATTCTATATCATCGTAAGGACTCTCCAAGACAACAACATTAAATCCCTTTTCTGTAACCAATCGTTTTGTAATCGTTTCCCTTAGCTTGTAATATTCTGAAGTGCCATGCGTATCCTCACCAATCGCCACTATTTTTTTATCCCCGAGAGTTTCTATTAAAGGAGTCAAGCTTTCATCTAATTTTTCTTCACTGGAAATATCCAGATCATTTTTATTTACTTGGATTTGTTTGATCGCTGAAAGCTTTACTTCTGGTGTAAATTCTATTATCCTATCGACACCTTTCAGTTCTTTGCCATCAATAGTAACTTTAAGGTCATCAATCCAAATCTTGCCTTTACCTGAAAGCAGACCTCCTACAACTATAGCTTCAGCAATTCCAGTACTATAATTTAATTCGAACTCATATTTCTGCCAGTCATTCGTTCCTTTTATTTGTCTATCTGACATGTTATAAAAGGCAACTCCAGGATCAACCCTCAGCCACAGCCCGGCATATCCATCTGAGGATACATTCTCAGTTTTCATATAGCCGGTTAATTTTATTTTTTTTCCAATAAAATCTGCTGGTATATAATAAGCCAAGGCCCCAAATTTTTTTGAATCCTTTTTGGATTCTATATATCCCGAATTCTTTCCATTGAAAGCTATAAGTGTGTCTATACCTCTTATATAATTTGAGTTATCAAACTCCGGCCAACCTAGAGCATTACCGCCTTCAGTTATTTCAAAATCCAGATTGAGTCTGTCTAATTCAGTAGTTTGTGAGAATGAGATGGATGTAATTAGGATTAAAAAAATAAGATTGAGAAGGATAAGTTTCGAATTCATAATATTTATAATTGATTAGACCGTAAACTTAGTCTATCTCCATTTTTATGCAAAAGCAATTCATATAAGTTTAAGTAAAGGCAAACCGTTTTCAAAGAACAAGAATTCCTTACATTTGACCCAAAACTAAAGGCATGCCAACTTGGGAATCTCTCTTATCACTAAAGCGCCAGGGCGATAAAAACAAACGCATTCGTAAAGAACAGGACGACACTCGGCTGGGGTTTGAAGTGGATTACGATCGCGTGATTTTCTCTTCAGAATTCAGAAGCTTGCAGGACAAAACTCAGGTGATTCCCTTGTCCAAAACCGATTTTGTCCACACCCGCCTTACTCATAGTCTTGAAGTTTCTGTGGTTGGGAGATCTTTAGGTCGTCTTGTGGGCAAAAAGGTTTTAGAAAAACATCCTCAGCTGAAGGGAACTCACGGACATCATTTCAATGATTTTGGAGCTATTGTAGCAGCGGCAGCTTTGGCTCACGATATTGGTAATCCTCCATTTGGTCACAGCGGAGAACGTGCCATTGGTGATTATTTTAAATTTGGAAACGGGAAACGTTTCGAGTCGCAATTACCAGAAGTAGTGTATCAAGACCTGTCCATGTTTGAAGGTAATGCCAACGGCTTTAAACTGCTGACGGATGACAAATACGGTTCGCCGGGAGGATTAAGATTGTCTTATGCTACTTTAGGCGCGTTCACCAAATACCCAAAAGCCTCGCTCCCCCACAAACCGACCAAGCAAGTGGCCGATAGAAAATTTGGTTTCTTTCATCAACAGCAAGATAAATTTCAGGATGTCGCCGAAGAACTCGGGTTAGAAAAAAATTCTGATGGAACTGAAATTCGTTACAAACGCCATCCCCTCGCCTTTTTGGTTGAGGCTGCCGATGATATTTGTTACACGATTATCGATTTTGAAGACGGGATCAATTTGGGTTTAATTCAGGAAGAATATGCTTTGGAATATTTATCCAAAATCGTCAACAAGAGTATTAATACTGAAAAATATTCTCAACTCTCTACCACCAAAAATAGGATAAGTTACCTACGGTCCCTAGCCATTGGAGCGCTAATTGAAGATGCTGTTTCCATATTTATGGAGAATGAAGAAGCGATTCTTAATGGCCACTACCATCATGCGCTGCTCGATAAATCCACTTACAAAGTTCAGATTGAAGATATAATCAACATCAGTATTAAAAATATTTATCAAAGTCAGGAGGTGCTGGACAAAGAGATTGCCGGCTATAAAATTCTGACTAAAATTCTGGATGATTTTACTACCGCTGTAGAACATCAGCATGCAGGGAATGCCTCCAATTTTGACAAATTAATTCTGAAAAACTTCCTCAAGGATTTTAATTTCTCAGAAGCAAAACTTGAAGACTGGCTTATTGATGTCTGTTCTTTCGTCGCTTCCTTAACCGATAGCAATGCGTTGCGGACTTATCGTAAATTGACGGGGAGTGATCTTTGAAAGAAATAATGAATATTGGATGTCGAATACTAAATAAAGTATTTCAAATTTAGTATACTGAGAAGCTCTTTGCGAACTCTGCGTCTTTGCGGTTTATAAAATAACGAATATCGTATATTAAACACAGAATTTTGAATTTACCCCCTTCCTATAACCTAAGCCCTATCACCTTATCCCTAAGAATTCCTGTACTGTTTCCAAAAGCAACTTCGGGTGTTCGATATAAGACATATGACCGCCGGGTAAAATTTTAAGTGGAACCCCAGCTTGTTCTGCTACTGTTTTAGTTTTTTCAAAATTGATGACTTTGTCTTCTTTTCCTAAAATGATCAGACTCTTATTAGAGATTTGGCTGAGGACCTCAGTTCTATCTTTTCGGTCCCGCATACCCTTTAAGGTATTGATAATGCCTTGTTGAGAACATTTCTTAGCTTCAGTAATAGCTGTATAAATTTCAGAAGACAATCTTTTTTGATCTTTAGGGAGAAACAAATGCTTTACCGCCATGCTGATGAAAGCTTCAGGATACTTCTGAATCATCGTTACCGCCCGGTCTCTTTCGGTTTTTTTGTCTTCAGAGTCGGCCAATGAACTTGAGTTTAAAAGAATGAGCTTTTTAATTTTTTCTGAACGAAATTCAGCTAAAGCTAATGCGACATAACCTCCCATAGAATGACCGAATAAACTGAAGGTTTCCAGCTTTTTGTATTCCGCAAAAGCCAAAATCAAGGCTGCATAATCTTCCATGCTATGGATATATCCAATCGCGTCGGTCTCACCATGACCAGGTAGGTCAAGACAGAAGACTTGATGCGTTTTAGAAAGATTTGCTTCTAAACTCTCCCACATCGATAAATTTTCTAAAAAACCATGAAGTAAAATGATAGGTTCTCCTTCCCCTGAAGAGGTGTAGTGAATTTTGGTTTGTTTGTATGTAAAGGTCATGTATCTAAAAAAAACTAGTCAACCGGTTGACTATTAGACCAGTTGACTAGGTAAAAATAGGTTTTAAAAATTCCGAGTTTAAGACTCTTGTCTAAAGCCTCAAAACTAAATACCATTATGAATTCATCAAGTCTTCGATCTCCTCGATTTCAATAGGAATATTCCCCATTAAATTTTTGGGAGCGCCTTTTTCTTGAATCACCACATCGTCTTCCAAACGAATACCCATATTCTCCTGGGGCAAATAAATGCCTGGCTCTACTGTAAATACCTGATTGGCTTTCATTGGTTCATGCAACAAACCATAATCGTGAGTATCGAGTCCAATATTATGCGACGTACCATGCATGAAGTATTTCTTATAGGCTGGCCAGTCTGGATTTTCGTTTTGAACATCAGCTTTATCCAAAAGATTTAAATCCAATAATTCTGATGTCATCAATTCACCCACCTCCACATGGTAATCCTTCCAGATGGTTCCGGGCACTAACATATCAGTCGCCAATTTCTTTACTTTATTGACAGCCTTATAAATTTGCTTTTGTCTGTCTGTATATTTTCCAGAAACAGGAATAGTACGAGTCATGTCGCTAGTGTAGTTGGCATATTCTGCACCGACATCTATCAAGATTAAATCACCATCCTTTAACTGTTCTTTGTTTTCAATATAATGAAGTACTGTAGCATTTTTCCCTCCAGCAATGATGGGCGTGTAAGAAAATCCGCGGGATTTATTGATTAAAAATTCGTGCATGAATTCAGCTTCCAGCTCATATTCCCATTTGCCAGGCTTTGTAAATTCCAAGATTCTTCTGAAGCCTTTTTCGGTGATATTACAAGCGGTTTGCATCACTTCCAATTCAAGCGGATGCTTAATGGAACGCAGCCTTTGAAGAATCGGGTTGCTTTTGGCAACCTGATGTGCAGGATAATTTTCCTTAAGCCAGACATTGAAGCGGTCTTCGCGAGTTTGCGTGGCGTGAGCGGCTCTATAATGTTCATTGGTATTCATGTAAACCGTACCTGTAAGTGCCATCAATTCGTTGAAGACCTTTGTAAAATCTTTAAGCCAATAGACAGTCTCTATTCCTGAAGTTTCAAGTGCTCGTTCTTTATTGAGTTTTTCACCTTCCCAAACGGCGATATGTGGGTTGGTTTCCGTCAGAAATAAGATTTCGCGATGTTTTGGATCTGGAGCGTCTGGAAATAAAACCAATATGCTTTCCTCCTGATCTACACCAGATAAATAATATATATTTCTATCCTGCTGAAAAGGAATCGTGCTATCTGCTCCTATTGGGTAAATATCATTGGAGTTGAATACTGCCAGACTTCCTGGCAACATTTGACTCATAAAATTTTTTCTATTCTGAATAAATAATTCCTTGGATATAGGCTCGTATCTCATTTTTATCAATTTTCTTCAAAGGTATAAAATGGAGCTTAAAAAATCATCAGAGATTGAAAAGAGGAAAATAATTACGGAGAATCCATATTCACGACAAGGTTTTCGTGGTTTTCCTTCAATAGGCTTTAAATTTATTCTAAATTAAGCGTAAATCATTGACTTCATTTGTTTCAGAGCTTTGTGTAGCGTATTTTTGCACAAAATCAAATACAGAATAATGGCTGGAATAAGCAAAACATCAATAGCAAGGAAAGTTGCTATGGCTCTTTCAGGACTTTTTTTAGTCCTTTTTTTAGCTCAACACTTCACTATTAACTTCACATCAGTAGTAAGTCCTTCTACTTTCAATGAGATTTCTCATTTTATGGGGACCAACTTTGTTGTACAGGCTATCCTGCAACCTATTTTAATCGCAGGAGTAGTTTTTCATTTCGTAATGGGGTTTGTACTCGATATACGAAACAGAAAAGCGAGAGGAGTAAAATATAACAAATTTAATGGTCAGGCTAATTCACCATGGGTATCTAGAAATATGATACTTTCAGGATCAGTAGTCTTAGCTTTTTTGGGATTACACTTTTATGATTTCTGGATTCCAGAATTGATTCATAAATATGTAGAAACAAATCCTGATGATCCCTTCAGATATTATGACGAAACCATAGCTAAATTTGCAGGTAATCCAATAAGAACAGGTCTTTACAGTATTTCATTTGTTCTGTTGATGTTACACCTTCTACATGGTTTCGCTTCTTCATTTCAAACGATGGGCGTTAACAATAAATACTCTAGTGGTATTAAGATTTTTACCAAAGCTTTTGCGATTGTTATTCCAATGGGTTTTGTATTTATTGCGATATTTCACTACTTTAATAACTTATAAGCGAAAGGATTATGTCAGTTTTAGAATCAAAAATACCAGAAGGTCCAATTGAAAAAAAATGGACCAAACATAAAAATGAAATCAATCTTGTTAATCCTGCTAATAAAAGAAACATCGACATCATTGTTGTTGGGACTGGACTTGCAGGTGGAAGTGCTGCGGCAACATTTGCAGAACTCGGTTACAATGTAAAGACATTTTGTTATCAGGATTCTCCGAGACGTGCTCACTCTATAGCAGCACAAGGAGGAATCAACGCTTCCAAAAACTACCAGGGAGATGGAGATTCAGATTACAGATTGTTTTACGATACAGTAAAAGGCGGCGACTACAGATCTAGAGAAGCTAACGTTTACAGACTTGCAGAAGTCTCCAGTAATATCATCGATCAATGTGTTGCTCAAGGAGTTCCTTTTGCTAGAGAATATGGTGGTCTTTTAGACAACCGTTCGTTTGGTGGTGTATTAGTTTCTAGAACTTTTTATGCTAAAGGACAAACTGGGCAGCAATTGTTACTTGGAGCTTATTCAGCGATGAATAGACAAATCAACAGAGGAAAAATCCAATCTTTCAACCGACACGAAATGATGGATTTGGTCCTTGTCGATGGAAAGGCTAGAGGAATTATTGCTCGTGATCTTGTGTCAGGTAATATTGAAAGACATTCAGCGCATGCTGTTGTTTTGGCCTCTGGTGGTTACGGGAACGTATTCTACTTATCTACTAACGCCATGGGAAGTAATGTAATGGCAGCATGGAGAGCTCACAAAAAAGGAGCTTTTTTCGCTAACCCTTGCTTTACACAAATTCACCCAACTTGTATTCCAGTCTCTGGAGACCTACAATCCAAATTAACTTTGATGTCCGAATCCTTAAGGAATGACGGACGTATCTGGGTGCCAAAGCATGAAAAAGATGCAAAAGCGATAAGAGAAGGAAAGTTAAAGCCTACTGAAATTGCTGAGGAGGATAGAGATTATTATTTAGAGAGAAGATATCCAGCATTTGGTAATTTAGTTCCTCGAGATGTTGCATCGAGAGCTGCTAAGGAACGTTGTGATGAAGGCTATGGTGTAAACAAAACAGGACAAGCAGTTTACCTTGATTTTAAAGCTGCTATCGAGCGTTACGGGAAAGAAAAAGCATTTACTTCTGGACATAAAAATCCAAGTAAAGAAGAAATTATAAGATTGGGAGAACAAGTTGTTGAGTCTAAGTATGGTAACTTATTTGAAATGTATGAAAAAATTACAGATCAAAATCCTTACAAAACTCCAATGATGATTTTCCCAGCTGTTCACTACACAATGGGTGGACTTTGGGTCGATTATAACTTGATGACTACCATTCCAGGATGTTATGCAGCTGGAGAAGCAAATTTCTCAGATCACGGTGCCAATAGACTTGGAGCTTCAGCCTTGATGCAAGGTTTAGCAGACGGTTATTTTGTTCTTCCTTACACCATTGGAGATTATTTGGCAGAAGACATTAGAACTGGGACAATTTCTACGGAAACTGAAGAATTTGTAACTGCTGAGAAAGAGGTTAAGGAGCGAATTCAGAAGTTGTTTGACGCTAAGGGCAAAAATCCTGTAGATTACTATCATAAGAAACTTGGTAGAATCATGTGGGACAAATGCGGAATGTCTCGTAATGAGAAAGAACTTAAAGAAGCTATGGAGGAAATCAAAGAGCTGAGAGAAGACTTCTGGAAAAATGTAAGAATAACAGGTAAAGCTGAAACTAAAAATGCTGAATTAGAAAAAGCAGGACGAGTTGCTGATTTCCTTGAACTTGGAGAACTTTTTGCTAAGGATGCCCTAGAAAGAAATGAATCTTGCGGTGGTCACTTTAGAGAAGAATATCAAACTGAAGATGGAGAAGCTTTGAGAGATGATGAGAATTTTAGATTCGTATCTGCTTGGGAATATGTAGGAAATCCGAGAGATGCTAAGCTTCACAAGGAACAGTTGGAATTTGAAAATATAGAATTAAAAACAAGAAGCTATAAATAATTGAATTATGAAGCTTAAACTTAAAGTATGGCGTCAAGAAGACGCTCAAGATAAAGGAGGATTTAAAAACTACGATGTAGATGGAATCGACGGTGATATGTCGTTCCTGGAGATGCTTGATGTTCTTAATAACAATCTAGTCAATGAAGGCATTGATCCTGTAGAATTTGATCACGACTGTAGAGAAGGTATTTGTGGCTCTTGTTCATTGCAGATTAATGGTGAACCTCATGGTCCAGACAGGAGAATAACTACTTGTCAGCTACACATGAGAAAATTTAAAGATGGTGATGAAATTGTTATTGAACCGTTTAGAGCTACTGCATTTCCAGTAATAAAAGATTTAGTTATTGACAGATCTGCTTTTGATAGGATACAACATGCAGGAGGGTATATTTCTGTAAACACTTCAGGAAATACTCAGGACGCTAACTCTATTCCAATCGATAAGCAAGATGCAGATGATTCATTTTACGCTGCAACCTGTATTGGTTGTGGAGCATGTGTAGCTGCTTGCAAAAATGCAAGTGCGATGCTCTTTACTTCCGCTAAAGTATCTCAGTTTGCCTTGTTACCTCAAGGAAAGATTGAAGCTCATGAGCGTGTCTTAGAGATGGTTCATCAAATGGATAAAGAAGGTTTTGGTAACTGTACAAACACCGGAGCCTGTGAAATAGAATGCCCAAAAGGGATTTCATTAGAAAACATTGCAAGATTAAATAGAGAATATCTGAGTGCAAGCGTATTTAGCTAATAGCAAATTCAGCTATTAATTTTTAAAAGCGTCTAGGTGTAAATCTAGGCGCTTTTTTATTCTATAGTGAAAAGAAAATTATGAAAGAAGGTGTATTAAAGTTTCTTTATTTGGTCAACATAGGATTACTTATAGTTGCTGCGTTTTACCTGATAGCCTATCGCCAAGAAGGCGAATGGATTCCCATCGCTGTGTTGATCTTGTTGTTCTTCACAGGTTTCATTCTAAAAATAATTAAAAAAAGAATTAAGAGATAGAACTATCTAAACTATGATTTAGCTCTTTCATCGGGTATGTAAATCTTTTAAAGAAAAATATTATTTTTAGATAAGAGAAATCAAATATTTCATTCAGTAGTAGAATAACTATCAACACTTTCAAAAAAAGGTACCATGATTAAAAAGAAAAAAGCTGTTGCATTAATCAATTTCTTTATAGGTATCATAATTATTTGTAATAGTGTCTACTTTTTCTTAGATGATAATGGCATATTTGAAGGAACAAATGTGGGAGTCTTTATTGTAGTTATGACTTCATTAGTAGCTGTATTACTGTGTAGATTTTCTTTAAAGAAATCAATCTAAATATAATGAGGTAACACCAAAATAATAATTTTTGTTCTAGCCATAGTTGGCTTGGTATTAATGTATAATGATATTTTAGATGTAAATTCAGAATCTGATTAATGCTGAAATTTTATCATTTTGCTAATAAATACAAACCTTTTAAATAATTTAGGATTTATATATCAGCTTATGAAATGAAGAAGAACATTAATCGTATAGCATTTATTTTACTTTTAATAATTTCTGTACTGCTAATTTTAGGTTTGGTTGATTTACTTTCATTTGGTAAATATATGATAGCAAGTTTTTACTTTTTGATGGGTATCATATTTATCAGACTATATATTGTAGGTAAGGTAAAGAACTAAAATGTGGAATTTTAACTAACGATAGAATATATTTCTATAGACAAATGGAACCTCTCCTTGTCTAGTTTGAAGACATTCCTGAAGAGCTTTATCATAGAGTGTTTTGAGCTTTGGAGGGTTAAGGACTCTCACATTATACATCCATTGAAAAACCCAGCTCACCAGCTCCCTGTTGATTCCGCAGTGGAAAGTCAGTAAGTAATTCCCATTTAATTTGACAATCTTTTGAGAGTGATGCCAAAAATGATCTTCTATAAAACGCCCAGTTACGGAGGTGAATTCAATTTCAATATCATAAACTTTATCATCAATATTTTTGGTTACACCAAAGCGTTTACTAAGCTCAATATCCAGAAGGCTTTTATATTTTTTATAACCAGTAAATGACTTGCCTAACTTGATCTGGCCCAATTGTCTTATCCCAAAAATTTCGATTTTCTCCTTCTTGGGATTGTACCAGGCTAAATAATAGGAAGCCCTGTGATAAATTATATCAAGAGGAAAGACTGTGAATTGAAAAGAGTCTAAATCTAAATTATCTCCTGTCTCATCGTCTCTAACCAGAAAAACTTCTAATGTGCTTTGTTGGTAGATCGACCTTTCGATTAAGTCAATGGTCTTGGTTTTTGATTTATCAAGATATTGATTTGAAAACCGGGTAGTTAAAATAGTATCCGATAGGGAAAAAGACAACTTGTGATCGGGTGAGGATAAAGTTTTTATATAAAAGTATTTTTTTCCATCTTCAAAATAAGTGTTCAACTCGTCACCCTCTTCAATTATAAAGTGTAATGATTTAAGATCTCTTTGAATTTGACGCTGAGAAACAATAAACTTTTCTTCTTCCAACATATCAAACAATTGACTGGTAGTGAATGCCTTGGATTTAAGGTATGACTTTAAAACTGCTAATCGTTTCAAATAATCGCTCATGTATAGACGTTTTATGTCGTTTCAGGAAATAAATATATGAAAAAAGCCAATTGAATATAAATTTGCACAACAATTAGACATTTACTAGAGCTTCATCCTAATTCTCTGTAAATAAAAACACCTGCTTGAAGGCAGGTGTTTTATTTTTTTATAAAGTTCTAGGCAAAAATATACTAATGAGTGACCTCAAGTGATTTAACTCCTTCCAGCATTTCTTTTACAATCATTTCAAGATCAAAATCATGTTTCCATCCCCAATCTGCTCGAGCATCGGAATCATCAATACTATCTGGCCAGGAATCAGCAATATCTTGTCTAAAATCAGGTTCATAATCAATATGAAAGTCTTGAATATGCTTTTTGATTTCAGTATAAAGATCTTCGGGAGTAAAACTTACACTGGAAAGATTGTATGATGATCTTATTTTTACTGACTCTTCAGGTGCATCCATGATAGAAACGGTAGCATTTATAGCATCATCCATGTACATCATAGGGAGAATAGTGTCTTTTGAGAGAAAAGAAGTATACTTGGTTGACCTCAAAGCTTCATGAAAAATCTCAATAGCATAATCTGTTGTGCCACCACCTGGAGGAGTTTTGTAGCTAATCAACCCAGGATAGCGAATGCTTCTTACATCTACTCCGTAACGCTTGTTGTAATAAGCGCACCAGCGCTCTCCAGCTTGTTTACTGATACCGTAAACGGTAGAAGGCTCCATGATAGTTTGTTGTGGCGTATCGACTTTAGGTGTCGAAGGACCAAAAACCGCAATGCTGGATGGCCAGAATATCTTACCTACCAATTTTTCTTTTCCAAGATTAAGAACGTTGAACAAAGAGGACATATTAAGATCCCAACCTTTCTCAGGGTACTTTTCAGCAGTTCCGCTTAACATAGCTGCCATCATATAAACTGTATCAATCTTGTGCGTAGAAACGACGGTTTTAAAATTCTCATAGTCGGTAGCATCTAAAATTTCAAAGAGTCCACCACTTAACTCTGACGACGTAGGTGTTTTAATATCACTGGCTACCACAGCATCATCGCCATGAATGTCTCTTAAAGCTAAGGTGAGTTCTGAACCTATCTGACCACAGGCACCAACTATCAATATTTTTGAAGGCATAATTTTGAATTTTATGCAAATTTAAGCTTTGATAGACATATTGGAATAAAAATATCGTAATTATGAAAAACTTAATCCTCTAGCTTTTACATTTGAATACAGAAAAATTCAATATGAAAAATAAATCAGTGCTTTGTAAAGTATCAGTTTTAATTTTTTTTGCTGTTGCAGTATCTTGTAATAATCAAAATAAAGACGATAAAGACGATAAAATTGATTCGGAAACCTCAGATGAACTTCAAGAAAAAATCAAACTGGATACCATCCAGCTTGTTAAATTGTCTGACGAAACAAAAAGGGCTACCGAGGATTGGAATAAGTATATTGCTTTAAATTCTGAAATTGAACGTTTTGAAAACTACACTTTATTAGATGTTATCAATAATGCAAGCGCCATAGGAAACGTAGTGGATTCGCTAAACTTTACAGTTCCTAGAGTTTTTGATACTAAAGCCGTGAAAGCTAGAATTGTGACCATCCAGACACATACATTGCTACTGGGTGAAAATTCTAAACGTGTAGAGCCCAACCCATCGCAAATAAAAGATTTGAGTGCAAAAATAAAACTGGATTTCAATAATCTCAACATACAATTAAATGAAGTCTTCATCATAGAAGACAATTCTTTCCAAATCGATTAAAACATCCATATGAAACACCTTCAAACACTTTTAGTTTTACTGTTTTTTTCTAGTATTAGTAATGCACAAACTGAGCAAATCAATACTACAATTGATAGTTGGCACAAAGCGGCAGAAAAGGCGGACTTTGAAACATATTTTGATTTAATGAGTGAAAATGCAGTCTTTGTGGGATCAGATGCAAGTGAAGTTTGGGATATTAAAGAGTTTAAAGTTTTTTCTGAGCCTTATTTTGATGCAGGTAAAGCCTGGACGTTCATACCAGTCAATAGAAATATTTATACCGGGAAAAATGAAAACATCGCCTGGTTTGATGAAGTTTTAAATTCAGAACATATGGGAGTGTGTAGAGGGTCTGGGGTGCTTGTTAAGACTGAGAACGAGAAGTGGAAAATCCAACATTATGTACTTTCGCTTGCTGTACCGAATTCGCTGGTTGATCAACTTGTGGAGCAGAAAGCAAATTTAGACACTGAATATTTGAAGTCTCAACCCTAAATTTTCTTTCAGCATAAAAAGCTGTATTTTTAACCAAAATAAAATTAGAATATTATGAATAAAGTAAAATTAATGTTTGTTGCTAAGCAGCTTCAACATTGCTTTTTTCGTGTCAGGATTCCAATAAGGAAACTGTTGACGAAAGTAGAGGTATTGCCCTACAATACATGGATACCACAGTAAACCCGCAAGATGATTTCTACAGCTACGTCAATGGTGGCTGGATGAAAACAGCGGAAATTCCAGATGATAGGACGTCCTGGGGTGGATTTCAAATCTTGAGAAAATCCACGGACAACGACGTTTTAGAAATTTTGAAAACAGCTGAAGAATCAGGAAAGTACTCAGCAACTTCAGATCAAGGAAAAGCAATTTCAGTCTTCAATTCTATCATGGACACATTGTCTAGAAATGTTGCTGGAGTTGATCCAATCATGGATAAACTAGACCTTATCAATGAAGTAAAGACTAAAAAAGATATTCAAAAACTCTTAGCTGAGTATCCAACAGCTATTTCTGCACCATTTTTTGGTGTGTCGTCCTATTCAGATCCAGATGATAGTGACACAAATGCAGCTTATGTAGGAACAGGAAGCCTTGGTCTACCAGATAGAGATTATTACCTGGATCAGGATGATAAATCCAAAGAGATAAGAGAGCAGTATAAAGAGCATATCGTAAAAATGCTGGCTTATTTTGGCGGATCTAAGGAAGATGCAAAATTTAGAGCAGAAACTATTTTGAAGCTAGAGACTCAATTGGCCGGTCCGAGACTGGATAAGGTAGCTAGAAGAGATTTTAGAAATTTCAATAATCGTTATGCTGTAAATGATCTTAACACGGTTACCAAAAATATTGATCTAAAGGCTTACATGACAGATCTTGGAATCGAAAAATTACCAGATACTGTTTTGGTCATGGAACCAAAATACATGGAAGCTCTGGATTTCATGATTGCAGAAACACCTTTAGAAGATCTTAAAACATTAATGACCTGGTCTACCATTAATTCTGCCGCCAATCAACTCTCTACTGAAGTAGCTACTACCAATTGGGAATTTTATAGCAAAACTCTAAGTGGTGCAAAAGCGCAAAGACCTTTAGATGAAAGAGCCCTTTCTGTGGTTAACGGGAGCATTGGTGAAGCTGTAGGGAAACTCTACGTTGACCAAAAATTCCCGCCAGAGGCTAAAGAAAAAGCTGAAAACATGGTTGGAAATGTGATTACAGCCTTCAAAAACAGAATTCAAAATTTAGAGTGGATGGAGGATGAAACCAAAACTAAGGCTATTGAAAAACTGGATAAATTCACCGTTAAAATTGGTTATCCAGATGAATTTGAAGATTACAGCAACTTAAGTGTGACTCCAGAGAATACATACTACGAAAACATGCAGGCGGTTTCTAAATGGAACTACAAAGATAACCTCAGCAAAATAGGCGAGCCTGTGGATAAAACTGAATGGGGTATGTCTCCACAAACGGTAAATGCGTATTTCAATCCACTATATAACGAAATAGTCTTTCCTGCTGCTATTTTACAGCCTCCATTCTACGATTACAAAGCAGATGCTGCGGTAAATTATGGTGGAATTGGAGCCGTCATCGGTCATGAAATCTCTCATGCTTTTGATGACAGTGGATCAAGATTTGATGCCGATGGAAATTTAAAAAACTGGTGGTCTGATGAAGATCTTGAAAAATTTACAGAGCGTGGAGACGACTTGGCTGAGCTTTACAGTAGTATCGAAGTTTTAGATAGTGTTTACATCAATGGTAAATTTACCCTAGGTGAAAACATAGGTGATCTTGGTGGTGTTTTAGGTGCTTACGACGGATTGATGTTGCATTATGAAAATTAAGAAAAGCCAGGAAAAATCGATGGTTTTACGCCAGAGCAACGCTTCTTTATGTCGTGGGCAACGGTCTGGAGAACCAAGATAAGAGATGAAGCCTTGAGAACTCAGGTGAAAACAGACCCTCACTCGCCTGGGCAATACAGAGCTTATGTGCCATTACAAAACGTGGATGCTTTCTATGAAGCCTTCAACGTAAAAGAAGGAGATAAACTCTATATCGCTCCAGAGGAAAGAGTCAAAATTTGGTAAGTCAAGGTTTAATAACCTGATATCATAACCAAAAAAGCGGTTACAACTAGAGTTGTAACCGCTTTTTTATTGATCGTTTTCAAAAAAACACATCAAATTATTTCTGAAATATTACATTCCAAACGCTAGTTAAAAATTATTTATATTAGATGATTGACTATTCATTTTCAAACTTAAAATTTAAAAATGAGCGACAATTCTTCTAATTCTGAGGCTACCAAGCGCATTGCTGCCATAGACCTGGGCACCAACTCGTTTCATGCCGTTCTTGTAGACATTTATCCAGATGGTAGTTTCCGTACAGTAAATAAGCTTAAAGAAATGGTTGTCCTAGCCGAAAAGGGCCTGGAAGACAGATTAAGCCGCGATGCTATGGATCGTGGATTAGAAGCGCTTAAAAGAATAAAGTTTTTGTGTGACAGCCATCATGTCGAAACTATTCTGGCCTATGCCACCAGTGCTATTCGAGAAGCTGAAAATGGGGGTGATTTTATTAAAGAGGCAAAAAAAGAAACAGGAATTAGGATCCGGGCTATTTCTGGAAAAATGGAGGCCGAATTGATTGGTATAGCCGTTCGACATAGTATTGCTTTAGGAAAAGAAATGGTACTTATGGCGGATATTGGTGGTGGTAGTGTTGAGTTTATCATTGGTAATCATCAAAAGTTTGTCTATTATAATAGTTTGAAACTGGGGGTAGCTCGTATGGCTGCTGCCTTTGTAAATTCAGACCCAATTGAAGAAAAAGAGATTAAAGCCTTGCAAAAGCACTTTAAAGATGAACTTGCTCAAGTATTAAAACTGGCCAAAGAACATCATGTGAAAACCATTATTGGTTCTTCGGGAACTATGGAAAATATGGCGCAAATGGTAGCTTATAAAAACTCCCTTCAAGCCCATATGAGTCTTAATGAACTTGAATTTAGTGCCGGTGATTTTAAAGACTTATATACCAACTTTATCAAATTGGATAAAAAACAACGACTTAATAAAAAAGGTTTAGAAGAAAAAAGAGTTGATATCATTAATCCCGGGATGGTTTTAGTGAATTTCCTTGTAGATAAGCTTCAGCTTGAAACCATCAAAATATCAGAGGCGGCACTCAGGGAAGGGATGATCATGAATTTTATCACTAACAAAAAAGAGCAACTTAATCTGGACCTCGTCGCCAATTTCAAAGATCCACGCCGTAGAAGTGTTTTTGATTTGCTTCGCAAATGCAATTGGGCCGAAGCACATTCCAAGCATGTTGCTGATTTTGCGCTTCAACTGTTTGATGAATTTAAAAAGGAATTAAAATTAGAGGACTCAGACAGAGAACTGTTGGAGTATGCAGCATTAATGCACGATATCGGTTATTATATTTCGTACCGAAAACACCACAAACACGCTCTATATCTTATTCGATATTCAGATTTACTGGGATTCAAGGAGAATGAAATCAATATCATGGCCAATGTAGCCAGATATCATCGAAAATCTACACCACATAAGCGTCATAAGCGATACAGAAAACTAAGCAAATCCAACCGAAAACGTGTTAAAAAATTGTCAGCAATTCTAAGGATTGCCGATGGTTTGGATCGCAGTCATTATCAAAACGTGCAAAAACTGGAAATCGAGCATAAAAATAAAACCATAAACCTGGGTATCACGACCCAGGCAGACCCTGAACTTGAAATCTGGGGCACCCTTCGCAAAGCGGATCTCCTGGAAAAATTAATCGATAAGAAAATAAGGGTTTTTCAGAAGGAGGAAAAAGAAACATAATAAAATAAACAACGGATATTTTATAGCAATCATTGTAATTATAATAGGTTTTGGGTACCAATTTTATAAGAAAAAATCTGATAAAAATTAAAATTAGATTTTAGTGGCATAATGGGCTTTAAATGATGCTATAAGCTACCAATGTAAAGTCCCTGACGGGACAATTCTCTAGATTAATTAGTGTTAATCTAGAGAGCGCTAAGCCCAATTTTTAAATTCTTTACTTTCATCACACCCAACTCCCGTCTTCCTTCAAGGGAAGAGGCTTTATTTGTTTTTCCCTTGAGAAAAACACTCTTAAATCATGATTCAAAACATCCTATTTCAAAAAGTCAACGTCATCAACTTTGAAATATGTAATTTGAGATATGAAATTTAAAGTCCTCTATAGTCCTGTTTTTGTACATCATGATTCTTGTTTCAGTAATCTACTTCCCAATCGTATCTTCAAACAACTCCAAAATTCGTCTATACTCATCCGTCCAGCTACTTGGCTGGGTGAAGCCATGGCCTTCTACTGGGTAGACCGCCATCTCCCAATTCTCTTTTTCCAGTTCTATTAAACGCTGTGACAAACGCACCACATCCTGAAAATGAACATTGGTATCAATCACACCATGAGCTATAAGTAAATCTCCTTCTAATCCCTCAGCGAAGTAAATAGGTGAAGATTGTCTATAAGCTTTTGGATCAAGATGGGGTTCATTTAAAATATTGGAGGTATAGCCATGGTTATAATGTGCCCAATCGGTTACCGAGCGCAAAGCGGCTCCGGCGGCAAAGGTATCGGCCTCGTTAAACATCGCCATCAAGGTGATAAATCCACCATAACTCCCGCCGTAGATGCCTATTTTTTCTGGATTGACACCGTGATTTTCGATCAGATATTTGGCGCCATCAACCTGATCTGATAAATCTTTGCCACCCATGTGACGGTAAATTCCTGTTCGCCAGTCTCTACCGTATCCCGCACTACCTCTGTAGTCGATATCCAAAACCGTGTAACCTAAATCGGTCAACAAATTATGGAACATATATTCTCTAAAGTAACTCGACCACCATTTGTGGGCATTTTGCAGGTAACCGGCACCGTGAACAAAAATCACAGCCGCATTTTTATCTACACTTTCTTTTGGTTTATAAAGTCTAGCGTATGGTTTGGCACCGTCTTCAGCTTCGAATTGGATCAACTCTGGAGTTCTCCAGTCGTAAGCACTGAATGCTTTAGACTGACCCGAAGTCAACCGTTTTGCAGTAGCACTGGCTTTTGTTTTCTTCAGAAATAATTCTTCAGGCGAATTGGAATTAGAAAATAAAATCGCCATGTGCTTTTCATCTGGAGACAAAATCACTGTGTTCTTTCCTTCCATAGAGGTCAACTGAGTTTTAGTGCCACCCATCACAGGCATTTTATAAAAATGACGTTCTCCGGGGTGCACTTCAGAAGAAGAGAAAAACCAGGATTTTTTATCCATTGATAATTGTGGATTAAAAACTTCGAAATTCCCCTTAGTCAATTGTTTTTGTTGGTTGGCTTCAACATCATGCAAGTACAAATGAGAATAGCCTGTAGCTTCAGATTGGTAATAGATATGTTTATCATCTGCCAACCAACCCAAGGTACCACCCCCATAATAATTACTAATACCAGGGCCTGCGATCCAGGCTTCATCATGTTGTCGGTCTAACACTTCAAAGCTACCGTCATTTAAATTCAGAAGGGAAATCCATCGGTCTTTATTGTCCTGAGCTCTCATCGACAGAACTGCTTTTTGATCGTTGGGCGAAAATTTCACTTCAGAAAAGGTAACGGGGCGTTGATTTTCTTCCCAGTCACGGTCTGGATAGTCTTCGGTGTATTTTGGCAATTCAGTAATACCAGGCAGATTTGACGTGTCAATTTTGAATACAGTATCTTTTTGAATATGATATAAATACAAATCCCCCGGAGAATCTTGATCACCCACTTTGC
This sequence comes from Psychroflexus longus, assembly GCF_020164595.1. Lineage (GTDB taxonomy): Bacteria > Bacteroidota > Bacteroidia > Flavobacteriales > Flavobacteriaceae > Psychroflexus > Psychroflexus longus. The sequence continues at coordinate 23,943 of NZ_JAIQZE010000005.1, forward strand.
TCCTGGTGTTCAAAGGTTCGGTATACCCTGAAGCGTCCACATAATTGGGAACCATGGTATTATCAGGTGAGTCTGGTGTATAGGTCTGGAAAGTCAAGTAGTTTCCAGTTTCACTGATGTCAAAACTAAACGCTCTTTGCTTATCGAGGTAGAATGTGTAACTCTCATCGTCAAGTAGTTTCCTGTTTTCATCTCTCAATTCAGAGTTTTTTTTCTGGACTCTGACTTCTTCCAAAAGACTCAAGTTTTCGTCTTCCACCCATCGATTTTTCTCAGATTTTTTAGATTCCTTATCGTTGGCACTGCCGGATTCTATGTTGGTTTTCTTCTGAATTTGCCCTTGCTTCACATTATAGATATAAAGGTTGTTGTTACTAATAAAAGCATATTCTGAATCTGATATAAACTTCGGACTCTGAATGCTTTCTCCAAGATCCAAAACTAAAACGGTTCTGTTTTTCTTGACGTCGTGGAGGTACAAATCTCCAGATTTAACAAACAGCTTTTGGGTGCGCTTGTCATTGTAATCGCCATAAGGAGATACTTTCGCTTTTTGTTCTTCCAAACTTACTTTTTCGATGTTTGAAGGATTGGATAATCTAATTTTGTACAACGAATCGGATACGTTTTGCTCCGGATTGTAATCGAAATAAATCGTGTTGGATTGCTCGTTCCATTCCACACTAGATGGAAAAGTGCCCATCCAGTTGGGGTCCTGCATGATTTTCTTGACTGATAGGTCCGATTGTGAGACTGCAGAAATACTGATAAGTAAAGCAATAACTAAAAAGCGTAAGGCTAAGGCCATAGTAATGTGGTTTTGGTAATTAGTCAAATATAAACGATTGAAAATAAAGTTATCTACTGAAATCATGCTAACTTTAAATTCTATTCTTAATACTATGACAAGGTTATTTCATTTAGGTTTAATGCTGGTTTTGATATTGAACACAGCAAACATTCAAGCCCAACATAAAAAAGCCTACACGATTTTCAGTCAGACGGGTGAACCTATTACGTATCAGCAGGTTTTAGACAGTGTTTCCAAAACTGACGTACTTCTGTTTGGTGAGTTTCATAACAATCCCATTTCGCATTGGCTTCAGTTTGAATTGGTTTCAGATTTGAAAACAAATAATATCAATTTGATTCTTGGTGCAGAAATGTTTGAAACCGATACACAAAAAGCTTTAGATCTTTATCTTAGCGATAGTTTATCTGAAAGCAAATTCAGAAAAGAAGCTAGAGTCTGGAGCAATTATACCACAGATTATAAGCCTGTACTGGACTTTGCTAAAGAAACCTCAACACCTTTTATTGCTACCAATATTCCACGACCTTATGCGACTAGCATATATAAAAACGGAGGCTTTTCAGCATTGGATTCACTAGACCAAAACGAATACGATTTTATAGCACCTTTACCCATTCCTTTTGATATTGAACTCGCTTCCTACCAAAACATGCTGGACATGATGGGCGGTCATGGTGGCGAAGATTTGGTAAAGGCTCAGGCCATAAAAGATGCGACCATGGCGCATTTTATTTTGAAAAACCTCAGCCCCAATCAGGTGTTTTTTCACCTTAACGGGAGTTACCACTCCAATGATTTTGAAGGGATTTACTGGTATTTAAAGCAGTATCAAAAAGACATTGACATTCTCACGATCTCTACAGTAGAACAAAAAGATTTGGAAACTTTAGAAGATGAGCATCTCGATAAAGCCAGTTTTATTGTTGTTGTGAATCAAAATATGACGAAAACTTACTAACTTATGAGTAAAACACTTAAAGTCACCTACATACAAACCGAATTGACCTGGGAAAACCCAAAAGCCAACAAAGTGCATTTTGAAGAAAAACTGACGGAGTGCCCAGCGGATACAGACCTCATAATTCTGCCTGAGATGTTTACCACTGGCTTTTCCATGAATGCAGAAGCTAATGCTGAGGAATCTGAAGTCGTTCTGAACTGGATGAGACAGCAGTCCAAAACACATCAGGTGGCCCTCACTGGAAGTGCGATGGTGAAAGACAATGGCAAATATTATAACCGGATGTTTTTTGTAAGTCCTGATGGATCCTATTCAAAATACGATAAAAAACATTTATTCACTTTGGCCAAAGAACACCAAACCTATGAGCCAGGTAATGAACGCTGTATTATAGACTTCAAAGGCTGGAAATTGTGTTTGCAGGTATGTTACGATCTTCGTTTCCCGGTCTGGGCCAGAAATAAGGACGATTATGATGCCTTGATTTACGTTGCCAATTGGCCCAAAAAACGCGTAGCTGCCTGGGATATTTTACTCCAAGCCAGGGCTGTTGAAAATATGAGTTATTGCATTGGCCTCAACATAGTGGGTATTGACGGTAATGATTTTCCTTACGTGGGCCATTCTGGAGCTTACGATGTTCTTGGAAATCGCATGAGTCAACACAATCCTGAAGAGGAAACTATTGAAACAGTGATTTTAGAAAAATCACATATTAACGAACTCAGAGAAAAATTAGGGTTTCTAAGAGATAGAGATGATTTTAGTATAAGCTAATAGTCAACACTTCATCCCAATTTGCTCTTATATTAACAAGTCTACTCTCATAAAGTACGGGTTCTGCTTTGCGGCCTTCCAAAAAATCACCTGTATCCCACCTGCCATTCGCATTAAGGTCATAAATCATTCTAATATAGTAGTCTCCTGGCTTTACCAAGCTGAAGTTGACTGTGGAATTTTCGGTTTCGTATACCGAAGATTCCACTTTCCCTTTTTCATCGACAAGTTCTACGATAATGGGAAACTCATTGACATTGGAAATAGTTAAAGTCAGATTGCCAAATTCTGAATTAGCTTTTGTGCTGTAAGTATAATTTAGGCTATCATTTTGAGTGTTATAAAAATCAGTGATGGCACCTGGAAGAAGATCAATTTTATAAGATTGAGAACCTTCTTTTTCAAATTTAAATATCAAATGATTATAGAGTGTATCGATCCTCAAGTCAAATTCTACTGGAATAGAATCTTTATTCATCATACGAATGGAGTCTTTTTCGAATCTCGAAAAAGGGGTATTCGCCTTCAATTTAAAATTAGTAAGAAGTTTGTTTTTGTCTGATTTTACCTCAGATATCTTTAGAGAATCTTCCTCTATTTGCTTAGGTCGTATTTCCAGCGTATCAGTTCTTCCCTGGTTACTAAAAGCAAAAAGCAAACTGTCTCTTTCTAAATAAGGTTTGTACCAATAATGAATAGTGTCTGTTTTTTCATCTTTAAAATACTTTGCTTCAAAAGGCTCCTCTGTTTCAGATATCAAGTCAATTTTATAATCTTCTAATCTTCCTTGAAAGCCAAATTCAAAATGTTGTTTTGAAATTTGCTTTGGTCGAAATCCTTTAAAATCTTGCTCTTCTTTAAATACCAAAATATCATAGAGCTGATTGGTTGGAATTTTCACGGTATCTTCTACAAAACCGATTTTATCCTGAGCGGGGTCAAATTTGTAATTGCCATTTTTATCTGAAACGGCAACCATTTTATAATTGCCTGGTTTCAAATTCTCGAGGCTGAAGAGCGACGTAGAATCTCTTACAAAAGAGATATACCGCGGAATTTTATCATATACCACTGAATCTGAATAGGTGGAATCTAGCGGGTAAAGCATGACAGAAATATTTTCATCTGAAACTCTGTTGTAGGCGTCAAAAACATTCCCTTCCACTTGAAGGGAGTCCACGTGATTTCCAGTAGAGATTACATATTTAAAATAAGGAAGTGTGTTTCCTTCGTTATTGTCTTTAATGCTGGTACCGAAGTTGACTGTATAAGTAGTGTTGTCTTCCAGAGAATCTCTTGGAATTTGAATTCTCACGTACCTACTGGCCGGACCAAGTGGATAAATATTTGGTCTGGGCTCTATAGGTGGAGAAAAGATGATTTGTTGACGTGGATTATCTAATTTGATGTATTCATTAAAATTGATAATAATCTCCTTTTTTTTATAATTGGTTGAGTAATTTTCTGGATCGGAACTCACAACTTTAGGAGGATCTTTGTCAACAGGACCCCCATCTGGTCGGCCTCGCTGAGCACAAGAAGAAATCAGGATTGCTAAAACAGGAACAGATAAAATTTTGAAAAAATGAATTTTCATAGTTAGAAATAAGTTTGTGCAAAGAAACAACAAAATATAGATTTTACTATTTGCTTACCGCTATTGTTGCAATGTTGAGACTATCTACTCCAGCATCCTTTAGGGCTAGATAACATGCTTCCAAAGTTGCACCTGTAGTGACCAGATCATCTACCAGTAAAATGGTTTTCCCAGCCAGGATAGCTTGTTTTTCAACATAAAAATGATTGGTCACCACTTCAGTTCTGGCCAGTCTGTTTTTGAAAACTTGTGTCTTGGAATTGGATCTTTTTTTCAAGATCGTATCATTATATACCGCTGAAAGCTTTTCAGCAATCGCTTTCCCAAAGCCTTCTACCTGGTTGTAACCTCTTTCTCTAAAACGCTGTTTATGCAGTGGCACAGGCAAAACAACATCTATTTTAATCTTCCATTGGCTGGCAACCAACAATTCACCGAGCCATTCTCCAAGATGATAGCTCAGTTCCTCATTCCCTTTATATTTTAAATCGTGAATCAGGTTTTGAACAATTCCTTTCTTTTCAAAATAGAATAAACTTGCTGCTTGATTAACGAGTACACGGCCGTAAAGAATCTTATGCAAGTCGTGATCACCATCAAAAAAGTTGGGATACAGCGGTAATTCATTTCTGCAAAATGTACAGATCAACTTTTCATCCTTTAGTAAAGCCGTTTCACAACAAGCACAGAGTTTGGGAAACAAAAAGTTTTTGAAATCCTGAAGCATCTTATAATAAATTGGTTACATGAAAGTTAGGGAAAAAATCAAATAAATGGAGTTAAATTATGCATTAAAGAGATAAAGCTGATAATGAAGAATATTTATCGCCGAACCTACTAATTGAAGCCTTGTTTTTTTACTTTTGCGTCATGGCACAAGAACAAGATAAATTCAAAAAAGTAATATCCCACGCTAAAGAGTATGGGTATATTTTTTCTTCAAGCGAAATCTATGATGGGTTGAGCGCAGTTTACGATTACGGGCAAAATGGTGTTGAATTGAAAAACAACATCAAAGCCTATTGGTGGAAAAGCATGGTTCAACTTCACGAAGAGATTGTAGGCTTAGATGCTGCCATCCTAATGCACCCAAATACCTGGAAAGCTTCCGGTCACGTGGATGCCTTTAACGATCCTATGATCGACAACAAGGATTCTAAAAAAAGATACAGGGCCGATGTTCTGGTTGAAGATTATGTAGAAAAAATTGAACAAAAAGCTCAAAAAGAAATTGCTAAAGCTAAAAAGCGCTTTGGAGATAAATTTGACGAGCAGGAATTTGTCACTACACATCCTAGAGTGGTTAAGTACAGAGCCCAGTCCAAAGAAATCCTGACACGTTTGGCAAAATCATTAACCGATGAAGATCTAGACGACGTCAAAGCACTCATAAAAGAGCTTGAGATTGCGTGTCCTGTGAGTGGTTCCAGAGACTGGACCAATGTGAAACAATTCAACCTGATGTTTGGTACCAAGCTTGGTGCTTCGGCTGAATCTGCTTCAGATCTATACTTAAGACCAGAAACTGCCCAAGGAATTTTTGTGAATTTCTCCAACGTACAGAAAACTGGCAGAATGAAAATTCCTTTCGGGATCGCACAAATCGGAAAGGCCTTCAGAAATGAAATTGTGGCCAGACAATTCATCTTCCGTCAGCGTGAATTTGAGCAAATGGAAATGCAATATTTTGTGCGTCCGGGCGACGAGCTCAAATGGTTTGAACATTGGAAAGAAATCAGGTCCAAATGGCATAAATCTCTGGGTCTTGGCGAAGAAAATTACAGATTTCATGACCACGAAAAAATGGCGCATTATGCCAATGCTGCTACAGATATTGAGTTTAATTTTCCTTTTGGCTTTAAAGAATTGGAAGGTATTCATTCCAGAACAGACTTTGACTTGAAAGCTCATGAAAATCTGTCTGGTAAAAAATTACAATTTTATGATCCAGAGCTAGGAAAAAATTATGTGCCTTACGTCATTGAAACTTCAGTAGGACTAGACAGGATGTTTTTGGCAGTATTTTCTAGCGCTCTGCAAGAGGAAACTCTTGAGGATGGAAGCACAAGAACAGTACTAAAAATACCTTCAGTGATTGCGCCTGTAAAAGCTGCTGTATTTCCACTTATCAAGAAAGATGGATTGCCAGAAATCGCACAGGAGATCCTGAAAGATTTACAATGGGACTTTAATGTAGTGTACGACGAGAAAGATGCCGTTGGAAGACGTTACAGAAGGCAAGATGCTGCCGGGACACCATTTTGTATTACAGTAGATCATGACACCAAGGAAGATAACTCTGTCACCATACGCTACAGGGACACCATGGAACAGAAGCGTGTCCCAATATCTGAAGTAAAATCAATTATTCAACAGAATATTGATTTTAAAACCTGGCTAGATATTTAAAAATTTATGATTTTTTTGATATCAACATAATGATAATTAATTATTAACCGTGCTTTAACAGCAAAAACACTGATAAAGCATTAGTTTTGTGTTAAACATTAAAAAATATCTAAAAATGGCAAATAACACAGGTAATACAATTTTAGCACTATTAACAGGAACAGCTGTTGGTGTAGGTTTAGGATTGTTATACGCTCCTCAAAGCGGTGAAAAAACAAGAAAACAACTTAGAGATGAGTCAGATCATTTACAAGATAACTTGAATAAAAAGTATAAAGAGACTTCATCACAACTAAGTGAATATGCAGCTGAAGCTAAAAAAAATATTGAGGAAAAATTAGAAAAAACTTTTTCTTCAGTAAATAACAAGGCTGATGATATGCTTGCAAAGCTTGAAGGCGAATTAGGGGAACTTAAAAAGAAAAATGCTGACCTTCAGAAAGAATTGAAAAAGAAATAATTCAACTAATTATTCTTTATGAAGAATTCAATCGGAAATCATTTTGAAAATCTTTCACAAGATACTAAAGATGCGATAGATAATTCTATAAAATACTACAAGTTAGACCTCCTTAAAAAAACTGCTTTAAGTTTGATTATTGGAGGTCAATTTGTTCTTAAGATTGGTATTCTTGTCTTAGTATTATTTTTTGTGTCCATTGGTCTTTCTTTTTTGATAGGTAATAAATTGGGAACGGTTTCTTACGGCTTTTTTGTTGTAGGAGGTTTTTATCTATTTATTCTTATCATCATCAGTTTATTTGGAAAAAAACTACTGGAGAAGCCTGTTTTTAATCTTCTGAATAAGATTTTATATTTAAATGACGATTTGAAAGATGATAATTCATGAAAAAATATAATTCATTTAAAGAAATCGATCAAGATTTGAAACTCTTGAAAGTTCAGGCTGAAATAAGTAAGCAGAAAGTCAATATTGATTTGGTTTACATTAAGCGAGCATTTTCATTCACCAATATATTTGCAGAGCTAGTGTCCTATTTTGGACAAAAAGCTATTTATGCACGAATAGGTACTCAAATTTTAAGGAAATTTGGATTATAGCTATCGATATAATTAAAACTAAAAAGGCCTGTAGTGAAAATTACAGGCCTTTCTAGTTATAGATTACTTAGGTCTATTTTCTTTCTTTCGAATCATCCTTTGCTTTTTGCTCTTTTCGCTCATTTTGCTTTTTCATTTCTTCTCCTATTTGGCTTGAAGCAGTAAAAGAAGCGATCATATCGTTCAGCATATTGCTTCCTGCTTCTGGAGCATTGGGTAATAAAATCAGATTTGAATTGGATTGGCTACCCACCGACTGTAATGTATCATAATGCTGAGTAACAACGATCAAAGCTGACGCTTCCTGTGAATTGATACCAACATTGTTAAGAACCTCTACACTTTCCTCCAGACCTCTGGCAATCTCTCTACGCTGATCGGCAATACCCTGACCTTGCAGACGCTTGCTTTCGGCTTCAGCTCTGGCAACAGCTACGATTTTAATTCGTTCTGCTTCACCTTCAAACTCGGCAGCTACTTTTTCGCGTTCTGAGGCGTTAATTCTATTCATGGAATCCTTCACCTTCTCGTCAGGATCAATGTCCGTCACGAGTGTTCTAATGATATCATATCCATAATCGAGCATAGCATCATTAAGTTCTGTTTTCACGGCGTTGGCAATATCATCTTTACGTTCAAAAACATCATCCAGCTTCATCTTAGGAACTTCAGCACGGACAACGTCAAATACATAAGAGGTTATCTGAGCACTTGGGCTTTCCAGCTTGTAAAATGCATCATAGATTTTAGATCGTGTGACCTGGTATTGAACCGAAACTTTTAAATGGACAAACACATCGTCCTTGGTTTTGGTTTCAACATTGACATCCAGCTGCTGAATTTTCAAATTGATTCTTCCGGCAATTTTATCGACTATTGGAATTTTAAAATGCAAGCCTGAATTCCTTAAAACTTGAAAACGTCCAAAGCGTTCCACAAGCGCAGCAGTTTGTTGTTTTACCGTGAAAATGCCGCTTATAATGATGAAGAAAACAATCACCACTACAAAAATACTTAGTATTGATCCCATATTAAATAATTAGATTATTCAATAAAAATAGAACTTTAAGTCTAGTAATAGTGTTTATTAACTTAAAAATTTATGACAATTCTTCAATGGCAAAATTTAGTCTGGAAATGGTTTCAACTTTACCAATTGATGTAGCAATATGAAAAGCATCCGGGCCTTGCATAGCGCCAACCAGCGATAAGCGTAAAGGTTGCATAATTTTTCCAAAACCAAGATCCTGAGTGTTGATCCAATCTTTGACTTCCGACTGAACATTGCTTTGAGAAAAATCCTCGATACTTTCAAGTTTACCTATTAAGGCACGCATCCATTCCTGAGAATCTTTTTTCCAGGCCTTTTTTGCAGATTTAGGATCAAATTCCGTAGGCGCTTTAAAATAGAAAGATGACAATTCCCAAAATTCTGAAACAAAGGTCGCACGCTCTCTTATGGTTTTGACAACCTCTTCCACATAGGATTTATCGGCTTTAACCCCTTTCTCTTCTAAGATAGGCATAAACTGATCAACCAATTCTCCTACAGGTCTTTCTTGTAGATAATGGTGTTGAAACCATTCCGTTTTCTCGGGATCAAATTTAGCCCCGGATTTGTGCACCCGTGTTAATTCAAACTTTTGAGTCATCTCTTCTAATGAGAAAAATTCCTGATCAGTTCCATCATTCCAGCCAAGAAGGGCTAACATGTTAGTCAAGGTTTCCGGGAGGTAGCCTTCTTCGCGATAACCAGCGGAAACATTACCAGTTTCCGGATCCTTCCATTCTATTGGAAACACAGGAAATCCAAGTTGATCGCCATCACGTTTGCTCAATTTTCCTTTTCCGCTAGGTTTAAGAATAAGCGGCAAGTGAGCAAATTTTGGTACGTCCCATCCAAAGGCTTCATATAAAGACACATGAAGTGGAAGAGAAGGCAACCATTCTTCACCTCTGATCACGTGGGTGATTCTCATCAAATGATCATCCACGATATTGGCCAGGTGATAAGTCGGCATTCCGTCGCTTTTGAAAAGTATCTTGTCATCCAGAACTTCAGTATCGACTTCAATGTAACCTCTTATCTCATCGTGAAATTCCAAGGTTTTACGTGCTTCGGTTTTAAAACGAATCACATAATCTTCATTTTTATCTAATTTTTCTTTTAGCTCTTCAGAAGAAAGGCCAAGAGAATTATTCAAAGAATCTCTGTTTTTTGGACCATAACTGAATTTTGTACCGTCTTTTTCAGCTTCTTTTCGCTTAATATCTAGCTCCTCTGCTGTATCAAACGCATAGTAAGCACGGCCATTGTCAATCAGTTTGTCGACATATTCTTCATAAATATCCTTACGCTGGCTTTGTTTGTATGGACCACAATCTCCAGGTTTCTCCGGACCTTCATCGTAAGAAATATTACACCAGGCCAAGCTTTCTTTAATATACTCTTCAGCACCTTCTACAAATCTATTTTGGTCTGTATCTTCAATTCTTAACAAGAAATCACCTTTGTGTTTTTTGGCAAACAAGTAATTATACAAAGCCGTTCTTAGACCACCGATGTGTAATGGGCCTGTTGGGCTAGGTGCAAATCTTACTCTTACTTTCGTATCCATTGTCTGTTTTTTCGCAAAGATAAAATATATTGCTGTTCATCACTATGCAAATCCAGGTTAAGGTCGATTGAAAACCAGGAGCCAAAAGAAATTAAATAAAAAGGTATATTTAGTTATCAGAAACCGAAGGCTTCTGTTTCAAATAAAACCTATGGAAACTAACAAACCCATACTGAATTTACTGCTCCTTACGGCAATAGCGCTTTTCACCACTTTTGAAACTTCCGCTCAGGTAGAATTTGAGCTAAAACCGTCCCAAAGCATGTCCATCACTGGGAAAGGTCCAGGGCAGGATGCCGCTAAAAATCCTTATGAAGGAGAAGACTGCTTTGTTTTGGTGGAAAACATCGGAAAAGTCACTTTTAAGGTAAGAACCCAGCAAACAGGGCAGAAGGATCTTAAATCCACACCTGTAGCTCCTGGAAAAACTGAAACTATCCAGCTACCAAAAAACTATGAGTTGTATCTTGACACCACTGCCGAGGGAAAAGCTTTGGCTAGGCTAAGTTTTAAAAAACAGTAGAGTAGCTTAAAAACTGATTACCGGAATTGTCGATTTAACAATTGGAATTGAGAACCAGCCCAAAATTGGACAAATTGAATTTAGCTTACAACATTGAAAACAAGAATTTAGATATTTATAAGTTATAAAATAGTTTATTGGATAAACTATGAATTTAAGGGTATTGAAATAACGAATGTCTTTGAAACAGGACAAGATCAGCGAAAAAATAATTAAAACGAAATAAAATACGAATGCCAACATATTATAGCCGAAAACTTCTTAGAGCAATATTCATAGTTTTAGGTATACCTAAAAACTTGAAACATAACTTATGATAGTAAATATCATCAAGAATAAATATTCAGTAATAAACCTCTTCAACTCATGATTACCAAATGAAATCCCTTGTATTATTTCTTGTAATTATCACGCTTTGTTTATCAATAAATGTTTCTTCTCAAACAACAGCTTATGAAGACGGCTTTGTAATTTTGAAAAGCGGAGATTCCCTTTTCGGCCAGGTCAAGGATAGATCTGCCGAACCCTTTGGTCAACTCTATAAAAAAATAAAATTAAAAGTAGAAGGGAGATGGTTTCCTAAAAGATACCATCCTTCAGATCTCAAGGCCTATCAAAAAGGGACTACTTATTTTGAGAGTGTTTGGTTTAAAGAAGACGCTCAGTTTTTCAACATCACATATCGCTCCATTGATGAAGTAGGTGATGAGGTGTTTATGAAGGTAATTCTTTCAGGAACACTTACCTATTATCAGTTGGAATGGAGAAATCCAGATTCCGGGTATTATCTGTATACTCCTTTTCTTAAAAAAGAAAACAAGGACCATTTTGTTCGTGTTACCAAAGGAGTCTTTGGTTTAAGGCGTAAAGATATTGCGAATTATTTAGCTGATGATCCTAAACTTGCTAAGCAAATCTTATCTGGTGAAAAGCTATCTGCTCTTCAAATCACAGAGCTTTATAATCAGGCTGCAGATAAAAATTAGATTCCTATTAGCTTCCTTTTAAACAAAGCCTTTAGTAGGAGTTAAAAAATTAGCAAGTCTTTAGAAATAAGCAGGTTAATTAATACCTTAGCAGGTCTTAGTAAAGCCAGGAGAAAAGGATATGCAGAATTACAAAATCATTGAAAACAAACTAGAGCGCTTCATCAAAAAGTTCTATACCAATCTTTTGATCAAGGGTGCTTTGCTTTTCGTTGGATTGAGTCTGTTGCTTTTTATTTTTGGCGCAACCTTGGAGTATTTTCTTTGGTTTGAATCCGGTTTTAGGACGCTTTTATTCTGGACAATCATCGCCATTGAAGCTGTTTTCTTTTTCAAACTGATTTTGATTCCGTCCAGTCAACTTTTAAAATTATCCAAAGGAATTGATTACACCGAAGCTTCCTCTCAAATTGGAAATCACTTTCCTGAAGTCAATGATAAATTAAAAAATATTCTTCAGCTTAAAGCTCAGGGCGCCGATGACGAATTGGTCATCGCCAGCATTGAGCAAAAATCCAAAGAATTGAGAACTGTACCGTTTCAGCTAGCGGTTGACTTTCGTGGAAATGTAAAATATCTAAGGTTTTTGATCATTCCGGTTTTGGTGTTGTTCGCTATCTGGATTTCAGGATTTGGAGATTCTTTTTCTTACAGCTACAAACGTATCGTCAATTTCAATACGGCTTACGAAGCGCCGGCACCATTTCAATTTTCTATTCTGAACAAAGATCTAAATGCGAAAAAAGGAAAATCTTTTCAACTGAATGTTCAGACACTTGGTAAAGTAAAACCTGAAGACGTTTTTATTTCTTTAGATGGGGAAGAGGTCAGGCTTCAGGAGTCCAACGGCATTTATAGCTACACTTTCAAGAATGTGTCTGAAGCCAGAAAGTTTCGGTTGAAAGCCAACAAGGTGACTTCCCCAACTTATGAACTCAATGCTTTGGATATTCCTGTGGTGAAGGACATGAAAATGAAGTTGAATTATCCGGAATATATTAATCAAAGCAATACATCTATCTCTGGTACTGGAAATGTTTCAGTACCCGAAGGAACATTAATTGAATGGGTGATTTCAACGGAAACGACAGACCAAGTCGAATTTTTGAGTGAAGTGGATACTATTAATTTTGATGTCGACAACTCAGAATTCACCTTGAAGCAAATTCAGAAGAGTAATAAAAACTACTCGATAGCGACCTCTAATTCTAACTTTAAGAACTACGATGTTTTGAACTATTCCATAAACGTCATCCAAGATGAATTTCCTAAATTAAAGCTGGAACAGAAGAAGGATAGCTTACTTACGGAACAGTCTTATTTTTTAGGAAAACTGACGGATGATTATGGTCTCACTAACTTACAAATCGTTTATTATACTGTTGATAATCAAGGAGATAAATCGGTTATAAAGCTTTCTTTATCTAAAGGAACTTACAGTGAATTTTCTTATGCCTTTCCAAATGAAAAGTTGAAACTGAAACCTGGAACTGAATACCAATATTACTTTGAAGTGTTTGACAACGATCGTGTAAATGGACGAAAATCCACTAAGTCTGACGTGTTTTCTTTCCGTAAAAAAACAGCTCTTGAAGAGTCTTCTGAGAATCTAAAGCGCCAAAACAATTCGGTTGAAAAATTATCTGAAGAATTGCAACAACGCAAAGAAAACTCTCGGGAAATAAAAGATCTTCAAAATAAACAGAAGAAAGAAAATACCTTAAGCTACACCGAAAAGCAAAAACTGGATAATTTCATCGAGCAGCAAAAGCAGCAGCTGGAGATAATGAAAAATTACAGCGAGCGGTTAAAAGAGGATTTCAAAAAAATGGATGCGGAGCAGCAGGATAAGGCGAAAGAAAATCTGCAAAACCGTCTCGAAAAAAACCAGGAGCAAATTGAAAAAAATCAAAAGCTTCTTGAAGAATTAGATAAGCTAAAAGACCAAATCAACCAGGAAGAACTGAACGAAAAACTAGAGTCTTTTGATCGTGAGTCTGAAAAACAAGAGAAAAATCTTGAACAGCTTCTGGAATTGACCAAACGTTTTTACGTTGAAAAAAAGGCTGAAAAGCTTTCTGAAGAACTGGATAATTTATCCAAAGAACAAGAGGAGCTGTCAGAATCTGAAGAAAATTCTTCTGAAGCTCAGGAAAAACTCAATCAGAAATTTGATCAATTGAAAGAAGAATTGGAAAAACTTGATGAAAAGAATGAAGAATTAAAAGCGCCGATGGAGCTTGGAAGTGATGAAGAATTAAGTGAAGAAATTGATCAGGACCAAGAGGAGGCAAAGGAGAGCCTGGAATCTTCAGAATCTGAAGAGAGTGATTCCGATGAGAAAAGATCTAGTCAAAAAAATGGAAAGCAAAAACAGAAAGATGCATCGGAAAAGATGAAATCCTTATCTCAAAAAATGAAAAATTCCATGGCCTCTTCAAGCATGGAACAAACTTCTGAAGATGCTGAAATGCTGCGACAGATTCTTGATAATCTCATCACATTTTCTGTGGAACAGGAAGACTTGATGGGTGGGTTCAAAAACATATCAAACTCTAATCCTATCTATGCATCCAAACTAAAAAGACAGGCGGAGCTTCGGGAAAACTTCAAACATGTTGACGATAGCCTGTATGCCCTCGCCATGCGAACACCAATGATACAAGAAACAGTAAATAATATCATTTCTGATATCAATTTTAATATAGAAAAATCGCTGGGGCGTCTTGCAGAAAATGAAGTGAGAAAAGGGACCAGTAGTCAGCAATACACCATGATGTATGCCAATGAATTATCCAATATGCTAGATGATGCTTTGGACCAAATGCAAAGCCAGATGAATGGAATGGGGCAAGCAAAACCAGGAAGCGGTAAACCCGGAGAACAATTATCTGATATCATAAAGTCCCATGAGGAATTGAAAAAGCAGATGGAAAAAGGTAAGTCAGAGGGTGAAGGCCAGGATGGAAAACAACCTCAAAAAGGAGAAAATGGAAAGGAAGGAGAAGGGAAAAGTGATCTGCAGGGAGATAAAGGGGCTGATGGAAATGATGTTGAAAAACAAGATGGAGAAAAAAAAGGAAGTAGAGGACAAGAAGGTCAAATGAGCGGGAAGATTTATGAAATCTACAAGCAACAACAAAAGCTCAGAAATCAGTTAAAAGACAGAATCAAACAGCTGGGACTAGAAGATAATTCCAGTGAATTAAAAAAGAGTTTGGATAAACTGGAGCAGGAGTTATTGATGAAAGGCTTTAGTAGTGATTTACTGAAACAAATGGAAAATATAAATCACCAGCTTCTAAGACTGGATAAAGCTGCAAATCAACAAGGACAAGATGATGAACGAGAAGCAGAAACCCGAAAAAGAGAGCTTAATGCAGCATCATCAAACTGGGAAGAAAAGGCTAAAGAATATTTTAACACAAACGAGATTTTAAACAGACAACAATTACCTTTGCAGCCTGAATATAAAAAGCTGATTAATATCTACTTCGATGGAAAGTCCAATTAATTTTTACAGTAAGACCAAGTTTGATTTAAAGAGCAAAAAGAAACATGCCAATTGGTTAAAAGCTGTCATTGAAAGTGAGAAAAAAGATGTCGAAGGCATAAACTATATCTTCTGCAGTGATGAAGATTTGCTATATATGAATCAGAGGTATCTGGATCATGATACGTTTACAGATATTATCACTTTTGATTATTCTGAAGACGACTCCATTTCAGCTGAAATTTATATCAGTATAGATCGAGTAAAAGACAATGCTAAAAACTTCAAAGTAAAATTTGAAAATGAATTGAAAAGAGTTTTGGTCCATGGCATTTTACATTGCTGCGGATACGGTGATTCTACAGAAGAATCAAAAGCTAAAATGAGAGCCTTAGAAAATGATAAAATGGAATTGTTCCACGTGGAACAAAAATAGAAGTTATGTTTAAAGATACGTATGATGTTATTGTAGTAGGAGCTGGCCACGCAGGAAGTGAGGCAGCGGCAGCGGCGGCAAATATGGGAAGCAGCACATTGCTGGTGACTATGAATTTGCAAAACATCGCGCAAATGTCGTGTAATCCTGCCATGGGAGGAATTGCAAAAGGACAAATATTAAGAGAGATAGATGCACTAGGCGGTTATAGCGGTCTGGTGTCAGATACAAGTGCTATTCAGTTCAAGATGCTCAACAAATCCAAGGGGCCTGCTATGTGGAGTCCTAGAGTTCAAAGCGACAGAATGCTGTTTTCACAACATTGGAGAGAGCGCTTAGAACAAACAGAAAATCTTGATTTTTATCAAGAAATGGTTTCTGGTCTTATTATAGAAAAAAACAAAGTCAAAGGTGTCAAGACCTCTTTGGGTTTGGAAATTAAAGCTAAAACCATCATTCTTACCAATGGAACTTTTTTAAATGGATTAATTCATATTGGTGATAAAAACTTTGGAGGCGGTAGGGCAGGAGAAAAAGCTTCCTTTGGAATCACAAAAGAACTTGAAGATATCGGTTTCGAAGCTGGACGAATGAAAACAGGAACTCCACCGAGAGTGGATGGAAGATCGCTTGACTTTTCTAAAATGATAGAACAGCCGGGTGATGAAGAACCCTGGAAATTTTCATATTCTAATGAAACCAAACCGTTGGAGAAACAAAGAAGTTGCTGGATGTCTTATACTTCGCCAGAAGTACATAATATTTTGAAAGAAGGTTTTGATAGGTCTCCAATGTTTAATGGATCCATAAAAAGTACTGGACCAAGATATTGTCCAAGCATAGAAGACAAAATTCACAGATTTGCAGATAAAGACAGACATCAGATGTTTGTTGAACCTGAAGGGTGGAATACTGTTGAGTACTACGTCAATGGATTTTCTACTTCACTTCCGGAAGATATTCAATTTAAAGCTTTAAAACAATGTGCTGGGTTTGAAAATGTAAAATTTTTCAGACCAGGATATGCTATTGAATATGACTATTTTCCACCAACACAATTAAGACATACATTAGAAACTAAACTAGTGGACGGTCTATACTTTGCTGGTCAAATCAATGGAACTACGGGATATGAAGAAGCAGCATCTCAAGGTTTGATTGCAGGAATCAATGCGGCGTTGAAAGTTCAAGAAAAAGATGAGTTCACATTATCAAGAAGCGAAGCTTATATAGGAGTATTAATTGATGACCTGATCACCAAAGGGACTGAAGAGCCATACAGAATGTTTACCTCGAGAGCGGAGTATAGAACTTTATTAAGACAAGATAATGCTGATTTCAGATTAACGGCTAAAGGTTTTGAAATAGGATTGGCATGTAAAGAACGTATGAAGTTAATGAAAGAGAAGCAAAGAAAATCAGATGCATTTGTAGACTTCTTCAAGAACCAAAGTGTAACGACTGATGAAATAAATCCAATTTTGGAAGAAAAAAATTCGGCCAAAGTAGATCAACAAGGAAAACTTTTTAAAATATTTGCTCGACCTAATATCACCATGCAAGACATGAGAAAATTAGAGAGTGTAGAAAATTTTATTAATGAACATAATGTAAATAATGAAGTTTTAGAACAAGTTGAAGTACAAGTAAAATATGCTGGATATATTGAAAAGGAGAAATTGAATGCAGATAAACTAAATCGTCTTGAGAATGTAAGGATCCCAGAGCACTTTGACTATTCATTATTAAAATCAATGTCATTTGAAGCAAGAGAGAAACTAACGAAGATCAAACCGCGAACAGTATCACAAGCTTCTAGAGTAAGTGGAGTAAATCCGAGTGATGTTTCAGTTCTTTTAGTTCACATGGGAAGATAATGTTCCACGTGGAACAATGCTTATGGATTATTCAAAATTGACTATAAAAGACGAGGCCTTTACCAAAGATAAATTCAATTTAATTGTTGATGATAGTGGAGTTTTGAAAACTGATCCTAGGCCAAACAATTTAGCAGACTATTATAATTTTGGTGATTACATTTCTCATCAGTCTGATAAAAAAACATTGCTTCACAGCGTCTATAATTTAGTCAAACTAAGAATGTTCAAAATAAAGTTAGATCTGATTAAAGAGTATGAAAATGAGATCGAAAAAGTTTTAGATTTTGGATGTGGTACGGGGGACTTTGTAAAATACGTTGAGTCAAAAAACATAAAGGCCGAAGGAATTGAGCCAAATCCGATTGCTTTTAAAAAAGCTGAAATAAATAAGGTAAGGGTTCATAAAAATTTAAAAGAAATCGAAAGTAAGTTTGATGCTATTACTTTATTTCATGTGTTAGAGCATGTGGATGATTACAATAAAACACTAGAGGATTTAATTTCAAAATTAAATTCAAATGGACTCTTATTAATAGCTGTTCCAAATTATAAATCTTACGATGCGAATTATTATAAAGAAAAATGGGCTGGCTGGGATGTTCCTAGACACCTTTGGCACTTCAATAGAAAAAACATAAAAGTATTAGCCGAAAAACATAATTTAGAATTAATCAAAATAAAACCAATGCCATTTGATGCTTTTTATATTTCAATGATATCTGAAGCATATAATGGAAATTCCAAAGCAAAAGGAATTTGGAGAGGTTTGATTTCAAATGTTTCAGCTTTAAAGTCTAAAGAGTACTCGTCTAACTTGTTTTTGCTTCAAAAGAGGGCGTAGGCGTCGTAAAAACTGAAATGTAGACAAGTACATCAATCGCAAAAATAAAAGCTTTTAAATCAAATAAAAATAAGGTTTATGCTATAAGGGTTCATTATAAATTTAAATATTTTAATAAGCTTTTATAATCAAAATAAATTTATTGTACTGAAGCATCTTTTTTTACATTTGCCAAAATTTAAAATATCATGAAAAAATCAATTTTAAGCTTAGCCGTAGTTCTATTACTAATATCTTGTGGTCAGGATAAAACTGCTTATGTAGATAACACAGTTTTGATTCAGGACTATTATAAAATGAAAAGCACCGAAGCTAGGTTTGAGAAAAAAAGCCAAAAACTTTCGGAAGAATTGGAATCTGTTGCGGATGAATTTCAAAAAGAGGTTCAAGAATTTCAGGAAGGAATGAACAGGATGTCTACAAAAGATAGAGAGCGAAGACAAAATGAATTGATGCAAAAGCAACAGAGACTTCAACAGCGTCAACAACAAAAAAGCCAAATGCTAAGACAAGAAAGTGATCAAGCAATTGATTCGTTGATTACTGAGGTAAAAGATTTGGTAGCTGAATATGGAGAAAAAAGAGGTTATGCCTACATTTTTGGATCAAATGAATCTGCTAATATTATGTATGCGAAAGAAGGTTTGGATATTACTGAAGAGGTTTTGAAGGAAATAAATTCTAGTGAGGAGAATAAAGAGACTGAAAAATAATCTCAATAAATTATATAAATATGAAATAAAGCCAACTTGAAAGTTGGCTTTATTTTTTGTGTAAATATCGAGTCAATTGGAAAGATAAATCAGAAAAGATCATTTTTGCGTTCCCATTTCTTTCTATATGAAATATAGCTTCTTCCAAGACCTGAAAAATTTCGGTAATGTTTGAACCAGAGATAAATTCTGAAAACTTATCAAACTTGAATTTGCTATCATACGGAGATAAAAAGACTAAAGATTTAGCTTTGTAATTATTAAGAAGCGCCTGACGAAAAAACTGAATGCAATAGTCTAAAAAACGCTTTTGAGTTTCTCTAGTTTCCTTAGCCAAGTTATCTGACCAATCCAAAAGATCTGTAACCACATGCTTATTTCCTTTGGCTCGGAAGGCACTTCTTACCCATGTAATAAACCACTTTTCAAACTTTTCATCGTCAGAATTATCTTCTGCGAGGTGCATCGCTTTAGAAAAACTTCCATCAGCTTGTTGAGATATCTTTTTAGCATCTTTTTCTGAAATATCAAATGTTGACAATAAACCTTCAACCAAGTTGGCTTCTCCTAATGGAGGAAAGTCGAGTCTCTGGCATCTTGATTTTATGGTCTGAAGAATGTCCCCTGGTGAATCGGTGACTAAGATAAAAAAAGTGTTTTCTGGGGGTTCCTCAATTAACTTTAGTAATTTATTGGAAGTTGCAGTATTCATTTTGTCTGCACACCAAACAATCATAATTTTAGGACCACCCTCGTAAGATTTTAATGACAAAGATGTTACGACGTCGGTAGCTTCGTCTACATTAATAGAACCTTGTTTTTTTTCTATTCCTATAGTTAAATACCAATCATAAAGTGTCTGGTAAGAATTTTTAATAATGAAATCTCGCCAGTCTCCAATAAAGTCTTTGGAGACTGGTTTTTTTGGGGAATTGGGTGTTTTATTTATTGGATAAACAAAGTGAAGATCAGGATGGGTAAGTTGATCCATAAGATTATTAATAGAAACTGATCTTGCTTGAGGTGAATAATGAAGCAATAATTCTCTTGCATAAGCAATAGCCATTGGTAGAGGACCAGATCCTGTTGAACCAACAAAAAGTTGGGCATGAGGAACTCTGTTATTGCTTATAGTGCTCCTTAAGTGATTTTTGAGATGGCTTAAGCCTAAAATACTATCGAATGTCATAAGGCTAAAATAACAAAGCTTATAGGGTTTTGGAAAATTAATTAAGTAAATTTGAAAATTGTAAATTAAAATAATTCAACATGAAAACTATTAATGATTTCAACTTCAAAGATAAAAAAGCTCTAATACGGGTAGACTTTAATGTCCCAATAAATAAGGAGTTTGAAGTAGCTGATAGAAGTAGGATTGAAGGTGCTAAACCTACAATCATAAAAATCCTTGAAGATGGCGGAAGTGCCATATTGATGTCACACTTAGGAAGACCTGAAGGAAAGGAGGAAAGATACTCTCTGAAACATATCGTTTCAGCAGTCTCGGATGTTATAGGCGTAAAAGTAAAATTTGTTGAAGATTGCATAGGTAAAAAAGCTGAAGAAGCTGCATCTACTTTGAAACCAGGTGAAATTCTATTATTGGAAAACTTAAGATTTTACTCAGAAGAAAAGAAAGGTGATGAAGAGTTTGCAGAAAAACTTTCAAAACTAGGGGATATATATGTGAACGATGCATTTGGAACTGCTCACAGAGCTCATGCTTCCACTACAATTGTTGCAAGATATTTTGAAAATAAGGCCATGGGGCTTTTGCTTCAGAAGGAAATAGAAAGCCTGGACAAGGTACTGAATTCGACTGAAAAGCCTGTCACAGCAATACTTGGCGGAGCTAAAGTATCATCAAAAATAACAGTAATTGAAAACATTTTACCTAAAGTAGATCATTTGATTATTGGTGGTGGCATGGCATTTACTTTTATAAAAGCTCGAGGTGGTAAAATAGGGGAATCTCTAGTAGAGGAAGATTTACAGGATATGGCTCTTAATATTTTAAAGAAAGCAGAAGAACAAAACGTTCAAATCCATTTACCAGTAGATAGCATTGTAACTCAAGAATTTGACAATGATTCTGAAACTAAAATAGAAGATATTAAGAACATCTCTGAAGGATGGATGGGATTGGATGCAGGCCCACAATCCAGAGAAAATTTTGCCAAAGTAATCCACCAATCCAAAATCATTTTATGGAATGGTCCGCTTGGAGTATTTGAAATGGACACCTTTTCTAAAGGAACCATTGCACTCGCAGAAGCCATTGCAGAAGCAACAGAAAAAGGTGCATTTTCCCTCGTAGGAGGAGGTGATAGTGTGTCTGCAGCAAAAAAGTTTGGTTTTGACACAAAAGTAAGTTACGTATCAACAGGTGGTGGAGCAATGCTGGAGATGCTGGAAGGAAAGAGTCTCCCAGGAATCGATGCATTAAAATAAATACAAAACATATTCAATTTCAAAAGCAATATCTTTAATTTTAGGGATATTGCTTTTTAGTTTAATCAAATGAAATTAAAGTCTTTTACTTATCCTGAAAAGGAAAAACTGAAATCAAGGAAACTTATAAAAAGGATTTTTGAAGGAGGGGAGGCTATTAAGTCCTATCCTATCCTTATTAAATTTGTCTTAAAAGATGCCGATACTCATTCAGTTGGGGTCAGCGTTTCAAAACGAAATTTTAAAAAGGCTGTAGACAGAATCAAAATCAAGAGGCAGTTGAGGGAAGCTTATAGGTTAAATAAGAAAGAACTACAGAATATCGATAGAAAGTATGCCATGATGATCATATTTATAGGAAAAAAGGAGATGACTTCTAAAAATATTCAGGAAACCGTAAAATCACTTTTTAAAGAATTACAATGAAAAATTTAAAACTTTTACTGTTAACGTTTGTAGTTGCACTCACAAGTTATGGGTTCACTAGCTATAAAAATGACTTCTTTGAAATAGCTAAACAGATAGAAATATTTACAAACCTGTATAAGGAAGTCAATATGAATTATGTGGATCAAGTGAATCCTGCAGAACTTATGAATACTGCGATAGAGGCAATGCTTAATGATTTGGACCCTTATACCGTCTATTGGAATGAACAAGAAATCCAAAATGCAAGGATTAGAAACTCTGGAAGTTATACAGGTATAGGTGCTGAAATTTCCTCAACTCCAGAAGCTATTGTTATCAAGAACTTGATAAAAGGCTCACCAGCTGATCAATCTGGGCTGAAAATTGGTGATAGAATAATAAAGATTGGAGATATTGAGGTTAAAAATTACAATGAAGATGCCGGTGAATTGCTGAAAGGTTCGCCAAATTCGGAAGTCATTCTTCAATTAAAAAGAAACGAAACGTTAAAAACTATAACTTTAAAAAGAGGAGTTATTAAAGAAAAGGCTGTTCCACATTCAGAACTTTTGGAAGGTAAAACAGGTTATATTGTGTTATCTGAATTTACAAGAACGGCTTCTTCAGAAGTTATTGAAGCTTTGCAAGATTTGAAAGAAAAAGGGGCAACACAGATTATTTTAGACTTGAGAAATAATCCAGGAGGCTTACTTTCTGAAGCGGTAAATGTGAGTAATATTTTTATTGAAAAAGGAACTTTGATCACATTTACAAAATCAGCAATAGAAAAATACAATTCCACGTATACAACTCAAAAAAAAGCTATAGATACAGAAATCCCGGTAGCAGTTTTAATCAATGAAAATTCTGCTTCAGCCAGTGAAATCGTCTCTGGAAGTATACAGGATTTGGACAGAGGCGTCATAATTGGAAGTAGAAGTTATGGAAAAGGTCTTGTTCAAAGACCTAAAAAACTAAACTACGGTACCCAGGCAAAAATTACCATTTCAAGGTATTATACGCCTAGTGGCAGATGTATACAAGCATTGGATTATCGCGATGGCGAAAGCATAAGAAAAGATGAAAGTGAATACACCGAGTTCAAAACAAGAAATGGACGAAGTGTATACGATGGAGGAGGCGTAAATCCCGACATAGAAGTAAACATAGAAAAGGAAAGTAAACTGATAAAAGCCTTAAAAAAAGAAAATTTAATATTTGATTTTTCTATTGATTATATAAATAGAACCAAAGAATTGAACATTGAAAACTTTGAAACTAACGGTAAAATTGTAGAGGAATTCAGAGATTATATTAAAAAAGTAGGTTTCAAATATGAATCTGATACTGATAAAAAAATAGATGAACTAGAGAAAATAGCTACTTCTGAAGAGTATTTTAGTTCAATTGAAAACTCTATAAAAGATCTTCAAAAACAACTTGATGAAGAAAAGCAAAAAGCCTTTCAAAAGGACACTGAAATTTTAAAGAAATTGATAACAGAGAATGTGTTGAGAAAACTGGGTTATGATGACGCTGTCTATACCTATTACACCGAAGAAGGAGAAGTCATCAAAGAAGCGATTTCGGTGTTGAATAGTACGAATAACTACAGAAAAATACTTGGTTATGAATAAGATAGAGCTGAAAGAACACATTGCTAAAGAAATACAAAGACTCGAAAAACAGGTGGCACAATATACAGAACTTACCAAACCTATTTCTCCTGAAAATGCCATAGGTAGGGTTTCTAGGATGGATGCCATCAACAATAAAAGTGTCCTCGAGAATGCGTTAAGAAAAGCTGAAGAACGTCTCCATAAACTCAAAGAAATCACCGATAAAATTGATGATAAAAACTTCGGCATATGTAGAAAATGTCATCAAAAAATACCGCTTCAACGCGTTATGCTAAGACCAGAAAGTGGGCTTTGTGTCAACTGTGCTAATTAATGAGAGTCTAGCTTCATTCCAATATGAGGAATACCATCTTCTAAGTAACCTTCTCCAGAAATCATAAATCCATGGCTTTCATAAAACTTAATTAAGTACTGCTGAGCGGAGATTTTGATTATAGATTTTGGATAGGTTTTCAACGAAAATTCTATGCTAGTTTTCATCAACACATGACCTAATTTCTGACTTCTATGTTTTTCTTTTACAATCACTCTACCAATGCTTAATTCTTTAAAATAAGTGCCTGGCGGTAAGATTCTGGAATAAGCTACTAAGGTTTCTCCATCATAAAATAAAACATGAAAAGCTTTATCGTCATGACCATCGATGTCCTGGTAGACACAATCCTGTTCAACAACAAAAACTTCAGATCTTAATTGCAAAATATCATAAATCTGTTGAGCAGTAAGTTCAGAAAAAAGTAATATTTTTTTTGTCATCAGTCTTGTACTATAATGTTTTTATTATCAGATTTATTGAATTCAGGTTGAATGGTAATATGATTAATGCCATAATCAGTTATCAGAATATGTTCTATAGTTTCGAGGATTTCATCAAATTTGGATAACGAAATATCTTCTTCAAAATCGATTTCTGCTTCAAGATGCAATTCAACTTCATTCAATTGCCAAATATGAACATGGTGCATGTTTTTGATAAGAGGTAATGAATTTATTTTAGAAACGATTGACTGGATCTCTATATCACTAGGTGTAAAAAGCATCAAAACACTAAAGGAATTTTTAAAGAGCTTGAAACCCACATAGATGAGATAAACCGCAATTAAAAAAGTAAGTACACTATCTACCCAATAAATGCCATAAAACTTCATCAGCAAACCACCACCAAGTACAGCCACCGAAGCAAGCATATCTGTCAACAAGTGATAATACGCTGAAGACAAATTCATATTGGTTTTTCTGTCTTTTAAAAGAAGAAGAACGCTAATGCCATTCCCGACAATAGCAAGGGCAGAAAGCCAAATGACCAAATCGGAATTGATAACCTTTGGATCAAAGAAATGAATAACAGATTCCTTTATAAGGATAATAGCTATGATTATTAAACTTGCAGAATTTATAAAAGCAGCAATAATTTCTGCCCGTTTATATCCAAAAGTCATATTTGAGGTAGCACTTTTACTAGAATATTTAGCAGCTACATAACTTATAATAAGGGAGACAACATCTGTAAAATTATGGAGTGCATCGGAGAGTAAAGCAAGACTCCCGCTTAAGAATCCTCCAATCACTTGAGAAACAGTGATAAAAATATTGAGAACAATAGAAAAAAGTAAATTCTTCTGGGAACGCGAATGTGAATGTGAATGTGTACGACTCAAAATAAATTATTGACAGGCAATTTTATCTACTCTTCTTTCATGACGACCACCTTCAAAAGGAGTTTCCAGAAAAACCTTTACAAATTCAAGGGCTTCTTGAACAGAAACAAATCTTGCGGGGATACTCAATACATTGGCATTGTTGTGTTGTTTGGCCAGAGCAACTAATTCAGTATTCCAGCAAAGTGCAGATCGAACACCTTGATGTTTATTGGCAGTCATATTTGCACCATTTCCGCTACCACATATAATGATTCCTAAATCAGATGTACCACTTTCCACATCATTTGCTACCGGATGCACAAAATCTGGATAATCTACACTTTCTTCTGAATCTGTTCCGTGATTAATTATCTCTATAGATTGAGATAATAGGTAGTTTTGTATAGCAAATTTATAGTCTGTTCCGGCGTGGTCATTTCCAATAGAAATTATCATTTTATTTGGTTTAAGAATTTGAAAAAACAAAGTTAAGATTTAATTCATTATTTATATAGCAAGGATAGTATTAATAGTAAAATACTGATTTACAATAACTTGAAAAATAATAAACAATTGTGGATAACTTCATTTAGAAAGGGACTTTATAGACTTCAGTTTTGGAAAAATTGTGGATAACTTAGGTAAAAAAAGTAGCTCTATTATTTTGTAATTCAAACAAAAAATGGAGGTGGATAAAAAGATTGATTAACAAAATTTTTAGAGATTGAATTTCAAAAAAGTTTTGCTTTCACTTTTAAAAGTTATCCACACCAAATCCTAAAAAAGTTATTCCTGATCTTATGTGTAAACTCAAAATAAGACTGTGGATAACTAAATCAAATTGATATGAAAATCAGACTTTTAAATTCAAATAAAAGATATTTGAATTGTGGATAAACTAAAAGTATTAAAAATCAAAATGAATTTTATAAAAGTTATCCAGTTATACACGAGCAATAATAGTCATCATGTTTAATTTAAATTTTAATAAAAAAAAAATAATAATATTATAGAGTGTGGATAAGTGCAAAAAGTAAAGGATTTGAATAAGATTGAAATCGTGTTGAATTCAAAACAATCTAGACAATGTGTAAGTGATTTTCGAAATTATAATCTTCCAAAATTGCTTTAGCTTCTTCGAGATCTTCGGGATGTACTTTCAAGAAAATTCCTCCCAAAGCATTGGAGTAAAAAGGTATTACACCAATTACAGTTTCATTTTGAAAAAAAAATCTAATGTTTTCTTTTTCTAATAAGAGTTTAAGAATAGTATATTCGTGAGGATAAGTAAACACAGCCAACTTGATGAAGTTGTTCATTTTTATTTTAAAAGTAAGAAATATAAACAGCTTTATTACACCTTTGTATCAGTTTTAATGAATATTAAAGCAAAGTTGACAGATATGACACAGGTTCTTTCAATTCCATATCTATAGCGTAGGTTTGTTGATCAAGGAATGTTTTTATATAAAGATATATAGCACAAAATCCTACCAGAAAGATAATTATAAAAACAATATATACTTTTGCAGTTTTAGACACTTGAATAAGTTTGATACAAATTTATAATAATATTAACAATAAATTATAAATTAAAATTATTTAATTGAAAATTTAACATCATCAAATTGTTAAATACTTGAAACAAGGGAGTTGACAAAGATTTTCTTTACCAATTTCGCATTCCAATTATAATATATTACATTTATCAAAGATTATTAAAATACTTATGAGTAAAAAGAAAAAAGGCAAAAAGCCTTTCCAAGCCCCAGCCAATCCGGATGGTGGTTTATCCAAAAAAATTCTAGACATATTTAAAAAGCAATCAGAAAAGAGTTTTGATTTCAATTATGTTTTAGATAAACTAAAAATAGAAGATACCAAAACAAGAAATAAAGTCATTCGTCTTTTGGGTCAATTGACTGCTAAAGGTCAACTTAAGCATGTCGAAGACAAGAAGTTTCAGTTCGACGGTTTAGAAGATTTCCATACTGGAATCATAGATATGACCTCTCGTGGAGATGCTTACGTTATTGTGGAAGATATGGAGAACGATATCTATATTTCCAATAAAAACCTGAATCATGCTTTGGATGGCGATGAAGTAAAAGTTTACGTTTTTAAAAAACGCGAAAAGTCCAAGTCTGAAGGTGAAGTGGTTTCCATTCTTACCAGAAATAAAACTGATTTTGTTGGGGTTTTACACAAGAAAGAGAAATTTGGTTTTGTGGTGGTCGCCAGTTCCAAAATGTACACCGATATCTTTATTCCTAATGACAAAATGCATGATGCTAAAGATGGTCTCTTAGTAAAAGTCCGCATTTTGCAGTGGAAAGACAAAGATGATTCTCCAAAAGGAGAAATCACCGAAGTTCTGGGTGTTCCTGGAGAACACAATACCGAAATGCACGCTATTTTAGCGGGCTACGGACTTCCCGAACAATTTCCTCCGGAAGTAGAAGAATTTGCCAACAGCATCGATACTAAAATCCATCCCGCAGAAATCAAAAAGCGACGGGATCTCCGAGATACCTTGACCTTTACGATAGATCCAGCCGATGCTAAAGATTTTGATGATGCCTTGAGCTTCAAAAAAATGGACAATGGCAATTTTGAAATCGGGATTCATATTGCGGATGTAGCGCATTACCTTCAGCCTGGAACCATTCTGGATGACGAAGCCTACAATAGAGCAACTTCTATTTATCTGGTAGATCGTGTGGTGCCCATGTTGCCAGAAGTACTTTCCAACGGCGCATGTTCGTTAAGACCTAATGAAGAAAAATATACCTTTTCAGCTTTGTTTGAACTCACTCCAAAAGGAGAAGTCAAAAGCGAATGGTTTGGACGTACGGTCACGTATTCCGATGCGCGTTTTGCTTACGAAGAAGCGCAATACATTATAGATTCTGAAGACAAAAATATACCGGCGGACATTTCATTGTCCAAAACTAGCTACGATGTAGATCCGGAAATTGTTGACGCCCTAACCACTTTAAATAACCTTGCCAAAACCATGCGTAAGAAGCGTATGCAGGAAGGGGCCATTTCATTTGATAAAGTAGAGGTTAAATTTCATTTGGATGAAGACAATAACCCACAAGGGGTTTATGTGAAGACTAGTCAGGATGCCAACAAATTGATTGAAGAATTTATGTTGCTGGCCAACCGAAAAGTTTCCGAATTTATAGGCAAACGCAAACCACCCAAAACTTTTGTCTACCGTTGTCATGACGAGCCGAAAGACGATAGATTGGAAGCCTTGAATACGGTGATTTCAAAATTTGGCTATAATATCAACATTCACAATAAGAAAAATATTGCCAGTGCATTAAATTCCCTTTTGGAAGACGTGCAAGGCAAAAAAGAACAAAATCTGGTGGATACCTTGACCATTCGTACCATGAGCAAGGCCTATTATTCTACCCAAAATATTGGCCATTACGGTTTGGCCTTCGATTATTACTCACACTTTACTTCGCCTATTCGTCGTTATCCCGATGTGATGGCGCACAGATTGCTGCAACGCTATCTGGACAACGAACCAAGTGCCAGCGAATCCGAATACGAAGACAAATGCAAGCATTCCAGCGAGATGGAAAAACTGGCGACCAATGCCGAGCGGGATTCCATCAAGTACATGCAGGTCAAATACATTCAAGACCAAGCAGAAACCGAATTTAAAGGCGTGATTTCTGGAGTGACCGACTTTGGTATATTTATCGAAATCATTGAGAACAAATGCGAAGGCATGACCCGTCTTAAGGACATCTCCGACGATCACTACGACTTCAACGAAGAGCACTACGCCATCATTGGCCGCCGCACCAAGAAGATGTATCAGCTTGGAGACGAAGTTTATGTACGCGTGAAAAAAGCCGATTTAGTGAAGCGTACCATCGATTTTGAACTGCTGGGCTCGGTAGAAGAAGTCGCGATTGAAAGCGAATAAATCAATTAAATAGGATTTTAACCGATCCACAATAACAAAAAGGCGATTTAATGGATGTCAAACTTCATTAAATCGCCTTTTTTCTGATTTGTAAAGAATAAAAGCTGGTTTTGTCATCCTGTCCCGAAGCTTCGGGATATTTCAGGATCAATTAGTTCAAACTTTTGTCATCCTGAATTTATTACAGGATCTTTTTATTTTGAATTTGCCTTAGTTGATTTAAAAGGTTGTCGATACATTGCTTAATGTCCACTACTAACCTCAAGCTTTAGCTGAGTAAGGATGACTTCTGAAGCTTAAGTGCTGGCTTAATGTTGTGAGTAACCACTGAATCCATCAGATAAAAATGACTTATCCCATAACTGTTTCAAATAAACATGTATTTTTAGGCAGGTATAATAAGATGTAAACCATTTGACTAAGCCAATATAAATGACTAAAAAACAAAAGAAAATTGAGGAATTTCTTGAATTACCTAAAAATAAATTACTTGAAGAATTCGGAAGAGGGAGTCATATTCCCGGTTCAGGAAGCGCTGCTGCCTTATCTTCACTAATTGGAATTGAACTTCTTAGAACTGTTTCTAAATTAACTCAAACAAAATCAACATATGCGAAACATCATTCGCAAATGGCATATATTCAAAAGGAATTAGAAGAAAAGTATAAACCTGAGATAGTCCAGATATTTTATGATGATTCTACCGAATTTGCAAAAGCATCAGAATACAGAATATTATGAGACAATGAAAAAGATCCGAAACAAAAAAAGAAACACGGAAGACAAGCTTCTGAACAATTAAAAATAGCAACTGAAATTCCAATAGAACTCTGTGAATTAAATTTTAAACTAATTGAATATGCATTGTCTGTTTTTGACAACGGATATAAAGCAACTCGGGGTGATGCAGGTGTAGCAATTAGTAATTTCCTCTCTGCTATATCTGGAAAATTATTTATTGTTTTATTAAATATTCGTGTTTCACAAAAAAGTAAATGGACAGAAGAAAAAAGAATTCAAGCTTAAAAATTAACATCTGATTTCCTGAAAACACAAAAAGATGCATTTTCTAGAGTGATAGAATTATATACTGAAGGTTTACCAGAAGGACAAAAAGCAATAGAATTCTTAGACGAATAATTGCGTATTATAAAATGCAAATAGCTTATGACTATTTATGTTGCTTAATTATAGTTAGACATATTAGGTTAGTAAAAAAATTTTCAAATATGTGGATTTTGAGTAAAAAACAATAAATAAAACTTCAGAAATAGGATAATGCTTAATCATAAAATATTACTATAAGACCAATTGAAGCATTTTAAATCTAAATTTACGATCTAACTTAAAAGTTTTTAATAAATTAGCACCAACGTCTTATAATAAGAATGGTTTTACATTAACTTGTTTTAAATTATTAAATGAAAAAAGTTATTATCCTACTTATTCAGTTCATTGCAATTGTTGTAGCTTTTATATGGTGGTTATCAGATGGAAATATTATGTCTATTCTCGCTTTACTAACAGCAACCGCTACATTTCTTGTAACCCTGTTTTTTACAAAAAAGAATAAGCAAAAAAGTCTTAGGGATAAATTCTCACAAAAAGCTGGCAATAATTCTAAGCAATATATGTCTAAAGGTGACATGAAAATTGGTAATGATTAATGGCAGAGTTTAAACAGAATGCCGGACCTAATTCTGAACAGTACGCTTCAGAAGGTACAATGTATATTAAAAAGGGAATTCATTTTCACTATGAAAAACCCGTGGATGAAAAATATATCCAGTATCTAAAACTGGTAGAAGAATTTGAAGAAGAAGTTGAAAATGGGGATTCCAACATTGGAGATTTTATTGATAAATTATTATACTATACTAATCGCTCGTATGATGATAAATTAGATTTAAAAGAAAAGCTAAAATTAGGTGGTTATAATGAATCCTATTACAAAAAAGCAAATGCACTAAAAGAAAAATACGCCATGAATTTTTCGGTTGATGAACTATCAATTTCTGCCCAAAAAATTCATGCTTATATTCTTGCAGAGGTTTCCTATAGATTCTTCTTACATATTAATCCATTTATAGAGGAAAATTATTCCAAAGTAGATATTTCAGAATTGATTAATATAAAAGTTGTTGAACCTATTGAGGCAATTTTATCTCAAAAAAATGTTTTAAATATTTATAAAGAAGATATTATGTGCATGATTTACTTTCTTACAGGAAATTGTCATATAAATTGGAATTAATATGATATTGTACCATCCTCTAACAGATGCATATCATAATCTTTATAGAAATTTATCTATACTTCAATCTTTTGAAAAATCTTCGATTGAATCCGACAGACTACTTATATATAATTATTTCTTTTTATTCCCACAAGAATTAAGAAGAACAACCCTCCCTAAAGAATTTAGCAGTTATAAAAAAATTAAGTTTCAAAATAAATTTAATTCTATAAAGAATTATCAAACGGTAATAGGCAGGTTAAGAACGGTTCAAGAAATAACAATTCAAAGTTTAATTGGTTATAGATTTGTCGATCAGAAAATTTACTTAAATGAGAATAAGATCTCTCTTAATGATTTAGCGTTTGAAAAAAAAATGCACTTAGATGAAGTTCATAAAAATGTAATTACCCTTTATAAAGAATATTTTCAATTTTTAAACCTTCGAGAATTGAAGGAAAGAACTAAAATTTTAGAATATAGATATGAGCAACCTTAGATTGAATGAACTGATTGTAGTTCAGGGTGACAAATATGTCTATCACGAAAAATTTGATCATAAAGTCAATATTATTCGTGGGGATAATAGTACTGGAAAATCATCTATTGCAAATTTTATATTTTTCATTCTTGGAGGCGAATTCACTGAATTTTTACCAGAAGCGAAAAGATGTGATTACGTCCTAGCAGAGTTATTAATTAATGATACTCCTATAACTGTAAGAAGGAATATAGATAAAAATGACAAATACCATGTCATGACTAAAAGACCAATGTATATTAACATTGCTCCTCTGGAACAAGCAATCCAATCACAAATAGAAGGATGGAAGATATATCAATATTCTCAGACAGATAGACAAGAGTCATTTAGTCAAAAATTATTTCAACTTTTTAATTTCCCGGATATTTCCTCAGAAAACCAGGAGACCATCACTATGAATCAAATTTTACGTTTAATCTATATTGATCAACTTAGTAATCTTAGTGATTTAATGCGAAATGAAGATTTCGATTCTCCGTCTGTACGAGATGCTGTCGGAAATTTATTATTGGGCACATATAGCGATGAAAAACTCAAATTCGAACGCCAGTTAAAAGAGGTTAAAAAAGAGTATGATAAAATTTCATCCCAAACTACTGCAATGAAAGAAGTTTTTAAGGAATCTTCTTTCGAATATAATACCGCTATAATTGAAGATGAAATTCAGAAATTGGAACAGCAATTAAAGAAAGTAAATACCTCAATTACTAATCCAGAAGATATATTAAAAAACGCAAAGTCTTCAGTAACAAAAAAAGAATTAGATAGTAATCGCCATAAACTAATTCAAATAAAAACTAAATATCAAGATCTAAATGAAGAATTAAAAAATACGAATTTAGCGTACATTGATGGTAAAGAATTTATTAAAGTCATTGAGGACAAAATTACAGACATTGATATTTCAATAAAAACTAGAAAAGCCTTCGGAGCTTTAGAATTAAAGCATTGTCCCGCTTGCTTTGAAAAATTAGAAAAAGCAAATGAGCATCAATGTTCTTTATGCAAACAAGATATATCGGATGAAGTGAATCTTTCGAGATTCTCAAGAATGAAGTTGGAATTGGAAATGCAATTGAAGGAATCAAAAAATCTATTGCAGGAAAGGGTGATCAGAATAAAAAAATTAAAACAATCAATTAGAGAGACTAGTAGAACGTTAAACTCTGCTCAAAAGGACTACGATCTTTTAACGAAAAAGACTGGTAATACAGCTTCCAATGTATTAGAGCAAATATTTGAAAAGAAAGGAAGTTTAAAATTTGAAATCCAATATTTACAAAAACAGTTGGACTTAATCTCCTCATATGAAGAATATAGAATTAGGGCAGAGCAATTAAAGTCGCAACAAGAAAGATTAAAAAATCAAATTGAAGATTTAAACTTTAGCCAAAGGAAAAAATCCATTGAAGCATATAATAAAATCAATTATTATGCATTAAAATTAGTTCACTCTGATGGTGATTATGAGGAAAAATTCGAAGAAGGAAAAAAGACATCTATAAGCTTTAGAGAAAACAAATATTATTTAGATAATCGAAATAGATTCTCTGCAAGTTCTATGGTTGTATTAAAAAATTGTATCCGGTTTGCCATATTTTTTGCCTCAGTAGAATTAGATTTTTTTCGATTTCCAAAATTTATTCTCTGTGATAATATAGAAGATAAAGGAATGGTTGATGAAAGAAGTAAAAACTTTCAAAACAAAGTAGTTGAGATCGCTAATTCAGATGCTTTAAAAAATAAAAACTACCAAATAATTTTTACTACATCGAAGATTTCAGAAAAATTAGATATTCCTGAATACACTGTTGGACAATCCTATACTCCAAACAATAAGAGTCTTAAACTTGATAGTATATAATTTAAAAAAAGTTGCACTTACAATAACGATTCATCACAAATAAAAGGGTTTTATCAAAAAAATATAATTTTAGAAATCAGGAAAGACAATGGTTAAGTTGGGAAGTTTTCTTCTCTACTCCCATATTTTTTGATAAGCCTAAGCATTATGTATGTTGCAGCATCATTTAATCAACCACAACGCCTATGCTCAATGACCTATAGGTTCAGGACTTCCCAGAATTAGAAAGTCAGAGATTAGTTCTAAGGCAATTAAACTTGTCAGACGCTGAATAGGTCCAGGTTATTCGTTCTGATGAACGTGTGATGGTTTATATGAATCAGGAAAGACATCAAAGCCTTCAACAGTCTTAAGAGTTTATTTTCGAGAGAACTATTTTTATAACGGAGCGTATTTGGATAGTGAAATTCATTCGTTACTTCAATTTGATTTTATAAGTGACTTAAAAAAATAAAGCAAAGATGAGCTAATATAGTAATCTGATAAAGTTAGTTTTCTACTCTGCAAACTTAAGTTAGCTGAAACCGGTCAACATTAAAGTAAGCCTATGCACATTAGAGTAAAACTTTTTTTAACAATTACGTGTTTGCTTATTGGCACGTTAGGCTTTAGACAGGCCAAGGATTCAAAAAACAAGGATATATAAAATGCTTAAAACCATTTTAATTTTTTAATTCATTTCATAGCCCACGATTTAAATCGTGGGCTATGAAAAAGGATATTATTAATTTTAAAACACATAACCCACGGTTTCAACCCTGGGATAAAAATATAAACAATGCACCTCACCTTCACACCCATAACAAAAAAAGACCAGGAAGAAGTCATTTCCATGTTTCAAGCCGCAGCAAGGAAAATTAATAAGTTGAATATTGATCACTGGCAGTATTGGAAAAATCCACCTTCAGCAAAACTGAAATGGGTAAAAGACGGTATCGACAATAAAGAATATTATTTTATCGAAAATGCCGACCAGCAAGTGATAGGCATGGTGAGGATTTTAGAAGAAGATCTGATGTATTGGGGTGAACAAGTTGAAAAGGCAAAATACGTTCATTCATTGGTCGTCAAAGAAGAATTCAATGGTCAAGGACTTGGAAAGGAAATCCTTCAGCAGATTGCCCAACAGGCTAAAGCAGAAGACTGCAAATACCTGCGCTTGGACGCAGATTCCAAAAACCCTAAGCTTTGCTCTTACTATGAAAAGCAAGGCTTTCAAAAAGTAGGAACAAAAGAATTACCTATTTCAGTGTATAACCTTTACCAGAAGGAATTGATCTGATTAAACTTACCTGGTCACAATCTGTAAAAACGATAATATTAGCACTAACAGGGTGTTGCTGATTTTTTTAGTACATTGAAATTTTAAATCTTAATTAAAATTTTTTTGAAAACAATTTATCTAATAATCCTCTTTTTGTTAGTTCATTTATTTGGTCTATCACAAGAAAAGGATAGCCTTAACTCACCTCTTATTTCAGTCAAAGATTCTAAGATATTCGAAAGCATCAACATTGGTTTCGATATACGTACCGAGTTCCAGGCTTACAGGTTTAGCGGAGGAGATCAATTTCCTAACGGTGTTCAGTTTGAAAATGGATTCACAGCCCTCAACATTTCCGGGAAATTGCATGAAAAAGTAGATTTCAATTTCAGAAATCGATTCAATAGCAGCTCCGAAGTTCAATCTTTGGACCGTCTAAGCAATGATATTCAGCTCGCCTACATCAAAGTGGAGGCTTCAGAAAAACTTAATTTTTATGTTGGAAAAATGTTTGCGTTTTATGGAGGCTACGAGTTCGAGTATAGTCCGTTATACATTCTTGAATATAATGATATCTATAGTAATGCTCTGGCATTTGTAACGGGTGCTGGACTATCTTACCAAGCTTTTGAAAATCATCAATTTCGGTTTCAGGTCTTGAACTCCCGGACCCTACTTTACGAAGATCTGTACGGAGATGTGATAGCAGAAGACATTGAAGAACCCATTTGGCCTGTCAATGTTGTAGCAAACTGGCGTGGAAGTTTTTTTGATGGCAAACTTGAAACTCACTACAGCGCAAGTCGAAGTAATGAAGTCAAAAATCAGGGAACCTATTTTTTCACACTTGGTCATAAATACCAGAATAACAACTTCAAGCTGATGTACGATTTCCAGTACAGTTATGAAGAAATAGATACTAAGCGCATCATCAATAACTTACTTGCCGAAAATGAGATAGCAGAAAATGTGTTGTACATAGAAAATTGGCTTAGAGCAGAATACCAGCTAAGTCCAAAATTTAAAGGCTTATTAACGCTTATGACCAGCACAGCATACAACAATTACACAACTAGCAGAGATCACGTAAGAACCAGTTTTGGCGCAATTCCTACGATAGCTTACAGTCCATTTAAGGACTTGGACCTTCAATTTTTTATAGCCTATGTCGGTCGATATTACGATTATTCAAATTATGCCAAAACCAATTTTAACGTGAGTAGTTACAATAAAAATGAAATAAAAATTGGCATCATTGCTCCACTAAATTTATTGTAAATCAAAAGAAAAGCAACACAATTTATAAAATGGTTTATTCTGAATTAGCCTTCGTTAACTTAGAAGCTTTGTGATACATTTCTTAAGGCTGTGTACTGCCTTTAAATTTTCGAAGCGACAGAGATGATTATATTGAAGTAGATTTGATGTTGAGACGATCAGCTTAAACTTATATAGGTTTTAATTTTTACTTAATAATAGATCAGTTTTCAATTCTCAATACAGTAATCTCTTATTTTCGATCTAAGAAAAAATAGGATTATGGCTAAACGCACTTCAGTTAACGATGTCAAAGAAATCGAAGATTTAGACAATCTGGATAAAATCGTCAAAGACAAACGCAAGCACAAGCGCGCCGGAGAAAAGAAAGAACGCCGCAACCGCCATTACGTCAAACTGCTCATCAAACAGCAAATCACCCATCAGGAAGAGGAATGAGTATTTTAAAACACTTTTTTTTAATTGAGTTGTCTTAGCTCTATGAGCGGAGCGATTTATTCTTTATGTTCTCTTTTCTAAAACCGAAGCGCTCTACCTTCTAAAAGCGTAGCGTCCTAACCTAAACAATCTCCTCAATCACAAAAGAATTCCCATTAAACGTGACCTCATCTTTTATGATTTTCCCCATCAGCAATTGACCAATCGGTGTGCTTGGCGAAATAGTGTAAAAGGTTTCATTTTCCACTTCTATTGCACCCAGACTTACGGCAATAAAATAATTGGCTTTGGAAGTAAAGACCACACTTCCCAAACTCACATGCGAAGGCGTTTTGTCGACATTGAGTTGAGATAGCGTTGTTCGTAATTTATTGATTTCAGCCAGTTGGTGTCCGGCTTTTTCCCGTTCCAGCTGAAGCATCGCCCTGCCGGTTTCATGCTTATCGCCAGCACTGCTTTTGGTCTCCGAAAGCAGACTGTTCTGGATATCGGCGATATGATTCTGAATACTCGACCACCGTTTATCTACAAGTTTTACACACTGCTGATGTAAGTCTTTTTTGAGGCTCATGATTAGGTTTTAGCTTTATGCAAGAAGAGTATAAATATAAGCTAGTCTTTAGAACATTGGAATTAAGTTGTAAGAAGAAATAATATAAATCTTCATTGCAGTTAAAGTGAGTCATGCTTCAAATTTTAAACGGATGTAGTTGGGGCTTTTTAACATTATTTCATTTTTTAAAAATTTATAATTAAATTAAAGACTCATTAAAACACAAAAAACCATGAAAAATTACTAACTAAAAACGTATTTATGTTCTCCTGGAGTCTAATGGCTTTTCTTGTTATCGCCTGTAACAGCAATCCCGTAGACAGCGAAGAGTATAAGGCAATGGTGACAGAACATGAGGAAATGAAGGGAACGCATGAGTTCATGAAGGAAACCTATGAAAAAATGGATGACTTGCGTGAAGAAATGAAAGAGGAGTCCGACCAATTATCAGATAGGCCAGAGATGGATAGCCTCCATTCAGCCATGCGTGAAAAACATATAAATATCCAGGAGGAGCATTATCAGATCATCCAAACTCATGAAGGTCTGCTTCAGAAGCATGAAGAAATGATAGAGAAACATGCCAGTGGAGATGTGGATAGCGAAACCTTAGAATTTGAAGTTGAGACCATGAAAAAAGAACATGAACAAATGAATAAGGACCAAGAAAAAATGAAAGAAGAACATGAAATGTTACGAAATGAACATGACCAGATGATGGAGATGCATTCTTCAGCTATGGAAGAAATGTAAATACTCCTTAGAATCGATTTATAAAAAGGCATGTTGACGCATGCCTTTTTTAGTTTACAGGATTTTAAAAATTATTTATTCTGAATTTGCCACTGCTCAATTTAAACCTCCTCGATACATTGCTTAAAGCTTTATAGTTGGCCTGAACCACCAAAACGATAGAGATACATAGGTAGAAGTAGAATAAAGCTGTGATGAGCAGTTTAAAAGAATTTGAATAATATTTTGAACTCTTTCTATTCAAAAGTTTATGGTATAGCTTTTAATCAATTAAATAGCTAACTAAAATTATATTTAAAGACTCTACCAAATTATTGAGAGCATCGATTTTAAATGATTAATAAATAATTTGAATTCTCTGTTTAAATAAGAATTATTGTAGTTTTATAGAAACTTAACCCTAAAATTTTGACGCATTATTTAGCTATTATTTTTAATTTCTAAATAAAACTCATCACTAACCAAAATCTAAACCATAACCTATTAAGAAACTAAAGAAAATTTTGGGAGACCATTTTACTGAAGATTCAATAAGCCTAAAAAATTGCAACAAGTTTAAGAAAATTCGAATCTTAGCTTAAGTTCATAATTAAAGTACACATTATGATAAAATTGATTAATCAAAAAACGACAAACAGTGACAAACTAAATGCCGTATAAAAGTCGATCAAAAGGCGTTATCAATTTTAAGCTAGCTGATTACATTTAGAGTTAACTTTAAAGCTTTTAAAATGAATTTAATTGGAAAAAAAATTAGTGAAACCCGAAAACTAAAAGGGCTTACTCAAGAAGAATTAGCCGAACAATCCAACATCAATCTAAGAACCATTCAGCGGATTGAGAATAGCGAGAGCGAACCAAGAGGAAAAACCTTACAGCTCATCTGTAATACACTTCAAATAGACCTGGAAGAATTAATAAGCATAGATCCAGCATTAAAAGAAAATAGCATAACAACTAAGATCATAAATGGACTTTTTCTTTTAATCCTAAATTTGATACTTGTAGCAATTATAGGTTTTCTGACTATTGACTCTAATGCTAACACTAACAGTGTTTTTGGAGGAGTTTTGCTAAGCTTATTTATCCCGTTTTTTATTGTTGTTTTTACTCGCGAAATGCCTGGAGCAGAACGTGTCCTCAAATTTGGTTTTGGGTATATTAGTTATTTACTCTTAGTTACCATCTTTCACGGATTCCCAACAGGCTTTTCAACAGGTTTATTTCCCTGTTTATTGATAAGCTTGTCGATTTTATATTTTGGTTCAGAATTTATTAAAATTCCGCAACAAACTGATTGAATAGATTTATTTTTAAACTTTGACTGTTCCCAAATCTAAATCATGAAAACCTTTTCTACACTCCTTTTCATCTTATCCTTCTTTTTAAGTTTTGCTCAACATGTTGATGATCCCTTGTCTACCAAAAAGATGAAAAAGGATTTTGAGGTGTTTAAAGAAATTCGGTTGAAGGCCAATTCAGGACTTTATAAATACCATTCCGAAGCTCAAATTGATAGCATTTACCAATGGGCAGAAGCCGAAATTGAACAGTCCTCCACTTATCTGGATTTTTATAATATTATTTGCCAACTCACCGACTTTGAAGGCAGTTTGCACAATGATACTGGCTTGCCAGATAAATACTGGAAAAGTTTAAGAGCAGAAACCTCAGGTTATTTCCCCTATCCGGTGAAATGGATTGATGGCCACTGGCGAATCAATTTTAAAGACGGCGAGCTTCCTC
This sequence comes from Psychroflexus longus, assembly GCF_020164595.1. Classification (GTDB taxonomy): domain Bacteria; phylum Bacteroidota; class Bacteroidia; order Flavobacteriales; family Flavobacteriaceae; genus Psychroflexus; species Psychroflexus longus. The sequence continues at coordinate 63,820 of NZ_JAIQZE010000005.1, forward strand.
TGGGCGCAGAAGTTGTTAAAATCAACGGTGAGCCAATGGCAGAAATAGTCAAAAACCTTCATAAATACTACACCACAGACGGTTATAATATTACTGCCAAAAGAATTGGGTTAAGAACACATTTTTCAAGATATTACAGATGGCATTATGGTCAAACAAATGAATTTGATGTCACTTTCAAAGCAATCGATTCTAACAGTTTGGAGACCAAAAAACTTGAAAGCGTTAGCTATTCAGACTACTATAAAAACTTTAGAGCAAGACATTCTCTTCCTTATGACCAAGTTTATTATGTGGACCTAAAAGAAGATCAGAAATATGGATTTAAAGAAGTCAATGATTCAACAGGAGTTTTAACGCTTCGCTCGTTTTCAATGGGAAATGAAACTACCGAAGAGCATAAAACCTATGCTGCTTTTCTGGATAGTATTTTTAGTAAAATCAAAAATGATAAGCTTCAAAATTTAATTGTGGATGTGCGTTTAAATAATGGTGGCGATGACCCCAATGATCTTCTATCCTATTCTTATTTAACACAACGAAATTTTCAGGAAAACACAGAAGCCTGGATTAGCTTTAGGAAAATACCGCTAATTAGGTATTATGATATTTGGATTCCAAGATTCATAAGACCCTTCGTTGTAGGCGGATATAACAAACAACTTCAGGAGATTTTTCCCTTAGAAAAAAAGGGTGCTTATTATCAGGATGACACCAGTAAAGATCACCAAGTATGGCAACCTGAGGAAAACGCATTTACAGGACAAATTTATTTACTTACGAGTCCTGCAGTTGCTTCGGCTGGTAGTTTGTTTGCTGCTATGCTGGCCGGTAATGAAAACACCATAACAATCGGAGAAGAAACATCTGGCGGCTATTATGGCCATAACGGTCATACTCCCTTTACATATATATTACCTAAGTCCAAATTCACCACTTCTTTTTCAATAGTGAATTTAAAACAAGATGTTCCTGTAAAGTCCAATCAAATTCGCGGTAGAGGAATTATCCCCGATTATCAGGTGTCTCAATCTCTTGAAGATTTCCTCAACAATGAAGACACACAGATGAGGTTTACTTTAGAATTGATTGAAAAGAATTGAGATATAAAGCAATTAATAATGAGATTTTAGACTAAAAAAACATCAATCTATGACCCCAACACACAACAGAATTTTAGGAGCAGTGGTCTTGATCTTAGGACTTGTCGTAAGTAGCTATAAAACAGAGTTAGGAATTCCTGGCTTTTGGACAGGTGTTTTAATGGGTTTAGGAATTAGTACTATCCTATTATCAAATTTTCTTTTTCAGAAGAAAAAATGATGGATTTCTAAAATGTGATTTTTTTAGTATTTTTAGAGAGAATAAAAACTTCATCCAAATTATGACGCGAGTAAAAGCTTTTAAATCCCAAACTATACTTTCTAAATTGATGATAGGCTTCGGGATTTTGTTCCTATTAGTCGGAATTTTTGCAATTGTAAAACTATTTATAGGTGATTCCGGTACTGAATCCTCTTCGGTTGATTGGACCGGATTCTTGCAGGGATTTCAAGGTTTATTTTTTATAGGCTTAGGCGCTTATAACCTTAGAAATGAAAAATACTACATTGAATGGGATGACCAACAATTGAAGTTATTCCTTCCGGGTACTAAACAACCTGAAACGATAAATTTTGCTGACATTGACTCCATTAACATCAGGCTTTTTGAAATTGAACTTTATTTTAAAGATGAAAAGCGAACACTTGATCTTAACACTCTAAAAGATGAAGACTTGAAAAAAGTGAAGTCTAAATTTGAACCGCTTTAGAAGGATTTAAAGTGAAAATTAAAAAACTATAATATGGGATTATTTTCATCATTGCTCGGTAATGCGGGAGCAGTAAGTAAACAAGATTTAGAAAAAGACTACGGTCAGTTATTGACCGAAAATGAAAGTATTGAAATCGGTTTTAAGCTGGTAAGGGATACTTTTATTTTTACCAGCAAACGCTTAATTCTGGTTGATAAACAAGGCCTGACAGGGCGTAAAGTAGAATACCTTTCGGTAGGTTATAAAAGTATAAGTAGATTTAGTGTAGAAACTGCCGGATCTTTTGATTTGGAAGCAGAATTGAAAATATGGATCTCTAGCGAGCAACATCCAAGTATTTCTAAAAAATTCAATAAAAGCGTCAATGTTTACGATGTACAAAAAGTACTGGCGCAACATATTTTAGGCTAGTTTGAATTGAAGCATTTTAATAAAAGCCCCCAGTTTAATTAGGTTAAGTAAAAGCCTTGTTATTTATATAATGCTTATAAAATGGATTATAGAAATGCAATTTTTTGATGAATTTATTCCGATTTCAACTCATCCAATCTTTAAACGTTTGTAATGATTTTAAAATGAGATTCTTATAAAAGACAGGAATAAAAGACTAAACATTCTTAAATTTTCATTTTCATAAATTAAAATCATTTCGCATTTTTATCCCAAAATAGAACTAGTCCAAGACACTTTTTTACATAGAGTCCAGAAACTATTTAAACGGGGTGAAGCTGAAAAACCACAAGAGTAGGCAAAAAATTTCTAACTAATTAAATATGAAAATTAAACAACTATTATTATTAACCGTTATTGTATTCTCTCTTTCAAGCTGTTCTTACAGACTTGTAGATTTTACAGTTATTAGCTCAAAAAATGTAAGTTTAGATTTTGATAAATCTGAAGGAAAGCAGGTTGAAGGAAAAAAATCTTATTTTTTAGGATTGGGTTGGAATATAAAAGATGCGATGGATAGAGCATTAGAGAGTGCAGGTCCAGAGTACGATTTACTAGTAGATGGAGTTGTAAAATATACAGACTATCCATTTGTATTAACAATTTCTGTCGAAGGAACCGCGATTAGCTCTAGGGCCATGAGAAATAAACTTGGTGATGCTGGATTTCAAGAGTGGTTAAAGGAAAATCAACTCACTTACAATTCTAACACAGAAGAAATTACTACAGATAATTAATTTCTTAACAACTTAATAAGAATTAGTTCTATTTATAGGCGAGTAAAAATTTACTCGCCTTTTTTATATATATTCAAGATTCAACTAATTCGGATTTATAAAATCCATAAAAACCATTCCTATGACCACTGCACAAAATAGAATAATAGGAATAGTTCTTTTCATAATTGGCTTAATCATGACTTTAACCGATGTAAAATTTACGGGCTCAGGGTTTATCGCAGGGGCACTGATGGGCATAGGTGTATCATTAATATTCTTTATTAAAATTGGAACTAAGAAGCACTAAGCCTTCTATTTCATTTGATATCTTCACTTCGTGAAAGTTTCCAAACGCATTCTTCCTATTATAGTTTTTGATCAGTTTTGTTGTACATCGCTTTGGTTTGCTGGTAATGCGGTGATGAACGAGCTGGTTGCTAACTTCAATTTGCCGCCCAGCGCTCTTGGGCATTTAACCTCTGCGGTTCAGTTAGGATTTATTCTGGGGACCTTAATTTTTGCAGTGTTGAGTATAGCAGACCGGTTTTCCCCTTCCCGGGTCTTCTTCTTTTCTGCACTCCTTGGCGCAGGATTTAATTTGGCTATTGTTTGGGAAGGCAATACCATGTTGAGCTTACTAGCCTTTAGGTTTCTGACAGGTTTTTTTCTAGCTGGAATCTATCCAGTTGGAATGAAAATAGCAGCCGATTATTACGAAAAAGGCTTGGGTAAATCCCTTAGTTTTTTAGTAGGGGCTTTAGTCCTAGGCACAGCTTTTCCGCATTTGCTCAAAGACATGACGGAAGGATTTCTTTGGAAATCAGTTATGATCGTGACTTCTCTATTAGCCGTTTTGGGAGGTGTGTTGATTTTGCTTTTAGTACCAGACGGTCCTTACAGGCAATCAGGTCGTAACTTAAAATTTTCCGCTTTTTTTAAAGTCTTCCATAATCGCAATTTCAGGGCTGCAGCTTTTGGCTACTTTGGACACATGTGGGAGTTATATGCCTTTTGGGCTTTTGTGCCTATTCTATTACAAATCTATAAGTCGTCGCATCTAGAGATCACCTTCAATGTTTCATTAGTATCATTTCTCGTCATAGCTATTGGAGGATTATCCTGTGTTTTAGGCGGCTATTTGTCTCAAGGTTTCGGTACAAAACGGATAGCATTCTTAGCCTTGCTTTTATCCTGCGTATGCTGTTTGGTTTCTCCATGGATGTTGGGCACCGAAAGTGAAATTCTATTTATAGGATTTTTACTGCTGTGGGGCATGGTTGTCATAGCAGATTCACCACTTTTATCCACACTAGTTGCTCAAAATGCACCAGCCGAAATCAAAGGCACAGCGCTCACAATTGTCAACAGCATAGGTTTTGCCATTACCATTGTGAGCATCCAGCTCCTCAATATTTTGAGTGTATGGACAAGTAGTAATTTCATTTATATTCTTCTGGCTATAGGACCTGTTTTGGGATTGATTGCTTTGAGGAAAACAAGTAAAGTATCCAGTTAGGTCATTAATCCCTTTTTATTCTGAATTCGTTCCCGTTAGCTTACTAAATCACGATACATTTCTTAAGGCTTTGTACTGGCTTTTAAGATCCAAAGCCATAGAGGTTGCAGCTGAAAGTTAAAAACCGCTAACCTTGTGACCTTTGTGCCTCTGAGGTAAAGACTACAGCCGTGAGGAGATTAACCAGAATTTTACCAAATATTTAAAAGCCATTAGAGGCAAGAAGAAACTCAAAAGCATTTATTTTGAATTTCTTTAAAATTGGCTATGCTCAAAATTGCATTTCATCCCATTTACAAACACCCCTTGCCTGAGGGCCATCGCTTTCCGATGGAAAAATACGATTTGTTACCCAAGCAATTGCTTCACGAGGGGACTTGTAAACAAGATAATTTTTTCCAGCCAGAGATTCGAGAAGAAAATGAAAAGTACATTCAGTTGGTACATACGCCAGAGTATTTGAAGGAATTATACAGCATTAGCATTGAGCCTAGAAAAGCCAGAAAAATAGGATTTCCACTTTCGGAAGTATTGGTAGAACGCGAACGCATCATCACCGATGGTACGATCAAAGCTTGCAATTATGCCTTGGAGCATGGAGTTGCGATGAACATTGCCGGTGGTACTCACCATGCTTACTCAGATCATGGCGAAGCTTTTTGTATGCTCAACGATCAGGCGATTGGCGCGCAGTATTTACTCCAGAATAAATTTGCAAAACAGATTTTGGTAGTCGATCTCGATGTGCACCAAGGAAATGGGACGGCAGAGATTTTTCAAAACGACGATCGGGTGTTTACCTTTTCCATGCATGGCAAAAGCAATTACCCGTTCAAAAAAGAAGTGTCCGATTTGGATATCCCCATGGAAAACGACTGCGGTGATAAGGTCTATCTCAAAACCTTAAAAAACACTTTGCCAAACCTCATCGACCGAATAAAACCTGATTTTATTTTCTTCTTGTCAGGCGTTGACATTTTGAGTACGGATAAATTGGGAAAACTAGGTTGTTCAGTGGAAGGCTGCAAAAAAAGAGATGAATTTGTCTTTGAGCAATGCCTCAATTATGAAATTCCTGTTGAAGTGAGTATGGGTGGAGGCTACTCCAAAGATATCAAAACTATCATCGACGCGCATGCCAATACTTACAGGACAGCGCAAAACATGTACTTTTAGTCTGTAGTCACTAGTTTCAAGTCGGTAGTCAAAAAATGATTAATTAATAATTTTTAATTTAAAATGATAATTAGCTGAGTTAGTAACCGATGACAATAATTTTGAAATTATTTGTGTTTCCAACTAAAACCCTTCAGCATCAAAGCCGTTCTCAAAATATCCTTTTGACTCACTATACCAATAATTTTTCCATCTTCTAAGACGGGAAAGCGACGTCTTTTGGATTTTAAAAACAATTGCGCAGCGTCAAAAAGATTTACATCGGGTGACATTACATCGACTTCTCTGGACATGTATTTCTCTACACTTGTGTCCTCCATGGGCATGTTGTAATACCGACTTTCAGAAATTTGTTTGACGCAGTCTCCTTCAGAAATGATTCCAATAACCCGTTTTTGATCATCGACCACTGGACCACCAGATATTCTGAATTTGATAAGCATATCCACAACTTCAATGATACTTTGATTCTTATTAAAAAGAATCATGCTTTGAGACATGCAATCCCTAACGGTAATTTTTTCTGCTTGTACATTGGCTTCACCCACTTGATTACCTTGAAAACTTTTAATGCCCATAATTTTTAATTTGACATTAAATTAATCATTAAAATGTTGATATATCAATTTTAAAGGTTAAAAAATAGAATATAATCAAATTAAACTGATAAAATTTTAAATTAAAGTCATTTACATCGCAGCTAATAACCCTGTTTTAATGTGGAAAATTGTTTATTTCCTCCCCGGCTGCTTGATTTCATAACCAGATTTAGTTTTGTCTTCTTTCACCATTTGCTTTACATCTTCCAGCAATTGTTGAGCATCGTAAATGATTCCGTCTTTGATGGTGTATTTCACACCGCCAACTCGAGTCACTTCATTGTCTTCAGTTAATTTGATGGCGCCAGTGCCGTAAAGCACTTTCAAATTTTCTAATGGGTTTTCTTCGACGATTACAAAATCAGCTAGTTTCCCTACTTCAACGGTTCCAATTTTATCTTCCATGCCTAGCGCCTCCGCTCCGTTGAGTGTGGCTGACATCATAATTTCCAAAGGATGAAATCCAGCTTCTCTTAGTAGTTCCAATTCACGAACATATGCAAAACCATAGAGTTGAAATATAAATCCAGAATCAGACCCCGTGGTCACTCGGCCACCTCTGTTTTTGTATTCGTTGACAAAGGTCATCCACAGTTGATAGTTTTTTCTCCAGGTCGTTTCTTCTTCGGTTCCCCAATAATGCCAATGTGAGCCGTGTGAAATTTTACTAGGCTGGTAGAATTCCCAAAGCGAAGGCAATGTGTATTCCTCATGCCATTCTGCTCGGCTGGTTCTCATCAAATCTCGGTTAGCCTCATAAATATTAAAAGTAGGATCTATGGTAAAATCCAGCTCCAGCAATTCATTCATGACTTCGTTCCATTTGTCGGAATATGGCGGAGCTGCTTGTTCCCACAATTCGCCTGCACCTGCAAATCGGTCTTGTTCGTTGTTATAATTGTAATCTAGTTTATAATGCTGAACAGTTCTGTCTGTAAACAAAGCTTCTGGTAAGCCATACCAGTGCTCCATGCTGGTAAGACCAGCTCTTGCAGAATTCAGTACATTCCATCGGGCAACGTTCATTTGAGCGTGGTGCATAGCAGAACGCAATCCCAATCTTTTATTTTCTTCAAGTGCAGTTTGCATAATTTCTGGTCTGGCGCCGAAAAATTTAATGCCATCTGCTCCTTTTTTAGCATTTTCATTCACCCATTCTTTAGCCATTTTAGGCGAACTTATTTCTTTTTCACTCCCTTGTCCGAAGGCTGTGTAAGCCAAAATTCTTGGGGCTGTGATTTCGTTTTTAGCAGATTTTTTCTTGTGTTCCAGCACCCAGTCCAGTCCATTGCCCGCTGAAGGATCACGGATGGTTGTTATCCCGTGCCCCATCCAAAGTTTAAAAACATACTCCGCAGGAGTGCCTTGAGCTTCCCCGCCAATATGCCCGTGCATATCTACAAAGCCTGGCATCAAATACATGCCGGAAGCATCGAGTTCCTTACCCCCAGATTTGAGCTGAGGTCTATTATCTTCTTTAATCTCTACCCCGGGATATCCCACGGTTTTAACTTCAGTAATTTTATTTTGCTCCACGACAATATCAACAGGTCCTGTGGGTGGTGCACCATTTCCATTGATTAGCGTAACTCCGCGTATAATCAGTTGTGACCAAGGGCCCTCTCCTTCAGCTCTCTCTGGAGCACTTTCGATTTGTGACCAAGCCGTAACTTGAATTAACAAAACACATAGCGATAGTAATAGCTTTTTCATAATTTAATTTTTTTCAAAAAATAAAGGTAAGAAAGTTTATGAGCATGAAAACCAATCCCTCCACTAGTAACTGTTCTTGAAAATTTATAATAAATCGAAGATTGAATTCATTATGCATTATTATTTCTTTTGATTTTAATACTACTGACTTAAAGGTTTTGCGATAATTTTTAAGACATTTAAGTTAAGTTAATAGATTAGTAATCAGCTTGAAGTTAACTTTGCACCTCAAGACAAGAAGAAAATTTTAGAATGGCTAAAAGAAAAAAGGAATCTGACCTTCCCAAAGTAAAACTGAACAAAGAAAACCTTAAGAAATCTTTACGCCTCTTTTCCTACATCGGACCCCACAAATGGAAGCTGATCATCGGGATGATTTTCCTGGGATTCACAGGTCTTACAGCTTTGCTTTTTCCAAAATTGATGGGGGATCTCATCGAGACTGCAGATTTTAATGCCGATGAGATCAATAGAATGGGACTTATTCTGCTAGGACTCTTTACAGCTCAAGCTGTGTTTTCCTTTTTCCGGGTCGTTCTATTTGTGAATGTGACCGAAAATATGCTTTCTGCTATAAGACAAGATACTTACAATACCTTGGTAAAAATGCCAATGCAGTTCTTTTCCTCTCGACGCGTTAGCGAATTAAATAGTCGCGTAGCCGCAGATATTTCTCAAATTCAAGATACTTTTACCACAGGCATTGCCGAGTTTTTAAGGCAAATGATCATTGTGATTGGCGGAATAACGGCCCTATTCTTTACTTCAGTTAAACTGTCTCTGTTGATGTTGGCAACCATTCCCATATTTGCTATAGTTGCTGTGTTTTTTGGTAAATTCATCAAAAAATTATCTAAGGAAACTCAGGATAAAGTAGCCGATTCCAATACCATTGTAGGAGAAAGTTTGCAAGGCATTGCCAATGTAAAAGCTTTTACGAACGAAGCTTTTGAAATGCTGAGGTACAAATTTGCCGTTAACGATATCAAGAAAATAGCCATCAAAGGAGGCTTGGCACGTGGCGCTTTTTCATCATTTATCATCTTCTGTATTTTTGGGGCTATCGTGCTTTTAGTATGGTACGCTGTCAAACTTCAGAATGTTGGAGAACTGACTCAATCCGAATTGATCACCTTTATTCTTTATACGATATTCGTTGGCGCCTCCATTGGAGGATTACCGATCCAATACGCGCAAATTCAAAAAGCAATTGGCGCCACAGAACGGGTTTTTGATTTGATAGATGAAGAGCCGGAAGTGATTATAGAAAACTCCACACCTCAGCCTATTCACGGTAAACTGAGTTTTAAGAATCTAAAATTTGCCTATCCTACCCGACCAGAACTCACTGTTCTAAAAAACATAAGCTTTGAGGCCAAAGAAGGCGAAACTGTTGCTATAGTTGGTCCTAGTGGAGCTGGAAAATCTACGATAGCCTCTTTGATTTTAAGATTTTATGAGCCTCAGGATGGACAGATGTTATTGGATGATGTGCCAGCTTCAGAATTTACCTTGCACGATTTAAGAAGCCAGATGGCTATTGTCCCGCAGGATATTTTACTTTTTGGAGGAACCATAAAAGAAAATATTGCTTACGGAAAGCCTGAAGCAAGTAATGAAGAGATATTGGAAGCCGCCAAAAAAGCCAATGCTCACGAATTTATCATGTCGTTTCCAGAGCAATATGAAACCATTGTAGGTGAACGTGGCGTTCAGCTTTCTGGAGGTCAGCGTCAACGAGTGGCAATTGCCAGGGCCGTTTTGAAAAATCCGGTGATTTTAATTCTGGATGAAGCGACAAGCTCGCTGGATTCAGAATCTGAAAAGCTGGTACAAGATGCGTTAGATAAGTTGATGCAAGGCAGAACGTCTTTTGTAATTGCTCACCGCTTATCCACGATCAAAAATGCAGAACAGATATTAGTTTTAGAAGACGGAGAGATAATTGAAAGAGGAACTCACGCTGATCTTTTAGAAAAAGAAAATGGATTGTATCACAAATTGATTCAGTTGCAAATGGAGCTCAACTAGCTTTAAATGTACTAAGTCATTAATTGAAATTCAAACCAAAATTCTAACTGGATTAAATTCAGAAAAAAATCATTTCAACAAAGTATTGCCTTAATGTAATTTTATAATTTAGAGTCTTTTAATTCTCAATACACAATCACTATGTCACCATTAAAAACGTCTTTTCCAAAAGGTAAAATGAAAATTGTTATTTTGGAAAGTATAAGTCAATCGGCTGTAGAATCTTTTAAAAAGGCTGGGTATACTCAAATCGAACAGTATCCTGGTGCTTTATCTGGTGAAGAATTGGATGAAGTTTTGAAAGATGCAAAAGTGGTTTGTGTGAGGTCCAAAACGCAACTGACGGAGGAGGTTATTCAAAAAGCCAAAAAGTTAGTCGCCATTGGTTGTTTCTGTATTGGTACCAATCAGGTTGATCTGGATGCTGCTAATAAAGCTGGTGTCTGCGTTTTCAATGCGCCGTTTAGCAACACGAGGTCTGTGGCAGAGTTGGTGATTGCCTCTGCTATTATGTTGATAAGACGTATCCCAGACAAAGATAAAGCGGCTCACGCCGGAGAATGGGATAAAGATTCTACCAATGCCCATGAAATTCGAGGCAAGAAACTTGGCGTTGTAGGCTATGGTCATATTGGTTCTCAGGTCTCGATTTTGGCCGAAGCCATGGGATTGAAGGTGTTTTATTATGACGTGGAAAATAAATTACCACTGGGAAATGCCGAAGAAGTCACCGATCTTAAAACTCTAATTGAAGATTGTGATTTGATCACGCTTCATGTGCCAGGAACCAATGGAACCAAAAATCTTTTTGATAAACAAGTTTTGAGCTGGTTTAACAAGGGGCAGATGTTGATCAACATGAGCCGTGGTAATGTAGTAGACATTGAAGCTTTGAAAACAGCTTTGGAAGATGGACGAATTGGTGGAGCAGCCGTTGATGTTTTTCCTGAAGAGCCAAAGAACAAAGCTGAAAAGTTTTCTTCACCACTTCAGAATATTTCTAATGTTATTCTGACGCCGCACATTGGTGGTTCGACAGAAGAAGCCCAATGGAATATCGGTCTGGATGTGTCAGCAAAATTGATAAAATACATTGAAAGTGGTTCAAGCATTGGTAGTCATTCCATTCCAGAACTGTCCTTACCAAAAATGGAAGACACACATAGAATACTCCATATTCATAAAAATGTTTCCGGAGTCCTTTCTGAAATTAACTCCAAGATCTCAAAGCTGGATGTAAACATCCTGGGACAGTATCTGAGCACTAATATTGATGTAGGTTATGTTGTACTGGACATTGCTAAAAACGACTCTCTAGACACCTTAAAAGAGCTGAGGCAAATAGAACATACCATAAAAGTAAGGATACTTTATTAGTAAAAAAATATTTAACTGAGTACTTATCTGGTCTTTAACCAGCCAGTAATACTTAGTCTTTCCTCGTTGAGGACTTCTTTTACTTCATGTTCAAGAACCTGGCTTTCAAAAATGACAACTCTTCCTGGTAACGGATATATTGTGATTTCTTCTTTTCCTTTTGGATATAAGATGAGTTCTCCTCCATTGGTCGTTTTCCAAGAATTATCGTTGAGGTAGCACACCATAGAAAGCTTACGTCTATCATCATTTTGAAAGGTATCTATATGCTTTTGATAAAAAGTTCCTTTGGGATAGACTGCATAATGAAACTCTTGATGTAAAAGTCCCATAAAACAAGTTCTGTTCAAATAGTCTTTAAAATGATGAATCTGTTGAAAAAAACGCTTTTCTACTGAATTTGCTTTGAGTTCGTCTATCCATTGGATATAATCTCCACGGATGCTTTTTTCGATTGATTCATTTACCCTATTTCCAATAGCAGCCTTTTTAAGATTGCTTTGATTGTATAAAGTTTTAAGTTCAATTCTTAAAAGGTCTACCAGAGATTCTTCAAGAAAAGTATCACATATGGAATAGCCTTGTTCTAAAATATCAGAAATAATGAGCTCATAAAGAGGGTTTTCAACTGAAGAAATAGCCTCTGTCAAAAGTGTTTTAGTCATCTGAGATCGTTAAAATATAATTTTCAAATTTAGTTTTTTAATACTTTAGGCTGTTCTAATTTTTTGATTCTTCGCTGAGGATTTTTTTCTTGATTTTCAAACTCAAAATTCAATGCTATTTTCATTGCTAAATAACCTTACTTGTTTCTTGGGAAATGATTTTGCCTAACAGAACCTCTAAAAGCTCACTTGATATTCGTATTCTTTTTTTGTTTGCCCTCTAGCACTAGACTATTGGTCAGAGAAAACCATCAATTATTTTTTTCACTTAGAAGTATTGAGAGACTTTTTGAAGACTTGAGAATCAAAAATGAATGTAATCCCGTAACCTTATAATTTTATAATTCCAGTATCTTTGCAGCAATATTTGAGATTATGGCAAAAATTAGAATTACCAAACAATTTACGTTCGAAACTGCTCACGCTCTTTACGGTTACGACGGGAAATGTAAAAATGTTCACGGGCATAGTTACAGTCTGGATGTGACTGTTATAGGAAATCCTATAACCGATATAAGCAATGTCAAATGTGGAATGGTGATTGACTTTGGCGACCTCAAACGAATTGTGAAAACCGAGGTTGTAGACGTTATGGATCACGCTATTCTACTCAATAAAAACACGCCGCATATTGAACTCGCAGAGTATTTAAAATCTTCCGGACATAATGTTGTTCTTGTAGATTATCAACCCACAAGTGAAAATATGATAGCTGATTTTGCTGAAAAGATTTCTAAAAAGTTAGCTAAAGACATCAAGTTACATTCCCTCAAACTTAGAGAAACCGGAACTGCTTTCGCAGAATGGTACGCCAGTGATAATAGTTAAAAGTCTATTTCAAATTCTGTGGTCTCTTCTTTTTCTTCGCCTGTTTCATCTTCAGAAAATTCGTCACAATCAACTTGAATACTAAGATTATCGGGTCTTTCAAACTTTTCTTTTGAAACATCCAAGCTTTCATCCGCATAAATATCCTTCATGTACATCCCCCAGATAGGTAAAGCTAAGGTTGCTCCCTGACCGTAAGCGATAGTTTCAAATCTTACACTTCTGTCTTCACCGCCTACCCAAACGCCTGTAGCAAGGTTGGGCACCATTCCAATAAACCAACCATCACTTTGGTTTTGTGTGGTTCCTGTTTTTCCTGCGATATCATTCTCAAAAGCATAAGGATATCCGGTCACAGCTCTTTTATAAGGTTCGCTATTTTTAGCATAATCAGAATTTGATTTTAGTCGTCTACCAGAACCAGATTGAGTAACCCCTTCTAATAACTGTATAGTAACATAAGCTGCTTCTTCACTTAAGACATCACGACTTTGCGGCTGATGTTGGTAAAGAATAGTTCCGTTTTTATCTTCTATACGCTGTATGGCATAAGGCTTTACGTAAACGCCTTTGTTGGCAAATGCACTATAAGCCGAAACCATGTCGTAAACACTTATATCTGCAGTACCCAAAGCTATAGCAGCAACAGGTTGTATTCGTGATGTATCAATGCCTAACTTGTCAATTAAATTGATGACACTTTCGGGACCAGTCCTGTCAATTACTCTGGCTGTGATAGTATTGATAGATTCGGCCAAAGCTTGTTTCAAAGTCTTTATACCTCCATAATCATCATCACCGCCAGCGTTGGAGGGCGTCCAGTCTTCGGTAACACCATGTTTTCCTTTAGGTATGGTATAAGGTGTATTAGGAAATTCCTTACACGGCGAATAATGCAATTGATCTATTGCAGTAGCATACACAAATGGTTTGAAGGTAGACCCCACTTGACGTTTTGCCTGTTTAACATGCTCGTATTTAAAAAACTTATAATTTACACCACCTACCCAGGCTTTTATCTCTCCGGTTTGTGGAGTCATGGACATCATTCCAGTATTCAAAAATGATTTGTAATATCTGATAGAATCCTTTGGAGTCATTAAGGTATCAATTGGGCCATTCCAAGAAAATAAGCGCATTTCGCGTTTTCTGTTAAAGGTAGCCATGATAGAATCTTCTTCAATTCCTCTTCGCTTCATTCTTTTGTAGCGGTCAGAATTTCTCATTCCCTTTTTAAGAATGCTTTCTATTTCTGAAGCATCAATACTTCTGAAGGGAGCTGTTTTGTTATTTTGATTTTGACGATCAAATTCTTTCTGCAGATTTTTGAGATGTTTCTCAACTGCTGTTTCAGCATAGGCTTGCATTTTATAATCTACCGAGGTGTAGATTTTTAATCCATCTCTATACATACTGTAAGAACTCCCATCTGGTTTCGGATTATCCTCAATCCAGTCTTTCATAAATTCCTGGACGTAAGCTCGAAAGTAGGTCGCAATACCATCGTCGTGCTCTTCTGGAGAAAAGTAAGTTACAAGCGGTAAATCCTGTAGAGAATCTTTCACTTTTTGATTAATAAATCCATTTTTCTCCATTTGTTTTAAGACCTGATTTCTTCTTTGTTCAGAATTCTCTTTGAACTGGTCTTTTACAGGATTATAAAGAATAGGATTTTTCAACATAGCTACCAGTGTAGCAGATTCTTCTACCGTAAGATCTTTAGGTTCTTTTGAAAAATAAATTCTTGAAGCAGAACGTATCCCAACAGCCTGATACAAAAAATCAAACTTGTTTAGGTACATCGTGATAATTTCATTTTTGGTGTATTGTTCTTCTAGTCGAATTGCAATCACCCATTCTTTTACTTTTTGAATTATCCTATTGAAAGTTCCACTCTTGTTGGGGTCTGTAAACAAAAGTTTGGAAAGTTGTTGTGTAATTGTACTTGCACCACCTCTTTTACCAAGATAAATAGCAGCTCTCAAGGTACCTCTGGCGTCTATACCGGAATGGCTGTAAAATCTTTCGTCTTCGGTTGCAACAAGAGCGTTGATGAGATGATCTGGAAGATCTTCGTAATTGATGGGAGTTCTGTTCTCTTTAAAGTACTTTCCAAGAGTTTGCCCGTCCGCAGAAATTACTTCTGTAGCAAGATTTGTTTCTGGATTTTCAAGTTCTTCAAAAGTAGGCATAGGTCCTAACGCACCCCAACTAGCCAGAAGGAAAATAAAGATAACACTTAGGATTCCTACAAAGAATACTATCCAAAAGCCAAGTATATATTTCTTGAATCCCTTTTTTGGTGTTGATGTTTTACTCATAATAATTTAAAAAAACATTAATTTTCAGTCGGTTTGATGGTTTCCAAATGTACACCAAAGTCCATTATTCCGTGCAATGTATCCAGCGCTTCTACTTTTTCAAACTTACGCATGGCGTGCTTTACTTCTAAAGTATAATCTCCTTTTTCAGTAAAAATTACATTTGATTTATACCACAATTTACTCTCTTTTACACTTCCGAAACCTTTGCCCATTAACTCTCCGTCAGATTCAGCCATTTCATATTCCAAAGTATCTCCAATTTGTTTCCCATTGGGAAATGAAATGTTGGCGATGAGGTATAGATTGTTGAATTCATAATCCTGGTTCACTCTTGTCACAAAAAATAAATCGTATGGTTTGATGGTGTCTGGTGCTTGAATATCAAACATCAAAGTATCACTTTTGAACCAGCCATAATCAAAACTTTTATAATCAGAATACATGACATTATCCTGACAGCTGACTAAAAACACACAAAAGCCAACCAGAAAGCAGAGTTTATGAGTTTGCATTGTTTCTTTTCGACTTCTTATTTTTATTTGACTTTCTCTTATTTTTAGGCTTATTTCGTTTTGGTTTGTCAAAACGAGTTAGGCTATCCTGACCAAACGAGTTGGAAAATTCTGTCTTTTCAGGAGTAACTTCAGTAGTAAATTCCTCAAGACTTGCCACAGGTTTTTTCTCCCGTTGAGCTTTCAAAATCACTTTTACAGCATCTGTATCCAGTTCAATCCAGTTGTTGTATTCTTTTTCATAAGCATACCATAGTTTGCCTTTGAAAATGTCGATTTTTTGACAAACGGCATCACCTTTTTGGGTCGTCAGTTTTTGATCTTGTCTTGGAAAGTCTTTCAGGGCTTCAAGATAAGTGTCCAATTCGTAATTGAGACAACATTTCAATTTTCCACATTGTCCAGCAAGTTTTAGAGGGTTCAAGGACAATTGTTGATATCTCGCCGCCGAAGTTTTTACCGTTCTAAAATCGGTCAACCAGGTAGAACAACACAGCTCACGACCACAGGAACCAATTCCGCCAAGTCTTGCTGCTTCTTGTCTAAAGCCTATTTGGCGCATTTCAATCCGAGTTTTAAACTCGTAGGCAAATTCTTTTATCAGTTGTCTAAAATCAACGCGTTCTTCAGCCGTATAATAAAAGATAGCTTTAGAACCATCCCCTTGAAATTCGATATCGCTTATTTTCATTCTCAAGTCCAGGCGTATAGCTATTTGCCTAGCTTTGACCTTCATCTTGTCCTCGCGTTCTCTCGCAGCTTGCCAAACGTCTATATCCTTTTGAGAGGCTTTTCTATAAACTTTGCCCACTTCTTTTGAAGTTGGGTCTGTATTTTTCTTTTTCATCTGTACCCTTACCAATTCCCCGGTAAGTGTGACGATGCCAATATCATGACCTGGAGAAGCCTCAGTGGCTACAATGTCTCCAATAGAAAGCGTCAAATTTTCGGTATTTCTAAAAAATTCCTTTCTACTATTCTTAAATCTAACCTCGACACAGTCAAAAGCCTTTTGATTTCCTGGTAGCTCAACATCAGACAACCAGTCAAAAACCGTTAGCTTATTACATCCATCTGTTCCGCATGTCCCGTTATTTTTACAGCCTTTAGGTTGACCATCCTTTCCGGTCGAGCAAGTGCTACATCCCATAAATTATATATATTGAAGCGTTTCTTAGTTTAAAACGCTGAAGATTAATTATTCTTATTTAGAACTTCAAAGATACCAAATAATTACTAGAGACCTTATATTGCTTTTTTGGACTTATTCTGAATTTGATAGCGTGTAGATTAAGTTTTTTCGATCTTTGCTTCAAAAATTAAGTTAGATTGAAACACCCTATATACATCAACAGTTTCGGATCTATTTCTGCTTTAGGGCATAATCAGGAAACTATATTGAACAATTACCAAAATGACACTGTTCATTTTTCAAAGTTGGAATGGGAAAATACTTCTGTTCTCGGCGCTAGTCTTCCTATATCCTCTTCAAAAGAAATTGATAAACTTTCTAAAGAAAATACCAGATATAAAGATCTGGACAAGTCTGTGCTTATGGCCATTTTTACGGCTAGAAAAGCAATTTCAAAGCTTGACTTTAGACCAGAATCCACAGGGATTAATATCGGTTCTTCGCGTGGAGCTACAGCTTTATTTGAACATCATCACAAAGATTTTTTGGAAGGCAAGAAATTATCACCTTTAACCTCTCCAACCACCACTTTGGGAAATATTTCGTCTTGGGTAGCTCAGGATATTGGCGTTGAAGGGCCAAACATAAGTCATTCTATTACTTGCTCTACAGCCTTACATGCCATGTTGAACGCCAAAGCCTGGCTTCAGGCGGATATGTGCGATCTGTTTTTAGTTGGAGGCTCAGAAGCGCCCTTGACAGAATTTACCATTGCTCAAATGCAAGCTCTGAAGCTTTATTCAAAACTAAACACTGAATTTCCTTGTGAAAGTTTAAAACTCAACAAACTTCAAAATACTCTTATTCTTGGAGAGGGCTCTGCTACGGCAGTGATGTCAAAATCATCAGAAAATGCTTTAGCGCAAATCACAGGATTTGGTTATGCGACGGAGCAAATCACTCACAACATTTCCATTTCTTCGGATGCCAAATGCTTTCAAAAATCCATGACAATGGCATTGGAAGAAGCAGGAAGAAGTTCTTTAGATGCCATAGTTTTGCATGCCCCAGGAACAAAAAAGGGAGATCAAGCGGAAGTGAGCGCCATTCAAAAAACATTTGAAACTTCACCTTTCCTCACCACTAACAAATGGAAGTTGGGTCATACGTTTGGGGCTTCAGGCATGTTGAATGTCGAGATGGCTTTGTTGATGCTGAAGACTGGTGAGTTTTTCGAAAATCCATTTTATAAGCAAACAAAATCTTCAAAACCCGTAGAATCTGTTTTGGTGAATGCTGTGGGTTTTGGAGGAAATGCGGTGAGCATTTTGCTAGAGAAACCTATACAATAGAAATTAATTTGACTCAAATATTTTTCAGAATAGATAATACAACTTGTTTTTTCTATTTTTGGGTTATTAAATAAAATACAATGACAAGAAACGACTGGACCAAGGAAGAGATTTTAGAAATTTATAATAAGCCTTTAATGGAGTTGCTTTACGAAGCGGCTACTGTTCATAGAATACACCACGACCCCAACAAAGTACAAGTGTCTACTTTGCTGTCTATAAAAACAGGAGGTTGCCCGGAAGACTGCGGCTATTGCCCGCAAGCGGCCCGCTACCACACCGATATTGAAGGCAATGACTTGATGAGCGTTTCGCAGGTGAAAGCGCAAGCTTTGAGAGCAAAAGCTTCTGGAAGTTCAAGAGTGTGTATGGGTGCTGCATGGAGAAATGTAAAGGACGGAGAGGAGTTTGATAACGTTTTGGAAATGGTGAGAACCATCAATAAATTGAATATGGAAGTCTGCTGTACCTTGGGTATGGTGACAGAAAATCAGGCACAACGTTTGGCAGAAGCTGGACTTTACGCCTACAACCACAACTTAGATTCTTCAGAAGAATATTATAAAGAAGTCATTTCCACCAGAGGTTATCAAGATAGATTGGATACAATCGGTAATGTAAGAAAAAGCAATGTGACCGTTTGTAGTGGAGGAATCATTGGTATGGGTGAATCTTTGGAAGATAGAGCAGGCATGTTGGTGGCGCTGGCTACTTTAAATCCACAACCAGAATCTACACCGATTAACGCTTTGGTTCCTGTTGAAGGAACACCGCTGGAAGAGCAACAAAAAGTATCCATCTGGGAAATGCTGCGTATGGTAGCCACCACCAGAATCGTCATGCCAGAAACTCAAGTAAGACTTTCTGCAGGTAGAACGGACATGAGTAGGGAAGGCCAGGCGATGTGTTTCTTTGCCGGTGCGAATTCTATTTTTGCAGGAGATAAATTGTTGACCACGCCAAACCCTGATGTGAATGAAGACATGGAAATGTTTAAGCTTTTAGGTCTTGAACCACAAAAACCTTTCGAGAAAAAATCTCAGCCACAATCGGTTTCAGCCGAAGAATCTCAATACAAACCACTTGGTGAAAAGCCAAAATGGTCAAGACCTGGACATACGATAGAACGTAATGTTGAGGCAAAACAAAAAGCTAAGACTAAAGCTTAGCACCTTATAAACTTACCTAAAAGTTACAATAAGCTTCATTTTGGCAGATCCCGAAATGAAGCTTATTTTTGTATGTTATGAATCCTAACAAAAAACTCAACCTACAACCTGTAGATAGGGTAGCAACAATTTCTCCGCAAGATTTTGTTGAGAAGTATGTGAAGCCTCAAAAGCCTGTCGTCATTGAACAACTCACACATGACTGGCCAGCTTATGAAAAGTGGTCCCTTGCCTATCTAAAAGACATTGCTGGTGAGGTAGAGGTACCTTTGTACGATAACCGTCCAGTTTCTGCAAAAGACAAATTCAATGAGCCTCATGCAAAAATGAAACTCAAGGACTATGTAGATCTTTTGAAAAAAGGACCTACCCAATATAGAATCTTTCTCTTTAATTTAATGAAGGAAGTTCCTGAGCTTCAGGAACATTTTAAAATGCCAAACCTTGGAATTAAGTTTTTAGAAAAACTCCCATTTCTGTTTTTTGGAGCTGAGAATTCTTCAGTGTTTATGCATTATGACATCGACTTTGCTAATATTCTTCATATTCATTTTGAGGGTAAAAAGCGTTGTATTATTTACCCGCCTTCAGAAACTAAATTTCTTTATAAAGTCCCCAATGCGCTGATTAGTTTAAACGAAATAGATTTCAATAATCCTGACTTAGAAAAGTTCCCCGCTTTAAAACTAGCTAAAGGTTACGAAGCTTATCTAGAACATGGAGAAGCCTTGTATATGCCAGAAGGTTATTGGCATAACATGACTTACTTAACCCCAGGATTTTCCATGAGTTTGAGAACTTTACCAAAAAGTGCTAAAAATTTAGGTAAAGCGCTCTACAACTTAACCATTATGAGAGGTTTTGAGAATGTTATGCGAAAATTTAAAGGAGAGGATTGGATTGACTACAAAAATAAGAGGGCATATCGTCGACAAAATGAGCGATTAGAAAAGTAATTACATGGGGAGTAACTCATTGATTACATCATAAATCAACTCCGTTTCGTAGCCTTTGTAAGCCAGATGCTGATACAACTTTTGCCTCTTTTTATAGTCATTTGGCTCTTTTATGGTTTTCAGTTTTTGTTCAGATAAGTCTCTGAGTGTGTTGAGATAATCATCCTCATCAATTTCAGACAGACCAGCTTTAAGATTATATGCAGATATGTCTTTAGCTTTCAATTCTCGGGTTATTCTTAAACGCCCGTATTTCTTTATTCTGAATTTGCCACGTGCATAACTTCTGGCAAAGCGTTCTTCATTAAGAAAATCTTCTTCAATAAGTTTGGTAATAATGTAGGCTTTAGCATCTTCATACATCTCGAGGTCATATAGTTTCTGTTCCACCTCCTGATGACATCTATCCTGATAAACGCAGTAATTCATCACCTTTAGAAGAGCTTCGTCTACGGTTAATGATTTCTTGGGTTTAAAATTTTCTTTCGGCATTTTCAGTAAAATAGAATTGCAAAAATACAAAAACAAAAAGCCCCATACTCTCAATGGAATATGGGGCTTTAAATTTTATTTCAACAACTTATACTTTGATAACTGATCCATCTTGATCGTAGAAATGATATTCTAAGTAATTGTAAGCATCTCTCGGTTGGATTTTAACCCACTTTTTGAAATCAAAAAACCATTTGCTTCTCGGAGAAGGAAAGCCTTTCATAAGATAGGCAGCTATAAAAGGATGTGCTGTAAGCGTTATCTTTTTATTTCCTTTCTTTAAGATCTTTTGCAGATCCGCATTGATTTTGTTTACAATTACGATTGGAGCTTCAATTTCACCATCAGAATTTGGATCCTTTTCACTAGTCTTAATGTTCATCTCTGGACGAACACGCTGTCTTGTGATCTGGATTAAACCAAATTTACTAGGGGGCAAAATTTTATGTTTTGCTCTATCATCACTCATCTCATCTTTAAGATGTTCATAAAGTTTTCTTCGGTTGTCTGGGTTGTTCATGTCGATGAAATCCACGACTATGATTCCTCCCATGTCTCTTAATCTCAACTGACGTGCAATTTCTGTGGCACTTATCATGTTGACTTCGAGTGCTGTATCTTCTTGATTTTTGGCCTTATTACTTCTATTTCCACTATTGACATCGATCACGTGCATAGCTTCTGTATGCTCTATGACTAGGTAAGCTCCTTTCTTCATGGTTACGGTTTTTCCAAAAGACGTTTTGATTTGTCTTTCAATTCCATACTTTTCGAATATGGGAACTTTTGAGTTATAGTGAGAAACAATAGATTCACTGTCTGGAGATATTTTTCCGACATAATCTTTTATTTGTGTAAATGTAACATCATCATCTACGCTTATCGATGTAAATGAATCGTTGAACATGTCTCTTAATATTGATGAAGCTTTATTAAGCTCACCCAAAACTTTCGAGGGTTGATGTGCTTTGCTTAGCTTTTTACACATATTCTCCCATCGTTTCATCAAATTTTGAAGGTCTCTATCTATATCAGCTACTTTTTTGCCTTCTGCAACAGTTCTGATAATGACACTAAAACCTTTGGGTTTAATACTTTTTACTAATCGTTTGAGTCGATTTTTTTCTTCTTTGCTTTCAATTTTTTGTGAAACTGAAACTCTATCCGAAAAAGGAACCAAAACAATATAGCGCCCTGCAAGAGAAAGCTCGCTGCTTAATCTAGGGCCTTTTGTGGAGATAGGTTCTTTTACTACTTGTACAAGAACAGATTGGTTGGAGTGTAGCGTATCTGCTATCGATCCATTTTTATCGATTTCTTCTTCAAAAGGAAAATCTCTCAATGAGAAATTTTTCAATTGATTGGAGGTCGCTTTTTTCACAAACTTCAACATTGTTTTGACGTTTGGACCCAAGTCATGGTAATGCAAAAAACCATCTTTTTCATAACCTACATTGACAAATGCAGCGTTAAGGCCTGGCAAAGCTTTTCTTATTTTAGCTAAGAATATGTCACCAACAGAGAAATCGAAACCTTCTGTTTCTTTATGGAGCTCTATGAGTCTTCCATTTTTTAATAAGGCAAAATCTACAGCGTCGGAACTAGAACGTACTATTAATTCCTTAGTCACGCTTTTTAGATTTAGTTAGTCTGTAATAATTTACAAACTAGAATTATACATAAGTAATCCTGATAATTCTTTTTCAGAAAAGGATTACAATTAAAATTAATATAGAAATTCAATGTTCTGAACTTCAATGTCAAAGAACGTATTGAATAGGAAAAAGTAGTTATGAAACTACTTTTTCTTGTGACGGTTAGCTCTACTTCTCTTTTTTCTTTTGTGAGTAGCTACCTTATGTCTTTTTCTTTTTTTACCGCTTGGCATAGGCTTGTTTTTTATAGATTATTAAATTTATTTTACTTCAACGTTGTGTTTTACTCCTTCCACAAATATTTTTGCAGGTTTAAATGCTGGAATATTGTGAGCCGGAATCTTTATTGTAGTATTCTTTGAGATATTTCTACCCGTTTTTTCTGCTCTAGTTTTTACGATAAAGCTACCAAAACCTCTTAGATATACATTATCTCCACCTTCTAAAGAATTCTTTACCTCATCCATAAAGGTTTCTACAGTAGCTTGGACTTCATTTTTCTCTAAACCGAGTTTGTCTGAAATGTTAGCTACAATATCTGCTTTCGTCATAATTCAAAAATGTTTGTTCAGGATTAATCTTAGATTTTTTTTGAGTTTGCAAATATAAGTAATTAATCCGCAATAAATAAACACAATGCTCTAAATAGTAGGCGGATATGAATTATACTTGCAAAAAACTTGAAATGAATTTCTCTAAGCGTCTGCTAGATTGGTACAAGATAGAACATAGAGATTTACCCTGGAGACATACCAAAGATCCTTATGTCATCTGGTTAAGTGAAATCATATTACAACAAACTCAGGTCAAGCAGGGCTTACCGTACTTCGAGAAGTTTGTTTCAAAATTTCCAACCGTCCATGATCTTGCAAATGCCAGCGAAGATGAGGTTTTGAAATTGTGGCAAGGACTAGGGTATTATTCAAGAGCAAGAAATCTTCACCATACGGCCCAATTTGTTAGTAAAACCTTAAATGGAGAATTTCCAGTTAATTTCAAAGCGCTTAAGACTTTAAAAGGAGTTGGAGATTATACAGCTGCTGCCATTGCTTCTTTTGCTTACGATGAACTTGTGGCAGTAGTTGATGGCAACGTACAACGTGTGCTTTCCAGATATCTAGGCATAGACACACCCATCAATTCAACAGAAGGAATTAAAGAGTTTAAAACTAAAGCTCAGGAATTACTGGATTCTTCAAACCCTTCAATTTACAATCAGGCGATCATGGAGTTTGGGGCGTTGCACTGCAGGCCTAAATCTCCGAAGTGCATGTTTTGTGTTTTTCAGCAAGATTGTGTTGCTTTTCAACAAGGACTTCAAGAAGAACTGCCGGTCAAACTGAAGAAAACCAAAGTAAAAAAACGATACTTCAGTTATTTAGTACTTACAGATTCAGAAGAAAACACAATCGTTCAAAAAAGGAGTGGATCTGGAATCTGGCAAGGTCTCTACGAATTTCCTCTTATTGAGTCTGAAAAAGAACAAGACGAACCCATTTCTAGTGATATAAACGAACTGACTGGGCTGCCTTCTAAAAGCATTGAAGGAGTGAAAATTTATAATGACGATCCTGTCATCCATCTTTTATCTCATAGAAAAATTATGGCAACGTTTATTGAAGTGAAGATAAATGGGCTATTGTCTGACATGAAATTTTCCAAAACCTATGAAATTCATAAAATAAAAGATTTGAGTCAACTTGCTGTGCCTGTGCTTATTCAAAATTTTATAGAATCTGAATTTCCCATGGCATAATTCTTTTTCTTACATTTACATAAATTAAAAATTATGGCAGGAACACTCAACAAAGTCATGCTTATTGGTCATACTGGCGATGAAGTAAAGATGCATTATTTTGAAGGCGGAAATTGCATTGGGCGCTTTCCTTTGGCCACAAATGAAGAGTATATCAATAAAGCGACCAACGAAAAAGTAAGCAATACCGAATGGCACAATATTGTTGTGAGAAACAAAGCTGCTGAAGTTTGCGAAAAATACCTTAAAAAAGGGGATAAAGTATATATTGAAGGCCGTATCAAAACCCGTAAGTGGCAGGACGATAAAGGTATGGATAGATATTCTACAGAAATACAATGCCTGGAATTTACCTTCCTGACTCCCAAAGATGGAACAACTTCTGAAAGTGCGGGAAACTCCCAAGCTCCTCAATCTAAGCCTAATTCTAAACCTTCCCCAGCTCCAAAAATGGAGGAAGAGGAGGAAGATGATTTACCTTTTTAAAACAAAAATTCTTTAAATTTTGGAACCCGGTCCCTCGAGTTACATCTTTTTTTCTGTATTAGAATTTTCAGATGTATTAAAAATTATCTTTTTCTTTATTCTGCTTATAAGTTCTGCACTTATTTCAGGCTCTGAAGTAGCTTTGTTTTCTCTTAAACCATCAGACTTTGATGTGAAAGAAGGAAATGTGTCCAAGCAGGAGCAAATCATTATTAACCTACTAGATAAACCCAAAAAGTTATTAGCTACAATTTTGATAGCCAATAATTTTATAAACATCGCTATTGTTCTTTTGTATGCCTCTATAAGTGAGACTTTTTATGGGGATAGCACTACCTTATTTTTTGGTATTAGTCTGAAGTTTTTGATTGATGTAGGCTTGGTTACTTTTCTTATCCTGATGTTTGGTGAAATTTTACCAAAAGTCTATGCCAACAGAAATAATGTTGTATTTGCACATTTTATGGCAGTGCCTCTTAGTATTTTGGATAGATTATTTACTCCTTTAAGTTTGCCTATGAGGTCGGTGACTAACTTGATACAAACCAAATTCGGGAAGCAAAAAAGTAATCTAAGTGTCGATCAATTATCTCAGGCTTTAGAGCTTACCAGCGAGGAAGACACCTCCAAAGATGAAAAGAAAATCCTTCAAGGTATTGTTTCCTTTGGTAATACAGATACCAAGCAAGTGATGAGACCTAGACTCGATATTTTTGCGCTTAATGTTGAGCAACCTTTTTATGAAGTCATAGAAGAAATCATGGAAAATGGTTATTCCAGAATTCCCGTTTACGAGGACAATGTAGACAACATTACAGGCATATTATACATTAAAGACTTACTGCCACACCTTCAGAAGGAAAATTTTGAATGGCAACCTCTTGTTAGAGAACCTTATTTTGTGCCAGAAAACAAAAAACTTGATGATCTTCTTGCCGATTTTCAGGAACAAAAAAACCACCTAGCTATTGTAGTAGATGAATATGGTGGAACAAGCGGTTTGATATCCCTGGAAGATATTATTGAAGAAATAGTTGGGGATATAAGCGATGAGTTTGATGATGAAGATGTCATCTATTCTAAAATTAATGAATCCACATATGTGTTTGAAGGTAAAACACCATTGAAGGACTTTTACAAAATACTAAAGCTAGAGGAACCTAAAATTGAAGATTTTGAATCCAATAAAGGGGAAGCAGAAACTCTTGCAGGTTTTGTACTAGAGTCTTCAAAAGGTTTTCCTAAGAAAGGCCAAGTTATTGCCTTTAGCAACTTTGATTTTACCGTTGAAGCACTTGATAGTAAAAGGATAGTTCAGCTAAAAGTGAAGATCAACAAGGACAAAATTTTAGATAATGCATAGGATTTTTTTAATTCTCACATTGGTAATTATTTGCTCGTGCACCGACTCTACACAGCCCAAACCCTCTGGCTTTTTAGCTTTAGAGTACAAGCAAGCTCAATATAGTAGAGTGGATCCAGATTGTCCCTTTTCTTTTGAAAAAAATGATTTTTCAGATTTAGAAAAAGACAATCCAAATCAGCCTTGTTGGCTCAACCTCAACTACCCTGGGATGAACGCCAAGATATACCTAAGCTATTCACCTGTAGAGAATAATTTAAGGGAGTTGCTTATTGATGCTCAAAAGCTTCCCGAAAAGCACACTATCAAAGCGGATCTTATTGAAGCCAGCATTTATGAAAATAAAACAAATCAGACCTTTGGAAATTTTTATAATGTGGAAGGCGACGCTGCTTCACCAGCTCAATTCTATATCACCGATAGCACTTCCCATTTTTTGACCGGATCTTTATACTTTGAAGTAAAGCCCAATTACGACTCTATACTTCCCGCGGCCAATTATCTCAAAAATGACATGAGACATTTGATGGAAACTTTGGAGTGGGAGTAAGTTTCGAGCTGTATTGATCCTAAGAGTTTTTTAATTCCTCTACTTATTTTATATACTTATTCGTTACCGCAATTAAAAGAATTAATGCAACCGAAAAATATTAAGATAGTTTTGATGAATTTAATCCATTAAGATTTGTTTTTTGAGATAAAAGCTAACTACTCAAAACATAAAGCTGATTTTTTTGATAACCTTAAGTATCTAAAAAAAAGCAAAGTGTTGGTAGTTAAACTATTAAAGGACTCATTGAGATAAATAAAGAATACTTCTTGTTTGATAAACGAGGCTTACTATTATAACAGAAACAGCGTGTAGAATAGCAAATAAGAATTACACAACCTTCATTTTTTATGAAGACATGTTAACTAAGGCAAATTAAAGTCTAATTTTAATGTCAATACATTTCAAACAAGTGAGCTCAATATCTAGCTCTAAAAAGAGAGATTTTTTCACTCAAATAAAAGTTATTTTTATATTCATAACAGTGAATTTTGTAGAAAATCATATATTACTGAATTAATGTTAATTGACGATGAAAAATTAACATGCTAATTAATACTTATAAATGAACTCTGTAATAAAAATTTCAATTCTTTATTTATTAATTTTTTTCTCAATTCAGCGGGGTAAATGCTCAGGATATTGAATTTGTAAAGGGAAGGCTTATTAACTCTAAAGATAAATCACCTATCCCATTTGCTACCTTACTCATTAAGAATAAGTCAAAAGGTGTAATATCTAATAGTGACGGAGGGTTTAAAATACCTTTTGAACTTTATAAGAAAGACACTCTACTTATTTCTTCTATAGGGTATGCTTCAAAAGAAATAGCAATAAGTAGTCTTGATAAGAGTAAAATAAATCTCATTGTTTTATTAGAACAAATAGAACAATTAGATGAAGTATTACTTGTAGATGCTCCCAGGAAAAAGAGAAAAAGAAATGCTAAGAATATTGTCAATTTAGCTATTAAAAATATTACTAATAATTATTCATTTTCTCCATATTCTTATATAGGTTATTATAGAGATTATCAAATAAAAGAAAAAGAATATCTGAATTTGAATGAAGCCTTATTGGAAGTTTTTGACCCTGGCTTTGGAGTTGCTGATTTAAAAGGAACTCAAACACGGATATATCAAAATAAAAATAATAATAACTTCCAAACTGACACAATTGCATCATAACCATATGATTACGATAACAAAAGTAAATTTATTACATCTGGCAGTATTAATAATAGAGGCGGAAATGAGTATACAATACTTCGTATACATGATGCTGTACGCAATTACAATATAGATAGCTACGACTTTGTAAACCAGTTGAACAAAGACTTTATAAAAAATCATGAGTTCAAACATTTACAATCTACTTCCATTGACGGTATTCCGCTTTATTCAATAAGCATTTATAGAAAACAAGATAGTATAGAAGTACTTGGTGAAATATTTATAAGTAAAGGCGATTTTAAAATTTATAAAATGGATTATGCCGTTT
This sequence comes from Psychroflexus longus, assembly GCF_020164595.1. Lineage (GTDB taxonomy): Bacteria > Bacteroidota > Bacteroidia > Flavobacteriales > Flavobacteriaceae > Psychroflexus > Psychroflexus longus. Next base: position 91,957 of record NZ_JAIQZE010000005.1, read on the forward strand.
TTGATCTATCAAAAGCAAAAGAGACCAAAATTGGGAAGTTAGTTTATGAGATAAAAGTAGAATACAAACCGTATAAAGGTAAAATGTATCTAAATTACATCTCTTTTAATAATGCATTTGAAGTCCTTCAACCACCAGCATTTTTTCCTATAGATGCGAAAATCCATTATAAGAAAGAAGTTGTTTCCAACTATACCAATCTGAATTTCAATAAAATGGAGCTTGAATTTAATAATACCCCAGATATAAAAAATGTTCTAAGAAAAAGAAATTACCAAGTACGGTATGAAGGTGAGAAATTGAAAATTGTCAATGTAGAGTTAAATAAGGATATGGTTGTACTATACCTAGATGAAGAATTAAAGGTGCCTTCATGGAAGTTAAGAAATTCATCTATAGAGGATTATGTAAGCGTAAAAATCAAAAAAATAAAGGACACTTATGGTAATTTGATAAATGAACAGAAATACAAAGATTATTATCAATTCAGAGAGTTTTTTGTTCAAGAACTAAAGGTCAATTCAAACATCCCAGCAGATGATTTATACATGCAAAAAAATAAATCAATATTCAATAATCAACCTATAGCTCCTTTTGAGAATACTGAAGATTATTGGCTTAAAACTCGACTCAAGAAAGAGAAAATTTTTGAAAATGTAAAAAAAACAGTTGAATTATAAGCTAATTATATGAGATAACAAACTCATTTCATTTACAGCGATTTAGTTCTTAAATTGTAACAGTAAATACGTTTTTATTTCAACTCTTTTCGACAACACAAATTACATATTAAAAGCCATAGAAAACGTTGGGGAGAACTCGAAATCCTTCAGCATAACAGTTTTTCGGTGTCTGAGGAATTAATTAATCCTAATTAACGAGACCACAACAGTGGACGTTTAGAAATTATTTCCCTTTATCAGCTAGTAGAATTGAACATAAAGAAGAATTCTGATTTTGAAGATTTCATAAGACTGAGTGTTCTAATTATAAACTATTTATAAAGTCTCTGCTGTTATTCGAGATAAAGCTAGATTTATGCAAAATTTATATCTCATGAAAACACCATTAGTTTATTTAGCCATTAGTGTAATTACACTGATAGGCTGTAAAAATTCAAATTCTAGTCAAGAAGAAGCTCAAAGCGAAGAAGTCGCTGAAAATTCAGAAAAGGTAAGTAGCAAATTTGATATTACACCTATTTCCCATGCCACAGCAGTTTTTGAAATAGACAACACCATTTTCTATATCGACCCTGTTGGTGGAGCAGAAGCATTTGAAGGTCAGCCTAGCCCAGACATGATTTTAGTTACCGATATTCACGGAGATCACTTCAATATGGAAACTTTGGAAGCGGTGGCAACATCAGAAACCAAAATTATTGTGCCACAAGCAGTTGCAGATAAAATTGAAGGTTCACTTACCAGTCAGTTAGTGATTTTAAAAAATGAAGAAACCAAAACCTTAAGCGGCTTCAACATAGAAGGAATCGCTATGTATAACCAAGGAGATGAAGATAAAGTTTATCATACCAAAGGAAGAGGAAACGGTTATGTAATTGAAAAAGGAGATATGAGGATTTATTTTTCTGGCGATACTGAAGATGTTCCAGAAATGAGAGCTTTAAAAAATATAGACAAAGCTTTTGTCTGTATGAACCTTCCGTACACCATGAATGTAGAAACTGCAGCCGAAGGTGTCCTTGCATTTCAACCCAAAGAAGTTTATCCTTATCATTATCGAGGACAAGGAGGTTTATCTGATGTAGATAAGTTCAAGTCTCTGGTGAACCAAAGCAATGAAAACATACAAGTCAATCTTTTGAATTGGTATCCAACCCAAGAATAAAACTTAATTAATATAATTCTATTTTCAGGCTTTGATGTGAATCAAAGCCTGAAAAGTTTTAACCCTACTTTATTAAAAGTCTCTAAGAATAAAACTCACTTTTGCAAAAAATAAATTGATTTGAATGCACATTCCTTAAAGTGGATCTTTCTTTTTTCTCTGGCTTTGCTTTGGGGAAGTTCTTTCATTCTCATCAAAAAAGGTTTAGTCGGGTTTTCGCCATTACAACTTACCGCCTTACGAGTCTTAATTACAGGTGTTTTTTTAGGTATTATTGGTTTTAAAAAAGTAAGGCAAATTCAAAAATGGCAGTGGAAATGGATTGCTATTTCTGGCTTTATCGGCACTATGTTTCCCACCTTGTTATTCTCTTATGCTGAAACTGAAATTGATAGTGCTATCGCTTCTATTCTGAATTCAACAGTGCCTTTACTAGCGCTTGTAACTGGTATTATATTTTTTAGTAATCAGTTTATCAAAAAACAATTTATTGGAGTCGTTATCGGGTTGGTGGGTTCAGTGCTTTTGATTTTAGCTGGTGCTTCTCTCAATCCCAACCAGAATTATTGGTTTGCAGCTTTACCTGTTATTGCCTCGCTTATGTACGCTTTCAATGCTAATATTTTGAAATCTTATTTAGAAAAAATTTCTGCACTTGGTATTGCAACAGGTTCATTTCTGATTTTAATTCCGTTTGCTTTAGGCATTTTAGTATTTACAGGTTTTTTTAATGCTGAATTTTTAGCTCAAGATGAGGTACAAACTTCATTGCTTTACGTTACGATTCTGGCCCTTTTTGGGACTGCTTTGGCCAAAATCATATTCAACAGACTTATTCAATTATCCAATGCTGTATTTTCCACTTCGGTAACTTATTTGATACCAGTAGTGGCTTTATTTTGGGGATTTCTGGATGGAGAGCAATTTAATCTACTTCAGCTTGCTTCTGGTGGCGTGATTCTTCTTGGGGTTTATATTTCTAACCGAAAGAAAAAACAGAAAAAGGAAAATGTTGAGTCATTAAAGTCTTAAGAGTTTTGAGTTAAGTTTAAACAAGACGAATTTTCTTAATTCTAATAGAGCTTAGAAATAAATACGATTTTAATTGTCAACTTAAATTAACGGACTGACCTAATAGCACAAATAGAAAAGTTGATTCTACTCGTGCTTTTTTCTTCGAAAAAACTTAAATATTTCCATCACAAAAATCATTGGTACAGCTAGCGCCAATACATACAACCACTCGTTAAAACTAATTGGCTCAGTTCTTAAGATATCTTGCATAATGGGAATTTGCATGCTCAAGATGTGAATTCCCTGAGCTAACAAAACTCCAAAAACAAGTACGACATTTCTTTTTAGTGGTACTCTGAAAGTTGAAACTCGCTCGGAACGACAGTTAAATACATGAAAGTTTTGCATAAAAACCATTAGCAGCAGAATAATATTGCGTGCATGTACTTCATTCATTTGGGTGAACGTGTTTAAATAATACCAGAGCCCAAAAGCAATTAATCCCATAGCTCCACCTGAAACTACGGTTTGACTAATCATAAGCGGGTTGAATATTTTTTCTGATGGTTTTCTTGGTTTTCGCTCCATGGCATCTGGTTCTCCGCCTTCAAATGCAAGGGAAACATCTTGTATGCCGTTAGTAACTAGGTTGAGCCAAAGTAACTGAACTGCAAGTAGCGGCAGTGGCAATCCAGCAGCAATCGATGCGAGAAAAGGGATGATTTCTGCAGCTCCCGTTGAAATCAATAGATAAATTACTTTTCGCACATTATCGAAGGCAAACCGGCCTTCTTCTACGCCTGCAACAATCGATGAAAAGTTATCGTCTACGACAATCATTGACCCCACTTCTTTTGCTACATCAGTACCCGAACCCATAGCTATGCCAATATTGGCGCGTTTAAGAGCAGGAGCATCATTCACGCCGTCACCTGTCACGGCAACAAATTCATCTTTATGAATCAACACCTCTACAATTTCAAGTTTTTGGGTTGGAGAAACTCTGGCAAAAACAGAGGTTGATGCTACCAATTTTTCAAATGCAGGATGATCTACTGCTCCTGCTTCAGTTAGCATTTGTCCAGTTACAACTGGAGTTGTTGTGTCGGCTATTCCCAACTCACGTGCTATGGCACCAGCTGTTGCTGGGTGATCTCCGGTGATCATGATTACTCTAATGCCAGCTTTATTGCATTGCTCTACAGATGTTTTTGCCTCCGGTCTTAGCGGGTCAATAAAGCCTACAAGTCCGTAAAATGTGAGTTCAGGGATATCTTTATTGTCATAAATTTCCTTTTTCTGAAAATTAGGGTATTCACCACTGGCAAAGGCTAATACACGATAACCATCTTTAGCAACTTGTTCTGCATCAGCAAGTATCTTGTTTTTGTCAATAGCTTCGATTTTACCATTCACGGACATCAAAGAACAAAAGTCGAGAACGGTTTCTACAGCGCCTTTTAGTCCTACAATTACCGAGTTGTTGATATTGTAAAATGATGCAGCGAATTTTCGTTCGGATTCATAAGGGATCTTTGCTATGGGTTGTTCTTTTCTTATCCATTCCTAGGGATCGATTCCAAGCTTGTAACTCATGCCAAGAAGGGCAACGTCCATGGCATCTCCATAATACGTCCACTTATTATTTTCATTAATTAAAGAAGTTTCGTTTGCAAAAACAGCAATTTGGGTAAGTTTTGATAATTCATGATTTCCAGAAAATTCAATTTGCTCGTTTTCATTATTGATTACTGATCCCACTCCGTTATAACCCTCGCCTTCAATAGTGAATCTTTTTCCATTCGCTAGTGCAATAAGTTTAGCCGTTTGCTCATTTACAGTTAGCGTCCCCGTTTTATCACTCGCAATCACAGTACAACTGCCCAAACTTTCAACTGCCGTCAACTTGCGAACAATTACATTTCGCTTGGCCATTCGTTTCGTCGCGATGGATAAGGCCACCGTTAAGGCTACAGGTAAACCTTCTGGTATTGCTGCTACTGCCAGGGCGACCACAAAAAAGAAGATCGCAGTCATATCCATACCTTGCAGTCGGAGTATAACAGCTAAAACAATACTCAGTACGATAATAAAAATGCTGATCTGCTTGATGAATTTCTCCATACGCTGCACCAAAGGTGGCTTAGCAGAAGCTGATTCCGTCACATCCTTCGAAATTTTACCCACCTGCGTGTTTGTGCCAGTGCTTACCACAACGCCAATACCTCTTCCTTTTAGTACTGTAGCCCCAGCAAAAGCCATATTCGTTCTTTCGGCAACGCCAAGATTTTCTTGTAATATGCTGGTTTGTTTTTTTGCTGCTATGGATTCACCGGTAAGAAAACTTTCGTCTATTTCCAACTCAGATACTTCAACTAACCTTATATCGGCAGGAACTTTCATTCCTGATTCAATAAGTATAATATCGCCTGGTACAATCTCTTCTGAAGGTATTTCTGTTTCTTTCCCCGCTCTTCTTACTCGTGCCTTAACTTTCATTAGTTTCCGAAGGCTGCTGGCGCTTTTCTCCGCATTATATTCTTGGTAAGCTCCCAAAGCACTATTGATGAAAATTACTAGAAAAATAAATAAGGCATCTTTTCCTCTCCAATGGCAACCGATGCCACAGCTGCTGCAATAAGTATAAAGATCAGTGGATTTAATAACTGATGCAAAATGATCTGCAAGAGTGTTATTCTTCGGCCTTGAGGAAGTTTATTTTCTCCGTAAAATTGAATTCGTTTATTGACTTCTTCCTGGTTCAATCCTATGTCTGAAGTTTTTAACTCGCCGTAAATTTCTTCTTTGTCGTAGGCATGCCAATGTTTTTTATCTAGGGTGTTTTGGAGGTTCATGTTCATTCTTTTTATTTCATTGACAAGCCCTTACTTTTTTCATGATTACAACCAATGGTTTTCATCGTAATGAAAATACGACTTTATCTGAAATAGATTTGGTTGAGCTTTAGCTTAAATGGCAATAGAGTAGAAGATTTAAACTACTAATCAGTCTTCAGTAGTAACCTGAAACCAGACTGTATGCTCAGGTTAACTTAGAAGCATAAAGAAATATATCTAAAAGCATCATGTAGGTTTAAAACAAAATCCCCTTTAACTCTCTTAAAGTTGGAGAAGATTTATAAGTTAATTATTAGTCATGGTGTTTACTTAAACTTCAAGACCAGTGAGCGGCCTTTTTTGAATTTTCGGTTGCCTTCGGGTCTGCCGGATCTTAGGCATTTTTGGAGTGTATATTTCTAACAGAAAGAAGAAGGAGAAAAAGACTCAGGTTTTGGAGAAAGCATAGAGGATCTACATTTCTACAAATCCTCTTTTAATTATTACACAAGTAAAATTTATATGTTGATGATAATCTCTGTAAATCATTTTTATGATTAATAAGGGCTATTTTCATCTAAAACAAGAATCTCAGATACTAAAACACCAGTGTCTGTAATTCCCTCAATAAAAAGCTTAAGAGGAGTATTGGCCGGATTATAAATGGTGAAGTTTAAATTCCCATCATTATCTATTTCACAATTTGGAATCCAGTCTATAACGCCATAGTCCTTAAAAAAATCTCCGTTATACACATTGTATTTTGGAACGTAAAAATTTTTATTCTCAGCAAAAGCTAACGGAAATTCAAACTGTTTGAAAGGCCCTCTTTTATTCTTGTTGACAAAATCCAGAGAAGTATAAATTTTTATAACCCCTCCAGCTCCTAAAAAGCCTTCTCCATAGCCATTCTCATTCACAACTATATAATCGACAATATTCATATTATAAGCGTAAAAATAATTTTGATCTACAATCAGTTGATCGTCCAGGTAAATTAATGGACTTGGGTCATTTACAAAGGACCTTGCAACCCTAGGAACTATTTCAAAGGATCCTGAGGTTTCCCTAGCAGAATAATCCGGTAAATACGCATTGACGTAATTTGCAAAGGTCAGATTACTATTTCTCTTTGTATCATCAAAAGCATAGACCTTTGTGAAAATATCCTTCTTAAGACTTTCAATTTTAGTTTCCCTCTTTTTAGCTTTTATGAAGACTTCATCAAGCTTTTGGGTTTTATTGATATCAATCAGGCTAAATTCTGATTTAGATATATTTAAAGGAATGGCAGACTGATTGGTTTGCAATACTTTTAATGGATTCTCAAAATCAGGAATTCCTGAAGGATAAAATTCTGTATCCAAATCGGACTTCCACACTTTCCCTCTTCTATTCATCGTTCCAATGCCCAGCATTTCGCTTTCCGTGGGGTAAAGATTTGAGACTACAAAACTATCTTGATCTTCAGATAAACTTACATTCACTCCACTATTCTGTTCAAGAGGGTATACCACATACTCCTTTTGTCTTTTTTATTTTGATTTGCTTTTAAGACAATACCATCTTCAAAGGCATATTTATCAGTCACATTATTATTAAAGATATAACCCCAATTGTAACTACTCCAACCCTGGGTCAGCAATAAATTGTCTAAATCGTACCTTTTTCTAGTATCTATATTTGTAAAATAGTAGTGAGCATTTTCAATATAGCTTCTTAGGTAAGGCTGCAGGTAGGTATAGGAAATAATATTGTGGTGTCTTTGATATGATTTAGTCGTTTCCGGCAGTATTGAAATACTTATGTTGGATTTTTCAGTTGATGAATTTGCCAGATCCATTAAAGGTATACTAATTCGTGTTGAATCCTTATATCTTGTAGTAATGGGAGTACCGGTATTAATAAGGTTGACTCCCTTGTAATTAAAAACCATTCGTTCTAAAACAGGAGTATTGTTTTCATCAAATAGGGTAAGGATATTTACTCCGGGAAACAATTCCTCATGATCGACTATTTTCAAGAGACTTTTTTCTTTAAACGTGACAGGTGTGCCTTTTGATCCTTTGCCATTATGAACGGTGAGCTTGTAAGCCTTGCCTTTGATATCTTTTAAAGTGCTTTGATTGGTTCTAAGTTCAATGGCTAGAAGCTTTGGAGAATTATTGACATGAACTGAAATGCCTTTAGGCTTGATGTCGTCGATTTTATAATTATAGATTTTACCAAGGTGATTAATCTCTACTTTATAGGTTTGATCTAAGCTAGGAGTCAGCTGAAATTTACCAATGCCTAAGGCATTAGTTTGAAATGATACCAAAAGCTGATTATTAGAATCATAGATTTTTCCCTCCACATTCTGAACTCCATAACCTTCATGGCTTTTAATGATAACTCCTACACTGGTTTTAACGGAATTAACAAAGAACCCGCCTTCAGGTAAAAACTGCGCATCTAGTTTTTGTGTGGTTACAGTTTTTTGGATGCTGCTTTCTTCTTCAGGATCAATGACTCTAAAAGATTCTACAAAAGCACTGGGTTCATCAAAATTCCTCATCCAATTGGTGTACGCCTTAAACGTATACTGACCAGAACTGAATAAGCTATCTATGGTAAAGACATTGCTTGTGAAGCCATTATCTACCTTTACCAGCTTGCTTTTAATGATATTATTACTGGCATCAGTAATGACACAATAAAGGTTTTTAGTAGATTCTGACGGAACTTTTAAGTCCTTATCGAGAACATAGCCACTAAACCCGATCATTTCTCCTTTTATATAAGTGCTTTTATTTAAATGACAATAAGTGACCTCTCTGTAAAGAGAACTATAATCGTCGAACGATGATATAATCTTATCTATTTTTTGTTCTTGGCTAATTAGCAGGTTACTAATTAAAAAAATCGTGATGAATACTAGTTTTTTCATGGCTTAAAGATTAATTAGAAAGACAAAGTGAAACAAATTGACCTATTAAGATCATATACACATAAATATATATAACATTCTAGGATATAAATAAGCTTTTAAAATAAAAAACCCTTTGAAAGATTTAATTTACAGATAGTTAGTGAGGTTACAGATGGTTTATTAATTTAGTCTCAGCCTAATATGAGTCACCAGATTTATAAAAGTTTCACTAATGAAATTAATAGTTTGAAACTGTGATTGAAGCACGCTAGCTTTCCATTTCAGTTAGGAAAATCAAAAATTAATGAAGGGCAAAGAGATTTTCTACTTCGTATTTTCATCTCTTATTGCTCGGTCTTTAGCTGTCATATTTAATACACAGGATCTTAAAGTTAGCAGAGAGCTTTAAGCAATGTATCGCAACTCTTCAAGTTAGCCCAAAACAAAAACCCCCCTTAAACATTAAAAAGCTTAAGGGGACTTATCAGTATATGTATGAGTTTAAATATTTATTTAAACTTCAAGACCGGCGAGCGGCCTTTTTTGAATTTTCTGTTGCCATCGGGTCTGCCAGATCTGAGGCGTTTTTGCTCTTCATAGGGCAAGTGCACAATGTCCTGGCATTGGATAGAGCAGCAGCCGTCCATTTTCTTCGCGCAGTCCTCACATTGGATAAACAGTAAATGGCAGCCGTCGTTGGCGCAGTTCACGTGAGTATCGCAGGCTTTTCCACACTGGTGACATTTGGCAATAACATCGTCGGATATTTTCTCGCTACGGCGATCATCAAACACGAAGTTTTTGCCGAAGAATTTGTTTTCGAGATTCTTGTCTTTTACCTGCCTGGCGTACTCGATGATGCCACCCTCCAGCTGATAGACTTTTTTGAACCCCTTGTGTTTGTAGTAGGCACTGGCTTTTTCGCAGCGAATGCCCCCGGTGCAGTACATCACCAAATTTTTGTCTTCTTTGTGGTCTTTAAGGTCGGCTTCGATGATGTCCAGCGACTGGCGAAAGGTATCCACATCTGGAGTGACGGCGTTTTTGAAATGGCCAATTTCACTTTCGTAGTGGTTACGCATGTCCACCAAAACCGTATTGGGGTCTTCAATCAGTTCGTTGAACTTTATCGCATCCACATGCACGCCTTTATTTGTGACATCGAAGGTGGCGTCGTTAAGCCCGTCGTGTACAATTTTGGGCCTAACTTTTATCTTGAGTTTCAGGAAAGATTTATCGTAGTGCTCGATGGCGATATTGAGGCGAACGTCCTTTAAGAAATCGATGCTATCCAAAAATGTTTTGAAGTCTTCAAACTTTTTGGCGGGTACAGAAAGCTGAGCATTAATGCCTTCATGAGCTACGTTGATACGGCCAAGAACATCCAGTTTGTTCCAGTTCAGGAACAGAAAGTCTCTAAAAGCTTTGGGATCTTTGAGTTGGTGGTACTTGTAAAAAGAAAGGGTAAAGCGCTCTTCACCAGCTTGTTCTATAAGCTGCTCCCTTTCCTTTGAACTTAGTTTATTGTACAGTTGCATGCTATACTAATATTTTAAGGTTAAAAGAAAAAAATTGAAAATGCAAAGTTAGGTTTTTCATTTAACAAAAAAGCCCTGAAAATTCAGAGCTTTTTCAACACATATATCTATGGCAAAGAGATACAAAAAATTAGTCTGGAAACACAGCGACAAAGACTTTAGCTGATTGGGCTTCAAATTGCTCTTTTAAATCTTTGATTGATAATTTTCCAATTTTATACTGAAGGTGCTTCCGGGTTCCACAAAGGATCTCAGTTTTAAATTTAAATGGCACTAGATCTTCTTTATCGTAGGAGGATATATAAACTTTGATCTGTTGGGCTGGATTAAATTCAGAACTACTAGTCTCAGCTTTTGAGTATGAATAAGTATAATCCCTCAATAGTGAAACCACATCCGAAAGCACTGCGCTTGCAGTCGGAATGCTCCCTGCTCCTTTGCCTTGTAGAAGTTGTTGCTGAGCAAATTCAGCATCGATTTGCACGGCATTATTTTCGAATTCAATTGAGGTTAGTAAATTATTATTTTTGATAAATTGAGGAGCCACAAAAGCGTTCAGTCCATCGTCATTGAGTTCAGAATGTCCCAAAACTTTTATACTGAAGTTTTTTTCTTTTGCAAATTCAATATCCTCTGGTTTGACGTGTCGTATGCCTAAATTCAAAATATCTTCAGGTGTATTCAAAACTCCAAAAGCGTGATAATTGCTAATGATGAGTTTGAATTTGGAATCCCAGCCATCGATGTCCAAAGTTGGATCCGATTCTGCAAAACCGTGTTTTTGAGCATCGGTGATGATTCTATCAAAAGGCTGTGGGTTTTGAAACAAACGTGTCAATACATAATTACAGGTTCCATTACTGATAGCCCTCAGCGATTTTATGGAGTCCTGACCAAAAGATTCTTCCAGTGTCCTTATCACAGGAATGCTTCCGCAAACCGATGCTTCGTAAAGTAAACTCACATTCTGTTTTTGGGCTAAAGAAGTAAGTTCCTGAAAATGTTCAGCGAGCATCTTTTTGTTGGCAGTAATGACATGCTTTCTTTTTTCTAAAGCTTTTTTCACAATTGAATAAGCAGCATCGGCGTCATCAATCAATTCCAAAACAAGGTTGATGTCCTCATCTTCCAAAATATCCTTGGGTTGATAGCTGAAGTGCTCTGCGTTTTTAGATCTTGGTTTATCAGGATTTTTGACAACAATAGTCTTAAGCTTTATGTTTGGAATTGTTTTTTTCTTGAGTAAATGATAAATTCCAGAACCTACACTTCCAAATCCAAATAATCCAATAGTAAGTTGTTGTGGCATTAGTTATAATTTAAAATGTTTTCGTAATACTAATTTTATGGTTTCAACTTCAATTAAAAATCCGTCGTGTCCATAGGATGAATCGATGATCTCTAGAGCTGAATCACTTATATGTTCAGCTAAAAATTTTTGTTCTTCAACAGGGAAAAGCAAATCGCTTTGAATCCCAATGACCAAAGTTTTGGCTTTGATTTTTGCAAGTGCTTTTTCACAGCTGTTTCTATTTCTACCTACATTATGGCTATCCATAGCTTTGGATAAGTACCAATAGGATTTTGCATAAAATCTCTTGGAAAGCTTTTCTCCCTGGTATTTTTGATAAGAGGATGCTCTAAAATCATCTACCGCATTTTCTTCATCTATTTGAGTGGATTGATAGGTGTTGTAGTTTCTATAACTCAGCAAAGCAATAGCTCTTGCAGCTTCTAGTCCTTTTTTTCCAGCAATTTTATCGTTGTTATAGAAAGTAGGATCCGACTCAATCGCCATGCGTTGTGTTTCATTTAAAGCAATTCCCCATGAAGAATGCTTGGGGCTGGTAGCCAGTAAAACCAGCTTTTTTATTTTATCTGGTTTTTGAATAGCCCATTCCATAGCTTGCATGCCTCCCATTGATCCGCCCATCAAATATTGGATTTCTGAAATTCCCAGATCTTCACTTAAGATGTCTAAGGTTTTGGCAATGTCCCGAATACTGAATTTTGGGAAATCCAATCCATAAACTTCATTCGTTTCAGGATTAATGCTTTGAGGAGAAGTGCTGCCATAACAAGAGCCTAGTATATTTGCACACACTACAAAATACTTATCCAGATCAATTCCATTCTTTTTGTCGAAAATACCAGGCCACCATTCTTCTGGATGTGCATTTGCCGTAAGAGCATGGCAAATCCAAATAACGTTGGAGCCTTCAGCATTGAGTTTGCCTAGAGTATTATAAGCTAACTCAAACTCTGGTAGAGTCTGACCGTTTTCTAGTTCGAAAGGATGTTGATATGAAAATACCTTAGGCATAAGCTTCCTCCTTGTAGGATGATTTTTTAATGTGATAATTGATGGGAGTTTCGTTACTCAAATTATCATTAATAGGGCAGCGTTGTTTTACATTTTTCAGCAGAAAATCAACACTTTCCTGAGTGGCATTCGTGACAAAATCAATATCAACATCCAAAGACTGAAACCCAGCCCTACCTTCTTCCGAAAGTCCTAAAAACTTGGAAGCGTCTATATTACCATTGATATTGATTTTCATATCGTAAATTTTGATCCCTAGGTCTTTAGCTGCCAGATTGATGACTACATTAAGACACCCTGCATAGCCTGCCAATAAATACTCAACAGGGTTGGCAGCTAAATCTTTTCCGCCAAGTTCGTTGGGCTCATCTACCAAGAAATTGAATTGTCTTGATGTTCCTCGATATAAGGTTGAATTAATACTCGATCCGTTTATTGAAAAGTTTGAAATACTCATAATTCTGAATTTTTTAAAGTTGTGAAAATGCCTGATCCAAGTCAGCGATAATATCGTCTATATGTTCGATGCCTACTGAAATTCTGAGCAATCCTGGAAATACTCCAGCCGCTTTTTGTTCGACTTCATCGAGCTGTTGGTGTGTGGTTGAAGAAGGATGAATTATCAAAGTTTTAGCGTCACCCACGTTGGCCGTGTGTATAATTAACTTTAGTGAATCCACCAGTTGGTCTGCTTCTTCGAGTGTAGCCTTTAGCTTAAAAGACAATACAGCTCCAAAACCGCGCTGCAAGTACTTTTTGGCATTTTCATGATATGGGGAACTTTCCAAACCAGGATAATTCACATATTCCACTTTTGGATGCTTATCAAGATATTTAGCCAGTTTTAAGGCATTTTCAGAATGGCGTTCACATCTTAAGGATAAAGTTTCTAAACCTTGAAGTAATAAAAATGAATTGAACGGACTTAAAGCTTGGCCAAAATCTCTTAGACCTTCCACTCTGGCTTTAATGGCAAAAGCGACATTAGGCAGCCCTAGTTCGTTGCCTTCACCAAACACCTCCCAGAATTTAAGTCCGTGATAACCTTCAGAAGGCTCAGTGAATCCAGGGAATTTGCCGTTACCCCAATTAAAGTTTCCTGCATCTACGAGAATCCCTCCAATGCTGTTACCATGGCCGCCAATCCACTTGGTTGCCGAACTCGTGACAATATTGGCGCCGTGTTTTATAGGCTGAGCAATCGCTCCGCCAGCACCAAATGTATTATCTACAATAAGTGGGATGTGATGCTTTTGAGCAATTTTAGCGATAGCTTCAAAATCTGGGATATTAAATTCTGGATTACCTATAGTTTCCAGGTAGATAGCTTTGGTTTTATCATCGATTAAAGCCTCAAAAGAGCTGGGTTCGTCACCATTGGCGAAGCGCGCATCAATCCCTAGTTTTTTAAATGTGACATTGAATTGATTGAAAGTTCCTCCATATACATAGGACGTAGAAACGAAATTATCTCCGGTTTGTAAAATAGTGGTGAGAGCGAGAAATTGTGCGGCAATTCCAGAGGAAGTCGCTACAGCAGAGACACCGCCTTCCAGCGCTGCTACTCGTTTCTCGAATACATCCGTAGTAGGATTCATTATTCTGGTGTAGATGTTCCCAAATTCCTCAAGGCCAAAAAGTTTTGCGGCGTGTTTAGAATTTTGAAATTGATACGAAGAAGTTTGGTGAATTGGCACTGCAATTGAACCTGTTGTTGGATCTGCTTCTTGGCCAGCGTGAAGTTGTAAACTTTCAAATTTTAATGGAGTTGACATATAAATAGTTTTATTAAGGTTATAAAATTGATATACTCGAATTACCTTCAATACTGAAGGATAGAGTTAAGATGGAAATTTTTGGGAAGTAAGCCTATGCGCACATATAGCAACAGCACGACATAGGCGTGTGCATTCGCATCGTAGATAAATAAGAAAGTAAAATTGATTTCAATTCATTTAAGAATTGAAAGAGTACGGTAGTAATTAAAAGATAGAAATTCATAGTCTTATAATTTATATTTCCCTTCTTGGGCAGGAATTAGCACCTTTCAACACTTTGTTGAGGTTGCCGAGGGTCGCGGAGCCTGTCTCTCGCCTCTTCTTTATAAATCATACACCGAAAAATGGCAGATGATGATGCAAATATAGAATAGGATTTTAATTTACAAAGACAAGGAAAAGGTTTTTTTGTTAAAAAAAGTTAATTCAAGACATTTCAATTTTTTAAATGAAAAAAGCCCTGTTTTTCAGGGCTTTTTCAAAAATGTTGTAAAAAACAACAAGGTTTGGCTAATTCGTTGTTATACATTTTTAATCCTTTGTATTAAATCAAAAATTTAACAACGTCAGCCCCCGTCGATTTTACAGCTGGAAACAGTCATAAATGAGACTGAAATCCCATGTGTATTGGTTATAGATGTCTTTTTAAGAAATTTCAAATAATAGTCTTTATGAATAGATACCAAATACTTGGAATGGTTGCGTAACTTAATTTCAATATTAAAAAGAAATACTATTTTTACAAAAAAGAATTCAATAAAACATGGCAAAAGAAAATAGCGAGAAAGATGCAAAGTTAAAAGCGCTTCAATTGACTTTGGATAAGCTAGACAAGACTTATGGAAAGGGAACCGTAATGAAAATGAGCGACCAGGCAGTACAGGATGTGGAGGCGATTTCTTCTGGGTCTTTAGGATTGGATTTAGCCTTAGGAGTTGGTGGTTACCCAAGAGGAAGAGTTATAGAAATATACGGACCAGAATCTTCAGGTAAAACAACATTGACGCTTCATGCAATTGCAGAAGCACAAAAAGCTGGCGGGATTGCCGCTTTTATCGATGCTGAACATGCCTTTGATAGAGCTTATGCTAAAAACCTAAATATAGACATAGATAATCTCATTATATCACAACCAGATCATGGTGAGCAAGCTTTAGAAATTACTGAAAATTTGATTCGTTCTGGAGCGATTGATATTATTGTGATTGACTCCGTTGCGGCTCTTACTCCTAAAAGCGAGATTGAAGGCGAAATGGGAGATTCCAAAATGGGTCTCCACGCCAGATTGATGTCTCAGGCATTGAGAAAAATGACCTCTACCATCAGTAAAACAAACTGTACTGTGATTTTCATTAACCAGTTAAGGGAGAAGATTGGAGTGATGTTTGGAAATCCAGAAACTACGACTGGTGGTAATGCTCTTAAATTTTATGCTTCTGTAAGGTTGGATATCAGACGTTCTACGCAGATCAAAAACTCCAATAGTGACGTCATGGGTAATAAAACCCGTGTGAAAGTGGTAAAAAACAAAGTAGCACCTCCATTCAAAATGGCAGAGTTTGATATCATGTATGGAACAGGAATCTCCAAAATAGGTGAAATCATCGATATTGGTGTTGATTATGAGATCATCAAAAAAGCGGGGTCTTGGTTTAGTTACGAAGACACCAAACTAGGGCAAGGTAGGGATGCTGTTAAAACTCTACTTCTTGATAATCCTGAATTGATGGAAGAGCTGGAAGTAAAAATAGTTGACGCTATAAAGTTGGCTAAATCTGAAGATTAAGCTCATTTAAATACGATTTCCAAAACCGATGATTCATCATCGGTTTTTTTATGCTTTAATTTTTTAAACTGCGGCGCAACCTTTCTACAATTCAATCGTCTCCTAATAAACACTTCTTAATGAAATATATCAGTAAATTATTCATTGTCTTTTTTATAGGTTCAATTGTTTCTGTCAGTTGCAGTGTAGATGATGATGAGAATTTATTTCAAACGTCCCAAGTATCCCCTATCTTAGATGCAAATGTTCCTGATACAATGGTTATGGGAGAAACCTACACTCTTGGAATCACATATCAAAAAGATTCAGACTGTCATAGATTTTCCAATTTTGATGCTGTGAATCAAGGGGATAGTTTGTATTATGTCCGAGCAATAACTATATTTACTCAGGCTGCTAATTGCAATCAAGATTCTTCAGGGGATCAAAAAGAAGTTGATTTCACCAACAACTTTGAGTCTGATTTTACTTTCAAGTTTTTGAATGCAAGAGACAGCTTAGGAGATTTTACTTATCTTGATAAAGATGTAATAGTGATAAAAGACTAGATGGAATTAAAGAATCTAATAAAGCGCTGCAAAAAGAACGACATAGCTTCTCAGAAACTTTTGTACGATATTTTTGCTGATGTGCTTTTTAGTATTTCTTTAAAATATTCAAGAAATTATTCTGAAGCTGAAGACAACTTGCAGGATGCTTTTATTCAAATTTTTGAAAAAATCCATCAGTTTAAGCATAAAGGGTCTTTTGAAGGTTGGCTGAAGCGAATCACTATTAATATCTGTTTACAGCGCTACAGAAAGCAAAAGGTATTTGAGCTGGTAAACGAAGAAGCTCTAAAAGCTGAAGATGTCTACGTAGAAGATAACAGCTATTCTTTACAATTTCTTCTAGATTGTATCCAAAGCCTTCCGGATAGATATAGAATGGTATTTAACCTCTACACGCTCGACGGATTTTCTCACAAAGAAATCGCATTAAAACTTCAGATTACTGAAGGGACTTCAAAATCAAATCTTTCTAGAGCAAAAGATATTTTACGCCGTAAAATTACTGAGTCCAATATTGATGAAGCTTATTCCCGAAAAATTGACCATAATTAAATGAAGTCTTCCAAACCCATAGAGCGATTATTTCAAGAAGGTTTAAATGACCTTCAGGCTTCGCCTTCTTCAAAGGTTTGGAAAGGCATCGAAGGGAAATTGTCAGGGAGAAAGAAAAAAAGATTTGCACCCTTTTGGTGGCAGGTTGCATCTGTTGCTGCTATTTTATTAATTTTTAGTTCTATTGGGGCTTTCTATTTTCGGAATGCAGAAACTAAATCATCTGTTTTTTCAAAAGAAAATTCAGAAGTCAAAAAGAATCCAAATTCAATAGAAGTAATTCCGGCTCAGTATAGATTTACTTCCGTAAACACCGCACTTTCATCATTTGAAAATAATGTAGAAAATAGTTTGGCTTTTCAGCTTGAAGTTACCAAATCTACCATTCAATCCTCAAAGCTTGCTGATGCTGAAGGAAATAATGCCGAAAACTCTCAGGTTACTGAAATTTCATCGTCATACGTAAATCAGTTGGCTAAGGCAGAGTTGAAGTTCCTACCCAATTTAAGAATTGCTTCAAATCTTCTGAGCAACGAATTGAAAGAAGATTTGATCTTAGGCGATAATGTGGAGAAAAAATCTTTATTCGATGCTATAGAAGAAGAGCATCTTTTAGCAGTCGAAGACAATAAACAAATTTATAAGCCTTGGGAGCTAACACCAAATGTAGCTCCGGTTTTCATGAATTCCTTTAGTGGCGGTAATCCTATAGAACCCAGTCTTCAAGGAAAGACAACCAGCAATCCTAATGTTTCATTTGGAATTAATGTAGCCTATGCTATCAACAAAAAGATCAAAATAAGAACAGGAGTTAATCAGGTAGCGATGGGTTATAATACTCAGGATGTTATTTTATCAACAACTTCGTCTTCTTTTAGTTCCGATAATTCTAATAATCCCAATATCAAAAATGATATTCTTACAGAAGTGACTTTGGTTTCTGCTGCAAACAGAAGAGTTGGAGCCCGAAATGCTACAATGAATGATCCCATAAATTTATCCTTTTTGAGTCCAACATCAGAATTTAATTCTATTGGTTCAATAAATCATGAATTGGGGTTTGTAGAGGTTCCTATTGAAATTGAATACGCAATTATCGACAAAAAAATCGGCTTGCATGTGCTTGGAGGAGCGAGTACTTATTTGCTGAATAATAACGAAATATTCTTTGAGGAAGGAGGGCGTTCTTCCAGTATTGGTGAAGCAGAAAACCTTAATTCCTTCAGTTTTAGCGCCAATTTGGGTTTAGGTCTGGATTATAATTTTTCTGAAACTTTATCTTTAAATTTAGAACCCAAATTCTTGTATCAAATAAATACTTTTCAAGACACCAATTCTAGCTTTCAGCCTTATTTCTTCGGAATATATTCCGGTATAAGATTCAAATTTTAGAAATAATTATTCAAAATAGAGTTGGCTTGTTGCTTATGTAAGTAAAAAAATTAACTTTGTTTTTATGAGAGTAGAAGAGTATATAGAACAGTTATTATACAGATACGATTGCGTTATTGTGCCTGACTTTGGAGCCTTTATTATCCAAAAAAACAATGTCCAATACTATTCTCATTTACATAAATTCACACCTCCAACAAGAAAAATCACCTTCAATAAAGCTATTCGAAACCATGACGGTTTATTAGCTGAATCGATCGCAAAAGGTGAATCTATGGATTTTGAAAGTGCTAAGCAAAAAATCCAACTATTCGTAGACGATTTTGAATCAGCTATAAAAGCAGACAAAGCAATAGAAATACCTGCACTTGGAAGATTCAATCTTGATAAAGAGAATAAATTATCTTTTGAGCCAAATAATCAAGTCAACTTCTTCGTGGATTCATTTGGTTTAGGTGAGTTTACAATCGATAGAATTGCTGAGGAAAAAATTATAGAAGAGACTATTGTTGATGAAAAAGTCAAGACCTTAAGTCCTGAAAAGGAAGCTTCCGACCAAGTAAAACGCAAGCCTTATCTCAAATATGCTGCTGTAGGAATTATTGCAATTGGCATAGCCGGCTTTGCGGGTCTATATCAATACAATAATTATGTTATTTCCTATAATGATTCTGAATCTCAAAAAGCCGAATCACTATTGCAGGAGCGCATTCAAAGTGCAGAATTCAATTACACTTTGACTGAGCTTCCTTTGAATGCTACTCAAATAGAGGAGGTAAGACCAAAGTATCATGTTGTAGCTGGCGCTTTTAGAGTTAAGAGCAATGCCTACAAAAAAATAGAACTTCTTAAACAGAAAGGATATGATGCTTCATTGATTGGTAAAAACTCATACGGTTTACATCAAGTTGCCTTTGCTAGCTTTGTTGACAGAAATAGAGCACTGGCTCAATTGAGAAAAATAAAAGCTTTAGAAAACCCAGAAGCCTGGCTTTTCGTCAAGCAACTTTAAGCTTGGGTTAACACTACAAACCCTATATTTGCAAAAAATATTACATGGAAGTAAAGTATCCTGAAGATTCCAAAACCACGCTCACAGATCTAGTTTTACCGAGTGAAACTAACCCTTTAAATAATCTTTTTGGTGGGGAGCTTTTGGCTAGAATGGATCGAGCTGCAAGTATCGCGGCTAGAAGGCATTCCAGGCGTATTGTCGTAACAGCATCTGTAAATCATGTGGCCTTTAATAAAGCCATCCCTTTAGGAAGTGTAGTTACTGTGGAGGCCAAAGTGTCCAGAAACTTTAAAACTTCAATGGAAATCTTTATAGATGTTTGGATAGAAGATAGAGAAAGCGGAAGGAGATCCAAAGCTAACGAAGCTATCTACACCTTTGTAGCTGTTGATGATATGGGTAATCCTGTTCCTGTTCCAAAACTGGAGCCTCAAACCAAGCTAGAAGTAGATAGATATGAAGCTGCATTGAGACGTAAGCAGTTGAGCTTAGTCTTGGCAGGTAAAATGAAACCGGAAGACGCCACAGAGCTTAAAGCTCTATTTGTAAACAAATAAATTAAAAGACTATGTACGAAGTTATACAGATTGTTCACTCTTATTGGGCTTATTTAGTTTTGCTAATATTGACATTAGCAACTTTCAACGCCATTATCAAAACACTTGGAAAAAAGTCATTTGGTCCTCAAGATTTTAGAATATCGCTTTTTACACTTATCGTTTCTCACATACAATTACTTATAGGGATTGTCCTTTACTTTGTAAGTCCTTATTTCAATGTATTACTAGAAAAAGGAATGGGAGGCGTAATGAAAAATGACACAGTTAGATTGTATGTTATCGAGCATCCACTTACGATGATTATAAGTATTGTATTGATAACGGTAGGTTATAGTAAACATAAAAAGAAACTGGCTTCTAATAAGAAATTTAGAACCATCGCTATTTTTTATGCCTTAGCATTATTACTTATGCTTTCAAGAATTCCCTGGAATGCTTGGTTTTAGAATGTAGGTTGGATAAATTTTATTCTTAATTATGTGAATTAAAATAATCACTTTCAAAATTTAAAAAACACAAAAAAGCCCTTTGAAATTAATTTCAAAGGGCTTTTTTAATCTATAGAAGTTTGTTACTTAAGCTTCAGTTGGAGTGACATAGACAAAAGATTTATCATCTTTAGTTCTTTTAAAATGTACTGTTCCATCTACCTTAGCATGTAAAGTGTGGTCTTTTCCAGCGTATACATTATCACCAGGTTTGTGAGCTGTTCCACGTTGTCTTACAATGATATTTCCAGCAACAGCAGCCTGACCACCAAAAATCTTCACGCCAAGACGTTTCGATTCTGATTCTCTTCCGTTTTTTGAACTTCCAACACCTTTCTTATGTGCCATGATGTTTAGTTTTTATATTATGTTACTTACTTAATAATTCGATGAGTTCAGCTTTTTTCAAAGCAGAATATCCTTCTAGGCCTCTATCTTTAGCCATTTCCTTAAGCTCTGCAACTGTATGCTTGCTCAAGTCTGTAGTTTCTGTTTCTTTAGACTCTACTTTTTTGTCTACTTTTGCTTCCTCTTTTTTCTTAGAAGCTGAAGCAGGCTTTGAAGATCCTCCAGAAACAGAGATATCTTCAATATGGATTTGTGTAAGATACTGGCGATGACCATTTTTCTTACGGTATCCTTTTCTTCTTTTCTTTTTGAAGACAATTACTTTGTCTCCTTTCAGGTGCTTAACGACTTTTGCGCTAACAGATGCACCATCTATAGCTGGGGCGCCTAGAGTAATGTTGTCTCCGTCTGCATGTAAAAGAACTCTGTCAAAAGATACATCAGTACCCTCATCTTCTTTTAGACGGTGAACAAACACTTTCTGGTCTTTCGCAACTTTAAATTGCTGCCCTGCTATCTCTACAATTGCATACATAGTGTTTAGTTATTTAATTTTTACTAAATAGTTTGCAAATATACTATTTTAAAAATAACTGTCAATAAAATATTTTTTGAAATGATTATTCTTTCAATTTATGTTTAAAGAGTTGCATAAAGGAAAGAGTGAGTACTACAGTTGTAGCCAATCCGGAAAGCAATACAGTGAAACCAAACACACCAACACCTATATCATAAGATTTTGAAAAGTTCTCAGCAATTTTGCTTATGAAATCTGGGTCCACCTCAGTAACGTATACCGACATGAAAACGGTAAATATAATTGTAGCCAAAAACCCAGTAACTATTCCAGCCTGGAATCCTTCAGTGTAGTTGTAATTTGATTTTAATTCAATTCTCTTGTATCTAATAGCTTCAAAAATGGCAAAACCAGTGATGACTCCATTAAATAAACTGAAAAAAGGATTAGTGTGAAATCCAAATAAGGATAAGACCAAAAAGTATGCTATTAAAGAAGAAGCCAGGGCAATGCCAAATCTTACAGAAAGTACAAATCTACTCATGAGATAATTTTATTTGCTAATATATTAAATTTAAGGACGGATAAGAATTTTCCATCAACATTAATAATGTCTTAAGGAATGCAAAAATATAAATTCGGTTAATAAATATCGTAACAAATAAATTAATTTTAGACTAATAAATTATAACTAAAACAATTAAAAATGACTAAAACTATTATGTTATCCGTTTTTGTTTTTTTTATCACGCTGGCTAATGCCCAGAAGGTAGAATTTACAGAGTACGATTTGGACAATGGTTTGCACGTGATCTTGCATCAAGATAACACGGCTCCCGTTGTAATTACGTCTGTTATGTACGATGTGGGAGGAAAAGATGGTCCTCGCGATCGAACAGGATTTGCTCACTTTTTTGAACACTTATTATTTGAAGGTACAGAAAACATCGCTCGTGGAGAGTTTATGAAAATCATACCTGCAAACGGTGGTACTTTTAATGCCAACACTTCTCAGGATCGTACTTATTATTACGACATTTTCCCTTCTAACAAACTTGAATTAGGTTTATGGTTAGAATCTGAGCGTATGCTTCATCCGGTGATCGATGAAAAAGGAGTTGAAACTCAAAATGAAGTTGTTAAAGAAGAGAAGCGCCAAAGATATGATGCACCTTATGGAAAATTATTAGAAGTTATAGGTGAAAACGTTTTTGAAGCTCATCCGTACAAAGACACCAACATTGGTGAAATGGAGCATCTAGATGCCGCCACATTAGAAGAGTTTACTGCTTATTTCGACAAATATTATGGTCCTAATAACGCTGTACTTGTTGTTGCTGGTGATATCGACAAGGATGAAACTATTAAAATGGTGAAAGATTACTTTGGAGAAGTGAAATCACGTCCAGAGGTAGTTAGAGACTTTCCTGAAGAAGAACCTATAACAGAGACTAAAAAAGTCACTGCTTATGATGCAAATATCCAGATTCCTGCTGTTATCGCAGCTTACAGACTTCCAGGTCAGGCTACTAGAGATGCATTTGTACTAGACATGATTTCTGCTTACTTAAGCGGTGGCAAAAGCTCAGTACTTTATAAAAAATTAGTTGATGAGCAGAAGCAAGCCTTACAGGTTCAAGCTGTAAATCTAGGTCAGGTTGACTACAGTATTTTCGCACTTTTTGCTCTTCCACAAGGTGATGTCGCTTTAGATACTCTTCTAGAAGAAATGGATGAAGAGATTGCAAAAATTCAAAACGAATTAATTTCAGAACGTGATTATCAAAAACTTTTGAATCAATTTGAGAATCAATTTGTAAGCTCAAATTCAAGCGTTGCTGGTATTGCTAGCTCTTTAGCAACATATTATATGTTATATGATGATGTAAATCTGATAAACAATCAACTAGATTTATATCAGTCTATTACAAGAGAAGAAATTAGAGATGTGGCAAAAAAATACTTGAGCCCTAACCAAAGAGTTGAAATCGAGTACTTACCCAAAAAAGATGATAATTAAGATGAAAACATTACAACAAAAATTAGTCGCTTTTATAGGTGTTGCTTTGATTACTTTTGGAGCAAGTGCCCAAATAGACAGGTCTCAGATGCCCGAGGCAGGACCTGAGCCAACCATCAACTTAGAAGATCCAAAGGAATACAAATTGAAAAATGGTATTACTATAATGGTGGTTGAAAATAATAAACTACCACGTGTATCATACCAATTGAGTATAGATAATAAACCTTATAAAGAAGGAGATAAAGCTGGGGTAGCTAGTCTTTTATCCGCTATGCTTGGTAATGGAACTACAACAATTCCAAAAGATGAATTCAATGAAGAAGTTGACTTTTTAGGGGCAAATATCAATTTTGGTTCTAGTGGAGGCTTTGGTAGTGGATTAAAAAGGTATTCCGACCGTATCGTCGAATTGATGGCAGATGCAACTATAAATCCATTATTGACTGAAGAAGAATTTCAAAAGGAAAAAGACAAGCTTATTGAAAATTTAAAGACTCAGGAAAAAGATTTAAGTTCAGTTTCCAGTAGAGTTGTTAGTGCTTTAGCTTATGGGAAAGACCATGTATATGGTGAGTTCCTGACTGAAGAAACAGTTAACAATGTGACCTTCGAAGACGTAAAGGATCTCTATCGAGTTCGCTTTGCTCCAAACGATGCTTATATTGTTGTTGTTGGTGACATCAAGCCAAAAGAAGCAAGAAAGCAAATCAAAACGTATTTTGGAGATTGGAAAAAACAAGATTTACCTGAAATTCCAGAACCTCAGTTAACTGAAAACACTCCAACAACGGAAATCAATTTTATTGATTTACCGAACGCATCACAATCTGAAATTTCAGTTACAAATACTGTGAGTTTAAAACAAAGTGATGAAGATTATTTTGCTGCATTGATGGCCAATAATATTCTTGGTGGAGGTGGAGAAGGTTATTTGTTTAAAAACCTTCGGGAAGACAAAGGTTATACTTATGGTGCATACTCTAGCTTAGGTGCTAGCCGCTATGGTGTTTCTAGATTTAATGCAAGTGCGAAAGTTCGTAATGCAGTAGCAGATAGCGCTGTGGTTGAATTTATAAAAGAAATAGACCGTATCCGAACTGAGCCAGTAGACCCTGAAACATTGGAAAATGCAAAGGCAAAGTATGTGGGAAATTTTGTTATGGCCTTGGAACGTCCCCAAACTATAGCAAACTATGCGCTTAACATTAAACGCAACAATTTACCAGACGATTTTTACGCTACTTACTTGGAAAACATAAACAACGTAACAGCTGAGGATGTTCAAAGTGTTGCTAATAAATACTTCAAGGTTGATAATGCTAGAATTGTTATTGTAGGGAAAGGAAGTGAAGTTGTGGAAAACTTAGACAGGTTAGAGTATCCTATTAATTATTTCGATAAATATGCGAATCCAATTGACAAACCTGAATTTAAAAAACCTCTGCCAGAGGGGGTGTCTGTCGAAACAGTCTACAATGATTACATTCAAGCTATAGGAGGTAAAGAAGCAGTTTCTAAGCTAAATTCTATGGTTATGAAAGGTAATGCAAGTTTCCAGGGAATGTCACTTTCTTTAACAAGAAAATCAACCACCGAAGGAAAACAATCCGAAGAAGTTGCTATGAATGGCAACACACTTAGTAAACAAGTTTTCAACGGAGATAGTGGATACTTAATGATGAGAGGTCAAAAAATAGACCTTAATGAGCAACAAATCAAGGATACCAAAGTCACTTCAGGATTGTTTCCGGAGCTAAACATCAATGAAGGTGCAGAACTTGTGGCTATTGAAACTGTGAATGATGAGGAGGCTTATGTTATTCAATTGACTGATAATGTAAGAGAATTCTACAGCGTTGAAACAGGACTTAAGCTGGCAACTGAAACTACAGCAGAACAAATGGGTCAAAAAATGACTTCAACTGTTTCTTATTTAGATTATGCTGAGAAAAACGGCGTGATGGTTCCAATGACTTTTAGTCAAAACTTAGGACCACAAACAGTAGATTTCAATATGGAAGAAGTGATGTTTAATAAAGGTGTTAGCGAAGCTGATTTCCAATAAACTTCTTTTTATAAACCAAATTAAATCCCGCTATTCAGCGGGATTTTTTATTTTAAAAGTTTTACAGTCTTTACAATAACGCTTTCTACGCTAGTTTTAGTCGAGACAAAAACAGATTTAGAATAGAGTTTTGCCTGTTGAGCAGTCGTAGATCCAATACAAATAATTTTAGCTCTTGAGTTTCGATTTCCTTCAAAAAAGCTATCTACTCCAGACGGGCTAAAACATAAGACTGCATCAAAATCTCTATGGAATGTTTTTGGCATTTTAGTGGTATTGTAAACGAAAATCTCTGCCAGAGAAACGTTTGCTTTTTTAAGTGCTTTAGAAAGTTCTGGTCTACGCTTTTTGCTTCCGAAAAAAGTAAAAGTCAATTCAGAATAGCTCTTAATAATTTTTTTTCCTAATTCTATTCCACTTTCAGCAATGACCTCCACTTTAAATCCTAAGGATTTCAATTTCAAAGCTGTCTTCTCACCCACACAAAAGCAAGTGTCAATTTTAAAATCTTTAATGATGTCTACAGTCGTTTGGCTTGTAATGATTGCATTCTGATATCTCTCTTCTGAAATAGAAGCTGTAAATTTCAATGCTTTAATTTGTATCGCATTGTATTCAGTAAGACTTATGTCTGCGTTGAGAAGCAAATTTTTTTGAGAGGGATTAAGTAGTTTTGTAGAGAGTACAGAAGGCATACTACAACACTTTGCGAAGTTCTTTCATCAATCGGTCACCACCTTGATTTAATACAAGTTCTGCACAGCGTCTTCCAAAACCTTCGACTTGGTTTAAAGCTGTAGATTCTTCAATGACATAACTTTCTTTTCCTTCCAAACTAAATAATCCAGCTTTTAGGTTTAAAACATCATTCTTGATGGTTGCTAAAGCGCCAATAGGAGCTGTGCAGCCTCCTTCTAATGCTTTTAGGAACTCACGTTCAACTTTCACGGCTAAAGCCGTCTCCAGATGATTTATAGGTTTTAAAGCAGTTTTACAAGTGGAGTTTGACTCCATGGTGACCACCAGCATTGCTCCTTGAGCCGGCGCTGGAATCATCCAATCTAATTCGACGTGATTTTCTGGCTTCAAATTTATTCTTTCGAGACCAGCCGCAGCAAAAATAGCACCCGCCCAATCATGATCTTCAAGCTTTTGCAAACGTGTATTTACATTTCCTCTAAGATTGACGACTTCATGATTTGGATACTTGCTTAACCACTGTGCCTTTCGTCGCAAACTTCCCGTAGCAATAGTTTTTACCGAAGAAAAATCATCTAGGCCTTTATGAATAAGAATATCACTGGTATTAGCACGTGGAAGCACTGCTGCTTCTACAACACCTTTGGGTAGTGCCGTTGGTACGTCTTTCATGGAATGCACTGCAATATCAATATCGCCTTTGATAAGAGCAACATCTAGTGTTTTAGTAAAAATCCCAGTGATTCCCATTTCGTAAAGCGGTTGGTCCAAATTGAGATCTCCAGTCGATTTTACAGGTTTCAAAACAGGATTATAACCTTCACGCTCAAGAAGTGATTTTACTTTATGAGCCTGCCACAAGGCTAATTCACTATCACGAGTTCCTATTCGTATAGTTTTTGACATATAAAATTAATTTAGGAAGGGGGTGATTTAACTATTCAGATTCAGTTTCTAACTCAAACACCTTTTTGAGTAAAGCAATACTGTCTTCTGTAGAGCCGTTGGCGCTTCTTAAGTGACTAGCGAAACTCCGAGTGATTTTATGTATAACACGGTCACTGATAATTTCGGCTTGTTCTTTATCAAACTGATTGTTTTTTTTGCTTTGGTAATCTAATTCTTCATCTTGGAAGATTTTGAATTTTTCTTTCAAAGCTTTTATGGTTGGTGCAAATTTTCTAGTGTCCAACCACTCATTGAATTCAGTTTTAACGTCCTCAATAATAGCTTCAGCATCAGGAATAAAAGCTTTTCTTTTAGCTAAAGTTTCATCAGTAAGTTTAGACAAATAATCTAAGTGAAGCAGCTTCACATTGTTCATGCCTTCAACATCTTCAGCAACATTTTTAGGGATAGAGAGGTCAAGAATCAGGAGTTCTTTTTTTGGATAAATCAATTCTTTAGTAATAGTTGGAGACTGCGCTCCAGTAGCAACAATAAGTATATCTGTAGAACGAATTTCTGATTGTAGTTCTGAAAAATCTTTTACGATTAAATTGAACTTTCCAGCGATTTCCTCAGCTTTATCCTTTGTTCTGTTGATTAATGTAATGTTTTTATTGCTGGTATGCTTCACCAAATTTTCACAGGTATTTCTACCTATTTTTCCAGTACCAAACAGCAAGATTTTTCTATCCGATACCTGCTCTATGTGGTCTAAGATATATTGAACTGAAGCGAAAGAAACGGAAGTAGCACCCGATGAAATTCTGGTTTCATTCTTAATCCTACGGCTCGCTTGAATTACTGAATTGACCAATCTTTCCATGAAATGATTGATCATGCCTTTTTTCTTTGATAAGGAGAAAGCAGATTTGATCTGACTTATAATCTCAAAATCACCTAGAATCTGACTGTCAAGACCGCCCCCAACTCTAAACATGTGATTAATAGCTGTTTCATTTTCTAAAACATAACCACTTTTTGAAAAAGTCTTCTGATCACCAATGCTAAATTCGCATAGCAGATCTATAAGAATATTATGGTCATCTGCAAAAGCGTAAATCTCTGTTCGATTACAAGTAGAAGAAGTCACTACAGAAGTAAGACCAATGTACTTGGCCTTATCCAGTAAAGCTTTTCTTTGGTCAATGTTTAAATTGAATTTACCTCTTGTATGAGCATCGGCTTTTTGATAACTGATACCTATGACATAGAAGTTCTTATGTTTTGAGACGTTGTATTTTTGCATTCTTTGATTCCAAAAAATATGGAGTACAAAACTAGAGCATAAGCATAATTAAAAATAACGCTCAAAGTTCCTTTTTTGTCGTTTGACGTATTTTTATCTTAAACATGATAAATATCAGTACAATTAGGTATTTTTGTAACAATAATCACCAATTGAAGGATTATTAATTAGAACCGTTCTAAATAAAATATAACAATATACAATGCTACCATCAGAAAAAAATATCGCTAGAGGTTCGGAACAATTTATTGAAATTGAAGAAGGGATATCCATCTTGTCTGTAAAAAATGATTCTGAACATGAAGAATGCATCACTCATAATATAAGTGCAGATTTTATTCAGTTTCATTTCTGCGTAAAGGGTGAGATCAAATTTAATTTTAATGAAGGAAGTTATGCTTTGAATATAAAAGAGGACAGCTCATTATTGCTTTACAATCCTGAAAGAGATTTACCGATTAATCTTGAAGCATCTTCACAATCCTGGTCGGTGTCTATTTTGATTTCTATCAAAAAGCTTCACACTTTATTTTCAGCTGAAGCCAACTATATTGATTTCTTAACTGAAGATAATCGAGATAAGAAGTTTTATAAAGAAGTAGCCGTTACTCCAGCGATGGCAGTCATTTTATCTCAAATACTGAATTTTAATTTACATCCTTCGGTTAGGAAAATATACCTAAAGGGTAAAGCTTATGAATTGATAGGACTTTACTTTAACCGACCTGCAGAAGCGGATATTGAACAATGCCCATTTTTGGATGATGAAGATAATGTGAAGAAAATAAAACTGGCAAAAACCATTATCCTTCAGCGTATGACAGAGCCTCCAACTTTGAAGGAACTTGCCGATGAGGTAGGTTTAAGTCTTAAAAAACTGAAAGAAGGCTTTAAGGAAATTTACGGCGATACCGTATTCTCTTTTCTCTTTGATTATAAAATGGATTACGCTAGAAAGTTACTGGAAAAAGGACAGCACAATGTCAACGAAGTCGGGCTAAGTATTGGTTACAGTACTGCAAGTCATTTTATATCTGCTTTCAAAAAAAAATTTGGGACCACTCCCAAAAAATATATCCAGGGATAGCCCCTCGTTAAGGGTTTAAATTTAAGGTCATTTGAGATGTGATATAATAATTATTTCTGCCCAAACCTCTTAAAGGCGCATGATTCATTTAACAATCACTCTTCTGTTGGTGATTTCAAAACCAGAAAGGACGTCACGGCAAAATCTGTAACCTTCCAGATCAATAAAATAGGTTTCTACGACAGTTCCCTTTAAATCTTTTAAACTCCCTAATAATAAAAAATGGACTGTTGGGGAAGTATACAATGGCTTTTCAGTTGATGTATTGATATTGATAAGAATATTGTAAGATTCATATCGATGAGCTAGAGTATCTTTTGGCTTAATCCGAATATGTTTTAACTTCTTATCATTTACTGTTGTATCCTTTACTTTATCCAGCTTGAAACCACTTCTCGCTTGTTTTATGGATTCCGAAACATTAGGAACACCTCTTCTAAATCCCATCAAAATATTATTTGCTCCCAAAAAATTATCTTTCACAAATTGATTGAATGCTGTGTAACTTCCATAGTTGGTTAAGTCTACGTAAACAACTTCGCTTTCCGAATTATTAAAATTTAAAAATGAGCTGTTATCTGTGTTGTTACTAAAAAAAACTTTGTCATAAATTATTGTACCAATGGGATGTTCACATTCTTGATGTTCAAAGTAATGTATTCTATTGAAAAATAATTTGTCTTGACTGTTCATCTTATGGCTTAGCAGAAGCATAAGAATAGTTACAAGGATGAGTTTTATTTTCATGAGAAATTATTTGACTGAAACAAATTTAGAATCTTTATCGTAAAATCTCCAGGGCAATTCAGCATCTTCACCCGAATAGTCTATGCCAATTCGCGTTGTTTCTTTAATATTTGATGGCTTATACCCAATATCATCTATCCATATATTGTCACTTGTTACACTTTGGGTATTATGTGATTTTGAAATCCCCAAGGCTTTAGAGATATTTCCAGGACCGGAGGTCAATGTTTTATCCACTTTAGATTTTCCACGACGTTCTTGCATGATGTCTATACCGAGAGTAGGTTCTATAGCTCTTACCAGAATTGCATCCGCATTTCCCTTAGTATTTGTAACAATATTGAAGAGGTGGTGAATGCCATAACATAAGTAAATATAAGCAATTCCTCCAGACTCGTACATCACTTTTGTGCGTTTGGTAAATCTGCCAAGATGAGCGTGGCACGCTTTATCTCCTTGACCTGCGTAAGCTTCGGTTTCGGTTATAATTCCAGAAGTGATGACGCCATTAATATGGGTGGTTAATTGTTTACCGATCAAATCTTTGGCGAGAAAAACAACATCGTCATTCTCAAAATAAGTTTTAGAAAGTGGTTGAGGCATAAATCTAAATTTCAATATAAAATAAGTAAATTTAGAGATGAAAGAATTGATTACTATGAAAACTTTAATGTTCTGTTTTATAATAACTATAGCTATGGCGCAAGATTTTACGATTTACGACTTCACCACAAGTCAAGACCTTAAAGACTGGCAAATTGTTAACGATGGGGTCATGGGCGGATTGTCTCAAAGCTCAATAAGCCTTGGTGAAGAAGGAAATGCTGTTTTTGCAGGTAATGTATCTTTGGAAAACAACGGAGGTTTTGCTTCTGTAAGACATGAAACTAATATATCCAACGTTCAAAACTATTCCCATGTCAACCTAAGAGTAAAAGGTAAACCCTCTACCTACCAGTTTAGAATTAAGAAAAGTCAGAACGATTCTCATTCTTACATTCAGGAATTCAAGGTGACTTCAGAATGGCAAACTATCCAGCTAAAACTTTCATCCTTTTACCCAAGATTTAGAGGGAGAAGTTTAAATTTGTCCGACTTTGAAGCTGATGTCATCCGTGAAGTAGCCATACTAATCGGAAATGGAAAGAAAGAGGAATTTAAACTAGAAATTGATAAAATATATTTATCCAAATAAAAATTTATGAACGAAGCCGATAAAAAATTTGTTGACAATTGGGATAAAATCAAAAGTCAGGGAAAAGCAAAATATATAATCAAACACGGAGTTGGATTTGGGATTCTGATATTTGCTGTTAACCTGGTGATTAACTACTGGGATAAGTGGGGACAACTTAGCAATACTGATTTTTTTGTTCAATTGATGATTTCCATAGTAGTAGGAGGCGGGATTTATGGTTTCTTTTCCTGGCACCTGAACGATTATATCTATCGCAAGAAGATTAGAGATAATTAATGTTTTAAATATTTTGCCTCTCGATGACGCTCGAAGGTACACACTATTAGTATAGATGTTTTTGTTGGGTCGAGCGCAGTCGAGACCTCATATCAACTTTATACTTAAAATGCGTTTCATTTCTAAATTCTGAAAGTTGTTATAGTAAGTCAAACTCAAATCTTAATTCACTCAGGAATCATCGCCTTCAGGTCTTCTAGAGTATTAGCGTCTTCAATTTTTTTATCTTGACGCCAGCGTAAAATTCTGGGGAATCTTGTGGCGATACCACTTTTATGGCGTTTGGATTCGGCGATACCCTCAAAAGCGATCTCAAAAACATGCTCGTGTTCCACGCTTCTCACAGGGCCAAAACGTTCAATCGTGTTTTTCTTGATCCACGCATCCACTTTCTTAAATTCTTTATCGGTGAGTCCAGAATAGGCTTTAGCAAAAGTGACTAACTCTGTTTTATCATCATTCCACAAGGCGAAGGTATAATCAGTAAACAGATTACTTCTTCTTCCGTGTCCGCGCATGGCATATGTAAGCACAGCATCAATACTAAAGGGATCTGACTTCCATTTCCACCAATCTCCTTTTTTACGACCAACGCCATAGCTGGAATCTGCTCGCTTTATCATAAGCCCTTCAGACCTAATTTCTCTAGCTTTCTCTCTTTCCTTTGCCATTTCTTCCCAGGATGAAAATCGCATGGTTTCAGACAGGTGAAAGGGTTTTACTTGTGAGGAATATTCAGCAAAAAGCTGATCTAGGATTTCCCGACGCTTTTCGAAAGGTTTAGAGCGAATGTCTTCCCCATTATATTCCAGAATGTCGTAAGCCTTTAAGATCACAGGTAGCTTTTTCAGAAGCGCTTTACTCACATTTTTACGCCCTATCCTGGTTTGCAAATCCTTGAAATCCCCAATATCGTCTCCGGGATAAGGTAGAATCTCTCCATCGAGAACAGTACCACTGGGCAAAACTTCAGTGAATGCTTCAAATTCTGGATACTTGTCTGTTACCAATTCCTCACCACGGCTCCACACAAAAAGCTGACCTTTCCTGACGATGAGTTGTGAGCGGATACCGTCCCATTTGTGTTCTGCGATCCACTCCGCTGGATTCCCAAGTTCGGAAGCATCGTCTTCGATGGGGTAAGCTAGATAAAATGGATATGGCTTGGAAAGAAAATCAGCTTCATTTTCTTCTAGAATTAATTCAGAATAGGAAATTTTATTCGGATCCCAATTGCCCATCAGCTTGAAGGCCAAAATATCTTCATCGATTTCAGTTGCTTTGGACAGTGCGCGCGTCATCAACTTCTGACTCACACCAATTCTAAATCCTCCAGTGATCAGTTTTGTGAAAACAAAACGTTCGTAATAATTGAGCTGACTCCAATTCTCGATGAGGTATTCCTTTTTCTCTTCTTCTGATTTTGGTTTGAGTTGAAGTATTTCCTGGAGATATTGGCTTAAACTTTTTTCGGTGGTTTTGACTTTTTCCGGAACTACTAATGCAATGGTTTCTGCAAGGTCGCCGACAATGTGATAGGATTCTTCAAAAAGCCACAAAGGAATGTCTGCCAATTCTGAAGCGTAATCTCTTATCAAAGTGCTGTTCACAGGTCTTGGAGGTCGTCTGTGAGATAAAATCGCGATGGTCCAGACTTTATCAGAGTCTGAAGCTTTCAGAAAGTATTCACTCAAGGCTTCCACCTTTCTATTGGTTTTGTTTGTACTATCTATAGTTTTTACCAATTGAGCAAAATCCTTCATACACCTTTAGTCTGTCGTTTGGGTTTCTTCTGATTTTGATTTTAGAAGTCTATTGATGTAGGAGTCATTTTCGTTAGAAATTTTTTCAGCGAGATCACTTCCAAACAACTGTCTCGCCATGGTAGCTTTCAGATACTTTTCTAACACATGACTAGTGCTCCCAAAATTGTAATTCATATTGTAATCTCCCAGATATCGGGTGTATTCATCTAAAACCTCTTCAGTAATAAGCTTTCTTTTTAAAAAGTCATTTTTAGAAAGTGAATTATAAAACTTTCTGTTTTCATCTAGTAAATCGAAAATGAATCTGTCCATAACTCCACCATTGTACATGAATTTTATGTCCTGTACAGCTTGAGATGAATCTCTAGCCACGAAAATATCTGGGATAATTCCACCACCACCATAAACAACTTTGCCTTCTGGAGTTTCATACCTCAATGAGTCATCTGTGGTGATACTATCTTTACTCATGAGTTCCCCATTGGAGTAGCGTTCCATGTATTTAGAATAATAGGCATCGCTATTTCCATTTTCGTAAGGTCTCTGTATGGATCGCCCTGTAGGCGTGTAATATCTTGCGACGGTTAACCTTACAGCGCTGCCATCTCCAAGATTCATTTCCCTTTGCACAAGGCCTTTACCAAACGAGCGTCGACCTACAATGGTGCCCCTGTCATTATCTTGTATAGCACCTGCAACTATTTCACTGGCCGAAGCCGACTTTTCATCGATAAAAACAATCAGGTTTTGGTTCTCATAGTCTCCACGCCCAGTAGAAAATGTTTCTTTCAAGTCACCGTTTTTGTTTTTGGTAAATAAAAGCAATTTTCCATCGGCGATAAATTCATCTAGAATGAGCGTTGCCTGCTTTAGAAATCCACCGCCATTACTTCTAAGGTCAAGAATGACGCTCTTCATTTCCGGAGTGGAAAACTGTTTCATTTTGGTTTTAAATTCAGAATAGGTAGATTCAGCAAAACGATTAATTTTTATATAACCTAATGTGTCATTTACCATGTATCCAGCATCAACGCTCGTCAAAGGAACCACACCTCTGTTGATTTCAAAATCGAGCAGGTCGTTTTCACCAAGGCGTTTTACTTTTAAATTGACCTTAGAGTTTTCAGGACCTTTCAATATTTTTGTGAGGGAATCATTACTTACCTCGTTACCAAACAAAGGCACTGCATCTGCATATAATATTCTGTCGCCAGCCTCCAGGCCTGCCTTTTCTCCAGGACCTTTTTCCAAAGTTCTTATAACGGCAATGGTGTCTTTGATAGTATAAAAACTAATACCGATTCCCACAAAATCTCCACGCATGTTGTCCTGGACATAGTCATATTCCTGATTAGAAATATAAGCAGAATGTGGGTCCAGGTTTTCTAATATAGAATTGACCGTGATATCTACAATACTGTCTGTATTGACTTCATCCACATATTCTTTGTCGATGAAATTGATAAGCCGGTTTATTTTTTGTCGCTTTGATGAAGAACTTACAAGGGAATTGTCCTGGAAATTTAATACATCTCCAAGTAATATCCCCGCTACAAATACTACACATATAAGTATGGGTAGCATTATTTTCATTCCTCTATTCATTCTTCAAGATCTTGTATATGTTCGAGTTGTACTCCAGCCTTTTCCAAAAAATCCAACCCAGAATTATCTTTATAAGCTCGTTGATAGACCACCCGGATTATACCAGCTTGATGAATCAGCTTGCTGCATTCTTTGCATGGCGATAGCGTGATATACAGAGTTGAGTTTTTGGAAGATTGTGTAGAAGCTGAAACTTTTAAAATAGCGTTAGCTTCTGCGTGCAATACATACCATTTGGTGATGTCTTCCTCATCCTCGCAAGCATTGTCAAAGCCAGTAGGCGTACCGTTAAAGCCATCAGAGATGATCATTCGGTCTTTCACTATAATAGCCCCAACTTGCTTTCGCTTACAATGAGATAACTTTCCCCATTCTCGAGCTATTCTCAAGTAGGCTTTATCAAATTTGAGTTGCTTTTTTGTAGTCATTTGGAAAATAATTACAAATCTAAAACTTATGCTTCTTTACAAGCGTTAAGAACCTGCTTAAATTTACTTAAACTCTAAGATATTGATTTTGAAAGTGTTTAGAAAATCCAATTATCAACAAGTATTGGTAGAGTTAACCCTAAAACAAGGGATGAAATAACAAGTATCCAGTCCCTCTTTGAAAATCTAAAAATACTTTGAACAACGAAACTTAAAAGCAGAACTACAAAAACTACCAGAATTTGAGCGAGTTCAATTCCTAATGCAAACTCTACCAGCATAAGGAATAAATTATCAGAGCTTTTTGCCAGCATATTGAAGTAAGTAGAAAATCCAAAACCGTGTACCAAACCAAAAAAGAAAGTCACGACATAGAGAAGGTTGAATTTGCTCTTTCCTGTAGATTTTCCAGCAGTAAAAATATTGTAGATTCCCGTAAAAATAATACTCACAGGGATCAAAAATTCAATAATACTACTATTAATCCTTAAAATATCATAAGCTGAAAGTGCCAGAGACAAGATATGGCCAATGGTGAAAAGGGTAACCAGCCAAATGACTTTTTTGCTCTGCTTAAAAGAGTATGAGGCCACCAAAACAGTAAGGAAAAGCACGTGATCGTATGCATTCCAGTCTAAAACATGATCGAAACCCAGTTTAAGATATAGCCAAAAATCATCCATGATAAGTAGTTAAGTTTAGTTGGTAAAATTAAATAAAAATTGCCTCCAAAGAAGATTCCTAGGGCTTAAACCTGAAAATAGTTGAGGTATGATTACAGTACATCTTATTTTTGTTTATTTTTGTCAACAATGGGGGATTAGCTCAGTTGGCTAGAGCGCCACGCTGGCAGCGTGGAGGCCATCGGTTCGAATCCGATATTCTCCACAAAAACCACTTCGAAAGAAGTGGTTTTTTATTTTAAGACTATAATTTTCAGTCTATGTACATTCCATTTAAGTAATCTTTTTCTACAGGTAATCTTTCTATTCCCATTTGTAAAGGAATGCTATCGTTCAGGGTTCCAGTGATGAATGTATAGTCTTCAATCTGAGCATCTATATATTCAAAAGGATGATTTGTTGTCGACCAAAAATTCATAAGAAGATGTTCTCCATCAATTTTATAACTCCCATGATGCAAACTATCGTTGACAGATAATTTTACTCTATCATTTTTTTCAAAAAAGAGCATGGGCGTTGAACCGAGTCTTCCTTTTTTGAAAGCTATAGTTTCGTTTTTAATTTCTGTGCTCTTAATTTCATAACTGCCAATAAGGTTGTAGTCAAACATAGATATAACCACGAAGGAAAATATGAAATAAGTAATTGGAAAAAGGATTACATACCCAATGCGAAGTTTTTGCCAAACTCCACTTTTTGCTTTGATAACTTCACCATTGAGTTTACCTCCTAATTCTATAAAGAACCTATATAAATCTTTACGATATTCAATGAGTAAGAGTAGGGTCAATGATAAGGTCATAGTAATGTGTCGAACAACTTCAAACATGAGATCAAATTCAATATTTATGATAAAAATATTTAAACACACTCCTAAAGAAATCAACAAACCAATCAACCTGGTTCTTTTAAATATGATGAGAATGCCTATGGCCAATTCTGTGAGCCCTATAAAAATATTATAAGCATACGACCTTCCAAAGAAGGACATCATAAGTTCTGGTTTAGGTAGTTCTGCTAAGGGGACAAAAGCTCTGTAGTGAGGCATTCTAAATTGCATCTGAAGCAGCTTTGGTATAGCAAGCACTATCATATCTATGGACAGCAAAATAATAGCCAGATATTTAGCGAATGTGATGACTTTTTTAAGGGTGATGTTTGTCATTTTATATAGATGGTTATCGATTTTTATAGGTTTTTGAATTTGATTTAATCAGCAAATAGGGTATGCCTAGAATCAAAGCTAAACCTAAAGCGTAAAATTCATAATCTGAATTACTCGTCCAATAGGCCACTACCAACCCGGTAATTACAATAAAAGCCATTCCAAACATCACGTTTTTCATAAGCGTAGCGATGCCTTCTACATCATAAGTTTGCTTTTCTTCTTCAGTCATTGTGTTATAACCGGCAATTAAGGAATACATTTTCTTGTATTTTATTAATATGCCAAGTGTGATAAATAGAATAGGAACTATCATCATAAGCTGAGTTTTTACTAAATAAAGTTTTGGTACTCTAAATTTATAAACAATTCCAATAAACCACAGCATTGCAAGTCATTTTCTCAAATTATATTCCTTTACATTTGACATTTCTTAATATATTATGAATAAAGTTTTATACAGATATAAAAACTCTGCATTTAATAAGGTTTTGGTACGTCATCAAAGGTACGCTCCTATACTGTTTTTTATCGGGGGATTTATATTTGATACATTAACGCTTGGAAGAATTGATCGCACTTACGATACGTTGGTGCTTTGTCTCCACATGTCATCTTTATCCATTATGCTTTATTTATTTAATGTAGCAGAAGATGAAAATGGGATAAGTCGATATTTAGGAAAATATGCAGCTTACATTCCTTTGGCAATACAATTTTCTTTTGGAGGGCTTTCCAGTGCTTTTGTGATTTATTTCTTTAGAAGTGTGTCCATGTTAAAAACCATTTCCTTCTTTATTTTATTGGTTCTACTTTTATTCGCCAATGAACTATTGAAGAAGCGCATCTCAAACAAGTACCTTCTGTTTGGCGTCTATTTCTTTATAAGCTTCACTTTTTTTGCCTTTATGATTCCCATGTTGATAAAGGAGATGAACACTTTTATCTTCTTCGTTTCTGGATTGGTGAGTACGCTGTCGCTTATGATTTTTATTTACAACTCAAGTCCAAGCACTAAAGCAGAGGTCAATTTGAAAAAATTGATCGGTATGATTCTAAGTATTTACGTAGGGTTCAATGTGTTTTATTATTTTAGCCTCATCCCGCCTGTGCCGCTTGCTATGGAAACGGGACTGGTAGCTCACCATGTCGAAAAAAGAAACGGTGATTATACGGTTACTTAAGAAAAGGATGAATGGTATGTGTTCTGGCGTCCACACCACATCAACTTTCATCGAGTAGCAGAAGAACCTGTTTACGTCTTCACCTCAATTTTTGCCCCCACTCACCTAACAAAATCAGTTTCCCACCGCTGGCAATGGTACAATCCCAAAACTGAAAGCTGGGAAGTCACAGAGGATATAAATTTTGAGATTACTGGTGGACGAGGACGGGGTTTCCGCGGTTACACTTACAAAAGCAATCTGATGGAAGGACAGTGGAAAGTAAAGGTAATCACGGAAGAAGAATTGGTCATTGGGATTGTGGATTTTGAAGTTGTAAATGTTTCAGATTCTCATCCTTTTAAAATCATTGAAAAATCATTTTGAAACTAAAGAGCACGACTAACTTCTCTATCACTTTATCAATTACAAATTGAATAGCATTCCAATAGAAAGTACAAACCTGTGTAGATCTGATACAATATATTTTCCTTCAGCAAACAATCTAAAATTGTTTTTGGTAAACAGTTGAGCTCCAAGTCCAAGATTTACCCCCAAATTCACTTCTGCGTTTCTATTAAAAGCAATGAAACTACTTGTACTTATTCGACTTCTAAAAGCTCCGAAGTGCAAACCGCCTAACCCATAGAATTTAAGATTATTCCCTTGAGCCAGGCCCAGTTGTAAGTCAGTATATTGACTGTAGCAAAATTTCCACTTCCAAAAAAGTAGTTGATATCTGGCGAAAACGATAATGAATTGGAAAGTCCAAACACGCCTTTGAAACCAATTCCAGTATTATCTCTATCTGAGTCGAAAGAAACTTGAGCTCCTGCCAGGTTTTGGGCTTGAGTTGAAACGGTAAAAACCATAACTATTGAAAATATAAAATACTTCATGAATTAATTTTTAAAGCGTAAAAGAGTTTGTTTTGAGATTGGTCTTGAAAGCCAAAAATGCTAGCCTTCTTATTCTCTAGGCTTTAAGAACTGAATGTTTTTATCTACAAATTCACCTATTAATTCTCCTTGCTTTTTTCCTTCATAAATGGCAGATTCATAATGGATTCCTCCATAAAATCTACTAACGACAGCCTCATCTGCAGCAGCTTGGAAAGACTTAAATGATCTGGACGGTAGACCATAAGGCAATTCAGTGGAGTCTAAAAATTCAAAATCATCGCCATAAATTGAGGTGAGAATTTCTGCAGAAGCATTAGAAACTACAGAATGCCCACTTGTATATTCTGGAAACGGAGGTGTTTGTAATATTGGTAGCCACTCGGGATCGATATATTTATTGATAAGCGTTTCTGGTCTTACAAGATTACTCCTGTATTTTTCATCCCAACAGCTTATAAATGCATCAGCAATTGCGATAGAAGTTTTGGTTTGAGCAAAGACTGTTTTTTCAAAATCTGCTTCGGTAATTTCATTCGCAATTTTACAAATGCCAATCCAATGCGCTCCAGGTGTTATCTTTTTTTCGGCAAACATGAAGTGACCTTTATTAACGGAAACGAAGGGGTTGCAATCCCAAAAACGAGCAATAGCAATTTCCTCGCTATCATTTCCTTTTTCTCTGATTTCATTATTCACTTTATAAACAGCCATGAGTTCATTATGAAATTGACTATTCGGTTTCAATGAAAACTCTGGGTGCTTGTTAGGTTTAAATTGAGAAGCGGAGTCTAATACAAAAGGCCTTAATTTATCCCAATGCGGTTCAATTCCTTTCATGTAAGCAGGCGGAGTAGGTTGCCATACGGAAGGATCATCTGAATAAATATTATAATCTGACATTGTTCGCGTTTCACTATATCCATCTTTATTCATCCATTCGATGATCTGATCTGAAATTTCTAAACCATAGTCTTTCGCAATTTCAAACTCTTTTGAATTTCTTTTTTCCCAGGTCTTGTAAAGACTATCTCTGTAGGTAGTGATCATTTCTTTGGAAAAAACTAATTCTTTAGAAACGTTTAAATGAGCAATCAAAGCTGCAAGTTTTAGATTTACCTTGTTTGTTTCAGCCGATTGAGTAAGAGTTTCTAAGCCATTTAGTTGTGAAACAAGTGATAGGTAATCTTTACTATTTTGATTGAGAGTTTCATAAGCTGCAATATTTGGGTATACATATAGCCTACTAGCTACAGGTGGTGAAAAGATATCGTGCACCATTATTTCTGTAAGCTTATCAATTGCATCGTGATAATCCTTTCTTTGAATCTCGATAGCTTTGCTCTCTTGCTTACAAGAAGTAAGACAGCAAGTTATTATCAAAAAAAGGCTCAAGAGTTTTATCCTCATTTTTTATATTTCTTATTTAAATGAATAACACTCTATATTGCTATCATTTGGCACTACAAGTAGCAATTTAGAATTCTTCATTTTTAGATTTTTAATTTCTTTTATTTGTTCGTTGAATGGTTTCATGCCTAGATCAGAAACAAATTTATAGTCGTTTATATCTTTCACCAAAAGGCCTTTTAATGCGGTATAAGCACCGTGATAAGTATTTACTCTTAAAGAGTTGCCTCCAATCAATAATCGATCTTCATTATTAAGCTCTAAAATAGAAAAGCTTGTTATAGGGGCTAATTGAAAGTCATTTGAAAATGGAATAAATTCATTATACTTCCCATTTTTATTTAATAGATAACCAGAAGCAAGGGTTTCAACTTTATATTTTTCTGCTTCTTTTAATGAGCCACTAGTCATAACTTCTTCAATGTTTTTCCCAGCCATACTTTTATGATCTAGAAACCTCTTGCTCATCACATTCATTTGAGAAGCAAGCTCATCTTTTGTATTTAAAGGATAGTATTCACCATCACTATTGTAGGCTAAAATTACTTCATCAACTCCATTCTTGTCGAAATCTGAATGATACATCATTAAAGGACCATCAAAATTGAGATTGAATTTTGTGTTTAATCCCCAGTTTCCAAACAAAATATCTTCATTCCCGTCGTTATTGATATCATAAAATGCTACCGTTTGCCATAAGCCGTTTAGCTTATTAGGAAGTTCCATTTCTTTTAGCTCACCTCCGTTATTTATGAAGATGTAAGGACGATCCCATTCAGTGGTGATAACCAGGTCTTTTACTCGGTCATCATTTACATCATGCCATTTTGCATCTGTGACTTTAGATTTTAGATGAAAATTTTCATCTTTGAAAAAATGTCCAGTTCCATCATTAATTAAAATGTAAGAATCTACCATTAACCCGAAATTCCCTAACTCAGAATAATTACCAACAAATAAATCTTGATCACCATCGCCGTCATAATCGTAAGCAATTACTGTTGAAGTAATAGAAGAATCTTTAGGGATACGGCCCGACGACTTTGTAAAGCTGCCGTTATCATTTAAGTATAAACGATCTTCTTTAAACTTGGAGCCCTTATTAGCGCCAGATGCTACATACAAGTCTAAATCTCCGTCATTATCTACGTCAATAAATATGGCTGAATTGTCTTCAAAGCTTGCATCATCATTAAATACCGGCTGATCTGAGATTTCAAAATTCATGCCGGTATTTTGAAAGAGTTGCGCAGATCTTCCTGATGCATTTCCAATAAAAACATCCTCAAAGCCATTATTATTGACATCACCTATGGCAATAGCAGGACCCAGTGTAGATACTTTGTAAGGAATGAGTTTCTCCTCGGCAAAATCATTATAATTATCCTCTTTATGAGTAAAATTGATAAGATCTACTTTTTTGAAAATGTCACTCTTTTCTTCTCCTTTAGAATAATCATAAAATTTTCCACTTTCGTTGTAATCAACAACTAGGGTTGCATTAAATTCAGGTTTTACAATTGTCTGAATTTCATTATTAGGCCAGATGACTTTAATAGAGTCAACTTCCATAGCTTTGCCAAGTCCAAAATGTAACTTAGCTTCAATTGAGGATAAAAATCCTCTCGATTTAAATAACTGCTTGAGTTGAGTTTTGTCATTGCTATAAACCATGGCTTTTGCACCAATTCCTTCTTTATTTCCTGATGTATAATTCAGTTTTATGTTGAGGTAATTTGCATTTTTATCAGTCGTGTTTTCAAAAATAGAGGCTCTCTGGTTAAAATTATTTGTCACCAAATCCAAGTCGCCATCCA
Source organism: Psychroflexus longus (assembly GCF_020164595.1). Lineage (GTDB taxonomy): Bacteria > Bacteroidota > Bacteroidia > Flavobacteriales > Flavobacteriaceae > Psychroflexus > Psychroflexus longus. The sequence continues at coordinate 134,640 of NZ_JAIQZE010000005.1, forward strand.
AGTCTAGGTCAACATAAATAGCACCATTGGACAGAAGGGGTTCATTTTTGATCCAGTTTCCAGTCTGATTATTGAAAGTTTCAGAATTACCTTCAAAAATCTCATTGGCTACAATACCGCTCGGCATTTTATCAATAGAATTGTAGAGCCACTTCAAGCCTTCGTTTTCATTCCTTCCTTTGAAAGCGCTTGAAACATATTTTTTAAAATCCAAACTATTTGGCCTGCGCAAAATGCCGTTTGAAATAAATAAATCCTGATGTGTATCATTATTAAAATCTGCAAACAAAGGCGCCCAGCTCCAATCCGTATCAGCAACTTCATGAAGTAGAGCAGTCTCTATGAAATATTCTCCTTTTTGATTAAACTGAAGCATATTTCTTGAAAACTGATCTTTGTAGCCTAATTTTTTGAGATGTGCCTGCATGTTGAACATAGCATCATCACCTTCGGTTTCCTTTAATAGTCGTTCTTCTTTTGGAAGCATGTCCAAAGTCATCAAATCCTGATAACCATTACCGTTAATATCGGCAGCATCACTTCCCATAGAAAATCTACTAATGGTTGTAAAAGCTTTACTGAGACTTTCAGTGAATGTCCCATCTTGGTTATTGATATAGTAATAATCGTCTTCATGAAAATCGTTACATACATAGATATCATCCCAGCCATCATTATTGAAATCCGCTATGCTAGCACTTAGGCCATAGCCATTCACGCCTCCAAAAATATTGGCAGATTCGCTTACGTCAACAAATTTACCATTGTCGTTTCTGAGTAAAACATCACCAACATTCGGCACTCTCTCATTTCTTAATTCTGCTCTGCCATGTGACAAATTGGTGTGAACAGCATGATTCACGATATAAGCATCCAAATCTCCATCCTTGTCGTAATCGAAAAAATAAGCTTGTGTTGAATAACCTTTAAAATCCAACCCATAGGATTTGGAGTCTTCTGTAAAAGTGCCATCACCATTATTGATGAATAGCTCATTGTGTCCAGTGAAGTCAAGTAATCCTGAAACTGCACAAACATAAATGTCAAGTAAGCCATCATTGTTGATGTCTACCATGGTTACGCCTGTATTCCAGCTTGATTTACTTTCAATTTTTGCCTTTTCGGAGACATCTTCAAATTCTAAATTCCCCTTGTTGAGATATAACTTGTTTTCTCCTGTGTTGGCCACAAAAAACAAGTCTGGTAAGCCATTGCCATTTACATCACCAGCAGCGACTCCGCCTCCGTTGTAATAATAAATATAGTTGATAATACTGTGCTCAGCATCTTCAGCAACCATATTACTGAAGTCGACATGGCTTCTCTCTAGCGGAACTTCTTGAAATAAAAAGTCATCATTGGATGTATTTGTACAACTCCAAAAAGCGATAATGGAGAATAATAATATTGAGTTAATTCTTGTCTTAATGATATTTCAATTTTTAAGACAAAATTATGAATAAATATCTTTAAAGCAAGTGGCTGGGACTAATTTTATGTTAATCAATTCTATAGAAATTAAAATCTCTTGTCTGATTATAAATTTAAAAATGAAACTAAAAGTTTGATTTTTCATATTTTATAATTGTTAATTACTTCTATTTAAATGATATGATGCCGAAGTTTTAGAGTTTTATGATAAGAAAAATACAGTTGAGTGGTTTTTAAAGTTTTGGAATGCAATATTTTGAACCTATGTTTAAAACTAAAATATATCCTAATTTTTTAAAGATTCTAAAGCGTAAAAGAGTCTGTTTTGAGATTGATCCTGAGAGCCAAAAATACTTCTGTAGAGATCTAGGTTTTGATCCAAAACAATCCAATGGGGAGTGCCCTCACATTTAAAATGATTGTAAGCTTCTGCATCAGGATCTATATAAATATCGAAAGGAGAAGTTTTAGTAGTGAAAATATCAAGAATTTCGTTTTCAGTAAAAGTTTGATTACCAAAATTGGTGTGTATGACAATTAAATTTAGTTCAGGGAAATCCCTGGTCAACTCATACGCAAACGGAATAGCCCTCCCTGTACAGCCCAAACAATAAGTATTATAAAAAAGGAGGAGATTCACTTTTTTCTTTTTCATTAAATTTTTTAAAGTCAGGTTTTCGCCTTTTAGGCTTTTCAGCAGTATGTCCATATTTGTTTTAAGATCTATTTTCAGTAAGCTTTAAATCATATCAAATTTACGAATTGACTAAATTATTTAATAACTTTAAGGCCGACCATATTTAATTCAATATAAACTCAATTATAATGAACATCAAAAAAGTTTTAGTTGCCAATAGAGGAGAAATCGCTATCAGGATTTTCCGGGCTTGTACAGAAATAGGTATAAGGACTGTTGGTGTTTACACTTACGAAGACCGATATTCTTTACACAGATATAAAGCAGACGAATCTTACCAGGTAGGAGACGATAAAGAACCTTTAAAACCTTATTTGGACATCGATGAAATCATCCGTGTAGCCAAAGAAAACGGTGTGGATGCCATCCATCCTGGGTATGGTTTTCTTTCTGAAAATGCAAAATTCGCTCAAGCGTGTGAGGACAATGATATTGTTTTTGTAGGTCCTAAAGTCGATGTTTTAAAATCACTGGGAGATAAAGTGACTGCGAAAAAAGTCGCTATTGCCAATGATGTTCCCATTATAGAAAGTAATAAAGAGGACCTGACCTCTTTGGAGATTGCAACAAAAGAAGCAGAGAGAATTGGTTTTCCACTGATGCTAAAAGCAGCTTCAGGTGGAGGTGGTCGTGGAATGCGAGTGCTTAGAAGCATGGACGAGTTGGAGAATGCTTACAGTGAATCCAGGCGGGAAGCCAAAAATGCCTTTGGTGATGAAACTGTTTTTCTTGAAAAATTCATAGAAAACCCCAAGCATATTGAAATCCAAATTGTCGCCGACAATCATGGAAATATTCTTCATCTTTTTGAAAGGGATTGCTCGGTGCAACGCCGCTATCAAAAAGTAATTGAATTTGCACCGTCTAAAGATTTGGATGAAACGGTAAAAAACAATCTTTATAAGTATGCTGTCAAAATATGTAAGGCAGTAAACTACAATAACATAGGTACTGTAGAATTTCTTGTGGACGATGATGGCAGTATTTATTTTATTGAAGTAAACCCTCGAGTGCAGGTAGAGCACACCGTGACTGAAGTTGTGACGGGGATAGATCTGATAAAAACCCAACTTTACATTGCGGATAATTTTAAGCTATCAGATGAAGAAATAAAACTTCCTAACCAGGAATCGGTTTCAGTAAATGGATATGCTGTACAATGTAGAATTACTACTGAAGATCCTAAAAATGACTTTAAACCCGATTACGGAATCATAACAACTTACAGAAGCGCATCAGGATTTGGAATTCGCCTCGATGCGGGTAGTGTTTACCAGGGAGTGAAGATTTCTCCGTTTTTTGATTCCATGCTTGTGAAGGTGTCTGCCAGCAGCAGAACTTTGGATGATGCTTGTAAGAAAATGCGTCGTGCTTTGGCAGAATTTAGAGTGCGTGGCGTGAAAACCAACATGGCCTTTCTAGATAATATTCTAAAGGATGCGACCTTCCGTGAAGGCCGGGTTACTGTAAATTATATTAAGAATACACCTGAGCTTTTCGATATCAAAGAACCAAGAAACCGTGCGACAAAAATGGTTAACTTCCTTGGGGATGTGACCGTAAACGGAAATCCAGATGTAAAAAATACTATCAAGAATCCAAACTTTTTAAAGCCTGAAGTTCCTAAAGTTTCATCTCAAACGCCTTATCAAAAAGGAACGAAAGACCTGCTGACAGAATTGGGACCAGAAGAATTTTCGAAGTGGTTGACGAATGAGAAGAAAATTCATTTTACCGATACGACGATGCGTGATGGGCACCAGAGTCTTCTAGCTACAAGAATGAGGACGTATGATATGCAGAAAGTCGCAGAAAATTTTGCGAAATCTCATCCAGAAGTTTTTAGTATGGAAGTTTGGGGAGGAGCGACTTTCGACGTTTGTATGCGATTTCTGAAAGAAAACCCATGGGAACGACTCAAGCTGTTGAGGAAAGCCATGCCTAATATTTTATTGCAAATGCTGCTTCGAGGTTCCAATGGAGTTGGGTACACCGCTTACCCAGATAATTTGATCGAACGTTTTGTGACTGAATCCTGGAACAGCGGTATTGATATATTCAGAATTTTTGATTCTCAAAACTGGATGAAATCTATTGCACCCTGTATAGAATATGTAAGAAAGAATACCAGTGGTTTGGCTGAGGCTTCAATGTGCTATACTGGCGATATCATGGATCCCAATCGCACCAAATACACTTTAAAGTACTACCTTCAGTTAGCCAAAGATCTTGAAAACGCAGGAGCGCATATCATTGCTATTAAAGACATGGCAGGTCTTTTGAAACCCAATGCAGCTACAGAACTGGTTTCAGCCTTGAAATCTGAAGTGAAACTACCTATTCATTTACACACACACGATACCTCTTCTATGCAGGCTTCGACTTACTTAAATGCTATTGAAGCTGGAGTAGATGTGGTAGATGTTGCCCTCGGGGGATTATCGGGATTGACCTCTCAACCCAACTTCAATTCCCTGGTAGAAGTATTAAAATACCATCCAAGGGAAAACAAGCTTAATAATGAAAGATTAAACGAATACTCTATCTATTGGGAGCAGGTGAGAACATACTATTACCCATTTGAATCTGGATTGAAATCTGGAACGGGGGAAGTGTATACTCATGAAATACCTGGCGGACAGTATTCCAACCTGAAACCACAGGCGGAGTCTTTGGGTCTTGCCGATAGATTTCATGAAATCACAGACATGTATGCCAAAGTGAATCAACTTTTTGGAGATATCATAAAGGTAACGCCAAGTTCTAAAGTGGTTGGCGATATGGCCCAATATCTGGTAAGTAATAATCTAACGATAGAAGATGTTTTGGAAGATGGAGAAAACTTATCTTTTCCACAGTCTGTTGTAAGCTTCTTCAAAGGCGATCTGGGTCAGCCAGTTGGAGGTTTTCCAGAGAAGATTCAAAAGATCATTTTAAAAGGAGAAAAACCTTATACAGATAGACCAAACGCTCACTTGGAGCCGGTTGATTTTGAAAAGGAATTCAAGGAATTTCAAACAATGTTTTCTGATGATATGGATAGAGAATTGGAATTCACAGATTTCTTGTCTTACAAACTTTATCCCAAGGTATTTACAGAGGCCTATAACCATCACCTTAAATATGGAAGTGTTTTTAACATTCCAACTAAGAATTTTTTCTACGGAATGGATCCTGGAGAGGAAATTGTTGTAGAACTTGATAGAGGAAAGACATTGCTCATTACACTAGTGTCTGTAGGAAGAACAGATGATAGTGGTATGGCTACAGTTTTCTTTAAGGTAAATGGTCAAACGCGAAATATACAGGTGAGAAATGAAAGTGTAAAAGTGGATAAAGTTTCTCATGTAAAAGCAGACAAATCTGAAGATAAGCAAATAGGAGCTCCACTACAAGGTTCTCTTACAGATATTTTGGTCAAAAAAGGCGATAAGGTGAAGAAAAATCAACCTTTATTTATCATTGAAGCTATGAAAATGGAAACTACCGTTACTGCTAATGTAGAAGGTGAAGTAAGTGAAGTTGTATTAAAACCAGGAATCATGGTTTATGCTGATGATTTAGTGGTTAAACTGAAATAATCCTTAAAGCAATAGACACAAAAAGCCCTTTTATTTAAAAGGGTTTTTTGCTTTTAAAAAAGCTTTACAGCAACTTGAAGTGCTCCGTATTCCTGAAGGTTATTCCACATAGCCGTGGCAGAAACAGGAAGTGTATACCTGTAAAAAAGCTTTACTGTTTTAGGGTATAGTAGCGAAATCATAGAGATATTTTTTTAATCATCAGATAATATCAAAAATCTGCTTTAAAATGTTTCAATTCGAGTAGCTTTAGCTCAAAGACCATGATCTACCGCCAGTCATTTCGTTTAAATCCCCGCAATAATAAGCCCCTGGTATAGGATCATAAGCTAGAACTTCCTCTCCTATTTTTTCAGTAGTCAAGTACGCTTTAATAGATAGCGACTTTAATGTATTCAAAAGTTCAGAAGTAGTCAAGCCTTCAAAATCTGGGTTTTCCAAGCGCTCTTGATCTTTTTCGCCTTTTAATTTGAGGTATTGGTCCAAAAACTTTTCTATGTGTTTTTCATGTATTTGATTCACTTGCAGGTCAGCGTACACTTTAAGTTGCTCTTGCATGGTAGCAAAAGCACTTTTGAAATGCTTTTGATCGTCAGGGTTGTAGATTTTATCAACATAACTATCTATAAACTGGGGCACATTCAACTCTATAGCTGATGGGAGTTGTTCTGTTTTGGGTAAATAGACGTCTACTAATTTATTGAGCAGCTTACTTTCTTGAGAAGATAATATCTTTGGTAACCATTGTTTTTCAGAAGCTGTACAGCTATTTAGTAGACTCAAAACTGTAGGCGTAGCTACCACAAATCCTGTAGCGTAAGCAATCTGCCTAAGAGCGGTTCTTCGTTTCATAGCTTAATTCTTAAATCAGTTTTTTATCGAGTTGTTTTGCTGCATTATGAGCTGCTCTTGCTGTAAAAGCCATATAAGTTAAGGAAGGGTTTTGGCAGCCAGAAGAAGCCATGAAAGCTCCATCTGTTACATAAACGTTTTTACAAGCATGTACTTGATTATGTTTATTTAAAACAGATGTTTTTGGGTCTTTTCCCATTCTGGCACCACCCATCTCATGAATTCCTAAGCCCATAGCTCTTCTGTCTTTTATGTCGTAGCCCTTTACATTTTTAAACCCAGCAGCTTTAAGCATCTTCATGGCCTGTAGTTTCATGTCCTTCCTCATAGCTAGTTCGTTTTCTCCAAAGTCGGCGTCAAAGGTAATCGTAGGTAAGCCCCATTCGTCTGTTTTCTCATAGTTTAAATACATACGGTTATTGCTATTAGGCAGGGTTTCACCAAATGCCAATAAATTTATGTTCCACTGTCCAGGGGATAAAATAGCTTCTTTTAATTTTGGGCCATACTTTAATTCTGCAACCATTTCAGAAATGCTTGATCGAGTAGCGCCACCTTGGTAACCATAACCTCTTACAAAGTCTTTAGTATTTGTATTTCCACCTAAATTTCTAAATCTTGGTATGTATAAACCGTTGGCACGTCTACCTTTGTAGTACTTATCTTCAAAACCTTCTGCAATCGCAGTAGCCCCAACCCAAAAGTGGTGATCCATCAATTGACGGCCCACTTGGTCATAGTCATTACCAAGACCATTAGGAAAACGCTTGGATTTGGATTGAAGTAAAATCGAGTTTGAAGCCATGGCAGAAGCACATAGGAAGATGACCTTTGCTTTGTACTCAATCTTTTCTTTAGTTTCCGCATCTATAATTCTAACCCCTGTGGCTTTTTCTAAAGCTTCATCATAAATAATTTCGTACACAATTGAATGTGGTCTTAGCGTCATAAGACCTGTAGCACTAGCCGTTGGAAGTGTAGATGAATTGCTGCTGAAATAAGCTCCATAAGGACAACCACGCATACATCTATCTCTGTATTGGCATTCTACACGACCCAAACCCGGCTTAGTCCCTTCAGTAATATGAGCTGTTCTTCCTATCGTGAGTAAGCGACCATCATCAAATTGTTCTTGCAGTTTTAATTTCAAATGCTCTTCAACACAATTGAGATTCATCGGTTTGAGTAGTTTTTGATCTGGCAGTTGAGGTAAACCCAGATTCTCTCCACTCACTCCAATAAACTCTTCTACTTTATCGTACCAAGGTGCAATATCTTTATACCGTACAGGCCAGTCTACACCTATACCTTCTTTATAGTTGGCCTCGAAGTCGATATCGCTCAACCTATAGCTTTGGCGTCCCCACATTAGAGACCTCCCCCCTACATGGTATCCACGTATCCAATCGAAACGTCTCTTTTCGTTATAAGGATGCTTGATGTCATCTACAAAAAAATGTTGGTGCGGTTCTTTGGTAGTATAACCAGTGCGGTGCTGTTTAAATTTTCTCGTTTTGGTGTGTTGAGTTGCCTCTATTCCGTTTGGGAAATCCCAATCGTCCATATGAGCTGTAGGGTAATCCACTACATGTTTAACATCTCGACCTCTTTCAAGAACCAACGTTCTTAAGCCTTTTTCGCAAAGCTCTTTAGCAGCCCATCCACCAGAAATTCCAGTTCCAACAACTATAGCATCGTAACTTTCAGTTGAAACATCGTTTTTTTCGTTAAGCATATACCATCGTGTAAAAAATCTTATGTGATATAAATTTTTTAAAAATTTGAAATAAAATTACGCTTTTCAATTAAATACACTACTCAAAATACTGCATTTCTTGACTTCCTTCTAATTAATTAGATATTAGTGTAAGTTTATAAATATAATTTGCGATTTTTGGAATTATTCAATTACTCAGATTTAAATAATTAACTATTTTTAAATAAATAATAATGAAAAAATTACTTAAACCCTTATTCATTTTACAATTGATTCTCTTCATTAGTTTAATATCATGCAAAGAATCCAAGCAAAATGCTGAAAACGATACAGAACCAACTCAGGGTGTTATTGAAAGCGACCCCTTTTTTAAATTATCTTTAGCACAGTGGTCATTGCATAGAACCTTTAATGATAAAGGGGAGGATCCCTTCAGGTTTGCTCAAATTTCTAAAGATATGGGGTTTGAAGGTTTGGAATATGTTAACCACATATATGCTCAACAAATTGAAGATTTAGGCTTTGATAACGTCATAGACTCTTTAAAAACTTTAAGTGAGAAGCATGATATGCAAAATGTACTCATCATGGTGGACGGTGAAGGCGATCTTGCTAGCCCAGACGAAGCAGAACGGGACCTCGCAGTAGAAAATCATAAAAAATGGATAAATGCAGCACAAAAGTTAGGCTGTCATTCCATACGTGTAAATACTTTCGGCTCCAATGAGCCAAATGAGTGGTTGCCTTCTGTTGTGGATGGATTACGTAAGCTTTCTGAATATGCTGCTACCAAAAACATCAATGTGCTTTGTGAAAATCATGGTTGGTTATCTTCTGATGCTCCTTTACTGTTGGAAGCTATAGATATGGTAGATATGGAAAACTGTGGCACGCTGCCAGATTTTGGCAACTGGTGTGTGAAACGAAAGGAAGGCTCTACTTGGGGAGAATGTATTGAAGAGTATCCAGACAAATACCAAGGCATGGAATTAATGTTGACAAAAGCTAAAGCTGTAAGTGCCAAAGCTTATGATTTTGATGAAGATGGTAATGAAACGACATTAGATTTTCCTCGAATTATGAAATTGGTAAAAGAATCTGGTTATACAAGCTTTATAGGAGTTGAATATGAAGGTGATAGGTTATCTGAAAAAGAAGGAATAGAGGCGATTAAAAACTTGCTTTTGAAATCTGCAGAAGAATTAAAATAGAAAAATCTTTAGTTTGTAATTATCTAAATAAAGCTATCAACTGAAAATTATTTCAAATCCATGTCCAATAAAATAAAATTTGGTATTCTTGGAGGTGGTGAAAACTCTTTAATAGGAGGTCTTCATCGCATCGCTTCCAGTATGTTTGATCAATACAAGCTAGTAGGTGGGGTATTTAGCTCAAATCATGAAGATAGTATTCGTTTTGCAAAATCAATAGGTTTGTCTAGCCAGCGTGTCTATGAGAACATAGAAGACCTGATTATAAGTGAGCTTAAACTTCCTGAAAATGAGCGGATGCAGGTAGTTTCAGTCTTAACTCCCAATTTTTTACATTTTCATATGGCTAAATTGCTTATAGATAGTGGTTTTAGTGTGATTTGCGAAAAGCCTATGACTACTACCTATGAGGAGGCTAAAATCTTAAACCGTAGCCTTCAAAAAACCAAAAGTATATTTGCTGTTACATACACCTACACTGGGTACCCCATGGTAAGGCAAATGCGTGAAATGGTAATAAGTGGAGCGTTAGGTAAAATACAAAAAGTAGATGCTCAATATTATCAGGGATGGATCAATCCAGTTATTCATGATTCAGAACAACGTTCATCCGTTTGGCGACTGGACCCCAATCAATCTGGTATCAGTTGTTGTGTAGCAGACATTGGTACTCACGCCTTAAATATGCTGGAATACGTTTCTGGTCACCAAGTTAAATCAGTCTTGTCTGATTTAAATTTTGTTTATAATGATAATAAGATGGATGTTGATGCTACAATTTTACTGCGGCTTAATGAGGGCGTGAAGGGGGTCGTTTGTACAAGCCAAATTGCTACAGGAGAAGAAAATAGCTTCATTGTTAAAATCTATGGTGATAAAGCTGGCCTGAAATGGGAACAGGAAAATCCTAATTACCTTTATTTTATGGAAGAAGGTAAGCCTCTACAGGTTTTAAAGCCAGGCCATGACTATAACAGCAAACTTTCTTTAAGCAGTACCAAGTTACCACCAGGTCACCCCGAAGGAATTTTTGACGCTATGGGTAATATCTATAATGGTGTTGCCAAAGCTATTTTTAAAGAAGATTATAATGCATCAGAATTTCCAAGTATGACTGATGGTTTAAGAGGAATGAGTTTTATAGAAAAAGCCGTACAGTCACATCATAAAGGGAACATTTGGGTGGACTTAGACGAGTGATTGTTTATTAGCCTTAATTATAACTTAAATGTCAATTTAGAATAAAGCCTGACTTTTATCTCAATTTTTTTAATTTCAATATTGATAAAGCAAAAAGGCAGCTTAGTTCAAGGTTGGGTTATTAGCTTTCTTAATTTAGAAATTTAAGTATTCATGAATAATATCTCTTTATTTTGCTAATAATTATATTAAATAATGTTTATTTGAGAAATAAAACCATTTTTTAGCTTTATTACTAAGATTATGATTGATCTTTTGTCTTTTATAGGCTTTACTGCTCTTGTTGCAGTTATTGCCTATTTAGCCACAAGAAAAACAGATGAAAGCACAGCAGATGGCTTTTATCTGGGTGGGCGAAGCCTTACTGCAATTACAATTGCAGGCTCTCTTTTACTCACTAATTTATCTACAGAACAAATTGTTGGCTTAAACGGTCAAGCTTTTACTGAAGGTATTTTGGTTATGGCTTGGGAAACCTTGGCGGCCATAGCGATGGTGATCACAGCTCTTTTTTTGCTGCCTAAGTACCTTAAAAAAGAACTTACTACCATAACTGAATTTATAGAAAATAGGTTTGACCAAACCACAAAAACACTCATAACCATTTTATTCCTGTCTGGCTATGTAGTTGTTCTGCTCCCTAGTATTTTGTATTCTGGTTCTTTAGCATTAAGTACCATTTTTGGTATCCCGGAAATGCTTGGAATTACTAAAAACGTCGCGCTCTGGCTTACCATATGGAGTATCGGTATTATAGGTATGATTTATGCCATTTTTGGAGGTCTTAAGGCTGTTGCCGTTTCCGACTTAATCAACGCCATAGGTTTATTTATCGGTGGGCTTATGATTCCTTTCTTTGGATTGTATATGATCGGAGACAGTGATGTATTGGAAGGAATCAAGATTATATACTCTTCCTATCCAGAAAAATTTGATGCTCAAGGAGATATAAACAGCAGCATTCCTTTTGGTACAATTTTTACAGGGATGATGTTGGTTCAACTTTTTTACTGGGGAACCAATCAAGCAATTGTTCAGCGTGTGTTTGCCGCCAAAAATTTAAAGGAAGGCCAAAAGGGATTATTATTAGCTGCTTTTGTAAAAATTCTAGGACCCTTAATTGTAGTGCTTCCAGGCATTATAGCTTTTCATTTTTTTCAAGGTAATTTAGCTTCGCCGGATGAGGCTTATCCTGCTTTGGTTCAAAAAGTCCTCCCGGCAAGCCTTGTAGGTTTTTTTGCTGCTGTTCTTTTTGGAGCTATCTTAAGCTCATTCAATTCTGCCTTAAACTCAGCTGCAACACTTTTCGGTTTCGACTTGTACAGGCAATATATCAAGAAAGAAGCTACAGAAAAGCAGACCGTGAAGGCTGGAAAACTATTTGGTGTGTTTTTGGCCATATTGGGTATGAGCATAGCTCCGTTTATACAATACGCCCCCGATGGTTTGTTTAGTTGGTTACAAGAAGCTAATGGTTGTTATACAATTCCCATATTGTCTATTGTGGTGATTGGGTTCTCAACCAAAAAAGTACCCGCCATAGCTGCAAAAGTAGGCTTGATTTCTGGAGTAGTATTATATAGCATTAGCCAGTTTGTAATGAAACCTATTTTAACTGAGAATGCACTTGAACAAGCTAAACTAAATGGTATAAGTTCTGGAGCAGAACTCTCGGTTATAGCGGCAGAAGCTTATCCACATTTTCTACATGTGATGGCCATTTTGTTTGTCATAAATATGTTACTTATGCTTATTATAGGTAAACTTTATCCAAATAGGGAGGCTTATATAGTGAGAGAGAGTGGTGCGGTGGATATCCAAAAATGGAAGTATGCTTCAGTTGTTGGAATAGCTATTGTTGTCCTAGTTGTGTCTACTTATATCATCTTTAATTGAAAGTGTTTTTTTCCAATTAAAGCTAAATGTGTGAAGAATTAGCAAGTCGTGTTTCTTATTATTAATTTAGTAGGAAGAATCAATTCGTCAATCTTTTCTGAAGGCAAATAGGCTCCCTTGATGATTTTGGAAAGTAAAAGTTCCGCAGCTTTTTCACCCATTTTAAAACTAGGCTGAGAAACACTTGTAAGTTCAGTATTGAATAGGCGGCTGTAATGTAAGTTACCAAAACCAACAACTTGGATATCTTCTGGAACTCTCTTACCCAACTTTGACAAAGCTTTTATACATAATAGAGCATAACTATCTGTTGAACAGAAAAACGCATTAGGGAATTGATTTAGTTTTGATAGAAAGTTGTAGATTTCATGATATTCGTGCACTTGGTGCATAGATTTGCAGTTGAACACGAACTCTTCTTTCAAACTGAAGTCCGAGCTTAGAAGCGAATCTTTATAGCCTTCGTAGCGTTTATTAAAAATACTTTTTAGGATAGTACCTCCTATAAACCCTACGGTCTGGACAGATTTTTTTTGAGCAAGGAATTGCACTGCTTCATAAGCAGCACTATAATCATCAATGCGAACATGCATAGCCCCTTCTATTTTTTCATTCATATTATCAAATACTACTAAAGGAGTGCCTCTGTTGGCCATGCTTTGCAAGTGAGTTTGAGATTTAGTTTGATGAGTTAAACTTATAATCAACCCATCTACTATTCCCTTTTCAAAAACCATTATATTTTCTTTTTCAAATCTAGAAGAGTTCCTTGAAGAACTGATTAGTATACGGTAATTATGCTTTCTGGCATAGTGATCTATTCCTCTGCAGACTTCAATAAAGAAAGCTTCATCGTATCTAGGTATGATAACCCCAATTACACCTGTTTTTCCAGAAATCAAGCTTTTTGCAATTTGATTTGGGATGTAACCAAGTTCATCCGCTTTTTCACGAACCTTCTTTCTTGTAGCTTCTTTAACGCGTGAACTGTTAGAAAGACTTCTTGAAACAGTAGAAATAGAAACACGTAGTGCTTTTGCAATGTCTTCTAATTTTATAATGGTCGGTTTTTCTTTATTCAAAATATTATGAGGTTATTATTGATCAAGTATAATGTTAATAATATATTAATACAAACGTTTGTATTGTTATTTTAACAAAAAACATTTGATTAAACTTGTTAAAATAAAAATAAATATAATTAATTTGAAGAACTCAATCGTTTTAGCTGACTCGTTTATGGTTTTAGAATGGTATAAAAAAAACACAATTTATCAAATTTATCCTAGGAGCTTCAAGGATACTTCAGGAAATGGTATTGGAGATTTACGGGGAATTATTGAAAAGCTTGATTATTTGAAATCATTGCATATTGAAATAATTTGGATAAGTCCGATTTTTGAATCTCCAAATAAAGATAATGGCTACGATGTGAGCGACTACTGCGCTATCATGCCAGAGTTTGGCAATATGGATGATTTTGACGAATTATTAGATATAGCTCACAGTAAAGGTTTGAAAATTGTATTGGATTTGGTGCCCAACCATACATCCAATGAACATAAATGGTTTAAAAATGCAAAAACATCTGTAGATAATAAGTATAGAGATTATTACATCTGGAAAAAACCCAAAGCAGATGGCGGGCCGCCCAATAACTGGCCTTCCTTTTTTGGAGGTCCAGCATGGACTTTAGATGAGTCCTCAGGTGAATATTATTTACACCTTTTTACAAAATACCAACCCGATTTAAATTGGGAAAATCCAAAAGTGAGAGAGGAAATATACAAGGCAATGCGGTTTTGGCTTGACAAAGGAGTGGATGGTTTTAGAATGGACGTTGTCACCTTATTATCCAAAGACTTAAGCTTTAAAGATGTTGACCTTAATATTGGATTTAGAAAAATTATTGAAGATCATTATGCCAACGGCCCTAAAATTCATGATTATCTAAAAGAAATGAATGATCAGGTTATGCAACATTATGATGCTTTTTCTATGGGAGAAGGTGTAGGCATAACTCCAGAAAATGCACACCTATATGTTGGTGCAGATAGAAAAGAGCTAGATATGATTTATCACTTTGATATATTGGAAAATAATATCCTGGATGGTAAGTATGAAGAGGTCACAAGTTTTGACTTATTACAGCTTAAGCAGGTATTCAGGAATTGGCAAACCGTATTTGAAAATAAAGGGTGGATAGCCAATGCATTAGGGAATCACGATTTTGCTCGCTTGGTTTCGCGTTTTGGAAACGATAAAAACTATAGAACTGAATCTGCAAAGATGCTAGTTACTATGATGGCTACACAAAACGGGACACTCAATATTTATCAAGGTGACGAAATAGGCATGACCAACATTCATTTGGACGATATTGACAAAGTAAATGACATACAGGCCTTAAATTTTTATGTTGAAAATCTTGAAACCAAAAAATTTACTTCTGAAGTTGCATTACAAATGATAAATAATGAAGGTAGAGACAATGCAAGAACTCCAATGCAGTGGGACAATTCAGAGTTTGCAGGCTTTTCAATCATCAAGCCTTGGCTTCAGCTAAACCCTAATTTTACTGATTTAAATGTTCTAAATCAATCACAGGATCGGAACTCTATATTAAATTATTACAAAAAATTATTTTCTGTTAAAAAAGACTATGACATTTTTAGTTATGGTAGCTACGAAGAATTTGAAAAACAAAATAAGTACATCTATATGTATGAAAAAATGCTAAATGATCAAAAAATGCTTGTCATACTAAGTTTTTCAAATCTCGAAATCGTTATAGATTATAAAATAAAAAAACTTAAAACTTATAAATTACTCCTAAATAATTATAACTTTGTTAACATTGATAACTATAAAATAACATTAAAACCATTTCAAAGCTTGGTCTATATGTCAAATTAAATGTTTAATCTAAAATTAATATAATGAAAAAAATGCTTGTTAAGTATGTTTTGTTCGGTATTGTAATGCTGTTTAGCTCAACAATATTTGCACAAATCACCGTGTCTGGTGTAGTCTCTGAACAAATGGGACCAATACCTGGTGTAAACATTGTAGAAAAAGGAACTAACAATGGAACTGTAACCGGATTTGATGGTGATTATACCATTACAGTGTCTGAAGGAGCGACACTAGTATTTAGGTATGTTGGATTTCAATCTAGAGAGGTAGCTGTAAATGGACAGAGCACAATCAATGTAACATTAATTGAGGATACAGCTAGACTGGATGAAGTAGTCGTCATCGGTTATGGTACGACTAGTGTAAAAGATGCCACGGGTGCAGTATCCTCTGTGAGTTCAAAAGATTTTAATGGTGGTGTGATTTCATCCCCAGAACAGTTAATACAAGGTAAAACTGCTGGTGTACAAATTGCTTTATCAAGTGGTGAGCCTGGAGCAGGTGCAAATATCAGGATTAGAGGTGCCAATTCCATCAGATCCAACAGTAACCCTTTATTTGTTGTCGATGGGATTCCGTTGTCTGATGAAAGTACAGTTCCATCTGCAGGTGGTATTGTAGACGGGGCAGATTCATCTAGAAACCCGCTAAGTTTTATAAATCCTAACGATATTGAAAGCATATCTGTTTTAAAAGATGCATCAGCTACAGCTATCTATGGTTCTAGAGGTGCTAATGGGGTTGTTATTGTAACTACAAAAACAGGTAAAGGAAACGAAGGAGGAACCTTTCAATTTTCTTCAGACTTGAGTATTTCAAGTCCTCAAAACGATTTTGATTTGTTCAATGCACAGCAATACAAGGATAACTTCTTAAGTGTAACTGGAGGTGCGATACCAGGATTTGATGATACTGGAGCCGATACCAACTGGCAAGATGTTATTACCAGAACAGTTGTTTCAACCAATAACAATTTAACCTATTCTAGGAGCTATAATAATGGTAACTTAAGAGCAAGTTTTTCTCATGCCGATCAACAAGGTATTCTAGAAAACTCAAGTCAAGAGCGTATTGTGGGTAGAATTAATCTCACACATCGTTTCTTAGACGATAAATTAAGATTAAAAGTTCAATCCTCTATCTCGAGGTTAAATGATGAAGCTCCACTTATAAGTGGACAAGCTGGAGCCAGTGGTAACTTGATAGGTGCTGCTTATTCTGCTCCTCCTACTTGGCCAAATGACCCAGATTTTTTTGTCGCTGGTAATAGACTTAACCCAGCTAACATGCTAGCAAATTACGAATCCAATACCCAAACTAACAGAGTTCTTTTAAATGGGTCTTTGGAGTATGACCTTACTGATAATCTGGTTGCAAAAGTGAATCTTGGATACGATAAGTCTGATGCAGAAGCCAACTCTGTTGTTCTTCCTACTTATGAAAATAATGGTAGGCTTACTGGAAATGGTCAAGCTGCTTTTAATAATTTAGAAGCAAGTAGTAAACTTTTGGAAGCTACTTTAAACTATAAAAAAGACTTTGGAGATTCAAATATCGACGTCATTGCTGGTTATTCTTTCCAAGACTTCAGACGACAAGGTTTCAACTCTCAAGGTTGGGGATTTGGTGCAAATCCAAACCTTAGTCAAAGCATCAACAACATTCAGTCTAACATTGATGGAAGTTTTCAACAGTTTGGATACAGTTCTCAAGGTAGTTTTGTGAACAGACTTTTCCCTCTCAGTGAGTCCGACGAATTAGGAACTACAGACGATGCGTTTGAATCCATATGGCTAGATACATTTGATAATACAGATGAGCTACAATCCTTTTTCACAAGAGTAAATTACTCTCTAAATGATAAATACTTATTTACTGCTACAGTAAGAGCAGATGGTTCTTCTCGTTTTGGTGGAAACAATAAATACGGTGTATTTCCATCAGGTGCTTTTGCATGGAAACTTTCTGAAGAAGATTTTACAGGAGATGCATTTTCAACCTTAAAACTAAGGACTAGTGTTGGTATTACAGGTAATCAAGATGGTTTAGGTTATGCCAACTATTTAAAAAGACAACGATTTAGAGGCCCAGGTATAGAAGACTCTGGAAACATTAATAGACCAGGATTGGCTACAGTAGCTGTGCAAAACGAAGATTTAAGATGGGAGTCTACTTTAGATGTTAACGTCGGGTTGGATTTTGGATTTGACTTAGATAGAATAAGAGGTTCTGTAGACCTTTACCGAAAAGAAACTAGCGACTTGTTATTTAGACAAGCAGCTGCGGCTCCAGCATTCGATCCTTTTGTGTTCAGAAATCTACAAGATGGAAAAGTGATTAACCAAGGGGTTGAATTCAATATTGGTTATGATTTTATCAATACGGTTAAGTCTAACTTTTCTGTAGATTTCAACATTGCTTATAACGACAACACTGTGGAAGGATTAAGAGGAACTGTAGCAGATTTTGGAGCCATAAGAGGACCTGGTTTGACCAATGCCTTTGCACAAAGATTAGGAGAAGGTAGACCCTTATTTTCTTATTACATGGCAGAATATTCTGAAGATGAAAATGGCGTGCCTAACTTTTCTCCAGACGATAAGGATTTTGTAGGCAAATCTGCACTACCAACCATTACCTCGGGTTTGTCTTTTAATTATTCTTATGGGAATTTTGACGCCTCAGCTTTCTTTACAGGACAATTTGGTTTTTATGTTTATAACAATACTGCAAATGCTTTCTTAAATAGAGAAACTTTTCAAACTTCTAGAAATGTTACCCCAGATGCTTTGGATAGAGTTTCACAAGAAGTTTCTACTCAATATCTTGAAAAAGGTGATTTTGTGAGATTGCAAAATTTAACTTTAGGATATAATGTGCCTTTGTCAGTAGATAAAAGTTTCTTAAAATCATTAAGAGTTTCTCTTAACGGACAAAATTTATTATTATTAACAGGATATAGTGGTATAGATCCCGAAGTTTCTTCAAATACAGGAGATTTAGGTAGTGGTATTCCAAGTTCAGGTATAGATTATACCGCTTTCCCAAGACCAAGAACGATTACGATAGGATTAAATGCAACATTTTAAAAATAAAATATTATGAATTTTAAACACAAAATTAGATTATCAGCATACTTAGCTATGATGTGTGCCGTTCTATTTTCATGTACAGACCTGGAAATAGAAGAAACAGATTCTATCTTGACGTCAAACTTTGAAGGTTTGTCGAGTGAAGAAGCTGCTAGTTCCTTAAATGATGCATACAATAGTTTAATAGGTGCAGTTGGAACCCAAGAAAATTTATATTCATTGACGGAGGTGACTGGAGATGCCTTGCTTATCCCTACTAGGGGATCGGACTGGGGAGATAATGGTCTATGGAGACAACTACATCAGCATTCTTGGACAGCAGATCATCAATTTGTTACCAACACATGGAACCAGTGGAATCAACTGCAAATTACTGCAAGTGAAATTATAGATCCTCGTTCTAGCTCAGACCCACAAGTAAAGGCTGAAGCCCACTTTTTAAGAGCGCTATCTATGTATGTTATTCTAGACAACTATGGGCAGGTTCCTTTTAGAGACACAGAAGCTTTGCCTACTTTAGATCCTGAAGTATTTACAGGAGCTGAAGCAGTAGATTTGATAGAAAGTGACCTAGATATTGCTATTTCAGAAATGGACGATTCTCCTGCTGGAAGTGATAATGATCGCGCTTCTAAAACAGCTGCTAGATACCTGAAAGCCAAGCTTATGCTTAATAAACATGTCTTTACTAAATCTCCTGTAGATAATCAGGATATGAATGAAGTTGTAAGTCTAGTAGATCAAATTTCTGCTAGTGGATACAGCTTAGAAGAAGGATATTTTGATATCTTCAAATCTGATACAGACTCTGAAACTATTTGGTATATACCGACAGAAGTAGGACCTCGTATTTTCAACACTCTTCACTATAATTCTACAGAACTTGGCGGCGGTGGATGGAACGGTTTCTCCACTCTTGCAGAATATTATGATCTGTTTGAAGGTGACCCAGAACAAAACCGTTTAGATGAAAATGGTGACCCGATAGATGGACAAGAAGAAAGAAGAGGTGGTGTTCCTCCAATGGGTATTCCTATTGCTGAAGCTGATGATCCATTATTAAATGGTGATGATAACGAAGATGGTTTTGTAGACGGATCTAATGTTGGTAGTGGATTTTTAATTGGCCAGCAATACGCTCCAAATGGTGAACCGCTAGAAGATAGAGGTGGTGCTCCGCTTTCATTCACTAAAAACTTTTTTAATTCTGCCACAGGACAACCTAGTTTAGTTGATAATAATGAGGTGACTGGGATACGGGTTATCAAATACAATCCTAGATTTGGAGGTTTCAAAAACCATCATATTTTCTTCAGATATTCTGATGCCTACCTTATGAAGGCTGAAGCCCTTTTAAGGTCCGGTGAATCTGGTCAAGCTTTAAGTATGGTAAATGACCTTAGACTGTTGAGAAAAGCTCAACCTTTACCTGGTCTTACTGAACAAGATTTATTGGATGAAAGAGGAAGAGAATTGTTTACTGAATTCTGGAGGCGTAATGATTTAATTCGTTTTGGTCAATATACTAGAGACTGGCCCTTTAAAGATCCAAACGCTGTCAATAATCCAGACCGAGAACTATTTCCAATTCCAGCAACTCAAGTTATTTTAAACCCTAATTTGGTTCAAAATCCAGGATACTAGGAAACAAGATTCGAAACAAATTTATTATAAGAAAAAGGGGGCATGTTAATTCCCTCTTTTTTCTTTTTTAATAACATTAGAAAGTTATATTAGTAATTGTCAACAAAATCTACATTAACTTCAAATGGTTCAAAGAGCTTTAATTATCTTTCTTATTCACTTAGTGTTGTATTCATGCGCTAAGGATGAAGAACACAAATCTGCATATAAAAATGCTAAGCCTACTCTGTTTTCATTGCTAGATGCAGACAGTACAGGGGTAGATTTTACCAACAGGATTACAAACCAGAAAGACTTCAATATTTTTAAGTATAGAAACTTCTATAATGGAGGCGGAGTTGCTATTGGAGATATTAATAATGACGGCTTACCAGACATTTATCTTACTGCTAATATGGGGCCAAACAAACTTTACCTCAATAAGGGCGATATGAAGTTTGAAGATGTTTCTACTTCTGCAGGAGTAGAGGGCGATAAGCCTTGGTCTACTGGGGTGACTATGGTAGATATCAACAATGATGGCTTGCTGGATATTTATGTGAGTAATGCTGGAAACATGGAAGGAAATAACCATGATAACGACTTGTATATCAATAATGGCGATGGAACCTTTACAGAAAAGGCAGAAGAATACAACCTTGCAAAAACAGGATTTTCTACCCATGCTACTTTCTTTGATTATGATAATGACGGCGATCTGGATGTATATATCCTTAACAACAGTAACATTCCTGTAAGCAGTTTAGGTTATGCACACCAAAGAGATGTACGTGCACAAGATTGGGAAAATGTTCCTCATATCTTTAGAGGCGTAGGGGATATGTTATTAAGAAATGATGATGGAAAATTTGTTGACGTAAGTGAGGAAGCTGGAATCTACGGTAGTTTAATAGGTTTTGGTCTAGGGGTAATGATTACTGATATTAATAATGATACTTATCCAGATATTTATGTGTCCAACGATTTTTATGAGCGTGACTATTTATATATCAACAATGGAGATGGTACGTTTACCGAAGATATTAATAACCAAATGACTCATCTTTCTTTGTCTGCTATGGGAATAGATATTGCAGATATCAATAATGACGGACATCTAGATATGTACGTTACGGACATGCTTCCAGATGGAGACCAGCGTATTAAATCTGTTATGGAGTTTGAAGGATATAACGTGTTTAAACTCAAGCAAAGCAAAGACTTTCATCAACAGTATATACAAAACACCTTACAGCTAAATAATGGTAATAATACATTTTCAGAAATAGCAAATTTCAGCGGCGTTTCCAAAACAGATTGGAGCTGGGCAGGTTTGCTTTTTGATATGGATAATGACGGATACAAAGATATCTACGTTACCAATGGTATTAATCATGACTTGACAGACCTTGATTTTGTAGACTTTTTTGCAAACGATATCATCCAAAAAATGGCACTTACCGGAAAGAAACAAGCCATAGATTCTATCATTAACAAGATGCCTCAACGACCACAGTCTAATTATGCGTATCACAATAGTAAAGACCTAACTTTTGAAGATAGCACCAAAGAATGGGGCTTATATAAACCTAGCTTTTCTAACGGGACAGCTTATGCAGATTTAGATAATGATGGTGATCTTGACTTGGTGGTAAACAACGTAAATATGCCTTCATTTATTTACAGAAATAATTCAGAAACTCAAACTAATAACAACCACATCAGAATTAAGCTTGAAGGAGGACCAAAAAATAAATTTGCTATTGGAGCAAAAGTGAAACTTTTTATAGATGGCATGGTGCTGACTCAAGACCAAATGCCATCTCGAGGATTCCAATCTTCTATGGATTATGTTATGGCTATAGGCGTTGGAGAAGTAGATGTCATCGATTCTTTACAAGTGATTTGGCCTAATAACAAAACACAACTTTTTACAGATATAGAAACCAATCAACTTCTAGACCTAAAGCAAGCTGAAGCTGGTGATATATACCAACCCGAAAAACAATTCAATACCAATACCTTACTAAAGGAAGTACCAAATAATTTTGTAGCTCACCAAGAAAACACTTACTCAGATTTTGATTTTGAAGGTCTTATCCAAAAAAAATTATCTCAAGAAGGTCCGGCCATTGCTGTTGGAGATGTTAATAATAATGGACAAGACGATATTTTTATTGGTGGTGGAAAAAATCAAGAAGGTCAACTTTACATCAACATAGGTAATGGCAATTGGGAGGTATACAACACAGGTCAGTTTGAAAATACAGCTCATCTAGAAGATACAGCAGCAGCATTTTTTGATGCCAACGGAGATGGTAACCTGGACTTAATTGTAGGCAATAGTGGTAACGAAGTCAACCGTAAAGAAAAGTATGCTGTAAGGCTATATCTCAACGATGGAAAAGGCAATTTTTCTTTATCAGAAAAGAAAATTCCTTACACCAACAATAATATCTCTGTAATAGCTCCTTACGATTTTGATGAAGATGGAGATGTAGATGTGTTCATTGGCTCAAGAAGTGTAGTGGGTACTTACGGTATAAACCCTGAACATTTATTTTTAGAAAATACAGGAGATGGAGACTTTAAAGATGCAACCGAACGCTACGCCTACGACCTCAAAGACGCAGGAATGATAACCCATGCCGTTTGGGAAGATATAGATGGCGATTCTAAGAAAGACTTGATAACCGTTTCCGATTGGGGAACGCCAAATATATATCGAAACTCTGGTAGAGACCTTACCAAATTAGAATCCAATCTAGATAACTATCATGGTTGGTGGGAGACTGTAACTGTTGCAGATATCAACAACAATGGAAAAATGGATTTGATTTTAGGAAATCAAGGCAAGAATACGTTGTACAAAGCAAATCAAGAAGAGCCTATGAAAATGTGGGTAAACGATTTTGATAATAACGGCACAATAGAGCAAATCTTTACAAGACATATCAATGGAAAAGACTTCCCATTACACATGAAAAAAGAGTTAACGGGTCAAATTGTATCCTTAAAAAAGAAAAATATTAAAGCTTCTGAATATGCTAAAAAAACTATTCAAGAGCTATTTAGTGAAGATATTATAGAGACCACCTTACTCAAACAAGCCAACACCTCAGAAACTTTAATTGCTTTAAATAATGGTGATGGAGACTTTACCATTAAAAAATTACCAAACAGAGTTCAATTTTCTTCTATGAATAGCATCCTGTGTTTAGATTTGAATGGAGATGGCTATAAAGACCTCGTAATGGGTGGAAATAATCATGAATTCAAGCCACAATTTTCTAGACTAGATGCCAGTTATGGAGAAGTTCTTTTGAATGATGAAAACACTAATTTTGAGTGGCAAGAGCATTCAACATCAGGGTTTTTTGTAAGAAACGAAGTGAAACATATTAAGCTCGCCAATAGCAAAGACGGCAAGACGTATATAATTGTTGTAAGAAATGACGATACTCCCAAAATTTTTGAAGTTAAAAACTAATATACTATTCATACTAGTCGGTTTGTTCATTTTCTCTGCTTGCAAAGAAGAAGATGAAGCAGTATTTAAGCTTATTACATCTGAGCAGACAGGCGTTTCTTTTTCAAATCAAATTACAGAAACTGAAGACGCTAATATTCTAGACTATATGTATTTCTACAATGGTGGTGGGGTTGCAGTTGGAGATATCAATAATGATGGTTTGCCAGATATATTCCTTTCAGGAAATCAAGTAAAAAATAAGCTTTACCTCAACAAAGGCAATCTTGAGTTTGAGGATATAACTGAACAAGCAAAAGTAGAAGGAAATAGCACCTGGAATACAGGTGCTGTTATGGCAGACGTGAATGGTGACGGACTCCTAGATATCTATGTGTGTGCGGTTGTGGGTATAAATGGTTTTAGAGGTCATAACGAATTGTATATCAACAATGGCGATGGCAGCTTTACAGAGTCTGCAAAAGAGTATGGTCTGGACTTAGACACGTTTAGCTCCTCTGCGGTTTTTTTTGACTACGACCTCGACGGAGACCTCGATATGTATTTGCTCAATCATGCTTTGCACACATCAGAGTCTTTTGGAAATGTGAATGTGCGTAACGAACGAAATTACCAAACCGGTGATAAACTATTTAGAAACGATAATGGAAAATTTGTAGATGTTAGCGAAGAAGCTGGCATATTTGGAGGCGTGAATGGCTATGGCCTTGGAATATCGGTATCCGACTTCAACAATGATGGCTACCCAGATATTTATGTGGGGAATGATTTTCATGAAGACGATTATTATTATGTGAACAATTGTGATGGCACATTTACTAATCGACTAACCGAACATTTTGGGCATACTTCTCGATTTACCATGGGTATAGACGCTGCAGATATAAACCAAGATGGCCTTGTGGATCTTTTGACTTTGGATATGTTGCCAGAAGATGAAAATGTCCTTAAATCATCTGTAGATCATGAAGATTATCAAATAGAAAAAATAAGAGTCGATAATTACGGTTACTACTATCAGTATGCTAGAAATATGCTTCAGATTAATCAAGAAGATGGAAACTTCAAAGAGGTAGGACTTTTAAGTGGTGTAGCTGCTACAGACTGGAGCTGGAGTGCCTTAATTGCAGATTACAATCAAGATGGAAAGCAGGATATTTACATTACTAACGGGATTTTGAGACGTCCCAATGATTTAGATTACATCAACTTTGTGTCTAGTGATCAAATTCAAAAGAAAATTAATAAAACCAACTTGGTAGACCAAAAGGCATTGTCCAAAATGCCCAATGGCTTGGTGCCCAACGCCATTTTTGAAGGACAGGGTAATTTAATGTTCAAAAACACGTCTAAAACTTGGGTTAAAGATGTAAAACCAACCGCCTCTACAGCAATGG
The DNA here is from genome assembly GCF_020164595.1 of Psychroflexus longus. GTDB lineage: Bacteria > Bacteroidota > Bacteroidia > Flavobacteriales > Flavobacteriaceae > Psychroflexus > Psychroflexus longus. The sequence continues at coordinate 159,743 of NZ_JAIQZE010000005.1, forward strand.
CAATGGTAGATTTAGATAACGATGGCGATTTGGATTTGGTAATCAACAACATCAATGACGAGGTGAGCATCCTTGAAAACCAAACCAACGCTAAAGCCAATTACCTTAAAATAGAGTTGAGCTCCAAAACAGCCAATTCTCATGCGCTTGGGGCTAAAGTGTATGCTTACCATAACAATGCGTTTCAGTATAAAGAACACTATACCGCTAGAGGTTTTCAATCATCATCGGAGCCTATCATTCATTTTGGATTTGGTCAAGTAGAGGCAGTAGATTCCCTCAAGATTGTATGGCCTAACAATACCCAGCAAAGTCTTCAAAATGTAAAAACCAACCAAACTCTGTCTATTGAACCAAACCTGGAAAAACCTGTAAAGATTTCAGCTAAAAAAGTTGAAAAACTATTTAGAAAAGTAGAGGGCAATCTTGGTATCAATTTCACCCATGAAGAGGACAATTATGTAGATTTTCTTAGACAAAAACTCATTCCTTACAGGGTATCCAATAAAGGTCCTGCTGTAGCAGTGGGAGACTTAGACAATGATGGGAAGGAGGATGTCTTCTTTGGAGGGGCAAAGTTTAAGCCTTCTCAAGTTTATCTTCAAAAAGATAGCATTTTCCAACTTCAAGATTTCCCTGGTATTTCAAAAGATTCAATCAAAGAAGAAGTGACTGCAATTATTCGAGATTTCAATACCAATGGAAAAAATGACTTGTTTGTGGGTGTTGCTGGAGGAGATTTTTACGGCAAGTCTAAAGCTTTACAAGATAGCTATTACTCTCAAATAGTTGATGGTTTTGAAGCTAAAGATATGCCAGAGTATTTTCAAAATGCTTCAGTCGTAACACCATTTGATTATGATAATGATGGCGATCTAGATATTTTTGTAGGTAATTATACCATTACAAATGATTTTGGAAAAGCACCTCACTCTCACCTTCTCGTTAATGATGGCGGGGAGTTTTCAATTTTGGAACCAAACCCATTTGAAGACTTAGGAATGATAACCGATGCAGTTTGGCAAGATTTTGACAACGATGGTAAGTCAGATTTAATCGTGGTAGGCGAATGGATGTCGCCAAAATTCTTTAAAAACACGGGTGAAAATTTTAAAGAGGTAGATATTGCTAATAATTTAAAAGGGCTTTGGCAGTCTATACAGCCTTTTGATATTGATAATGATGGTGATATGGATTATTTATTAGGAAATTGGGGAACAAATACCAAATTTAAAGCCTCCCAAAAGTATCCTTTAAAAATGTACTACTCAGATTTTGATAAAAATGGAAGTACAGAAACTATAGTTTGTATTGAAAAAGGCGGAGACTATTATCCATTACTTGGTCTGGACCAGCTGTCTAGTCAGTTGTTGTTTTTAAAGAAAAAGTTTCCAACCTACGATTCTTTTGCTGGCGAGCCCATCACAAGTATTTTGGAAAGAGATATGTTGAGGTCTGCTGAAGTTATGGAAGTGAACGAATTGAAATCAGGTTACCTGAAAAACAACAATGGTAAATTTGAATTTGTTCCCTTTGGCAATGAAATGCAAGTAGCACCAATAACAAAATTTCTAAAGCATAGTTTTAACAACACCTCCAAAGAACAAGTGTTGGCAGGTGGGAACTTTTTTGGACTTTCTCCATTACATGGTAGGTTAGATGCGTTTTCTGGAGCCATGATAACCGATGAAAACACCATTAGCTTAGGTCCGGACTTAGGAATTGATTTTAGCAAAAAAGACATTAGAGGTTTGGATATAATTCATTTCAATGCTGAAACTTATTTATTGGTAACGATAAATAACGATGAAGTAGAAGTTTATAAATTTTAAAAGAGATGATGAAAAATTTTAGTCAACTATTCAAATTGATTTGCCTTACTGCTATCATTTCAACAGTAGCATGTAAGGAACAGCAACCTATAGAGATTACTGCAGACCATTTTCATCATTCTGTAGATAAAGTCGTGGACGCTATGGTGCACGATATTTTTTCTCCTCCAGTAGCAAGTCGCGTATTTGCCTATCCCAATATTGCAGCTTATGAGATAATGGCTCAAAAGGATAGCGATTTTCTCTCTTTAGATGGCCAACTGAATGGTTTTTCAAAAATCCCTGCACCAAAAGCTCCTGAAGACATTAACTATGAGCTTGCAGCCTTGATTGCCCATTTAGACTTGAATAGAAAATTGGTTTTTACAGAAGAAATCATTACCAGTTACCGAGATAGCCTTTACACCCTCTGGGAGAAACAAAACGCAAAAGAATTTGAAAACTCCAAAGCCTATGCCTTGGAGGTGTCTAATCATATTGAAGCATGGATGGATGAAGATAACTACAAACAAACACGTACCATGTCTAAGTATTCTGTCAATAGTAAAGACCTCTCAAAATGGCAACCTACACCGCCAGCTTATATGGATGGAATAGAACCGCATTGGGACAAAATACGCCCATTTGTTTTAGATACTCCAAGTCAATTTAAACCTGTTGCTCCCCCAGATTTTTCGATGGAAGAAAACAGCGATTTTTATAAAGAATTAAAAGAGGTTTATGATATAAGTAATGAGGTAACAGAAAAAGGAGACGATTCAGAAGAAATCCAAATAGCTCAGTTCTGGGACTGTAACCCCTACGTATCCATAACTCGTGGTCACTTGATGTTTGCTACCAAAAAAATTACGCCAGGTGCGCATTGGATTGGCATTGCAAAAATAGCAAGTAAAAAAAGCAATTTCGATTTTGCTAAAAGCGTTTATGTTTATACAAAAACTTCCATTACTATCTTTGATGCTTTTATAAGCTGCTGGGATGAAAAATACCGTAGTAATTTAGTAAGACCCGAAACTTTAATCAATATGTATTTCAATGATAATTGGAAACCCATATTGCAAACTCCGCCTTTTCCGGAATACACCAGCGGCCATTCGGTAGTTTCTAATGCTGCTGCGGAATGCTTAACCGCAATTTTTGGAGAAGACTTTGCTTATGATGACGATACCGAAATTAAATATGGGCTCCCTGTACGAAGCTATACCTCGTTTAAGGAGGCAGCAGCAGAAGCTACCATCAGTAGACTATATGGTGGTATTCACTACCGTTCTGCAATTGAAGTAGGTAAAACGCAAGGAGAAAATGTAGGTAAATTTGTTATTGAAAATCTAGAAATGACCCATGAATAAGAAAATTAGATATACGCTTGCGGGGGTCTTCATAATACTTTTAGCTAGCCTTGCTTGGGTAGCTTTTAAACCCTATCATTATGCTATTCAATTTCAATCTAAAACACTCCCTGGCGTCATCAACCAAACTATAAAAGTATGGTCCATCAATTTAAAAGGTTCTGATGTAGAAGAAAGTCCTTCGGTCAACTTAATTAAGCAACGTATAAAAACAAAAAACACCACTTATTTTTATAATTGGGAATTAACTCAAAAAAGTGATTCTTTAACCAAAGTGAGAGTAGAGGTTATCGATAGTACGCAAAATAATCTGTTAGCTAGATTATCAAATGTTTTTCAAAAGGAAAAAATAAAGAAAACTTCCGTAGAAAATGTCAAAGCTTTACTTGAAATATTAAATGAACATTTAGAAGACCATGAGGTGGTTATTGATGAACAGACTGCCTCCCCGTCGGTGTTTTGTGCTTACGTACCATTAAAAGGTATACAACCTCAAAAAGCCAAGGGCATGATGCTACATTATAACCTCATATCAGATTTTATTTTAAAGCATGGTATTGAAACAAATGGAAATCCCATGGTAGAAGTATATAATTGGGAAATGGAAAAGGACAGCATTCATTATAACTTTTGCTTTCCTATTATTATGAAAGATTCACTACCCGAAGATCCTCTCATAAAATACAAACAAATCGATAGCAAAAACGCATTAAAAGCTACCTATTATGGTAACTATATGTCCTCAGACCGTGCATGGTATGCCTTACAGAGTTATGCTGAAAATAATTCAATAGACTTGGAAAATACCCCCATAGAAGTATTTCACAACAACCCTATGCAAGGCGGCGATGATACAAAGTGGAAAACTGAGGTTTACTTACCTATAAAAGATAAATAATAATGAAAAACAACCACATTATTTACCTAGTTCTAATTGTAGTATTTGCAATTGGATGTCAAAATAATAAAGAAACAGCAGATTTTTATGCGGTAGATGTAAATCAAACTTTACAGAGACTAGAAGCAGAACAAGACACGGATAAGGACAAAAAAATAACTGAAGATGATACGGCCCAAAAATCTTTTGTGCTGAAAGCAAAAGATGGAAGTGAGGTTACTATTGAAGGTACCTACCATTTATCAAATTTATTGCAAGAATTGGCTGCTGCGAAAAATGAAGGTAAAACTGATGTGGAAATTTCTTTAAAAAGCATAAAAGAACAACCTGCCGACCGAATTTCTCGACTTATAAAAACCAAGTATTGGGATAACCTTACCCGCCGAGTTGATCAATCTGGGCTAGAAACCATCTTAACCGATACCAAAGCTTCAGATGGTTTAATAAGAAGACTGTATGTGCCATCTACAGATTCTGTAGGTGTAAGCTATTTTAAATCAATTGAAAGTGATTTCAAAAACTTTGAAGTCGTTGTTTTACCTGAAAATATTTCACCTGAATATGTGAAATCCATCAACGATAAACCTGGTATTTTAAGTTTACAAATAACAAATGGCGAGGGTACTCCATTTGTAGTGCCTGGCGGAAGGTTCAATGAAATGTACGGATGGGATTCATATTTTGAAGGAGTAGGACTCAATGTAGACGGAAGACAAGATTTATCCATCGCTATGATTGAAAATTTCGCTTACCAAATACAGCATTATGGGAAGATATTGAATGCCAATAGAAGCTACTACCTAACGCGAAGTCAACCTCCATTTATGACTTCATTTATAAGAGAAACATTTGAAAGTGAAGAAGGGCTAAATGAAGAATGGCTAACCCAAATGCTTAATGCAGCCTTAGATGAATACTTCAATGTGTGGATGAAGCAAGAAAAAAAACTAACTGCAACGGGCTTGAATAGGTATTTTGCTGAAGGAATTGGCATTCCGCCAGAAACCGAAGAAGGACATTTTGATACGTATTTAGAAACGGTAGCCTCACAATACCAAATGCCTTTAGATGAATTTATAGAAGGGTATCAAACGGGCGCTATTGAAGATGAAGCCGTAGATGAATACTTTTTACACGACAGAAGCTTGCGCGAAAGTGGCCACGACACTACCTGGCGACTCGATGGCAGGTGTGCAGACTTAAATTCTGTTGCCCTCAATGCCTTGCTTTATAAATATGAAACAGATTTTGCATACCTTATCAAAACCTATTTTGACGATTCATTTTTGTTTGAAGACCAAAATCTTGACGAAAACTACTGGATGCAAATCGCTGATGAACGTAAATTGCTCGTCAATCAATTTTTATGGAATGAAGAAGAAGGCTCGTATTATGATTATAATTTTAAAACGCAAAAACCACTGATTTACGATTCTGCAACCAATTTTTATCCATTGTGGTCCAATTTAGCTTCTCCTGAACAAGCTGATAAAATGAAAGATAAATTGCTTCAATCCTTGAAAGCAGAAGGTGGTATTTTATCGTCTTCAAAAGCTTCGGTAGAACAATTTGCTTCAAGCGAGGTATCAAGACAATGGGATTATCCCAATGGTTGGGCACCTCACCAAATGCTGATTTGGAAAGGATTACTCAATTATGGTTATAACACTGAAGCAGAAGAACTAGCTTACAGATGGATGTGGATGATTACCAAAAATGCTGTAGATTACAATGGAACCATACCAGAGAAGTACGATGTAGTGAACCGAACACACAAAGTATATGCGGAGTATGGCAACGTAGGAACCGAGTTTGATTACATCACTCCGGAAGGTTTTGGTTGGATGAACGCTTCTTATCAATACGGCTTAACATTGTTATCTGATGAACTGCGAGAAAATTTAAACGCCTTAGTTGATCCCGATAAATTATTTTAGGAAACCAATTAAAATAAAAATCTTCCTAAAATAAATTTACTGCCACCTCTAGGGCGCCATACTCTTGCAGATTATTCCACATAGCAGTGGCAGAAACAGGAAGTGTATGCCTGTCAAAAAGCTTAACTGTTTTAGAGTAAGTAGCGCCATAATTATTAAAACCAGGTCTATCTCCATAAAAATGAGTCTCACTTTCGAAAGAAAAGGCAGCTCCAACATAGACTCCGAGATTCCAGTCTCCTCCACTCGCAACAATATAAGAAGCTTCTACATAATTGGTAAAGGCATTCCTCAAATCTCCTCTGGAGGTGATGTAAGTATCCCTACCTTGAACGATGGTACTCCAACCCAGTTGTAGCGGGATAGCATCGACTCTGTAGGTTGCGGAAACATCAATAAAATGCGAGGTTTCTCTCCTGTCGTAATTGAAGATTTCAGCCTCTGGGAAATCTGTATAGTTGTTGATGTCCCAAATGGCGAAACTCCAGTTTTTATAATCGTATGTTATATAATAGTCAAACTCTGTATAATTGCCGGCAAAACCAACGCCACCCCAAAGCCCAGCTTTAAAATTTCCATCGCTGGTCACGTAATATACATTTGCTGCGGTCATTGCTTCGTCGGTGACCCGGTATCCACGCCATAGGTGCATATTTTTCATCGTAAGGTTGAATTCAAAAGGGCGGTAAGATTTTTCAGTTTCTAAACTGTCTTTTGGTAATTGATCTGGTATTGGTTGATAATCTCCTTGTCCAAACATAAAATTCGAGGCGCATAGGAATAGAATCAGACTCGAAATCCTGATTTTATTAAACATAAAGATAAATTTTAGCTAAGTATTAAATGGAGATAGGTGGCAAGGCTTGCACCTATTAATGGCCCGAGGATTGGAATCCAGCTGTACGACCAATTACTGTGTGTTTTCCCTTTGATGGGTAAAAGAAAGTGCATAATACGCGGGCCTAAGTCCCGCGCAGGATTAATGGCGTATCCAGTAAGTCCGCCCAAGGACAAGCCAATGCTCCAAACCACAAAGGCAATTGGGATGGCACCAACGGCACCAAGGCCTACAGGAACACCTTCTTCACCTTGTATTTCTGCCCCTGTGATAAAAAATACCGCCATGATAAGCACAAATGTGCCTACGATTTCGCTCATAAGATTCCTAAAAGTATTCGGAATGGCAGGGTCTGTGCAAAAAATAGCCCGTTTCCCTTCAGGATTGTCTGTCGCATCGAAGTGGTCTTTGAACAACACGTAAACCGTTCCAGAACCAATCATGGCACCAATGACCTGAGCAACTATATACATTGGTACGTCCTGCCAGGCAAAACTTCCTTCTATAGCTAAAGCTAAAGTGACTGCGGGATTGATATGTGCTCCGCTGTAAGGTGCAGCGACAAACACTCCAATAAATACTCCCATCGCCCAGCCCGTAGTGATGACCATCCAGCCAGCACCACTGCTTTTGGTGTCCTTCAAAACGCTGCTTGCCACCACTCCTCCTCCAAGAAGAATGAGCAAGGCAGTCCCTAAAATTTCTGCTACAAATGGACTCATAGTTATTGGTTTTTGGATTTACTCCAGTACTGTAAAGCATCAATAGCCCGGTACCATCCTTCAATACCTTCTTTTATACTATCCTGATCTTCGGTAGGATGAAATTTGACATCTTCTTCCCAAATGTCTTGAATCTCTTCAATATCTTTCCAAAAGCCAACGGCTAAACCTGCCAAATAAGCTGCGCCAAGTGCAGTCGTCTCAATCGTTTTCGGTCTTACAGTTGTTGTATTTAGAACGTCCGATTGAAACTGCATCAACATATCGTTAACACTAGCGCCACCATCCACTCGAAGTTCTTCGATATCGATTTCGGAATCGGTCTGCATAGCTTTCAAAATATCCATAGTTTGGTAGGCAATGGCATCTAAAGATGCTCTTGCAATATGCGCATCGGTTGTGCCTCGGGTAATTCCAAATATGCTACCTCTTGCGTTTTGATCCCAGTAGGGTGCTCCAAGTCCGGCAAAAGCAGGGATAAAATAGACCCCTTCTGAAGATTCTACAGAATTGGCCACATATTCAACATCGCTAGATCGCCTTATCAGTCCAATACCATCTCTTAGCCATTGTACCACGGCTCCGCCTATAAAGATGCTGCCTTCCAAAGCGTAATTGGTTTTACCATTGATGCGCCAGGCTACAGTTGTTAAAAGTTTATTGTTGGAAATTATGGGCTTTTCGCCAATGTTCATCAACATAAAGCATCCCGTGCCATACGTGCTTTTTACCATTCCTTTTTTAGTACACATTTGACCAAACAAAGCCGCCATCTGGTCCCCGCCAATTCCTGCAATAGGCACTTTGGAGGCAAATATGGTGGTTTTGGTATGCCCGTAAACCTCGCTCGAATCTTTTACTTCTGGCAACATGCTTTTCGGTATGCCAAATAATTCAAGCAAGTCTTCATCCCATTCTAAAGTATGGATGTTGAAGAGCATGGTTCGTGAAGCATTGGAGACGTCGGTGACATGAAGCTCACCTTTAGTGAAATTCCAAATCAGCCAGGAGTCGATGGTTCCTAATACAAGGTCTCCCGCTTCAGCTTTTTCTCTCGCGCCTTCTACATTGTCCAAAATCCATTTGACTTTGGTGCCCGAAAAATAAGAATCGATGACAAGTCCTGTTTTCTCCTGAATCATTTTTTCTTTTCCTTCGGCTTTCAATTGATCACAGTAATCTGAGGTTCTTTTATCCTGCCATACGATAGCATTGTAAACAGGTTGACCAGTATGTCTATCCCAAACTACAACGGTTTCTCTTTGGTTGGTGATACCAATGGCGGCAATATTTTTACCGTTAAGCCCTTTTTTGGTCGTGGCTTCAGCGGCTACACCTGCTTGCTTAGACCAGATCTCGGCAGGATCGTGTTCTACCCAGCCTGGTTTTGGATAATGCTGTGCAAATTCTTGCTGAGCAATGGAGTGTATTTCTCCTTTCTGATTGAATAAAATAGCTCTTGAACTTGTTGTGCCTTGATCTAAGGCCAAAATGTACTTTTCCATTGGCTTAAAATTTTAAATTATTGATTGAGGTTGGCTGAGAATTTTCTGATATTTATATGATATAACCTTTTGCTAAAGTTGTATAATCTTGAATTTGTTTATCAATCCACTTCTGGTCTTTGTTTAATTCTTTAGCTAAAATTTCGGCAACTTTAGGAGCCATTTCGATAGACCGCATTGCATCTAGAAAGAGCACCCGAACTCGTCTTGCCAAAACATCTTCTACAGTCCTTGCCATTTCATGACGTGCTGCCCAAAGAACCTCGACCTTGAGGTAGTCTAAATCTGGGTGTATTTTTTTGCCTAAACTTGGATCTTCCTCTATTAATTTTTGAAGGTATTGTTGATCGCTGCCATAGACATAAAGATGGTTGTCTCTTTCTTCAGTTTTCATGGCACCATGTATGGAAAGATGTTCTGTCACACATTCTTTTTTGGGGAGCTTATTCAGTTTTATAACTTTATTTAAGGTGTCCTCTGCCATTTTTCGGTAAGTCGTCCACTTACCACCTGTGATGGAGATCAACCCGCTATCTGACACTAATATTTTATGGCCTCGGGAAATTTCTTTGGTTTTTCCAGTTTCATCTTCAGGAGCGGCTAGAGGTCTTAAGCCGGCATAAATACTTTTGATGTCATCTCGGGTTGCTTTTTTCTCTATGAAGCGATTAAAAGTTTCTAAAATGAAATCCACTTCCTTTTCGGTCGCATTCGGTTCAGCGGTATGGTTGTCTACCATAACATCGGTAGTCCCTACAATAACTTTATCGTGCCATGGCACTGCAAAGAGCACTCTGCCGTCATCTGTTTTTGGGATCATGATAGCATCTTCACTTGGAAGAAATTCTTTATCAAAAACCAAATGAACCCCTTGACTTGGCTGAATTCTTTTCTTGGCGCCAGGCTTGTCCATCTGTAGAATATCATCTGCAAATACCCCAGTTGCATTGATAACTGCTTTACTTTTAAAAGTGAATTGCTTACCCGTTTCCTGGTCGGTAGCTATAACTCCAGAAACTTTGTCTTCAGCATCTTTTGTCAGATTTTTGACTTTAAAGTAATTCAGTAAAGTACCTCCTTTCTCGATGGCGGTTTGTGCAATGTTTACTGCAAGTCTAGAATCGTCAAATTGTCCATCCTGATAACTGACACTACCTCTTAGCTTATCTTTTTTGATTGTTGGTAGCTTACGAATGGTTTCGTTTTTGCTGACGTGATTTGAACTTCCTAAACTTAATTTGCCAGCAAGAAAATCATAAGCTTTCAAACCTAATGTATAATAGGGACCTTCCCACCAGGTATAGTTTGGAATTAAAAACGTCTGATTTTTGACCAGATGCGGCGCATTTTGTTCTAATAAGCCGCGCTCTTTTAAAGCTTCCCTTACCAGTGATATATTAGCTTGAGCGAGATACCTTACGCCTCCGTGCACAAGCTTAGTACTTCGGCTTGAAGTTCCTTTGGCATAATCCAATTGTTCAAGTAGAAGAGTTTTATAACCTCTGGTAGCACTGTCAACGGCAATACCAAGACCAGTGGAGCCTCCGCCAATGACGATGGTGTCCCATTCTTCAACTTGCTCTGCTTTAATTATAAGATGATCTCTATTAAATAATTGTTCTGAATTCATTACGTTTAATTTCGAATATAATTTAAATGTATTAAAATATTATTAAAACGAAGATAAAAGATTAAAATAATAATAAAACGAAAGTTTTGTCAACTAGTATTGATTGTTATTAAACCACGGTTAGTACTTTGTTACTTATACGTTATATTTGTAATAAAATCAAAGGAGAGTGAAACGCCATCAAGCCATTTTAGAACTGTTAGAAAAAGAAAGCTACGTCAGTGTTGCACACTTATGCGATTTGTTTGAAGTTTCCGCGGTAACTATAAGAAAGGATTTGAAACTTCTTGAAGATAAAGGTTTGCTATTTCGAACACATGGTGGGGCTACAATTCAAAATCCGTATATCAACGATAGACACGTTAGCGAAAAGGAAAAGCTAAATGTGAAAGAAAAAGAAGCAATTGCTGAAGCAGCAATCCAATTGATAAAACCCAACGATTCTATCATGATTGCTTCTGGAACGACGATGCAAATGCTTGCTAAAGCTATCCAAATAGAAGATCATCTTAACATCACAACTTCGTCTTTGAATGTTGCTCTGGAATTAACGAAATCACCATATTATGATATTTTACAACTTGGAGGAAGCGTAAGGCATAGCTCATCCTCGGTAACTGGGCATTTTTCACAATCATTGTTGAAGAATATTACATGTAATCTACTGTTTCTGGGTGTAGACGGCATCGATGTCGATCACGGATGTACAACTACAAGCCTTGAAGAAGCTATGCTGAATAAAAAAATGATAGAGTCAGCTCAAAAAATTATTGTTTTGGCAGACTCGTCTAAGTTTAATCGAAAAGGATTTGGTAAAATTTGTGCCATTTCAGACATCCACCATATCATTACTGATTCTGGAATCAGCAATACGGTTGCTAAAGAAATTAAAAGTATTGGAATACAATTGACGGTGGTTTAAAACTTAAATAAAGTTGCCTGATTCATTTCTTTTCCCACTCTGGAAAGAATCAGATGCGTTGTTGGCTCTCCAAAATTCACCAGCTTATCTATAAACTGCTGCAAGTGAAGCTGATCTTTCAAAGCCACACGAATAAATAAATTATGTTGTCCTGTGATCCTATAAGCTTCTTTGACTTCCGAATAGGTTTCAATTTCCGCCAGGGCAGGTTTTAGTTTGCCACTGAACATCTTCAGCATGATAAAGACTTCCAGGCTATTTCCCAGCAAACTCTGGTTTAATCTGATAGAATAACCTTTAATGACTCCTGTATCTTCCAGTTTCTTGACTCGTTCTCTTACAGAGGATGGGGAGAGAAAAACTTGTTTGCCGATTTCAGCATAAGATTGACGTGAATTCAGTTTTAGAATATCGATAATTTTGTGATCAATAGCATCTACCATTAAAAAGAGGGTTTTATGATTAAATATACTCTTTATTATTGAAAATATGACAATAAGCCATTAATTCAATTTCAGAGAAAAGGTCCTGAAACTTAAATTCGCATTCGTTTTAAAAGAGAAGGAGTGGAATTATACGTTTTAAGCATTTTGGCTATTGCTATTTTTTGTGGCTTTTTTGTTCAATCTTTAGTTGGTTTTGCTGGATCTTTGGTGGCTCTACCAATTCTTCTTTTTGCCGTCAAATTGCCGGATGCCATCGCTTATGTCTCAATTTTTTATTTATTTTCTAGCAGCTATATGGTTTATAAAGAATGGCGAAACATAGATAAAAACACGATTGTAAGACTTACAGTGGCCTCCTTGATAGGAGTCGTTTTAGGAATTGTAGTGCTGACCTATTCTAAGCCTGTTATTTTACAAACCGGACTTGGTGTTTTTATACTATTGTACGTAGGGTATGTCTTGCTAGGCAAGAAGGAATTGGCCTTAGGTAAAAAAGCTAACTGGACTTTTGGAGTGATGGGTGGATTTTTTTCAGGAGTGTTTTCTACTGGAGGTCCTTTGTACGTCATTAGCGTCAAGAATACCGTGAAAGAAGCTAAAACCTTTAGAGCTACCATGATTGGCGTGCTGGCTCTAATCACCCTCATTAGGATTCCTGCTTTAAGCATCAGCGGTGCTCTTAACTTTCAGCATGTACAAATGTGCTTAATTGTTCTGCCTGTTTTCTTTTTAGCTCAATTCTTAGGCATCAAATTTTTCCCTAAAATCAATGAAGTTCAGTTCAAAAGAATTTTATTGGTAATTCTATCCCTTTCGGGGCTGGCATTGATTTTTTAAAAGGTTTCAAGGTATAGACCTCAAAGGTTTCAAAAACTTGTGAAGTCTTATAAAATGAATTTTATTTCATTAATTACCTCAAAATCTTTTCGCAAGACCTTTAGTTGAAACTAAATACCGAGACGGGGATTTAAGTGATAATCTAGTTGAAAATTAACTTGTTCTATTCGTATAATCTATCGAAATCCAAAATCAGAAGAAACCTTAAAAATCTTATTCCCGCTACTCTTTATAGAGTGGTGAATTTGAGTAAATTTGCAACTTAAATTTGAATTATGTCTGAAGATAAAAAATCTCTGAATTTCATTGAGCAAATCATTGAAGAGGACTTGAAGACCGATTATAATGTGAGCAATCTTAAGTTTCGTTTTCCTCCAGAACCTAATGGGTTTTTGCACATTGGACATGCGTCTTCTATTTGCTTGAATTTCGGTTTGGGATTAAAATATAACGCACCTGTCAATTTGAGGTTTGACGATACCAATCCGTTGAAAGAGGAAACGGTTTATGTGGATTCCATCAAGTCTGATGTGCAATGGTTGGGCTTTGAGTGGGCGAAGGAGTGTTATGCTTCAGATTATTTTCAGCAACTTTATGATTGGGCGGTGGAATTGATTAAAGCTGGCGATGCTTACGTTGATAGCCAATCGTCTGAAGAAATTGCGTCACAAAAAGGAACACCGACACAGCCTGGATCGGCGAGTCCATACAGAAATCGTTCTGTTGAAGAAAATCTAGAGCTTTTTGAAGCCATGAAAAATGGAGAAACAGGCGAGAAAGCGCATGTGCTTAGAGCAAAAATTGATATGGCTTCGCCAAACATGATTATGCGGGATCCCGTAATGTACCGTTGTTTGCACAAAGTGCATCACCGTACAGGGAATGACTGGATGATTTATCCAATGTACGACTGGGCGCATGGCGAATCAGACTTTATTGAATCGGTGTCGCATTCGTTCTGTACGCTGGAATTTTTGCCACACCGCGAGCTTTACAACTGGTTTGTGGAGCGTGTGAGTAAAGAAGGGGAATTGGTGCCAAAGCAACGTGAGTTTGCCAGACGTAATTTGAGCCATACCGTCGTAAGTAAACGAAAATTAGCTCAGCTGGTGGAGCAAAATATCGTCAAATCCTGGGATGATCCTAGAATGCCAACGATTTCCGGATTGAGAAGACGTGGATATACGCCAGAATCCATTCGGACTTTCGCCGAAAGCATTGGTATTGGTAAACGTGAAAATATGATAGATGTCGCTCACCTGGAATTTTGTGTGAGAGATGACCTTAATAAAAAAGCTCCCCGGGTAATGGGGGTTATGGATCCTTTAAAGATTGTCATTACCAATTATCCTGAAGGAAAAGAAGAGTGGCTCACGGCAGAAAATAATCCTGAAGATGAATCGGCAGGAGAACACGAAGTGCCATTTTCCAGAGAACTGTATATCGAGCAAGAAGACTTTAGAGAGGAAGCCAATCGGAAGTTTTTCCGATTAAAATTAGGCAAAGAAGTCCGATTGAAAAATGCGTACATCATCAAAGCTGAAGATGTCGTAAAAGATGAAAATGGAAAGGTTTTGGAAGTGCATTGCACTTACGATACTGAAAGTAAAAGTGGAAGTGGTACTGAAGCTTCTAAACGTAAAGTGAAAGGAACTCTGCATTGGGTTTCTATTCCTCATGCTGTTGAAGCCGAAGTGAGATTGTACGACAGATTGTTTACTGTTGAAGATCCAACAGCCGATAAAGAAAAAGACTTTTTAGACTTCGTCAATCCTGAATCTTTGGAAGTCAGTAAAGCTTATGTAGAACCTTATTTAAAATCAGCTAAGGCTGAAGATAAATTCCAGTTCCAACGCATTGGGTATTTCTGTGTGGACAGAGATTCTACATCAGAGAAGCTGGTGTTTAATAGAACGGTAACGCTGAGGGATAACTGGAAAAATAAGTAGAAAAGAACTTATAAAGTCTCTAATTTTGTCCTTTAGGGCGAAGTAAAAAACACTTTAAGCTTAAAAAACCACTCGACTGCGCTCGAGGTGACAGTTTTGATAGGCTGGTGAATTGAAAGTCACCTTAAATTTCGGTTCACCGGTTTAAGGCTTCAATTAGTGAAATTGATTTGAAACGTATAGGTCTTACTCTCAAAAACCTCATTACCATTTTTATCGGTAGGGGCAAGGATTTCAACGTAATCTTCGCCGACGTAGCCCTCTTTGGGTTGGTATGTATAGATAATTTCTCCAGTATCTGGATTTCTGTCTAGTTCACTTATTTTGAAATTTTGAGCTTGTATTTTAAAACTGGCGCTTTGGTCTTCACGAAGTTCTCCTAAACTTGTCTCGACTATATTATTACCAAACCCGGAGTTTGAATTACCTACGTTAATTTCATAAAAAGTAGCCGGTTCTCCGGTATCTGGATAATCAATATCATCGTCCAGGAATAGATCCACACAAGATATCAAGCTAAAACTTACAATTAAAAGAAGGATGATTTTTTCATAAGATAGGATTTAATTGTTGGAAACACCTTTCATTTTTGCATCCGACGAGCGGAGCGAGAGGAATGCATAATGCCAGAACTGCCTTTTTAAGGCAGTTCTGGGTGAGGCCTTTTATTTCTCCACCAAACTCCCGTCGGCAAATAAGGCAAAACGGCCTTTATCACCATGAGTGAATTCAGCTTTTGGCCAGGGCCAGCCGCCAAAATGCGTGCGCTGGTATTCACCGATGATCCCATTCATTTCTTCGCGGGTATTGGCTACAAATGGCCCTTGTTGAACCACAGGTTCGTTGATGGGTTTTCCTTGAAGTAAAAGTAATTCAGTTTTTTTATTGCTGTTGACTAATTTCAATTCTTGTGAGGCGTCCAGGTCTAACGAATGTCCTTCAGGAATTTCAAAGCCTTCTGTTTTTAGCTCCTCACCTTCATAGAAAAACAACACCCGATTGCTCTCGGCATCGCCAGCAGGAAGGGTGAATTCAGCACCAGCTTCCAAGGTGATTCTCCACACCTGGATGTCGTTTTTATCTTCTGCTGCCAGAGAATCTGGAGTGGGTTCTAAGGCTTTTTCAGACTTATAACTTCCAGCGATAACTTTCACGTTAATAGCTTTTCCGTTCTCATCCTGTTCTTCAACTATCGGAATATCCTCATGCCAAAGCATTTTGTAATGCGGCTCTACTTTTTTGGAACGCTTGGGTAAATTCAACCAAATTTGAAACAATAGCAACGGATTTTCTTTGTCCTGATGCACCAATGGAAACATCTCCGAATGCAACACGCCTTTGCCAGCGGTCATCCACTGCGCATCGCCTTGTCCGAAGCGGCCTTTGGCGCCCATAGAGTCAGAATGATCAGCATAGCCTTTTTCTACTAAGGTTATGGTTTCAAAACCAGCATGTGGGTGGTAAGGAAAGCCGGGCACTTCCTGTCCGTGATACATTCTCCAGCCGTCTTTTTTTTGAAAATCGTTCCCGAGAAATCGACCTTTCAAAGCCTCTTTGGAGGGGCCTAAGTTAGCTTCACCTTTAGGAAACTGGTCCTGATGAAAGGCGCAAAACATAAACGGGTCTTTGGTTTCCCAGTGAAATCCGAGTTCTTTTATTTTTAAAATGGGATTACTCATTGTATCAAATTTTATTCAAAGTAATAAAAAGCATCCTCAAGATGCTCTATACGTTTCCCTAAATTATTTTTAATAATGGCCACAATATCAAATCTTACTTCCAGGTCCAAATCCTTTTCATTCACATAATAATCGACCGCTTTTACAAGGCGTTTGATTTGCGCTGGTTTTACAAAATCCTGAGGGTCGCCAAAATCTGGAGTACTTCTCGTTTTCACTTCCACTACGACCAAATAGTCTCCAGATTTAGCGATGATGTCGACTTCCGCTTTCTCGTAAACATAATTGGTTTCCAGGATGTCGTAACCCTTATTCCTAAGGAAATTGATGGCGTCTTTTTCGCCGCTTTTACCCAATTCATTATGCTGTGCCATTCTTAATAAGAAAGTTGTATCCTTTCCGAAGTTACGTTAAGCTGAGCTTTTTTTCCAAAGATAAGAGGCAAATTGGTGTGAACATGGCCAGTTGGAAAATTGAAACATACAGGATAATCGTAGTCTGAAACGGCATCAGCAATTATTTCTTCAGCTGTTTTTCCGAATGGAACTTCATTATCGTTCATATCACTCATACCACCAACGATGAACCCGCTAATTTGACTGAGAAGTCCGGAGCGTTTTAAGTTTTGCATCATCCTGTCGATATGGTATAGGTATTCGTCAAGGTCTTCCAGAAAGAGAATTTTCCCTTCAAAACTCGGCATGCTCTGGCTTCCTATTGCTGAATATAATACAGATAAGTTCCCACCGAGGAGTTCCGCCTCAACTTCTCCGTTCACTTGGTTAGGATGCCTGGAGGCGTATTCAATCTGAAGTTTATTTCCAAATAAAACATGTTTAAGTTCCTCTGAAGTTGACGCCGACCGGGTTTCGATGCCCGAAGCCATTTGCGCATGAAGGCTGGCAATACCCATGCTTTGCAAGTGTAAATGAATTGCCGTTACATCCGAATACCCAATGATCCATTTGGGATGAGTTTTCAAAATTGAAAAATCCACCAAATCCAAAATGCGTATCGAACCATAACCCCCTTTAGCACACCAGATGGCTTTGATGTTTGGATCCTCAATCCGGTGTTGTAAATCAGCAGCGCGCTCCTCATCCGTTCCGGCAAATTGATTGTGCTGCAGTCCAATACTCGATCCTAAAATCGGTTGTAACTTCCAGGACTTCAAAAGTTGTATAGCAGCTTGTAAGTCGACTTCAGAAATAAATCTCGCTGTAGCGATGATGGCGACTTTGTCGCCAGGTTTTAGTGTAGGAGGGAGAATCATGTTTTTATTTGTGTGACTAAAATACTTAAAAGCTACAAATTGATATTACATCTTGGCAAAAAACCTTACTCATCTTGAACACAAATTACAAGACCTCACAGGTTTCTGAAACCTGTGAGGTCTAAGCCTATTATTAATATTTGAAATTCAATAGTTTATAATTTTTCAAACTGCTCACTCCCTATAAATCAAACCCTATTCTCAAGTGGATGTCGGCAGTAAAATTACCTTTTGTACCTGATGCAAATATACCGCCTTGATTATTTAAAGCTGTTCCATTGATGTAACGCACATACCCAAAACCAATTCCAGCTTCATAATTAAAATGCTTACCTAGACTTCTGCGAATTCCCCATTTTGGTATGAAACTAATTTGATCAATACTTCTTAATCTGTCGTTACTTGTAAATGATACATCATCAAAATTACCCAGGATATAAAAGGATAAGAAGTTTCCACTATTGCGATCAATCGACTTTCCTTTATTAAATCTCTTCTCTAGATTATAATACCATCTTGGTTCTAAGCTTAAATGTAATATGCCATAAATATCATCATTTGGACCAGCAAATTCAAAGCGTCCAACGCCTTCAATTCTAAAGTCAAACCCCACCTGACTCCGCAAGGCAAACTGGTTAGACAATCGACTTTCATTATATACCCAAGCGCCCAAAAATCCGGTTTGGAAGCCATAAATGGATTTTTCGACGCTTATTTGGGAAGCTTCACGTTGGTCTTGTGCTGAAACTTTAAAGATTAAGAATAGTAGGAGAACAGGGTTAAAATTACTTTCATCATAGTGATCTTAATTTGCTATAAGCTCTAATTCCCCACTATAGTTGACTTCAATTTCATTATCCTCTTCATCTATGGCAGTCATTTCAAAGACATATATTTCATCGTTTTCAACCACTTGAAGTCTGGCAACTTCAATTTCAATAATTTGACCTGAAGAGTTTTGAGCATTACCAGATATCGTAAAAGCTTCAGTAATGGCATTAACTCCAGGATTTTCTTCTCCCGTAAAAAGATATTCGCCAACTTCTGGTTTTTGGTCACTATCGATGTTGATTTGAAATGCGATCCCATTGAACGTCTCATTTTCTGGCCTAGGCAGGCCGTTTGAAAATGTAATTTCAGTATCATATAAAATAACCCCAAATGTAAAGAGACCATCTTGAGTCTCGCTGGTTTGGTAAAGTCCTGTTTTGAGTTCGAATTCTTGGTTATTTATCCTTAAAATATTTTGGCTTGTTTCAGGTAAGGGTTGTTCATCATCGTTACTGCAGGAGATAAATAGGATTGACATAAATGCAAATAGTAAGATTTTAGGGATAAATTTCATACAAATTGATTTTTATTTTCGCTAAAAGTAAGCAAAACAACTAAAAATTGCTTGTTTAGATAATGAATATCCTGTGTTTGGTATAAACCAGCGTTTATTACATTTGTGCTCAAGAATTTTAGACTATGAAAAATCCAAAACGCTATACTATTACCGCAGCATTACCTTATACTAACGGCCCTATTCACATAGGCCATTTGGCGGGAGTTTACGTGCCAGCAGATATTTATGTGCGATACTTAAAATTGAAAGGAGAAGATGTCGCTTTTGTTTGCGGAAGTGATGAACACGGCGTCCCCATAACTATTAAGGCTAAGAAAGAAGGCATTAGCCCTCAAGATGTGGTCGATAAATACAATGCCATCATCAAACAGTCATTCGAGGATTTTGGAATCCAATTTGATAATTACTCCAGAACCTCGGCCAAGATTCACCATGATACGGCGACAGAGTTTTTTCAAAACATGTACGATAAGGATAAGTTCATAGAAGAAACTACAGAACAATTATATGATGCAAAAGCAGACCAGTTTTTAGCAGATCGGTTTGTGACTGGAACTTGTCCAAAATGTGGTAATGAAGAAGCCTACGGCGACCAGTGTGAAAAGTGCGGCTCATCATTAAATGCGACTGATTTGATCAATCCTAAGTCGGCAATTACAGGAGATGTTCCCACCTTGAAATCTACAAAACACTGGTTTTTACCCTTAGATCAATATGACGGATTTCTGAAAGAATGGATTCTAAAAGAACATAAAAGTGATTGGAAATCCAATGTTTACGGGCAGTGTAAGTCCTGGATCGATGAAGGATTGAGAGCGAGAGCGGTAACTCGAGATTTGGATTGGGGAATACCTGTTCCTGTAGAAGGGGGTGATGGTAAAGTGCTCTACGTTTGGTTTGACGCCCCTATTGGTTATATTTCTTCAACCAAAGAATGGGCAGAACGTGAAGGCAAAGACTGGGAGCCATACTGGAAAGATAAAGACACCAAACTGGTCCATTTTATCGGTAAGGATAATATTGTGTTTCATTGTATCATTTTCCCGGTCATGCTAAAAGCAGAAGGAAGTTACATTCTGCCAGATAATGTTCCCGCTAACGAGTTTTTGAATCTGGAAGGTAGAAAACTCTCCACTTCCAAAAACTGGGCGGTATGGTTACACGAGTATTTAGAAGATTTTCCTGGAAAAGAAGATGTGTTACGTTATGTTTTAACAGCCAATGCACCGGAGACCAAAGACAATGATTTTACCTGGAAAGATTTCCAAACCCGAAACAATTCAGAATTGGTTGGGATCTATGGCAACTTCATCAATAGAGTGGTGGTGCTTACCAATAAGTACTACGAAGGTATGGTGCCGAAAGCTTCAAAATTTACCGAAACAGATTTGAAAGTCCTCAGCGACATTAAAACCTTTCCACAAAGCATTTCAGACTCCATAGAAAAATACCGCTTTCGTGAAGCTCAGGGCGTGATGATGAATTTAGCGCGATTGGGCAACAAATATTTAGCCGATGCAGAACCCTGGAAACTTCAGAAGACAGATCCGGAACGCACTGCCACCATCATGTATGTGGCCTTGCAGGTCGCTGGAGCTTTAGCAGTCATCAGTGAACCTTTTGTACCGTTTACAGCACTGAAGCTTAAGAATATGTTGAATTTTGAATCCTTTATGCATCCTGTTTTATGGAATGATATTTCAAAGTTAGATGAATTACTCCCCGCAGGACATCATATCAATTTAGCTGAATTTCTATTCAGTAAAATTGAAGATGACGAGATTCAAAAGCAAATCGATAAACTTGAAGCTTCAAAAGTATCAAATTCAGAAGAAGAATCGAAACTAGAACCTCAAAAAGAAGAAGCGACTTTTGAAGATTTTTCTAAGTTGGACTTGAGAGTAGGAACCATCATTTCAGCAGAAAAAAAGGCTAAAACTAAAAAGTTGATGGTGCTTAAAGTTGATACAGGACTAGATGAAAGAACCATCGTTTCTGGCATTGCAGAGCACTACAAGCCCGAGGAATTAGTCGGTAAAAAAGTTAGTGTTGTGGTTAACCTTAAACCTATAAAGCTAAAGGGAACATTGAGTGAAGGGATGATCTTGATGACTGAAGATGAGTCAGGTAAGTTGACTTTTTTAAATCCTGAAGCTAAAAGCTCAGTAAAAAATGGTACAACAATCAATTAAATTTTATATTTGTTAAATTAACTTAAATTTATAATAATGGAAGATATTTCAATAAACGGTATTGGCGAACTCGTCAGTGTTTTTTTAGATAAGTTGATTTCTTATCTACCTAGCGTAATTGCAGCTTTATTAATACTTATACTCGGTCTTTGGGTCATTAAGTTGATTGTTGGTCGTATTAGGAAAGTCATGGAAAAACGAGAAGTAGATCCTGGCGTGCGCGGATTTGCCTTAAGTATTCTGGGAGTAGTGCTTAAAATCCTTCTCTTTATCGTAATTATCACAAAACTCGGCGTAGAAACGACTTCATTTGCAGCTATTTTAGCAGCAGCAGGTTTGGCTATTGGTCTTGCTTTGCAAGGATCGCTTTCTAATTTTGCTGGAGGTGTTTTAATCATAATCCTTAAGCCTTTTCGAGTTGGGGATTTTATCGATGCACAAGGAGAGTCTGGTACCGTCACAGAAATAACGATATTTTATACGTTTTTAACTACACCAAATAATCAGCGTATTGTGATACCAAATGGACAATTGAGCAACAATAAAGTTACCAATTATTCTTACGAACCTACTAGGAGGAATGTAATGACTGTAGGTATTTCATATGATAGTGATATCAAAACTGCTAGAAAAGTACTTTTGGATATTCTAAAAGCTGATGAGCGAGTATTAAAAGATCCAGTACCTGTAGTTTTTGTGGGGGGTCTCGGGGATAATTCTGTAGATTTATCAGTTAGGTTTTGGGCAAAAAGAGAAGATTACTGGGGATTGCATTTTGAGACGATGGAAAAACTTAAAATTGAACTTGAAGATGCAGGGGTATCCTTCCCTTTCCCACAGAGAGATGTCCACTTAATCGATATGAGTAAGGAAAAACAATAGATTAGTTACCCACAAAATCTTTGAGGTAAAAAGGTTCAAAGTAAGCCACATCTTCAAAGTCATTGGATTCAAACTTCCGTTTAGCTATAAAGAATTGTTCTTTAGCCGACGGAAGTTTTTCTTTATAGAATATAGCATTGGGATGATTACAAATGTCTTCAAACTTCTCTACACCAGTTCCAATAAAATGGACTTTCCCTTGATTAAGTTCTGTTTTAAAAGAATTTTGATCCAGGATTTCAGCCTTGATTTCCCTTTTGGAATTGTAGTTTGCATCAAATACTTCAGAATAGACTTCCATTCTTCTGGCATCCAACATTGGAATGATTAATCCCTCTTTCATATTTACTTGTCTAGCTAAACAAAGTAAGGTAGAAACCGAAATCAAAGGAATATCTAATGCATAGGCTAATCCTTTGGCAGCAGAAACACCAATTCTAAGTCCTGTATAAGATCCTGGTCCTTTACTGATGGAAATAGCGTCAAGATCATTAGGGATTAAACTTTCTTGCTTTAAAAGTTCATTAATAAAGCTGTGTAGCTGCTCAGAATGTGAAAAACTTTTGCTGTTCACTTCTTTATAGGCTAAAATAGAACCTCCACGACCAATGCTTACAGAGCAGTTGGTTGTGGAGGTTTCTATACATAAAATCATACTCAAATGGCTTTGTTAATACTCAACTACTCTTATTCCGAAATACAATTCTAAAACTTTTAAGTTGAATATGTAGTCGTATTTAGCATTGATTAATCGGTTTTGTGCATTGGTGAGTCTAAATTTGGATTGACTCAATTCAAAAGCATTAGAAACACCAACATCAAAACGTTGCTGAGCGTATTCAAAAGCTAATTGCTGAGATTCTACTGCTTTCTGAGCTGCTTCATAAGCCTTTGCTGCACCCTGAGCGTCTACATAAGCTTGATATACGTTGGCTTCCAGATCTAGTTCAGTTTGGTCGAGTTGAAATTCAGCTCTTTTAGCCGCTACTTCTCTTCTTTTTATCTGATTACGAGTTGCGAAACCATTGAAGACAGGGATATTGAGCTGCAGCCCATATGAGTAACCGTCATTTCTTGATAACTGACTAAAAAAGCTACTTGGTCCAGCATTTTCTATCAAAATATTTGGTGCAACTACAGCTTGGCCTGTGGCTTCGACAACACCAATTTCTCTGGTGGGTTGATCAGGATCTATTCCTCCACCTACAGTTCTACCTCGGTCAGATTCCCTTGTATTATAGTTTATGAATCCATTTAAAGTTGGATACAATTGACTTCTTGCAATTTCGATGTCTTTTTCAGCCAGTTCCAAATCTTGTTCTGCTACTTTCAATTCGTAACGCTCTTGTTTTGCTTTCTCAATAATTTCTTCTGGAGAATTTGACAAAATATCAGTCAGAGGAATATCGTATTCTTCATCAGCGATGTCAAAATTCTGATAGTCTTCTATCAGTAGTGTCTGTGCTAAGCTGATTTTAGAAATTCTAAGGTTATTTTTTGCTACAATGATTTGTTGTTCTTCATCTGCATCGGTAGCTTCAATTTCTAAAAGGTCGCCTTGTGGTGCTGTTCCGGCCTCCACAGTTTTGCGGGTCAGTTCAATTTGATCTTTAGTGACCTTATTCTGCTCCGTAAGAACTTCAAGTTGTTGTTTATTCACAAGGATTTGTAAATAAGCATTGGCCACAAATAATGCAATATCATCTTTCATTAACTGAAGTGAATATTGGGCTGCTAGTTGCTCCAATTTAGCCCTTTGGAACGTCCTAAGGTTTCTTAACCCATCAAATAAAGTTATTCCAGCTGTGGCTCCAGCAGACAAGTTTCTCACAACTTGTTGTTCTAAAATTCCAGTAGTAATGTTTTGAGTCAAACCAGAGTTCCAGGAATTACTGATATTTCCATTAATACTTGGAAGGTAGTTTCCTATAGCCTCGCTCTTACTGATGTCAGCATTCTCTTGATCTAATCTGGATTGTTTTATAGAAATGTTATTATCCATGGCGTAGCTCACACAAGCCTCCAGTGTCCACTTTGTAGGAACATCGTTTTCTTGTGCGACTAACGCGACACTGAAAACTAAGACCGCTATAACTGTAAAAATTAATTTCATAAATCTCATAAATTATCGTCTTCTTCGGTTTCCAGCAATAGGTTCTTCAACCCTATTCCATACTTTGATTTTATCTCCTTTACTCACACCCGACTTTACTTCTACGTTTATACCGTCGCTTAGGCCAAGTTCGACCATTCGTTTCTCAAACTTCTGTTCACCGACTTCTATTTCAACAAAAGGATCTTGAGTTTCTTTTTCAAATTGCACTAGAGATTCACTTATTGCCAGAACATCCTTAGATCGCTCTAGAATAATGGAAGCGTTGGCGCTCAAACCTGCTCTTATGAAAATACTATCGTTGCGAACCAGGCTCCCTTCAATATCAAATTGAACAGCACCGTTTTCTTCTGTTCCTTTTGGAGATATGTAGTCTAATCTAGCGTCGAAGGTCTTGTCCTCTATTGCACCAACAGTGATTTCTAACGGAAGACCTTCCTTTATTTTTCCAACTTCAGACTCATCAACTTTTCCTTTGAAGATCATATCGTCGGTTTTTGCAATTGTTGCAATAGTTGTTCCTTCATTGAAATTATTGGCCTCAATGACCTGATTTCCTACTTCAATAGGAACGTCTAGTATCATTCCAGATATTCTTGCTTTTATTTCTGTCGTTGCAGCATTTCCAGCATCTTGAGTGGTTCCTGTTTCGATAATCTCCAGATTCTCTTCTGCGGCTTTCACCGTCTGTAAAGCATTATCATAAGCATTTTTGGCTAAGTCAAATTCATTTTCAGAAATAACCCCCTTTTCGAAAAGTTCCTTCTGACGTTCAAAGATTTTCTTTTCGTTAGTTAAATTTATTCTTGACTGTCTTACTTGGTTTTTTGCAGAGTTTAAGTTGGTGATATTAGGCACAACTTTCAGCTGGGCAATCATATCCCCAATCTCTACAGTCTCTCCAGCTTTAACAAATAACTTATCGACTACTCCAGAGATGTTTGGTTTTACGTCCACTTCTTCTCTAGGGATAAGTGTACCCGTTGCCATTGTTTTCTTTACAATAGTTTCGGTAGTAGGTTCTTCAGTTTTAAAAACTTCCGGACTTTCTTGGTTTTTTTGGTAGAGGTAAAATAAGGATCCCCCAAATAAGACTACGATAACGAGTAGAATAATGATGGTGATAGCTTTTTTCATATTTAAATTTCTATTAGGTAAAGGTTGTTTTTATTCAGTTCTTAAGGCGTCTACTGGTTTTACGCGTATCGCGTTTTGAGCTGGAATAAATCCTGCAAAAAGGCCAGAAATAATTAATATTAATAAGGCTATGATTACGGTAACAAGATCAACGCTTGGGTTGACAAATGGCATGTCCGAATCTTTTGGTAAAAAGACATTGACTACGGCTAAAACACCGGTAGCAAAGGTAATACCTGTCATGCCAGCGATAATTGTAAGAAAAACAGATTCAAACAGGACTTGTCCTCGTATTTGCCAGGGTGTTGCTCCAAGCGCACGTCGAACTCCTATCTCATTGGTTCTTTCTTTTACCACAATCAGCATAATATTACTGATGCCTATTACTCCTGATAACAGAATAAGAATTCCGACAAAGTAGGCTACAGCATTTAAGGCTATGAAAAGTCCGGAAATTTTTGAAAATTGCTCAAAAAG
Source organism: Psychroflexus longus (assembly GCF_020164595.1). Taxonomy (GTDB): domain Bacteria; phylum Bacteroidota; class Bacteroidia; order Flavobacteriales; family Flavobacteriaceae; genus Psychroflexus; species Psychroflexus longus. Next base: position 185,709 of record NZ_JAIQZE010000005.1, read on the forward strand.
ATCAAAATTTCCAATAGCTCTGTCATCGTCTGGTGCTATGTTGTGATTTTTTTTAATGATATCAAAAACTTGTGTTTTCAGTTCTGTAATTGAATTATCATCATCTGCGGTAATTGCCATCCAGCCAACTTTTTGACCCATATTGAAGGCTTGAGAATAGGCAGTAAAAGGGACATAGATTTGTTTTTGTTCTTCTTCAGCATTACCACCACCAAAACCTTTCTTTTTATAAATCCCAATGACCATGAAGTTGACGCCTTGCACCTTTATATAAGTGCCAATCGGATCTTCGTCATAATCATAAAGCCCTTTAATAACGCCTTCTCCAATAACCGCAACTTTTCTTTTCTCTTCAATGTCATTTTGATTCAAGAATCTCCCTCTTAAAACTTTCATGGGTTCCTGAAATTGAATATCAGGATAGTCTCCGTAAACATTGAATGCACCACTTTTCAATCCTCTTACCACATTATTTGCTCCTCCAAATCCTCCAAGCTGGTTTCTTGGAGAAACGTATTTCAAGCCTTTGACCTCTCTTTCTATTTCAGCAACATCTTTAAGTTCAAAATTATATCGTCTCCCTTTTGGTAATCCGTTATAAGATTTGGATACAGTTTGAGACCACATAAACATAGAGTTCGAGGAGATTCCATCAAACAATTGTTTGACTCCATTCTCAAAACCATTTCCGGCCGCTAGAAGTATTACTAATATAAAGATGCCCCAGAATACTCCAAAAGCTGTCAATATGGTTCTAAATAAATTAGAAGTCATCGACTCTATTACTTCATTCCATTTGTCTCTATTGAACATATTATTCGTCTCTTAAGGCATCTATTGGCTTAATTCTAGCTCCTTTCCAGGCAGGAAAGAAACCAGCAATTGCACCAGCGGCAATTAATAATATTAAAGTTGAAACAGCTATACTGAAATTCACACTTGGATTTTTAATAAAATCCAATTCTATAAGGGGGCCAACGACTTCTAGAAGTACCAGACCGAAAATCAATCCAAAAAGACCCGAAATAGTAGTTACAAATACAGACTCGTGTAAAATCATACCTACAATTGAAAGTGGTTCTGCTCCCAAAGCCTTTCTTATTCCTATTTCCTTTGTGCGTTCTTTTACGATAATGAGCATAATGTTACTCACCCCTATAATTCCAGCTAGTAAAGTAGCAATACCTACTGCCCAAAAGAAGGCTCTCATGGCACTTAATAAGAGGTAAATCTCTTTAGTATTTTCAATGTTATTGCTAATGAAAAGTGCGCTTTCATCCTTTGGATCGATCAGAAGTTTTGCTTTCAGAATTTGCTCAAGTTTTGCTGCAAATGCATTAGATTGCTTAAGCGCTTTATCGTAATTTTCTTCTTTAGGTAGGGTGAACCCCATGTTGGAGATGTCAGTTCCAGCACCAAAAACAATCTGAGCAGTCGTAATAGGAATATAAACTCGGGTTTCTTCTCTGTCACCCCCGGGATCTGTAAAAACTCCTATAACTTTAAAATTAAGTCCTGAGATTTTAATCGTTTTTCCGATTGGAGATGTGTCTTTAAACAGATCTTTTTTAGCGCGATTGCCAATCACAGCATACTTTTCTTTAGAAGTAATATCATTTCTATTGATAAACCTTCCTTCTATAATGTCTGCGCTTTCGAGAAATTGATAATCGGGCTGGACGCCTTCTAAACGATAATTTCCAGATTCATTTTTGTAAGAAACCAAACCTGCAAAAATTCGGTACATAGGTGACTCAAATTCTATTGGTTGTCTTGAATTTTTAACAACTAAATCATAGTCATCATTTTTTAACTGAATTCTCCTGCCTTCATTGAACCCTTTATAATCTATACTTGTTCTCCCCGATGAAATATTTATAATATTTTCCGCGTCGTTTTGAAACTGACTTTCAATTCCATTCTGAAAGCCAACACTCACGCCTAGTAGAATGACAAGAATAAATATCCCTGAAGCTACAGAAACTCCAGTAAGGAAGGTCCTTAATTTATTTTTGGAAATGGTTTCAAAAACCTCTTGCCAGCGTTCTAAACTAAACATTCTGTATCGCTCTTACTTGATTTATTTTTTTATCGTCTATAATGACCCCATCTTTTAAGTTAACGATGCGTTTAGTCATTTGAGCGATATCTTCTTCGTGAGTGACTATAAGAATGGTTCGCCCTTCATCATTAATTTTTTGGATCAAATCCATGATTTCATAAGAAGTGGTAGAGTCCAATGCACCTGTAAGCTCATCGGCAAGAAGTACTTTTGGATCACTAGCCAAAGCTCTGGCGATAGCAACTCTTTGTTTCTGACCTCCAGATAGTTCGTTTGGTTTATGAGAAGCCCAGTCAGCCAAGCCAACTTTTTCCAGATAAGCCATAGACCTTACCATCCTTTCTGAGCGTTTCATACCTTGATAATACAACGGTAATGCTACATTGTCTAGAGCTGACTTGTAGTTTATCAAATTGAAAGACTGAAAAATAAATCCTAAAAATTTATTTCGGTATTGAGCTGCAAGTTTCTCGTTTAGGTTTTTGATAGGTACGCCATCCAAGGTGTAAGAACCTTCGTCGGCCTCGTCCAGCATTCCCAATATATTAAGTAGAGTAGATTTTCCAGATCCTGATGATCCCATGATAGCGACTAGTTCTCCTTCTTCTACACTGAAATTGATTCCCTTTAACACGTGTAGAGAGTTTTCCCCCATTTTATAGGATTTGTGCAAGTCTTTAATTTCTATCATAATACATCTGGTTGATGCTTGTAAGACTGATTAAATTTTGTTTTGTTACAGCTATCACTGTTACAAAAGTGTTAAAATTTAAATAATGTTTATGAATGTATTCTCTCCTCGTTTTTAAAGATAAAATCGACTGCAGTATCTTTACAGAAAAAATTGGATACAATTACTTTAAATAATATTCGTGTATACGCCTATCACGGCTGTTTGCCAGAGGAAACTAAAATAGGCAGTGATTATAGAGTAGACTTGAGTGTAGAGGCAGATTTGAATTTATCTGCAGAAACGGATGTATTGTCGGATACCGTGGACTACGTGCACCTCAATAGAATTGTAAAAGAAGAAATGTCTCAACCTTCAAAACTATTGGAACATGTGGCAAAACGTATTCTAGATCGAATTTTTTCTGAATTGGAACCTGTGAAAGCTTCAAAGGTGAAAGTGTCTAAGCTTAATCCCCCACTTGGTGGTGATGTAGAAGATGTTAATATCACATTATCAAGAGAACGAGATTGAATCTTATCTTGATAAACATGTTGAAGATTGAAATAATTTCATAAATTTGCAATCCTAAAAAAGGTGTCGTGGCCGAGTGGCTAGGCAGTGGTCTGCAAAACCATCTACAGCGGTTCGAATCCGCTCGACACCTCCAGATTGAGAATATAAAATCCTGATTACTATCTGATCAGGATTTTTTGTTTTCTGTTTATAGCTGTGTTCAACCCATTAGTGCAACACACTTGTTTTTTAGTTCTTCAATAGGGTTATTATAATTAAACTTTCTAATCGGTCTGTAATTTAGTAATCTTTCTACTTCTTTTATTCTTTGTTCTGATAT
>NZ_JAIQZE010000006.1 GCF_020164595.1 Psychroflexus longus
TTGGATAAGTTCTCCCAATCAAAGTTACCATATTTTCTGAGCCATTGTGTGATAGTTGATCTTGCTTGTATGCCATATTTATGACTAGCCTCTAATCTTTCAAGCCGACCTGATTCAATTTCTTCGATTACCTGAAGCTTAAAAGAAAGCGAATAATCTTTTTGGGTTCGCTTTACATACCCTTTATTTGTTGGTGATTCCATATACACTTGGTTTTAGTGTATCGCTATATTAGGACGGGACATACAAATCAAAAAAGCCATCTGTTTCAAAACTGATGGCTTTTTTAATATCTATGATTATCAAATTATTTTTTTGAAGGCTGAGATGGTCTCACTTCTACTTTACTTGGTAAAGTTCTTGGATTCATCTTAAATAAATCTACCACTAGTTCACCTAAATCTTCAGGTTGAATTTTCCATGCATCACTTTCGTCTGGTACATTTCCATTGAAGTGAGTTGCCACAGAACCTGGCATAATAGTAGAAACATTCACACCATAATCTCTCAAGTCGAGCATCACCGCTTGTGTAAAGCCAGTTAGTCCAAATTTACTTGCATTGTAAGCTGAACCTTTAGCAAAGAAGTTGGTTCCAGCTAAACTTGAAATGGTAATAAAATATCCTTTACTTTTCTTAAGTGCATCAACCGTTGATTTAATCGTAAAAAATACTCCAGTCAGGTTTGTATCTATAGTTTCTTTCCACTGTTCTTCCGTTAAATCTTCAATACTGTGATAATGGCCAAGTCCAGCATTGGCAATTACATAATCTAACTGTCCAAACTCCTTAAGAACTTTATCAACGGCTTTTTGTTGAGATGACATTTCCCTTACATCGGCTTCAATTCCTAATGCTTTTATTCCCGGATTCGAACTTTTTAACGACTTAACAGCTTCGTCTGCAGAAGATTGAGATCGGCTTGTAATAGCTACATTAACACCCTGCTTCATCAAGGCATCAGCTATTCCAAACCCAATTCCTTTGCTTCCTCCTGTAATATATGCTACTTTATTTTTCATTTTGTGTATAATTTTTATTTTTAATTTAAAGTTACAGTCTATACATCAAGTCAATCTTTATTTTAAATAGATTTAACGCTGGCAATACTACTTTTAAAATTACTTTTAAATCAAATTTGAATTCATGGCCAAATCAAAACGCAAAAATAAATTCAGAAATAAATTTATCAGGGCATTCATCATTGGTGTATCCTCTATCCTATTTATTTTCATTTTATTTTTTGGAAGTATTTATATAGGTCTTTGGGGAAAAGTTCAGAGTAAACAAGATCTTTCCAATATTCAACAATCTGAGGCTTCTGAAATTTTAGATACCAATGGTGAAATAATTGATAAGTTATACAAATACAATCGCCAATCCATCACTTATTCTGAAATCCCAAAACACCTACTACAGGCGCTTGTAGCTACCGAAGATGCAAGATTTTATGAGCATGATGGTGTTGACAATTACAGTTTACTCCGAGTATTTTTTAAAACCATCTTATCTGGGGATAGATCATCTGGCGGAGGAAGTACGATTACACAACAATTAGCAAAAAACATCTTTGGTAGAAATTCCTATGGTATTTTTAGTATGCCGGTTAATAAGCTTAAGGAAAGTATCATTGCAAAGCGTATAGAAGAAATCTATTCTAAAGAAGAAATTCTAGAATTATACCTGAACACGGTACCCTTTAGTGGCAATACTTACGGAATTGAAAGTTCAGCCCAATTGTTTTTCGGAAAAAATACCTCTCAATTGAATCTTCAGGAATCTGCTACCTTAATAGGAACGCTTAAAGCAAACCATTCCTACAATCCTAGGTTATTTCCAGAGAGAAGTCAATTAAGAAGAGATGTCGTTATTTCTCAGATGCTAAAGTATGATTATATAAGTTCTGCAGAGGCTAATAAAGCAATGGCAGTACCAATAAAACTAAACATATCAGACAAGAATACATTTCAAAGACAATATTTTATTGATCTAATTAGGTCACAAGTGGAAAATATATTGGAAACCATTAAAAAACCAGACGGCACTTTTTATGATCTCGATGAGGATGGATTGCAAATCCACACCACTATTGACCTCAAACAACAGGTATTATTAGAGAAATCAGTTAGGGAACAGGTGAACTATCTGCAACCACTATTTGAAGCAGAATACATTGGCGATTCTCCCTGGACAAATTTAGATTTACTACAAAATCTTGCCGAAAAAACAGGTCGGTATAAGAAGTGGAGCACACAAAATTTATCCTCAAACCAAATTCAAGACAGCTTAATGAAAATAAGGCCTACTGAAGTTATTGTTGATGGAAAAAATACTGTTTCACAGATGTCTATGCTAGATAGCTTAAGCCATAGCTTGAAACAAATAAATGCTGCTAGCCTGAGCGTTGATCCAAATACAGGGAATGTTTTGGCTTATGTTGGTGGTGTGGATTACCGTCAATCAAAATATGATATTATAAAAAATGCAAAGCGACAAGTTGGATCAACATTCAAGCCTATCGTATATGCTGCTGGGCTTAAAAGTGGTTTAAAACCTTGCGATTATATTTCTGCAAAAGAAATCACATATACTAATGCAGAAAACTGGAATCCAAAGAATTCAACTAGTGATAATGATCCTTACCTGAATTATTCATTGAAATATGCACTTACAAACTCCATCAATACATTAACTGTAAAGATTTTGGAAGAAGCAGGAATTTCAAATACTAAAAGCCTGGGTAAAAGTATGGGAATAACCTCAGACCTTGTAGATGAACCATCTCTCGCACTTGGTGTCGCAGAATTGAATATGAAAGAACTTGCTAGAGTTTATTCAAGCTTTGCCAACCAGGGAAAAGTCCCTGAACTCAATTTTCTTACTAAAATAACTTCCAAAAACGGAAAAGTTCTTGCTGAAATCGAAATAAAATCTTCACAGCAGTCAGATTTAAGTTTAGAACAAAATAGAATTTTGTTGGCAATGCTAGAGAATGTAGTCAATGAAGGAACCGCAAAACGCTTAAGATCAACTTATGGGTTAAATCAAGATATCGCTGGTAAAACAGGAACAACACAAAGCAATAGAGATGGTTGGTTTGCAGCAGTAACTCCCAAATTGGTTAATATATCCTGGGTAGGCTTTAATAACCAAAGCGTCAGTTTTAAGTCAACACGACTTGGTCAAGGTGCCAATACGGCATTGCCAATTTTTGGGCAGTTATTCAAGCACATGACTTATGATCCTAGCTTTAATACCATCACTAGAGCTAAATTTACAAGGCTTACAACAAGCCAACAAGAAGCTTTAGATTGTGAAGATCAAAAACGTGATGGTTTTTTTAAACGCTTATTCTCCAAAGATGAAATTGAAAAGCAATTTGAAAAGAAAGATGAAAAAGAGAAGAAAAAGAAAGGATTTTTGAACCGCCTATTTGGAAAAAAAGAAAATTAAAGTTACTCCCACTCTACTAATTGAATATTCTGTTTAAGAAAACCACTTTCTTCATTTGAAATGTACATCCTTCCTTGAGAATCAAATGATATTCCTTCTGGTTGCTGAAAATCTTTTGGATTCAGTTTGTAAATTTTTTTAAAGGAACCATTAGAGTTTAAGATCAGGAGTCTAGGAATCTTCGAGTCTAATATATAAATCTCACCGGTTTCAGGATGTATGGCTAGCTCTGACGGATAAATGTTTTTTTCTGCAAAGAAAAATTTATTGACCTGAAAGATAGAGTCCTCAGTTTTTAGACTAGAATAGGGCTGTTCTTCAATTTTGTATGTCGATGAATTTATTTTGTAAATTATAAAATCATCGCTGAAATTCGATAGATTTTTGTTCTTGGGAATTGTCAGGAACGTATTTGAATGATCATGATAATCAAAGCTTTCAATATCGTTCTTGCGACTGAAACCTGTCTGGTAAATTTCAATTTCTGAATGATTGGATTCAAAATTATTTATTTTGAATAGTTTTCCGCTGCTTTCCATTATATAGGCAACGGAATCAATAATTCTAACAGATTCATAGTCGCCTCTGGGACCAAATTGAATTTCATCTGTAATTTCTTGCTTTTCCAAATCATATATAAAAATAATCCCTTCCTCATCTTGGATGCAGGCCATTCTTAAATCATCTATATGACTTATACCTGAAATTTCTCTTAATACGAAAGGAAGGTCCCAAGTGTTTTTAACTTTCAATCGATCAGTATAAGTGTTATCTGGTTTTAAGAAAAAATAAACTAATCCTACAAAAAGAAGAATTCCTGTGATAATTGATAATACTATTAAATTTTGTTTCATGCTTGTCAATAGAATAAACTTGAAGCTTAAAAGATGCTTGAATATGTGTAAATTTGCAAAAAATTCTCCATGGAAGAAACTTCGCTAGCCAGATACTTTTATAGAATACTGAGATCAAATGACACTGTTGGAGAAACTGCAGCTATTTATATCAATGCATTTATAAATACGGTCATTCTTTTGATTTTGGGATTTTTGGCTTTCAAAATAATGAGATACATAGCTGAAAGTATAATTCATGGCTTAGCCTCTAAAACAAAAACAAGTTTTGATGATTATTTGGTAGAAAATAAAGTCTTTGTTTACTTGTCCAACCTTGCAGTATTATTCGTTCTATACGAATTTATTCCTATTGTTTTGATTGATTTCCCAAGCTCTGAAATTTACTTTGAAAAATTCTTTGAAGTCATCATTATTTTTGTGGTCATTTGGATTCTCAAATCCATATTAATGACATTCAGAGATTATCTCAGAACCTTCGAATCTTTCAAGGATAAGCCTCTGGAAAGTTACATACAAGTATTCATGATCGTTGTATGGATAGTAGGAATCATTATAGTGTTTTCAATATTAACTGGAAAACCACTAATTAAATTCCTTACTGCTCTAGGTGCCTTTTCTGCTGTTTTGCTTTTGATTTTTAAAGATACAATCTTAGGTTTTGTCGCGAGTATTCAGGTCACTGTGAATGATACAGTACGTCTCGGGGATTGGATAACAATGGAAAAATATGGAGCAGATGGCGATGTTTATGAAATCAATCTAGCTTCAGTTAAAGTCAGAAACTTCGATAATACCATCACCACTATTCCAACGTATTATTTGATTTCCGATTCCTTCAAAAACTGGCGTGGCATGAGTATTTCTGGCGGCAGACGAATAAAACGTTCCATATTGATAAAAGCTAACAGTATAAAATTTCTTTCTGAAAGTGATATAGAAGAATTGAAAAAAATCGAATTGATTTCAAACTATATAAGTAATAAACAACAAGAAGTTAATGCGTATAACTTAAAGCATGAAGTTGATAAATCAGTTCAAATTAACGGTAGAAATCAAACCAACTTTGGAGCTTTTAGAATTTATATCGATCACTATCTTGAGCAACATCCGGATATCAATAAAGATATGATGATGATGACACGACAACTTGCACTTACTGCTGAAGGAATTCCCCTAGAACTTTATGCCTTTTCTAAAGATAAGGTTTGGGCAAATTACGAAAGGGTTATGGCAGGGATATTTGACCATTTACTAGCAGCTATTCCTTACTTTGAACTTGAATGCTTTGAATATCCTTCTGGTAAAGACCTTAAATCGCTTTCTTCTACTTTTGAGTCTTCAAAGAATACATGAAAGATTTTATCGTTTTTATAAAAGAGAATTTTAGAAAATTAAGTTTTGGCTGGACACTTACTTTTTTATCTAGTTTTGGTCAAACGTATTTGATTTCACTGTACGTGACAGAGATTTCTTCTGAGTTTGCGATAACCGAAGGAACTTTTGGGGCTATTTATGCAATTTGTACTGTGTTGGCATCGTTCATTATGCTTACGGTTGGTCACACAGTAGATCATATTTCTGTTAAAAAAGTAACAGCATTTACCATTATTTGTTTGGCCTTTTCTTCCATATTAATGGGGATTTCTTACCATCTTGCTTTAGTATTCATCAGTCTCGTGGGGTTACGCCTCGCTGGGCAGGGTATGTTGAGTCATATAAGTATGACCATTCTTTCAAAGTTCTATGATAAGAACCGAGGAAAGGCTTTAAGTTTTTCTACTCTGGGTTTCTCTTCCGGAGAAATTGTCTTACCTCTTCTCCTTGCCTTTTTTATAGCTTGGTTCGATTGGAGATGGAGTTTGATAGGTTCTGGTATCTTATTATTACTTTATCTGATAAGACTTTATTTTACAGACTTAAATCATTTCAATAAGCAGCTTAGCGTAGGAAGGCCGTCATCTTCTAGCTTAGTCAAGGATTTTGGTAGTATAATAAAAGACAAGAGGTTTTTAATTTTGATGCCAACTAGTTTCGCGATTAGTTTTACAGCAACCGCTGTCATTTTTTATCAGTATGTATTCGTTGCACAAAAAGGCTGGTCTCCACAACTTTATGCTGCATTTTTTACAGGTTATGCAATTACACGCTTGATTTTTTCACTTGCTGGAGGACTTTGGGTGGACAAGTTTACAGCCAAAAAGATGTTTAGATTTTACCTTATTCCTATCAGTATAGGACTTTTAGCTTTTGCCCTAGTCGAGAGTATTTTTGGGGCACTCACTTTTCTTTTGATGATGGGTATAACTGTTGGTATGTCTGGAACTATAAAATCTTCCATATTAGCAGAAGTCTATGGCATTGAAAAATTAGGCGCCATACGAAGTTTATTTACAATGTTTATGGTTGTCAGTACAGCTCTTGGTCCCTTAATTGTCGGCTGGATGATTGATGGAGGCTTAAGTATTGAGACTATTATGTTAAGTTTATTTGTCTTTTTGGTCTTCTGTACATTAAACGCTCAACGTATAAAAGGGATTCAAACCATTTCTGAAGTGAATAATTTAACAAATACTTAATTGATTTGTTTGGTTAAAATCGTGGTACAATGGAGCTTTCCCCTTATTTTTGTCACCCATTATGAGTCAAAAAAAGAAAAATCCTAATCGTAAATCTCATTTGAGATTACTTCACCAGTATTATACTTATACTGGTTTTTACAGTTTTTTAGGTAGAAGTTTAATTAAGGCAGCGCCACCCATCCTAATTTTTATTGCTGTCTTACTAGGCATTCATTTTTTCGTGATTGACGTCAATACAATGCTAATTTACGTGACCGAAAACTTCCCTCCAGTAGCTGTTTTTGCGATTTTCTTTGCTTCAGAATCTATTTTGGGACTTATTCCTCCGGAAATTTTTATAGCATGGTGTGGTAAATCAGTTTCTCCATGGGGATTCTTATCTATTTTGGCTATGTTGTCTTATTTGGGAGGTGTTATTTCTTACTTTGTAGGTAGAGGAATAGCGAGTATCCCTTCTGTTTTTGTATACTTGGAAGTAAAGATGGCCAAGCACATCAAAAATATGAGAAAATGGGGAGGAATCTTGATTATTGCCGGAGCTTTACTTCCACTTCCCTTTGCTATTGCTAGTATGTCTGCAGGAATCATCAAGTTCCCTTTCGGCAGTTACTTGCTATATGGCTTACTAAGACTCCTGCGTTTTGCGATATATGGAGCGCTCATATTTGGTGCTCTATAATAATTACTCCAGGTTTTACTCAATTATTATAATTTTTCAAGAAAATATAGTTTATTCTGACACTCTAACATCCTGTATAGTTGCAAAAACAAAAGGCTATTCTCTTAGAAATAGCCTTTTGTTTTTAAATGGATTAATCCATAAAGTGTTCATTAATCTTGACTCTTAGTTTTCTAACGTAATCTTCATAGAGCCAATCTCTATAATTTTTGGTGTTGTTGATTATACAGTTAGAATACCGTTTGATTCTGTCTTTTATATCATCTTTCAATTCCCTTGCAAGAATCCTGGCATCAAAAACATCTTCAGAATTTTCTGCACACATTTTTGCATGCTGAGCGATTGACTCTTCTAATACCAATTTTGATTTATCGCCATTGTTGACAGTTTCATTATATCGTCTTCTGATGTCAAATTCAATATTTTCAGAATTTTTAAACATTTCTCTTACTTCTTCAGGCATTTCATACTTGAAGTTAAGTTCGATTTCTTCATCAGAAACCATGTTATCCAGGAAGTAATCTGGATTTTCAAAGATGAGTTGCCAGTCTACAGAAGCATTCCAGGGACCAAATCGAGCGATATTATTTCCCAGATCTATAACGTTGAAAGTATCTTTGTTTGGTAATTTTCTAGACCCTCGTCCAATCATTTGGAAATAAAGCGTTAGCGACTTTGTGGCTCTGTTAAGGATTATATTTTTTACAGTTGGTTCATCAAAACCTGTGGTAAGAATACTCACAGAAGTCAATATAGCATCTGGTTTTTCTCTGAACCACTTTAGAATAGCTTTTCTTTCTTTCTTATTGTGAGTATTATCAAGGTGTTTTATATCATAACCTGCATCTTTAAACGTTTGATAGACATACCAAGAGGTATTGATACCATTGTTAAAGATCAGTGTTTTTTCACCTTTACATTTTTCTTCATACGCTTGGATTAATTTTTCCTGCATATCCAAATTGGTGTACAAATCTTCTGAAGATTTTACGGTATAATCTCCTGTTATACCAACCTGTAACGTTCCAAGTCCTACATCGTAACTAAACATCTGCGCTTCTGCTAAAAAACCTTTTTCTATGAGTGACGAAATGGAGTTTCCAACAATAAGTTCCTCATAGTTTCTATGCATGGGAAGTTTAATGTTAGAACTGAGAGGAGTTGCAGTTACCCCAAGTATAAAGGCTTTATCAAGATATCCAAAAAGTTTAGTAAAAGAGTTGTAATGAGCTTCATCGATGATTGCTAAACCGATATTTTTCATATTCAGTTTTTCCTCATTTAGTCTATTGTTCAAGGTTTCAACCATGGCAACGAAACACATGTATTCATTATCGTCTGGTAGTTCCTTAACTTTCGAATTGATAATTTTATTGCGAACACCAAAACCTTCAAGCATATCTGAAGTTTGCTTACAAAGCTCTATTCTATGTGTAAGTACGATTACCTTTTTACCTGTCTTTTCAATATACCTTCTTACAATTTCAGAAAAAACAACTGTTTTACCACCTCCAGTAGGAAGTTGATATAACAAATTAAAGTTATCTGGAGAATTCTCAATCTTATCAAAAATCTTTATGAGGTCCTTTTCTTGATAATCATAGAGGCTCTTTTCTGCAGTATTTTCAGACATAAACTTCCTTAAGTTGAAATGTGATTTATTAATTTAAGATTTGCAAAAATACGCAGATTAAAGGGTTTATTGAAATTATTTAGCAATTTATAAGTCAAAATCTAAGCATCGTTGAAAGCTTAATGCGTAAGAATTAATGTTTATTTTTGAAAATAGTAGAAACAACTACCTTTATATATAAACTAAAAATTATTTTTGCATAACATCTAAAAAAACTAAACCCTTGGAAAATAAAAAAGCACTTAAACTTATAGATTCTATAGTCAATACTCTTGAATCCAACCAAATTGTAACTGACGAAGTGGTTGAAATGGTTAAAGAATTGAGACCATATGCCGTAGAAGAAAGCTTACCGGTTGTAGCCAAAACACTTAGATTGGTGTCTGAGCATATAGAAGAAAATGAAGTTTTTGCAATACCTATTCCTCAGGATGAACCCCTTATTGATGAAGAAACAGGTGAGGAAATAGAGCCTGAAAACCCTGAAATCATAACAGGATCTGAAAGCCTCTTATATCTTGTGAATTTGATAAAAAAGTCTGAAAATCCAGTGAATAAGACTGAAATAAGAGAGTATAATCGCAAAATGGAAGCATTTGCAGAATAAAACTGAGTATGGGAAGAGCATTTGAATTCAGAAAGGCTAGAAAAATGAAACGTTGGTCTGCCATGGCCAAAACCTTTACCAGATTGGGTAAGGATATTGTAATGGCAGTAAAAGAGGGAGGTCCAGATCCAGAAACCAATGCAAAGCTAAGAGCGGTTATTCAAAACGCTAAGAGTGCCAACATGCCTAAGGATAATGTTGAGAGGGCAATCAAAAGGGCTTCGGATAAGAGTTTGGGTGATTATAAAACTGTTTTATATGAAGGGTATGCCCCCCACGGCATTGCGATTTTGGTGGAAACGGCAACTGATAATACAAATCGAACAGTAGCGAATATCAGGTCCTATTTTAATAAATGCGATGGCAATCTCGGGACATCTGGTTCAGTTGAATTTATGTTTGACCATACTTGTAATTTCAGAATTGCTTCTGAAGGAATTGACGTGGAAGAACTAGAACTTGAGATGATAGATTTTGGTGCAGAAGAAGTGTTTGAAGATGAAGATGGAATTATGATTTACGCTCCTTTTCAAAATTTTGGAAATATCCAGAAATTTTTAGAAGAAAGGGAAATTGAAATCGCTTCTTCTGGATTTGATAGAATTCCACAGGTTACCAAAACACTTTCGGATGAACAGAAAGAAGATGTTGAAAAACTATTAGAAAAAATTGAAGAAGACGATGATGTACAAAATGTGTATCACACGATGAATGAATAATCAAAAAAGGCTAGAATTTAAATTCTAGCCTTTTTTGATAAGTAGTAGAAATTCTTTCTACATGTTTTCAAAGATTGATTTCATCAATCTGGTTTTGTCATTAAGACTTTCTTCCATAGAAATCATAGTTTCCGTTCGACTTACACCCTCTATATCGTCAATAAGAAAAATGATATTTTTGGCATGTTCTGTATTTTTTGCTCTTATTTTACAAAATAAATTGAATTTCCCAGTAGTAACGTGAGCAACAGTAATATTTGGTATTTCTTCAATTCTATTAAGTACAAATTGTGTTTGAGAAGTTTTTTCCAAGAATATGCCCACATAAGCTATAAATGTGTAGCCAAGTTTTTTGTAGTTCAAGGTTAAAGATGAACCTACAATAATTCCACTTTCTTCCATTTTCTTTACACGGACGTGAACGGTACCTGCTGAAATATCAAGTTTTTTTGCTATATCGGTAAATGGAGTTCTCGTATTATCGATGAGCATATTTAGAATTTGGTGATCTGTCTCGTCGAGTTTAAGTTTTCCTTTCATATGTTGAATCTTATTATTTAAAATAAAACGCAAAATTACTTAATAATTATGATTAAAAAAGAATGATTCGTCAAAATCTTTATTAATTATATAACGAAAACGTTATTGTTGAGTTTAAACAGCGGTAATATTTCGCCTTCTCTTAAAGAATTAGGTATTTCAAGTTCTAAAGCTTGCTTTTCAGCATCAATCTCACGATGTCCGTAAAACAATTGAAGATTATCTATTCTTTCTATAAAAGGAATGAATTCAATTTTTTCGTCAATTAAAGTCTCCTGATACTGAACTGCTATATCTTTAGTTTTATTGTCTATAAGTACATTTCTTATGATTACATCATAATATAACTTCTCATTTTCTGGGATTTCAAAATAGTCATCTGTTGAATTGATCTGCTCATCGTTCACTACATCAATAATCATATTCAATAAGGAAATAAAAATATACTTTCTAGTTTCTTCCCGTTCGTAATCGTTATCAAAATGTCCTGCTTCAAAAAGTACCGTAGGAGTTCCATTTTTTTGAAAAAAATCTCCAATACAATTTATATTAAAACCGTCATCATAACGTCCTACTTGACCTGGTATATGTTTTAGAAGTAAATGATTTGCAGATGAAATCAAGCTCATTGACTTCTTTCTTGTGTCATTTATATCTCGCTCTTCGTTGTAGGATGGAGAAAGAAAAGATATTGTCGCAGGTTTGTTTGTATTTCCAGCGCTGAAAATCGTTCTCTGGTCATGCATATTAAAGCAAACATCTGGTTTAAATTTTGAATATACGCTCTGTAAGGCCTTACTTTCAGTTTGTGTTTGTTGAAAAGCATCCCGGTTCAAATCAACCCCATTAGCATTCACTCTTGTGTAATTTACTGCTCCATCAGGGTTTAACACCGGAATAATAATTAGACTACATTTTTCAAACAACACTTTTGAAAACTTATCATTCAAGCTTAAATAATTAAGCAAATCAAAAACAGATTTTGTAGTGGTCGTTTCATTACCGTGCATTTGAGACCATATTAAAATCTTAGTTTGTCCTTTTCCTAAATGAAAAGAAGATATAATTCTACCTTCTTCGGAATGGCCCTCATTTTTAATCTTGAATTTATGAGCTAGAAATTTTAATTGTTCCAAAAGAACCTCTTCTTTTAAATATCTACCAACGAGTTGCAAACACTTAAACTTTGAGTATTCGGTAAGAAGATTTAAATAATCCGGTTGACGTAATTTCATGTTTACAAATGTATTAAAATCATAATATACAACTGTAAACAAAAGAAGCTACTAATTTGTTTACACACGTATACATCTGAATTTGGTTTTTATTAGGATTGATTGATCTTGAGTGGAATTTTTCCTATGAACGCTAATTTAAGTATTAAAATACACAAATACAGTATCTTGGATTAAATTAATTAAACTATTACTTTATATTAATTGACCTTTTTATTCATTGATTCAAAGCACTTAGAGTTTTTTTGTTTACATTTGTGTCAATTTAATTAACTGTATAAAACATAGTTTTACAATGGTAAACAGTGAGGAGTTTTCAAATCGTTTGAAAGAGATCTTTGAATTTTACGAGTTGTCTGCTTCTTCGTTTGCAGATAAAATCAATGTCGGAAGAGCCTCAATCTCTCATATTCTATCCGGAAGAAATAAACCAAGTTTAGATTTCGTCATGAAAGTAGTTTCGACTTTTGAAGAAGTTGAATTGTATTGGTTATTGAATGGTAAGGGAAGCTTTCCTCCTACAACTAATATAAAACCAGAAACAACTAAGAATAAGAAAGAAAATGATATTGAAAGCAAAGTAGAATTTGAAACTAAAGAAGCAGAAGTTGATCCAGAAATAAAAAAATCATCTTACACTAAAAAATCTATAGCTAAAGTGATCATATTCTACACTGACGGTAGCTTTGAATCCTACGAAAATTATCCTAAAAGCTAAAGCAATTTGCAGAATTGGATTAATTTTGCGAAAAAACTAAAATGCGTTATTTACTAATACTCTTAATTTTAAGTTTAGTGTCCTGTTATAATCCACAGCGCGAGTGCAAAGATTTCAAAACAGGCACTTTTGAATTTGAAACTTATCTGGATGGAGATTTAGCAAAAACTACTTTTATAAGGAATGATTCAATCGAAGTAGAAATTTATAAAAACAAAAAAGACACAGCCTCAATACGTTGGATCAACGATTGTGAATATGTCCTGAAATCTATAAACCCAAAAAATAGAGCTGAACAGCAGCCTATTCATATGAAAATTATATCTACTTCAAAAAATTCTTACACTTTTGAATACAGCATTGTAGGTAAAAATGAAAAACAAAAAGGACGCGTCACAAAAATAAATTAATCAAATAGAGATGATTGTTGGTTATTTGGCTTTTCATTTTCAATTTCGTCTATTTCTGTTTCCGATTGTTCTTCTTTAAAAGGCAATGGGTCTTTCAAATCAATTTGCTTGACATTTTCTGAAGTCAATTGGTTCCCTTGGGCTTTTATGCCTTTTACAGATATAAACTCTTCAATGTTTACTGTTTCATTTTCTTTTCTGTCTTTGCCTCTAGCCTTTTTATATTCTATTTCAACTCTCGGAATATAATCTGTCGAGATAATTTCTAATTGAGAGTTTGAATGATCCGTGATAATCAGTTCCTCCTTTTCGGGTTGTTCTATTAAGAACCGTTTGACATAATATCTTTCCTTTTCTCCTTCCCAGTAAACTGCAGATATTGGTTTCTTTGGATTCCATTTTTCCATGATGATCACATCATTTTCAAAATGAGTTGTAAGTTCTGGTATAATGGTCTTTACGATTCCGTTTTGTCTTACAATAAGAAGGCGATCTTCTCCTTTGAAGGCACCCAGGAGCTCGCCACGTTCATCCACATTAAGACGTCTTACTGTGTCATCAAACCAAATTTTGCGAGGCTTGAGCGTAGAAACACCTTCCTCTTTCATTTCGACGTTCTTGATTGGCATTTTAGAAACCAAATTGCCTTTTACATTTCTTCCCTTTATGGCTAAGTCTGAAAAATCAATATCGAATTTCAATCGTTTGAGTCCTTTTTTCTGTCTCAAGAAAACGGTTACCAGCTCTGCTTCACCATTTGGATTTGCTGAAAAGTATAAGACTTTAGTACCTGGCTTATCTTTACCAATGCTGTAAGCTCTGTCTCTTGTGATTGAAGTGACTGCAAAGCGTTTCATGTAATTATATCCAGCTTTACCGTCGCGATATATCAAGTTATATATAGTGCGCTTATCTTTTTTCTTAAAGATTCCAACATAAATGATATTCTTACCTATAAAGGTTTTGCCTTCTACTTTAGTAACCATCATATTTCCATCTTCTGTGAAACAAATAATATCGTCAATATCACTACAATCGGTTACATATTCCTCTTTTTTCATAGAAGTACCTATGAAACCCTCACTTCTATTAACATATAGCTTTGTGTTTCTAATCACTACTTTGGTTGCTTCGATATCTTCAAAGAGCTGAATTTTCGTCTTACGTTCTTTTCCAGCACTGTATTTCTCTTTAAGAGTTTTAAAATAATTGATAGAATATTCGATCAAGTGATCAAGATCATGCTTAACGTTCTCAATTTCACCTTCCAGAGCCTCAATCTTCTGTTCAGCTTTATCAAGATCGAATTTTGAGATCCTTTTTATTTTTATTTCAGTTAATCTAGTAATGTCTTCCCTTGTAATTGCTCTTTTTAAGTGTTTAATGTGGGGTTGAAGCCCTTTATCAATAGCATCAAGAACGCCTTCCCAGGTTTCTTCTTCTTCAATATCCCGGTAAATTCGTTTTTCGATAAAAATCTTTTCAAGGGAAGCAAAATGCCATTGTTCTTCAAGCTCTCCAAGCTTGATCTCCAGTTCAGTTTTTAATAACCGAACAGTATTATCTGTACTTCTTCTTAAAAGTTCAGATACGCCTAAAAAGTGTGGTTTGTTATCTATAATGACACAACTTAAAGGAGAAATAGATACTTCGCAATTGGTGAAGGCATACAGAGCATCAATGGTTTTGTCTGGCGAAATATTATTGGGTAAATGAATTAAAATTTCAACCTCAGAAGAGGTATTATCTTCAATTTTTTTAATCTTAATTTTTCCCTTGTCATTTGCTTTTAAGATGGAATCTATAAGCGTTGACGTATTTGTAGAGTATGGTATTTCATTGATGATAAGTAAATTTTTGTCTCTTATCTCAATATTTGCTCTCACTCTAAGTTTTCCTCCTCTCAGGCCATCATTGTAATTGGAGACGTCTAAGACTCCTCCAGTCGCAAAATCAGGAAAAATGGTGAAACGCTTACCTTCCAGATGTTTGATTGAAGCATCGATAAGCTCAATAAAGTTGTGAGGCAGAATTTTTGTGCTCAAACCTACCGCAATTCCTTCAGCTCCTTGTGCAAGCACCATTGGAAATTTTACAGGAAGATTTACAGGTTCTTGTTTTCTGCCATCATACGATATTTGCCACTCTGTGGTTTTAGGGTTAAAGACAACATCCAAAGCAAATTTTGATAACCGAGCTTCAATGTATCTAGAAGCTGCTGCGCTATCACCTGTAAGAATATTACCCCAGTTTCCCTGGGTATCAATAAGAATATCTTTTTGACCTATCTGAACAATTGCATCTCCAATACTCGCATCTCCGTGAGGGTGATATTGCATGGTGTGCCCTACAATATTTGCAACTTTAGTGTAACGGCCGTCATCCAAATCTTTCATCGAGTGCAAAATCCTACGGTGTACAGGCTTAAAGCCATCCTCAATGGCAGGAACTGCTCTTTCTAAAATTACATAAGAAGCATAATCCAAGAACCATTCTTGAAACATGCCAGTAACCTTTATAGATTCATCTTTAGCTGTAGGGTCGAAATTATCTTGAGAATCAGGAGTTAAATCTAAATCTTCACTCATAGGTTGATTTGGTTTTTTGCTATAATTTTATCCAGAGATAATTTTAAATATTTTGTTTTTTTCAGGCTCAACATACTAATGTTTATGTTGATATTTTTATTTGAATTTCTTGTTGAGCATTGAATAACCAACCGTCTGTAAAACAATAAGTTGATTATTTTGTAGTTGTGAATTTTTTCTTTCTTTATTTCATGTATTTTTGTTCTATAATTGATAAATTCAGATAATATTGCACCCCTGTTCATAAATGAGACAAGCGTTCCTTCACTATCATATTCAAAATATTTTCCGGCGAAGTAAATGTAAATTAACCAAAGGCTTATTAAAATGAGAGCTACGAAATAATATTTGTCTGAAGGGAAAAGTTGTTTGCCTAGTTGCTGATTTAAAAATATAACAAGGAAAAAAAGTATTACTGAAAAGTAATAAACACCAGGGATGATTTTAACAACTCTATGGTTACTTAGCCTCATGTATTTCTTCTTCAACCTCTTCAACAAGGTCAATTTCTACTTTCAGATTATCAATAATAAAGTTTTGTCGGTCTGGAGTATTCTTACCCATGTAAAACTCTAAAATCTCTGGAATGCTTTTATATTTATCCAGCATAACTGGATCTAAACGAATGTCATCACCAATAAAATTTTTAAACTCATCTGGTGATATTTCACCCAATCCTTTAAATCGAGTTATTTCAGGTTTTCCTCTAAGGCTTTTTATGGCTTCTCGCCTTTCTGTTTCTGAATAGCAATAAAAAGTTTGTTTCTTATCCCTAACTCTAAAAAGCGGAGTTTGTAAAATATATAAATGTCCTTCTTTTATCAACTCAGGAAAAAATTGAAGAAAAAAGGTGATAATCAATAGTCTAATGTGCATTCCATCGACATCCGCATCGGTAGCGATAACGATGTTATTATATCTTAAATCCTCGAGCGAATCTTCAATATTTAATGCAGCTTGGAGCAGGTTGAATTCTTCATTTTCATAGACTATTTTTTTGCTAAGTCCATAGGAATTAAGCGGTTTACCCTTTAGACTAAACACAGCTTGCGTATTTACATCCCTGGATTTTGTAATACTTCCACTAGCAGAATCTCCCTCGGTTATGAATAGTGTAGTTTCTAAGTAACCTTCCTTCTTAGTGTCTTCCAAATGTATTCTGCAATCTCTAAGCTTTTTATTGTGAACACTAGCTTTTTTAGCTCTGTCTTTTGCTAATTTTCGGATTCCTGACAGATCTTTACGCTCTTTTTCCGCACGAAGAATCTTTTTGTGCAAAAGTTCTGCGGTTTCACTGTTTTTGTGAAGATAATTGTCCAGTTTTTTCTTCATGAAGTCCAAAACATAAGTTCTTACAGTGGGAAGATCTCCTCCCATATCTGTCGATCCTAATTTTGTTTTGGTTTGGCTTTCAAAAACCGGCTCCATAACCTTAATACTGATGGCAGAAACTATGGATTTTCTAATATCACTCGGTTCAAAATTCTTTTTATAAAAATCTCTGATGGTTTTTACAATCGCCTCTCTGAAGGCAGTTTGATGTGTTCCACCTTGTGTTGTATGTTGACCGTTGACAAACGAATGAAATTCTTCAGAATATTGAGCTTTACTGAAAGTGATCGCTACTTCTATGTCGTTTCCTTTTAGATGAATAATAGGAAACAATCGATCTTCCTCTCTTATTCTATCACTCAATAAATCCTTTAATCCATCTTCTGAATAGTACTTCTCTCCATT
Organism: Psychroflexus longus; assembly: GCF_020164595.1. Classification (GTDB taxonomy): domain Bacteria; phylum Bacteroidota; class Bacteroidia; order Flavobacteriales; family Flavobacteriaceae; genus Psychroflexus; species Psychroflexus longus. Next base: position 17,755 of record NZ_JAIQZE010000006.1, read on the forward strand.
AAAAATTATAGTTAACCCTGGATTGAGATAAACATAATTTTTGAGCATTTTCTCAATATATTCATTTCTAAAATTATATTTTTTGAAAATGACTTCATCAGGAATAAAAGTAACCTTGGTTCCTCTTCGTCTTGACGTTTCATCAAGATTTTCTTTATTGACCAAGTTTCCTTGTTCAAATTCAGCAGAAACAGATTTATTATCTCTTGTAGATTCAACTCTGAAGTAACTTGATAAGGCATTAACAGCCTTAGTACCTACACCGTTTAGTCCTACAGATTTCTTAAAGGCGTTAGTATCATACTTACCTCCGGTGTTCATTTTAGATACTACATCTACAACTTTTCCAAGAGGAATTCCACGCCCATAATCTCTTACAATTACTTTTGAACCCTGGATTGAGACTTCAATCGTTTTACCAGACCCCATCACATATTCATCAACGGAGTTGTCTAGTACTTCTTTAAGTAAAATGTAAACTCCATCATCAGCTCCCGAACCGTCTCCAAGTTTGCCTATATACATTCCTGGTCGCATACGTATATGTTGCTTCCAGTCGAGAGATTTAATATTGTCTTCTGTGTACTTTGTTTCTTCTGCCATAATTTTTCTGAACACCGAAATATACTACGATTTCTTTAAAATAAAAATCTTAGACAAATTTATAATTCAATAGATATTTGAATCTGTTTTCTTAATAACTAATTTACTACAAACAAAAAACCCCTATAGCCTGAAGTATAGAGGTTTATAAAATTATATTGATTTTTTCGTTAATCTTTATGCATAAAGGATTGTTTACCTAACAATTCTTCTTCAGTTTCTTCATGCTCTTCATCAGGAACACAACAATCTACAGGGCATACTGCTGCGCATTGAGGTTCTTCGTGAAAACCTAAACATTCTGTACATTTATCTGCAACGATATAATATAATTCATCACTTATAGGTTCCTGAGCTTCTTCAGAATTCACTTCTTTACCGTTTGGAAGGACAATATCACCTTCTAAATCTGTACCATCAGCATACCTCCAATCGTCTGCTCCTTCATAGATTGCAGTGTTAGGACATTCGGGCTCACAGGCTCCACAATTGATACATTCGTCTGTTATTTTAATAGCCATTTGAGTAATATTTATGTAAATTTGTTCAAAATTAGCAACATTCCAAAGGTTAGCCAAACATATGACTTTAAATGCCAGAATAGATGCCTTTTCAAAACTTGGATTATCATTACAAAATTACGTAGAATCTAAAAACTCAAGCTCTAATTTTTCACAAAAATTGACTAATGTCATTAGAAATGCTGAAATACAAAATGCCTGGTTTACTCACTCTCAAATTCATAATGCGATTGCAGAATGGTCAAAAGCTCTGACCAAAGAAAATTTATCCAACTGGTTACAACTCTATTCTTTTGATCAATTCATAGAAAAAAGAGTTGCTGTTGTTATGGCTGGAAATATTCCTCTGGTAGGATTTCACGACTTTTTAAGCGTCCTGATCACTGGTCATGATTTTGTTGGTAAATTATCTTCAAACGATAGTTTATTGATTCCTTTTCTTGCTGAAGAACTTATTGCTATACAACCTGAGTTCAAATCCAAAATCGAATTTACAAAAGACAGACTACCTAATTTTGATGCTGTTATCGCTACTGGAAGTAACAATACCGCTAGATATTTTGAATATTATTTTAAAAATAAGCCCCACATCATCAGAAAAAATAGAAATTCAACAGTGGTGATCGATGGAACTGAATCCAAAGAAGAATTAGAAAAATTAGGCGACGATATCTTTAAATATTTTGGATTGGGTTGCAGAAACGTTTCCAAATTATTTGTTCCAGAAGGCTACGATTTCGACAGCTTTTTTAAAGCAATGTATAACTATAAAGAGGTCATAAATCACCATAAGTACGCCAATAATTACGATTACAACAAGGCGGTTTACCTCATGAGTTCAGTAAAACTACTGGATAATGGATTTTTGATTTTGAAAGAAGATGAGCAATTTTCTTCACCTATTGGTGTTCTGTTCTATGAGACTTATTCTGATAAAGCTCTATTAAAGCAAAGATTGAAGAATGAAAAAGAAAATATTCAATGTATTGTTGGAAAGAGTGAACTTGCAGATTTGAATTACGGACAAACACAACATCCGAAGTTATCTGATTATGCTGACGGTGTAGATACCATTGAATTTTTGACACAAAAAGACATATAAATATGGATAGACCTCATAATTTTAGTGCCGGACCCTGTATTCTTCCTTTAGAGGTTTTTGAGAAAGCATCGCAATCTGTTATAGATTTCGATGGTTCAGGACTATCTATTTTGGAAATTTCTCACAGAAGTCCAGCTTTTGTAGAAGTTATAGAAAAAGCTAGAGCGCTTGCCCTGGAACAACTTAATTTGAATAATAAGGGCTACAAAGCCTTATTTATGCAAGGTGGAGCTAGCATGCAGTTCTTAATGACAGCCTATAATCTCCTTGAGAGAAAAGCGGGTTACCTCGATACTGGAACATGGTCTGCAAATGCTATAAAAGAAGCTAGTAATTTTGGTGAAATTGAGGTGATTGCAAGTTCCAAAGACAGCAATTACAATTATATTCCAAAGAATTATGCCATTCCGGAAGGACTCGATTATTTGCATTGTACCAGTAACAATACGATTTTCGGCACCCAGATGAAATCTTTCCCTGAGCTTGGAGAAACACCTCTGGTTTGTGATATGAGCAGCGATATTTTCTCTAAAAACATCGATTACTCACAATTTGACCTTATCTATGCTGGTGCTCAGAAAAATATGGGGCCAGCAGGAGCAACGTTAATCGTTGTAAAAGAGGATATTTTAGGAAAAGTAAGTAGGAATATTCCTTCCATGATGAATTATGAATTATTCATTAAGAAAGAAAGCATGTTCAATACGCCACCTGTATTTTCAGTTTACGTGTCTATGCTTACACTAGAATGGCTGGCCAGAAAGGGCGGTGTTTCAGTAATAGAGAAAAAGAATCAAGCTAAAGCTGATTTAATTTATTCTGAAATCGATAGAAACTCATTGTTTGAAGGATTTACAGCGAAAGAAGACCGATCTATGATGAATGCCACATTCACTTTGAAAGACGGTAGCTTAGCTCCAAGGTTTGATAAACTTTGGAAGTCTGCAAATATCAATGGATTGAATGGACACAGAAGCGTAGGTGGTTACAGAGCTTCTATGTACAATGCTTTGTCCTTAGAAAGCGTTCAAGTTCTAGTGGACGCGATGAAACATTTTGAAAAAACTATATAATTACTTTTAAATGAAAATATTAGCAACAGATGGCTTTTCTGAAATCGGTATTAATTTATTGGAAAATGTTGGTCACGAAGTCATTATCAAAAATGTAGCTTCAAATCAATTAGTCAACTTTATAAATTCAAACAACATAGAAGGAATTCTGGTTAAGAGCACAACTCCCCTATCAGAAGCAGATATATCCGAATTTGAGACTTTACAGTTTATTGGAAATTGCGAAAGGAATTTACGACATATTAATGTAGATGCAGCTGAAGAAAATGATATCCAAGTATTTTCGGCTGAAGATGCCTGGTCCAACAGTGTTGCTGAGCTTACCATAGCACATCTTTTGAGTTGCATGAGGCATTTAAAAGACTCCAATCGAGAAATGCCTCTTGAAGGAGATCAAAATTTCAATTCTCTCAAGCGTTCATTTTCAGGCGGAGTTGAGGTAAAAGATAAAATTCTTGGCCTTATTGGTTTTGGAAAAGTTGGACAAGAAGTCGCTAAAAAGGCTATTGCTTTAGGCATGCAAGTGAAGTTTTACGATAAAACTACCAAAGCCGCTGAACTTGAATTGAGCTTTTTTGATAATCAATACTTAAAATTCAATTTATCATCATCTCCCTTAGATGAAGTTTTATCCACTTCGGATGTAATTAGTTTTCATATTTCAGAAACTGATGGCTACATCATAGGTGCAAAAGAACTTAAGAAAATGAAGTCTACAGCTGGCATAATTAATACTTCTCATGGTAAATGTGTTGATGAAGTAGCTTTGGTTAAAGCTCTTGATAACAACGAATTAATGTTTGGAGCATTCGATGTATTTGAAGATGAGCCTCAGCCGCCTATTCAACTTCTTATGAATCCAAAATTATCTTTGAGTCCACATATTGGTGGAGCTACTCAGGAAACTCAATCCCGAATTGATAAAGAACTTAGCGATCAAATCATTTCATTTTTGAATTAAATATTATGAAGGTATTTTTTCTAGGATTATTTTTAATAGTAAGCTTAATTGGAATCTCACAAACACAATCTGGGAAAGCTTCATTTTATGCAGATAAATTTGATGGTCGTCCCACTGCTAGTGGAGAAATTTATAAACATAACCTTTCAACTGCTGCTCATAGAAAACTGCCTTTCGGAACAAAGGTTAAAGTGACAAATCTTGAAAATAATAGAACTGCGATTGTGAAGATAAACGATCGAGGTCCTTTCATAAGAGGAAGAATTATAGACTTGTCTCGCTCTGCAGCAGAATCCTTAAATATTGTAGATAATGGTGTCTCTGACGTTCGAATAGAAGTTCTTGACGATAATACAACAGTTTCCAATGAAAATGCAGAATACAATGCTCCTTTATATTCTAAAGAAGAAGAAAGGGTATCTAAAACCACGACTGCAACTAAAAAAAATATCTCCGAAAACATTAATTCTGTGTCAAGGAGTACAGATGAAGTTAAGGAATATTATGAGCTCAACGTCAACCAAGTTTCACCAGATTTTTATGGTGTGCAAATAGCAAGTTTTGAGGAAAGTGATAATTTATTAAGACTTTCAAATCGATTGAAAGTTAGTTATAACAGTGAAGTTTTAATTCAAATTAAAACCTTTCAAGGAACTAAGGTTTACACTGTCATCTTAGGTCAGTTTAACAATAGAAGGTCGGCGGAAAATTTTAGAGATCGAATAAATGATAAGTATCCAGATTCATTCATAGTAGATATGACTAAAAAAGATTAAATTTAGACATGAAGTTTTTTTTGCCTTTAGTTTTCTTAATCTGTACAGTAAGTTGTTCTGTTCAAAAAGAAAGAACTTCTACTGATGTAAGTGACGACAAAATTCAAAATGATACCTTACGTATTGCAAATGATAGTTTGGAGTATGAAATTATCATCTTTGAGCCGGGATTTAACTCATGGCTTGTCACACAAAAACCCAGAGGCTATTACAACCAAAATTACCTGGAACAGCGCAATAGAACTTTTGTGATAAATTATAATCAAAGAGTTCTAAATCCATTTCGATTTGATCCAAATTTGTACCCACAACAAATCAATTATGAGTACAATGTAGATTATGGCTATGAAGTCAATTACCTCCTTTATTTTTATTTCGTCTATTTTCAACAGAAATATGGCCAAAAATTGAGATAAGCTTTTGTATTTTTGCAGTATGAAGAAATTAAAAGAACGCTGGGGCATACAATCCAACTTTCAATTGGTTATAATTTTTATAGTTTTTGCTATTACAGGCTCATCAGCTGCTTATCTTGCTAAACCAGTATTAAATTTTATAGGATTATCTCGAGAAGTATTTCCAGAACATTTTTTTGGAGGGTTTTTATATTATTCTATAAGGATTTTATTCATTTTCCCCATCTATCAGGTTCTGCTTGTTGTGATTGGAACTCTTTTTGGACAAAATAAATTCTTTTGGAATTTTGAAAAGAAAATGCTTTCGAGACTTGGACTTGGTTTTCTTTTTCAATAAAAGTTAATACTATTTCTAGCATAGATAAAAATATTAAATTAGCGAAAAATTAATCGGACTTGAAAATCAAGCAAATACTTAGTTTAGTGTTATTTATGGTTTTGACGACAACTGTCGTTAATGCACATGCACTCAGCCATTTATTTGATGACGACGTTTCAAACATAGAACATTGTAAAGTATGTGATGAATATGTATTATCTAGTCAAGATGACATTTCTTTTACAATTAATAACGTTCAAGAATTTGTAACTCAGTTTATCGATATCAGAATACACTCTTTAATTGAAGTTACAAAAGTTTTCCCTGTTATTACTTATCCTACTGGGAAGTATTACAATAAGCCTCCCCCATTTAAGCTAGTTTAAAGTACTTACTCTTATTTCTAACTAGTTTAATTTTTATTTATGTTTCAAAGGTTTATTCTTTTGTGCTTATTCTTAAGTATCCATTTTATAGCTATTGCACAAGATTGTGATTTATCGATTTCAGGTCAAATTATTGATATACACGATAATTCTACCCTTCAAGGAGCTATTATAGCTATCAAAGGCAGTAATGTAGTAGCATATAGTGATAAAAATGGTAATTATGAACTGGAAAATATATGCTCTGGTGAAATCACTTTAGAAGTTAGTCATCCTTATTGCGAACCACAAACAAAGAAAGTAAGCCTAAAAGAAAATTCAGTAATCAATTTTCGTTTGGAACATCATCTTGAAGAACTGAATGAAGTTTTGCTTAAAGGAAAACTTTATGATAAAAATCTTAATTCCTCTATTTCCAATCAAATAAAAACTAAAGAGCTTGAAAATTTCAGTAATGCTTCTTTAGGTGACGCTTTAAAAACCTTAAGCGGCGTTTCTTCACTTAACACTGGAAGCTCTATTGTGAAGCCAATTATTCAGGGTTTACATAGTTCTAGAGTATTGATCATCAATGACAATGTACGACTTCACGACCAACAATGGGGAGAAGACCATGCTCCAAATGTAGATATCAATTCAGCAGCCAATGTAACCGTAATTAAAGGTGCATCAGCATTAAAATACGGTGGAGACGCTGTAGGAGGTACAATTGTGATTGAACCGCAAAAAGCACCTTTAAAAGATACATTGATGGGAAAAACCATTTTAACGGGAGCGACAAATGGAAGAGGCGGAACTTTTGCTACCAGTCTAATTAAAGCTAATTCCAACGGGTTTAACTACAGGATCCAAGGAAGTTTAAAACGCTTAGGGGATTTAGAATCTCCAAATTACCAGCTTACTAACACTGGACAACGCGAGAATAATATCAGTTTAGGAATGGGACTTAACAAAATCGATTATGGATTTGATTTTAGTTATAAACTGACCGATTCCGAAATAGGTATATTAAGGTCATCGCATATTGGTAATTCCAGAGATCTTGTCAATTCCATCAATAGACAAGAGCCTTTTTTTATTGATGATTTTTCATACTCTATAAACAGTCCAAAACAACAAGTAACCCATCAAATATTAAAACTAAATACTTTCAAAAAACTTAAAGGTATTGGTGAGGTCAATCTTCAATATTCATTTCAGAATAACGACAGGCAAGAATTTGATGTGAGAAGAGGCGAACTTAGGGATAAACCAGCAATGGATATGAATCTTAAAACCCATACTTTACTGGCTCAATTGGAATGGACAACTCTTGAAGATTTTGACTCGAATTTTGGAATGGAATTAAATACGCAGACCAATCTACCAAATCCGGATACAGGAGTACGAAGACTTATCCCAGATTATGATATGTATTCTGCAGGAATTTTTGCAACTACGGATTACACTGTTCGAGAAAACTGGAAAATTGATGCAGGTATACGTTATGATTTCAGCAGAATTGATGCAGAGAAGTTTTATTATGAATCAAGATGGAATGAATTAAATTATGATGTTCTTTTCCCTCAATTTGAAACCTATAGAGTAGAAAAAGGGCAAATTTTTACTGAACCAAGTTTCGATTATCATAATATTTCAGGCACAATCGGAAGTAATTATACATTTGATAATGGCTGGCAATTACTTGCTAATTTAAGTTCAGCGAGTCGTGCGCCAAATCCTTCAGAATTATTTAGTGATGGTCTGCATCATAGCTTGGCTACCATTGAATTTGGAGATTTACAAATCGAATCCGAACAATCTTTTAAAACCAGCATAGGCTTAAAAGGTAAGATTGATAGTTTTGAATTCAACATTCAGCCTTATTATAGCTATATCAATAATTTTATTGTCATTGAACCTACTGGCGAACAAACCACAATTCGAGGTTCATTTCCTGTTTGGGAATATAGACAAACAAACGCAAGACTTTTTGGTATTGATGTGAATGCTTCCTACACCTATCAAAATTTTGATATTGCATCAAGCTTTGCTTACGTCAATGGCCATGATTTAGAAAGAGATGAGGCACTCATCAATATGCCACCTTTAAATATATCTAATACAATTACTTACAGAAAAAAAGAGTGGAATAATTTTTATGTTTCAATGAACAGTGAGTTTATTGCAGAGCAAAATCGATATCCAGATAACAACTTCTTAACTGATATTGTTAGTTCTGAAACTGGTGAATTTGAAGAAGTTTTGGTAGATGTAAGTACACCTCCTGGAGCTTACCACCTTTTAAATTTTAGAACAGGAATGGAATTTAAAATTAACTCCAACAGATTAAGCTTCAACATAATATTAAACAACTTACTAAACACTAACTACAGAAATTACCTCAATAGATTAAGATATTATGCTGACGAAGTTGGCACTAATGCTATGTTACAATTAAAATTCAATTATTAACAATTACTATTTTAAAAAGAAAACTATGAAAACAATCAAATTATTAAGCTTAAGTGTCATTGCAACTTTGCTGTTTAGCGCATGTTCTAGCGATGATGATGCTCCAGAGGTTATCAACGAAGAAGAAGAGATTACAACTCTCAATGTATTCTTGACTCCTGTAGGTGGTGGAGATACTGTCACTTTCACCTTTAGAGATCTTGATGGAACCAATCCTGAAAACACAGGAGGAACCTTACAAGCAGGAACTACTTATGTTGGTGAAACTCAATTCTTAAATGAAAGAGAAGACGAAGATGTTACTGAAGAAGTTCTAGAAGAAGGTGAAGAACATCAAGTTTTCTTCACAGCATCAAATTCTTTGAATGTGACTACCTCCTACGATGACACTGATGTAAATGGAAATCCTATTGGTATCGAATTTACTTTAGTCGCTGGAGAAGCAAGCCAAGGCAACTTTAGAGTAACTCTTATCCACGAAGGCGATAAGTTTGCTGAAGGAGCTAGCGAGGGTATTTACAATCCTAATTTAGTCGGTGGAGAAACCGATATTGAAGTGACTTTTAATGTCACTGTAGAGTAAAATACATAGCATAGTAAGTCCAACTCTGTCAAAAAAAAGAGCTGTCCTGAATGTTGACCTGATATTTAAAGTTTCGAGTGTATTAGTCCTTTAAATAGTCTCCAACATATACGGGACAGCTTTTTTATGCAAACTTATTGAAATAATATATATTAAACTGGAATTGTTTATTAAATCAAAATTGAAATAATTTGACTTAGATTACTTACTTTAGGCAAAAAGATAAATTATGACTGCTAGAGATGAAAATCTACTTTCGATAAGAGTAGATGTGCCGAGAGCTAAAGTAACTGAAACAACTTTAAGTTTAGAATCTTTTCAAAATTCAACTTTGAGACCAATTTCAAAATTTCAAAATGATTTAATTCTTTCCCTTTTTGAAGATTACATCGTAAGGTATAAAAACGTATTTCATAAGTTGGGCGTTCCAGATAAGCTGAAATACATTGAAAACACCGTGAAAAAGGATTCCAAGTTCAAAAATTTGATGAGAGGTGTCTATATGGGGCATTTTACAATTGATGAATACAAATTTTATCACGAAAATTCTTCAGAAATAAATAAGAGGATCATTAATTTAACCAAAGAACGACTTCAAAGCCAACTCAACTATTTTGAAAAACAAAGTGCATAATACCCTAAAGCAATTTCAATATCCTAAAGTTTTGAAACTAAAGCGTAAACCTATCCAGAATCAAATTCCTGGAAAAATCACTTATGTAGGTGAAGAAACATCTGAGAAAACGGTTATCAACGTCATTAGTTACAATGAGGAAAAAGTAGCATACCACAACAATTGTTCTGTAGAAAAAGTACTTGATTTAATAACTCACGAAAAAGAATTCAAACACTGGATAAATTTTATTGGGGTTCATGATGTTAAAAAATTAGCTGATCTTGGCTCATTACTGCACATACATCCTCTTGTTTTAGAGGATATTGCCAACACTAAACAAAGGCCAAAACTCGATGAATTTGAAGATTATGTATTCTTTGCTCTTAAAATGATTTTTCACAATGAGGCTGGATTATTGATTAAAAATCACTTTGGATTGGTTTTCAATCAGTCTTACATTATCTCCTTTCAACAGTCCCAAGATCATATTTTCAACTCCATTCGAGAACGCATACACAATAAGGTGGGAAGAATTCGCATGAGAGGAACAGATTATTTGTTCTACGCGTTAATTGATGCAGTGGTGGACAATTATTACAATGTCACTGAAACCATCGAAGAAAAAACAGAGAATCTTGAAGATATAATTCTCAAGGATGCGAATAATGCATCTACAACAGATATTCAATTGCTAAAACGCGAAATTTTAAGTGTTCGTAAAGCTATATTCCCAGCTAAAGAACTCATTAGAAAGTTACAGATTTCTAAACATGTACTTTACGACCAATCCACAAAGGCTTATCTAGCTGATTTATATGACCATATCCTGCAAGTCACCGAAAACGTGGATATCTATAGAGAAATTGTCTGGGGGCTCATGGATATGTATATGAGTAGTTTAAGTAATAAGATGAACCAAGTTATGAAAGTGCTCACCATCATGTCTTCCATTTTCATACCACTCACCTTTATTGCTGGTGTTTACGGAATGAATTTTGAGTACATGCCAGAACTAGGTTATAAAAATGCCTACTTTTTAGTTCTTGGGATCATGCTCATTATGGTATTAGCCTTAATATATTATTTCAGGCAAAAAAAATGGTTTTAGTTTTTGAGCTGAACTGAATTTAAAATTAAACCCGAAGCTTGAGCTATATGTTCAAGCTTTATTTTGTTTTTGCCATCAATGATTTTTTTCAAATCACTAAGATCGATTCTATGCCTACCTAAATCAATTAGAGCACCCATCATCAAACGGATTTGTTGACGTTTAAAGCCTTCTCCTACTACCTTCAAAACATAGCTCGTTTCAGGAAAAAAATTAGCCGTATAAATATCGTTTTCTTTTAATTGGCAAACATCAATGGTTCCTTCAGTTTTGGTTTCTGGATTAGACCGGAATGCAAACGAATAAAAATCATGATCACCTTCAAATAATAAAGCACCTTCTTTCATCAATTCGATATCTAAATCTTCTTGAAGATTGACCATTAATGGAGCACAAAAGGGATGCATTTTTTCTTTAACACAGAAAAAATAGAGATATTCTTTTAATTTAGGATGTTGAATGATATTAAAATCAGCCGTAGTTTCCTTAATGGATAGACACTTTATATCCTGAGGCAAGTTTTTATTGAAAAGCGGTAAGAATGTATCTAAATCAAGCATTTCCTCGTAAACAAAAAGCTCAGCGTAAGTTTGGTTGACTGAAACCATGGCATCAGTTCTTCCTGCAGCAATTACTTTGAACCTTTGGCCTTCGAGCACATAATTTAAAGTTTTACCGAGCATGTGCTCCACTGTCAATACATCAGGCTGTTTTTGCCAGCCGTGATAACGGAAACCTAAATACTGAAGCTCGATGAGATAATAAAATCGCTTATACTGCATAGAAAAAAGCTTAACTTTTACTTTTTACTTCTATCTTCCAGAACTTTTACTACATCTTTTAATTGAAACCCTTTTTGTTGCAGCAAAATTAAATAATGAAATAACAAATCTGCACTTTCATTCAGGAACAACTCATCATTGTCATCTTTTGCTTCAATGACGACTTCTACAGCTTCTTCCCCCACTTTTTGAGCAATAGTATTGATTCCTTTCTTAAACAGACTAGCGACATAGCTTTTTTCTGAATTTGCTTCCGTTTTACGCTGATGAATAGTGGATTCCAATTCTGAAATAAAACCAAAATTTGGCTCGTTATCTTCTTTCCAACAGGTGTCAGTTCCCGTGTGGCAGGTTGGTCCGTTTGGGTTTACGTAAACGAGTAACGTATCGTTATCACAATCTATTTTAATATCAACTAGGTCTAAGGTGTTTCCACTTTCTTCACCCTTGGTCCACAATCTATTTTTGCTTCGGCTGAAGAAAGTAACCAGTTTAGTATCCACTGTTTTGTTATAAGCTTCTTGGTTCATGTAACCAAGCATCAACACCGTTTTGGTGTTTGCATCTTGTACAATAGCTGGAACCAGGCCGTTTGGATCTTTATTGAAATCGATAGTCATAGGTATATTTTTATAGATTAACCATACTCACTACTTACCGAGGTGAATATAAACTTAAACTAATTTTAGAAATTCATTATTTTATATTCTGATAGAAATCCCATTAGCTTTCAGTTCTTTTTTTAAGTCTGGAATTTCAATTTCTTTGAAGTGAAAAACACTTGCTGCCAAAGCAGCGTCTGCTTTACCCAGCTTAAAGGTGTCTTCAAAATGCTTTACATTTCCAGCGCCCCCAGAAGCGATGATCGGAATATGGAGTTCTTCAGAAAGCTTAGCCAATGCCTCATTTGCAAAACCAGCTTTGGTACCATCATGATCCATGGAAGTAAATAAAATTTCTCCTGCTCCCAATTCCTGGACTTTTTTAGCCCATTCAAACAAGTCAATATCAGTAGGCTGCTTTCCTCCTACCAAATGTACTTTCCATTGACCAACGATCTGCTTGGCATCAATCGCTACGACGACACATTGTGAGCCAAAACGCTGAGCGACTTCTGAAATTAATTCTGGACGCCTTACGGCAGCAGAATTAATGGATACTTTATCTGCACCAGATTTCAACAACATGGCTACATCATCAACTGAAGAAATTCCACCACCAACTGTAAATGGAATATTAATATGTTTGGCGATGTCTTCAACTAATTTAGCCAGAGTTTTGCGGCGTTCTTCAGTAGCAGATATGTCCAGAAAAACCAATTCATCAGCGTAATTTTCAGCATAGATTTTGGCCAGTTCTACAGGATCACCAGCATCTCTCAATTCCACAAAATTGACGCCTTTTACGGTGCGACCATTTTTGATGTCCAAACAAGGAATAATACGTTTTGTAAGCAAAATATTATTTTTTAGTGTTCTAAAACGAAACGTTCTAGTTCTTTTAAACTGATTCTGTTTTCATAAATGGCTTTACCAATGATAACGCCTTCACAACCTATCTCAAACACATCCTCCAAATCCTGAAGGTTTGAAATACCTCCAGAAGCTATGAGTTTCAAACCAGGATTATTGTCAAGTATAGATTTATACAAATCAACGGAAGGTCCTTCCAACATGCCATCTTTAGAAATGTCTGTTGAAATCACATACTGAATACCGTTTTTGACAAAATCTCTGATAAACTTTTCAATTTGTAAATCTGAAGATTCCTTCCAGCCTCCAGTAGCTATCTTGCCATCTTTTGCATCTGCTCCCAAAATTATTTTTTCAGCACCAAATTTCATTACCCAGTCTAAAAATAATGCTTCATTGGTAACAGCAATACTTCCTCCTGTAATTTGGTGGGCTCCACATTCAAAAGCAATCTGTAAGTCTTTATCTGACTTTAATCCCCCTCCAAAATCGATTTTAAGATTCGTTTGTGTTGCAATGCTTTCGAGAATTTTATGATTGACAATATGCTTTGATTTTGCACCGTCAAGATCGACCAGGTGCAAATATTCGATTCCACTATCTTCAAAAGCTTTCGCTACTTCAAGTGGATTTTCATTATAAACCTTCTTAGTATTATAATCACCTTTGGATAGTCTTACGCATTGTCCTTTTATAATGTCTATGGCGGGAATAATTCTCATTTTTTAATTTTGGTTTAGTGTTTATAGTAGTGACTAGTTACTAATCACTTGTTACTAAATGCTAGTTTCTATAAAATTCTTCAAAATCAGCTCACCAATTTTACCTGACTTTTCTGGGTGAAACTGGACTCCAAAAAAGTTATTTTTATGAAGTGCAACGCTGTATTCTATTCCATAGTCTGATGCTGCAATACTACTTTTATGTTTAGGCACGTAATAACTGTGCACTAAATACATGTATGAATTTTCTCCTATACCTTTAAATAAATCTGATTTTAGATTAAAAATAGTGTTCCAACCTACCTGTGGTACTTTAAACTGAGTATCAAATTTGACCACCTTAGCATCAAAAATTCCTAGACCTTTAGTGTTTCCTTCTTCACAGACATCACACATCAATTGCATCCCTAAGCAGATTCCCAAAACAGGCTGTTTTAGTGTTGGAATTAATGTATCTAGTCCTGTATTTTTGAGCATATTCATAGCACTACTCGCCTCTCCGACTCCAGGAAAAATTACCCGATCAGCATTTTTAACGACTTCAGAATCGCTTGTGAGCTCAGATTCAAAACCAAGTCGTTGTAAGGCAAATTCGATACTTTTTACATTTCCAGCGCCGTAATCTATAATCGCTATTTTCATCTATAACTGTCCTTTTGTGCTTGGTAATATCATTTTTTCAGCATCGCGCTTTACAGCCATTTTCATGGATTTCGCAAAGGCTTTAAAAATCGCTTCAATTTTATGATGCTCATTATCACCATCGGCTTTAATATTTAAGTTGCATTTAGCACCATCGGTAAAGGATTTGAAGAAATGCATGAACATTTCTGTTGGCATCTCACCAATTTTTTCCCTTTTGAATTCAGTGTCCCAAACTAACCAGTTTCTTCCGCCAAAATCAATAGCAACTTGTGCTAAACTATCGTCCATCGGCAAACAAAATCCGTAGCGTTCTATACCTAATTTATTGCCCAGTGCTTTAGCAAAGACTTCTCCAAGAACAATAGCAACATCTTCTATGGTATGATGTTCATCCACTTCGAGGTCACCTTTCGCATTTAATTTTATATCAATATGACCGTGTCTGGCAATTTGATCTAACATGTGATCGAAAAAATGTATGCCCGTGGAAATCTCACTTTCTCCAGTTCCATCAAGATTGATAGATACGTTGATATAGGTTTCTTTGGTAGTGCGTTTTAAGCTTGCTGATCTACTTTCTAATTTGAGAAAATTATAGATTGCTTTCCAGGAATTGGTTCTCAGTGCGACAAACGGTTCCAATTCAGAATCAGAATTCTGTGTTTCACCTTCGCCTAAATTCGTTTTGTTATCAATAAATATACCTTTAGCTCCAAGATTTTTAGAAAGTTCAACATCTGTCAATCGATCACCGATGACAAACGAATTTTCCATGTCATAATCTTCTTCAAAGTACTTGGTTAGTAATCCTGTTTTAGGCTTACGAGTTGGAGCATTATCTTTTGGAAAGGTTTTATCAATATAGATATCTTCAAATTTGACACCCTCATTTTCAAAAGCTTGAATTACAAAGTTTTGAACAGGCCAAAAGGTATCTTCCGGGTATACTTCGGTTCCCAAACCGTCTTGGTTGGTAATCATGACCAGTTCGTAGTGCAATTCTGAAGCAATTTTGCTCATATAAGTAAAGACCTCAGGATAAAATTCTAATTTTTCAAAACTATCAATTTGCTCATCAGATGGTTCTTTTATCAGCGTTCCATCTCTATCTATAAACAATACTTTTTTCATGAGTTGATTTGCTTTAAGGTATTAAGCAAGATTTGATTTTGCTCTGGAGTTCCAATAGTGAATCTCAAACAATTTTCGCAAAGATGCTGATTTGTTCTATTTCTGACTACTATTTTCTGCTTTAAAAGCTGGTTGTATCTAAAATTCGCATTATCTACTTTACAAAGTAAAAAATTGGATTCAGAAGGATAAATATGCTCTATCCACGAAATATTCTTGAATTCTTCTTTTAAGATTTCACGTTCAGATTTAATAATCTCTACTTGAAATAAATAGGTCTCATAGTTTTTAACGACCTCAAAAGCCTTTTTTTGACTTAATTGATTAATGTTGTAAGGAGGTTTAATTTTATTTAAGACTGAAATGATTCTTTCACTTGCAAAACACATTCCCACACGTATTCCAGCATGAGCAAGGGCTTTAGAAAACGTCTGAGTAATAATCAAATTTGGATAATCATTCAACTCTGAGATAAAGGAACTGTTGGCTGCAAAATCAATATAAGCCTCATCAATAACGACTAGTCCGGAAGATTTTTCCAGAATATTTTTGATATCATTGATCTGAAGAAGATTTCCTGAAGGGTTGTTTGGCGAGCAGATGAAAATTAGTTTGGTCTTCTCTGTTATTGAAGAAATAACAGAATCTACATCAATTTGAAACCCCTTTTTTAATGGAACTAAAATGGTTTTGATATCATTCAAATTTGCCAAAACTTCATACATACCGTAAGTAGGTGGCATAGTGATTATCTCATCTTCTTTTGGCTCGCAAAAGGCTCTGAAAATCAAGTCTAAAACTTCATCACTACCATTCCCAAGGAGAATATTCTCTTTTGGAATTTGTTTTATTTCCGAGATTGCAGATTTCAATTCATGTTGATAAGGATCGGGATACCTGTTATAATCCGTATTAAACGGATTTTCATTGGCATCTAAGAAAAGAAAGTTTTCCTCATCAGCATTAAATTCATCCCGAGCAGAAGAATATGCTGACATATTCTTTACATTTTTCCTTATCAGGTTATCTAACGTCATCTTTTTTCTATTATTTATTTTTAATCTCATTTATTCGCAAAGTCATTGCATTCTTATGAGCTTGCAGACCTTCCGCCTCAGCCATAAGTTCTACTGCTTCACCAATACGCGTTATGCCTTCTTCAGTAATTTTTTGGTAGGTAATCGCCTTGTTAAAACTATCCAGGTTTACACCACTATATTGTTTTGCATACCCATTGGTTGGTAAGGTATGATTGGTTCCGGAAGCATAATCTCCGGCACTTTCTGGTGTGTATTTTCCTATAAACACAGATCCTGCATTATTGATGTTTTCTACATAGAAATCATCATCTTTTGTTGAGATGATAAAGTGCTCTGGCCCATAAAAGTCAATAAGTTCCGAAGCAGAAGCATCGTCTTTCATCAAAACAAATTTTGAATTTTCTATGGCTTTAATTGCCATTTCCATTCTAGGTAAGACTTCAATTTGTTTAGTTATGGCTTTTTGAACATCTACTATGGTTTGTTCATCAGTAGAAACCAATACTACTTGAGAATCCACTCCATGCTCAGCTTGACTCAACAAGTCTGAAGCAACAAATTCTGGATTTGCAGTCTCGTCTGCTACTACCAAAAGTTCGGAAGGTCCGGCAGGCATATCAATAGCCACGTCAAAAGTAGTCGCCACCTGCTTGGCTACGGTCACATATTGGTTTCCTGGTCCAAAGATTTTATAAACCTTCGGAATGGTTTCAGTTCCAAACGTCATAGCCCCAATCGCTTGAATACCTCCAACTTTAAACACTTTATCAATACCGCAAAGTTGAGCAGTATATAAAGTCACAGGGTTTATTTTGCCTTCTTTATTAGGAGGCGTACATAAAACGATTTCACTGCAACCAGCAATTTTAGCGGGAACTGCTAGCATAAGTATCGTTGAAAACAAAGGCGCAGTTCCTCCAGGGATATATAAACCTACCTTTTGAATAGGCTTTTTAGCCTGCCAGCAGGTCACTCCTGGTTGGGTTTCAACTTTTACAGGCTCAGTTTTTTGAGCTTCGTGAAACTTGTGAATGTTTGACTTGGCCAGTTTTATGGCTGATTTTAGTTCATCAGACACTTGGCTTTCTGCATTTTCAATTTCAGACTTGCTTGCTTCGATATTTTCTAAATCAACACCATCAAACATGCTAGTGTATTTCAACACAGCATCATCTCCACTCTGTTGAATGTTTTTAAAAATATCATCTACAGTAGTTTCTATATCTTTAAACGTTCGAGTGGGTCTTCTTAATAATTCTGACCAGTGCTCTTTCTTCGGATTGTGAATCGTTTTCATTATATGATCATTTTTTCTATTGGACTTACGAGAATACTTTCAGCTCCAGCTAATTTCAACTCATCTATAATATCCCAAAATTTTTCTTGTTGGATAACTGTATGAACAGAACTCCAGTTGGTTTCTGCTAAAGGCATGACTGTTGGACTCTTCATACCTGGCAAAATTTTAATGATTTCATCCAGTCTATCGTTAGGTGCATTTAGAAGAACATACTTTGTATTTTCAGCTCTTAATACCGCGTCAATCCTAAACAAAAGTTTATCAAGAAGGTTTTGCTTTTCAGAATTTAAAGAAGGAGAACTCGTGAGAACTGCTTCACTATTCAAAATTACATCAGATTCTATTAAATTATTTTTGAAAAGTGTACTACCACTTGAAACGATATCACATATAGCGTCTGCAAGACCAATATTAGGTGCTATTTCAACTGAGCCATTAATGATATGGATATTCGCTTTTACATTATGCTTATCTAAATACTTTTGAAGTGTATTTGGATACGAAGTTGCAATCTGTTTTCCTTCCAAGTCTTTTACGCTTTTAAATTTAGATTGTTTTGGTACAGCAAGTGAAACTTTACATTTTGAAAAGCCTAGTCTCTTTTGGACTAGGAGATCTTCACCTTTTTCATGAAGTAAATTTTCACCTATGATAGCTAAATCGGCAATGCCATCTCTCAAATATTGAGGAATATCTCCATTTCTCAGGTAAAATATCTCAAGTGGAAAATTAGAAGCATTTACTTTTAATTGATCTTTTCCGTTATTAATCGAGATTCCACAGTCTTTTAAAATCTTTAATGATTCATCGTGTAATCTGCCAGATTTTTGGATAGCTATTTTCAATTTTTCCATATCTATTATTCAAATTTTAAAATTAAAAAACCCGTTGAAGCAAAGCTCAAACGGGTTTTGTATATGTTCCAAACTCTACATATTACATTACTACCGCATTGAGCGAGATAGATAAATGATGATGTAGATTAAGTGTTTTCATTATAGTGCAAAATTAAACTAATAATTGATTCACTGAAATGCTTTTCAATTTTTAAGAGAAAATTAGTTATTTCCTAATATGATAGGCATTCCGTCTTTTCCAGAACCAATGACAATTACTTTAGAATTTTCTGACTTAGAAAGCTCTATAGTAGCTTGAATTCCTTTTTCCTGAAGAATCTTATCTGTTAAGGAAGCACTTAAAATTTCGTTTGCTCTTGCTTTACCTTCAGCTTCGATCTCCTGACGTTGTTTTTCTTTTGCCGCTTTTTCAAGTCGGAACTCATACTCTAAAGATTCCTGCTCTTGTTTCAATTTACGCTCAATAGCTTGTTTAATTGTAGCTGGCAAAGATACATCTCTAACTAGTATCCTATTAACTTGCACATATTGGTTTTTCAATAACTGCTGAGTTTCATCATACATTTCATTTTGTATGGATTCCCTTTTCTGTGCATAAAGCTCTTCAGGCTTATAACGACCTACAACAGTTCTGGAAGCAGATCTTACAGCAGGTTGGATTAGTTTGGGAATATAATTTTCACCTCTTTCTTTATGTAATAAACCGAGTTGATCGTAAGTTGGCTCAAACCAGATGGTAACATCCAGAGTAATATCCAATCCGTTAGATGAAAGAACTTTCATTGATTCATCGATAGTTTGCTGTCTTACGTCATAAACAAAAACAGAATTCCAGGGAGCTACAATATGAAATCCTTCTTCAAGAGGAGCTTCATCAGTAACAACACCCCCACCGAATCTTTCGAAGAGAACACCAGCTTGTCCTGAATTAATGTTTACTGTAGAGTTGGCAATAAAGATGATTCCTACTACTACAACTATAATAATAGGTACGATTGATTTTGGTAATCTTTCCATGTAATTAAATTTAAATTAGGCCTTTGTATTTTCTAAAAAACCATTCTAACCCCAAAGTTAGGGCTAATAAAAGAATAAGCCATTTAAAATTAATTAAACTCTCCGATTTTTTGATAGATTTTTGAATTGCTTTAGGCTTATTGATTTTAAGTAGAGAAATAAGTTTAGATTTTTCAGAAAAAAGATAAATATTCTCTTTTTCGATTAACTTTTGGAGATCTTCAATGTTTGCATTTTCAAATTGCATTTCTGCCGAAAAATCAAGAATTTCAAACTTACCATTTCGTCTTATATCGGTTTCAGGGCTTTCAATCGAGTACGAATAATTACCCGGCTTTAGTTCCGATAAACTGAAAGTATAAGCTTCACTGCTTTTTAGTAATCGAGAATTAATGACGTCACCAGACTTTAAATTCTCAAGCTTAATATTGAAGTCAAACCTAGTATCAATTTCAAAATTGGAATTATAGTAAAATACTTTTAAAACTTGATTATCTCCTGAATTTATGAGTGGTTCAACTTCTACTATAACTTCATTTTGAAATTTTGATTGAGATAAAAACTGAATAATCTTTTGAAAAGTTTTGTCAAATTCTGTGAAGGAAGAATTTTCTACGTAATGTCTTGTCCTCCACTTCCAAATATTTTCACCAAACAAAATTGATTGTTTGACATCATTTTCTGATCCAAAGATCCATAACGGCGATTCAACATCAATTCCGTTCAATTCTTTCTGAAGTAGAACTGAATAATTTCTGTTAAGTTGAAGGTCTCCAAACTTATCCTTCAATGGTGGATAAGTATTTAAATTCAATTCATTAACCAGAAATAAGGTGAAATCAGAATTTAAAGCGGAAGAATATTCTTCTGTAGATGCTATCAATTGTTTCTGAAATCCAAGGTTCAAACTATTTAAAAATCTATAATCAGTATTAGAACCACCAATTATGAAGTAATTTATTTTCTTTTCTATTACAGAATTTATTACGTTTCTAAATGAAAGTTGAGGCTGATAAAAAATGACAAGATCATATTCTGACACGTTTATTGGATCTTCAATAGTTTTATAATCAAATTCAAGCTCTTTACTTGATTCTAAAACCCTATTAAAAAAACCAATATCTGGATGAATTAAGTCTGAAATCAAAAGAACTTTTGATCTTGAATCAATGACATCTATAGAACTGATTTTCTCATTATTACTGATATTTTTTTCTCCAGAAATTGGTTGTAATCGAACTTTCAAGATTTTAGTACCAACTGATACTGCAGGCAATAAAAATTCAGTTTTAACAGAACTACCCGCTAGCATTTCTAAATTTTTAGAAGCTAAAACTTTTCCGTTTTCAACCACTTCCAATCTTTGAGTCGTTGATTCTTGATTATTATGACTGACGAAAACTTCTACAGGAAATTTATTTTTCAGATAGGTATAATTATTAAGATTAACCAAATCTATTTTAGAATCTATTTCTGAAATGGTATCACCAAGGATTAAGGCATTCGTAGAAATATTATTATTGAAAGATTTAAGACTGTAATCCTCTCCTATTGTTTGGTTTCCATCTGTAGAAATGATCAGCCTATTGTTATCTTTCTCAATGCTATTGACATATTCTATTAGCCTGGAAATGTCAGTATTAGGTTCAGAAAAAGACAAAGAATCGTCTAGTGATGACAAATTGGAGCCAAATTTTATAAGATCAATAGTGTAGCTATCATTCAGCTCCTCGTCATTACGAATTTCATTAACGAATTGATTAATCTGACTAGGCTTAGAAAGTTTTTTAATCGATTCTGAATTATCGAAGGCAAAGATTAATTTTGGCTTCTCCAAACTGTAGCTGGTTGCATCAATTTCTGGATTGATGAGTAACACTCCAAGCAAAAAAAAAGACAAAAATCTAAAAAGTGCTAGGACTCTTTGAGTTTTGTCTTTAAGTAGATTTCGATATAATATCAAAGTCAAACCCAATGCACATGCAAGATTCAGCAAAAGCAGTAGCATAAGTTGACTTGACATCATTATTTTTTAAGTTAACATCCCACCGTCTACACTTAGAGTCTGACCAGTAATGTAAGAACTCATGTCACTGGCAAGGAAAACACAAGCATTGGCAATATCTTCTGGCTGTCCGCCACGTTTTAGCGGAATAGCTTGTCTCCAACCTTCAACTGTTTTTTCATCTAACTTTTCGGTCATTTCAGTTTCAATAAAACCTGGAGCAACAACGTTGGAACGGATATTTCTGGAACCTAATTCCAAAGCAACAGATTTAGAAAAACCAATAATTCCAGCTTTTGAAGCAGAATAATTAGCTTGTCCAGCGTTGCCTTTTATACCAACAACAGAACTGATATTGATAATACTACCGTGTCTTTGTTTGAGCATAGGTCTTAATACTGCTTTGGTCAAATTGAAAACAGAATTCAAATTCACTTTGATCACTTTATCAAAATCATCCTCACTCATTCTCATTAAAAGATTATCTTTTGTGATTCCTGCATTATTGATCAATACATCAATATTTCCAAAATCCTTAATAACGTCATCTGCAAGTTTTTGAGCCTGCTCAAAGTCTGAAGCATCAGACTGGTAAGCCTTTGCATTAACGCCGAAAGTTTTCAAGTGTTCTTCCAACTCTTGAGCAGAGCTTGATGAAGAATTGTAAGTAAAAGCGACATTTGCACCATGTTGAGCAAAAACTTCTGCGATGCCTTTACCAATGCCTCGGCTACCGCCAGTAATAATCACATTTTTAGAGTCAAGTAATTTCATAAAGCTAAGAGTTTAAATATAAAAAGCCCTTTGTAAATTAAACAAAGGGCTTTATAGTAAAATATTATTTAGATAAAACTTCTGCTACTTTTTTACCAATTTCTGCTGGAGAATCGACAACATGAATTCCAGAATCCTTTAAAATTTTTTTCTTGGCTTGAGCCGTATCTTCGCTTCCACCTACAATAGCACCAGCGTGTCCCATAGTTCTACCTGCAGGAGCAGTTTCTCCAGCGATAAAACCAATAACAGGTTTTTTACTACCATTTTCTTTATACCACTTTGCAGCTTCTGCTTCAAGTTGTCCACCAATTTCACCAATCATCACAACACATTCAGTTTCTGAATCGCCAACGAGCATTTCAACAGCATCTTTGGTTGTCGTTCCTATGATTGGGTCTCCACCAATACCAATTGCTGTAGTGATTCCATATCCTTCTTTTACTACTTGATCTGCAGCTTCATAAGTAAGTGTTCCAGATTTTGAAACGATACCCACTTTACCCTTTTTGAAAACAAAACCTGGCATAATACCAACTTTAGCTTCTTCAGGAGTAATTACACCTGGACAGTTAGGACCAATTAATCTGCAATCTTTGCCTTTAATATAATCTGAAGCTTTGATCATATCTTTTACAGGTATGCCTTCAGTAATGGCAATAATGACTTTTATACCAGCGTCAGCAGCTTCCATGATAGCATCTGCAGCAAATGCTGGCGGTACAAAAATTATAGATGTATCTGCTCCAGCTTTTTCTACAGCTTCAGAAACTGTATTAAATACAGGTTTTCCTAAATGCTCTGTTCCACCCTTGCCAGGAGTCACACCACCAACAATGTTAGTCCCGTAGTCAATCATTTGTTCTGCATGAAAAGAGCCTTCACTTCCTGTAAAGCCTTGAACAATTATTTTTGAATCTTTATTTACTAAAACGCTCATAAGTATGTTTAATTTATGTTGAACAAAAGTAATTTTTTAGGACGAGCCCTAAAAATTATTAAGAAGTTTATTATTTAATTGTAATCGTTTATATAAGAGAAAATACCATCAAGTCCATCTTCGCTTGGCTGTGACATAATAAAACCTCTATAGAGCTTCTCATCTTTGATCTCCCAAATGCTAAAAAAATTTGCTAGGCCAATAAGGTCTGAAGATTCCATAATTTCAACGTTGTAAGTAAACCTTGCGCAAACTTTGTTATTTTCCTCAATAAAGTGAGAAAACTCGGGAGACATAGTTTCAAATGATTTACCCATTTCTGTAGACATTGATCTAAACTTTTCGTAGTCAAATTGAAAAAAGCCTTTACTACTATTCCAATCAATTCTTATTTTCGGATGAATGTATTTTTCAAAATCTGCTATATTTTTATAATATTTTGATGAGAAAAAATTTTTGACCAATTTTTTATTGTCTGAACTCATAAATTCTTCAATTTTTGAATGATTTCCGGGATTCTGCTTATATATCCTAATTCTCTGTACTTTTTTCTAATATCATCAGCTGGTGTTCCAAAATAGGTAGTATCAGGTTTTAAATCTTTGCTAATCCCAGATTGAGCTAAAATTACAACCCTCTTTCCTATGGTGAGTCCGCTGGCAATACCAACCTGACCCCAGATGGTGACTTCATCTTCAATCACGACACAACCTGCAATTCCTGTTTGTGAAGCAATAAGACATTTCTTTCCAATTATTGTGTCGTGACCTACTTGCACTTGATTGTCAATTTTGGTTCCTTCACCAATACTGGTTATTCCAGAGACCCCTTTATCTATAGAACACAAAGCACCAATTTCTACATTATCACTTATTCTGATACTTCCACCAGAAAGGAGTTTATCATGGTAAGTTGGTCGGTTTTTATAATAAAAAGCATCTGCTCCTAAAACAGTACCAGCGTGAATCTGGACATTATTACCAATTTCAACCCCATCATAAATTGAAACATTGCTGTGAATAAGACAATTGTCTCCAATTTTTACATTGTTTCCAATGAAGACATTGGGTTGTATAATGGTGTTTTCCCCAATTTCTGCTGAATTGGATAAAGATTGATGCGATGTTTCAAAAGGAGAAAAATGGGCTGTTATTTTATTAAAGTCTGAAAACGGATCCTCGGAAACTAATAAAGCTTTACCTTCAGGACAATCCACTTCTTTATTTATAAGAACAACGCTAGCTTTAGACTCTAAAGCTTTATCATAGTATTTAGGATGATCAACGAAAACAATATCACCATGTTCTACTACATGAATTTCATTGATTCCTAAAATTTTAAAATCAGGTTCACCAACAAATTCAGCATTGATAAGATCAGATATTTGTTTAAGAGTTTGCGGTTGAGGGAACTTCATTTAATCAACTTATTCTTTAATTCTTTCTTTGTAAGTTCCTTTTTCAGTTTCAACTTTTACTTTGTCTCCTTCATTGATAAATAAAGGAACGTTCACTTCTGCACCAGTTTCTAATGTTGCCGGCTTTGTAGCGTTGGTTGCTGTATTGCCTTTCAATCCTGGTTCAGTTTGAGTCACCTCAAGAACAACGTGTGGTGGCATGTCTACAGAAAGAGGCATATTATCTTCAGTATTGATAAGAATACTAACAACTTCTCCTTCTTTCAATAAATTCGGCATATCCAAAGCAGCCTCCAAAAGTCGGATTTGCGTAAAGTCTTCTACGTGCATAAAGTGATAAAACTCACCTTCCTGGTATAAAAACTGGTATTTATGCGTTTCAACTCTTACTTCTTCAATTTTATGACCAGCAGAAAAGGTGTTGTCGATGACTTTTCCGGTGGTTACACTTTTTAACTTAGTTCTTACGAAAGCTGGCCCTTTACCAGGCTTTACGTGAAGAAATTCAGTTACTTTAAATATATCATGATTGTAACGTATGCACAATCCATTTCTAATGTCGCTTGTTGTAGCCATAATTATTTAATTTGAAAAATATCCTTTCATGATTCCTCTCTGTGAATCTTTTATAAACTGAAGTATTTCATCTCTTTCTGGAGTCGCTTCCATTTCAGCCTCAATGATGGAAACTGCTTGTGTATTGTTATAGTTCTTTTGATAAAGAATTCTATAAATGTTTTGAATTTCCCTTATTTTATCGGTGTCAAACCCTCTACGCCTTAGCCCAACGGAATTGATACCCACATAGGATAATGGCTCTCTTCCAGCTTTCACAAATGGAGGAACATCCTTTCTTACCAGGGAACCGCCTGTAATGAAAGCGTGCCTTCCTACACTGCAAAATTGTTGTACAGCAGCCATTCCTGCTAAAACAGCATAATCTCCAACAGTAATGTGTCCCGCTAGGGTACTGTTGTTGGAAAACACACAATTATTGCCAACAATACAATCGTGAGCAATATGGCAATAGGCCATGATCCAGCAATTTTTACCGATTTTAGTTTTCATCTTATCGCTTGTGCCACGGTTAATAGTCACACATTCGCGAATAGTTGTGTTATCGCCTATTTCAGTGATCGTGTCTTCGTCTTCAAATTTTTTATCCTGTGGAACAGCAGAAATAACAGCTCCGGGAAAAATGCTTACATTTTTTCCAATACGAGCGCCTTCCATAATTGTAACATTAGAACCAATCCAAGTTCCTTCGCCAATTTCAACATTATTATGAATGGTTGTAAAAGGCTCTATCACCACATTTTTGGCGATTTTTGCCCCAGGATGAACGTATGCTAAAGGTTGATTCATGTTATTTAGATTTTACAAGTTGAGCCATGAGTTCAGCCTCACAGGCTAGTTTGTCATTTGCATAAGCATAGCCTTGCATATGACAAATTCCACGTCTTATGGGAGTTATAAGTTCTAGTTTAAAAATAAGAGTATCTCCGGGAACTACTTGCTGCTTAAATTTTACTTTATCTATTTTAATGAAATAAGTCAAATAATTTTCTGGATCTTCAACACTACTTAAAGCTAAGATTCCTCCTGTTTGAGCCATAGCTTCAATCTGAAGGACTCCTGGCATAACAGGTTTTCCAGGAAAATGTCCCACAAAAAAGGGCTCATTCATAGTGACATTTTTAGTCCCTATCACAGATTTGTCCGTCAATTCAAATATTTTATCAACGAGTAAAAATGGTGATCTGTGCGGGAGCCTTTTCATGATTTCCGTCACATCATAAAGCGGAGGCTTGTTAAGATCAAACTTGGGTACCTTATTTCTTTTTTCTGTTTTTATAATTTTCGCTAGTTTTTTAGCGAATTGTGTATTTATAGTATGACCTGGCTTGTTTGCAATAACCTTACCTCTAATGTGAGTTCCAACCAAGGCTAAGTCGCCAATTACATCAAGTAACTTATGTCTGGCAGCTTCATTTGGGTAATGAAGTGTTAGATTATCTAAAATACCGTTTGGTTTTACTGAAATTTCGTCTTTACCAAAAGCTTCCTTCAGTCTAACCATTGTATCTGGAGAGAGTTCTTTGTCTACATAAACAATTGCATTATTGAGATCTCCACCTTTTATAAGGCCATTAGCTAACATCGCTTCAAGCTCATGCAAAAAGCTAAAGGTTCTTGAATCTGCGATTTCTTTTTTGAAATCGCTCATCGTATTTAAATATGCATTTTGTGTTCCCAAAACTTTTGTTCCGAAGTCAACCATTGTTGTGACCTGGTATTCATTTGCAGGCATTACAATAATTTCAGAACCCGATTCTTCGTCTTTAAAAGAAATAACATCCTCTACAATAAATTCATCTCTAGGTGCATCTTGCTCTTCAATCCCAGCTTTTTCAAGTGCCTCTACAAAAAACTTAGAAGAACCGTCCATTATAGGCGGTTCTGAAGCATTGAGCTCTAAAAGAACATTATCTATTCCTAAACCAATGCAAGCCGCAAGAACATGTTCTGATGTTTGAATAATTACTCCGTTCTTCTCTAGACTTGTTCCACGATCTGTATTGGTAACTAAACCAGCGTCTGCTGGGATGATGGGTTCTCCCTCAAGGTCAACCCTTTTGAAAGAAAATCCATGATTGATAGGAGCTGGTTTAAAAGTAAGTGTTACGTTTTGACCAGTATGAAGTCCTACTCCGTGAAGAGAAACTTCGTTTTTTATGGTAGTTTGATTATTGATTTTCATTCTTAGAAAGTTGTTTTTCAATAGTGTCTATGCGGTTGATAATTTTTGGAAAATTTCTAAAATGAACATAAGATTTATTAAAGTCACTATAACCAAAAGCTGGAGAACCTTGTATAGCTTCGTCATTTTTAATATTTCTTCCCACTCCCGTTTGAGCCTGAATTCTTACGCGATCTCCTATTTTGATATGTCCAGCAACACCAACTTGACCACCAATAAGGCAATTTTTACCAATCTTGGTAGATCCAGCAATCCCCGTTTGTGCAGCAATTGCTGTATGCTCTCCAATTTCGACATTATGTGCTATTTGGATTTGATTATCCAATTTCACTCCCCTCCTTATAATCGTTGAACCTAAAGTTGCTCTATCTATAGTTGTCGCTGCTCCAATGTCTACGTGGTCTTCAATAATTACATTTCCAATTTGTGGAATTTTTGAATACTCTCCATTATCTGATGGCGAAAATCCAAATCCATCAGCACCTATGATAACACCACTGTGAAAAGTGCAATGGCTGCCAATTTGTGTTTCAGAATATATTTTACTTCCTGCGAATATTGTAACATGATCTCCGATAGTTACATTATCTCCAATATAAACGTTGGGATAAATTTTTACCTTATTACCAATAACAACATTTTCTCCAATATAGGTGAATGCTCCAATGTAAGGCTCTTCTCCCAACTTAGCAGAATCTGAGATAGAACTTGGAGTTTCAATTCCCTTTTTGTCTAACTTAATTTGGTTATAAACTTCTAAGAGTTTTGAAAAGGCTTCGTAAGAATCCTCAACCTTTATGAGTGTTGTTGAAATTGGTTGATTTTTTTCAAAAGTTTTGTTGACTATACAAATACTAGCTTCAGTTTCGTAGATGTATGACGTATATTTTGGATTGGATAAAAAAGTTAATGACCCCTCTTTACCTTCCTCTATTTTGGAAAGTTTATCGACTTCAACATCGGGATTTCCCTCGATTGTTCCGTCTAATATATCTGCTATTTGTTGAGCTGTAAATTTCATTGTGGCAAAAATAGAAAAAAACGGTTAATTATTGGATTTTGGATGACATATGTAGTATTTCACAACAGCCTTCGATAGTGCTTTCAGGTTTAATTGATCTGAGGCTGAAGATACATCTTTGATTTTGCCATTTTTATACCAGATATTAATATGTTCTTTATCAGGTTGGTAAGCAAGGTTTGATGTCGATCCTTCAAACACAAAAAACTCCGCATCTGACTCTGAAATATTAAAATGTTTACTTGCTTTTTTTAAATATTCTTCAAGTTTTTTAGGATCTACAGGTTCATTTTTTAATTTAACTTTAAGTAAATCGCGATTCAAAATCATTTGACTCAACTTACTCAAAACAAAATCGTCATGATATTGCCAGACTTTAACAGCTGAAATTATATCATAATCATCTAGTTTGGAAAATAACTCAAGAGTTGAATCGTCAAAATTTTCAGAATCAATTTTATTCCTTAAAAAAAAGTTTAAAGTTGAATTTTCAATCTTCACCTGAGAGATTTCAAAGACAAATTTAGCTCTGCGTAAAAGTCTTATTAAAATCTGCTCGGCACAGAGACTAGTTTTATGTAAGTAAACCTGCCAATACATAAGTCGACGGGCAACTAAAAATTTTTCAATTGAATAAATTCCCTTTTCTTCAACGACAAGCTCATCATCAACTACATTCAGCATGTTGATCAGTCGTTCGCTATTAATATTACCTTCTGCTACACCTGTATAAAAACTATCTCGTTTTAAATAGTCCAAACGATCAATATCAAGCTGACTCGAAATGAGCTGACAAAGAAATTTTTTATGATGATTCCCTCTGAAAATATCAATTGCTAAAGTAAGTTGACCATCAAATTCAGAATTAAGTTTATTCATGAACTCAAGTGAAAGGTATTCATGTGAAATATCACTTACAATGGAATGCTCCAATGCATGTGAAAAAGGACCATGGCCTATATCATGAAGTAAAATGGCAATTTGCACAGACTCTTCCTCCTCCTCAGTAATATCAACCCCTTTGGATTTTAATATATCAATTGATTTCTTCATGAGATGAAGACAGCCAAGCGCGTGATGAAACCTGGTGTGATTTGCTCCAGGATACACTAAATGCGAAAGCCCCATTTGAGTAATACGTCTTAATCTTTGAAAATATGGGTGTTCAATAAGATCAAAAATTAAAGCACTCGGAATGGTAATAAATCCATAAATAGGATCGTTTATTATTTTAAGTTTGTTCCTTTGGTTCAATTCAAAAATATTTTAAAAAAACAAATATACAGCTATATATGTCAAAGATAAAAGTACTCTGGGTGGATGATGAGATTGATTTACTGAAGCCACATATATTGTTTTTGGAGAAAAAATCCTATGAGGTTACAACTTGTCAAAGCGGCTCTGAAGCAATTGACGAAGTTGCCAAAACCAGGTTTGATATTGTTTTTCTTGATGAAAATATGCCAGGACTTACCGGGCTTGAAACATTGAATGAACTTAAAGGCATCAGAAGTGACTTACCCGTCATCATGATTACCAAAAGTGAAGAGGAATATATTATGGAAGAAGCTATTGGATCGAAAATAGCAGATTACCTTATTAAACCTGTCAACCCAAACCAAATCCTCCTTAGCTTAAAGAAAAATCTCGATCACTCCAGATTGATTTCAGAAAAAACAACTCTAAATTATCAGCAGGAATTTAGAAAGATTTCTATGGAATTGACCAATGTGAACTCTTACCAGGAATGGATTGATTTATATCTTAAACTGATTTATTGGGAGTTGGAACTTGAAACTGTTGAAGATAGTGGCATGTTTGAAATTCTCGAATCTCAAAAAAACGAGGCCAATATTGAATTCTGTAAATTCATAGAACAAAATTACCCTACTTGGTTTGAGAAAAACTCAGAAGCTCCTACCCTATCACACACTTTATTCAAATCCAAAATACTACCAGAACTATCTAAAGAGCAACCCACATTGCTGGTTGTTGTTGATAATCTGAGGTATGATCAATGGAAGTCATTTGAATCTACAATTGCCAATCATTACAAAAAAAGTAAGGAGGAGCCTTACTTCAGTATTTTACCAACCGCCACTCAATATGCTAGAAATGCATTATTTTCTGGACTTACCCCATCTGATATGGAAAAAATTTATCCAGAATATTGGTTAAATGATACCGAGGAAGGCGGAAAAAATCAATTTGAAAAGGAATTTCTTGAAGCTCAGCTTGATAGGCTTGGAAAGAATTATAAAACCCAGTACCACAAAATCACTAATGTAGCTAAAGGTAAAAAGCTAGCTGAAAATTTTAGAAGTCAAAAGGACAATGATTTAACTGTTTTAGTTTACAACTTTGTCGATATGTTATCTCATTCTAAAACAGAATTGGAGGTCATCAAAGAACTCGCATCAAATGATAAATCTTACCGATCTCTAACTCAAAGCTGGTTTAAAAATTCACCTTTGCTTGATATTATTCAGCAGGCGCAAAACTTAGGATTTAAATTAATAATGACTACAGACCACGGGACTATAAATGTAAAACACCCATCAAAAGTAATAGGTGATAAAAACACAAGTTTAAATCTAAGGTACAAAACGGGTAAAAGTCTTACCTATAATGAAAAAGATGTTGTGGTTGCAAAAGATCCCAAAAAAATACATCTTCCAAGTATCAATATGTCAAGTTCATTTATTTTTGCGAAAGAAAATTATTTTTTAGCCTATCCAAATAACTACAATTATTACGTGAATTATTATAGAAATTCATACCAGCACGGCGGAATTTCTCTTGAAGAGATGATAATCCCATTTGTAGTTATGGAGCCAAAATAAAGACATGAAATTAAGTTATAAAATCGAAGATCTTAATAGAATTGCAACTCAAATCTTAAAGGAAGCCAATTCAAAATACATCTTATTTTCTGGTGAAATGGGCACTGGAAAAACAACACTTATTAAGGAGCTCGTCAAGCTACTTGGGAGTGAAAATAAAGTATCAAGCCCCACATTTTCTCTGGTCAATGAATATGAAGGTGAAAACGATGATATCTACCATTTCGATTTCTATAGAATTGATGATGAAACTGAAGCTTATGATATGGGATTTGAAGACTACCTGGATGACCAGCATTACGTGTTTATAGAGTGGCCGGAAAAAATACCAAATCTTTGGCCGGAACATTATACCCACATACAGTTGGGGTTGAATGAAGATAATTCCCGTTCACTGAGCCTTGATGAGTTTTAAATAATTTAGAAGAGTTTCCGGTATATTTTAATTATTTTCGCTTAACTAAACATATCAATGAATCCACACTCTTCAAAATCACCTTTTTCTACTTCAGAATTACTTCCTCAAGAGGAAATGCTTGAAATACAACATTCCAAAGGAGAGTTGTTTATTGGCTTACCGAAGGAAACTTCTTATCAAGAAAAAAGAGTTTGTCTTACTCCAGATGCTGTCAACGCACTAACTCAAAATGGGCATAGAGTTTTGATAGAAAGCGAGGCTGGGCTGCAAGCCAATTTTAGTGATAAAGATTATAGTGAAGCTGGTGGTGAAGTAACCAAAGACACTAATAAAGTTTTTGCGTGCCCAATTATTCTTAAGGTTGCTCCACCTTCAAAAGAAGAGTTACAGATGATCAAACCTCAGGCTATTTTGATTTCTGCTCTTCAGCTTAAAACAAGGAACAAAGCATATTTTGAAACTCTAGCCAAAAAGAGGATTACGGCTCTGGCATTTGAATTTATTAAAGATCAGTTTGGGGGATATCCTGCTGTAAGAGCACTGAGTGAAATTGCTGGCACTTCTTCAATTTTAATAGCTTCGGAGCTTTTATCAAACATGTCTGGAGGAAATGGACTTATGTTTGGTAACATAAGCGGTGTTCCACCGATTGATGTCGTTGTTTTGGGAGCTGGAACAGTTGGTGAATTTGCAACGAGAAGTGCTTTAGGATTGGGTGCCGGAGTTAAAGTTTTCGATAGCTCTCTTACAAAATTACGTTGTTTACAGAGTAATCTTGGCCGACCTATATTCACATCTACTTTACAACCTAAAATTCTTCTGAAGGCTTTGAAAAGAGCTGATGTCGTTATTGGTGCTGTAAGAGGGGCCAATAGAGCGCCAATTATAGTTAATGATGAAATGGTCAAAAAAATGAAAAAAGGTGCTGTCATTATTGATGTGAGCATCGATATGGGTGGCTGCATCGAGTCTTCTATAATGACGACACATGATAGGCCAACTTTTCAAAAGCACGATGTCATACATTATTGTGTGCCAAATATTCCTTCAAGGTATTCTAGAACAGCATCTCTTTCTATAAGTAATATTTTCACCCCATATCTACTTCAGATTGGTGAAGAAGGGGGCCTTGAGCCAGCTTTAAGAATCGATTCAGGACTTAGGAATGGTCTCTACTTTTATCATGGGATTTTGACAAGTAAATCTGTTGCAGACTGGTTTGATCTTAACCACAGAGATCCAAATTTACTTATTTTTTAAAAAAATTACATGAAATTTATTCATAGACTAGGATATTACTTATCTGGATTTGTTGTAGGGATTATAATGCTAATGTTTTTCTTAGGTGGAAAGAAAACCTCTTGTGATTGGGGATTAGATGCAAGGGTTTTAAAAAATATGAGAAACAAAGAACGAATAGTTGAAACAGATGCTTTGATGTTTTTTAAAGAAAATAAAATCGATACGGCAATTATCTCTTATGTATTAAAATCCGGTGATGTCAACTTCAAAAAAAGTAACATTGAAGCTAAGCCTTGTAAAATTTATCAGGTTGAAGGTGTTGTAAATAGTAAGGAACTCGGATTTATTTTTGAAAATTGCGATTCTACAGCAGTACTTAAAAGAGTATTTAATTTAAATTGATTTTATTTTTTTATGCAAACTTTTATTTTATGTTTGTTAGTATCTAAACCAATATAGAATGAAACGTATTATTATCGACTACAAAAAGCTTACGCCCGAAATACTCTCCCTTCTTGTACAAAAATATCCAGATGGTTACGATGATAGAGATGTAGTTGTTTTTAAAAATTCCAAAAATGAAACCATTGAGGCCGTGGAGGTAAAAACTGATGATACAATTTACTTGGTGAAGATTAGCACAAGACTTGAAGATACGATGACAAAGTTTGATGTTGAAGATTACGAAGAAGATGAAATGGAGATGAATTATGTCGATTTACCCCAAAAAGAGGAAGATGACGAAGAAGATGATTAAGTAGTTATTTATCAATATATTATACGTTAAAAGCCAGATAAATCTGGCTTTTATGTTTTCAAAACATTAAGAAATTATTTCACTGCTTTAAAGTAATTCATATATTGATGATTCTTAAACAGGCATATGAAAAAGATTTTACTCCTTTTATCGATTGTTTTATTGAGCTGTCAATCCGAAACTAAAGTTAAAGAAGACGAAAACGCAGAAAAATTTTCTAGAGATCTTGAAGCGATTAAAGAAAGCGGAACTCTCAGAGCTCTTACCATATATTCTGGTACTACTTATTTCCTATATAAAGGCCGTCCAATGGGTTTTGAGTACGAACTTTTGGAACGGTTGGCAAAGGACTTGGATGTGGAGCTAGAAATGGTAGTCGCCAAAGATGAAAATGACCTCGTCGACTTATTGCAAAAAGGAGAAGGTGATCTTTTAGCATACGGTTATACCATAACTGAGTCCAGAAAAAAGCAAATAAATTTTACTACCCCACTTTATCTCTCCCATCAAGTACTGGTTCAAAAAAAACCTGAAAATTGGAGACGTATGAAGCTTCATGAAATTAAAAATTACTTAGTTACAAACCCAGTTGAACTTATTGGGGACACAATTTCTGTAAAACGCAATTCATCGTATGCATCACGTGTTAAAAATCTATCCAACGAGCTAGGTGGAAACATTTTTATTGATACCCTTAGAGGTACCTTATCGACAGATAAAATCATAAAAAAAGTAGCTGAAGGCGACATTAAATATACTATTGCAGATGAAAATATAGCCTTTATTAATTCTTCTTATTATCCCATTTTAGATATAAGTACATCACTTAGTTTATCTCAACGAATAGGATGGGCAGTGCGGAAAAGAGATACTACATTACTTTCAACTGTGAATCAATGGTTGGAAAATGCCAAAAAAACCACCGACTACCATGTTATCTATAATAAATACTTTAAAAATAAGAGACTTTATAAAAAGAGAGTGGTTAGTAATTTTTATAGTTTAAATGAGAATAAAATAAGTCCCTATGACGACATTATAAAAGAAAACGCAGATCTAATTAATTGGGATTGGAGACTATTAGCTTCTGTAGCTTACCAAGAGTCTCAATTTAAACCAGACAGGAACTCTTGGGCTGGTGCTAGTGGTTTAATGCAAATTATGCCAGCAACAGCAAGAGAACTTGGTGTCACAGATCCTTATAATCCTGAACAAAGTCTCAGAGCTGGTTCTAAATATCTAGATCAAATGCTCAGTAGTCATGAAAATGTTACCGACAGTATTCAACGTATAAAATTTGCCCTAGGTTCTTACAACTGCGGGTTATATCACGTTAAGGACGCTCAAAAATTAGCTAAAAAACAAGGTTTGGATCCTTTAGTTTGGGACAATAATGTTGAGTTAGCACTATTAGATTTAAGTTTTCCAGAACATTACAACAAAGACTTCATTAAATACGGTTACGTAAGAGGTGAAGAACCTTTTAATTACGTGAAGGAAATATTCAAAAGGTATGAACACTATAAAAAGTTCATAGACAATTAATTAGATAATTGTTGCTTTAAAATCACCTTTAGTTTACTTTTTATATCTTCAGATGCATCAGTAAGCATTTGTTCATTAGTAGGATATTCAACAGGACCACTTCTTAGTAAATAGGTTTCGTCTTTATCTAAAATCCTGGAATCTCCATCGAAATTTGCGAATCGGTTTTCAAATACAAAAACGCTTTCCAGGGGATATGTATTAATTTTTTGATCTTGTAAAAGATCAAAATAATTCACATTGGCAACTACTTTAACTTCCTTGGATTGAAGGGTTTCAAATAAAGTACCGCTAGCAACAACTGTAACATCTTCTTTAATTTTATTACCCCTGTCGTCTACAATATAATTTCCATTTCTATCTTTTTTATATCTCCATCCATCAACTATTTCTCGTTCTAAAGGAATTTGTCTTTCGATTAATCGTTCAGGAGAAAATTGAATGGAGGTAAAATTAATTTCAATAGAGTAATCATAGGAAATATCTTCTCTTTCATTCACGTGATATTCAGTCCAAAGATCATCCAGGTCCAAAGTGCTAAAATTAAGAAGCCTATCCTCTACCTGAGCTGGAATAATTTGCTGAGTGTCATTATAAAGTGAGACTAATATAAAGTCAATACCATTCAAGTAAGCTTCCCTTTTAAGTTGAGATACATTCTTGAAAGTCGGAGCTAATTTTTCTAATTCAACTAAGCTGTTGTAAGCTAATTGGCTATCAATTTTATCCTCAGATCTCAACAAGTCATTGGCCTTAGTATATAAATAATTGACATAATTTTCTTTACCGACTAGAATATTATCTGTAAAATCATAGAATATAAAATCAATGTTTTCATCTCTTGTATTTTTTAAAGGCAAAAGAGGTTTAATTTTATTCTGAATATTCTGAAGGCTTACGTAAGCTTCATACACCGGTTTTGAATTGTCTTTTAATGTTTCCCTTTCAAGAAAATCAATTCGTTCCAGAGCAGACGCTCTGTACTTTTCAAAAGATTGTTTAAGCAACAATGCATAAGCGGCACTTTTACCATTGGACTTGTTTTCCTGAAGTTTATGTACAGACCTATTTATAGCCTCGATGTAATTTCCAGAATTTAAGGCCTGCTGAGTTTTCTTGACTGAATTGCAAGAAATTAAAACAAGTGCACTAAAAAGAAGTATAAGTTTTTTCATTTTCAAAATTATATGATGTTACAAATGTAGATATTCTTTAATTGATAAATTTCTTAATTCATATGACTGTAAATCAAAATAGTATAAAATTTAATTTAAATTAAGTCTAAATAAACTTGTAGTATCTAATATTGAATATTAATTTTACGCGAAATTAAATTTTTATACATAATTATTCTAAATAAAGAAACATGAATTTAAAGCGCGTTACTGCAAGCTTATTGTTTTTATCTGTGAGTCTATTATCTGCTCAAGATCAAAAAACTGAACAAAAAGATTCAATTCAAGACCTAAAGGAGGTCACTATTATAGCCAATAAGTTACTGGGAAGTAAATTTGAAGCCAGAAACCGAACAGGTTCTGCTTATTTTCTATCTAAGCAAGAACTTATGCAACAAAACTACTCCGACATCAATAGAGTATTGGGTCAAATTCCAGGGGTAAATATTTATGAAGAAGATGGGTTCGGATTAAGACCCAACATAAGCTTGAGAGGTACTTCTCCAGAACGTTCTTCAAAAATCAACATTATGGAAGACGGAATACTACTGGCTCCTGCTCCTTATAGTGCTTCAGCAGCTTATTATTTCCCGAATGTGAATCGTATGCAATCAGTTGAAGTTCTGAAAGGTAGTAGCCAGATTCAATATGGACCAAACACTACAGGTGGTGCTATTAATTTTGTCTCTACAGAAATTCCTGAAGACTTTAACATCAATCTAAGATCGAGTTTTGGTAGTTACAATACACTGAATTCTTACGCAAATGTTGGGGATTCATTTGAAAACTTTGGCTATATGGTCGAGTATAACAGAAGACAATCTGAAGGATTCAAAAATCTTGATAATGGCGGAGATACGGGATTTGATATGAATGACGTGGTTGCAAAGTTTAGAATAAACACCAATGCAGACGCCAAAGTTTATCAGTCTTTAGATTTTAAATTTCAGTTTTCTGATGAACAATCGGATGAGACTTATTTAGGACTTACTGATGAGGATTTCAGCAGAACCCCATTTAGAAGATATGCAGGTTCTCAAGAGGATTTGATGGATACGGAGCACACACAATTTATGTTGACCCACACAGCAAAATTCAATGATTATTTCAGAATCACCACTACTGCTTACAGAAATGATTTTAAAAGAAATTGGTACAAATTGAATGATGTTTCTGCGGCTGGACAATCCAGTAGCATTGCTAATTTGCTTAACAATCCTGGAGACTTTCCTTTATTATTTGGAATCGTTGATGGGTCACAAGATTTTGCTGGTTCTGCTTTGAATTTAAAAAATAACAATAGAGAATATTACTCTCAAGGCATCCAAACTAAAGCAGATTACCACTTTTTAACTGGCGATGTCTACCATGACATAGAAGTTGGTTTAAGATATCATCAGGATGAGGAGGATCGTTTCCAGTGGGTAGATGGTTACAACATGATTAATGGCAATATGAATTTGATAGATGCTGGAGTTCCAGGAACAGATTCTAATAGAGTGACAGACGCAAAAGCGCTAGCAGCACATATTTTGTACAAATTGAAATATGGTAAATTGACTTTGACCCCCGGATTTAGATATGAAAACATCAAACTAGAACGAAATGACTACGGCAGTAATGACGTAAATAGAACTGGGATTAACTTATCATCAAGATCCAATGAAATCAATGAATTCATTCCAGGAATTGGTGCAAATTATAAGTTGAATCAGGAACTTTCGTTTTTTGGTGGTGTGCACAAAGGATTTTCTCCAGGTGGAACAAGACCTGAAGAAAGCTCTGAGCAGAGTGTGAATTATGAATTAGGTACACGCTTCAATCACAATGGACTTTCTGGTGAGGTTGTAGGTTTTTACAACGATTATAGTAATTTATTAGGAAGTGATTTTGCAGCAACAGGCGGTGTAGGTACTTTAGATCAATTTAACGCAGGAGAAGTAGATGTTAAAGGTATTGAAGCTCAAGCTGCTTTCGATTTTCTAAAAAGAAATTCTAACTTTAGTCTGCCACTAACTCTTTCTTACACCTTTACGGATGCTACTTTTCAAAATAATTTTGACAGTAATGTTGGTATCTGGGGAGAAGTATCTGATGGTGATGAAGTTCCCTACATTTCTAGACACCAATTCAACGCGGGTTTAAGCTTTATAGCTAACAAATTTGAAGCTCACGCCAATGCTAGATATAGAGGAGAATTTAGAACTCAAGCAGGTTCTGGAAGTATTCCGGCAAACGAAAAAGTTGGAAGTAATTTCATAGTAGATATTTCGGCCAAGTATCACTTAACTCAAAACTTTAGTTTGACTTCAAATGTCATTAATTTGCTTGATACAGAATATGAAGTAGCAAGAGTTCCAGCTGGATTAAGACCAGGTCATCCTTTCGGAATATACGGAGGTTTTGAATTTAGATTTTAATCTAAAAAGATAAAGTTTACAATTTAAAAGAGCTTGAATCATCAGGATTCAAGCTCTTTTTTGTGAAACAAATACTCTAGATTTTAATAAATTTCTTCGTCAAAGTCTTATTTCCATTATCGATTTGAATGAAATAAACACCAATTTGGAATGAATTTATATCTATTTCCAAATTTTCAGTATTATTTTGGTATAAAAGTTTACCCGATAAGTCAAAGATTGAAACCATTGCATCATCTTCAAGATTACCTTCGATTCTTATAATAGATTTAGATGGATTAGGAAAAATTGAAAACTCAAATTCTTCTGCTGAAAGTACTTCATTGATTCTGAATTTTATAACTTCTCTCACACCAAACTCACCTCCTTCTGCAATCACTTGGGAAGAATCGGTTTGAAGAGTGTAAGATCCTTCACCATATACACAACAAATCCCATCTCCTTCTGTGTCAAAAATCACCAATTCATAGCATTTCCCGGGCTCCACTTCAAATTGTTCAACATAAGTTGTATTATTTGTTAAATTACCTTGACTTTCTTCAATCACAATTCCAGACTCATCCAGCAAACTCCAGGATGTTTCAGAAGCATAATCATCTGTTAGTAAAGTAAATACAATTGAATCTGTTGTGAATCGAAAGTTTTCATAATTATCTATGCTTCGGTTGATAGAATTATTGTTAGTGAATTCGTCCTCTTGTCCATTAATCACTAATTCAGCTTGAAGTTGATTGCTAAAATTTAGGTCCAACGTTGTAGATGTTATGATATCTGTTTCTCCTGAAGACAGATTACCAGACCAGCTTACATTTTGCTCAGGTTCTGATCCAACCCTGTAGGTTAATGTCGCTCTAGTTATGTTTTCAACTCCATTATTGAGTATTCTAAAAACAGGAAAGGCTTCATCTCCACAAATTGGCTCATCTAGATCATCCAGTAACAATGCTGCATCGTAGGCAAAGGTTTCAGTTGGAGGATATTGACCTAAAACTTGAATTCCTCTGTCATTAGGGTCAAGCCATTCTTTGAGCCTAGAATCTATGCTATTTCCATAATCCCAGGACACATCAAATCTACCATAATAATCAAAAGCACCATTGTTTATAGTTCCATTACACGCTGCTGCTCCACCTGCTAGTTGACCAATAATCCTTCCATTTGGATCAAAAAGAGCAGAACCCGAAGAGCCTGGTTCTGTCACTCCCAGCTCCCACTCATCAAGGAACCAATTGTCCATATCGTCTATATTATTAAAAGGTCTTGAATTTTTAGAGGGACTGTCGTTGTCTCTGGATACTTTCATGATATCGCCTCTGGGATGGTGAATTCCGACAGCAAAATCTGGTATATCACCAGTTCGATCCCATCCTGCCCATACTAAGTCCCAGTTTCCTGGAAATGTTGCATTTATCTCTAAAAGTGCAAAATCTGACTTTGCATTATTTGCCAGTAAAGTGGCACCGCTTGCGGTTTGATTGAAACTGCTATTTGACGAATTTACAGTTGTAGAACATGAAGGGTTTGGACTTATCCAATCAAATCTGAAAGCCCAACTCCCCACAGAGCCTTCTAAACAATGATTGGCAGTTAAGAAATACTGCTTTCCATCGTTTTCTGTATTATTGATAAGGGTCCCAGAGCAAACGCTACTGCCGGTTAAAACCAACGCAACAGATTTTTTAAGTTCATCCTTAATATCATCAAAATCACTTCCAATAGGACAATCAACATCCAGGTTACAGTCTGCTGAATCGTTTAATTCTTTTTGTAATTCTGAAACTTCATTTACGCTTCTGTAACCGTGAATTACTTTCGATATATGTAATTGCCCTTTAAAATCTACATGCTTAGGCTCATAATATTCAATCCAAATGTTTTCTCCATCTATCAACCATGAACCAAATTGCATATCTGCTCTATTCTGAGAAGACGTGTAAGCACCTAAAAGATCAGTTTTTTTATTGTTATAGAAATATAATTTGGCTCCCTCTGGCAATAAAAATTCATCAAACATAAAATTTATAGTTTTTGCTCCTTTAGATTTTACATTCAAAAGCCAAACCTTTGACCCGTCTTTTAGCGTATTCCAAGTTCCATCTTTGAAACCTAAACTAACTTGATGTTCGTATCCAAAG
Source organism: Psychroflexus longus (assembly GCF_020164595.1). Classification (GTDB taxonomy): domain Bacteria; phylum Bacteroidota; class Bacteroidia; order Flavobacteriales; family Flavobacteriaceae; genus Psychroflexus; species Psychroflexus longus. The sequence continues at coordinate 59,092 of NZ_JAIQZE010000006.1, forward strand.
CGAAAGGGCTTTTCTTGAAGTTGATCATTTATTTTATCCTGTTCTTGAAGTGTTTTTAAATCGAAGCTAGGAAGAGAAATTGATTTTTTTGAGACTAAATCCAGCTTCCAACTTTTTGGTTGTCCTGAATTAGTTACCTGAGCTTGAACAGAAAAGGATATAAAAACAGCAATAATTAGGTTAAAATAAAAAGTTTTCATGCCCGTTGTTTCTTCAAATATATCATATTTAAAATATCAATTTAAAAATACTGATAAATAATAATCTTTCCTCAGAAAATGAAACTTAAGTAGTGTTTCATAATTCAATTATTTAGATAATTTTGATTTGCTTATAATCTTAAGTTTTTATTGATTATTTTTTATAAAGTTGAAAACAGTCTAGGATATTTTAATATCGAAGCTTTTACATTACTAATATTTTTAAATGAGCTACTCTAACTTAAATCAAAAAGCTTTAATTTTAATCAGAATAGTTTTATTAAAACTAAGTACTTGATTCTTATAATCACGACATGTCTTTTTGTCTTATAATTTCCTACTTAATGCGTCATTTTGTCTTGTAAGTGTTTCGGTATATGTTTTGAAATATGAGTTAAAAAAAACAACACAATGGACTTTAAAAACTTTACCATAAAAACTCAGGAAGCCGTTCAGAAAGCTCAGCTTCTTGCGCAAGAATTAGGGCATCAGCAAATTGAAAACGAGCATTTATTCAAAGCTATTTCTGAAGTTGATGAAAATGTAACTCCTTTTATTCTAAAGAAATTAAATGTAAATACTCAATTATTTTTGCAAATTCTCGATAAAAATATAGAAAGCTTTCCAAAAGTATCAGGTGGAGATATAGCGCTATCAAGAGAAGCTTACAAGACCATCAATGAAGCGAGTATCGTTGCCAAAAAGATGAAGGATGAATATGTTTCTATAGAACATCTCATCTTAGCCATTTTTAAAAGTAAAAGCAAAGTAACTCAAGTTCTAAAAGATCAGGGAGTTACAGAAAAAGCTCTGGAAGCTGCAATACAGGAACTACGAAAAGGGGATCGAGTCACTTCTCAAAGTGCAGAAGACAATTATAATTCTTTAGATAAGTATGCCAATAATCTCAATAAAATGGCAGAGGAAGGTAAATTGGACCCTGTCATAGGAAGAGATGAAGAAATAAGAAGAATACTTCAAATTTTATCGAGAAGAACCAAAAATAACCCGATGCTGGTTGGTGAACCCGGTACAGGTAAAACTGCAATTGCAGAAGGATTAGCTCACAGAATTATTGCTGGAGATGTTCCAGAGAATTTAAAATCTAAAAAAATCTATAGCCTGGATATGGGCGCCTTAATTGCTGGTGCTAAGTATAAAGGTGAATTTGAAGAACGATTGAAATCAGTTATCAAAGAAGTAACTACGAGTGACGGAGATATCGTTTTATTCATAGATGAAATTCACACACTTGTTGGCGCTGGTGGTGGTGAAGGTGCAATGGATGCTGCTAATATTTTAAAACCTGCCCTAGCCAGAGGTGAACTGAGAGCCATAGGTGCTACAACTTTAGATGAATTTCAAAAGTACTTTGAAAAAGATAAAGCCCTTGAAAGACGTTTTCAAAAGGTTACTGTTAATGAGCCAGATACAGAAAGTGCCATCTCTATCTTGAGAGGTATTAAAGAAAAATATGAAACCCATCACAAAGTAAGAATTAAAGACGAAGCTATTATTGGAGCAGTCGAACTTTCGCAACGCTACATTACCAATAGGTTCTTACCAGATAAAGCTATTGACTTAATGGATGAAGCTGCATCCAAATTAAGAATGGAAATCAATTCCAAGCCCGAAGAGCTTGATGTTCTTGACCGAAAAGTAATGCAGTTGGAAATTGAAATTGAAGCTATCAAGCGTGAGAAAGACGATACAAAATTAAAATCATTGAGAGCAGATTTAGCTGACCTCAAAGAAGAACGCAATACACTACACGCTCGCTGGAAGAATGAAAAAGATATTGTAGATCACATTCAAAAAGTAAAAACTGACATTGAGAATTTCAAACTCGAAGCTGAGCGTGCAGAACGTGAAGGAGATTATGGAAAAGTGGCTGAAATTCGCTACGGAAAGATAAAAGAAGCTCAGGAGAAACTGGAAGAACTTCAGAATGAAGTTGAAGACCAGAAATCTGAAAACACGCTGATCAAAGAAGAAGTAGATTATGAAGATATCGCAGAGGTAGTCGCCAAATGGACTGGAATTCCAGTCACCAAAATGCTACAATCAGATCGTGAGAAACTTCTCAAGCTGGAAGATGAGCTTCACAATAGAGTTGTTGGACAAGACGAAGCCATACAGGCTGTTTCTGATGCTGTAAGAAGAAGCAGAGCAGGATTGCAAGATCAAAATAGACCAATAGGTTCTTTTCTATTCTTAGGGACTACTGGTGTAGGTAAAACTGAATTAGCCAAGGCTCTTGCAGAATACATGTTTGATGATGAAAGCTCAATGACGAGGATAGATATGAGTGAATATCAAGAAAGACACTCTGTAAGTCGTCTTGTTGGAGCGCCTCCGGGATATGTTGGATATGAGGAAGGCGGACAATTGACAGAAGCTGTAAGGAGAAAACCTTACTCTGTTATTCTGTTGGACGAAATTGAGAAAGCACATCCGGATACATTCAATATTTTATTGCAAGTTTTAGATGAGGGCCGATTAACCGATAACAAGGGACGACTAGCTGATTTCAAAAATTCAATCATAGTAATGACTTCAAATATTGGTAGTCACATCATTCAGGAAAAATATGATGCAACAGAAGACGTAGATTCAGCTATGGAAAGCGCAAAAGTTGAAGTTCTTGGTCTATTAAAACAAAGTGTGAGACCAGAATTTCTTAATAGAATTGATGATGTGGTTATGTTTGCACCACTTTCAAAAGACGATATAAAAGAAATTGTTCAACTACAAATCAATAATTTGAAAAAAATGTTGATGAAGCAGGGAATCACAATAGACGCTACTGAAGAAGCTATCGGTTATTTAGCTAAAGTCGGATTTGATCCACAATACGGTGCAAGACCTGTAAAGAGAACCATTCAAAAAGAAGTGTTGAATATGCTTTCAAAAGAAATTCTAGCCGAGAAAATAAAAACAGATAGCATTATCCTGCTGGATCAGTTTGACGGAAAACTTATTTTCAGAAATCAATAATTCAGCTACTTATTAGTTTTATAATCTAAAAGCCCGTGTCATAATTCTAAAACGGGCTTTTATGATTATATTCAATTAATAAACTAATCAATCCAAGTCTTATAGATAGTATAGTTTTCAGCAGTGCGTTTTATCATTTCTAAATTTTCTTCAGAAGTGGTTTTTAGTTTTTTGGCAGGTATACCTGCGTAAACTGAATTGGCTTCTACCCTTTTGCCAGTGGTCACAATCGCTCCTGCTGCAATGATACTTCCACTTTCGATAACTGCATGATCCATCACAATTGCTCCCATTCCTATGAGAACATCATCATGAATAGTACAGCCATGAACTATAGCTTTATGACCAATGGATACTCTATTACCAATTTTGGTTGATGCTTTTTTATAAGTGCAGTGAATTACTGCCCCATCTTGAATATTCGTATCATGACCAATATCAATACTATTCACATCTCCTCGTATAACAGCATTATACCATACGCTGCAATTTTCACCCATATTAACTTCACCTACAACTGTAGAATTATCTGCCAAAAAACAGGATGCGGGGATTTTAGGAGATTTACCTTTTATTGATTGTATTAAGGCCATATTATTTACTTAAATACATTTTTCGTCTTCCATAAAGTTCATAAAATGTATCATCTTTCAAACTATCGATGAATAAAATACTTTCTCCTGTACTTTTCATTTCAGGGCCAAGTTGCTTGTTGACATTGTGAAATTTATCAAAAGAAAATACCGGTTGTTTTATCGCATATCCCTCCAACTGTGGATCAAAATTAAAGTCACTTAATTTGTTATGTCCCAGCATGATTTTAGTAGCATAATTCACATAAGGCTCCTTGTAAGCTTTTGCGATGAAAGGAACTGTCCGCGACGCTCTAGGGTTGGCTTCTATGATGTATACGTTATCGTCTTTGATCGCAAACTGGACGTTAAGTAATCCAACTGTATTGAGTGCCAAAGCAATTTTTCTGGTATGGTCTCTAATCTGTTCAAGAACCAAATCTCCTAAGTTAAATGGTGGTAAAAGCGCATTGGAATCTCCAGAGTGGATGCCGCAAGGTTCTATATGCTCCATGATTCCAATAATATAAACATCTTCACCATCACAAATCGCGTCGGCTTCTGCCTCTATTGCTCCATCCAGATAATGATCAAGAAGGAGTTTATTGTTAGGTGTTTTTCTCAATAAATCAACTACATGAGTTTCGAGCTCTTTCTTGTTAATAACTATTTTCATTCCTTGACCTCCTAGAACGTAAGAAGGTCTAACAAGAATTGGGAAGTCCAATTCTTCAGCAAGGGCTAAAGCTTCATCAGCAGTTTCTGCTACACCAAATTCTGGGTATGGAATATTATTCTCTTGTAATAATTTTGAAAAACTTCCTCGGTCTTCTGCTAGATCAAGAGCTTCATAACTAGTTCCAAGAATTTTAACGCCGTATCGGCTCAGCTTTTCAGCAAGTTTTAAGGCAGTTTGGCCACCAAGCTGAACAATGACACCTTCAGGCTTTTCATGCTTTATGATATCATAAATATGCTCCCAAAAAACAGGCTCAAAATAAAGTTTATCCGCAGTATCAAAATCAGTTGAAACAGTTTCTGGATTACAGTTAATCATTATAGTCTCATAACCGCATTCTGCAGCTGCCATCACACCATGCACACAACAGTAATCGAACTCTATGCCCTGCCCTATTCTATTTGGTCCAGAACCAAGGACAATGATTTTCTTTTTGCCTGTCACTATACTTTCATTAGTATTTACCTTCTCGCCTTCAGCAGTGATGACGTCTGCTTCAAATGTGGAATAATAATAAGGCGTTTGAGCCTCAAATTCTGCAGCACAGGTATCTACAAGCTTATATATTCTATTAACGTCTAATTCTTCACGTTTACTGTAAACTTCGCTCTCCAGACATTTCAACATGTGAGCAATTTGCCTATCTGCAAAACCTTTCTGTTTTGCCTCAAGCATCAATTCTCTTGTAATAGTTTTTATGGTATAATTTGAAATTTCTACTTCAAGGCTGTACAACTCTTCATATTGCTTAAGAAACCACATGTCAATTTTTGTGATTTCATGAATTCTACTTAATGGTATTCCTAATTGTATGGCATCATAAATCACAAAAACCCTGTCCCAACTCGCATATTCCAATTTACTGAGGATTTGATTGTAATCAGTATAGCTTTTTCCATCAGCTCCTAGTCCATTTCTTTTGATTTCTAGAGATTGAGTTGCTTTATGTAAAGCTTCTTGAAATGAACGACCTATTCCCATAACTTCACCAACAGACTTCATCTGCAAACCTAAAGTTCTATCAGAACCCTCAAATTTGTCAAAATTCCACCTTGGTATTTTGACTATCACATAATCAAGTGTTGGTTCAAAAAATGCCGATGTCGTTTGTGTAATTTGGTTTTGAAGTTCATCTAGATGATATCCTATTGCTAATTTTGAAGCTACTTTGGCAATGGGGTATCCCGTTGCTTTTGAAGCTAATGCTGATGATCTTGAAACACGGGGATTAATTTCAATGGCTATAATATCTTCTTTTTCATCTGGACTTACTGCAAATTGAACATTACACCCTCCTGCGAAATCACCGATATTTCTCATCATCTTGATGGCCATATCCCTCATTTTTTGATAGGTCTTATCACTCAAGGTCATGGCTGGAGCTACAGTAATAGAATCTCCAGTATGGATTCCCATAGGATCCATATTTTCAATACTACATATGATAGTTACATTATCATTTCGATCTCTTAATAATTCCAGCTCAAACTCTTTCCAACCCAACAATGCCTTGTCAATAATTACTTCATGAATGGGAGAAGCTTCCAATCCTCTGGTAAGTAATTCTTCAAACTGCTCTTCTTTGTATACAATCGAGGCTCCACTTCCTCCAAGTGTAAAGGATGCTCTTATCACTAGTGGAAAACCAAACTCTTGTGCAACTTCTTTACCTTGTAGAAATGAGGTCACAGTTTTGGAAGGAGCAACTCCTACTCCTATATCCTGCATCAATTTTCTAAACTTTTCTCTGTCCTCTGTAATGTTAATCGCATCAATATCAACACCTGTTATTTTAACACCAAAATCTTCCCAAATGCCTTTGTCGTCAGCTTCAATGCAGAGATTTAACGCTGTTTGACCTCCCATAGTCGGCAGAACAGCATCAATTTCAGGATGATTTTTTAGGATTTCAATAATCGATTTTGTTGTGAGTGGTTTTAAATAGACATGATCTGCCATCGAAGGATCCGTCATGATTGTTGCAGGGTTGCTGTTTATCAAGATGGTTTTTATCCCTTCTTCCCGAAGAGATCTCAATGACTGTGAACCTGCATAGTCAAATTCACAAGCTTGGCCTATCACAATAGGGCCAGAACCTATTATGAGCATTGTTTTGATGTTGTTGTTTTTTGGCATATTAGAAGACTTTAATAATGAAACTATTGGATATAAAAAAAGGCGTTGCGAAAAGCAACACCTTTATAATGTGAAATTAATCAATCATTTTATCTCTTTCTTAAACTCATTTCTGAAGAAACACTTAATTTCTTTCTTCCTTTAGCTCTTCTCCTCTTTAGAACTTTACGACCATTTACAGACGACATTCTCTCTCTGAAACCGTGCTTGTTCTTTCTCTTTTTATTGGAAGGTTGAAAAGTTCTTTTCATTATTTTATGACTTTAAAAGTATTATTTATTTTTTAAAAACTGCGTGCAAATATACGATTCATTTTTAGTTTTACAAGACTTGGAGTAAAGTTTTTTTCATTTGTTTTTGCTAGATTTGCACCTAAATATAAAAATATGTTTAACAAGAACTTCAAACTCATAATAGCGGTATTAATTATTGCTTTTGGTGTATATCAAATTGTAGAAAGTAACATTGGAAATGGAATAGCTCTCATTCTACTCTCTGGTATATTTATTTTCTTATACTTTAAAAATGAAATGATTTTATTAGCATTTTTAAGATTAAGGAAACAAGATTTTGAAGGTGCCCGTAAATGGTTGGATAAAATTAAAAATCCGGAATCAGCATTAACTCAAAAACAACAAGGTTACTTTAATTATATACACGGTTTGTTGCTTTCGCAAACCAATATGACTAAGGCTGAAAAATACTTCAAAAGAGCCATTAAACTTGGATTATCTATGAATCAGGATTTAGCAATTGCAAAACTGAATCTCGCAGGCATTGCAATGACCAAGCGCAGAAAGCGTGAAGCACAACTTCTACTCAAGGAGGCAAAATCTCTTGATAAACATGGAATGCTCAATGAGCAGATTCAAATGATGAAAAAGCAGATGAAACGCTTTTAAATCTTGTATTATCTACAGTACTTTTTTCTATAATTTGATGGTGATAATCCAGAATGCTTCACAAATGCATTCGTAAAGCTGGAATTGGATGTATAACCGAGGTCGAATGCTATTTCCTTCACTGTTTGATAAGTATTTGTCAGCTTAGACGATGCCAGCTTCATTTTTTCGTCAAATATGTATTGATACGGGGTCATTCCTACTTCTTTGGCAAACTCTCTGATGAAATGGAATTTACTCCAACCGGAAACACGTATAAGTTCATCAGTTTTGATCTCTTGATTGATATTGGTATCAATATATTCTAAAGCGCGTTTAATAGGTTTAGAATACTTGTGTTCTTCCGGTTGTTCGTCTGATTTTTTATGGTTGTCTAAACTCGCCTTTTTATTGTAAAGAGCAAGCTCTATATTATTGATGATATCTATTTCCCTGAAGGGTTTAGACAGGTAACCTACTGGTTTGGTAGTTTGTATTCGTTTCAAGGTCTCGACATCGGTATATCCAGTTATGTAAATGAAAGGAATATTTACTTTAGAATTCAAGTATGAACCTATTTGAATACCTTCATATTTCTTATGAAGATCGATGTCTAAAAGGATTAGCTCTGGCTTAAATGTGTCGAGATTTTTGATACAACAGGAGTAACTGTCACATATATCAACATCAAATCCGTTGTTGTCTAAAATGGATTTAATTTCATAAGAAACGAGCTTATCGTCTTCTACTACTAGTACTTTTGTTTTCATAGGATTGGGAATGATAGTCTTACAAATTTCTTTTTATAATTGAATTTACCTTTAAGCTGCATAACCATAAGATCAAATATCTTGTATTGATCTTCAAATAATTCGTGGAAATTCTCATGATTATCTATACTTGAGAAAGAGAATTTAAAAAATACTTTATTGTCTTTATGTGAGATCTCAATTGTAAGAGTGTCATCTAGTTTTTTTCTAAAATCATTGATCTCAACGAGTATATAACTCAAAAGCAACAAATTATCTACATCTACATCAACTTCTGAAATTTCAATTAAATCAAAATCAATTTTTGGGGTTGAAGTTTGGAGGTATTGAAAAAATTGGAGCATAAAAGATTGAAGAGATACTAAAGAATCCTCAGAAAGAGACTCTCCTTTGCTGCTTCTGTAATATAAATCATAAACATGTGTAAGGGCAAAAACTCGATCTACAATTACCTTTTTATCATCAAAATAAGACCTGTTTGTCGAGGTCTGTATATTCATTAAACTAAGTTGAGTTTGTAAATTGTTTTTAAATCTGTGAAGTGTTTTATCAAGGACTTCCCTTAGTTTTTCATGATCTTCTTTGATTTCATTGGTCATAAGATGATATTCTAAAATTGGTTATAACAAATATAATATTTTAAAAATAATAAGTTCATAATTATTGCTATATAAGCTGAAAGATTGATTAAGTAAATGGTAATTAAATTACTTAAATTTAAAAATTAACAATAATTCATCTCATATTGAAAAAAATTACGCTGATATTATTTTTTTCATTTTCGGTTTTCTCCCAAAATACTAAGGAAATCGACAGCATTCTTTTTTCCGAAATGTTAGCTATTCATCATGAAGAATTCCAAAGAAAATCTTCTTTGGATTTTCACAGAGGCAATCATGAATCCTCTGAAGAATATTTCAATTCATTGGTAGACCTTAAATTGAAAGGAACTATTATGGACAATTTTAAAGTTTTAGATGTAGAACAAAAGATTAATCATATTCACGACATAAAGAAACCTTTCTATTTGATGAGCTATGCATCCTGGTGTGTTCCCAGCAATGGCGAATTAGAAGCTTTAAAGTTATTGGTTGAAGAGCATTCTGACTGGTTGGACTTTGCTCTCATCATGTGGGATAAAAAAGAAGATGCATTAAAATTTTCAAAGCAGTACCATCCTAAAATTAAAGTTTTTTATGTTGATGAATTAAGTAATACTGAAACTAAAACCATTAAAATACTCAAACACAAACTTGGCCTTCCAATTTCATTAGCGGTTTGCAGTGACAAAACGATTTTAAATATCAGAAAAAACACTCAAATTCATCCTTCAGTAGATAAAGACATCGCCGTAAAAAAATGCTTTGATGACATTTCTAAAGATATTGAACTTTTACAAAAACATGAAAGCTTTAAATTATTTTCCATCAGCCCATTCTAAAACTTTGGTTAGTCGAAAAAACTTAAACAAAGATTTTATAATACTTTTCAAATGCTCTACCAACACTGGAATAGGCCTAATGATTTTAAGAAAGTAAATTTCCTGACAAGTTTTTCGCCTAACGAATTTTTGTTAACGCAGTATTTAAGGTAAAACTTTCAGCTTGAATTTGTGATTTGCGCTCCGTTGCATGAATCCAAAACTTAAATAATTAGACAATTACAACTCCCAAGTCATAATTGAGAAAGCTAGAAAAGTATCCATCAATTATGAAATATTAGATAAATGAGTTTTTAGCGTATTTTATTTTAAAACTTTAATGTTGTACTCTTTTTTAGAATAATTATCTAAGTGCTTATCTCGTAACCAAGGATTATGAACTTTAAGTGTCTTATAATTCATGTCAAATTTTTCTGCAAACTTTACAAAATCAGTGACAGCTGTATCTATACTAACTTCCTTAATAGGTTCGATGTCATAAAGATCTTTTTCTTCAAAGTGAAACCCAAATTCTCTGGCGTTAGATAATATATGCTTTAAGGCAATAATTCTAAAGACATATCTAGAAGTCTCTGGATTTAGCAAAAGGTCATAATAATCTTCAACTTCCTGACGCTTCAATTCTCTGGAGATACCTCTATTGCCCGCGTTGTAGGAAGCTGCCGCAAGCGTCCAGGTTCCAAAGCGTTCCTTGGAATTAATAAGATACTGGCAAGCGACTCTAGTGGCTTTTTCAATGTGGTATCTTTCATCAACATTGTTATTGACTTCGAGGCCATAGTCTGTAGCAGTCGATTTCATAATCTGCCAAAAACCGGTGGCTCCAGCCGGGGAAACCACATGTTCTAAACCACTTTCTGCTACAGCTAAATATTTAAAATCGTCTGGCACACCATACTCCTCAAGAATAGGTTCGATGATGGGAAAATATTTGTTTGACCTCTTGATGAGTAGCAAAGCATTTGACTGCCAATATGTATTTACAAGCAATTCTTTATCCAGACGTTCTCTTACATCTGGTATTTCTAAAGGTGTTCTTTCTCCGGCAAAATCAATCTGTTCGGGCAGATCGATTGCAAATACATTATAATCATTTTTGAACGTCTTATCAGGACTATTGTTTTCCACTTTTTCTTCTTCAGAAGTTATAAAACTTGTTATTGCAAAATAAGTCCCAAAGGTCAGTGAGATGACTCCTAATGTAAATATTGACTTTTTAAAAAAAGTATTTAGTTTCATATATGTATAATTTTTTTTGAATTTATTTTTCCTTTCATTATCAATTCAGGTAAATGAGTATTAAACCATTTGAACTTCATAAGTATCATTATATGTGTTCCTTTGGGAATAACAATACAATCTTGGATATTTTTTATGGGAAACACTAAATCATCCTCTCCGTGAATATGAATTATTCCCTCGGGTGGCTTCTCTTGATTCCAACATAGCATTTCCTTAATAGCCCAATCCAAATAGTTTTTATCATTGACTGATAAGTATTGTTGATAAAGTTTAAGTCTTTTCCTGACTAAATCACCCAAAGGCAACTTTTCAATTTGAGTTATATAGTTGAGAAGACTTGTTGGCAAAACTCTGTAAACACCGGTATCCCTTGCGAATTTCATTCGTTTAGGTAACTCATGCTTAGTTTTCACACTTGAAATAATAATGAGTCTTTTAACTTTTATAAACTTACTCATTTCTTGCACCAAAACGCCACCAAAAGACACACCAATCAAGACAACAGGTTCGTCTTTAACCACCTGTTCTGCCATACGTTCGGCATAGTCTGATAATGATTCCTCATTTTCGGGGATTTTCCATGATAACCAAATGATTTTGAATTCATCGCTCGGTAAAACAATCCTTTCAAATACCGATGGATTTGCCGCCATACCAGGCATCATGTACACCTTAATCACCACTTTTATATTTTAATATAATCAATTGCAAAAATAGGGTTTAAATTTATTGTTTACCTTTGTATCTCAATAAATTAATTAACATAGCCACAAGCTTTGTGAGGTAATTTTCTAAATTAAATTTTACAAATCTTTGAAATATGAATAAAGACTTTGAAGTAACCAAAAACGAGTTTCAAAGGCAGTACGAAACAAAAATCGATGGTGAACTTTTAGCTGTTGAATTTTCTGAACATGACCGTAAAATTTTTTTAACAAAACTTACAATTCCTGAACAATTTATAGATTCAGAAATTCAAAATTTATTTTTTTCAAAAATCTTAGATAGTTTTATTGATACCCGCATCAAGGTAATGCCTACTTCTCCTGAAGTCGCAAAATTTTTCAGAAAAAACAGACTTAAATACAAAGATTTATTACCTGCAGGAATAACGATCTGAAGCTTTTAAAAACACCTATTATATCCAATTAAATTGAGGCTTTCAACAATTTATAAGCAAATGGTATTATCCCTCCCAATATCATTTTGTTTACTTAAATTCGCGCGTTGAAATTGCTATGAAGAAAAAAGAAGAATTTATTGAAGTCCTTGGGGCTAGAGTCCATAATTTAAAAGACATTGACGTTAACATACCTAGAAATAAACTTGTGGTCATCACAGGCTTATCTGGTTCTGGAAAATCGTCTCTTGCGTTCGACACCATCTATGCTGAAGGCCAGCGTAGATATATAGAGACCTTTTCTGCTTATGCCAGGCAGTTTTTAGGAGGTTTGGAACGGCCTGATGTCGACAAAATTGATGGTCTTTCTCCTGTTATTGCTATAGAACAAAAAACCACCTCCAAAAGTCCTCGAAGTACAGTTGGAACCATCACTGAAATCTACGATTTTTTAAGACTCCTTTTTGCCAGAGTAGGAACTGCGTATAGTTATAAAACTGGTGAGAAAATGGTAAGCTTTACAGATGAACAAATTCAGAATAAGATTGTTGAAGACTTTAAGGGTAAACGAGTAAATATTTTAGCACCAATCATTCGTTCAAGAAAAGGACACTACAGAGAACTTTTTGAACAGATTGCAAAACAAGGTTTCCTGAAGGTGAGAATTGATGGAGAAATAAAAGACATTGAAAAAGGAATGAAAGTGGATCGCTATAAGATCCACGATATTGAGGTGGTCGTAGATCGACTCAAAGTAGATGATGACATCAATACCCATAAACGATTAAGTGAGAGTATTGCCACAGCGATGAAGCAAGGCAATAATGTTATGATGATCCTCGAACATGGCAAGGAAGATCCAAAATTCTTCAGTCGTAACCTAATGTGTCCTACAACAGGTATCTCCTACCCTAATCCCGAACCAAATAATTTTTCTTTTAACTCTCCAAAAGGTGCTTGCCCTAATTGTAACGGACTCGGTGAAGTTTTTGAAATAAATCTAGACAGAATTATTCCTGACCCTTCCCTATCCATAAAAGCAGGAGGGATTGAACCACATGGAAAGGAAAAGAAAAACAATTGGGTATTTAAACAGCTGCGTTCTATTGCAGAACATTTCAACTTTGAATTAACAGATCCAATTCAGGATATTCCCAAGGAGGCTTTAGATGTTATTCTTCACGGTGGTAAAGCCAGTTTTAAGAAATACAGCGAAACTTCAAAAGTGAGTAAAACCTTTAGTTATAATTTTGAAGGCGTTGCAAAATTCATTGAGGATACATTCAATCAAAAAGAATCTTCAGCATCTCTAAAGCGCTGGGCAAAAAAATACATGGATAAAAAACCATGTCAAACTTGCAATGGAAGCCGATTGAGGAAGGAATCTCTTTATTACAAGATAGACGAAAAAAATATGGCAGATATTGTCAATATGGATGTTGATGAACTAGTAGATTTTTTCAAAAATATCTTGGGAAGGTTTAGTGAAAGTGAACAAAAGATAGCTGAGGAGATCATCAAAGAAATCAAAACCAGGCTCTCATTTTTGGAAGACGTTGGACTGAATTATCTCAACTTAAACCGAGGATCTAAAACTTTATCTGGTGGAGAAGCTCAGCGAATCCGATTGGCAACCCAAATTGGTTCTCAATTGGTCGGAGTTTTATACATTCTCGATGAACCAAGTATTGGTCTTCATCAGCGCGACAACGAAAAGCTTATCAATTCACTCGTTTCCTTACGGGATTTAGGGAATTCTATAATCGTCGTAGAACATGATAAAGACATGATAGAAAGAGCAGACCACGTTATAGACATTGGTCCGCATGCTGGGAAAAATGGTGGAGAAATCATAAGTGAAGGTGACCCCAAAACCATTCTCACACATGATACACTAACTGCAGATTATCTTTCCGGAAAGAGAGAAATTCAAATTCCAGAAAAAAGAAGAAAGGGAAATGGAAAACACTTACACTTAATGAATGCGACAGGGAACAATCTGAAAGATGTTTCCATTAAAATTCCTCTGGGTAAACTTATTGTTGTGACAGGGGTTTCCGGAAGTGGAAAATCAACACTCATTAATGATACGCTTTACCCTGTGCTGAATAATCATTTTTTCAATGGGAAAATGGAAGCTCTTCCACACAAAACAGTGAGAGGGCTCAAACATTTAGATAAGGTTATAGATATAAATCAATCACCAATTGGGAGAACTCCGCGTTCCAATCCAGCCACATATACTGGAGTTTTTGGTGAAATACGCAGTTTATTTGCAAAAACACCCGAAGCACTTATAAGAGGCTATAAGCCGGGAAGATTCAGTTTTAATGTGAAAGGTGGTCGCTGTGAAACTTGTGGTGGAGCGGGTGTAAAAGTCATCGAAATGAATTTTTTACCAGATGTTTACGTTGAATGTGAGACCTGCATGGGCAAGCGTTTTAACCGGGAAACTTTGGAAATTCGTTATAAAGGAAAATCAATAAGCGATGTTCTGCAAATGACTATTGATGAAGCGACGACCTTCTTTGAACCCATACCTAAAATCTACAGGAAATTAAAAACAATAAAGGATGTTGGTTTAGGTTATATCACCCTTGGTCAGCAAAGTACAACCTTATCTGGCGGTGAGGCACAGCGAATCAAACTCGCTACCGAGCTTTCAAAAATAAGTACCGGAAATACCTTTTATATTTTAGATGAACCTACAACAGGACTTCATTTTGAAGATATACGAGTACTTATGGAGGTCCTCCAGAAATTGGTTGATAAAGGAAATTCCGTGTTGATCATTGAACATAATATGGATGTGATTAAACTTGCAGACTATATTTTTGATATTGGCTATGAAGGAGGAAAAAAAGGTGGAGAATTAGTAGCAAAAGGTACTCCAGAACAAATCGCTAAAAACACTAAAAGTTACACTGCTCAATTTCTAAAAAAAGAACTTAAATAAAATAATATGGTCGATAAACATCCTAAAAACTGGAATGAAATAAAAACAAACGATAGCTGGGCTTTATTCAAAATTATGAGTGAATTCGTTTATGGTTATGAACGCTTAAGCGAAATTGGACCCTGTGTCTCTGTTTTTGGGTCTGCAAGAACCAAGCCTGGTGAAAAGTACTACGAACTGGCTGTAAAAGTAGCCAATAAAATAGTGGATCAGGGTTATGGTATCATCACCGGAGGCGGTCCAGGAATCATGGAAGCTGGTAATAAGGGAGCCAATTTAGGTGGCGGAACTTCTGTTGGACTCAATATCGACTTACCCTTTGAACAGCATGACAATCCTTATATTGATGCGAATAAAAACCTTGATTTTGATTACTTTTTTGTTAGAAAAGTGATGTTTGTCAAATATTCACAAGGCTTTGTGGTGATGCCTGGAGGTTTTGGGACTTTAGATGAACTCTTTGAAGCTATTACTCTTATTCAAACAAAAAAAATAGACAAGTTTCCTATCATTCTCGTTGGAACTGAATTCTGGAGTGGATTGCTAGATTGGATAAAAACTACTTTGGCCGAAAAGCTTAATACTGTGAGTATTGAAGATCTAGATCTCATAGAGCTTGTTGATACTGAAGATGAAGTCGTAGAAATTCTTGATAAATTTTACAATCAGTATGATTTGAGTCCAAATTTTTAATTCATGAAAAAAATAGTGTTTTTATTTTTTGCTCTTCTTTTCACCCAGTTGAGTTTTGGGCAATCAGAAATAAAGGCCATGTTTTATAATTTATTAGATTTTTCAAGTGCTCCACCAACCAATAGAGCAGAAATTCTGAATTCTATATTAAGTACTTATCACCCCGATTTATTTATGGTCTGCGAAGTTGAATCGCAAAACGATGCACAAAAGATTTTAAATGAATCATTTCTTTATACTTCTGAAGAAATAGCTCAATCGCCTTTTCTATTTAACTCCTCGGGAGCTTCTTTGATTCATCAATTGGTTTATTACAATTCTGAAAAGTTTACTTTGAAGTATACCGATCAAATAGAAACTAACGTTAGAAGTATAAATCACTATAGTTTTGTATTGAATACAAATTATAAAATAGAACTTGAGGTGTTTGTAGCTCATTTTAAAGCTTCTATAGGTTCTGAAAATGAACGTCTTTTTGAAGCGCAGCAATTCGTAGATTACATTCAGAATTTTCCAGAAGAAGCAAACATTCTTCTAGCAGGCGATTTTAATATGTATTCATCTTCTGAACCTGGATATCAGGTTTTATTGAATGGAACAAACGCTTTCAATATGATAGATCCTATAGATGAATCTGGAGATTGGAATAATAATGTCTCTTTTGCTGGAATCCATACCCAAAGTACACGCATAAGCAATGAAGAATTTGAAGGCTTTGGTGCTGGTGGGGGTTTAGATGACAGATTTGATATCATGTTGATTTCAGAAGTTATGAGTTCAAAAGCAAACACTATTTCTTATGTTGAAGATAGCTACAAAGCTTGGGGAAATAATTCCAATTGTTACAATAATAATATCAATAATAGTGATTGTGATGGAGAGTTTGGTTTAGAATTAAGAGAACTTCTTTATCAGATGAGCGACCACTTACCTGTTGTGATGAATCTGGCGATAAGTGATGAATTTCTTTCTAAACCATCATATAATATTGCAAATTCGGTAACATTTATTTCTGGTAATATTGTTTCACAAAATTTGAATCTGAAATTCAGTCCGGAATTATTGTTTTCAAGAAGTAAGATTTACAATATTTTAGGACAAGAAGTTTTTAATTTTACCGTTTCTAATACAAATGAATCGATCGATACTTCAACCCTATCAAGTGGTTTGTATTACTTAAAAATAGAGCAATTACCAACGACACAAAAATTTTACGTAAGCCATTGAGAAATAGATATTTATTATACGCTTTATTTTTATTCACTTTATTTTCTGTCTCTGCTAGAGCACAAAATATAGTGAAAGCGGAAATTATTACGTCTGAAAACCTCAAAACACTTACGATATTACAAACCATTACTTTTAAGAATACTAGCGATAAGCCTTTAAGTTCTATTTATTTATACAACTGGCAGAATGCCTTTTCAGATAAAAATAGTCCTCTTGCCAAACGTTACGCGCAGGAATTTGTAAGACGGTTTCACTTTGCCTCAGATTATGAAAGAGGAGGAACCACCATACATTCTCTGTCTGCATCAAATACCAGTTCTGATTGGAGATTTGTCGAAGGTCAAGTTGATTTGATTCAGATTGATATAAACAAAAAACTTCCTCCTGGTGAGTCTATCGACATCAATCTTAACTACTCGCTTATTGTGCCAGATCAAAAATTCACAGGATTTGGATGGAATGATCGTGAACTGAATTTAAAAGATTGGCTGATACTTCCCGCAATTCTTGAAGAGGACTGGATTTTGTATAGTCATAAAGATTTAAACGATTTCCCTTTACAAAAATTAGATTATGATTTAAGTTTTGAATATCCGAACACATATTCTATAAAAACAATCTTCAATTCTAAAAAAGAAGAAAGTATTCTTACAGGTTATCAAAAAGTGAACCTGACTGGAAAAGCTTTAGTGGGGACAACTCTTTTCGTAAAACGAATTGATAATTTTGAATCTATTCAAACTGACCACGTTAAAATTCATACTAATCTTAAAGACAGTTCATTACGTCCGGAAATTGAAGCTTTAATTCTAGACAGAATTGTATACTTTATAGAAGATCAATTTGGTGAATTTGGATTTGAGACCATGATGGTGACCGAAGAAGATTATAACCTTTCCCCTGTTTATGGACTCAACCAACTACCTAGTTTTATAAGACCGTTTCCTGATGGCTTTCAGTACGACATCAAAGTTTTAAAAACTATAACCGATCAGTATCTAAGACGTTCTCTTTTAATAGACACCAGAGAGAATCAATGGTTTTTGGATGCCATCCTGGTAAAAGTTATGATGGATTACGTTGATACCTACTATCCAGATGTGAAATTGCTAGGTACATTTTCAAATTTTATCGGTGTTAAGTGGTTTCATGCTTCAGATCTTATGTTTAATGACAGATACAATTTTATTCATCAAACAACAATCCGACAAAACCTTGGACAACCTGTCGATTTTCCTCAAGACAGTCTTTTAAAATTCAATCAAAAACTATCCAATCCATACAAAGGAGGGCTAGGTTTTAAATATTTGGAAGACTACTTAGGGGAAGATATTGTTGACACAAGCTTAAAAATTTACTTTAATGAAAATAGTTTAAATCGCTCAAATCCAGTAGATTATTTTAAAATAGTTTCTTCTCTTACTGATAAAGATATCAATTGGTTTCAATCCAATTATTTAGGCAGTTCAAAGGACATTGATTTTAAAATTAAAAAGGTCAAAAAAATATCGGATTCGCTTGAAATTGAAATTCTAAATAAGACCAGAAATTCAATGCCAGTTGCTGTTTATCAATTGAAAGATGACCGCATCATTTCCAAAGATTGGGTAGGTGCGTTTAGAAACGATACTCTCATTTATCTAAGGGATCTGGGAAGCGATCAGGTTGCTGTCAATTACGAAGGAATCATCCCTGAATTCAATCCTAGAAACAATTTCAAAAGCCGAGGAAAATTACTGAATAAACCATTTCAATTCAGGTTATTGGAAGATATTGATGATCCTAAATACAATCAACTGTTTATCACACCTGAGTTTACATACAATCTTTATGATGGACTTTCTTTAGGGCCTAAATTATATAATACTTCACTTCTCCCAAAACAATTAAGTTTCAAAATCAATCCTAAATATGGATTAACTAGTAATGCTGTTGTTGGTGGTGCTTCAATAGATTATACTCATTTTTTGAAAGGCGAAGATCTCTTTAGTGTGAGGTACGGGCTAACTGGTTCCCGGTTTTCATATAATCAGGATTTATTTTACAGACGATACTCTGGGTATATCAGCATGACTTATCGACCTGAAGATTTACGAGATAATGCCAGGCATAATTTATCTGTAAGAACGGTGAATGTTGATCAAGACGAGAATGAATTTGTAGAAACTGAAGAACCCAACTACAATATTTTCAATATACGCTATAACTTTTCTGATAAAAATCTTGATCGGTTTTTTACAACTTCTGTCGATTATCAAATCGCACAAAAATTCAGCAAATTGTCTTCTACTTTCAGTTTTAGAAAGTTATACAATAACAATAGACAGATCAACTTGCGCTTTTATGGCGGCTTGTTTTTATACAACGACACCCAAGATTCTAATTTTTTCAGTTTTGCCTTAGACAGGCCAACTGACTACTTGTTTGATTACAATTATTACGGGAGGAGCGAAGAGAGCGGTTTGTTCAGTCAGCAGTTTATTATGGCGGAAGGAGGATTCAAATCTCAATTTGATCAAAGATTTGTAAATCAATGGATTACTTCTGCTAATGTAAGTACGACCATATGGAACTGGATTTTCGCTTACGCTGATGCAGGTTTTTACAAGAATAGGTTTGCGAATCCCCAATTTGTCTATGATTCAGGAATTCGTTTGAGTTTTGTTGAAGATTATTTTGAATTGTATCTGCCTGTATATTCTAGCAATGGTTGGGAAATGGGAGAAGACAATTACGACCAAAGAATTAGATTCATTGTATCACTTGATTTAGGTACACTTTTCAAATTATTTACAAGAAAGTGGTACTAAATTAATTTGTTGAAATTCCATTTTTACTTAAAACAGAAAACCTTGAATTCAATTCGAGGTTTTCTGTTTTAAGATGGATATACACTTATGTTAACCTATCAACTTTAAAAATTCATTTCTGGTCTCCTGATTTTTGAATTCACCCCTAAATCCTGAAGTTGTTGTCGCAGAATTCTGCTTTTGAACACCTCTCATCATCATACACATGTGTTGGGCTTCAATAACTACAGCAACGCCCTTAGGCTGTAAGGTGTTATTGATACATTCTAAAATATCATGCGTTAATCGCTCCTGTACTTGTAATCGTCTTGCAAAGACATCCACAATTCTTGGAATCTTACTTAGACCTACGATTTTTCCATTAGGAATATATGCAACGTGAACTTTACCAAAAAATGGAAGCATATGATGCTCGCAAAGCGAATACAATTCTATGTCTTTAATCAAAACCATGTCATCATAATCCTCTTCAAACATGGCCCCTAGCAATATTTTCTGAGGATCCATTTCATAACCCTGAGTAAGGAATTGCATGGCTTTCGCAGCGCGCTCTGGTGTTTTCAATATTCCATTTCTGGATGGGTCTTCACCAATATTTTCAATTATGGAAAGGTAGTTTGACTTTATTTCGTCAACAAAAGGTTGAGTATATTCTTCGTAGGTTTTGTAAGACATGATTTAGGATTTAAGCTGGTGACTAAACTTTTTTCTTAACGTGGCAAGCTTGGGTTCTATGATTAATTGACAATATCTGTTTTCAGTGAAATTATTATAAAAATTTTGATGCTCTTCTTCTGCTGTGTAAAAATCAGATGCTTCTGAAAGTTGAGTGACAATTTTATCTTCAAAAGTATTTTCAGCTTCTAGTTCATTAATTACTGACTTTGCGATTTCTTTTTGAGAAGCTGCATGATAAAATATTTCACTCCTGTACTGTTCTCCTACATCATAGCCTTGTCTATTTAATGTTGTTGGATCATGAGTTGAAAAAAACACGTAAAGCAATGTTTTATAATCCACAATCTCTGGATTATATTTTATTTGGATAGCTTCAGCATGGCCCGTTCTTCCCATGACTACTTCTCTGTACGGAGGATTTTTTATATTACCTCCAGTAAAACCGGACTTAACCTCTACTACTCCTTGAAGACGTTGAAAAACAGCTTCTGTACACCAAAAACAACCATTGGCGAAAGTTGCTAATTCAAATTTTTGATCTGACATAAATTATATTTTGTTCAACAAATTTACATATATATTAAACACGGTTTTTTCATTTAAGGAAATATTAGTAGCTAGAAAAAATCTTTTATCAAATTGTTTACGACAAGTAAAAATCGGATGTTAATGAAATCGCCACCCATGCTTATCTTACTAATTGTAATATGTCCTAAGTCAAATTGGTTTTAAACTAATTGCTAAGGCTTTAGCTTTTTTTAATTCAGATTTTATTCTGACTTTTGAATTTCAATTATAATTCATGATAAAGGCCAAACACATCAGCAAACATTACGGTGAGCTGAAAGTTCTTGATAGTATAAATTTAGAAATACAACAAAAGGAAATTATTTCCATTGTGGGACCTTCTGGTGTTGGAAAAACGACATTGCTTCAAATATTGGGTACATTGGAACTACCTGATCAAAACAAAAATTCTTTTCTCGAAATAAATGGTCAGCAAATAAATGGGCTCAAGAAAAAAGCCCTCGCCAGGTTTAGAAATGAAAACATTGGTTTTATCTTTCAGTTTCATCAACTTTTACCAGAATTTTCGGCTATAGAAAATATTTGTATTCCTGCATTTATAAAAAATACTTCTAGAGGAGCTGCCGAGAAAAGGGCTATGGAGTTGCTTGGTTATTTGGACCTTAAACACAGAGCGGACCATAAACCTAATGAGTTGAGTGGTGGTGAACAACAACGAGTAGCTGTTGCGAGAGCGCTCATCAACCAGCCAAAAGTTATTTTTGCTGATGAACCTTCAGGAAATCTTGACTCAGCTTCTGCCAACAAACTGCACCAATTATTTCTAAAATTAAGAGATGAATTTGATCAAACTTTTGTCATCGTTACTCATAATGAAGAATTAGCGGATATGGCAGACCGAAAACTAGAAATGAAAGATGGCCAATTTGTCTAAAATTGAAAATTTAAAACCTTTCCTGGACGAAAAAGCTCAGTTGTACAACCAATTTAAATTCATTGCAACCGATCCAATTTCAATCCCTCACAAATTCGAGAAAAAAGAAGATATTGAAATTGTAGGATTTTTGATTGCCACCATAGCATGGGGAAATAGAAAAAGCATTCTTAATAACGGAGAAAAACTCTGTAAAATCCTAAAGTTTGAACCCTATGATTTCATTTTGAATCACACTGATGCTGACCTTGATAAATGCATTGGATTTGTTCATAGAACTTTCAATGCTCATGACTTAAAATATTTCATAAAAGCTTTAAAATATATTTACACCAATCATCAGGGTCTAGAATCTGTGTTTTATAAACATCAGACCAAAGAATCCCTTCAACCAGCGATACATGAGTTCAAATCTCTTTTTTTTCAGCTTGAACATGAGCAAAGAACAGAAAAACACGTTAGCGATCCTAAAAAAAATTCAGCTGGCAAACGTATAAATATGTTTCTCCGCTGGATGATAAGAAAAGATACAAATGGAGTGGATTTCGGTATTTGGAACAGTATTTCCCCATCAATCTTGTCCTGTCCACTCGATGTACATTCTGGAAGAATCGCTCGAGAACTAGGTCTTTTAAATAGAAAAAAAAACGACGCTAAAGCAGTGAAAGAATTGGATATGAATTTACGCCAACTAGATCCAATGGACCCAGTGAAATACGATTTTGCACTTTTCGGACTCGGTGCTTTTGAAAACTTTTAAAATAGGTGCAAAACCCTATTTTTTGTATATTGCGTTTTATAGATATTTAGAATTAGTTTATATAAAGTTTAGATGAAAACCAATCCAAAAAATGAATCCAAAAGGATCGATGCACTTAGATCCTTAGATATCTTAGATACATTACCCGAGCAAGAATATGACCAGATCACAAAACTTGTTGCTTCCATATGTGATACTCCTGTGGCTCTCATTTCCTTAATTGATGAAGATCGGCAGTGGTTTAAATCAAAAATTGGCATTGATTCGTGTGGAACCCGGAAAGAATATTCGTTCTGCAATTTTGCCATCCAATCTGATGATGAAATCATGGAAGTATCCGATGCAAGAGAAGATGAAAGGTTTCAAAAAAATCCTCTTGTCAGCGGAGATAACCAAGTTATTTTTTATGCTGGTGCTCCTTTGAGGGATAAAGATGGCAATGCGCTTGGTACGCTTTGCGTGATAGATCATCAACCTAGAACTTTATCCGAAAAACAAAAAGAAGGCCTATTGTTTTTAGCCAATCAGGTCATCAAACTATTTGAGCTTCACTCTATCAATAAGGGACTTAAGAAAACTCAAAAATTACTCAAGGAAAAAAATAATCAATTAAGAAATTTTGCTGGAGTGGTCTCTCATGATATGAAAATGCCACTTGCCAATATGATTGTTACCATTGATATCCTGAAGGCAAAATATAAAAGTATTCTTGATGATTCTGGGGTAGATTACCTAGATAATCTAAAGAAGTCATCATTTCAATTGAGTGACTACATTACCAATATTCTAACGCACTACGAAAGTGATAACATCACAAGTAATGAAGATTCATTAGAAGTTTTTGATGTACACACTTTGGTAGAAGATATAGTAGAAATGCTTGATATAGGTGATGATTGCGACATTTCGTTTCCCGAAGAAAGCATAGATATATTTACCAACCGTGTAGCTCTGGAACAGATTTTACTTAATCTGATAGGTAATAGCCTCAAGTACAATGATAAGTCCAAAATTGAAATTGATATCGATTTCAAAAAAGAACCAGATTTTTATAGATTTTTTGTGAAAGATAATGGCATTGGAATTCCGAAAGACAAGCAAAAGGAAATCTTTAATTTGTTTTCTATTGTTGCAGAAAATGACAGAAAAGGCAACAAAGGAAATGGAATTGGACTCTCTACAGTCAAAAAAATGATTCACAACCTGGGGGGGGAAATCAAAGTAAGCTCTGTTGAAGGCAAAGGAACTACTTTCGAATTTACCATTGAAAGAACCAAAAAGCTTGAGGATTGATGATTTTTGAAAAGCCAGATGTACTCTACTTTCTCTTTCTACTCATCATTCCCATATTAGTTCACTTATTTCAGCTTAGAAAATTTAAAACCACCAAATTCAGTAATGTTGCGCTATTAGAGCGTATCCAATTACAATCCAGAAAAAGTTCAACCATAAAAAAATGGTTAATACTAGCCACTCGACTTTTAGGCTTAATTTTTCTGATTTTAGCTTTTGCAAAGCCCTTCATTCCTAAATCAGAGACTGCGCTTCAGATGGATGAAATTGTCATCTATCTAGACAATTCATTTTCCATGGAATTGCCAGCAAAACAATTGACTTTACTTGAAGATTCCAAGCAAAATTTATGGGAACAACTCAATCAAAACGAGCGTTTTTCACTTTTTACAAATGATAAAGTTTGGAAAAATGTCACCAAAAACGATATCAAAGCAGATTTCTTTTCTATTAAATTCACTCCCGTTCACCTCAGTTTTGAGAACATATTGCTTAAAGCTGAGTCTATGTTTGAAGACCGGATGTCTGGCCATAATTTATTTTTAATTACCGATGGACTTAACTTTGAAGATAAAGTTCGCCTGAAGTCTAAAAATGCAACAGACCTTAACTTAATCCTTAAGTCACCCTCAACGCTAGAAAACTTCAGCATTGCATCCGCTCAACTGGAAACAACCAATACTTCAAAAAAAATTCAGGCCGAAATTCGATCTTACAACGCATCAAACAAAGATGTAACAGTATCATTGATGGATAACGATGAACTCGTAGCCAAAACCAAAGCTAACTTTGAAGAGGCTACATCTACAGTTATAAAATTCGATTTATCAAATAGAGATTTTAAAAAAGGGATCTTGGAGATTGAACCAGATGGCATGTCCTACGATAACAAGTTGTTTTTCAGTTTAAGTGAAGAAAAGAAAATTAATATAGTAGCCATTAACTCTAATGGTCAAAAATCTTTTTTAGCATCGCTCTATGACATCAATAAATTCAACTTTCAAGAATTTCAACTCACAGAATTCGATTACTCCAAAATTTCAGATGCAGATCTTTTTATTCTGAATGAGATCGATGATATCAATCCCATACTCCTCAGTAGAATCAAAGAATTTCGAGAAAATGGTGGAACTTTAGTAATCATTCCCAATAAAAATACAACTCCAGTCACGTTCAAAGGACTTTTCAATACTTCAAACATTTATAAAAGTAAAACTTCAGAGCAAAGAGAAATTACCAGCATTAACTTTGATCACCTGCTTTTTAAGAACGTTTTTTCAGAACAAATTCAAAATTTTGATTATCCATCCACTCAAATGTTTTTAGAAATTAATCCTAGCTTCTCGCCTATTCTGCAATACAGCAACGGACAATCCTTCCTAGCTGAAAAAGATAGAATTTATAGTTTCTCATCAGCACTAAACACGGACTTATCAAACTTCACAAATTCTCCACTCGTTGTTCCTGTTTTCTATAATATCGCACTGGAAAGTAATGTAAGACCAGAATTGTACTCAATTATAGGTCAAGAAAATAAAATTGATATAAAAACAAATCTAAAGAAGGACGAAATACTAAAACTTGTTAATAAAAGTCAGCAAGTTATCCCGCAACAAACAAAGCTTGGAAATATTGTTCAGATCAACACACAATATCAGCCAAAGTCCAGAGGACACTACCAATTAAAACAAAAGGATTCAGTTCTGCTCAATTTAAGTTTCAACTATGATCGATTTGAGAGCGACTTTAATCCTTTGGATCTAAGCACAGTGGAGGCCAAAACATTTTCATCAATACCTGAAGCCTTTAATTCTTTTACAGAAGAGAGGAAAATCCTTGAGCTTTGGATTTGGATGCTTATTTTTGCAATTGGTTTCTTTCTTACAGAGCTTTTAATCTTGAGATTTTTAAAATAACGCCTATGCCTTCCATACTTTTAAAATCTGCGAAAATTCTGGATACAGAAAGTTCTTATCATTTAAAAACTAAAGATATACTCATTGAAAACGGAGTTATATCTCAAATTGAGGATTCTATAAATGCTGGAGATAAGATTATAGCACATGAAAATCTTCATGTTTCTAATGGCTTTTTTGACAGTTCAGTATCTTTCGGTGAACCCGGTTACGAGGAAAGAGAAACGCTTGCAAATGGTGTAACCACAGCGAGACGATCTGGCTTTACTGGTTTCCTTCTCAACCCAAATTTAAATCCCGTTACTGATTCTTATTCTGCTGTCAAATTTCTTCAGCAACAAATCGATACTCAACTTATCCAAATTAAACCTATTGGGGCTCTTACCAGAAGTTTTGATGGTAAAAATCTAGCTGAACTATATGATATGCAAATGGCTGGTGCTATAGGCTTCTACGATTTCAAAACCTCAGTAAAGGATGCTAATTTATTTAAAATAGCTCTTCAGTATGTAAAAGGTTTTGATGGATTGATTTTTTCTTATCCTCAGGATCAATCCATTGCTGGTAAAGCTCAAGTCAACGAAGATAAATTTACAACCTATATTGGCCTTAAAGGAATTCCTAGCCTGGCTGAAGAATTACAAATTGCGAGAGATCTTTACATATTAGAATATACAGGTGGAAAATTGCATATTCCCAATGTTTCTACCAAAGCTTCAATTCAGTTGATTAAGGAAGCTAAAGTAAAAGGTTTGCAAGCGACTTCGAGCGTTGCTTTACCTCATTTATTCTTTTCGAGTAATCAACTTGAAGCTTTCGATAGTAAGTATAAAATTCTTCCACCCTTAAGAACTGAAGAGGATTGTATAGCGTTAAAACAAGCGGTATTAGATGGCACTATAGACATGGTAACATGCGATCACGAGCCTATGGACGAAGAACACAAGGAGCTGGAATTTGAAAATGCAAGCTATGGAAGCATCGGCCTGGAGTCGGCATTTTCAGTTCTAAACAACTTGTTTGGTGTCGAAAAAGCTTCAGAATTATTATCCAAAACCAAGTTGTGTTTTGGACTGGAGACTTCACAAATTGAAGTTAATCAACGTGCAGATTTAAGCCTATTTGAACCAAATTTAGAATATAAATTTCAAAAAAAACATATATTCTCTAAATCTAAAAACAGCATTTTCCTTGGAGAAAATCTTAAGGGAAAAGTTCTGGGGAGTATTTACAATAATTCGTTTTATGAAAATTAAAAAAGAGAGGAGCGGTAAAACCGCTGCTATAGTAGCTTATTTTACAATTTTTGGTAGCATTCTCGCCCTTTTGCTAAACTCAGCTGAAAATAAGCACGAGTTTGCAAGTTTTCATATAAGACAAGCTTTAGGGGTCAATTTTTTGGTGATTTTCATAAGTATAATAGTGAGCGGAATTCCCGAGACTGTAAGTAATCTTCAAGAAATAATGATCAGTACTCCACTTTACTTAGGTTATACTATCCTTTGGCTTTTTGGATTTATTGGTGCTGTTTCTGGAAAACAAAATAAAGTTCCATTAATTGGAAACTTGTGTCAAACTGTATTTAAAAAACTTACTTAAATGACTACTAAAAATTTATCACTTACACACCTTATACGGCCTTCCAGTTTATCAGGAAAAGCTCCTCTTATACTTATGTTACATGGCTATGGCAGTGACGAAAACGACTTGTTTTCGTTTGCTAGTGAATTGCCAGAGAAGTACATGATCATCTCTTTAAAAGCTCCTCATTCACTCCAACCTATGGGGAATGCCTGGTATGCTATCAATTTTGATGCACAACAAGGAAAGTTTAGCGACATAGAACAAGCTATAGAATCCAGAGAATTGGTAAAGAAATTCATAGAAGAAGCCCTTGAAGAGTATCCCATCGATTCTGACAATGTTACCTTACTTGGGTTTAGCCAAGGTACAATACTAAGTTTTGCATTAGGTCTCTCCTACCCTCATTTAGTAAAAAATATAATTGGCTTATCTGGATACGTTGATCCTAATATGATAAAAGCAGGTTATGAATCGAAAGACTTTAGCCATCTTAAAGTGTATAATTCTCATGGAAGTTCAGACCAGGTAATCCCTGTAGAATGGGCAAGAAACAATAAGCCATTTTTGGAAAAATTGGCTATTGATTTAACCTATGAAGAATATCCTGTGGGCCACGGTATCAATCCACAAAATTTCAAAAGCTTCAAAAGCTGGATGGAAAAGAATAATTAATTTTTTACACGTATTTATTATGCTCATTATTGGCATTGCCGGGGGAACTGGAAGTGGTAAAACCACTGTGGTGAACCAAATTATAAACGAACTGCAACACGACGAAGTTGATGTGATTTATCAGGATTCTTACTATAAAGATTTGTCGCATCTTCCCAAGGAAGAAAGAAAACGTATCAATTTTGATCATCCTAAATCTATAGATTTTGATCTTTTAGTAGAGCACTTAAAGATTTTGAAGTCTGGTAAATCAGTTGAACAGCCTGTCTACTCTTTCAAAGAACACAATAGAACCGAGGAAACCATTACCACCAAACCAAGAAAAGTCATGATTGTGGAGGGTATTCTTATTTTCACTCACCCTGATATAAGAGAGATGTTTGATATCAAGATTTTTGTGCACGCGGACAGCGATGAACGTTTAATGAGACGTCTTAAACGAGATATCACCGAGCGCGGTAGAGATCTGGATGAAGTATTGAACCGATATAAAACTACTTTGAAGCCCATGCATCAGCAATTTATTGATCCCACTAAAGAATATGCTGATATCATTATACCCAACAACCGATTTAATACGGTGGCTATTGATATTGTTCAAACTATTATTAAGGAAAGACTCCTCTAATTTTAGTATATTACAATCATGAAGTACAAAGACTTAAAACAAAAGCCTTGGTTCAAATTTATGAGCAACAAGTACGTTCTTGTGCTCACGGTCTTTGTCGTATGGATGCTATTTTTAGATAGTAATTCATGGCTCATTCACAGAGAATTAAATCAAGAAATTGATGAAATAAAAGCTAACAAATTTTATTATCAGACCGAAATACAAAAAGACAAACAAATTCTTAATGAACTTAAAGATAGCATTGAAATAGAACGTTTTGCCAGGGAAACCTACTTTATGAAACGTCCCAATGAAGATGTTTATATAATTGAATACGAAGACAGTTTAAAAACTGATAAAGATGAGTAAAAAATTATTTAATGAATTCGATTCTGTGTCAGCAAAAGCATGGAAACAAAAAATCCAAGTGGACCTGAAAGGTGCAGATTACAACGAAACTTTGGTTACTTCTACTGATGAAGGTATCGATATAAAACCTTTTTATCATGCAGATGATCATGATTATAATTTTTCGCTTCCAAAGTCACCTGCCTGGCATGTTACCGAAAAACTGTATCTGGAAAATGTAGAAATTACCATCGAAAATGCACTGGATGTTATAGAACGTGGTGCAGAAAGTTTATGGATTATTGTTCCAGAAGCTGATGATAAAAAATTAAAATTCTTTGAAGCTCTAAGCGATCTTAAAACTCCACTTTATATTGAAGTTTTATTCCAAGATCTTGATTTTTTTGAAAAGCTAAATTCTCTACTGGTTAAACAGAATAAGACTGTTTTATTTGGATATGATCCTGTTCATCAATTAGCTTCTTCAGGTAATTGGTTTAACAACCAAAAAGAGGATTTTGATGCTTTTTTAAAAACAACCCAGTTGTCAAGCTTCAAAAATCATATCAACGTTGATGCTAGACTGTACCAAAACGCTGGTGGTCTCATCACACAACAACTTGCTTATGGGTTAGCGCATCTCAATGAATATCTTAATATTCTTGAACTATCCGACAACAGATTAAAATCGATCAGCTTCAATTTTATTATTTCTCAAGGCTCCAATTACTTTTTTGAAATCGCTAAGCTCAAAGCTTTTCGACTTCTCGTGAATAGTTTGGCTAAGGAATTTGATACTGAAATTGATCTCACTATAATAGCTGAACCTAGCAAGCGCAATCATACTATTTACGATTACAATATGAATATGCTACGCACCACAACAGAATGTATGAGTGCGATTTTGGGTGGCGCCAATTGGGTTAATAATTTAGCTTACGATGAAGTTTTCCATAAGAGAAATGAATTTGGAGAACGAATTTCTCGAAATCAATTACTGATTTTAAAGCAAGAAAGCTATTTTGATAAAGTTTTGAATCCAGTAGATGGAACTTACTATATAGAAAATATCACCATAGAATTAGCTGAAAAAGCTTTAAGTATTTTTAAAACAATTGAAGCTGGTAAAGGTTTTATTCATCAATTGTTTGAGGGGAAAATTCAGAAAAAGATAAAAGAAAGTGCTGAAAAAGAACAAGCTAAAGTAAAAACTGGAGATTTCATTCTTGTTGGTTTAAATAAATATGAAAATCTAGAAGACAAGATGTCACAAGACTTAGAGCTTTTTCCATTTTTGAAACAACAACAGCGTAAAACGCTTATAGAACCTATTTTAGAGAAAAGATTAGCAGAGCCAATTGAAAAAGATCGATTAGAACAAGAGAAAAAAAATCCATCTTCAAAACCAACTGAATAGTATGGAAAGAAAAAATATACAACAGATGAATTTGATCTCAGCTTCCCGAAAAGAGGAAGAAGAGATTTCAAAGTTCAAAACTGCAGAACAGATAAAAATAAAGACTAAGTACTCCAAAGAAGATCTAGATAAAATAGAACATCGAGATTTTGTAGCTGGACTTGCGCCACACCTGCGAGGACCTTATTCAACCATGTACGTGAGAAGACCTTGGACGATCAGGCAATATGCTGGATTTTCTACCGCAGAAGAAAGCAATGCCTTTTACAGAAGAAATCTTGCTGCTGGGCAAAAAGGACTTTCGGTGGCCTTTGATCTGCCAACGCATAGAGGTTACGATAGTGATCATGAGCGTGTAGTTGGTGATGTTGGAAAAGCTGGAGTTGCCATAGATACCGTGGAAGATATGAAAGTCTTATTTGATCAGATTCCATTAGACAAAATGTCTGTTTCAATGACCATGAATGGAGCTGTTTTGCCGATCATGGCTTTTTACATTGCGGCTGCAGAAGAAACAGGTGTGAAACAGGAACAACTTTCAGGAACCATCCAAAATGACATTCTGAAAGAATTTATGGTTAGAAATACTTACATCTATCCACCAACTCCTTCAATGAAAATAATTTCAGATATTTTTGAATTTACTTCTCAAAATATGCCGAAATTTAATAGCATCAGTATTTCCGGTTATCATATGCAGGAAGCTGGGGCTACTGCAGATATTGAATTGGCTTATACACTGGCAGATGGTTTGGAATACATCAAAAAAGGTTTGGAGGCAGGAATGGATATCGACACTTTTGCCCCGAGACTTTCATTTTTCTGGGGAATTGGCATGAATCATTTTATGGAAATTGCCAAAATGAGAGCTGCAAGAATGCTTTGGGCAAAAATGGTAAAAGATTTCAATCCTAAAAATCCAAAATCTTTAGCCTTAAGAACACACTCACAGACTAGCGGCTGGACGTTAACAGAACAAGACCCGTTTAACAACGTTGCCAGAACGTGTATTGAAGCAACAGCTGCGGCTTTTGGCGGAACTCAAAGTTTACATACAAATGCATTAGATGAAGCTATTGCTTTACCAACAGATTTCTCCGCAAGGATAGCACGAAATACACAAATTTACCTTCAGGAAGAAACAGGAATTACCAAAACTGTTGATCCTTGGGCAGGAAGTTATTATGTTGAAAAATTAACACACGATATTGCTCAACAAGCCTGGAAGCATATTGAAGAAGTCAAAGAACTTGGCGGTATGACTAAAGCCATTGAGGCTGGAATTCCAAAATTAAGAATAGAACAAGCAGCGGCGAAGAAACAGGCTAGAATTGATAGCGGAACCGATAAGATCATTGGAATCAACGCCTACAGATTGAAACAAGAAGATCCTATAGTTACTCTGGAAGTAGATAACCAAACTGTAAGAAGACAACAGTTGGAGAAGCTTTCGAAGATAAAAGCAGAGCGCAATGATGAAAAAGTAAAGAAAAGCTTAAAGGATCTCACCCGCATTGCTAAAGAAGAAAATGGTAATCTACTTAAAGCTGCTGTAATCGCAGCTAGAGAAAGAGCTACACTTGGTGAAATAAGTAA
This sequence comes from Psychroflexus longus, assembly GCF_020164595.1. Lineage (GTDB taxonomy): Bacteria > Bacteroidota > Bacteroidia > Flavobacteriales > Flavobacteriaceae > Psychroflexus > Psychroflexus longus. The sequence goes on from NZ_JAIQZE010000006.1 coordinate 91,215, forward strand.
CGCTCTGGAGGAAGTATATGGAAGACACCAAGCCAAAATTCAATCGTTTAGTGGAGTATACAGCAAAGAAATGAAAACAGATAAATCCTTTAGCAAAGCTCAGGCTCTAGCCGATGAATTTGCAGAAAAAGAAGGTCGCCGTCCGCGAATAATGATTGCCAAAATGGGACAGGATGGTCACGATAGAGGAGCAAAAGTAGTTGCTACAGGGTATGCCGACGTTGGTTTTGATGTGGATATTGGTCCGTTATTTCAAACGCCACAGGAAGCTGCCCGACAAGCTGTGGAAAACGATGTGCATATACTGGGAGTGTCTTCTCTGGCAGCAGGCCATAAAACGCTTGTACCTGAAGTTATTGCTGAACTCAAAAAACTTGGACGAGAAGATATTATGGTGATTGTAGGTGGAGTAATTCCGTCTGCTGATTATAAATTTTTGTTTGATGCAGGTGCAGTTGCAGTTTTTGGACCTGGAAGCAGAATAAGTGATGCGGCGATTCAAATTTTAGAAATTTTAAACGATAGCTTTTAAAATCAGTTTAAAACTATAAAACTTAGGAATAGGTTTTGCACAGATGTAAACCATTCAAACACAATGACAAGATCAAGTCATTCAAAAAGTAATCATGGCTATTATTGGAAATATTATAAAAGGCGTTATCAATCTCAGAAACTCTATTTCTCTTGAAACTGACCACATTAAAAATCAAAAAGAGACTTTGAATTTTTTGCTGGAAAAAGCAAAAAAAACAGAATTTGGAAATCATTTTGAATTTTTAAAAGTTTTAAACTCAGTGGATCCCTACAAAAATTTCAAGTCGAATATCCCTTACTTCGATTATGACAAAATGCATAACGATTGGTGGCATAAGCTTCATGAGGGTGTGAGTAATGTTACATGGCCGGGGAATCCAGATTATTTTGCCTTGAGCTCTGGAACTACAGGAAAAACCAGCAAGCGAATTCCAGTGACGGATGACATGATAGAAGCTATTAAGAACGCGGGAATCAAACAAATATTAGCAATTGAAAACTATGATTTACCTTCCGATTTTTTTGAAAAGGAAATAATGATGTTGGGAAGTTCAACTGAACTTCAGGAAAATAATGACCACTTAGAAGGTGAGATCAGTGGAATTAGTGCCAGTAAAATACCATTTTGGTTTCGAGGATTCTATAAACCAGGAGAAGAAATTTCCAAAATTGACGATTGGGATGAACGCGTTCAGAAAATTGCTGAAAATGCTAAAACCTGGGATATTGGAGCCTTAAGTGGTATTCCATCCTGGATGGAATTGATGATGGAAAAAGTCATCGAGTATCATAAGGTGGATAACATTCACGACATATGGCCAAACTTAAAGGTCTATACAACAGGTGGCGTGGCATTTGGTCCTTATGAAAAAAGCTTCAAACGCTTGACAGGGAAACATGTTCATGTGATTGATACCTATTTAGCTTCAGAAGGGTTTATTGCCTTGCAAACTCGTCCTGAGACAGATGCTATGCAACTGTTGACCGATAATGGAATTTTTTTCGAATTTATACCATTCAAACCGGAATACATAAACCAGGATGGTTCACTAAAAGCCGACTCTCCGAGTATATCTATCGAGGATGTGAAACTTGATCAAGATTATGTATTGGTCATAAGTACGGTGAGTGGTGCTTGGCGGTATAGTATTGGAGATACCATCCAATTTACGGATGTTGAAAAAGCAGAAATAAGAATAACGGGGAGAACAAAATTCTTTTTAAATACCGTAGGTTCTCAACTTTCTGTCAACAAAATGGATGCAGCCATGAAGGAATTGGGAAATCAATTTGATATGGAAGTTTCAGAATATACCATTTGCGCCAAACGTGCAGATGATAATGAGTTTTATCATTTTTGGTACTTAGGAACTTCAGATACAAGTTTAGATTCCTCTGAAGTCGCTGAAGCGCTTGATAAGGCTTTGAAATCTGCTAACAAAAATTACGAAGTGGCCAGAACTAAAGCGCTAAAAGGGGTCAAAGTCAATCTAGTAAAACCAGATGTGTTTTATGACTGGAATGCAAGAAATAAGAAAAAAGGTGGGCAGGTAAAAATGGAACGGGTGATGAACGAGGAAAAATTCAGTGAATGGGAAAATTTTGTACAAAAGCACTAACTAGCGCTCCTGTACAATTTCCATAATTTCCTCTGGTGATAAATAATAACGCTTTATTCTTTCCTTATATTTTTTATCAATATCAGCATGATCGAGTATGAAATTTTTAGTCTTCAGGATATAATCTTCCATACCTTGGTTTACAGCAAAAGTATCTGCTGCTCTCTCGGCCTCAACAATATGTTTTTCCAGATATAAATATTTGATACCAAACCAAATCATATTGAATTTACCACGATGCTGATAATCCAGAATATGACCTAATTCGTGGCCAAGCCAACCTATTAAGACTTCTGTAGGCACATTTATAGTTCGAAATTCCTGACCAGATATTTTAAATTTTTCACTTATAAAAATAAAGTATTTACGCTTAGCCCTTGGTTTTAATAAACTTTTGAAGTCTGGCTGAGCTTGCATTGTAGATTTTTTTATATCCGATTTAAATTTAAACGTAATTGACGTCTCCTTTAATTGAGGATAATAGCTTAAAGCCTGTTTGACCTCATTTTCTATAGATTCAGGATAAATATGAGGATTTTGAGCTTTCATATTGTCAATTATTAAAAATTTGAAGTGAAATGCAAGTATAATAAAAAGATTAATGCTTTGTTTTGGGCTCATATATTAATCTAAAAAATGTGCTAAACCGATCATTATTTGCTTCAATAGGGATTCCAGTAACAATGCCTATCATTAAATGATCTGAAATTCCTAAACGCATCTGCGGTCTTAGGGTGGTTTCTAATTTCCCATCAACGATAATTTTATTGATTTCGAGACCTATAAAGTTACGAGTTCCTGTAATCATGTAATGAAAACTGGTATGTATTTGATAGAAGAATTCATTTTCGAAACCACTGAATCCTCTTTCCCAAACAGGACCCGAGTAAACTAGGGAATGAAAGTTGGATCCCAGACGTTTGGCAACAACCAAAAATGGACTCATCTTATTACCTGTAAACAAGCGACCAGAATCGTATCTGTTGAAAGCATTCATGGTAAAGCTATGTAAATATCCACCGGCCATAGATAAGTTGTATTTTGGGCTTACAAGAAATGAGTACTGAGCAGCAAATTGCAAACCTTCTAACCTGCTCTGAGGAAGTGGATCAGCATTAGAAGACTCTCGCCTGTCATAATAAAACTGAAAAGGAAGTTCTATTTCTAATCCTAAACGGTCTACAGGCGCCCACTCATACTCAATTAAGGCTTCATACTCTTCATAATCGTTATTGTCGTTAACACCAAATCCTACGTTCCATTCACGCTCACCTTTTCTAGCTCCAAGATCTCTTATAAGATCAATATAGAGTGGTTCTGCGTGAAGTACTTTGGGTGACAAACCTTTTTGATCTTCTGTTTCTGATATATAAATGCTATCTCTTTCCTGTTTGGTAACTTGACCAAATATTGAGATTGAACATAACACTAGTGTTGAGAATAAAACTATTCTCAATGAATATTTTAATGACATAATAAATGAATTTGAGTTAAAATTAATTTTGATTAAAATGAATTTTAAGCTTCAAATTCTGGTGGTGGAATAATGATTTTAGAATGATCCTGAGAGTTGATCAAGGCCACATAATTCATGATGGAATTACATTCCAAATAAAGATTTAATAAAGCGAGATTTTCAAATAGATTGGTTCTGAAAAGATCAACATGATTTTTTTTGGATGCTGATTTTTCTGGCAACTCATGGTCATGGTTTTGCTCACTGAAAGCATCTTCAATACCAATTCCCTTCTCAATGATCAATTCAATGAGTGTTTCCTGCTCGTTGTAATTTATCCTTTTTAAAAATATATCTGGAGCGTCTATACTCAAGTTGATAAACACTAGTATAAGAAATACCAAAATGTGTCTACCTAACCAACCTTCTCTTATTTCCCTTAAAATCATTTACATTAAAAATGTAATATTAATTATTCTTTTTCTTTTTAAAAAGCCCTTCCAATGTGTTTTTGACTTTATCCTTCACTTCTTCTGTTGAAGTGTCTGTAGAATCCTTAGATGTTTTATTCCCTCCTAGCAGATTATTAATTTCATTTCCAATTTTATCTTTGACTTGGTCTGTTGCTTTTTCTTTCTGCGCCTGGATAATTTGACTTGTCAGACTTGTAATAGCTTTATCCATGTTTAAATTAATTTTTGGACTGGTAAATGAACCAGACAGATTCACTGGCACATCTACATTGAATTTACTGACATCAATATTACTCAGCTTAGCAAGTTGACCTCCTATTTCATCTCCAAAATATTTAGCAGGAACATTAAATTTTAGATTATAGTTCATGGTATTGTCAAACGAATGACTTCCAGAAACGTCGACTTTGACATCATCAAGTTTAAAATCAAAATTATCTGCATTGATAGCTCCGTTTTTAAAATTCAATTTTGCAACTAAGTCTTTTATTTTGTACTTATCAAAATTTAAAAGTTGAAATTGTTTATTAAGATTGGATACTAAAGTCATATTTTCTTGTTCGATATCTGCGCTGATAATTTTAGCCAAAAGATCTCCGGCAAGACTGGTATAAATCGGCATCAAATCTTTAGTCAAGTCTCCTTTTAGATTTATACTGGTTGTTGCGACACCATTGAGCACTTGAGCAATCGGTGCCAGACCTTTTATCAATTCCATCTGCTGTACAGCTTCTATGATTTTGATGGTATTCAAACTCATTTTCATATCAAAATTTGGAGTCGTCTCTTTAGTAGAAACATTCCCGTCCAATTTGATATTTCCACCAAAAATATCAGCATTAATATTATTTAAAACTGCGCTCTCATTCTGCAAAGCCATGCTTCCCGTAACATTCTTAAGGTTCAGGTTATCGTAAATGACATTTTCAGCTCTAAAGTTTAAAACGATATCCAAAAAATCAGGAATTTTAATTTCCTCCGTCGTCTCAGCTGTTTTATCAGAATTTGAATTTTCAGAAGCTGCTACTTCAGTATCACTTTCTACCATAAAATCAGCAACATTGAAGGTTTTGGAAGCTGCATCAAAAGTTCCTTTCAAAGGTTTATCGGCGAAAGCAAAACCCATCAAATTATTTAAGTTTCCATTCATTTTTAAGTCAGTCGAACCCGCTGACATCTCAAATTTGTTCAATTGAATTGCATTAGTCGTAAAATTGACAGTAGCTACTTCAATATGTATAGGCTTAGCTAAATCTGGAGAGTCGTAATCAAATTTTGAAAGCTGAAGTAAGCCTTTTGCATTTACATTATCGTAAGCTTCCTGTTCTATAGAATTCATATCAAAATTGGTCACCAAATCAACGTCTAAAAAACCACTTAAATCTTGTTCTAAATCTATAGGATAAGCTTTTTTAAGATTTGCTAAATTCAATCTTCCTTTAGCCTGAAGATCAACCAGCATATTGGTAGTTAGATTTTTCACAGAACCACTTCCAGCAAAACGATCCTGGTCTATTCTGAATTTGACATCGTTAAAATTGATGTATGTATCTTCGACTAGTCCGCTTTCGTTTTTGAGCTCAATATTCAGGGAGATATCATCAACTTTTTTGGGTAAGTCGGTGTATTGAAAAGAAGCATTGGAACTTGAAGCTGAAATATCTAAAGTTGGGATATATGTCTCATCTACTTTACCTTTAATGACTCCGTTCAATTTAAAATCACCTGTTGTAGTCACTCCATCAAGGTTGGAGGCATAAGCTTCGGGAATCAAAGCCAAAAAGTTTTTAAAATCTGAAGAAGGCGTAGAAAATTGGATATCTATATCATTATAATTTTCAAATAACTGAACGTAACCTTCAAACTGAAGTGGCAACTGATTCACTAAAGCTTCATTATCTAAAAAAGTAAACTTCATATTTTCAAGATCCATTTCAAGGTCTGCATCCAATACTATAGAATTATCTTTTAAGTAATTGGTTCCATCAAAATCAAAAGATATTTTAGAATCGGTAAGTGTTTTAAGGGTGAAAACAGACTCGGCAAAATCTCCATCACCACTATGATTGAATTCCTTAAGTTTAAGAAAGATATTTCCACTTTCATCCAAATAATTGATGGTGGATGAATTGATTTCGTAATGATTTAAATTGAGTTGAAAGGGTTTTTCAGCCTTTTTTGTTTCAGTCGTTTCTGAAATTTCTGAGGCTTCAGCGGTTTTAGCAATATCATAATTGGAGTTACCAAGAGAATCCACTTTCACATTGATCAAGGCATCATTTAAATATATTTGGTCGATTTTCAAGCCTTCATCTTTAAAAAGCTGCATTACACCCATCGCTATATTGAAGTTTTTAACATAAACTAAAGTATCTCCCTCAAATGGCGCTTTGTTAATTACGCTCACCTCTTCAAGACTCAAACTTGCGTTAGGAAAATTTCTAAACAAACTTAAATCTAAGGAAGCCCATTCTATTTGAGCATTTACATTATCATTAGCTGCCTTTTTAACCATTTTTTCTATACTCCCTTTGAATAATATTGGGGTAAGAAATAAAGCAATGATGAGTATTAAGAAAACAACACCGATAATCTTAAAAGCCTTTTTCATAAGTAATAATTTGAACCTAAAATTACGTAATGGCTTCTCGTTTATACCAAAAAAAGAATTAAAATTTAGAATTGTTCAACTTCAGGAAATTAGGATTCTTGAATCTCTTCGCCTTGCTTAAGATTAAATTTTTTTCGAAACAAAAACACTACCAGATATAAGAGAGGCGTATCGAAAAGAGCAATAAGGGCCTTAAAGAGAAAACCACTCAAGAGCAGTCCTCCAAAAAGATCCCATTCCAATTCTCCAAAAACTGAAAGAAGAAAAACTACAGCAAACGTATCCACAAATTGTGATGAGAATGTTGAGAAGTTGTTCCTTAACCAGAGGTATTTCCCTTTGGTCAATTTTTTCCAAAAATGGTATACATAGATATCAACGTATTGAGCAAGAAGATAGGCCATCATCGAAGCCGCGACGGCGATGGTTGTAGCCCCAAAAACATTATTAAAAACTTCATCCCCCACTGGAGACCATGATGTGGCTGGAACCGCATTTGCCACCAAAATGATAAGGAGTGAAAAAACGGAAGCAAAAATTCCAATAGTTACAACTTGGTTCGCTTTCTTTTTACCGTAAATCTCACTTATGGAATCTGTGATTAAAAACGTGATGGGATACGGTAACACGCCCACTGAAATTTCAAATCTATACAGCCCAAAAAAATCCCAGTAGAAAAACTTTTGAAAAATTAAATTGGAAACGACCAAGGATGTTATGAATAATGCAGCAAGTATTAAGTAAATGCGATCTGCAGAAATTTTTTGTAGTGCCGTCAACTATAATTGAATTTGATATTTACCTTTGCGGCAAATCTAAGCTGTAATTTTTAAACTCAATACATTTTGCAGTTGATTGTAAATCAATATTCATTAAAATTTTCTTAACAAATTGAATACGACCATCACTACGTATATAGCTTTAGGAAGTAACCAAGGCGACAAATTTCATTGGCTTAGAGAATCCATTGATGCAGTTTACAACACAGTAGGTGATGTCACGCGAGTTTCAAAACTATATAAAACACCATCTTGGGGGTTTGAAGGTGAAGATTTCTTAAATGCTGTCATAGAGGTCCAAACCAGATTTTCTGCTGAAGTTACTTTAGAAAAACTTTTGAAAATTGAACTCAATCTTGGTAGAGTAAGAACATCCAAAACAGGTTACCAAGCCAGAACCATTGATCTTGATATTTTGTTCTATGGAAATTCAGTTATTGAAACCAGTGAACTCACGGTTCCTCACCCTAAACTTACCGAGCGAAATTTTGTTTTATATCCTTTGTCTGATTTAGCTCCGGATATGATTCATCCTACATTGAATCAACCGATTTCTGTTTTAGTAGAAAATAGTGAAGATGATTCCCACATTGAAGCGGTTGGAGAGGAACTAAAACCTAGAATCGCTGAGTTTAGACAAGTAAACTATCTTACTATTGAAGGAAATATAGGGTCTGGAAAAACAAGCTTGGTTGAAATGATTGCTGAAGATTTTAATGGTAAATTGATTTTGGAACGTTTCAAAGACAATCCATTTTTGCCCAAGTTTTATGAAGATCAGACGAGATTTGCATTCCCCCTGGAAATGTCATTTCTAGCAGATCGTCATCAGCAATTAATGGATGATATCTCACAATTGGACTTGTTTACAGACTTTGCTATTTCCGACTACAATCCCAATAAATCGCTAATTTTTTCGAAAGTAACTCTTCAAGAAGATGAATATGCTTTATATAAGAAGATATTCAACATCATGTACAGCGATGTTCCAAAACCGGATGTTTACGTTTATCTCTATCAAAATATAGATCGCTTGTTAAGCAACATCAAAAAAAGAGGTCGTGATTATGAGCAAAATATATCGCCAGACTATCTTAAAAACATACATGAAGGCTATTTGAATTTTTTCAATTCTCAGAATAAGATCGATGTAAAAATAATAGACATTACAGATCTGGATTTTGTCAACAATCGCGAGGATTACTTATACCTTTTAGAAAAAATTTCTGAAATCAATAAAAAAGCATCACCCTAACTTTTTTAAAAGTAGTTCTGCTACTTCCATTCCGCGATGTACAGCTCCATCCATATAACCTGGAGTTTGTCCAGCAGTCTCCGATGCTGAAAAATAGAGGCAATTCTCAAAGAACCCTTCTCTTAACTTAGGATTCCCATTGTTTTGATGAGGAATAAGGGCTTTTGCCTGCTTATGGATTATAAAGGCTTCGTTTCTCCAGTTGACATCTGCATAAGCTTTTATATCAAATGCCTTTTGATTGAAAGTGTCTCTTAATTGATTGGAAAGTCTTTCTTTTCTATTTTCTTCTGAAAGTTCAGAATACCCTGCATTTAAGAAACCAACAAGTGCATTCTGTTCCCGGTCCTTATCACTATGGTCATACATTTCTTGTACGATCTGCTGAGCACTCATCAATGTTCCTATGTATCTATCGTTTTTCCAAAAATCTGAATTAAAAGCCACTGAAAATTTTATGGAATCTGACATCCAGGTATGTGTATTTGAAAGCAAGTTTTGAAATGACTGCGGTAATCCCGGTTCAAATTCAATAGTATCCGCAATCAGTTGCAAGGGAATAGTGAGTATAAGGTAATCAGCCTCAAACTGATTTTGTTCCGTTTCAACAGTAAAAGTGTCTGAATAACTAATTGATTTTACAATTTCATTAAAATGAACTTTTCCGGTTTGTTTTTGGAATAAAGTATTTATAAGAGATGAAGATCCTGATTTAAATTTGAATGTAGATGATCCCTGATTAGGGATTTGAAAGCGTTCTAAGTTGCCTTTAGGTCTGAAATCATAAATGGCCTCACTCCCATTTTCTTGGGTTTTAAATGGAATTTCCAATTGATTAATAAGAGCCATAAGACTTGTGTGTTGAGGACCAAACCAGGTTGCTCCTAATTCTAGCTGGCAAGAGTTGACTTCTTTTGTAAAAATGCGACCACCTAGTCTTGGTCTGGCTTCTAAAATTTCTACCTCATACTCAGAATCCTTTAAAGCGAATGCTGAGGTTAAACCACTTAAACCTGCTCCTATAATTAAAACTTTTGGCATCTTTTTTTATGCAAATATCACTTTTAATCTTTCGATCACTTCTTCAGAAATTGTAAAGTAAGTTTAAAATTAAGAACTGAAAGTCATTCTTAGCGATTGAACTCTTACTTTCACAAATTAAAACAATTTTGAAATAAGTTCTATATTGTTTAAATATGTATTATGGTAACCACAATCAAGCAAAATATCATTAAAGAGATAGAAGTTGAGAAAGCTAAGGTTTCTAACTTATATCGAATCAAAAGCGAGACAAAAAAATTCACGGATCAACTTTTTTTGACGCTATTTGATAAGGAGACCGATGTTACAACTGGCATGGATGAATTGGAAAAGCAATTCAAAAATCTGGCAGATTTAGTTTGTTTCAAGGAAGAAGATCCTTGCCGGGAAATTTGGACAGATTTCATGAAAAAGCTTCCGGATATTCTTCGGAAACTCAATAAAGATGCCTGTTTTATTAAAGATAATGACCCTGCGGCAAATTCGATTGACGAAGTATATTTAGCCTATCCGGGCTTTTATGCAATAGCTATTTACCGATTAAGCAATGCCTTATTGGAGTTTGGATTACCTATCGTACCACGATTGATGTCAGAATGTGCACATACTTCAACAGGCACTGATATAAATCCCGGGGCAAAAATTGGAAACCCTTTCTTTATAGATCATGCTACAGGAGTGGTTATTGGTGAGACCTGTGAAATTGAAGATCGCGTAAAAATTTATCAGGGAGTTACTCTTGGAGCCTTGCTAGTTGATAAAAATCTTAGAAATGTTAAGCGTCATCCCACAATCAAAAGTGATGTCACCATCTACGCAAATGCGACAATACTTGGTGGAAAAACAATTATTGGAGAAGGTTCAACGATTGGTGGTAATGTTTGGTTAACAAAGTCTGTTGACAGTAAGTCTACCGTAACACATAAAATGATGGTGAAAATTAATGAAAATAACGAATAATGAGTAGAAGTATATTAGACCTTATAGGCAATACACCCATAGTGGAAGCAAAAACCCTGGTGAAAAATCCTAACGTAAAACTTTTTCTTAAACTCGAAGGCCAAAATCCAGGCGGCAGCGTAAAAGATAGAGCCGCATACAATATGATCAAATCTGCTCTTGAGCGTGGGGATATTGACCAAAACACAAAGCTTATTGAACCGACAAGTGGAAATACAGGCATTGCACTAGCGATGGTTGCTGGAATTTTTGGATTGGATATAGAACTTGTGATGCCTGATAATGCTACTGTAGAACGTGTTCAAACCATGAAAGCTTATGGTGCAAAAGTCACATTGACGGAAGGAGAAAAAGGGATTATGTATTCCAGAGATTATGCTGAGGAAAAAATGAAAACTGGCAATTACTACATGTTCAATCAATTTGCTAACGAAGACAACTGGAAAGCACATTACAAAACTACAGGTCCTGAAGTTTGGAGAGATACAGATCATAAAGTGACACATTTCGTTTCTTCAATGGGAACGACCGGAACAATTATGGGAACTTCCAGGTTTCTAAAAGAAAAAAATAAAGACATTCAACTTGTTGGAGTACATCCTGCTGAAGGAACGAAAATCCCAGGAATCCGAAAATGGCCTGAAGAATATTTGCCTAAAATTTATGATCCAGCTCGAGTCGATCATATTTACGAGGTTAATCAGGAAGAAGCTACCAAGATGGCTAGGTATTTGGCCGAAAAGGAAGGAATATTTTCAGGTATGAGCTCTGGAGGTGCAACCGCAGCCGCTGTGAAGCTTTGTGAAGGTTTAGATCACGGTGTTGTGGTAAGTATTATCTGTGACAGAGGTGACCGTTACTTATCTTCTGAGTTATTTCAATTCTAAAATTCAATCGGGATAAATGTTAAAATTCAAAGACTTGCAAGCGATTCATTCTTAAAATTCATTTAAAAACTTAAATTTCGGCTTTTAACATTCAAATATCAGTGTATGCCTAATGTTTTTATAAGCGGAACTGGAGCTTATGTACCGCCTAAAATAGTTCCGAATTCTTTCTTTGAGAAAGTAGGTTCTTCAGATGAATGGATTTATAACAAGCTTGGAATCAAAGAGCGACGTATCGCCGAAGACGAAGCCACCAGCGATTTGGCTTACAAAGCCGGATTGGATGCTGTAGAAAACGCAAAATTGAAAGTCGAGGATATCGATCTTATCATCGTGGCAACTACAACTCCAGATCGACAAGCACCATCCTGCGCCTGTTTCGTTCAGGAAAAAATGAAAGCTTTCAATGCCGTTGCTTTTGATGTCGCTGCAGTTTGTTCAGGAGCTTTGTTTACTATTTCTGTAGGCTACCAATTTGTAAAAAATGGAGTCTATAACAATGTTTTGGTTATCGGTGCCGATACATTTTCGAACATCATAGACTGGGAACGAAGAGATTCAGTGTTTTTCGGAGACGGGGCTGGAGCTTTAGTTTTAAGTAAAACTGAAGAAGACAAAGGTTTTATCGATTTCAATCTGCATTCTGATGGACGAGGAAAAGAACATTTCACCATTCCCGGTGGGGGTTCTGAAACTCCGGCTTCTGAAGAAACATTAAAAAACAGAATGCACTACTTCCAAATGAATGGAAAGGAAGTTTTTGATACAGCAACTAAGGTCGTACCTGAATCAATTCAAGAACTTCTTGATAAAACTAAAACATCTATAGACGATGTCAGCTTTTTGATTCCACACCAACCTAGCATCGGTATTTTGAAATCTATTGCAAAACAAATCGACATGCCATTTGAAAAGGTCATGACCAATATGGATCGTTATGCCAATACTTCGGGCGCAACTATCCCTCTGGTGCTTGACGAAGTTCATAAAGCTGATAAATTTAAAAAAGACGACTTATTGCTTTTTGCAGCTGTTGGCGCTGGATGGACTTGGGGAACTGCACTTTACAAATGGTAATTTAAAAAGAAAGACTTATGCTTAAAGGAAAAACATATCTCATCACAGGAATTGCTGATGAACATTCGTTGGCCATGTACGTAGCCAAAAAAATTAAAGAACACGGTGGTCAAGTCATTTGTACTGGCCTTGGTGTAAGTAAGTTTCATGAAAATTTATCTGAGAAGGCTAAAGCATTTTTAGATCAAAATTTTAAGGACTTTCAGGAGAGCGTCCACAAAGAACTTGGAAAAGATACAGCAACAGAAATCCTTGATGTTTCTCAGGAAGAGAGCGTCGCAGACTTTTGTGAAAATTTAAAAACAAAACAAATAAAAGTTGATGGTTTTCTTCACGCCATTGCTATGGATAAAACCATCAGAAATAAAGTTGTGAAGCCTTTATTGGATGTCACTTTCAAAGAATTTTGCGATACAATGGAAGTATCTGCTTTTTCTTTGATCAGTCTTACCAGCCATTTATTTAAAAACAACCTTTTGAATGCTGATGCATCTATTTGCTCCCTAAGCTATATTGCTGCATCAAAAGTTACTTTTCACCCCTACAGAAACATAAGTATTGCAAAGGCTGCATTGGAAAGAATTACCGTTGAACTTGCAGATGAAATGGGACGAAAAAATGGGACGAGAGTCAATTGTATTCGGTTCTCCCCTTACATGGGAAGTAAAGCTGGGAATGCAACTTTGAACGAAAAAGATGTGGAATTTGCTCATCAAAAAAGTCCGCTTGGCAATGCTTTGCCAGAGGACCTTGCTTATGAAGTTCTCAATTTATTGAGACCTAACGGTAGAACCACAGGAGAGATAAGACATGTAGACGGTGGTTATAACATTATGGGATAAACACTAACAATGATTCCTTATTTAAAATTTCATTTTGAACAAAACGCTGCTGCTTTATTTAATTTTTGGTTTCGGTGTTCATACAACATCACAAGCTCAATTAGGGTTTTGTCAAGGGAATAGCGGCGATGCCATTTTTGAAGAAAATTTTGGTCAAGGGACTACAAATGGTCCTCCATTACCGACCAATGTGACATCGTATGAGTTCGTAAATCAGGCTCCATTGGATGGTCAATACACGGTTTCTTCTAATTTGATGCAACTAGGAAGTTTTCATAACACTACAGACCACACTGGCAATGCCAACGGAAAAGCTTTAATTGTAAATGCAGCGTTTGATTCAGGTTTATTTTACCAAATTCCTATAGGAGGTCTGTGCATTAATAACTCATACGAATTTTCTGCATTTTTGATGAATGTCTACGATACAAGATCGGATGTTTGCACTTCTAATGAAATTCCAGTCAATGTGAAATTTGAAATCTTTGATGAAACAAACTCTATATCTCTTGCTGAAGGTGATACTGGTAATATTTTTGGTACAAGTTCTCCAATTTGGAGACCATTTGCATTGACCTTTACAACATTACCTGGACAAGACTCGGTAATTCTGAAAATATCAAACAATGGCGTAGGCGGCTGTGGAAATGATTTAGCTATAGATGACATCGTATTCAAATCTTGTGGTGATTTAACTGAAATCGTAAATGAAAGCGGAGAAAACAACCTTCAGTTTTGCGAAAATGAATCTGTGACTGATTTAAAATTGAAAGCCAATACAGAATTCAGTATTTATAACTCTCCGAATTACCAATGGCAGAACAGCCAGGATGGTGAAAACTGGTCCAATATTCCGGGGGAAACTTCAGATGAATTAATAATTCCTGAAGTGAGCACTAATCAATTTTATAGAACACTTGTTGCTGAAAATATTTCTAATTTAAATAATACGGCTTGCAATAGTATATCTTCTGTCTTTGAGGTTAATTTGGTCGAATTTATTGACCCTGTAAGTCTTGGAGATGTTACAAGTTGCGGTGGGGAAATAACAAGTATTGCGGTACAAAGCAATCCAAATATAAGTGTGGATTGGTACGATAGTCCCACGGGAGGAGTTTTTTTAGAAGAAAACAGTTTTATCTATAGTCCGGAAAGCAATGGAACTTATTTTGCAGTAGCAACAACTACTGGTGGAAATTGTTCAAATCCAAATCGTGTAGCCATTCAATATACTGATTTTGATACTCCAAATCTTATTGATGAAACAATTACAATTTGTGAAAATGAAAATGTGACTTTAAGTGAGAATTTACCGGATGTGCAATACCTATGGAGCAATGGAGAAACCGGTAATTTTATCACTGTAGACAGTCCTGGAGCTTATAATCTTGAATTGACCACTGTAGATGGTTGCACGGTTTCCAAAACCTATTTTATTGAAAATTATACAAACCCTGTAATTTCAAATATCATTCAAGTTGATAGTTCTTTAATTATTGAATTGTCTACGGAAGGTGATTTTAGTTATTCTATAGATGGTATAACTTTTCAAAATCAACCTGTTTTTGAAAAGTTAACTGGAGGTTTATACACCATATACGTCCGTGAAAACAATGGCTGTAAGATAGTCACGGAAGACTTTGTATTAATTGTAATTCCAGAATTTTTCACTCCTAATGGAGATAACATCAATGATGTATTTCAGATCGGTGGCGATACCAATTTTGATGACTTTGAAGTTATTATATTCGATAGATTTGGAAAAGTATTGATCAAAAGTAATCAAGCGCCTTTCCAATGGAATGGCACTTACAATGGGAGAAATATGCCTTTAGATGATTACTGGTATCGCATCAAGATCAATGATAAAATTTACAGCGGAAATATTTCTTTGATCCGGTAAACTTCATTCGTCAATAATCTTTCGTTAATTTAACTTCATTGTAGCGATAAAATCGATTATGGAATTGAATATTGCATTTAAAAAAATTATGTTTGGATTATTCAAAAAGAAAACAGAGTTAGAAAAGCTACAGGATACGTATAAAAAACTTCAGAAAGAAGCTTTTGACCTATCAAAAAGCAATCGCCAAAAGTCTGATGCTAAACTTAAAGAAGCGGATGATATCAGTAAAAAAATAGATGAATTGAGAGCTAAAGAAGATTAGCGCATCAATTTTACAAGTAATTCCTTCAATAAGTCACCGTTAGAAATTTGAGAAGCTTTCACACCTTTGCTCTTCATATCAACTTCACGAATAAGTGCAATGGCTTGACTCGCCTTTTTCATTGAATATTTCTGAGCAGCAAAACTATAATCTTTTACAAAAAAAGGATTTACACCCAATGCTCTTCCTGCTGCGTTTTGAGATTTATCTTTTAAAGCATGATAACGTAAGAGTTTATTGAAAAATGAATTGAGTTGCGCCGTTGTGAGCACTACAGGATGGTTCTTTGAGTTTTGAGCAAAATACGCCACGATTTGTTGAGCTTTCACTTCGTCCTTAACTCCTATGGCTTTCGTCAATTCAAAATTGTTGAAATCTTTACTTATTCCAATATTTTCTTCAATAAGTTCGGGTGTGATTTTTGAACCTTTTGGAAGAACATGCTGGAGTTTCTCAAGCTCTTTGTAGATATGAGAAAGATTGTTTCCCAAAAACTCAACAAGCATTTCTGATGCTTTAGGAGCTATTGAATATCCGGAAGCATGAAGTGTTTCAGAAATCCATTGTGGTACCTGATTGTCGTAAAGTGGTTTAGTCTCAAAATAAACAACTTCTTTTTTTAGCAATTTTGTAATCTTAGAGCGCCCATCCATTTTTTTGTACTTGACACAAAACACCAAAACGGTACTTTGCTGTGGTTGTTCCACATAAGATTTTAAACTGTCTAAGTTTTTTAGCAAGGACTGAGCTTCCCTAACGATTATGACCCGATGGGCCGCCATCATGGGATATTGTTTAGCTTGACCTACAATGTCTTCAATAGTAACGTCTTTTCCGTATAAAATACTTTGGTTAAAAGCTTTTTCATCTTCAGTAAATACAGTTTCTTCAATTTTATCAGCAATGAGGTCTACAAAAAAAGTCTCCCTCTCTCCTACTAGAAAGTAGATTGGAGAAAATTTACGCTGATCGAGATCAGAAAGTATAGATTTAAAATCGTTCATAAGTTAAGCTTCAACTAATTTCAATTTCGTTTCTTTGAATTATGCAAAAATTGAATTTTCCAGAGTATTCATTCAAATTCAAAAGTAAAGAAAATAAGCCTGCTATATTTTCAATTTTACGTAAAAAATATTTGATACTTACTCCGGAAGAATGGGTCAGACAGCACTGCGTTCACTTTTTGATTTCAGAAAAAAATTACTCAAAAAATTTACTGAATGAAGAACGTCAAATTCAAGTCAACGGCATCCTAAAACGCTATGATATCGTTTCGTTTTCTTCGAATGGAACAATCGAGCTCATTGTAGAATGTAAAGCGCCAAGTGTAGATATTACACAGGAAACTTTCGATCAAATCGCCAGGTACAATATGGCACTAAAAGCAGATTATTTAATGATTACCAATGGAATCAATCATTACTTTTGCCAAATGGATTACGAAAATGAAACTTACATTTTTTTAGAAACTTTGCCCTCGCATTAATTATATGGAAGTAGCTGTAGTTATATTAAACTGGAATGGAAAACATCTTTTGGAGAGGTATTTAACATCGGTGGTTACATATTCTGAACAAGCAAAAATCTATGTTGCAGACAATGCTTCTTCAGACGATTCCTTGGAATACTTAGCAGAAGAATTTCCGGAAATAATCATTCTGAAAAACACTGAAAATTTTGGTTTTGCAGGCGGATACAATGAAGCTTTGAAATATGTGGAAGAAGACATCTATGTACTCTTGAACAATGATGTAGAAGTAACTCAAGGATGGCTAACTGGCATATTATCTTTATTTGAAACTTACGATAATATAGCGGCGGTTCAGCCTAAAATAAAATCGATTCAAAACCCCACTAGATTTGATTACGCGGGAGCTGCAGGGGGGTTTATAGACGCCTTAGGTTATCCGTATTGCAGAGGTCGTATTTTTGATCACATTGAAGAAGACCACGGTCAATACGATACAGATATTGAGATTTTCTGGGCTAGTGGAGCATGTTTTGCTATAAGAAAAGATCATTTCAGAGAAATTGAAGGTTTTGATGAAAGTTATTTTGCTCATCAGGAAGAAATCGACCTCTGCTGGAGACTCAGAAACAAAGGCTATTCCATCTGGTGCGCTTCTCAAAGCGAAGTTTATCACCAAGGTGGCGGAACTTTAGCAAGCTCTAAGCCGCAAAAAACATTTCTAAACTTTCGAAATTCTTTGAGCTCACTTTTAAAAAATTCGAAAAGAAATCCAGTCCCGATTATCCTACTGAGGATGATTTTAGATGGTTTAGCGGCTTTACGCTTTATCTTTAAAGGTCAGCTTTTACATTTTTTCGCTATATTTAAGGCTCATATAAGCTTTTATGGATTTATTCCAGAGATGACAACCAAAAGGAAACAATTGACAAAGAAAAATCAGAACTTCCCTGTTAAAAGTATAGTGTGGGAAAGCTTTGTTTTGAAAACTAAAAAATATAGTGAATTAAATAAGTACGAAAAATAATTGTTAAGTCCCTTTTTTATTAACTAATAGACAGTAAATTTGCCTAATAAAATTAAATCAAAATCATGAAAAAATTATTTGCAATTGCAATTACAGGTCTTTTGATGACATCTTGTGTTTCTAACAAGAAGTTTGCAGAGATGGAAGGAAAGTATCAATCCACTCAAGATCAATTGAAAACAGCTGAAATGAAATTATCAGCCTGTGAAGATGAGAAAAGTTCTTTAAGAGCTTCTTATGAAAATCAGATCAAAACCCTACAGAATACAAATGCCGCACTACTTGACACTCAAGGCGACATTGTAACCATTTCTAAGAAAGGTGCTGAAAATCTAGAACGTTCTTTGGAAAGTATGAAAGAAAAAGATCTTCAAATTAAAACTATGCGTGACGCTATCAATAAGAAAGACAGCGTAACTTTAGCATTGGTTACTAGTTTGAAAGGTGCTTTAGGCAACATCAATGATGAGGATATCCAAATTAATGTTGAAAAAGGTGTTGTGTTTGTTTCCATTTCAGATAAATTATTGTTTGGAAGTGGACAATATAAAGTAACAAATGAAGCTAAGAGAGTTCTTGGTAAAGTTGCTACTGTTGTAAACGATAAAAAAGATTTTGAATTTATGGTTGAAGGTCATACTGACACGGATCCTATTTCAAGAACTAACATTGAAGACAACTGGGACTTAAGTACTAAGAGAGCTACAGCAGTTGTTAGGATTCTACAAGATGAATACAACGTAGATCCAGCTAGAATGACTGCAGCTGGACGTGGTGAATATATTCCAGTAGCGAGTAACGATACAGCAGCTGGTAAAGCTAAGAACAGAAGAACTAGAATAGTTGTTCTTCCTAAACTTGATCAATTCTTCGGAATGATTGAAGACGGAATGAAAGAAGCTAAATAGTTATATTTCACAATTTCTGAATATGAAAGCCTCAGTAATTTGAGGCTTTTTTATTTGATTTATTTAATGATTTTAGTTGTGTAAAAGAAGAATAGTTATATATTTGCACTCGCAAAAAAAGGTCGCGTAGCTCAGTTGGATAGAGCATCTGCCTTCTAAGCAGACGGTCACAGGTTCGAATCCTGTCGCGATCACTTTAAGACAGAAAACCACATCTATATGATGTGGTTTTTTTGTTTTAAAAATATTTAAAATACCTTCGAGATTTTAAATTGAGTTCTTTTTCTATAAAGTACACCTAAGGTGGTTTAATTGAAGTTAAATAATTCAAAGTAGTTTTAATCTTAAATCAATTTCTAGTTTTAAATATTACATTTATTAATCATCAATTAAATTTAAAATATCATGAAAAAGTTAATTTTTAGTTTTTTGCTATTTTCGTTAGGTTTCGGAATTAATGCACAAGAACATAGTCTTAAAGTGATTGTCGAAGGCGTAGAAGAACAAAAAGGAACCATATACCTATCATTACATGACAATGAAGAAAGCTTTCCAAGCGACAACGATAAGGCTGTTAACACAGGACAAATAACAGGATTTAATTCTACTGCGGAATATACTTTTAAAAACTTAAAAAAAGGTGTTTATGCCGTTTCGATTTTTCAAGATTTGAATGGCAATAAAGAAATGGATACCAATTTTATTGGCATACCCAAAGAACCTGTAGGTGCGTCAAATTTGACGTCATTTGGAAGGCCTAAATTTTCCAAATGTAAATTCGACTTAGATGGAGATTTAACAATACGAATTGAGTACATCAATTAACATACTCATAGATTTAGAATGCGTTCAAAACAGCATGTCTAAACTTCCTAAACTGAAAATATTAAATACCAACTTTCAATATAAGTTTCGTCTGTTTTTTTTGAATTCGATATTATATTCGCTTTTGTTAGCCACCTCCACTATACTTCTGGTAATTTGATCTAGTTCATTTGCAGCTTCTTTCAAAAATGAAATAGTTTTATAATTAGTTTCGCTTTGCAAATTTTCAATATTCAATAAATTTGATAATCCAAGAATATTAGCAACAGGTTTTCTGAGTTCATGAGAATGCTTCCATGCTATTTTTTTAAAAGCATTATTTTGATTAACAATTGTATCTTGATTTTGTTTAGCTAATGTCAAGTCTTCCAGAATAACAATAACATTTAGATTATCGTTATCGTAAAAACTATTTAAACTTATTCCTACAACTACATTTTCATCTTTCTTATTTACAAAATTCAAAAAGTGATTCACTCTCATTTTTTTAGCACTATCATCAATATATTGGCTGAAAAGTTTATTGTAATCCTTCTTTTTTTCTTTCTGAAAAAGAATTTCTAACTTTTCACATGAGATTTCACTAGCCGAGTATCCAAATATATTTTCAAATTCATTATTTACATATCTTATGTAACTTTCTTCACATAAGATAAGTAATGGATGGGGAATTGCCTCAATAGTCTTTGTCAGTTTAGTTTGAGACTCCTTAAATTTCATGTTATTATGTTGAGGACCTGTAATATCAAATCCAACACACAATATACCAATGGGCTGAAGGTTTTCATCACTCAATATGGAAGATTCCCATTGCGTCCAGTTATATCCTTTTCCATCTTTCAATGGTTTTCTAATCTCAATTGGAAAACATTCGGTAGGATATTCGAAACATTTATGGACTAGTTCTTGCATTTTAGCCCCCTCCTCTGGATGCATTGTTATTGATGAAGGTTTTCCAATGAAATCATCTGTTATGAAGGAAAATCTATTTCTAAAAGTTTCATTAACATAGGTGTAATTTCCTTCGAGGTCGGTAACTACTACATCATAGATTTTCGAGTTTTTAAGGGAATGAGGAATTTTATGGATAAGAATATCATCTTGCATATATTTTTTTGTCTTGATAAGTGACCGCTCACTAAATGTTAAATAAATATAAATAAATACGAAATTGTGGCAATCAAAGACAACAAAGATTTGTGATATCAAAATCTTACATAATGAAATATGAGTATAAAAAAAGAAAGTTTAATTCAATTTTACTTATAATTTTTCAAAAATTCAGTTGGATATGCTTCTGAATATGAAGACCAAATTTCATAAATCAGCTGACCTTTGGAACTTTGACCTCTGTGATGCCATCTGCCATCGATAACTTCATATTCAAAGTCAAGTTCATCTCCTACTCTGATCTTATCTTTAGAAAAGAAGCCTATGTCTTCTATATAAATACCCTCTTCTGCTGAATAGTTACCTCCTCCAGTGGCATTAAAAGTTTTTGTAGCCGAATTGAAAGCTACCCACTGAAAACGATTCCCATTCAAGATTTTGATAGTTCGACGATCACCAGGGGTCATTGTATTCATTTTATCCCCTCTTTTTCTTCCTGTAATTACCCAGTTTCCAGTTAATTCATCTTCTTCATCAGATAGTCTTTTCCATATTTTTATATGTTCAGCATCAGATATTTCAACCTTATCATCACTGAGCCAGGAGAGCTTGTATTCTCTTTCCTCATTAATTTTGGAATTATCGTAGGTGTCATAATCTCTTTTTTCTATGAGAGTATTTCCATCAATTTTGTATTCGCCACCAGCTGCTCCAAGAAATGAATTGTCTTCTAGCTTCTTAGATCCTAACGAGAAATAGCCATCTACCACAATTTTTACAACTTCCCTGTTGGTAATTTCTTCATCGTTTAGACTAATAAGTTGCCATGAACCTTCAAATGATTGCGCTAAACTTAAGTTGACTACTAAAATTATAAAAGAAAATAGGATTGTTTTCATTTTGACTGATTTTGAGTTTATATAGTTGACTATTCATGAAATTTTGATTAAAAATAATCTTTTTATTTCAGATAAGTTTCTAAATTGGATTTCGCTTATTTATTCAGTTTAGTCTACACCTCCAAACGTTATCATAATTATTATCTTGATATTTAAGCTTAGTATCTAAAATCAAAAACTCTAATTGTATCAAATTCAGAAATAAAAATTGGTCACAAAATTAAGTTGATGGAAGTTACTTCTGTTAAAGAAAAGCTCAGGCTGTTTCTCATTCTTGTTTTCTCTGTAAACCCATAACAGTTCAAAATTTAATCCTTTAAAAATTCCCTTTGGGCTATAGGTGATTTGAGTATTGAATTGTCGGGTACTGTCTATGTTATACTTATTCAAATGGAAATCTCCGACTTCTACGCCACTCAAGTCTTGGTAGTTAAAGCCTATTTTCATATTCGGAGTGAGGCGGTGATAATCTATTTTGAAAGTAAAAACATCAATTCCACCAAGGCCTTCCAATCTTGATCTTGGTATGGATGTGTAGAAGTTATCTCTGCCTATTTCTTTTGGAAATAAAAACCTACCTGTATCCATGGCATGGGTATAAGCTACACCAATTTTCAAATTTGAATTGAACCAGGTCAATTCTGAACTTATAATATTGGCTTGCTCATCTGGCTGTAAATATCTATTTACATACTCGAGTTGATTACCATAATCTAAAGGTCTGGAATGTGAATACTGAATTCCGATTTTGAAGGATTGATAGGCAAAGTCTGCCTCAAACCATGAAATGTTACTGATTTTGTCGAAAAGAAAATTATAAAAATGAAAGTTTAAATTGTTGCCTACAAACCCGTAATTGACAACTGCGATGCCTTTACTTGGGTAGAAATTCCTGTAATTTGCATCCTCACCGTTTGGTTGAAATCCTTGATTCACTAGACCAAAAGCATCCTGAAAATTAAACCAGTCGTATGACGACCTGAGCGAAACTCTATTTAACCATCCCATATCCAAACTGTGAGGAGAATCAAAATTGAGATGCATCCAGGCACCAGCATGTGCAAATCTGTTCATCCGGCCATCACTTTCATTTATAATCCTGGTATATTCTGTTTTAATTTTTCCATAGGATACGTAATAATTTCCTGCCTGATATTTTAGATAAAGCTCATCCAACCTAACTAAATTGTTGAATTGACCTTTATTAAATACATCGTAAAGTTCAAACTCCCATTTATCCCCTCGTCCAACAACAGGGTCAACACTTTTAAGGTCGTCCCCGATAGTCTTATAAGTAAAACTCGCCTGAATCCCAGCTTGAAATCCTTTGAATGGGAGTGTTTTAAAATTGATAGCACCTCCAGTTGCATTGGTAGAATAATCCGTAAGACTACCACGGTTATAGGTAGCCATAGTGAAATTTCTTATTCTACCGTTTATAACAGCATTTTTGAAATAACTTTTAAGCTGAGATTGAGTTTTTTGATCACTTTCACTTTGCGCATTGCCTAAGTCAACAACTGTAATAAAAAGGATTAAAAATGCAATTGTTTTCAATTTTAAAAAGTAATTTTAATTAACAAAATTACAATTCTAACATAGTCCTAAGTGTAACGCGTGTTACTCTAAATTTTGAAAACTAAAAACTTTAAACCTTGTCTATAGTGTTCTATTCAGCCATTCTTTGATATATTCCAAAACTTGTGGAGACATCGTCTGTTCTATAATTCCATATTCTGTACTATCTCCAGTTTCACTTTCCTGAAATAGATGATTTAAGCCTTCAAACTCTTTGGTCTCTATATTTGTATTTCCTCCCTTTTTAATTTCCAACTCAATCGCTGCAAGGTTTTCTTTAGAAGAAACTTGAAAATCCTTATCGCCGTTGATAGCCAATACCGGGCAATCAATTTGGCTTAAATAATTTGATGGTTTGTTTTTAAGAAGAATCAAAGTCTCTTTAGAAGTTAATTGTTCAACCATCACCATTAATTCTTTCTCCATCATGACTTCGGCATAATTGGCTGCTAAGAAATCAGTAAGTTCCTTTTTGAACTCATCATCTTCTGAATCTGTTGAAAGTATAAATTCATAAGTTTTGACAAAAATGTCGTTTGATTTTTCAATTTGAGCGTCGTTTAGGCCTCTTAGTTTAAGAAAATCTGCTCTTTGCTTTAGCAGTAATTTATCTCCTTCAATTGCTGGAGCCGCCAATAAAACCATAAAAGCAATGTCTTCCTGAACAGCAACCTGAGGTGCTATTATTCCTCCTATACTGTGTCCTAGAAGACCTATCTTTTCTTTATCTACTTCTGTTCTAGTTTTCAAAAAATCCAAAGCAGATGTTACATCACCAATGAAGTTAGATAGTTCAGCATCTTGAAATCTTCCTTCAGATTCTCCTACTCCCCGTTCATCAAATCTTAAAACCCCTACCCCACTTTTCGTAAGTTCGTCTGCTAATAGTAAAAAGGGTTTATGCCCTAAGATGAAGCTATTTCTATCCTGAGGACCGCTACCACTGAGGAGAACCACAACTGGAAATTGACCTTGTTTTTTTGGAAGTGTCAATGTACCTGCCAAATTAATACTATCTTTTTCGTTTCTAAAAACTACATCTTCTTCATAATAATCAAATGGTGGTAGTGGCTCTTGTGGTCGTTTCAATTTAGTATCGCCACGGGTCAGGTTTAGTTTTAATGACATTCCATTTTGAACAAAGTTTCCGGCAATAGTATCTGTTGCTGTCAACTTTCCCTGGTATTTTGCCCTCAAAGGATTTATCTCTATCGTCAACAAGGAATCGACAAAAGAAGTGGAAGTCGTTTTTAAATCATTAAGATTCTGAGCTGGAGAGCTAATCATAGACTTATATCCCCCTTCATCTTTATAAATTCTGAAGTTCAGATCCAGTGAAGTTCCGCCAAATTTCAATTGGCCAGTCCATTGACCTGAAAGGTCCTGAGCATTACTAGCGAAAGGGAGTAACAAAGAAATTAAAATAATGTAAAAAGATTTCATAGTATATAATAGATTGATGAATAATGCATTTAAAAATCTTTAGATTCTCCATCATTGGGAATCCAGGTTTTGTGATACAGTTTTTGCTCTTTAAATTTTGATTTTAGTTCTGCACGTTTTGTGGGACAATGGTTTAAAGCTTCAAGATGATTGCAAATGGTCATTCCAAAATTCAAATTGACAAATCTTACAATATCTTCCATAGTCATAAGGATAGGTTCATATTGATCCAATTGTGCAGAACCGCATGGGATTACAGAGATGTCAGGCGTATAATCCACCAATACTTTGGCAACCTCATCTGTAAAAATCGTATCCGAAGACCAATATAAACTGGGCTCATTCGGCAACTCTATATAAAACCCCATCACATTTCCCATCAACTCTGCAACTTCTCCATAACCATGCTGAGCAGGAATTCCTTCTATGGTTCCTCCTAAAAAAGCTTCCCGCATATTATAATCCAACTCCTGAATGACTCTGAGTCCTTTATCTTTCAAATTCTTAGCATCCAAAACACTGCAAGTAACTGGAAGTTGTTTTTCGTTCAAAAAGTCAATTCCTGCTTCATCCAGATGGTCTGCATGCTGATGAGAAATCAAAACATGGGTAATTTTTTCCATCAAAGAGTTAGCATTTGGCAACTCAACCAGAGGATTAAGTTTTGGAAGAAAACGCTCTTTAGTAAAGGCTTCAATAGTCCCCACATCTCCAAGCATGGGATCCACTAAAATAAGATCAGTTGGTGTCTCAATGATCGCAGTAGCATTTCTAAGATGGTGAAAAATCATTTCTTCGGATTTTGATATAAATTAGCTTGAATTTCAAAGATAATTCAACTTTAATTATAAAGTTAAGTTGAATGAGATTGCTTTTATTTGCAAAAAAATTGAACGATGCCGATAAGAATAAATCCAGTAAGTTCCTCTGAAGTTGAATCTCTGGCAAAACTCAGTAAAACCACATTTATTGAATCCCATGGACATAGCGCCGAAGCTTCAGATATTGAAAATTATGTGGACTTTAATTTCAACATAAAGGAACTATCAAAAGCACTTAAGGATTCTAATATTCAATTCAATAAAATATATTTTAACGACCACCTGGCAGGATATTCCAAACTTATTTTAAATCAGCCTCATCCGCTTACGGATATCTCTCCTATTGCCAAATTTGAAAGGCTGTATCTCTTAAAAGATTTCTATGGTCTAGGTTTAGGAGAGGAACTTTTGAAACACAACATTGAAATTGCCAGAGCGCATCAACAAAAAGCCTTTTGGCTATTTGTCTGGACAGAAAATGAAAAAGGCCTTAAATTTTACAGAAAGAACAATTTTGAAAGTATTGGAGAACATAATTTTAAGATTAGTGAAGATCACTCCAATCCTAATTATGTGATGCTGAAGAAATTGTAACTCAACCAATTTGAAAATCTACAATGAAATTTAATGGTTTTGAATGTCATGGCTCAAAATTTATGATAGAATAGACTAGCCAATATTTATTTTTAAAGGTTAACTTTAAAAATAACACTCATGAAATCAATTGCTCTTATATGTTTAACGTTTTTTTTGCTGGGTTGTATTTCACAAAATAATAACCAAACTACACGCAATATGTCGGAATATACAGGATCGTTACAGAAACGAGGAATAACCAATTATCAATATGGAACTCATACCCTCGAAACAGAAGATTCATTTTATGCTTTAAAAAGTGGGACTATAGATTTAGACGCTTACGCAGGAGAAAGAGTAACATTAATCGCAGAAATCATAGAAGGTTATCCAGTCGATAACGGACCCGTCTATTTAAACGTCACTAAAATAAAGCCATAATAAAAGAGCCGAATGATACGGCTCTTTTATAATTGTTATAAATTCTTTATTTAGTGTGTTATGATAGGATCAGGTGTGCCATCAGGATCACCATTTACAGTTCCACTTGTACTCGGGCTTCCTAATAATAAAACACCAGCAGCATGAGGGGTTGCCATAGATGTACCGCTAATAGTATTATAACCTCCACCTTTCCAAGTTGATTTAACTGAAACACCTGGTGCACAAAAATCTACAGGAGGGTTTCCAAAGTTTGAGAAGCTAGCCCAATTGTCGCCTTCGCTCATAGCAGAGATAGTATAAATATTGTTACCATTTACACGAGCAGGAGAAACATTATTAGCATCCTGTGCCTCATTTCCTGCAGCTAGCATAAAGTTGATTCCGTTTTGAGCCGCTGCCTTAATAGCATCTTCAAGTGCAACAGAAACTGGACCACCTAAACTCATATTAGCAACATCACCACTTGTTCCATTTGCAGCAACGTGATCTACACCAGCAATAACTCCAGAATAAGATCCGGATCCTCTTGAGTCTAATACTTTAACAGGTATAACGCTAGCACCTGGAGCAACTCCAATAACACCTATAGAATTATTTAAAGCAGCTATAGTTCCTGCAACGTGTGAACCGTGACCATTACCGTCATCTAAAGATTTCCCATCTCTACCTGAAGTAAATGCATTAAATCCACGGGACCCATCAACATTTAAATCTGGATGATCTAAGTCTATACCAGAATCCAAAATCCACGCAACATTAGTTCCTGTATATGAAGATACTCCATTTACACGCGGTATTCCCCAAGGTGTTTCCTGAGTAGATGATCCATCGCCACCACCATCATCAACTGGGTCAGTTGGATCGCCTGGCTCATCACAGGGTCCTCCATTCGGCGTACCACAAGGAGGTGCAAATTGAACAATTCGATCTTGTTCAATGTATTTTACACGCTTGTCATTTCTTAAAAGATCTGCCTCAGTTTCTGACAACTTTAATGTAGCTCCTGCAATTGATTTTGCATACACTTTTAAAGGCTCTATAGATGACATTTTACTTTCAGAAAGTATAGATTCTAAAACGTTTAAAACATTTGTGCGTGCATCTACATAGCTTTTTGAAGTGTTATCTTCAGTTAATCCTCCATTAAGAACAACAATGTATTGATCCGGAATAAGGCTTGATTCACCTACAGCGTTTGCAGAGTCAAAGCTATTTAATTCCTGAATGGTTTGCAAGTCATCTGTTTCCCTATCGTCTGAACAGGAAAAAATCGTCACTACAAAAGCAGCTACTAATAAAAGTTTGAAATTGAAATAATTTTTCATTTGTTAAATTTTATGTTAGTAATATGATAAAACTAACATTTTATTAAGAACCAAAAATTTTTAGCAAAAAAAGTAGATTAGTAACAACTATTAAATTCAACTATCTGAGAAACAAATCTTAAGAGTCAAAAATATTATGATTTAATTTTTCCAAATCTATTTTTAATAGAGGATAATATATTATCGGAAGAACTATTTAAGGCTATCTTATTGATAAAGAAAAGAGCCGATACAATATCGGCTGTTTTAAATTCTAGACATAGTTTTTACTTCTTATCATAACCCTTAGGTCGTTTCCATCTCACAGGCGCATCTGGTTCAGGCTTCATTTTAAATTCTTCTGTTTTCAACAATTCCAAAGCTTCTTTTACAGCGCGTTCCAATTGAGCATCTCTGCCTTCAAGTGATACTTTTGGCTCATCAATAACTTCAATATCAGGAGCCACCCCTTCACCTTCAACAGCCCATTCGCCATCAGTATCGTAAAAACCACCTCTTGGGGCTACCATTCTACCGCCATCAATAAATCTTGGTGTATCCCAAGTTCCTACAAGTCCACCCCATGTTCGAGTTCCCACTAAAGGTCCAATATCTTTCTTCTTAAACATATAGGGTAATAAATCACCGCCAGATCCTGCCCTTTCATTGATGATCATCACTTTTGGCCCCCAAATTCCTGCCAAAGGGGATGTCCAGGGACGATTATTTCCTGCTTTACTATTGAAGTAACCTATTGGTTCACGAGTCATAATATCAATCATGTAATCAGCAGCTGAACCTCCTCCATTATTTCGTTCGTCCAAAATAACTCCTTTTTTATTCTGTTGTGAGAAATAATATCGGTTAAAGCTTGTGAAGCCTGGCTGACTTGTATTTGGTATATAGACATAGGCCAACTTTCCATCAGACATCTCATTCACTTTTCTTCGGTTGCTTTCTACCCAGTCTATGTATCTAAGTCCGTTTTCACTGCTCACAGGCTTTACATAAACTCGTCTTGCACCAACATCTGAAGCTTTATCGTTCACCAATACAGATACCGTTCTTCCGGCAGTCTGTGCAAAATGTTCGTAAATATTATCTTCCGAGGTGATTTTCCTTCCATTCACTTCCAGAATATAATCTCCCACTGAAATATTTTGCCCTGTAAGTCCGAGGGGCGCATCCAAATCTGGATTCCATTTCTCTCCATTATAAATCTTATTAATTTTATAACGACCCTTATCAATTTCATAATCGGCTCCAAGTAGACCAACAGGCACCCTATCTACATCAGGCATATCACCACCAGATACATAAGAGTGACCTATAGCTACTTCACCACTTAATATGTCAACCAGATAATTCAAATCTGTTCTGTGCTGTACATGCTTTACCCATGGATGATACCAGCTGTACACTTTATCCCAAGGTGCGCCATGAACATTGTCCACATATAGAAAATCACGCATAAATCTCCAGCCTTCTTTAAATATTTGAGCATATTCCTTCTCAGGAATAACATTCATTTTTGCAGAAACTGAGATTTTATCTTCTGGTTTTGGTGAAGTTTTAGTATCAGAAATACTCCAGCTACCTTTTTTTTGTAAAAGCGTAAAATTTCCATTTTTAGAAAGCACCATTTGGCTTATACCCTCTTCAAAATCTTCGGCTTTTTCTTTTTTGACATCATAAGTATGAACTTTCAATCCCTCCAAATTCGGAATCGATTCAGCAATGAATAATTTATGAGCTTCAGAACTTCTTATGAATTGATAATTTCTGGCTGGTAATTTTAAAGAAACCAAACGATCTTGAATGTTATCAAAATCAATTTTTACAGTAACAGTCTCCTCTTTTTTATTTTTCTTGCCTTTACTTTTTTTGTCATTATCTTCTTCTTCTTCTTTCTTGGCTTCTTCTTCGTCGCTTATGGGTAAATTTGGTGCTTTGCCATCTGCACTTAAGACCACTGCGTATAAACTTCTAGTTACTGATGGATCATAAGAACTCATGTCTAGCCAACCTGTATTTAAGCCATAATCTGTACTTGCCAGAAAGTATAGATATTCCCCGGATTGGTCCCATTGAGGTGAAGTTGAATCGGCTAAAGGATCTGAAACCTGATGAGTTTTACCGGATTGTGTATCATAAATAAATATGGCTTTGAAGTGGCTATTTTGTTGTTTTTCGTAAGTAATATAACGGCTATCTGGTGACCAAATTGGATTCATCGTCCTGTTGGGGTGAGCAAAACCATCTGTATCTACTTTTTTAACTTTTCCATTTTCTAAACTGATGTACCAAAGATTGTAATCTGTATCGGTATAACTAATTAGTTTACCATCAGGTGACCAGTCTGGTGTGAAATAAAAGGTCGGATTTTCTAAAGCAAAAGATTTTTGATTTTCTCCAAATTGATCAGCAACAACCAACTGGTATTCTCCACTTGCATCCGAAAACCAGGCTATTTTATCTCCCTGAGGCGACCAAATAGGAAATCTATCGGCGACTCCACTACTCTGCGTAATGTTTCTCCAGCTTCCTTCCTCTTTTGGGAATGTAAAAATATCGCCTCTATGTTCAAAAACAGCTCTTTTCCCGCTTGGTGAAAGGTTGGGATAACTCACATTACTGGAGCTTACATCCTCCCATCTTTCTCTGCTAAAATTTAAATCTCCAGCAACATTAATCTCTAATTGCTGAATTGATTTATTCTGAGTATTTAAAGTATGTAAATAACCACCCTGTTCGTAAACAATTTGATCTCCAAAAGCATCTAAGCTCTTAACATCAAATTTCTTATGAAAGGTAATTTGTTCTTCTTTCTGAGATTTTAGATCATAACTCCAGATGTTACTCACATAATCTCTTTCGGATAAGTAATAAACTTTCTCTCCAACCCAGACAGGGTCAAGGTGTCTTTCCTTATCAAGTTGTGGAGTTCTAGTTAATTCCTGAGTATTCAAATTCAGAATCCAAATGGGCATGGCTTGTCCTCCACGGTAGTTTCTCCACTCTGGATCCCAGGAAGTGATTGGCGTGTAAGCCAAGTAATTTCCATCTTCGGAAACCTCTCCATAAGCTGCTCTAATATCTACTAATGGTTTAGGAAAACTACCTTCAGTTGAAACGGTATAAAGTTGAGAAGTTTTGGTCGGATGAGATGTTCTTCCTGTTCTAAATAGAATTTCACCAGAAGGCGTCCATCCTTGTACAAAGTCACCAGCAGGGTGATAAGTCAAACGTTTGGGTGTTCCTCCTGCAGCAGGGATCACATAAACATCTATGTTACCGTCATACTGTGCTGTAAATGCTATCCAATCTCCATCATTAGAAAAATGAGGTGAAGATTCGTAACCTTCATAAGTCGTTAAACGTTCAGCATCACCTCCAGACAATGGAACTTTCCACAAATCATTGGCGTAAACAAAAACAACGCTCTCCTCAGATAATGTTGGTTGCCTCAACAGCATTGTTCCTTGAGCAAAAGTACTTGCTACAGAAAATATCAATAATAAACAAAAATAGGTCTTTTTCATGAGTTCTAATCATTTTAAAATTTTGCAGAAAGTTAAACAAAACAGATTATTTGAAGTTAACACAACTGAACTATGAGTCAAATAAAAAATTCATAAATATGAATTACTAACTTGTGACTTTATAAATCTTTTCTTACAAAATTAATTATGAGTATACTTAGAATCTTATTTGCCATCATTTTACCACCACTTGGAGTATTTCTTACAGTTGGGATACGCGGAGCTTTCTGGCTTAATATTTTGCTTACTCTTTTAGGTTTTGTCCCTGGCATAGTACATGCCATCTGGATCATTGCCAAAAACGACAACTAGTAATGATTACTTTAATTGTTATTTATCAGGTCCTGATGTTTTTGTTTTCATTTGTGACTTTATTTCCAGTAAACCATTGGTTAGTTAGAGGTTTTGATTTTCCCAAAGTTCAATTATTGGTTTTGAGCTTCATGGGTTTATTTTTCGGTTTGTTTTTCTTCAAATTTGTAATTGTTTCTGAATGGATTGGAATCATATGCGTTTCGCTGGCTATTTTATTTCATTGTACCAGAATCATTCTTTACAGTGTTCTCCATAAAAAGGAGGTTATTAAAACCATTCCCAAACATACTTCGACCTGCATAAGTATTTTGGTAAGTAATGTTCTAATTTCCAATAAAAATTATCAAAAATTACTGGACAGAATCAGAACTCACGATCCTGACCTTTTTCTTACTTTAGAAAGTGATACAAAATGGGAGAAGGAACTTCTACCCCTTGAAAAGATCTATCCTTTTAACGTCAAAATTTCACAAAATAATTTCTACGGAATGCATTAATACTCTAAACATCATCTGGAAGACATAAAAATCAATCACTTTTTGAAAGAAAGCATTCCCTCAATCGAAGCTAATGTAAAGCTGAATGAAAATTGTAACATCAATTTGTACGCCTTGCACCCGGAACCACCAAGTCCAACCGAAGCTGAAACTTCTACCAACAGGGATGCTGAATTGCTAATTGTTGCTAAACGTGTGAAAGAACTCGACGAACCCGTCATTGTATTTGGGGTTCTCAATGATGTCGCCTGGTCTAGAAGCACGAGATTATTTAGAAAAATAAGTGGACTTCTCGACCCCAGAATAGGACGTGGAAGATTCAGCACGTTTCATGCACAATACAACTTATTAAGATGGCCGCTTGACCATCTGTTCCATAGTAGTGATTTTAGTTTAAATGAAATTAAGGTGCTTCCCGATATAGGATCTGATCACTTCCCTATCTATGCAAAGCTGGAGATCAATGCCTTTGCAAAAGAAATTCAACAAGAAAACGAAGCAACGTCTAAGGAAAAAGTAATGGCAGATGAAAACATAGAGAAGGCATTCCAAAAGACATTTGTAAAAATTCCTATATAAAAGTGAACTGGCATTGCAGTATAATTTACATAAAACTATATTTGTAATATGGAACATTTTGTTGTCTCTGCCAGAAAATACAGACCCGAAACTTTTGAAGACGTTGTTGGCCAAAAAGCCATCACCAATACTTTGCTCAATGCCATAGACAACGATCATTTGGCTCAGGCTCTTTTGTTTACAGGACCTCGTGGGGTTGGCAAAACCTCTTGTGCTCGAATTCTAGCTAAGAAAATCAACCAGCAAGCCACCGATGACGAGACTACAGATTTTGCTTTCAATATTTTTGAGCTGGATGCAGCTTCCAACAATTCTGTTGATGACATCAGAAGTCTTACCGACCAGGTAAGGATTCCTCCTCAAACAGGAAAATATAAGGTTTATATTATCGATGAGGTCCATATGCTTTCCCAGGCGGCCTTCAATGCATTTTTGAAGACTCTTGAAGAACCCCCCAAACATGCTATTTTTATATTAGCAACTACCGAAAAGCACAAAATCATTCCTACGATTTTATCGCGATGTCAAATATTTGATTTTAAACGAATCACCGTTGGCGACATTAAAGAACATCTGGCTAAAATAGCTGAAAAAGAGGGAGTCAATACAGATGAAGATGCATTGCACATCATAGCGCAGAAGGCTGATGGAGCCATGCGTGATGCTTTATCAACTTACGACAGAGTAGTTAGCTTTAGTGGGAACAATTTGACCAGAGAGGCTGTTACTGAAAACCTAAACGTCTTAGATTACGATACCTTTTTCAGAACGACAGATTTGTTGCTTGAAAATAACATCCCAGAAGCTTTAATTTATTTTAATGAAATCCTAGCTAAAGGATTTGATGGTCAGCATTTTATCGCCGGTTTAGCTTCTCACTTTAGAGACTTGATGGTTTCCAAAAATCAGCAGACGATTACTTTGCTTGAAGTTGGTGAGCGTACCAAAACCAAATATTTTGAGCAATCGAAAGCGACTTCATATACATTTTTACAGGAAGGAATTGATTTGGCCAATTCCTGTGACTTCAACTACAAATTGAGTCAGAATCAACGTTTACACGTCGAGCTTTGTTTGATGAAACTGGCTTCACTTACTGATCCAAATTCACCAGAAAAAAAAAAGACTAAACACCACATCTTAAGTCCGAAAGAAGTCAAAGAAGCTTCTACCGGCTTTTCCAACCCCTCTGTTAAAGAGGAAACTTCAGAAAAATATACTGAAAAAGCATCAGATGAACGCAAAGTTGAACCTGAAGAAAAAACTTTAGATTCTTCTCCAACTGAGGACGCAGACATGAAATCAACTGAAGCTGAAAGCTCACCAACTGAAACCATTAAACCAACGGAGGCAAAATCAGTAGAAAAAAAAATAGCTGAAGAACCTCGGGAAAAAATAAAACCTTCGCTTACCAACCTACCAAAAAAGGTAAATGGTCTGTCCATAAAAAGCATTCAGGAAAAAAAACGACTTAAGGAACAGCAGACTAAAGATAAGCCCGAAGAGGAACAATTGACGGCAGAATTTACTGAAGAGGATATGCTTAACGCTTGGAACGATTATATGCAGGTGTTGAGTGGTAATGGAAGTAAAATTGTGGCGTCTGTGATGGGAACCTCAAAGCCAAAACTCGATGGACATGTTATAAAATTGGAGCTTCCAAATGAATCTATGAAATTGAATTTGATTCAAGATCAGGGTGAACTGATGAGGTTTTTGAAAGACAAATTGCAAAATACATCTATAAGTCTTGATATCTCTGTGAACCATAAATCTGAAAAGAAATACGTCTACACTCCCCGTGAGAAATTTGAAAAATTGAGGGAAAAAAATCCAAATTTGGAATTATTAAGAACCACATTTGACCTAGATATATAATTATGCTTGGACTAAAATTACCTACAGACCCAAGATGGGCCAATATTGCTGAAAAAAATATTGATGAGATCTTAATCGACCATGCTTACTGCGAACAAAAAGCGGCATCTACAGCTATTTCATTGATCGTTTCCTTTCCTGAATACACAGAACTTGTAACGGCCATGACGGAATTGGTACAGGAAGAAATGAGTCATTTTAAAATGGTACATGATTTATTGAAAGAAAAGAATATCCCACTGGGCAGAGATCGCAAAGACAACTATGTAGCAAAGCTGGTCACTTTTTTTCCAAAAGGAGGGAGCCGGCAGACTCAACTTGCCCATCGCCTACTTTACGCGGCCTTGATTGAAGCCAGAAGCTGTGAACGCTTTAGACTATTGTCTGAAGAATTGAATGACGAAAAATTAAGACGCTTCTACCGAAAGTTGATGATCAGTGAAGCCAATCATTACACCATGTTTTTGAAATTTGCACGACAATATCATGATGTAGAAGAAGTCAACCAAAAATGGTCTGACCTGTTGGATTATGAAGCCAAAATCCTTGAATCCTTTCAGGAAGGCGCTTCGGTTCACGGATGGTAATCTAGTTTATTGTTTACTGTACTCCTTGGTTGGTTTAAAAATAAAAATGCAGTAAGCTTAGAACTTACTGCATTTTTTTAATTGTTGAATAATATCAAGTGTATTGAAAGCTTACTCATCAAACACATTGGAATATTTACCATCTGAGGTTTCAAAGAATTTACCGTTGACGTATCTGTAATGTTTATTTATTTCGCTGAATTTCTTCATATCATCAGCATCTAAATTCACATCTTGACTTTTGAAGTTTTGTTCGATTCTTTCCTCATTGGTTGATTTTGGAATGGTAATCACATCGCGTTCTGCATGAAATTGAATTAGCACTTGAGCTGGAGACGCATTGTGCTTTTCAGCAATGGCTTTTACTACCTCATTATCCAACAAAGTAGGTTCATCATCTGCTTTCATTTGTTCTGTTCGATCCTGACTTCCCAATGGCGAATAGGCTGTAACAAGAATACCATTATCCTGACAAAACTTAATCAACTCGTTTTGGTGTAAGTAAGGATGGGATTCTATTTGATTCATTTCCGGTACAAAATCAGTTTGTTCCATCAAAT
The DNA here is from genome assembly GCF_020164595.1 of Psychroflexus longus. Lineage (GTDB taxonomy): Bacteria > Bacteroidota > Bacteroidia > Flavobacteriales > Flavobacteriaceae > Psychroflexus > Psychroflexus longus. The sequence continues at coordinate 127,278 of NZ_JAIQZE010000006.1, forward strand.
CACTTAACTTTTTCTCACTGAAATTGGATACGCCTACATGGCTCACTAAGTTTTTCTTTTTAAGATTTACCATAGCTTCCCATGTTTCCTTAATAGGAACTTCTTCAAGCGACAAATAATCCTCATCTGACTCTGGAAATCCTTCCAGTCCAGATTTGAAAGCTACCGGCCAGTGCATGAGATATAAATCCAGATAATCGAGTTGTAAATCCTTAAGGGTTTGCTCCAGAGCTGGCTTTACGTCTTCCTTGCGGTGAGCGTTATTCCAAAGTTTTGATGTAATAAAAACATCGCTTCTTTTGATGTTGCCTTCGTCAAATATTTCCTTCAGTGCTTCCCCAACCTCTTTTTCGTTACCATAAACTGCAGCACAGTCTATGTGTCTGTAGCCTATATTAAGAGCGTGTTTTACTGCTTTTTTGACTTTGCCTGGTTCAGACTTCCAGGTTCCAAGTCCGATGGTATCGATTTGATCGTTATTATTGAAATTAAGTGTTTTCATAGTATTTAGTTTTGTTTAAAGATAAATTTAAACTAAATAATATCAAATTTGAAAAAGGGCTTTAGTTAAGATTTAACTCTCCTTTTCATTTTTCTTGTCTTTTTTCTTAGGTGGTTTTTCTGCTTTATAGTCAGAACTGTAGCGTCTTTGCTCATTAAGGGATTCATGAGCTTTTATCTCACTTTCAGGTATGACCTTCAGAAAAGTCGGATGTTGCTCAATGGCATATTCAATTTTTTCAATGATACTTTCCACTTCCTCATTGTCATAATCAATTTCAAGTGGCTCTTTAATTACCATAGACTGGAGAATATTCCTCTTTTTAATACGAATACCCTTTTTATCAAAAGATCGTCTAAACCCATCTATAACAATAGGAACAACTATTGGCTTATATTTTTTAATGATAAACGCTGTCCCTTTTCTGATAGGTTTCCAGGGTTTTGTAGTTCCTTGTGGAAAGGTTATAACCCAACCATCATCGAGAGCCTTTCCTATATTGGAGATATCACTCATTTTAACCTGGCGGTTCACACTTTTACCATCTGCTCTCCAGGTTCTATCTATACTTACAGAGCCTGCATAAGCAAGAACTTTTGGCAATAAACCTTTTTTCATAGTTTCTGCAGCAGCTACATAATAGATGTTAAGTTTTGGATCCCATAAGTATCCAACATTTTTAATATTATCGACTCTACCACTCAGTGAGGCATTAAACACATGATACATTGCAACTACATCTGCGAAGTATGTTTGATGGTTAGAAACGAAAAGAACATTCCTATCTGGCAAATCTTTTATGATAGAAGACCCCTCAATCTGAAGGTCATTAAACCCCTGATAGCGTTGATGAGTAAGTCCTCCCATAATCCTTATCAGCCATTTTTTTATAAATAAATAATGTCCAAAAGGATTTTTCTTTAATAAGCCCATATCTTAAAAACGTTGATTACAAATATAGGGTTTTATAGATTTATCCTAATCTATAGAAGAGTTCTCGTATTTCGCTTAATATCATAGCAGTAGCTCCCCAAACTACGTGTCCATCAAAATTATAAGCTGGAACTTCTACATTTTTTGCATAAGAAGCATCAATAATTTCTTTCTTGAAGTTGGCTTTATCCAGACATAAAGAAAGTGGTAGTTCTATCAAATTTTCAACTTCGCTTTGCTGCAAAACGAAAATAGGCTCAAAATCTATAATGCTTAAAAAAGGATGAACTAAAAAATTTGAGGGTGGTATGTACAACTCTGTAAGAGGCTTTATAATTTGAATGCTATTGGCCGAAACACCTATTTCTTCTTCTGTTTCTCTTAGCGCCGTTTCCATCAAGTTTTTATCCACATCCTCCACTCGCCCACCAGGAAAGCCTATTTGATTGGAATGTACTCCCTTGTAGGTTTTTCTAAGAATAAAAGCCATATAAGCTTTCCCGTCTTTTGGGTAAAGGAGTGATAGTACTCCTGCATAATTCGGATCTTTACCATTTAAGTTGAGATGTTTAAGCTCATCTCGACGAGATAAAGGTGCAAGATCGTAATGAAAACTTTCGCCAGGAAGTTCTATTTTCTTTAATTTTGAAACCAAATCTGTCAGCGATGAAAAGTCCATTTTATATCTTATGTCTATTAACAATTCTACTTTCTTGTAAAGAAAACAAAGATAATTCAACTAAAAAATCTAAAGCTGAGAAAGATACAATTGCAAAAAAAATTGAAGTTAATATTCCCTCAAACGGTGAAACAGATCGGGATTTATCTAAAATAAAATATTTAGAACAGGAAGAATTTATTCCTTTTATGAAGGAGTATGCAAAGGATAATCAGGAATCGATTGTCGATGTAGAAACCGATTTTGGCACTTTTACAATTCAATTATTCCCAGAACCTGTTCTTCATAAAGCCAACTTCCTAAGACTCGCCAAACTCGGTTATTTTGATACGACAGTGTTTCATAGAGTTGACGATAATTTTGTTATACAAGGTGGAAACAGTGATAGGATGGCGACTTACCAGTTCAGAAAAGCCGTAGGAAGTTATTTGATCCCAAATGAATTCAACAAAAAATATCCTCATGATTATGGCGTTGTATCGGCAGCAAAATATGCAGATCAAAATGTAAGTAATGCCTCTTCTCCTTTTGAATTTTTTGTAGTCACAAAACCTGATGGAGCTTATCATCTAGATGAGGACCACACGGTATTTGGAAAAGTTATCAAGGGAATGGACGTCGTCGAAAAAATAGATGATTTAGAAACTGACGAAAGTGAGTGGCCTTTGAGAAATGTAGGAATGGTTGCGAAAGTTAAGAGATAGAGAAAAAGATTTTATTCTTGTAAATACCTTAAAATGAATGTTTTGAGATTATATTATTATTTTTGAATTGTTAAGTAGAAATTAAATGCATGAATCTTTTTTTTATTCTCTGTTTCTAACGTGCTCCATGTATTTTTTTCATCAAATACCGGTTTAAAAAAACTATCGTGTAGATCTGTAGTTTTATATAAGCCTATTTTTATATTTTTTTGATTTTCTGCTTTTGAAAGATTGAAAATTTCGATTCCTAAATAATAATTTCCTTTCTTTAATTGGATATCATAATGCATCAAATCAATGGTTAAAAACTGTTCATTTGGTCTCATTTTTAAAACAATATTTTTATTCAAAATGTTACGACCCGGTTTTAATTCTTCATCCATATCAAATATCAATATCCTATAATCCTTCTCCATATAATTATTTTGAATATCAAAATGTGCCTTTATAATTGAAACATTATTATCAAGCATGATTTTTTTTGCAAAAATTGTACTTCTAGACGTCGAGCTAAATCCTGCATACAATTTGACTTTACGATTACCAAATAATAGTTTTTTGTTGGATTTAATGACTATCTCATCTAAATCCATAACCTTAGGTTTTAGTAAAATAGTATCTCCTCGGATTGATATTTTTTTATGTTCATAGCCTATACTGGATATCGAAATCTTTTTAATATTATCAGGTAGTAAAAAAAACCGTTTTTATCTGAATATGTACCTTCGCTTAAACCTATAAACGCAATGTTTGCGTATTCTATTGGTTTTTTCGATAATGAATCCAAAATGTAAAGTTTATTTTGTGCGTAAAAACTTAAATTAACTGTTAGGAAAATGAATAGAATGTATTTTTTCATATCAATAAAGACTTAAGTTTCAAACATATGTATTAAGAAGAAAGTTATGTCTCTTTCTTATTTTTGACTTTCAGAAATAGTTTATTTTCAAAAATTGAATTTATAAGAGAACTAAAATATGGGATTTTACCAGTAATCCTCTATATCTTCATCTTTTTTATAAATAGATGGTAGTGACAGTTTAAAAATTACTGCTGAAAGTCTTACCACAATGACTACAGATCCAGACAGTATAAAAATAAGGCTTACAGGGAAATTGAGTTTCAGAAAAACAAAGTAGCTGAATCCTCCAAGAATACAAGCAGTCGCATAAATCTCTTTTCTAAAAATTTGTGGAATTTCATTACACAATATGTCCCGTATTACACCACCAAAACATGCACTCATCGTTCCTAATGCAATACAAATTATTGGAGAAAAACCCTGTGCGATTCCTTTTTCAACACCAACAACGGTATAAAGTCCTATCCCCAATGTGTCAAACAAAAAGAGGGATTTTCTTAAATAAAATAATTTTTTTCTAAAAATAACAGCCAGAATTGTGGTTATTATAATGACATAGACATAAGTCATATTTTGCAGCCACATTACCGAAACTCCAAGCAATACATCCCTCAAAGTTCCACCACCCACAGAAGTCACAAAAGCGATGATCAAAATGCCAAAAGCATCCATTCGTTTCTTCAGTGAAGTCAATACACCAGAAATTGAAAACGCAATAACCCCAAGAATATCAAGTATTAATATATAATCCATTAATGAGTGCTATAGTATTGATAGTCTTTCAATACAGTTTGAATAAAAGATTGTGGAGATTGAGTGATTTCCAACTCAAGTTGTTTGGCTACTTTATGACTTAATTTATCTAAGATCTCTTGATTTTTATCCTCCTGAACATTATCATAAATTGACTTTATACGTCTGAGGTCCTCATCTTTTAATGTGGCTACTTGAGGATATTGTGGTGTATACGTATCATCAATTTCAAATAAGGGGATCTTTTTAAAACCAGTTTTTCGTCGTTCAGAAATTACTGTGGTTTTGGCAGCAAGATCTCCAAGGCGTTGTCCTTTTCCATTGAGTAATATTACGACTATGGCCACAGCCCCACTCGTCATGCTTATTTCTACAATTCTGATAAGCCAACGAATCAAAAAACCAGAAAACTGTGGCTTTGAACCATCAATGTTTACCACTCGTAGTCGCATAGAAGCTTTACCTATACTTTGACCATCCATAAAAGTTTCCATTAGCAAGTGATACAAAAAAGGCGGCAATCCAAGGACCAGCGATGTAGAAGCACTTTCAAAAGGAGAAACATCCAATAAACCAGACATAATGGCCGTGGTTACAAGAACATAAGCTATAATTATAATAAAATCTATGAGGTATGCCAGTATCCTATCCCACACTGTGGCAACACTTTGCTGAATCTTTACATTTTGTACAGTTTCTATTTGAAAATGACTCATAGATTGTGTTTCTTTGAATAAATTATATCACAGATGCGAGAGGCGGCTTTTGTCAAGCAAAATAAAGACAAATGGTTAAAATTTGAAAGGGTTGTGCAAAATAATATCAGCATTTCTCCAAGCGAACTCTCCAAACTCTATGTTGAACTTACAGAGGACCTCAATTACGCTCAGACTTTCTATTCCAATAGTGAGACTCTAGCCTATCTCAACGAGCTTTCAGTAGGTATTCATCAAAAAATTTATAAAACCAAAAAGGAATCAAAAAATAGAATTTATCAATTTTATGCGAAGGAGTTTCCTTTGTTTTTTTATAAACATAGGTTCACATTACTTTTAGCATTTCTTCTATTTCTAGGCTTTAGTGCTATCGGAGCTTATTCAGCATCAGCAGATGATGGATTCGTGAGACTAATCTTAGGTGATGTCTACGTCAATGCCACTATAGAAAATATCCAGAAAGGAGACCCAATGGCTGTTTATAAAAAAGCAAATCAAACGGATATGTTTCTTGGCATTACTCTTAATAACATCAAAGTGGCTTTGTTTGCCTTTGTTGCTGGGATTCTAGCCGGACTGGGAACGATCTATATTGTCCTGCAGAACGCTATTATGTTGGGATCCTTTCAATATTTTTTTTATGAACAGGGCTTACTCTGGGAATCAGCCAGAACCATCTGGATTCACGGAACTATTGAAATATCAGTAATTATTGTCGCGGCCTGTGCAGGGCTCGTCATGGGGAAAAGTCTTTTGTTTCCAAAAACTTACACTAGGCTTCAGTCCTTTAGCCAAGGCGTTAAGGCAGGACTTAAGATTGTGATTAGTACAGTTCCTTTCTTTATCCTTGCCGGTTTTTTGGAAGGCTTTGTGACTCGCCTTACTGGAATGCCAGACTGGCTTGCTATTTTAATAATTACTTCATCATTATTTTTGATCCTCTACTATTATGTCATTTTACCACAACTAATCCATAACAAACATGCAAAGCAATTACATCAACTTTAAGAAAGAACGCGATCTTGGAACTATAATATCAGATACATTCAAATTTATCAGACAAGAATACAAATCTGTTTTTAAACTCTACATAAAACATGTAGGCTGGCTTTTACTTCTGGTTGTAGCCATGAGTACCTATTATCAATACAAATCCTTAAATATAACAGGCGATTTTATAAATAGTGGCAATCCTCAGGATTTTCTGTTGGAAATGGTTTCAGAAACTGGATTAGCTATTCTCTTATTGAGCTTAACCTCTATCGCATATTCGGCACTTAGCATTACTACCATCAATAGTATCATGAAAAGTTATGCCAACAATGGCGGTGAGATAAAAGATGAAGACGTCAGGCTATTTATAGGACATTATTTCGGTAATACTTTACTAAGTCTTATTGTAGTCGGAATTCTCATTTTTATTGGCTTCTTGTTATGTGTAATCCCAGGAATTTATTTAATTGTTCCGTTATCGGTAATTTTTCCAATTCTCGTCTTTCAGGAAAAATCATTTTCAGATGCATTTACAGAAAGTTTCAAACTTATCAAACAAAACTGGTGGATCACTTTTGCCACGCTACTCGTCATCACCATATTAATTTGGTTAATTAGTAGTTTGTTCCAGCTCCCATTAGTCATCATGAGTGCTTTAGAAACTTTCACTTCCATAGAAGAGACAGGAACTCCAACAACCAGTAACCTGGCCAGCAACTGGTTATACATGACCTTTTATGTCTTGGCCTCTTTAGCGCAATATATTTTAGGAATAGTAACTCTCATCAGCATGGTTTTCATCTATTTCAACTTAAATGAATATCACAACAAAACAGGAACACTAGAAGACATAGATCGTATTGGAAGTTAAATCTTATCATTTTTTAAATAGTTTAGTCTTCATTTTTATTCTGAATTGGATAGGAACTGGCATTATGATGGCAACTCCTCAGCTTCAAGCTAGCGATAGCGATAGTTTAGAGAAGCGTCCTGAGGTTATAGAATTTGATGAATCTATCATCGATTCCTATAAATCTAATGAAGACTATAATTACTTTAAAACTGCAGAACAAGAGTCTGCCTTGGAAAAATTCCAAAACTGGCTTAATCTTCAATGGAATAAATTTCTCGACTGGATATTCTCAGGAATATCTGAAGGAAACTTCTGGAATTATCTGGCTTTAGTTTTGAAAATTCTTCTCATTTTAGGTCTGCTCGTTCTTATCGTCTGGCTTTTCAACAAATACTACTCTCAGAATCGAAAAAATGCACCAGAGGATAAAAGCGAAATCAATCTTTCTGAAGATGAGCGCTTAATACAGAAAAAAGACCTGTCAACGCTCATTAAAGAAGCAGAATCTGATGACGATTTCAGACTAGCATCCCGTTATTTGTTTCTGAATATTCTGAAACGTTTAAAAGAAAACAATATCATCGAGTATCAATTTCAGAAGACTAATGCAGATTACAAATCTGAAATTTCTGATGAAGATATTAAATCCGATTTCACCTATGCCTCAAGATTCTATGAATTTGTATGGTACGGAGATTTCGAACTTAATTCAACGGAATACAACAAGGCTAAAGATCGTTTTGAAGACTTGATCACCACCATCCAAAAAACCAAAGTTCATGGATAAAAAAATGAAAGGCTTGCTTTGGGGATTGGTTGGACTCATCATATTCGTTATCGTCTTGGATGCAACAGCAGAAAAGCCGGTAGATTGGACTCCAAATTATTTGCAAACAGAAAATAAAGCGCTGGCAACAGAAGTTTTCTACAAGAGTTTAAACAACATTGCTTCAGAAGTTGAACATTTTCAACAGTCTCCTTTTGAAGTTTTTCAAGACAGTTTACAAAAAACAGGTACTTATTTCTTCCTGAATAATTATGTCAACTTGACGAAACAGGAAAACGAAGCTCTTTTAAAGTGGGCAGCATCTGGAAATACTGTTTTCATAGCTTCGGAAGGAATACCTAAACTACTTTTGGATACTCTTGATCTGGATGTGAGCTTTCATGTTAGTAACACAGAAATTGAATATCAGCCAAGTTTCAATCTTAAGGATAAGTCTCTCCAACTATCTGACTTTAAAACCTCAAGAAAAACTTTTGAATATCTGTATTTTTCTAAAATCGATTCAGCAAAAACCAAAAGCCTGGGCATTGTAAAGACTAAAAAAGCAAAAACAGAAAATTCCAATCATATCAATTACGTCGAAGTTGAATGGGAAGGCGGTAAGTTTCTATTTCATCTAGCTCCACAAGTCTACACCAATTATTTTATGGTAGATTATGACAATAGTGATTACACGGCAAGAACACTTGGATACCTAAATCTCAATCAGCCAATATATTGGGACAATTATTACAAATCTGGTAAAGAAGGGATTTCTAGTCCCTTGTACTATTTGTTATCCAACCCTTACCTAAAATCGGCTTATTATCTCATTATCATCACCTCACTTCTATTTGTCATATTTGGAGGAAAGCGAAAACAACGGCCTATCCCGATAATTAAGCCAATCGAAAACAGGTCTTATGAATTTGCGCAAACCATAGCAGGGATGTATTTAGACAAAAAAGACCATAAAGCCATTGCTCAAAAGCAGATCACTTCCTTTCTGGAACAGATAAGGTCGCATTATAACTTATCGACAAATGACATTAGTGACACCTTCTTTAAAGATTTGGCATCCAAAACTGGTAAACCTTATGAGGATTTGAAGATATTATTTCAGTATATTGAACGTATCAATAGGTCTGAAGTGGTGAGTGAAGACGAATTAAAAATTTTAGATAAAAAAATTACAACTTTCAACAGCTAGATTATGCAAGACGAAAATTCATTAGAATTCAATAACAGAATACCTTTGGAAGAATTAAAATCTTCGGTAGAAGCCATCAGCAAAGAACTTGCAAAAGTCATCGTAGGTCAGGATGACTTTGTAAAATTGCTTATTGTTGGTTTGTTGACTGACGGCCATGTGCTTATAGAAGGAGTTCCTGGAATTGCTAAAACTATTACTTCAAAGTTGTTTGCGAAATCTATTGATACAGAGTTCAATAGGATTCAGTTCACTCCAGATTTAATGCCTAGTGATGTGCTGGGTACATCCATTTTAAAAGCAGACCAATCTGATTTTGAATTCAAAAAAGGACCTATTTTTTCCAACATCGTTTTGATTGACGAAATCAATCGAGCTCCAGCCAAAACCCAGGCGGCGTTGTTTGAAGTGATGGAAGAACAACAAATCACAATGGACGGGAAAGAATACAAAATGCCACCTCCATTTATGGTCATTGCTACTCAAAACCCAATCGAGCAGGAAGGAACATACGCTTTACCAGAAGCTCAACTCGACAGATTTTTATTCAAATTAAAAATTGATTATCCCAACTTAGAGGAAGAGGTTGAAATATTGAAACTTCAGCACCAGCGTAAGTCTGGATTAGCTTTAGATCAAATTGAGACGGTGATGAATGTGCAGACCTTACTAAAGTTCAGAGATCAGATTCATGACATCGTAGTCGAGGACAAAATTTTTGACTACATCGCTGAAATTGTGATACAAACCAGAAAGCATCGGCACCTATTACTAGGTGGTTCTCCAAGAGCTTCATTGTCGATTTTGAAAGTAGCAAAAGCTTTTGCCGCCATACAAGGAAGGGATTTTGTAACTCCTGAAGATGTGAAATCCAGTTTGAAACCTGTACTCAATCATAGAATTATCCTTTCGCCAGAAAAGGAAATGGAAGGCACAACGCCAGAGCAAGTCATCGATCTCATTCAGAAATCTGTAGAAATCCCTAGATAGTGCGTCAATTTTTCTCATCTCTTTATTTTGGAAGATTGGTTTACACCATTCTGTTTGGGCTTTCGGGTCTTTTTTTACTTTCATTCTGGTTTCAAAGTTTGTACCTTACTAGTTTTGGTTTACTGATTATTTTCATTGGGATCTTGGTTATTGAAATCGTCAGACTATTTACCGGAAAGAAGTTTTCAGCAGAAAGGATTTTGCCAGAAAAATTTTCAAATAGCGATGAAAATGAGGTCAAACTTTATTTAAAAAATAAATATGCATTTTCTATTCATTTAGAAATCATAGATGAAATTCCAGAGCAATTTCAGAAAAGAGATTTTCTGAAAACAATGAGAGTTTCTGGCATTTCCAAAAAAGACTTCACGTACACACTTACCCCAGTAAAGCGAGGTGAATACAAGTTTGGCTACCTAAATTGCTATGTCAGCACTAAATCTAAATTGGTCAAGCGGCGGTATAGATTCGAAAATGAAGCTCTAGTAAAAGTTTACCCGTCTTTCATTCAAATGCGAGCGTTAGATTTTTTATCCATAGACCAAAAGATGAGCCAGTATGGGATGAAGAAAATCAGGAAGATTGGACATACCATGGAGTTTGAGCAAATCAAAAATTATGTGATTGGCGATGATATACGAACCATCAATTGGAAAGCGACTGCGAAGCATGATCAACTGATGGTAAATCAATATCAGGATGAAAAATCTCAGCCGATTTACAATTTGATAGACGTTGGGCGAGTAATGAAAATGCCTTTTGAAGGCTTGTCTCTTCTGGATTATTCTATCAACTCAGCATTAGCCTTTAGTAATATTGCCTTAAAGAAAAAGGACAAAGTAGGAATGCTCACATTCGCTGATACCATTGAAAATTTTGTGCCAGCCAATTCTAAAAAAACACACTTGAATACACTTTTGGAAACCTTGTACGGCATTAACAGCAACTTTTTAGTATCAGATTTCAACAGACTTTACGCGCATAGCAGGCGAAAAATCACACAGCGCAGTTTGTTGATGATGTACACCAACTTTGAACACATCACGAGTTTAAAGAGACAACTCCCTTATCTCCAGGCTTTGGCAAAATCTCATCTTTTGGTTGTCATCTTTTTTGAAAACACAGAATTGGATGAATTAGCCAACAAGTCAACCAACAAACTGACAGAAATCTACGAAAAAACCATTGCTCAGGAATTCATCTATAACAAGCAATTGATGGTGAAAGAACTTGAAAAAAATGGAATACAAACCGTTTTAACCAAGCCAAAAGATTTATCTGTCAATGCCATCAATAAATATTTAGAAATTAAAGCTAAAGGACTCTTATGAAATTAATTTTCGCTACTCACAACCCCAATAAAGTCAATGAAATTCAAGCACTTCTTCCAGAGCATATTCAAATTCTATCTCTAAATGATTTAGACTATAACAAAGAAATCGTGGAATACGGAGAAACGATTGAAGCCAATGCAAAAATAAAGGCGGAAACCATTTCAGAATTCTATGATTTACCTTGTTTTGCTGACGACACGGGATTGGAAGTTGATGCTTTAGGTGGAAAACCCGGTGTGAAATCTGCAAGATATGCTGGTGAAGAAAAAAGTGATGAAGCCAACAAGAAAAAACTACTCGAAAATCTAGAAGGTGTAGAAAATAGATCTGCAAGGTTTAAAACAGTGATTGTATACATAAGCGGCAAAGACGTGAAAGAATTTGTAGGTATTTGTGAAGGTGAAATCACAACTGAGCCATCTGGAAATGGAGGCTTTGGATATGATCCAATTTTTAAGCCAAAAGGCTATTCACAAACTTTTGCTGAAATGCCAGCTTCAGAAAAAAATAAGATCAGTCACCGCGGTTTGGCATTTCAAAAACTGATAGAATTTCTAAAAGCTTAAAATAAAAACAAATACATCATAGAACAAGTTTAGGAATACGTACCTTTGCACCTATTTTTAAATTACTTATGACTACATTTGAATCATTAGGCTTAAGCCCTGAAATCTTGAAAGCAATCGAAGATTTAGGTTTTGAGTCCCCGAGTGAAGTACAGGAACAAACAATTCCTATCTTACTCGAAGAGCCTACCGATATGGTAGCGCTAGCCCAAACAGGTACAGGAAAAACTGCAGCATTTGGTTTTCCACTTATTCAGAACATCGACCTTAATTCCAAAAAAACTCAAGGTTTAATTCTTTCTCCAACGCGTGAGTTGTGTATGCAAATTACCAACGAGCTAAAACAGTATGCAAAATACTATCAAAATCTCAACACAGTTGCAGTTTACGGTGGAGCTAGTATTACTGACCAGGCGAGGCAAATAAAAAGAGGCGCACAAATTATCGTCGCCACTCCTGGACGTATGAAAGATATGATCCAGAGAAATATTATCGATATTTCCAACATCAGTATTTGTATTCTTGACGAAGCAGATGAGATGTTGAATATGGGATTCTTTGAAGATATAAAAGAGATTTTATCTCATTCTTCAGATCAAAAGAACACATGGTTATTTAGTGCTACGATGCCAAAAGAGGTATCGATGATCGCTAAAAAATTCATGAAATCACCTAAAGAAATTACTGTTGGTCAGAAAAACATTTCGACCAAATCTGTAAGCCACGAATACTTTATTGTAAGCGGCCGTGATCGTTACAGCGCAGTTAAGCGTGTGGTTGATGCCAATCCAGATATTTATGCAGTAATCTTTTGTAGAACCAAACGAGATACTCAAAAAGTAGCTGAGAAGTTAATTGAAGACGGCTACAGTGCTTCTGCACTTCATGGTGACTTGAGCCAGGCTCAAAGAGATATGGTAATGAATAGTTTCAGAAAGAAACAAATTCAAATGCTTGTAGCAACTGATGTAGCTGCCCGTGGAATTGATGTTGACGATATCACACACGTGATCAATTATCAATTGCCAGATGAGATCGAAACTTACACTCACCGAAGTGGAAGAACTGGTCGTGCTGGTAAAGAAGGTAAATCTTTGGTAATCGTTACCAAAAGTGAGGTTAGAAAGATTCGCCAGGTTGAAAAAATTATTGGTCAAAAATTTACTCAAGAGGAATTACCTTCTGGAGATGAAATTTGTAAGCGCCAGTTGTTTCACTTAGCTGATGAAATCAAAAGTACAACCATTAATCCTGAGATAGATTCTTTTATCCCAGATCTGGAAGCTCAGTTTGAAGATTTAAGCAAAGAAGAAATCATCAAGAAGTTCTTTTCTGTAGAATTTACAAGATTCCATAATTACTATAAAAACGCTCCAAAAATAACTCAACATTCCGCAGAAGATTCTTATTCTTCTGGAAAAGATTATGGAGACGAAACACGTTTCTTTATCAATATTGGTGAAAAGGATGGATTTAACTGGATGTCTTTAAAAGACTTCTTAAAAGAACAGTTGAATCTTGATCGTGATGGTGTTGCAAAAGTGGATGTGAAAAATACATTCTCTTTCTTCAACGTTCCTACAGATGATGTTGAAAAAGTAGAAAGTACATTTGATACATTTAAACTTAAAGGAAGACACGTAAATGTTGAAATCACCAAAGACCAGAAAAGTGGTGGTGGTGGAAGAAAAGGTGGCGGTGGAGGCCGTGATCGTGGAGACCGCAAACCAAGAAAACGCTTTGACAAAAGTAGTTCTTCAGATTTTAAAGGAAAAAAATCAGGTGGTTCTAGTGTAAAAAGTTCTTTCGAAAGAAGAAGAAAGAAAAGCTAAATTAAGTTGTAAAAAGCCATTTCGATACAAGCTTATTGTATCGAAATGACTATTTTTAAAATATGGTTTACAAACATTTATTTTTAATTTTTTGCATTTCCCTGATTTCATTTACTAGCTGGAGTCAAGATGAAGATTTAGAGGTTATTACAGGAGTTGTCATGAATGCAGCTAATGATAAACCTTTGGAAAATGTCAATATTGTAAACATCAATACAGTTAAAGGTTCTACAACAAACAAAGATGGAGAGTTCAAGCTCAAAGCAAGAATAAGTGACACTTTATATCTTTCTTACTTAGGTTTTAGATCTATACAAGTTAAAATTACTGAGGACTGGGTAAAGTTTGGTGACGTCAAAATAAAAATGACAGAATCTGCAATTGCCTTGCAGGAAGTAAAATTAAATGAAATCCACCTCACAGGTTATCTTGAGATAGATGCCCAAAACATTCCAATTTACGATAATTACAGATATAGCATATCTGGATTAGACTATGCCTACGAAGGTGGTAACTATCAAAAAAGTGCCATTTCAAAAGTCTTGCAATCCATTTCAAATCCAGCTGATTTGCTTTACAAAACCTTTAGCAAAAAAGATCAGCAAATGCGTCGTTTACGAAAAATGAAAATGAACGAAAGCATTAAGGACATTCTTCAGGATAAATTTGACCGAGAAACACTTTCAGCAGTACTTCAAATAAGTAAAGACGATATTGATCAGGTTTTGGATAGATGTAATTATTCCAGAGACTTTATCACAACTGCAAACGATTTGCAAGTTCTCGATGCTATAAGCAGCTGTTACGAAGAATACAGAGCCATAAACAGATAAGTTTTTGAAACACATCAGCGTACTTACTGGAGCAGGAATAAGCGCAGAAAGTGGCGTGAAAACCTTCAGAGATCATGATGGCCTTTGGGAAGGACACGATGTGATGCAAGTTGCTACCCCACAAGGATTTGAGCAAAATCCGAAATTAGTTTTAGACTTTTATAACCAAAGAAGAAGACAGTTAAAATCTGTCCTCCCCAATCAGGCACACCAACTTTTGGTCGATCTTGAAAAACAATTTGCCGTAGATATTATCACACAAAATGTCGATGATCTTCACGAAAGAGCTGGTAGCTCCAACGTCACGCATCTTCATGGTGAACTCATGAAAGCGAGAAGTGTAAAAGACGATTCCTTAATCTACGATTGGACAGAAGATATACTTTTGGGTGATGTTAATGAAAAACAACATCAACTCAGACCGCACGTGGTATGGTTTGGTGAAGCTGTTCCCATGATGGAGAAAGCTATAGACATCATTAGTAATACC
The DNA here is from genome assembly GCF_020164595.1 of Psychroflexus longus. Lineage (GTDB taxonomy): Bacteria > Bacteroidota > Bacteroidia > Flavobacteriales > Flavobacteriaceae > Psychroflexus > Psychroflexus longus. The sequence goes on from NZ_JAIQZE010000006.1 coordinate 142,294, forward strand.
GATATCATCATTATTATTGGAACCTCCATGCAGGTTTATCCTGCGGCTGGACTTATAGATTTTGCGCCCGATCGTACGCCCATTTATTTTATAGATCCGAACCCATCCATTTCAGAATCAAACAGAATTCATATAACTGCTGAAAAAGCTACAACAGGCGTTCAAAAAGTAGTAGAAAAACTTTTGAATTGAAGATGACAATAAATAAACTCGTTAGCATTTAAGGGAAGAGCCGTTTTAGGAAAAGATTTGAGGATTAAAAGTAAATGCATTATACCTTAAAATGTTGATGAAAGCTTATATTTGCTAGCGAATTTAAATTTCAATTCATGAATCCGCTTGACGCAATTTCCCCTATTGACGGACGATATTCTTCCAAAACAAAATCTCTAAGCAGCTACTTTAGCGAACATGCTTTGATAAAATACAGAGTAAGAGTAGAAATTGAATATTTTATCGCCTTGTGCGAACTTCCAGTTCCACAACTAAAAACCGTTGATAAATCTTTATATCCAAGTCTACGATCTATCTATCTGGATTTAACTATTGAAGATGCAGAACACATCAAATCAATCGAGAAAGTGACCAATCACGATGTGAAAGCCGTTGAGTATTTTATCAAAGAACGAATGGATCTTTTGAATTTAAAAACTTCAAAGGAGTTTATCCACTTTGGTTTGACATCTCAAGACATCAATAATACTGCCGTTCCACTAAGTTTACTTGAAGCTATTCATGAAGTTTATATTCCTGAACTTGAAAAAGTGATCGCTATGATAGAGAGTAAAGCCAAAGACTGGGCTGAAGTTCCTATGCTAGCTAGAACTCACGGTCAACCCGCTTCTCCAACTCGATTAGGAAAAGAATTTGAGGTTTTTGTCGTTAGACTCAAAGAACAACTCAACCAACTCATAGCAGTTCCCTCATCTGCTAAATTTGGTGGCGCCACAGGAAATTTCAACGCTCACAAAGTCGCCTATCCTGAAATTGACTGGAGAAATTTTGGAAAAGAATTTGTAGAAACACGTTTAAAATTAAAGCACTCCTTCCCTACTACTCAAATTGAACATTACGATAATATGGCTTCGAGTTTTGATGCCATGAAACGTATTAATACAATTTTACTTGATTTTGATAAAGACATCTGGAGTTACGTTTCCATGGATTATTTTAAACAAAAAATCAAAGAAGGTGAAGTGGGATCATCAGCAATGCCGCATAAAGTCAATCCGATTGATTTTGAAAATTCTGAGGGAAACCTTGGCATCGCCAATGCTCTTTTAGAACACCTTTCTGCAAAACTTCCAATAAGCAGACTACAAAGAGACTTAACTGATAGCACAGTATTAAGAAATATTGGCGTTCCTCTTGGTCACATGCTCATTGCCTTACAATCTACAGCCAAAGGTCTTGATAAGTTGGTCCTGAATTCTGATAAACTTCAAAAAGATCTCAGTGAAAATTGGGCTGTAGTAGCTGAAGCTATTCAGACCATTTTGAGACGAGAGAATTTTAAAAACCCTTATGAAGCCTTAAAAGGGTTGACGCGAACCAATTCTAAAATTGACGAAAAAAGTATTTCAACCTTTATCGATTCACTTGAAGTTTCTGATAGCGTGAGAGCAGAACTCAAAGCGATCACACCTTCAAATTACACGGGGATATAAGTTATGACCAAAACCGCCGCCTGGATTTCTGCAGCTCGTTTACGAACACTTCCTCTTTCATTGTCTGGAATCCTTGTGGGTTCAGCCTTAGCTTTTCCTTCAGGAGAATTTAATTCCGTTATATTTTGGCTAGCTATGGCAACCACTCTTGGTCTTCAAATTCTTTCCAATTTTGCCAATGATTATGGTGATGGTGTAAAAGGTACTGATAATGAAGAACGCATCGGCCCAATGCGAGCTTTGCAAAGTGGAGTCATTACAGACCGAGAAATGAAGAAGGGTATTATTGTAACCTCTATCCTAACAGCTTTATTTGCGTTGGCTCTTATTTATTTGAGTTTTGGGAAAGACAATTTTTTGTTGAGCCTCCTTTTTATTGGTCTTGGAACTTCTGCCATCATCGCCGCTATTAAATATACCGTTGGCGATTCAGCTTACGGTTATAGAGGACTTGGCGATTTGTTTGTGTTTATATTCTTCGGCTTAGTCAGTGTTTTGGGAGTTAATTTTTTGATGACCAAGGAAATTAATTTATGGCTTCTTTTACCAGCAATAAGTATTGGTTTTTTAAGCAGTGCTGTTTTGAACCTGAATAACATGAGGGATGAAAACAGTGATAGAAATGCTAGTAAAAAAACGCTTGTAGTAATCTATGGAAAACGATTTGCAAAGATTTATCATTTTAGCCTCATAGCGATTTCCTTCTTTAGTTTGTCGATCTTTTTGGTAATGTCCTTCGACAGCGAACCTATCTGGATTTTAGTTCCTCTTTTAGCTTTCATTCCTTTGGTGGTTCATTTGAAAAAAATTATAAAATATCAAGATCCCCAGGTGCTTGACCCAGAACTAAAGAAAGTAGCCTTAAGTACTTTTGCCCTTTCCATTTCCTTATTCTTGATTCTATTCATCATATATTGAAGAATAGATTAAGAAAACTTGACTTTGAAACATTAATTTGTAAATTGAAAAAAAATATCTGATGGATTTTAAAAGAAAAATGTTACGTGATGATGCCTTAAAGGGCAAGACAATAATCGTTACTGGTGGAGGAAGTGGCTTAGGCAAATCTATGACTCAATACTTCCTGGAACTAGGAGCAAACGTAGTTATCACAAGTAGAAATCTGGATAAACTCAAAGTAACGGCAACGGCTTTGGAAGAGGAAACCGGTGGAAAATGCCTTCCTGTGCAATGCGATGTAAGACATTATGAGCAGGTTGAGCAGATGATTGATGAGGCTCATGAAGCTTTTGGAGAGGTTGATATTCTTTTGAATAATGCTGCTGGAAACTTCATTTCTCCAACCGAAAGATTATCTGCCAATGCTTTTGATACTATCATAGACATTGTCTTAAAAGGGTCAAAGAATTGCACTTTAGCCTTGGGTAAGCATTGGATTGATAAAAAACAAACCAACAAAACAGTCCTCAATATTGTAACCACATATGCCTGGACTGGTTCTGCATTTGTGGTACCTAGTGCCACAGCAAAAGCTGGAGTTCTAGCCATGACCAGATCACTAGCTGTAGAATGGGCGAAATACGGCATTCGCTTCAATGCCATTGCTCCAGGTCCTTTTCCGACTAAAGGTGCATGGGATAGACTTCTACCTGGGGAACTCAAAGAGAAGTTTGATCTGGCCAAAAAGGTTCCGCTCAAAAGAGTTGGCGATCATCAGGAGTTAGCCAACCTGGCGGCTTATTTAGTTTCAGATTTTGCTCACTACCTTAATGGAGAAGTCATTACAATTGATGGCGGAGAGTGGCTCAAAGGTGCTGGTCAGTTTAATCTTCTTGAGCAAGTCACGCCTGAAATGTGGGATCAGCTGGAGCAGATGATTCGGGCTCAGAAAAAGAGTTAAAATAATTTTTTTTAATTTTCACAAACAGACAAAGGTATAATCGTATGCCATAAATATTTGTAATTTTACAACTCATAATTCATAACTTTTAATGGGTAAAATAATTTCAATAGCTAACCAAAAAGGAGGTGTTGGTAAAACAACAACAGCTGTCAACCTTGCAGCAGCATTGGGTGTATTAGAAAAAAAAGTGCTACTCATCGATGCAGATCCACAAGCTAATGCGACTTCTGGATTAGGAATAGATATAGAAACAGTAGAAATCGGTACCTATCAACTTTTGGAACATACCAAAAATGCTGAGGAAGCCATCATGGAAACAGATTCTCCAAACCTAGAATTGATCCCTTCTCACATAGATCTGGTTGCTATTGAGCTGGAATTGGTAGATATGGAGCGACGAGAGTATATGCTCAAAGAAGCATTGATGCCAATTAAGTCCAAATTTGATTACATTCTTATAGATTGTGCTCCCTCTTTAGGTCTACTAACTTTAAATGCGCTTACTGCTTCAGATTCTGTTTTGATCCCTATTCAATGTGAATACTTTGCTTTGGAGGGATTAGGAAAATTATTAAATACCATTAAAAGTGTACAAAAAATTCATAATCAGCAATTAAGCATTGAAGGCTTGTTGTTGACGATGTACGATTCAAGATTACGTTTATCCAACCAGGTGGTTGAAGAGGTCAAAAAACACTTCAATGACATGGTCTTCGAAACAATTATACAGCGAAACGTTCGTTTAAGCGAGGCTCCAAGTTATGGCGAAAGCATTATTAAATATGACGCTGCAAGTAAAGGGGCTAACAATTACTTAAGTTTAGCTGAAGAAATCATCAAAAAGTCAAAATAAATCCATGGCCAAAACGACAAAGAAAAAAGCTTTAGGAAGAGGTCTTTCAGCATTGCTGAATGATCCTGAAAACGATATCAAATCTGCTGAAGATAAAAATGCAGATAAAGTTGTAGGTAATATTGTCGAGTTGAGTCTTGAAGCTATTGAAGTCAATCCTTTTCAGCCGAGAACGAGTTTTAGTGAAGATGCACTCAAAGAATTAGCATCATCCATTAGAGAACTTGGTGTTATTCAACCCATTACGGTTAGAAAATTAGACTTCAATAAATACCAATTGGTTTCTGGGGAGCGTAGATATCGAGCTTCAAAAATGCTTGGTCTGGAAACCATTCCTTCTTATATAAGAATCGCCAATGACCAGGAGTCTTTGGAAATGGCTCTTGTAGAAAATATTCAGCGCCAAGATCTTGATCCTATTGAAGTTGCTCTATCCTATCAACGACTTATTGATGAAATTGATTTAACTCAGGAAGAAATGAGCGAAAGAATTGGCAAAAATAGGTCGACTATCGCCAATTATCTAAGACTTCTCAAGTTAGACCCTATTGTCCAAACTGGAATGAGAGACGGTTTTTTGAGCATGGGACATGGTCGAGCTCTCATCAATGTTGACAGTACTGACATTCAACTTCAGGTTTACGAACAAATTTTAAAAGATAAATTATCAGTAAGGGAAACAGAAGCTTTAGTAAGAAGAATTCAAGATGATTCTGCAAAACCAAAAGACAAAAAAGAACCTAAGGTTGATGAAAAAAAGCAAAAAGCTTTGAAGCAGATTTCGTCTTATTTTGGTGCTAAAGTAGAATTAAAAATCAACAAAAAAGGAAATGGAAAACTCATCGTTCCTTTCTCTTCTGATGAAGATTTCCAAAGAATTAAAAAATTAATACAAGGTGACTCGTAATTTCCTCTACTCTCTTGTATTTATACTAGGCGGATGTCTATTTACTTTTGGGCAAGTTCAAGACAGTCTTGAAATAAAAAGCGTTATGACTTCCACCGAGGACGCTTTCAAACTTGATCTTTACGACCCTTTAGCTCCTGCTAGATCCGCTTTTTATTCCGCAATTTTACCAGGATTGGGACAGGCTTACAATGGTAGTTATTGGAAAATTCCGCTGGTTTACGCTGGAATTGGAACCAGTTTGTATTTAGTGATACAAAATGACACTGAATATAATCGCTATCGGGATGCTTATAAACGAAGACTGGCAGGTTTTACAGATGATGAGTTCCAGAATATTTTGGAAAATGAAGGGCTTATTAATGCTCAAAAACAATTTAGGCAAAATAAAGAATTTGCGATTTTAGCGACAGTAGCTTTTTATTTATTCAATATCGTAGATGCTAATGTTGACGCTCACCTCCGTCAATTTGATGTTTCAAAAGATCTTTCACTCAAACCAAATTTTGAGCCTAATTATTTAAGTGGAAACATCGATTATGGTTTAACTTTGAATTTTAAATTTAATTAAATGAGGCTTGCAATACTAGGATACGGTAAAATGGGTAAAACTGTTGAAGAAATTGCCCATTCCAGAGGTCATGACATCGTATACATTTCGTCAGAACAACTAGACCTAGATCAATTAAAAAAAGCTGATGTTGCCATAGACTTCAGCGTTCCTGAGGCAGCTTTCAAAAATATTAGTACTTGCCTTGAAAATGGTGTTGCCATCGTTTCGGGAACAACAGGCTGGTTAGATAATTACGAGGATGCTGTAGATAAGTGTAATTCTGAGTCCGGAAGATTTCTTTATGCTTCCAATTTCAGTGTTGGCGTTAACATTTTTTTTAAATTGAATTCCTACCTGGCAAAAATGATGTCTGGACTCGAAGAATATGGTGTAAAATTAAAAGAGGTTCATCATTTGGAAAAGAAGGATGCACCAAGTGGAACTGCAATAAGCTTAGCAGACCAAATCATCGAAGAAACCAATTATAAATCCTGGAATCATCCTCCAAAAGATGATAAAGCTTCTATTAACATTGAAGCTGAACGAGAAGCTGGTATTTTCGGCTTTCATGATGTTACTTATGATTCTGATATCGATACTATTTCTATTTCACATAACGCTAAATCCAGAAAAGGATTCGCTCATGGTGCTGTTGTTGCCGCAGAATGGATTCTAAAACAAAAAGAAGGTGTTTATTCTATGAAAGATGTCCTTCAACTCAATTCACCTTCTTAAAACACTTTTCATGTCATTTACAGATATACTACTTTTTATATTACTGATTCAGGTTATTCATTTTTTTGGAACCTGGAAATTATATCAAAGTGCAGGAAGAAAGTGGTGGGAAGCAGCCATTCCGGTTTACAACGCCATTATTCTATTTAAAATTATCAACAGACCCTGGTGGTGGGTTTTTCTGGTTTTTATTCCTATCGTCAATTTGATCATGTTCCCGGTGATTTGGGTGGAAACTGCCAGAAGTTTTGGCAAAAACGATACAAAGGACACCATTTTACAGCTTATTACACTTGGGCTTTACACATATTACATCAACTATTTCACTACACATGAATACATTGAAGAAAGAAGCTTAAAAGCTAAATCGAAATCTGGAGATTTTGTGAGTTCAATTTTATTTGCGGTTGTTGCGGCTACTATTGTGCACACCTATATTATGCAGCCCTTCACGATACCAACTTCATCTCTGGAAAAGACATTGCTGGTTGGTGATTTTCTTTTCGTCAGTAAATTTCATTATGGTGCGAGATTACCACAAACAGCAATTTCGTTTCCAATGGTTCATGATACTATTCCATTGGCAGGAGTAAAATCCTACACCAACACCCCTCAACTACCATATTTAAGATTCCCTGGATTTCAAAAGGTTCAGCGTAACGATATTGTTGTTTTCAACTGGCCTGTAGATACTGTTAGGATGTTCAGAGACCGTTCTGGCAAACATTACGACAAGCCTGTCGATAAGAAGTCAAACTACGTCAAACGAGCCGTTGGGGTTGCAGGAGATTCATTAGAAATTATTGATGGTAAGATTTATGTCAACAACTCTCCTCTTCAGCTTCCAGATAGAGCTAAACCTCAATATTCTTATTTAGTTCAGGGGAAAGGACAAGGTTTCAACATGCGAAGTTTAGTTGAAATATACGGGATTACAGATGGATTACAATGGGTAAACAGAGAGCGAAACTTATATCAAGTCAATGCTATTACTGAAGAAAACCTTGCTAAATTTGAAAATCATCCCAATGTAAAATCAGTTCAGCGAATTATTTCACCAGAAGGTGAAGCTGATCCTGGCATCTTTCCTAATAATGGAAAAGTCAACTGGAATAGAGACAACTTTGGTCCCATTTATATCCCCAAAGCTGGGCAAACTGTTCAGCTTGACCTAAAATCGTTTTCTCTATACCGCAGAATTATCGAAGTCTATGAAGGCTCTGAAATGGGATTTAATAACAAGCTCGAAGTAAAAGGCTCTCAAGTCTATCTTAATGGAGAAGCTGTCAATGAATATACCTTTAAACAAGATTACTATTGGATGATGGGAGATAACCGTCATAATAGTGAAGATAGCCGCTACTGGGGTTATGTACCACAGAATCATGTTGTTGGAAAACCAGTGTTTATCTGGATGAGTTTGGACGGAAATGCTAGTGGTCTTATAGAGAAAGTAAGATGGGAAAGGTTATTTACCACCGTTGGTGGTGAAGGTAAACCTACCTCCTATCTTGTCTATTTTTTGATAGGAGTAGTTCTTATCATTGGTTATAATTATTTCATCAAAAAGAAAAAATAGACAGTGAAACCCCTTCTTGTAAATCCCAGCTATTTTGGACCTGTTGATCTGTATGCTTTTATTGCACAGGCAGATGACTTTGTATTCGAGAAGCAAGACAATTACCAAAAGCAAACTTACCGCACACGACAGTACATCTATGGTGCTAATGGTAAACTTTTACTCAATGTTCCCATTAAGCATAGAGAAAAGAAAACCGATAAACACCAAAAGTATAAAGAGATACGTATAGAAAATGCCTTCAAATGGCAGCGTTTGCATTGGAAATCTTTAGAAGCCGCTTATAGAACATCACCTTATTTTGAATTTTACGAAGATGAATTTGTTCATCTTTTTGAAAATAAGGCCACCTTTCTGATGGATTTCAACCTGAAGTGTATGGAAGTTGTTTTCGAATGTCTAGGAATGGACATCGATTTTAAATTCACTGAAAAGTTTGAATTATCAACCGAGGTTTATAATGACCAGAGAAATTTAACTCAATCTAAAAGGAAACAAAAAGCGGAATTTGAAGAATACATTCAGGTGTTTCAATCTAAATACGGCTTTATTCCAAATCTTAGTATTCTTGATCTTTTATTCAATAAAGGTCCTGCTACTTCCAATTATCTGGAGTCACAAAAGCTTTTGTTTTAAAGCTTGAAACCTGCCATTATAGGATAATGGTCTGAAAGTTTTAAATCGTAATTCTTAAAGTTGACATTTTCAAGATTTTTCTCGTAAAAAATAGCATCTATCCTAAGTGGTAGGAAATCGAAATCAAAAGTCTTTCCTAAGCCCTGTCCGGATTCAACAAATGCATCTTTAAGGTTATGATCCAAAAGCTTGTTGGCGACAAAAGAAAATGGAGTGTTATTCATATCCATGCAAACTATTTTAGGAAAACTTGTGGACTCAAAGTTGTCGGTGAGCATTTTAGCCTGTTCTTGCTGTTTAACAAAAGATTTTCCAACTCTGCTGATGAGTTGTTGATGATTTTCCTTTTGAAGGACATTTACATCAGGAATGATTTTTAGTGATTCCAGATGAACTGCATAAACTCTAAAGGTATCTTTTTGTACTATTACATCTGCATATATGGCATTATTATGCGTATTTGGAAAATCAATAGTTCCTTTATTTATGATTCTATGTTTACTAAAGATTGCAATCCCAATCTTTGAGGATTTAGTTTTGAATTTTTCAAATGAATACGGATATTCCTTTAGTTCGAATTCGTCTACCTTTAAATAATCTTGAAAGGATACAATATCTGGAGATTCAGTAGAAACAAATTTTGAAATCTTCTCAGCTACTCGTTCTTCATCTATCCAATTATATTCATTGAATAAACGTACATTATAACTCATCACATTGAATGTATTTTCAATATCTGAATCTGAATTATTATTAAATACAAAGATTTTACTTACATAAGAAAAACCAGAAAGCACAAGTAATGTTGACAACAAAAAATGAAGTTTAAGTCTTAAAATCCAGTAAACAGCAAATACTAGGTTGATGAGCATGAAAACAGGCAGTCCCAAATTCAGAATAGAAAGAAAAGCAGAAAATTTTGGGGGAACGTAAGGCAGAATATAGGCAACAAGTAAACAAGCTCCAAAAAAAATATTGAATGTAAAAATTATCTTTTGGAAAAAATTGAGCTTAGTTTTCATGACAATTACATGTCTTTTCCTGCTTTAAAAAGAAAATCCTTCTCTTCCTTGGAAAGACTATCATAACCGCTTTTACTGATTTTATCTAAAATCTGATCTATCTTTTTCTGCTTATCCGTTCTGCTAGTAGGTGAACTTTGTTTCTTACTGGTATTTTTATGAACGGTTTTCATATTGCTTTTCCTGGATTTTGGTTGAAAAAAATCAGCAAACCAATCTGTAAATGTTTGTAACCATGAACCAATGTCATTTCCTTTATTAAGTTGAGTAATGTAGAAATATCCAATAGCGGAACCCCCGAGGTGAGCCAGGTGTCCTCCAGGGTTCGACAATGGGATCTGAATCACATCCAAAACAACTAAGAAAGATGCAATCCACCAAAGTTTAATATTTCCTAAGAAAAATAATCTTACCTGAAGGTTTGGAGCTTGAGTTGCTGTAGCTACCAATATAGCCATGACCGAAGCTGAAGCACCGATTAAATAGGATCTGCCTGTACTACTAAAAGCAGGTAAAAGGTTATAGCTCAATGTATATATGAGTGCGCCAAAAATAGCACCTAGAAAATATAAATTCAGCATTCGTTTTCCAGAGAAATAAGTCAGGAAAAACTTACCCGAAAAGTATAGAATCAACATATTGGATAAAATATGAAAGATCCCAGAATGCATAAATGCGTAGGTTATAATTGTCCATGGCTTGTATGCATATTCAATAAGACTCTTTGGAAAAACAAGCCATTCCACAAAAAAGCCAGTTGGAATTTGAAATAAAAACCCTATAGTTTGAATTACAAATATGACTAAAAACAAAGCGACATTTACACCAATCAGTTTTTCAAGGGTATCTGCTGTATTGTATTTGTAAGTTAATTTTTGTTTCCAGTCCATATCAGTTCCATCTATTTTCTTCAAATGAGTTTTTTTTCCAATAATACATGGTAATAAATCCTATAACAGCTCCACCAATATGAGCCCAGTATGCTGTATTGGAAGGTCCAAGCAAAGTTACGCCAGTTACAGCAGAAAAAAGATTCATTAAAAAGTAACCACCAATTAAATATTTAGCTTTTATAGGAATAGGAATAAAGATAATGAAAAGAGGAAGGTTTGGATAAACAACTGCAAAGGCAGCCAGAATTCCGAAAATAGCCCCAGAAGCGCCTACCATAGGTGTAAGGTAGTTGCTAAAAAGCTGATTACTCACATCTTTGGGAATTGAAGAATAAACTCTATATTCTCCTGTTTTGCGAACACTCTCAAACATGTCTGAAATTTCCTGAGGACTCACTCCAGCATCAATGTAAGTCTGATAGGCATTATTATAACCTATGTAACTGAATAAAATTTGTAATCCAGCAGCACCTAAACCAGCAGACAAGTAGATAAATAAAAATTTATTCTGCCCAAGATATTGTTCCAATAAACTTCCAAACATATACAAAGCAAACATATTGAACAAGATATGAGAAAAACTCCCATGCATGAACATATGAGTTATGATTTGCCAAATCCCAAAATTTGGATTTTCAGGAAACCAAAGCGCAAAGATTTTATAGGCATAATCTCCAAGATATCCTGCGCCAAAGAAGAAGATAATGTTAGCAATTAATAAGACTTTTACCGTTTCGGTGATTCTTCCCATTTACATAAATTTTTTGTCGAAGTCTGATGCAGATTGTTTCACGAAAACTAAGCGATTTAGCGGAGTTAACATTGGCTCTTTGCAAGAAAATAACAGATTTACAAGTTCTGTTTGCTCTTCCTTTTGCAAAACAGTTCCATTCTTTATAGCCATGCTTTGAGCTAAAGATTTTGCAAGTCTATCCGTTTGGTCAAAGCCAGAATCAGGGATATTATTTTCAAAATCGGATAAAAGTTGGTCCAGCAAAATTGAAGTTTCACTTTCTGGCAACCTGTTGGGGATCCCATTAATTCTGACAAAATCTTTTCCAAATTCTGAAATTGAAAATCCAGCATTGATCAAAGATTCCTTTAAGATTTTAAAAACTCGCATTTCATTGACATCCAGCTGCAGTTTCAGTGGAAACAAAAGTTGTTGACTTAAAGCGGGTTGGGCAGTTATATTTTTCAGTAATTCTTCATATAGTATTCTGAAATGTGCCCGATGCTGGTCTATGATGAGCATTTCAGATTTTGTAGAAGTAATAATGTATTTTTTTTGAAGTTGAAAAGTCCCGGAGGACTGATAAACTTGTGTTTGTCCTTGAAAGAGTGATGGCTTAACCTGTTCACTTTCAACTTCAATATTCATTAAATCCTCGCTACTATCGTTCGTTTCTGTATATAATGATTCCCAATTTTGGGTAGATTTTGATTTATATGAACTTGAACCCATTTTTGAATTACTGATTTTTTTTTCAGATTCGAAGGGGTTGAAATTTCTATCAACGTCTATTGAAGGTATTTTGGCACCAGTCTTATGCTGAACATAATCTGTATCCATACTGGAATCCTTATTGAAATCTAGAACTGGAGATACATTAAACTGACCTAAACTATGTTTAACACTACTTCGTAAAATGGAATATATAGCATGTTCATTGTCAAACTTTACCTCTGTTTTGGTGGGATGAATGTTGATGTCTATTGACTTAGGATCCACTTGTAGATATAAAAAATAAGAAGGGTAAGCTTTGTCTTTTAATAAACCTTCAAATGCACTTGAAACTGCATGGTGCAGGTATGGGTGTTTTATAAATCTATCATTGACAAAGAAAAACTGTTCTCCACGGGATTTTTTAGCAAATTCTGGTTTTCCTACAAAGCCTGTCAATTTTATCAAATCGGTTTCTTCCTTAACAGGAACTAATTTCTCATTGGTTTTTGCTCCCATGACGCCAACAATACGCTGTCTATGATTTGCTACAGGAAGATTAAAAAGCTCACTCCCATTATGAATAAGTTTAAAAGCAATAGACGGATGAACTAGTGCCACTCTCTGGAATTCATCAATTACATGCTTTTGCTCTACCGTTGTTGACTTAAGAAAGTTGCGTCTGGCAGGTATATTGAAAAATAAATTTTTGACAGATAATGAGGTTCCTACAGGAGTAACACAAGGTTCTTGTTTCACAACAGTGCTACCTTCAATAATAAGATGGGAACCTAAATCTTCATTTTCAGTTTTGGTCTTCATCTCCACATGAGAGACAGCAGCTATAGAAGCCAAAGCCTCTCCTCTAAATCCTTTGGTGTGTAATCTAAAAAGGTCTTCAGCAGAATTAATTTTGGAAGTTGCATGACGCTCAAAAGATAATCTAGCATCTGTATCGCCCATACCAGTACCGTTATCAATCACTTGTATCAAGGTTTTACCTCCTTCCTTTACAATTAAGGTGACAGACGAAGCTTTAGCATCAACTGCATTCTCTAAAAGCTCTTTCACAACTGAAGCAGGTCTCTGGACTACTTCACCAGCAGCGATTTGGTTGGCAACATGATCGGGTAGTAAGTGAATGATACTGTGCATTGACTATTTTGAAGAAAATATAGATAGATCAAAATCAATGATCCATAAAAAGATAAGGCTTAAAATTGATATGATTACAATTATAGTTTTATTGACCCCTCGGTTATTTCTGTTTCTTGAATTTTCTCGTGCCTCTGCCCAATGGGAACCAAAATCTATACTGTTTTTTGCATCTTTATACTTGGCAAATTTGGAATCAAAACTATAAGGATTTCCAGTATCTTTCCCTTTATAATAGCGAGGCGTATAATTATACCTGGAATTCTTTCTTAATTTAAGCGACTTAAGTTTAAACATAATTTTTGATGAGAATTCAAAATTAAAGAATTTCCATCAATTCTTGTGACTTAAACCTTTTTTAAAGCAAGTGAATTTCCTGGATAAAAATTAATTCGATTTATAGAATTTGGCATCTTTACGAAGTTGTGCCATCTTAACAGCAGCAATAGCAGCCTCAGCTCCTTTATTTCCGTGAATTCCTCCTGAACGAGCAATGGATTGTTCTTTTGTATTGTCTGTCAACACACAAAATATAACTGGTATATCACTTTTAAGATTCAATTCCATAATACCTTGTGTTAATCCTTGGCAAACAAAATCAAAATGTTTGGTTTCGCCTTGAATCACATTTCCAATGGCTACGATTGCATCTAACATATCAAAGCTTTCCTGCATTTTTTTACATCCATAAGGAAGTTCGAAGCTACCTGGAACATTCCATCTTACAATGTTTTCTTTGATGGCTCCAACGTCAATTAATGCATCGAATGCTCCCTGAAAAAGATTTCCTGTAATGTCAGGATTCCACTCCGATACCACAAAGCCAATTTTCATATCTTTGGCATTCGGAAGATTTTCCTTATCGTAGACTGAAAGATTTTTTTCTGATGTAGCCATGCTTAAAGAACTTCAGCCTGGCCAAGATAAACATCCGCATCTTTAGCTTCTGCAGAATTTGGAAATTCATCTTTAATTCTATTCAAATGTTTCTGAGCTGTTTCGCCATCACCTAGACTAATCGCTGTAATAGCAGCTTTAAGCAAAAACTTAGGAGTAGTGAATTCATTTTTCTTAAGCTTAGCAGCATTTTCAAAATAATCTAAAGCCTCTTTTGGCTGATCGAGCTGCAAAAATGCATCCCCTATAGAGCCTTTGGCTAATGGCGTTAAGATCTCGTCATCAACATTAAATTTATCTAGATAGTCAATTGCTTCCTGATAGTTTCCTAAATTTAAATGTGAAATACCTGCATAATAGTTGGCTAATTGTCCAGCTTTAGTACCATTATAGTTAGAAGCGATGTCTTCAAAACCGAATTTACCATTTCCACCTTGCAAAGATCTTGTAAACAATGAATCTTGTTGAGCACCTGAGGCTTCTATTGCGGAATCAAAAAACTGCTGAGCTTGATTCATCTCATTTGCAGCTTCCACTTCATTAGGCTCCTGAATAAATTTCTGATAACCTAAGAAGGCCAAAATCACTACGGCTATAGCTATTATAACACCAAAAATTGGTTTTTGATATTTAGAAAGAAATTGCTCTGTCGAAGTAGCGCCTTCATCTAACGTACTAAATACTTCAGCCGTTGTTGACTCGCTTTCAATCTTTTCTTCGCGTTCAGCTTTATTGTTTGGTTTATTACCTCTCTTCTTGTATGATGCCATAATAGTGTTTTGTTCTAGTGGGCAAAAATATAATTTTATTCCATATACAATACACTATTTATTTGATATTTTTACATTTCAACTTTTATTAAATTCAGTAGTAAAATCAAGGTTTTACAGGAGAAGTAAATTGAAGTACCCAAATGATATTAAAAAAACTGTCACTTATAAATTATAAGAATTTTGAGCAACTGTCTTTGGAATTCGATTCAAAAATAAATTGTTTTGTCGGTAAAAATGGAATTGGCAAAACCAATATCATAGATGCGATCTATCACCTAGCTTTCGGGAAGAGTTATTTCAATCCTATTACTAGTCAAAACATAACACACGGTGAAGAGTTCTTTATGCTGGAAGGGGACTTTATAAATGGTGAGAAATCTGAAAAAATAATTGCCTCCTTCAAAAAAGGTCAACGTAAATTGATGAAGAGAAATGGTAAGGAGTACGAAAAAATTAGTGATCATATTGGAACCATTCCTTTGGTCATCATCTCCCCTACAGACCGTGACTTAATTCTTGAAGGGAGTGATACCCGAAGAAAATTTATGGATGGCGTTATTTCCCAGGGAGATAAATTGTATCTGAATACACTTTTGAAATACAATAAAGTACTTTCTCAACGCAATGCACTTCTAAAGTATTTTGCTGCAAATCGAACTTATGATGAAACCAGTCTTGAAGTTTATGATGACCAGATCATTGAGCTTGGAAAAGTGATTAATGAAAAACGTGAAGAGTTCATTGAGGAATTTAAACCTATTCTCCAGAAAAGATATCAGGAAATAAGCAACTCCAGAGAAAATATAAGCTTAACTTATAAAAGCCAGTTTAATGACGAGGAGTCCTTTGAAGACATCTTGAAATCTGGCTTAAAAACAGATTTACAGCGCCAGTTTTCAAATTTCGGCACACATAAAGATGATCTGATTTTCAAAATAAAATCACATTCAGTTAAAAAATACGGTTCTCAAGGTCAGCAAAAATCCTATCTGATTGCTTTAAAATTTGCTCAGTACGATTTTTTGAAATCTCATTACGGCGTTAAACCCATTTTGCTATTGGATGATATATTTGATAAACTTGATGAAGATCGTGTATCGCAAATCGTAAAAATGGTGACCGACGATGAGCTCGGACAGATGTGTATAAGTGACACTCATCCAGACCGAACGGAAGAAGTTGTAAAGAAAAATGCGACACATTACAAAATGATAAATTTAGAAGATGAAATTTAATTTTTTACTAGTTGGCTTTTTATTTTTAGCATCCTGTAACTCCAAACCAAACTACAAAGATGTGGAAAAACTCAATGGGTTTTGGGAAATAGAAAAAGCTGAAACACCTTATGGTGATAAATCATACACTATGAATCAAATGGTTGATTATTTTCAAGTTGAAGATTCCACAGGGTTTAGAAAAAAAATGCAACCTAGCTTGTTAGGAAATTATCAGTCTTCAAAAAACAGAGAGTACTTCAAAATCAAAAATTATGAAGACAGTCTAGTGCTCATTTACACCAATGAATACGATACGTGGACGGAAACATTAATGAGTATAGATGAAGATCAATTTGTGGTAAAAAACAAGCAAAATTTTATTTACACCTACAAGAGACATAACCCTGATAATATAGATATAGATGAAAAATAAAAGAGCGAATGAAGAGCAGTCCATGAAGGACCTTGTAGAGATGTTTAAGAATAAACACCGACTCAATCCTGGATTAGACAAGGTTGATGTTGAAAATGCATGGATGACACAGTTGGGGCCTGCTATTAAAAATTATACTGACGAAATCAAATTCAGAAATACTGTGCTCACCGTTCACTTGTCATCTTCAACCCTGAGAGAAGAATTGAGTTATGGTAGGGAGAGAATTATAAAAACGCTCAATGAAAGTTTGGGTAAAGAGCTTATTTCAAAACTAATTTTAAGATAATGAATATGAAAATTGAGAAAGTTACTTTTAAAAATAAAAATGGAGATCAACTTGTAGGTAGATTGCAGCTTCCAAAGTCTCAACATCCTAAAGCTTATGCAATTTTCGCTCATTGCTTTACTTGCGGAAAAAACCTGAAAGTCGTAAGAGAAATTTCATCTGCTATTGCAGAACTAGGAATTGCAGTTTTAAGATTTGATTTTACTGGGCTAGGACAAAGTGATGGAGAATTTGAAGACACAAATTTTTCTCATGACGTTGAAGATTTAATACAAGCCTCAAAATTTCTGGAGAAGAAATATGAAGCACCAAGTTTGATCATAGGACATTCATTAGGCGGAACAGCCTCTCTTTTTGCAGCAGAGAAACTTGATAATATTAAAGCAATTGTTACAATTGCAAGTCCATCACAACCGTCTCATGTTCAAAATTTAATTCAAAAGAACTCAAATTCTAATGGGGAAAATGGAGATGTTAAGGTCAGTCTTGGAGGAAAAGACTTTACTATAAAGAAGCACTTTTTGGAGGATATCAATTCTAAAGACACAAAGTCACTTCTGAAAAACTTGAATATTCCCTTCTTAATAATGCATTCTCCAGAAGACAAAATTGTCGTTGCAGATAATGCCGAGGAACTTTACAATTGGGCTAATCATCCTAAGAGCTTTATAAGTTTAAATGAAGCCGATCATCTTTTAAATGAAAATATCGATGCCTCTTACATAGGAAATCTGATAGGCCATTGGGCTACAAACTACCTTGATATTTCAATAAATAAGAACCTTGCCATGGCCTCAGATAGCCAATCTGCTGCAATTCTGAAAAATGAAGATAAATTTACAACACACCTAAAAGTTGGAGATTTTGCATTTTTAGGCGATGAGCCTGAAGACAAAGGAGGTGATGATTTAGGTCCTGCACCTTATGATTTTCTTACTGCAGGCTTAGCAGAATGTACTGCCATGACACTTCATGTTTATGCAAGACACAAGGAATGGGATCTTGAAGAAGTTCGTGTACACGTGAATCATGAAAAAAGAAAAGTTAAGAATGATGAAGGTAAAACCATAAAAAAGGATTTTTTTATTAAAAAAATAGAAATAATTGGCAACCTAGATCAGTCTCAAATTGAACGCTTAGTAGAAATTGGTGACAGGTGTCCAGTACACAGAACCCTTCATTCTGATATTGAAATCACTTCAGAACTTTTAAACCAAAAGTAATGTTAAGGCAATTTCCATAGTTGAATAAAGCCAGTATTTACACTACATTTACAAATAAATATTAAATAAATACTTATGAAAAAAATAGGATTATTAACCTTTGCACTTAGTTTATTTCTAGCGATAGGATGTAATGATGCAAAGAAAAAAGATAGTGAAAAAGATAATAACGAAGCCGTTGGTGTAACTGATACCATCATTACCATCACTCCATTGATGGAAGAGTCACCAAAATATTCTGATGCAACTTTAACACATCCGGGCGGACAAGTTATAGAAGTACCTGCGGGCTCGGTAGATTTTAATTTTACAGTTGAAAATTATGAACTTGGGATACAAACTTCGAATGCTGGAAAGAATGGTTTAGCAAATTCTGCTAAAGGTCAACATATACATTACATATTAGACAATGATCCATATTCGGCGCATTATGAAAGTGAATTCAGTAAAGAAATCTCTGAAGGAGAGCACGTGTTACTTGCATTTCTTTCAAGATCTTACCATGAAGCTGTAAAAAATCCAAACTCATTTGTAGTTAAAAAGATTGTAGCAGGCAATCCGTCTGAAGATCAAAAAATGGATGTTGATTTTTCAGCAGAACATTTATTCTACAGTCGACCAAAAGGAACCTATAAAGGAAAAGATACAGAAAAGGTTCTTTTAGATTTCTTTTTAGTTGGAACTGAAATAAGTGAAGAAGGAAACAAAGTAAAAGTGAGTGTAAATGGCGGTGATGACTATTTAATAACAGAATGGATTCCTCATGTCATTGAAGACATGCCTATGGGCGAAAATGAGATCCAACTTACACTGGTTGATAAAAATTTAAAACCAATACCAGGACCTTTTAACTCGGTAACTAGAACTGTAACTTTGGAAGAATAACTTATTTTTTTGTCTCGTCCTAAATAACCGATACAGATTATTAGACATTAAATTTATAATTTAAACCTTAACGATGCTAGCATCGTTAAGGTTTTTTGATTTATACGATTTTCTTTTGAGTTTGTTTTGCTTGTGCA
>NZ_JAIQZE010000007.1 GCF_020164595.1 Psychroflexus longus
TGCACAAGCAAAACAAACTCAAAAGAAAATCGTATAAATCAAAAAACCTTAACGATGCTAGCATCGTTAAGGTTTAAATTATAAATTTAATGTCTAATAATCTGTATCGGTTATTTAGGACGAGACATACTTCAGCACTTCCGTTTTGAACTAAAAAAAGCCTTGAAATCATTTCAAGGCTTTCTGTTTTTTAAAAAATATACAGCTTATCTTTCGTCTACAATAGAATTTAAAGTAGAACTTGGTCGCATTTTCTCAGTCACAATATCTTCATCTGGAAAGAAGTATCCATTCATGTCTTGAGGTTCACCTTGAGCTTTGAGTAATTCTTCATTGATTTTAGCTTCATTTTCTTCAAGGTAATTAGCTACCTTTTCAAACTCAGATTTCAAATCAGTATTTTCATTTTGCTCTGCAAGAGCTTTTGCCCAGTACAATGCCAAATAAAAATGAGTACCTCGGTTATCGATTTCATTTACCTTTCTAGAAGGAGACTTGTCGTTCTTCAGATATCGACTATTAGCCGCATTCAGAGTTTTAGCGATAACTTTAGCTTTCTCATTATTAGTTTTGTCTGCTATGTCTTCTATAGAGACAGCTAATGCGAGAAATTCACCTAAAGAATCCCATCTTAAATGCCCCTCTTTTACAAATTGTTGTACGTGTTTTGGAGCAGATCCACCCGCACCAGTTTCATATAATCCACCACCCGCAAGTAGAGGAACAATAGAAAGCATTTTGGCACTTGTGCCCAATTCCAAAATAGGGAAGAGGTCGGTTAAGTAATCCCTCAACACATTACCAGTCACGGAGATAGTATCTTTGCCAGCCTTTACTCTTTCTAAGGTGTACTGCATAGCATCTTTTGGACTCATGATTTGTATGTCAAGACCTTTTAGATTGTATTCTTTTAAATAAGTATTGACTTTCTTGATAAGATTTGAGTCATGCTCTCTATTAGAATCTAACCAGAAGATTGCAGGTTGACCTGTATTTTTTGCTCTTTTTACTGCAAGCCCAACCCAGTCCTTTATTGGTAAATCTTTGGTTTGGCACATTCTCCAAATGTCTCCTTCTTCCACTTCATGAGACATTAAAGCGTGACCTGCTTTGTCCAATACATCTACTCGTCCTTCTTTAGGAATTATAAATGTTTTGTCATGAGAACCATATTCTTCAGCTTTTTTAGCCATCAAGCCTACATTGGAAACATTTCCCATAGTAGTTACATCAAAAGCCCCATGTTTTTGACAAAATTCAATGACTTGTTGATAAATTCCAGCATAACATCGGTCTGGAATAACAGCTTTCATATCCTGAGTTTCATCATTCTTGTTCCACATTTGTCCACCAGATTTCATGGCTGCGGGCATAGAAGCATCTATAATGATATCACTAGGAACGTGCAAGTTGGTAATTCCTCTAGAAGAATCTACCATTGCTAAATCTGCTTTCTGTTCATAAATAGCTTCAAGATCCTTAATGATAGCTTTGGATTTTTCCTCAGGAAGTTCAGATATTTTATTATAAACATCTCCGAGACCATTGGTTGGGTCGACACCTATTTCTTTAAACTCGGCTTCATATTTATTGAAAACTTCTTCAAAAAATACAGTGACGGCATGACCAAAGATGACAGGATCGGAGACCTTCATCATTGTTGCCTTCAAGTGTATAGAAAAAAGAACATTCTTTTCTTTAGCATCTTCGATTTCATGGGCTAGAAACTTTCTCAGTGACTTAGCATTCATTACAGAAGCATCGATAACTTCGCTTTTTTCCAAGGGTGTTGATTCCTTAAGAGTAATGCTGTTTCCATCCATATCGAAATGTACTATTTTGACATCATCTTCTTTTTCTATAACAACAGATTTTTCGCTTCCGTAGAAGTCACCTTCAGACATAGCTGAAACATGTGATTTTGAATTTTCACTAAACTCTTCCAATTTATGTGGGTGCGCCTGAGCATATTCTTTTACCGGCTGAGCAACTCTTCGGTCTGAATTACCCTCTCTCAATACTGGGTTTACAGCACTACCTAATACTTTAGCGTATCTTTTTTTGACTTGCTCTTCATCGCTGTTTTTGGGATCTTCAGGAAAATCGGGTATTTTGTAGCCTTTATCCTGCAGTTCTTTTATTGCAGCAGTCAATTGAGGTACAGAGGCGCTTATGTTTGGTAACTTGATAATATTTGCTTCTGGAGTTTTAGCCAATTCACCTAAATAAGCCAAGTTATCTTCAACTTTTTGATCATCTGTGAGGTAATCATTAAAATTGGCAAGTATTCTTGCTGCCAATGAGATATCTTTTGATGTTATTTTTATTCCCGCGCTTTCGGTGAACCTTCTTACAATAGGTAGGAAAGAATATGTAGCCAATGCAGGAGCTTCATCTGTTTTTGTGTAAATGATCTTAGTACTATGATCTGCCATGAGTCTTATTTGTTTTTAGAATTAATTATAAATAATTGAATCTTTCAAATATAAAGATTAAGGTTATAAAAACCTTGTTGTGGGGGATATAACCCTGTTAAAACAAAAAAACCTTCTGTCATAAATGAGAGAAGGTTTTTATAGTTTCGGGAATCAAAACTAGTTAGTTCTTTTTTCCTTAATTCTTGCTTTTTTACCAGTAAGGTTTCTGAAGTAATAAATTCGAGCACGTCTAACGCTACCTCTTTTATTAATCTCAATTTTCTGAATTGCAGGCATGTTGATAGGAAATATTTTCTCTACACCTACAGTACCACTCATTTTACGAATGGTAAACGTTTTTGAAGAACCAGAACCTTTAATTTGTATCACAACCCCTTTAAAGAACTGTGTACGTGTTTTTTGGCCTTCTCTAATTTCGTAATAAACAGTGATAGTATCACCAGAAGAAAATTTTGGAAAGTCTTTCTTCTCTACAAATTCGTCCTGAACAAATTTTACTAAATCCATTTTTTTAAGTTTTTCTGTTACCTAAACCAACATTCACGCATCTCGTCAGAGGTTAATTTAGAGATTGCAAAAATAGACAAAAATTCTAAAACTGCAAGTATTAGATTTTATTCTTCCAATAAATCTGGTCTTCGGTCCTTTGTTCTTTGCAATGCTTTATCATCCCTCCAGTTATCAATCTTTTTTTGATGTCCACTAAGTAACACATCTGGTATCATGTGTCCTTTATAGTTAGAGGGTCTTGTATAGATTGGTGGAGAGAGTAAATTGTCCTGAAAAGCATCTGTAAGAGCTGATGTTTCATTACCGAGAACACCAGGAATCAATCTAATAATTGAATCGCATAAAACTGCTGCCGCCAATTCTCCTCCTGATAGGACGTAATCACCAATAGAAATTTCTTTGGTAACGAATAAGTCCCTGACTCTTTGATCTACGCCTTTATAGTGTCCGCAAAGCATGATTAGGTTTCCTTTTAATGATAAAGAATTTGCCATAGATTGGTTGAGAACATTCCCGTCAGGAGTTAAATAAATGATTTCATCGTAAGACCTTTTAGATTTTAGTTTTGAAATGCATTTATCAATAGGTTCAATCATCATTACCATACCAGCACCTCCACCGTATTGGTAATCGTCAATTTGCTTATAACTTGATGTTGTATAATCTCTTAAGTTATGCAAATGGATTTCTACTAGGTTTTTTTCAATGGCTCTTTTAAGGATTGATGCTTCAAAAGGACTTTTTAGCAAGTCAGGAACCACTGTGATGATATCAATTCGCATTATTTAAACTTTCTTGAGGGTGAAACTTAATAGGATACAAACAACCAAAAGTAAAAGGAAAAACCAGAATTGGTATGCTAATCCAAAATATTCCGCAATAAGCCCGAATGAAGCTGCAACAATGGTAAATAATCCAATCAATGTATTGGCGACAGAAACGTATGTTGGTCTTTCATTTTCGGGAGCGTAATCTATAATATACGTTTTTCTGCTTAATCTTGCTCCAGAATAGGCTATGCCATTAATAAAAAATACTGGCATGAAATAATAAAAATTGAGTGCATCGGTCTTGAAGTAAAGAAAAACCAAAGCATACAAAATGCTTAATATGGACAGGCCAGCAGAGATTCTCATCAACAGAAGGCTAGATTTGTCTGCCAATCGTCCCCAGATTGGGCTGCTAACTATCTGAGCAAGGCTACCAATAACGATGATCAATCCTAAATAGTTCCAGCTAGTATTGCTTATATCTTTTGCAACTAAAATAAAAAATGGATCGAGCAGTGGTATTGCCATTAACAAAGCTCTTGTGATTATAAAATTTCGATAGGATTTCTCTTTTCTCAACAAAGATGCTCCAGTTTTTATTTCTTCCACAGGAGTTCTTCCTCCTTGGGTGGAACCAGGCATTTCTTGAATGAGAGAAAATATAATCGATGCTGCGACCCAAAGTAAAGAGGCTAGTGTAAATAAACCAACGTAAAGCCATTTGCTATTTTCCCCCTTCAAAAAAAATACTAAGGAACCTCCTGCAATTAGCGCTAGGGCTCCGCCAAAGGTGGATCTAAAACTAAGCATTTGACCTCTTTCTCCTTTGGGTACTGTTTTTCCTGTCACATCCTTAAAGCTTATCGATCCTACGCCAGAGGCAATACTAAAGATGAGCAACAAAAAGACTAGAGCGTAACTATTGAAAGTTTGGTTTTCGATGAAAGCAAGAATAACAGCTGAAATAAGCAAACAGCCTCCTTGAACTAATCCAGCTCCAACCCAATAAGGTTTTCTTTTTTCTTTTTTCCTTATTTGTCCACTTACAAACAATTGAGGCAAAAGAGAACCAATATCTTTTATAGGAACCAGCATTCCAATGAGAAAAATAGGAGCACCAATAAAACTTAAAATCCAGGGCATTGTAAGCCCTGGACTTATTAATTTTTCAGCTAGCTTGGTAAGGCTTCCATTAAACACATTTAATGTGAAGTTTTTCGGCAGGTGAGTACATTGATCGTCAGGAATAGATTTACAAACCCTGGCATCAGTATCCTCGGTTAAAAATTCATAGAATTTTTCTGACCTCGACATTATTTTTTATTGCCCTTATTCAGTTTTTGATTTTTATTCTTTTCGTCTTGAAGTTGTCTGCCTAATTTTTGTTGTTTTTCTAAAGCTATACGCTTGTAGTTTTCATAGTCAGCATCTAGGTTTTTCAAGTTTTGTTTAGCTTCTTTTGTTAGAAGGTTACTTCTATTAAATCTAAAGATAAAGAATAGCAGAAGTATGACTAAAACTCCAATAATAGACCAAACAAGGGTATTATATCCAGATTTAGTAAACGCTATACCTAAGAATTGAACCTCATCTTTTTCATTCTGAAGATTTGTGAGTTCTGTTTGCAAGTTGGAAACTTGTTTCTTGAGTGACTTTATTTGTTGATCTTTATTTACAATGCTGTCATTTAAGCTTGAAATTTCAGTTGTAAGAGCATCAAATTCTGAAAATACTTTATTGATTGCAGAATTGATTTTTATTTTTTCAACTACTTTATATTGTTGATAATTGTTTGACTCATCAACTACAGTTTTTAAATTGTCTACTGATGAAGGCTGTTCTTCTACCGGATCTTCGCTGGAAGGCTCTTGAGAAAAGCCTGAAAAAGAAAAAAGTATAGCGAAAATAATTAAGTGGAAAGATTTCATGCGTTAAGTGTTTAACGCAAAAGTATTTAAAATGCTTTTAATACCATTCATTTCTTAAAAATAAAAATCCCTAATTTCTTAGGGATTTTATTAAGTTAATAATAAGTGAATCGCCTTACATTGGAAATGTATTTCGCAAGTCGTATCACTTGATGACTGTAACCAAATTCATTATCATACCATATATAAAGTACTACTGAATTTGTATTTTCATCTGCAATCGTAGCATGACTGTCAAAGATTGCTGGGGCAGAAACACCCACAATATCAGAAGAAACTAGCTCATAATCTATAGAATATTTGATTTGTTCTACCAATTCGCCGTCTAATGCTGCTTCCTTAATTCTAGTGTTTAATTATTTTTTGGTAGTTTTTGTTTTCAGATTCAAATTGAGAATAGCCAAAGAACCGTTAGGTACAGGAACACGAATGGCGTTGGAAGTCAATATGCCTTCCAGTTGGGGTAGGGCTTTGGCAACTGCCTTTCCTGCTCCAGTTTCCGTGATGACCATATTGAGGGCTGCAGCTCGTCCTCTCCTGTATTTACTATGCATATTATCTACCAAATTTTGATCATTGGTATAAGCATGTATAGTTTCCAGATGTCCATGTTCTACACCATAGTTATCTTCTATAGCTTTTAAGATTGGAGTGATTGCATTTGTGGTGCAAGATGCCGCAGAGAAAATGAAATTCTTTTTAATGTCAAAGTCCTTATGATTTACACCGTGAACAATATTTGGTATGCCCTTCCCTGGCGCTGTCAATAGAACCTTTTCTGCTCCTTTAGATTGGAGATGTCTGTTTAGAGCCTCTTTATCTCTGAAGGCACCAGTATTATCAATAATCAATGCTTTATTGATGCCATAAATCGTGTAGTCAATATCTTCTGGTTGATTGGCAGTAATCATTTTAACAGTAGTATCATTGATGATCAAAGCTGAATTTTCAACATCAATTTGTACAGTTCCATTAAAGTCGGCGTGGATCGAATCGTTTTTAAGCAAAGAGGCTCTTTTTTCAAGAATCTCTCGTGTGATTTCACCTCTAGTCACTATAGCTCTGAGTCGTAATTGATTTCCTTTTCCAGTCTTAGCCATCAATTCTCTTGCAATAAGACGGCCAATTCTTCCAAATCCATATAGTACTACATCTTTTGGAGTAATAGAATTGAAATTTTCCGAATCTTTCAATTTGTTGGATAAGAAACTCATTATATTTTGATCCTTATTCCCGTTTTGAAGGTATTCATAGGTGAGTTTACCGATGTCCAACTTTGATGGCGGTAAATTTAGATTTTTGATACCCTCAGCAATTTCTGTTGAATCAAAAATAGAGATGGGTTTATCTACAAATTTTCCAGCATACTCATGGAGTTTAAGAATTTCACCAACATTTTTATTGATGAGAGAGTTTCTGAATAAAACGAGTTCGATGGATTTTTCATACCATAGGTCGTTAACAATACTGATAAACTTTACTGAAGCGCGACGCCTATCCGCTTGAAAGGAAAGTTCTTTTTCATAAACTTGTGATGGATTCATTACAAAATTGAATTTTAAAATTTTGCGCAAAAGTATAAAACTCAAACGTTTTCGTAATCCATTTTTTTAAATAATAAACTAGATAATTATTTCACCTTTAAGTCTTGAAATCAATCAAAAATTGACAAAGAAAAACTTAGTTAATTTTTTTACTAGTAAGTATTGTCAATCGGAAAATTAAAAATACTTTTGCAGGATTTTAAATTTCTATAACCACTTATAAATGACTGAGTTAATCGCTTTTGGTGTTTTATCTTTCACCACCTTTTTCACCATTATTAATCCACTTGGTGTTATGCCGATTTTCATGACGATGACCTCCGATTTGGATAAGGAAAGCAGAAAAGCTACTGCCAAAAAAGCAATTCTTGCTTCATTTGTTACTATTATTCTTTTCGCTTTTACGGGTCAGATTCTATTTAAGTTTTTTGGAATATCTGTGAATAGTTTCCGTGTTGTAGGTGGAATTATCTTTTTCTTGATGGGTATGGATATGTTACAAGCCAGACTTGGCAAAGTGAAAGTGCAGGAGTCTGAAATTAAAACTTACGTCAATGATATCTCTATAACGCCACTCGCCATTCCTATGATTTGTGGTCCAGGAGCTATCACTAATGCCATTGTCTTGATGGAAGATGCTGGATCTGTAGAGATGCAAGCAGTTCTGATAGGAGCAATCGTCTTGGTAATGGGAATCACTTTAACAATTCTTCTGAGTGCCGGAAAAATTATCAAGCTGCTCGGGCAGACAGGTAATAATGTTTTGATGCGATTGATGGGATTAATCATTATGGTGATTGCTATTGAATTTTTCTTAAGCGGTTTCAAACCTATTTTTCAGGATATCATTGCTGGGAGATAATCCTTTTTTATTTGAAGAATTTTTTATTTGAGGATTTTAAAATTAGAATATATGATGATTTGAAGCAAAATATGTTTTCGCTTCGAGCGCAGTTGAGAAATCATTTGTCATAGTTTTTAACCTAAGGTCTCGACTTCGCTTGACCTGACAAAAGATAGTGTTTAATTCAACTTAATTTAATAAGCCACTTTTACCAAAATTCCTTGCTCGTCTTTATTTTGCTCATCTTCCACAAAGCGTAATCCGGAAGTATTGCTTTTCAAATTTGACACACAAAGCACCATAGCATCCAAAATGTCATCAGGTTTTACTTTCGATTTTGGAAAAGTTGTAGTGATCGACTTGTAGACTTGATTTAGTTCTGGAAAGTAGCTTTGAAGTAAATTAAAACGTTCCTCAAAGCCTTCTTTATTGGATTTTTTGGACAGAATAACTTCTGAATTATTCAAATACTTAAAACAGATTTCAGGGTGACTTTCATAGATTTCAAAACCTTTCGATTTCCTCTGAATGTACTTGTCGATCTCTCTTATTTTTTTGGAAATGTTATAACTCTGTATTGAAATGCTTTTTCCAAGAATTTCTTTATTAATTGCTCTGGCTTCATCGTAATCTGAAGCATAAACCGCTTTTCTGCAAGCGGGTGTGAAGATCGTAGAAGACCTTTTACCGAGTTCATTCCTCAACTTAGACTCGATGGTTCTTACAAAATTTTCAGAAGATAAACCTATGGGAATGTCTATAAAAATTCGGTGTAGGTCTGGATGAAGTTCGATTAATTCATCAATCGAGTTGACTGCTTCAAATGTAAACTTCTCAGCATTATGAAGAATGACAATCCAGCCTAACGGACAAGAATCAATTCCTGCTATTTTCATGTTTTGGATACTTCTGGTGAACGAAATTAATATAGTTTAAATTTAAACTTTTTAATTTTTATAAATCTCTGGAAGGGGCTTTAAATTAACTTTTTAGTCTAAGTTGAATATCTGGATGTTTAAAGTTAACGTTTTCAAAATCAGAATAAAAAAAGCCGATACATCGCTATATCGGCTTGATTATAATTTAAAACTTAATTTTATATGTGTAAAGCTCTGTCGCCAGTGGCGGCTAAGGCAGCTTCTTTCACAGCCTCTGCATAAGTTGGGTGAGCGTGGCTCATTCTTGCAATATCCTCGGCACTCGCTCGGAATTCCATAGCCGTCACTGCTTCTGCGATAAGATCTGCGACTCGGGCACCTACCATGTGTACGCCAAGAACTTCGTCGGTTTTCTTATCTGAAAAGATTTTTACAAATCCATCAACATCTCCACTTGCTCTAGAACGCCCCAAAGCCCTCATCGGAAATTTACCGGTATTGAAATCGATGTTTTCGTCTTTCAATTGATCTTCGTTCTTTCCAACTGAAGCGACTTCTGGCCAGGTGTAAACTACGTTAGGAATCAAGTTGTAATCGATATGTGGTTTTTGACCTGCAATTACTTCAGCGACAAAAGTTCCTTCTTCTTCGGCTTTGTGAGCCAACATTAAGCCTTCCACAACATCTCCAATGGCGTAGATGTTTTCTGTAGAAGTCTGAAGTTTTTTATTGACAACAACTTTTCCATTATCATTTATTTCCACTCCAGCTTTATCGGCATTTAAGCCATCTGTATAAGGACGTCTTCCCACAGAAACTAAGCAATAGTCACCTTTGAATTCAACTTCTTTACCGTTTTTATCGTCTGCTTTTACGATGACTTCATCGCCTTTACGCTCCACAGATTTTACTTTGTGGGATAGCATGAATTTAGCTTTCTGCTTTTTCATGGCTTTCATCAATTCCTTGCTTTGGTCTTTATCCATGCCAGGAATAATACGGTCCATATACTCAATCACAGTTACTTCTGCCC
Organism: Psychroflexus longus; assembly: GCF_020164595.1. GTDB lineage: Bacteria > Bacteroidota > Bacteroidia > Flavobacteriales > Flavobacteriaceae > Psychroflexus > Psychroflexus longus. The sequence continues at coordinate 9,946 of NZ_JAIQZE010000007.1, forward strand.
CTAGTCTTTTGTATACCTGACCAAGTTCAAGGCCAATAACTCCACCACCAATCATGATCAGGTGTTTTGGAATTTCTTTGAGGGAAAGAGCTTCGGTAGAAGTGATGATTCGTTCTTTATCGATGTCTATAAATGGTAGACTAGATGGTTTACTACCTGTGGCTATGATAGTATTTTTGGCCTCAATTTCTGTTTCCTTACCATTATTATCTGTAACGATGATATGTGTTTTGTCTTTGAAAGATCCCACACCTTGTAAAGATTCAATATTGTTTTTATCCATGAGGAAATCAATTCCTTTAGTTGTTTGGTCTACAACTCCAGACTTGCGTTTCATCATATTTTCTAGATTGACTTTGACTTCTCCAGAAATATCTATACCGTGTTCTTCAAAATGTTTTATGGCGTCTTCGTAGTGATGGGAAGAATCCAGTAATGCTTTGGAAGGGATGCAACCTACATTAAGGCAGGTTCCACCTTTGGTGGCGTACTTTTCAATAATTACTGTTTTTAGACCTAGCTGTGCGCAACGGATGGCTGCTACATATCCTCCAGGTCCAGAGCCAATTACGGCTACATCATATGAGTTCATAAAATGAATTTTGGTTTCTAAAAATGCGTATTACAAATTTACACCTTCTATCACAAAGGGCAATTGAATCCGTTGAAATCCTTGTTAAATTCTTATATATCCTCTAAATTTATTTAATTGTAAGAATCTAAAGTTTTTTGAACATTTCGTTTTGAAAAAAAAATAACCAAACATTGATTGAGGAATAAACTAAAGGTTTGTTTTGTGAAATAAGCCACAAAATTGTAACATTACGTCGATTTTAAACCTTTGACATGAGTGAATCCTCAACTGCACCTGAAGAAGACACATCCCACACAAAAATAAGACTTAGCATTTGGCAAGCACTAATCCCGGTTCTTGCTCTCATTGCCATGCTAGCGTACAACGTATTTGTTTATGGTGATGATGCACTTGCAGGATCCAATCAATTTATTCTTTTGCTGGGCGCAGCTGTTGCGGCGATTGTTGGGGCTTCAAAAGGCGCTAAGTTTGAATCCATGATTGAAGATGTGGCCAAAAACATTAAGTCCACAACAGAGCCCATCTTAATTCTGTTGATGGTAGGTGCACTAGCTGGGACATGGCTGCTAAGTGGTATCATACCCACTATGATATACTATGGATTACAAATTCTAAATCCTACTATATTTCTGGCAGCTTGTGTTATCATTTGCTCTGTAATTTCAGTTGCTACAGGCAGTAGCTGGACGACTTCCGCCACTGTAGGCATTGCTTTAATCGGTATTGCAGAAGCTCTTGGAGTTTCTGTTGCGATGACAGCAGGTGCTGTTTTATCCGGAGGTTATTTTGGAGATAAACTGTCTCCGATGAGTGATACCACCAATTTGGCGCCTGCCATGGCAGGAACAGATTTGTTTACACATATTCGGTATATGACCATCACAACGGTGCCCACCATTATTGTAACTTTAATTATCTTTATTATTATTGGTTTAAATTTAGATACCTCAGGACAAACCGACCCTACTGAAATAATAGGGAGTATTGAGGCTTCTTTTAATGTTTCGGGATGGCTGTTTGTAGTTCCGATACTGGTTATCATATTAATCGTAAAGAAAACACCGCCACTTATCGCACTTCTTATAGGAACTCTTCTGGCTGCGCTTGCAGCACTTATTTTTCAGCCAGATTTGGTCAAAATGATTGGAGGAGGAGAGGTGCTAACTTTTGAAACAGCTTATCGCGGAATTATAGATGCGATCACGGTAAATATTACCATACCAACAGAAAATGAATCTCTACAAGACTTATTTTCTGCTGGAGGTATGTATGGCATGTTAGGGACAATTTGGCTGATTATTTGCGCCATGGTTTTTGGTGGAATTATGGATGCAATTGGTGCTTTAGAACGTATTAGTGAAGCATTACTGAATTTATTCACGTCCACTTTTGGTTTGTTTTTCAGTACCGTTTCAAGTTGTTTGGCCTTGAATCTTACTGCTTCAGACCAATATCTTGCGATTGTAGTACCAGGTAAAATGTTTGCAAAAGCTTATGAGAAAAAAGGATTAGCTCCAGAAAACTTAAGCCGAACTTTGGAGGATTCTGGTACGGTAACTTCGGTTTTAATACCCTGGAATACTTGTGGAGCATATCATAGTGGAGTTCTTGGCGTTCCCGTCGTAGATTATTTCTTCTACGCTATTTTTAATTATTTAAGCCCATTCGTCACTTTGATTTTTGCTGCATTCAATATCAAAATAAGACAATTGACGAAAAATTAATTCAATATGAAATTAGACATATTAGCTATTGGAGCCCATCCAGATGATGTAGAACTGAGTTGTTCCGGGACTTTGGCTAAAGAAATAAGCAAAGGAAAAAAAGTTGGAATTTTAGACCTAACTCGTGGTGAGCTTGGTACCAGGGGAACGGCAGAAACCCGGGATGAAGAGGCAAAAAATGCTGCTGAAATCCTGGGGGTAAGCGTTAGGAAAAACCTTGAATTTAGTGATGGGTTCTTTACGAACAATACGGCGCACCAACTCGAAATTATCAAAATACTAAGAAAATACAGACCTGATGTTATTTTATGTAATGCTATACATGATAGGCACATCGATCATGGCAAAGGAAGTCAACTGGTAAGTGATGCTTGTTTTTTGAGTGGTTTAAAAAAAATAGAAACTATTTACGAAGGCAATTCTCAAAAGGAATGGAGGCCGAAACATGTTTACCACTATATACAATGGTATGATATAGAGCCTGATATAGTTGTAGATATATCTGGTTTTATGAACAAGAAATTAGAATGTGTGAAAGCTTATAAAACTCAGTTTTATGATATCAAAAGTAAAGAACCTCAAACTCCAATTTCTAGTTCCAACTTTTTTGATAGTATAACTTACCGAGCCAGAAACCTTGGTCGTATTATTGGCACCGAGCATGCAGAGGGCTATACCGTTGAGCGCTATCCGGCTGTAGATTCTATTTTTGATTTAGTTTAAAAAAGTAAAATAGGGCTTTAAAACATCACCCTGTTCCGAGTCCTCGGGACAGGGTTTTTTGATGAAAATTTCTAAACCATAAATTATTCAATTGGTAGTGAAAAATTATGTTGCTAAATTGATATATTTATGCAAAATTAATATATATGGATTTTTGTCCTCAATGTCAATCTGATAAAATCGTAAAAAGTGGTGTTATAAATAGCCGCCAACGCTATAAATGTAAGTCGTGTAATTACTTTTTTACTGTTAATAAGTTGGGAAAAAAAATTGATCAATACTATGTCACTAAGGCTCTCCAGCTTTATTTAGAAGGATTGACTTATCGTGAAATTGAACGAATTTTAGGAGTCTCTCACGTAAGTGTTATGAATTGGGTGAGAAAATACAACATTCATAAAGTTCAAAATACAGGTTTTCATCCTACTTATAAGATATTAAGTCAGACTGAACTTGAGCAATTCTTTTCTTCTTCAGAAAATACCAAAGGTTCTGGTATGATTGTAACTGAACTTGGGGATAAATTTATGATGATTAAATGGGAACGGTTCAGAGAATAAATATATTCTTTAACTGAAATATATATTTAATTTTATTTAACAAATAAATTATTTGAAGTTCGTAACAAGTTATTAGCAAAGAATGCTATAATAAATTGAAAACTTGTTAGGTAATGAATTATAAAATTGCATTTTTATTAGTATTTACTGCTTTATTTAGTCATAATGCTATTTCTCAGGGTTCGCCTTATTACAAAGGTGGTTTTAAAATAAAATTTGATGACAACGACAATAAATACGTAAGGATTTTAACTTGGGTCCAGACTCAAGCCAATTACTCAGATTCACGAGCAGAAGATCAAGCTGATATTTCTTTTCAACTGAGACGCGCAAGACTTCTTGTTTACGGTCAGATCACAAAGGATTTTTTGGTCTTAACTCATATAGGGATCAATAGTTTAAACTCCTCGAATATGGAGCCAGTTGGTTCTGTAGGAACTCCTCAGGCGTTTATGCACGATGCTTGGGCTCAATATAACGTTTCAGATCAGCACGTGATAGGTGGAGGCCTTCATTATTGGAACGGATTATCAAGATCAAATTCTCAAGGAACTCTCAACTTGATGACCTTGGACAATAACCGAGCATCGTGGGCAACTTTAGGATTAACAGATCAATTTGCAAGGCATATAGGAGTATTTGCTAAAGGTAATTTAGGAAAGCTCCAATATAATGTAGCTGTTAATGAAGCAATCGTCAATGGTCTTGATTCCAGACCGCTCTCAGACATTAGTGCTTCATATCAGGGAGCCAGTCTTCTTGGAACAGCAGAGGCTGGAAAAACGTTTACTGGATATTTTGCATACAATTTTTTCAATTTAGAAAGTAATTTTCTTCCTTACAAAGTTGGCACTTACATGGGTACACAGCGTATTTTTAATGTGGGTGCCGGCTTTTTTCATCATCCTAATGGAGCTGTAATGCTTCAGAACGATCAACCTATTGGTGAGAATGTCAATCTTTTTGCGGTTGATGCATTTTACGATGCTCCGGTGGGCAGCAACGGTTCAGCAATAACTGGGTATGCTATTTACCAATCCAATGATTATGGCACAAATTATCTTTTTGGTCCTTATGCTTCTGGTGATATGCTTTATGGACACTTGGGTTATTTGTTACCTGGCTCAGAGTCAGCAAGATTTCAGCCTTACACATCCTATAATCACACTTTTATAGATGCTACCGATCAGGATAGAACCATTTTTGGTTTGGGAATCAACGCGTTTTTGAACGGCCATAATTCAAAACTTACACTAGAATTTCAAAACGAAAGCTTCCAAAATCAAACTTTTAATAGAATTAATCTCCAAGCAATGATATACTTGTAATTATGGAAACAAACAACAAAAAACAGAAACACGCTACCGCCTACTGGAAAGAGAACCTGAAGTATCTGGCTATTCTTCTACCCATATGGTTTCTTGTATCCTATGGAGCAGGTATACTTTTCAAAGACTGGCTAGACCAGTTTCAAATTGGAGGCTTTAAAGTAGGCTTTTGGTTTGCACAACAAGGTTCCATCTACGTATTCATCATTTTGATTTTCGTCTACGTGAGGTTAATGAACAAATTAGATAAAAAATACGGATTCGATAAATAAAAAACTATGGATGCTCAAACACTAACTTACATTTTCGTCGGCGTTTCGTTCGCTATTTACATTGGAATAGCGATTTGGAGCCGTGCCGGTTCAACTAAAGAATTTTATGTTGCAGGTGGCGGTGTTTCGCCTTTGGCCAACGGTATGGCGACGGCTGCTGACTGGATGTCTGCAGCTTCATTTATATCCATGGCAGGTATTATTTCGTTTATGGGCTATGACGGCTCAGTATTCTTGATGGGCTGGACAGGCGGTTTTGTCCTCTTGGCATTGTTACTCGCGCCTTACTTAAGAAAGTTTGGAAAATTCACGGTTCCAGATTTTATTGGAGACCGATATTATTCCAAGACTGCTAGATTTGTGGCCGTATTTTGCGCGTTGATCGTTTCCTTTACTTACATCGCCGGTCAAATGCGTGGCGTTGGAGTTGTCTTTTCAAGATTTCTGGAAGTTGAAATTGAAACTGGAGTCATCATTGGTATGGTAATCGTTTTATTTTACGCAGTTCTGGGTGGCATGAAAGGAATCACTTATACACAAGTTGCACAATATTGTGTGCTGATTTTTGCTTTTCTGGTTCCTGCAATTTTCATTTCCTTCCAGGCTACAGGAAACCCTATTCCTATGTTTGGTATGGGAGATACACTGGCAAGTCAGCCCGATACCTACATGTTGGACAAACTTGACGGCTTAAGCAAGGAATTGGGTTTCAATGAATATACCGAAGGATCAAAAAGCATGATCGATGTTTTAGCGATAACTCTAGCTTTAATGGTTGGAACCGCTGGTTTGCCTCACGTTATTGTTAGATTCTTTACTGTCAAACGAGTAAAGGACGCACGTAAGTCTGCCGGATATGCCTTATTATTTATTGGTATTCTTTACATCACGGCTCCCGCAGTTGCTTCTTTTGGTAAATTGAATCTGATTGAAACTGTTAACCAAAAAGATTACGCTGAAATGCCAGAATGGTTTACGACTTGGGAAGATCTTGGCCTATTGGCATGGACCGATAAAAACGGTGATGGAAAGATTCAATATTTAGGTAAAGCCAAAGAAGGAGGAGATGCCTTAACCGGAATACCTTCATTTAAAGATTCTGAAAGAGGAGAAAGTGGACAACGTTTAGTTACAAATCCTTCAGAAAATAAAAATGAATTGTATGTGGATAATGATATAATGGTGATGGCCAATCCAGAGATCGCAGATCTTCCCAACTGGGTTTTTGCTTTAGTTGCTGCAGGCTGTTTAGCAGCTGCTTTGTCAACTGCTGCAGGTCTTTTGTTGGTAATTTCTTCTTCTGTATCTCATGATTTAATCAAAAAGATGGTGTATCCTAAAATTTCTGACAAAGGTGAATTGATCGCTGCTCGTCTTTCTGCAACAGGAGCAGTTGTGATTGCAGGTTATTTTGGAATCAATCCCCCGGGGTTTGTAGCTGCTGTTGTAGCGCTCGCCTTTGGCTTGGCTGCGGCTTCCTTTTTTCCAGCTATTATTTTGGGCATTTTTTACAAGCGCATGAATAAAGAAGGTGCCGTTGCCGGTATGATCGTTGGAATTTCACTCATGCTGTTTTATATGTTAAAATTTAAATTCGACTTCTTTGGAGGTGGAACTCAGGAAGATTGGTGGTTTGGAATTTCACCAGAAGGTTTTGGTACGGTGGCTATGATTTTCAACTTTATTGTGTCGATTGCCATCAGTAAATTTACTCCAGCACCTCCCGCTGATGTTCAGGAAATGGTAGAAAACGTGAGAATCCCTAGTGGAGCAAAAGAAGCTTCAGGCCATTAATATCCCTTATTAGTTCTCAAGAGTATGTTGCTAAAAAACACATGCTCTTGAGAATTTTAATTAAATTAAAAACTTATTTCTAATCGAATGAAAAAAAGACACCAACAGAAACTTATTTTCTTAAGCTTCGGCTTGATTTTGCTTTTCAATATTCCTTTAGTGTTTGCTTTTAATAGGCTAAAATTAGTCTTGGGTTTCCCATTGTTTTATTTCTGTGTTTTCACCTTATGGTTGGCTAGTACTATAATTTCTTTCTCGATTCTAAAAAAATACTCAGATCAATGAGTAAAACTGCTCTCATAGCACTCATTTTTGTTTATTTGGGAATCCTATTTCTCATAGCTCTTTTTGCTGAAAAAAATAAAGGTTCAAAACTGGTATCTCACCCCATTGTTTATGCACTTTCCCTGGCGGTATACTGTTCGGCCTGGACTTACTACGGCAGTGTGGGTATGGCTGCAAACTCTGGAGTTGAGTTTCTTACCATTTATCTCGGACCTATCATCGCTGCCCCTTTATGGATTGTTTTACTGAAAAAGATCATTCAACTTTCCAAAGTGTATAACATTTCTAGTATTGCAGATTTTATTTCACTTAGATACGGCAACAGCAGATCTCTAGGAGCTTTGGTCACTTTGGTGTGTGCAGCGAGTATTATTCCTTACATCTCACTTCAACTCAAAGCGATTTCTGAAACTTTTGAAATTGTATCTACTTCTACTCTTGGAATTGAAGGTTCATCGGTGATCACGGATTCTACTTTTTATATAGCTTTAATCCTGGCTGTTTTCGCTTCCTTCTTTGGGACTTTAGCTTTGGATGCTTCCAAAAACAGAACGGGCGTGATGTTCTCTGTAGCGTTTGAATCTGTTTTGAAACTGACTTTTTTTCTTATTGTTGGCGTTTATGTCACTTACTATGTGTTTGATGGTACTACAGATGTATACCAAAAAGCAAGTCTTAGTTTAGATTTGAATCAGCTGAGCACTATCAACGGCTTGAGTGGTGGCATCAATTGGTATTTTAGCATTGTGCTTTCCTTTTTGGCTATTTTTTTACTGCCTCGTCAATTTCAAACTTCAGTAGTCGAATTTACCAACAGGAAACAGCTTAAAACTTCGATTTGGTTGTTTCCGCTTTACCTTTTTCTATTCAATGTATTTGTTATTTTCATTGCCTGGGGAGGATTGCTGATTTTAGGTGACCAAGCTAATGCCGATTACTTTACGCTTCTTATTCCACTTTACTTTGGGGACCATTGGTTAGCTGTATTAGTGTTTTTGGGAGGTCTTTCAGCAGTGATTTCTATGGTAGTGGTTTCCACAGTAGCTCTATCCACTATGTTGAGCAATAACCTTATTATTCCTTATGGATTTATAAAAAACCTAACCCGGGGCAAGTCGTTCAAAAATGAAAAAACTATCAAAAACATAAGGCGACTTTGTGTGTTCATTTCTATAATCCTTGCTTATTTATTTTATGCGCTGTTTGATCCTAAGGTTTCTTTATTCTCCATTGGACTTATTTCCTTTTTAATTATCGCTCAGCTAGCTCCAAGTTTTTTTATAGGTATGTTTTGGAACAGAGGCTCGGCTTTAGGTTCCAAAGTGGGAATTATTCTTGGATTGGTATTTATCGTATTCACCTATCTGATCCCCTTTTTTACTGAACATGTTATAAGTTATCATCAATTTGTAGAGGAAGGGTTTTTGGGAATACACTTACTGAAGCCTTACGCACTTTTCGGAATTGACATTTTAAACCCTGTTAACCATGCTTTATACTGGAGTTTATTTTTTAATACCGGGGCTTATTTGATTTTGTCGGTCATAAAAAAAGGAAATTACCGGGAGCGAAATTATGGTGAAATGTTCGTGAATAGTGAAAGAGTTGTTGAACTGAAAGAAAATGCATACGTCTGGAAAGGTGAGGCTTACGTTGATGATATTCAGAATATATTGGTTCGTTTTCTAGGTCAAGCTAAAGCTGACAAGGCTTTGAGAGTTTTCAGAAAACGATATGCCGTCAATCCGGAAGAAAAATTGGCAGATGCCCGATTCATCAATTTCTCCGAACGTTTGCTTACTGGAGCCGTGGGAAGTGCTTCAGCAAAAATTTTAATTTCCAATGTTGCTAAAGAAAAACCTGTGTCATTGCTTGAAGTTTTGAAAATCCTGGAAGAAAATAAAGAAACTATTTCGGTCAACAAGTCGCTGGAGGAACAATCTCATAAGTTGATTAAACTCACTTCAGAATTAAAATTTGCCAATGAAGAATTGAGACTTCAAGACCAGTTAAAAGATGATTTTCTGGATACCGTAGCTCATGAGCTTAAAACGCCAATCACTTCCATCAAAGCAAGTTCTGAAGTTTTAGCGGATAGTGAAGATATGCCTCAAGAACTTCAACATAGATTTTTAAATAATATCATTCAGGATACAGAACGATTGACTGTCTTAATCAACGATATTTTAGACTTGGAGAAGATGGCTTCAGGAAGAGATGAATTAAATCTTCAGCTTCAAAGCTTAAATAAATGCATAGAAGATGCCATCAATGGAATCAGCAGTATTGCCGGGAAAAAGAAAATTGAGGTGAATTTTGATTTTTCATCGTCTGTAATGATCGAGTTTGATTATAATAAAATGATTCAAGTGTTCACCAACTTGCTATCCAACTCTATAAAATTTGTTCCAGAAAACAACGGAAAAATTGAAGTGTTTCTTGTAGCAAATTCAGAAGAAGTTGTTACTAAAATAAAAGACAATGGTAAAGGAATTCCGGAAGAGGATCTCCAATTGATTTTCAAAAAATTCTACCAATCCAAGAATCAAACTTTCAAAAAACTTCAAGGCAGTGGCTTTGGACTTGCGATTTGTAAACAAATTGTGGAAATGCATGGAGGTGTGATTTATGCTAATTCAAATATCGAGACGGGTGCAGAACTTATTGTTAATTTACCAAAACGAAGACCATGAAAAAGATTTTACTCGTAGATGATGAGCCCAATATTATAATGGCCCTGGAGTACAGTTTAAGAAAAAATAATTATGACACCTTTATTGCCAGAGATGGCGAAGAAGCGATTGAGCTTGCAGAAAAGCTCAAGCCAGATTTAGTAGTCCTTGACATTATGATGCCAAAGGTAGATGGGTACGAAGTTTTAGAATTTTTGAAAAGTCATGATACTTTAAAAGATAATACTCAAACCATAATCATAAGCGCGAAGCAAAAGCAAAGTGATGTTGAAAAAGGGCTGAATCTTGGTGCAAAAGAGTACATAAAAAAGCCATTTTCAATGAAAAAACTTTTAAGCATAGTAAATGAGTTATTAACCTTAAAAAAATAAAATCCATAGTTATGAATTATAAAGAAGTTTATCAAAAAAGTATTGAGAAGCCAGAGGAATTCTGGATGGAAGAGTCAAAAGCAATTAAATGGTTCAAAGCACCTACCAAAGCATTGGAGCAAACAGCAGAAGGTATTTATCATTGGTTTCCAGATGGTGAGACCAATTTGAGTTATTTGTGTTTAGATAAACACATTGAAGATGGATACGGAGATGAGTTGGCTCTGATTTATGACTCTGCAGTGAGGCAAAAGCAGGTGAAATATACTTACAATGAGGTGTTGGAAAAAGTTTCTAAACTCGCTGGAGGGTTAAAAGAATTAGGGGTAGAAAAAGGTGATCGGGTGATCATCTACATGCCTATGATTTCTCATTCTGTGTTCAGCATGTTGGCGTGCACAAGGATAGGCGCTATACATTCAGTAGTTTTTGGAGGTTTTGCGCCAGATGAATTGGCCATGAGAATAGACGATGCAAAACCCAAAGTGATCATTACTGCAACTTCAGGAATTGAAGTCGATCGGCTTATAGCTTACAAACCTATGGTAGATGAAGCTATTGAAAAGGCTAAACATAAGGTTGAAAAAGTTGTAGTTTTCAATAGAAAGCTTGGAGTAGAATTTGAGGAGAAATCCTACGATATAGATTACACAGAATTGCTGGAAAATGCTACGCCAGCAGAAGCCATCGCTTTTAAATCTAAAGATCCTTCTTATATTCTTTATACATCCGGAACTACAGGAACCCCTAAAGGAGTGGTGAGAGACACCGGTGGCTATGCCGTAGGACTAAAGTATTCCATGCAGAATATCTATGGTACTAAACCTGGTGATGTGTTCTGGGCAGCATCCGATGTTGGTTGGGTTGTAGGGCATAGCTATATCGTTTACGCTCCTATGATTCATAGGAATACCACTATCATTTATGAAGGGAAACCTATCAAAACACCGGATGCAGGTGCTTTTTGGAGAGTTATAGAAGATCACAAAGTGAATGTCATGTTTACTGCACCAACGGCATTTAGAGCCATCAAAAAAGAAGATCCAAATGGTGAATTCATAAAAAAACATGATATCTCTTCTATGAAATATCAGTTTTTAGCCGGTGAGCGTTGTGATGAAACGACATTAAAATGGGCCGAAGACCATCTAAAAATCCCTGTCATCGATCATTGGTGGCAGACCGAATCGGGTTGGTCTATCGTAGCCAATTATATGGGACTCGATCCTCTGCCAGTTAAACCTGGTTCTGCAGGGAAGGCCGTTCCTGGATACGATTTGGTAATTCTTTCTGAAGAAGGCGAGATTTTGCCAGCAAATACTGAAGGATATATTTGCTCCAGATTGCCACTTCCTCCAGGTTTTATGCAAACGCTTTGGAATAACCACGAACGCTACAAAAACGGATATTTAAGTAAATTTCCAGGATTTTATTTTTCTGGCGACGGAGGCTATATAGACGAAGAGGGTTATGTTTACATTACTGGGAGAATTGATGACGTTATCAATGTCTCTGGTCATCGGCTTTCTACAGCTGCTTTGGAGGAAGTAGTTTCTCAACATCCATCTGTAGCAGAATGCGCCGTAGTTGGATTGCAGGACGAGCTGAAAGGAGAAATTCCATTAGCTATTGTGGTTCCAAAAACAGGCGAGGAGGGTTACGAATCCTATAAAATGCAGACTGAAATCATTCAGTTGGTAAGAGACAAAATCGGAGCTATTGCGGCTTTGAAAAACGTGGTCATTGTTAAACGTCTGCCTAAAACTAGAAGCGGTAAAACTTTAAGAAGGACTTTAAGGAAACTGGTTGCTGGTCAGCCTTACAAACTTCCATCCACTATTGAGGATCCTATGGTCATCAGTGAGATCATTGAAACTTTTAGTCAGGAGAAAATTGGAGCTTTCAGTAAAAATAAAGATCAGGTGACTCAGTCTTTAAAAGCACTGACCAAGAGTTATTACAACATTGATTCACTGGCCAAGTATATGGATGTGTATAGAATTTCTCAAAACGATCCGGAGAACTTCTGGAACACCATAGCGGAACGTAATTTTGAGTGGAAGCGAAAATGGGATTCAGTCTTGAAATGGGACCCTGAAAAAGCTGAAGTCAGTTGGTTCGAAGGCGCTCAGCTCAACATCACTGAAAATGCGATAGACAGACATCTGAAAACGAGAGGTAATAAAACAGCTATTATCTGGGAACCTAATAACCCTGGGGAAAAAGCGCTACATATAAGTTATAACGACTTATCAAAACGCGTCAATAAAATGGCGAATGTGTTGAAAAAAAATGGAGTTCAAAAAGGGGATCGGGTTTGCATTTATCTTCCAATGATTCCTGAACTCGCCATTGCTACTTTAGCCTGTGCCAGAATTGGAGCAGTACACTCTGTAGTTTTTGCTGGATTTTCTGCGTCTGCCTTGTCTTCAAGAATTAACGATTCAGATTGCAAAATGGTCATTACGTCAGACGGATCTTACAGAGGCGCCAAAAGCATTGATTTAAAAAGCATAGTTAATGAAGCTTTAGAAAATACACCTTCAGTAGAATGCGTTTTGGTGGCTAAACGAACCTTTTCAAAAATTGAAATGGTCGAAGGTCGTGATGTTTGGCTACATGAAGAGTTAAAACAAGTCGAAGATAAATGCGAAGCCGAAGTGATGGACGCAGAAGACATGCTTTTCATACTATACACTTCCGGTTCCACGGGAACTCCAAAAGGTATGGTACATACTACCGCTGGCTATATGGTGTATACCGCATTCTCATTCAAAAATGTATTTCAATATCAGGAGAATGACGTTTATTGGTGTACTGCTGATATTGGCTGGATTACCGGACATTCTTACATAGTCTACGGACCACTTCTGAATGGCGCTACTACATTGATGTTTGAAGGCGTTCCTTCATATCCAGATTATGGTAGATTTTGGGATATTGTAGAAAAATATAAAGTGAATCAATTTTATACAGCACCAACAGCGATTAGAGCTTTGGCAAAACAGGACATCGAGTTTGTCAATAAATACGATTTATCTTCTTTAAAAGTTCTTGGAAGTGTTGGAGAACCCATCAATGAAGAAGCCTGGAACTGGTACAATGAGAATATTGGAAAGAAAAAATGCCCTATTGTAGATACCTGGTGGCAAACGGAGACTGGTGGCATCATGATTTCTCCTATTCCGTTTGTAACGCCTACAAAACCTACATATGCTACGCTTCCATTACCTGGAATTCAGCCTTCTTTGATGGATGATAAAGGAAATGAAATTGAGGGAAATTCAGTTTCAGGAAAACTTTGCATAAAACATCCATGGCCGAGTATGGCCAGGACGGTTTATGGAAACCATAAACGGTACAGAGAGACATATTATTCAGCGTTCGAAAATGTGTACTTCACCGGTGACGGTGCCTTAAGAGATGAGGTAGGATACTATAGAATTACGGGTAGAGTAGATGATGTTATTATTGTTTCTGGTCATAATTTGGGAACGGCGCCAATTGAAGATGCCATCAATGAACACCCAGCTGTTGCAGAGTCTGCAATTATAGGTTTTCCACATAATGTAAAAGGAAACGCGCTTGCGGGATTTGTCATTTTGAAGAATGAAGGTGAATCCAGGGATAAAGAAAACTTAAGCAAAGAAATCAACCAATTGATCGCCAGTAAAATTGGGCCTATTGCCAAGTTGGATCGTATTCATTTCGTATCAGGTTTACCTAAAACACGAAGTGGTAAAATCATGCGACGTATCATGAGAAAAATATCTTCCAATGAAGGCGATCAAATTGGTGATGTATCTACTTTGCTGGACCCTAGTATTGTAGAAGAAATTAAAGAGAAAGTTCAGCCTTTTTTAGTTGAAAATAAATAGTTATTAGTGATACTTAAGAGATGAGGTTCGTGGCTTTGTAAACCTAAGGAGTTGAATAGGTTATCAACCTCATCTTTTATTTTTTCCTTATTTATCAAAATCGTTTTGTAGAATGCAATTTTATATTAAATTTGCAACGTCTTAAATGACAACTGGTGGATGTAGCTCAGTTGGTTAGAGCACTGGTTTGTGGTACCAGGGGTCGTGGGTTCGAGCCCCATCTTCCACCCAAAAAAAGGTCTTATCAATGTTGATAAGACCTTTTTTAGTTAAAAGCGTTTATGATTATCTCATGATCTTGCTAGGAAAAACGACAACACTTTCATGTCCGTTTTTGCCAACAGCAGCAATTCCGAAGAAAAAATTATCTATCACTATGCCTTCCAGTGTGATTTCATTGACGTTTTCTACATATCGAAAATGATCCCAGGTAGGTGAGGTGGTCGATCTCCAATAGATTTTGTAGCCTTTGACATCACTTGGATTTTTTTGTTCCCATTTCAGCCTGACAGAAGGTTCTACAATTCCGCCAATGGCAACTTCGGTAGGTGCAGGAGGTGCCCAGGCTAAGCTTGCCATGGAAATCGCATTGACAGCAGTTAGTTTTTTAACATAATCAAAATTGACGTGTTCGATCACGTCTCCGTATGCGATACCATCTTCAACTCTCACGTCTTGGTGTTGCTGAGTGTAATTTTCGTGTGCTTCCATAATTCTGATTCCTGGATAGCCTTTATCATTAAATGGTTTGTGATGACCACCACGTCCAAAACGGTCCAAACGATATATCATCATAGGATTCATTTCTGGCATGTAGGTTTTGGTAGTTTCATAAACGTATCTTGCCAATTGACGTGAAGTTCCATCGACTTCACCTCCGTAAAAACGTTTCATTTGTCGCTCTCTGTCAGTTTCGGTAGGATTATGAGCTTCACTAAAAATTCTAAAGGTTCTATTATCTATCACACCATCGACACCTTCAATATTTCCTATCATGTCGTTATTGATAATGCCTATGATGTTCCAATCGTTCTCCTTTGCATATTTCGCTAAAAATTGACCACCATATAGGCCTTGCTCTTCACCGCTTAATCCCACATAAACAATACTGTGATCAAATTCATATTGAGAAAGCACTCTGGCAGCTTCCATAGCTCCCGCCATTCCTGTCGCATTATCGTTGGCACCCGGCGCATCTGTTGTGAAATCCTGAGTATCTGAAGCTCTGGAATCTATATCTCCACTCATAATGACATATGAATTTGGATATTTTTTTCCTTTCTGTACCGCAACAACATTCAGAACTTCTGCAGTTTTTGGTATTCTATTTCCATCTTCTGGTGTGACAGTTTCCCCTTGAAAAAAAACATCCAGGCAATCATTACAGGAAGAAGAGATAGTTTCAAATTCGTCCTTAATCCAACGCCGAGCTGCTCCAATTCCTCGTGTATCACTTTCAGTTTCACTAAAGGTATTTCTAGTTCCAAAATCAACCAGATTTTGAATATAGTATTCAAGTTTTTCTGCAGACACATCGTCAACGATATCATAAATTCTAGAATCTACCTGACCATAAAAAACAGTAGTGATGGTTAAAAAGGCAATTGTAAGTATAGTTTTCATATAATTAAATTTTGGTGGTCAATTTACTATAATTTTAGAGGAATAAAAATTTTAAGAGCTAAGTGGGTTTGTTATCTTTGCGCCTTCTATAGATAAATATTATGAAGATTTCTTATAACTGGTTGAAGCAATTTCTAAAAACAAAATGGACTGCTGAAGAAACCGAAGTTTTACTCACTGATTTAGGACTAGAAGTTGAAGGCATTACAGATTTTGTATCTATAAAAGGAGGTCTTGAAGGTATTGTTGTTGGATATGTCGAATCTTGTGAGCCACATCCTAACGCAGACCGTTTAAATCTCACCAAAGTAAATGTAGGTCAGGATCAATTACTCTCCATAGTTTGTGGAGCTCCTAATGTTGCAGTAGGACAAAATGTTCCTGTGGCTACAATAGGTACGACGCTTTATGATGAGAAAGGACAGCCATGGCCTATTAAAAAAGGAAAAATTAGAGGAGAAGTTAGCGAAGGTATGATCTGTGCCGAAGACGAGATTGGTCTCGGGAAAAGCCATGATGGAATCATGGTTTTGGGTGAAAACCTTATACCAGGAACACCTCTTAATCAAGTATTTTCAGTAGAAAAAGATCAGGTATTTGAAATTGGACTTACGCCTAACCGGGCAGATGCAATGAGTCACTGGGGAGTTGCCAGAGATTTGAGAGCAGGATTAATTCAAAATGAAGTCAATATTCCGATTGATACTCCTTCTGTGAGTAGCTTCCATGTGGATAACAGAAGTATGAGAGTATCAATTTCTGTCGAAAAGCCTGAGTTAGCGCCAAGATATTGTGGAGTAAGTATTTCTGGTTTGGAGGTCAAAGACTCACCAGACTGGTTAAAAAACAGACTTAAGGCCATTGGAATAAATCCCAAGAATAATATCGTCGATGCTACCAACTATGTCTTACATGAGCTTGGTCAGCCGCTGCACGCTTTTGATTTGGATAAAGTCAAGAACAATAAAATAGAAGTGAAAACTTTAAAATCTGGAACAAAGTTCATCACCTTGGATGGTGTTGAAAGAGAACTTCATGAAGATGATCTTATGATTTGTGATTCTGAAAAACCACTTTGTATGGCTGGTATTTTTGGAGGAAGCGAATCTGCTGTAAGTACTAGTACAACCGATATATTTCTTGAAAGTGCTTACTTCAATCCAGTGAGCATCAGGAAAACTGCAAAACGTCATGGATTGAATACTGATGCTTCTTTCCGTTACGAAAGAGGAATAGATCCAAACATAACAGAGTTTGCTCTCAAAAGGGCAGTTATCCTTATTCAGGAAGTTGCTGGTGGAGTGGTATCCAGCGATATAGATGATTTTTATCCCAAAAAGATAGAAGATTTTCAAGTGTTTTTAACTTTCGATAAAATCAATCAGTTGATTGGTCAGGAAATTGACACAGGAGTGATTAAAACCATCTTGACCTCACTAGATATAAAAGTTAATAATGTGTCTGAAAGCGGTTTAGGATTAACCATTCCCGCTTATAGAGTTGATGTTCAACGTGAGGTCGATGTCATTGAAGAAATCTTACGAGTTTATGGTTATAACAATATTGAATCCGACAGCAAGTTCAATGTTTCGGTAGCGAACTCTTCTATTTACGATGATTATAAAGTTCAAAATAAACTAGCAGACCAATTGGTATCTCAAGGATTTTATGAAATCATGTCAAATTCTTTGACAACCAAAGCTTACGTTAAAATGTCAGAAGACCTGAATGAGGAGCATAATGTGAACATTCTCAATGCGCTCAGCAACGATCTGGGAGTCATGAGACAGTCTATGTTATTTTCAGGATTAGAATCTGTAAGTTACAATATCAATAGAAAGAAAAACGATTTAAAGTTTTTTGAGTTTGGAAAAACTTATAAAAATATAGAAGGAGAGTATTTTGAAACCAAACATTTATCTCTTTTTATTACAGGTCCGAAAACCAAAGAGTCCTGGACCATGTCACAAGAAAGAACCAATTTCTTTACACTAAAAGGATATGTGGCCAAAATTTTTGAGAAGCTTGGATTATCAAACCTAGACTTTCAATCGGTTGAATCAAAATCAATTTCTGAGGGTCTTACTGGTAAGTTGAATTCCAAGACTATTGTTGACTTTGGTAGAGTAAAAACTGATGTTTTAACACATTTTAATATTCAACAAGAGGTTCTTTTTGCAGATATCAACTGGAGTAATATTTTAGAGGTTATAGAAAAAAAACAGCTCAAAATTAAAGAAATTCCTAAGTTTCCAACAACTCAAAGGGATTTTGCTTTGTTGCTGGATCAATCTGTAAACTTTGACGAACTGAAAGAACTGGCTTTCATGACTGATAAAAAAATCTTGAAAGGTGTTGATTTATTTGATGTTTATGAAGGAGATAAATTGCCAGAAAAGAAAAAAAGCTATGCGCTTCGGTTCAAATTTATGGATGAGAAGAAAACACTCACAGATAAGCAAGTGGACAAAGTGATGAAAAAATTACAAAATCAATTTGAAATTAAATTTAATGCCTCCTTAAGGTAAGTTATTTAAACTTTATATTTAATCCCTAAGCATTACTAAGCTTGGGGATTTCTGTTTTAAAAAAATTAGCCATGGATTTGAATGATGATTTTGTAAAAAAAATGATAGAAGAAGTTATACCTATCCACAAGTTTTTGGGACTAAAACTACTTCACATCGAGAAAGATTTTGTCAAGGTTAAAGTCCCTTTCAGACCAGAAGTAGTTGGAGATATTCGTTCGAATAGGTGGCATGGAGGTATCATTACCACCGTAATGGATTCTGTTGGCGGAATAGTAGGAGGTACCCACTTAAGTTCCATTAAGGATAAAATGGCAACCATAGATATACGGGTTGATTTTCTGTCACCAGCCTATGCAAAACCAATAATAGTAGAAGGCAGAACACTGCGGCTAGGATCACGAATTTTTGTTGCGACCATGAAATGTTATTTGGAAGATGATCCTGAACAACACCTTGTAGCGGAAGGTCGTGCAGTCTATAATTTCATTAGATTAAAATAGTTTGTTTAATCTTATTGAATAAATGCTTAATAGGTGTTAAATTTCAAGAGAGTAATTGAATGAACTTAACTTCCTTATTACATTTATACCGAATGTTGAAAAAGATATATGATGTTTCCAAGAACAAACCTTAAAACACAGTTGAACAAGGTAAAATTCAAGACCACTTCCAACGAAGATATCTTGAAACAAGTTCAACAAGTTCTAAATGATGTTGATGTTAGAAATGATGAAATTTTAGACAAAGTAGTTTCAGGAAATTCAGCTGGTCATAATAATTTTATTTTTGATAAATTAGAATCAAGTGAAATTTATCACATTGATCAGATTGAACAAATTTGCATCAATTATAGATTGAGATTTTTAGATTCTAAATATTTTAAAGGTAAACTGCCTTACGAAGCTATTTCGAAAATAAAAACTTTGGAAGAGGAGCATGATACGAGCTTGAAAGGTTTTAAAATCATGGCTCCATCAAAGTTGTTTAAGCTAGAAAATGCAGATGATCCACTATTATTTGTTCCTATAGGTAATGATTATTATTATTTGATCCATAAATGGGGAAATGATTTAAGTCCATTCCGTAGACTGATGATGTGGCCATTCAAAACATTTGAAAACTTTATGTTTTTTGTTCTGTTGTCAGCTTTGATTTGTACTTCTTTGGTACCATCTGGTTTTTTTATGAGTGAAGACAGTAGAGGAACTGAATTTTTTCTTCTCTTCATATTCATGTTTAAGTGGATTGGAGGTATTGCGCTCTACTACGGATTTGCAAAAGGAAAAAATTTCAATACTGCTATTTGGAGAAGTAAATACTACAATGCTTAATATTTTTATATGATTATTATACAATTTATCATGCAACAATTATCTCCCGCTAAATTTTGCGGGTTTCTTTTTAGTTCTTACAAAACTAAGCTGAAGAAATCTTTCATTTCAAGACTTAAACAGCAAAAACGCTATAAATTGTCTAAGTGCAATTTGAAATCAAAAATAATAGCGTAATCCTTAATTCATTTATGTTTACTACTTTCGCGGGATTAAAATTTTAATCCAATATCCGTTATATTTTAAATTTAAAAACCAATGACACACGCAGATCTTTTAAAAGTTACTCAGGAATTTGGCAGTCCTATTTATGTTTATGATTCAGAGAAAATTACTCACCAATATAAACGTCTTACTGGAGCTTTTAAAAAGGTCAAACATTTGCGTCTTCATTATGCCGTAAAGGCTCTTTCAAATTTAAGCGTCCTTAGATTATTTAATCAGTTGGGTAGTGCGTTGGATACAGTATCTATTCAGGAAGTTAAACTAGGAATAAAAGCCGGTTTTGATCCTGCCAAAATTATATTCACACCCAATGGTGTTTCTATGGAAGAACTAGAAGAAGCTGTGGATCTTGGAGTCCAAATCAATATTGATAACCTTTTGATTTTAGAGCAATTTGGAGCAAAACACCCCAATGTACCTGTTTGTATTCGTATCAATCCACACGTCATGGCTGGTGGAAATACCAATATTTCTGTAGGTCATATCGACTCAAAATTTGGAATTTCCATTCACCAAATGCCTCATGTTCTTAGAATTGTAGAAAACACAGGTATGACTATTAACGGGATACACATGCACACAGGTAGTGATATTCTTGATATAGGTGTTTTCCTTCACGCAGCAGAAATTCTATTTGATGTTGCAGCTCAATTTGAAAACCTTGAATTTTTAGATTTCGGTAGTGGTTTTAAAGTTCCATATTATGATGGTGATATTGAAACCAATGTTGAAGAATTGGGAACCAAACTCACAAAACGTTTCAATGAATTCTGTAAATCTTACGGTAAAGAATTGACCCTGGCTTTTGAGCCTGGAAAGTTTCTTGTAAGTGAGGCAGGCTTCTTTTTAGCAAAAGTGAATGTTGTGAAACAAACCACATCAACCGTTTTCGCACAAATTGATTCTGGTTTTAACCACCTGATTCGCCCCATGTTTTATGGATCCAATCATGAAATTATCAATATTTCCCACCCAAAACGCAACAAGCGCTTTTATTCGGTAGTAGGTTATATTTGCGAAACGGATACGTTTGCTAATAATAAAATGATTTCAGAAATCAGTGAAGGCGATATTTTGGCCTTCAAAAATGCCGGAGCTTATTGTTACTCCATGGCAAGTAACTACAACTCAAGATTTAGACCTCCAGAAGTGCTTTGGCATAAAGGAGAAGCTCACCTAATCAGACAGAGGGAAACTTTTGAAGATATTCTAAGAAATCAACTTGAAGTGGCTTTATAAGATTAAATTGAATTTAAACAAAAAAGGTAAAACTATTCAGTTTTACCTTTTTTGTTTTCAAAGTTTTCTAATCCTGCTTTGAGCCAAGCAAAATAGGATTTTGAAGACGGTTCATAGCCTATAGTTTCATTTAGAATTTCAAGTTCAGGTGAAAGTAATACGTAGTAGGGCTGTGAGTTGTTCCTAAAATTCAGTGTCTGGAAGGTTGCCCATTTATCACCAACTGTTCGAATTTTCTTTACTGAACCATTAGTTCTTTCGTAGTTGAATCGATTTTCTTCGTTTAGTTTAGCTTTGTCGTCAACGTAGAGTGAGATGAGTATATAGTCATTTTTGATAATTTCAAAAACTTCTGGAACACTCCAGACTTGCTCTTCCATTTTTCTGCAATTTACACAGGCCCAACCCGTAAAATCTAACAAAATGGGCTTGTTTTGAGATTTTGCAGCCACTAAGCCTTTGTCAAAATCTTTATAAGCTTTCAGTCCAAGCGGTCCTTCTGTTTCCTTATTGTAAATACTATAAAATAGAGGAGGAGGAAAGCCACTTAGAAATTTTAAGTTTGCATTGGAACTGTTAGTCAATCCAGGAATCAAATACACGACAAAAGCCAGAGTAACTACTCCCACAAAAATTCGCCCTTTACTCAATTTTTGAAGTGGGCTATCGTGTGGAAATCTGATTTTGCCAAAAAGGTAAAGCGACATGGCCAATCCTATGAGGATCCAAATTCCTATAAAGATTTCCCTTTTTAAAATACCCCAGTGTTCGACTAAGTCTGCATTCGATAAAAATTTGAAAGCCAAGCCAAGTTCGAGAAACCCTAAAACCACTTTTACAGTATTTAGCCAGCCACCACTTTTTGGTAGAGAATTGAGCCAATTTGGAAATAATGCAAACAGAGCAAAAGGTAAAGCTAAAGCCAATCCGAATCCGCCCATGCCAAAAGTTAACATGGTTGCCCCGCCATCTGCTGTAAGCGAGCCACCGAGCAGTGATCCCAATATTGGACCAGTACAAGAAAATGAAACTAAAGCAAGGGTGATAGCCATAAAAAAGATTCCTATAATCCCTCCTACACTTGTTGCTTTTTGATCTAGTCGGCTACTCCAGGAATTTGGTAGGGTAATTTCATAATACCCAAAAAAGGAAAAAGCGAATACTATAAAAATGACAAAAAAGATGATATTTAAAGTTGGATTTGTTGAGATACTATTTAAAATTTCAGGATTTACAGAGTCCAGTAAATGAAAAGGCACACTGAGCAATAAATAAATCAGGAAAATGAAAACGCCATACATGATGGCATTGATAAGTCCAAGCTTTTTCGTTCTTGCTCCTTTAGTGAAAAAAGAAACCGTTAAAGGAATCATAGGAAAGACACAAGGGGTTAAAAGTGCAATAAGTCCTCCAACAAAGCCCAAAAGGAATATAGTAAAGTTGCTGTCCTGCTCTTCTTTTGAATTTATTTGGAACTCACTTTCACCCTTAAGATCGAGTTTTAATGCTTCCGTCAGTGTTTTATCCTTACTTTGTATTTCAATGGCTTTAGTTTCAGCCACAACCAGATTAAAATTGTCTACTTCAAAGTTAAATCGCTTTTGATCTTGTGGTAAGCACATTTCATCATTACAGATCATGAATAAAATTTCAAGATCTAGAGATCCTTGCTTTGTTTTAACTCTAAAGTCTTGTTCAAAGGTGACTTGATTTTCAAAATAGGTGAGATCTGTTTTGAATATTTCATCAAATTTGGTGATGCCATCAGGTTCTTTAGTCCTGCCTATTTTCTCTAAAACTTCTGTAACATATTTAAAATTAAATTCTGTAGGAATCGGGCCATTTTCATCTTCTTTAAGTTCTGTTTGAGAGGGCAAGTGCCAGCCTTTATCTACCTGAGCTTTAATTAGAACAGTAAAAATACTATCAGATTTTTTTTCAACCGAAGCTTGCCAGCTTGATGGATTGACAGAATTATCCTGTTCTGTAAAACCAAATTGAGCCCAGCTTTGAGTTGTTATAACTAGCGAAAAGAGTATTATAAGATAAGATTTAATCATTTACAATTTCAATTTTGAGGATGTCCTCAGTTGTTTCATTTACTTTGTATCGATCATCTGTTCTTAAATTTAGAACCCAGATGATGTCCTCATTTCTGTTACAAAGCACAAGTTGAGAGGATTTAAGATGTGAACTTATTTTTTCATCTTTAAGAAAATCACTCAGTTTCTTTTTGCCCTTCATTCCGAAAGGGTAAAAATAATCACCATTTTGTATAGATCTTAGACTTAAGGGAAACTTAAGTTTTGACTTATCTACATAAGCAATTTCAGAACCAAAATCTCCTAGCTGACTTGCTTCCATAATTTTAAGTTTAAAGTCTCCGGCATCCACAAGATGTTCATCCTTTTTGATGAATTGAGTTTTAAACCTAGTTGATTCTAAAACAGATAATATTAAATTATCCCGATCTTTGATCAACTGGTGAGTTGAAGAAAAAACCTTCTTACCGGTTTGTGCATCTTTCAAATGATAAACATCATCCCATTCTGTAAAGCCAAAGCCCTCCAATAATTGATATAAGATAGCCTTTTGATTAGGGAAACTATTTAGTTTTTCAATATTGATTTCATAATGATCCTTCTTTTCTATGACAATTTCCTTGAAAAGTAAATGGGTATAATCTTCGATAAGAACTTGAGCATCTTGTAGTTTTTCCAAACTGGATTCAAAATTTTTAAGAAAATCTGGCGTTAACTCCATTAAGGTTGGTACTACTTCATGCCGAATTTTGTTTCTGAGGTATTTGGTTGATTTATTGCTTTGGTCTTCTCTCCACGCAATTTTATTTTTAAATGCAAAACCTTCGATTTCATCTCTGCTAAAATTTAGCAGTGGCCTTCTTATAAAATTATTTTTACCTGGAATTCCTGTGAGTCCCTTGATTCCAGTAGACCGGCTTAAGTTAATAATGAAAGTCTCAAGACTGTCATTAAGATGATGAGCAGTGACCACATAGTGATGATTTGTAGTATTCACCAACTCATAAAACCAGTTGTAGCGCAAGTTTCGGGCGGTAATTTGTATCGAATTTTTATTTGTCTTTGCTATTTTTTCAGTCTCAAATTCTTTAATAAAAAACTTACATTCCAGTGAATTAGCAAGGTCTTCAACAAATCGAGCGTCCTTATCACTTTCTTCTTCCCTCAATTTAAAATTACAATGTGCTAGAGAAAAGTTTAGTTTTAAGTTGTGACATAAGTGAGCTAAGACTACAGAATCAATTCCGCCACTTATCGCTATTATGAATTTTTGCTGGAGCAATTCCGGAAACTCTTCTTCGATATGTTTTAGAAAATGGTCCTGCATAGTGTAAAAGAAGCAAAATTATGCTTTATGGGTTTATTCCTTTGTAACTTCTGTAGCATTAACAACATATTGTAAAGCTCTTCCTTTCACCAAACACTCTTCATATTCCTGTTCTGGATCTGCTAGTGAAGTAAGAGCACTACCAACCATATAAGAAACGTACTTGGTTTCAGAATTGTAAAGTAAAGAACGGATAACAACATTAAAATCAAAATTATTATCTGGAGTAATGTAACCAATTGCACCACTATAGAGTCCACGTTTAGTTGATTCGTAGGTTTCTGAAATTTCCATTGCAGATAGTTTTGGAGCTCCAGTCATGCTACCCATTGGAAATAAGGACTCAATTATTTCCACTACAGAATAATCGTTCTTTACCTGGGAAGTGATGGTTGATATCATCTGGTGGACTTGCTCAAAAGAATAAATTTCGCAAAGTTCCTCAACCTTTACTGAACTTTTGGTGGCTGTCTTTGACAAATCATTTCTCACTAAATCCACGATCATTATATTTTCTGAAACTTCCTTTGGATCGTTTTTTAAATCTAGCTTTAGCTTTTCATCTTCTATTTTATCCTTACTGCGTTTGGCGGTTCCTTTTATGGGTTGAGATATTAATTTGTCACCTTCTTTTTTTAGAAATCGCTCAGGACTTGCACATAGGGCATAAAAATTCTCCAATTTCAAAAATGATGAAAATGGCGCTTTCGATATAGTATTTAAATTTCTAAATGTCGCGTAAGGATCTATTTTAGTATCTTTTCTGAAGAATTCCTGGCAAAAATTGACTTCATAAATATCTCCGCGTTGAATGTGATTTAATATGTCTTTGGCCTTGGAAACATATTCTTCCTTCTGCCATTTTGGAGAAAAATCTAGTAACTGAGCTTTGGGATAAGAAATTTCAGTTTTCAAGATTGAATTAAAATCCTCTTCAATCTCATCTTCAACTATTTTAAGGTAATGTGCTTCGATTGAATTTTCCTTCAGAAGCCAGATTTTTTTAGGTTGGATAAAATATAGTTCAGGGAATAAAAGATGATCTTCGTTTTTGGAAGTGATAGATTCAATATCATTTTTTAAATCGTAGCTGAGATATCCAAACAACCAATCTTTAGTTTTGGTGTGATATTCATTTAGCTTTTCAAACGCGTTGAGATCATCAGATTTGATAGCAGTAAAAGTGTCGATAGCTATAAGAGCCTCATAGTTCTGATATAATCCCTTACTCTTATTGGAATTTAAAAATATAACTTCATCACTTTTGTTTGCCCAGGCTAAAAGTTTATCCCCAAAATTTTCACCTACTGATGATTTCTGAAATAATTTCTTAGTTCTCAATTTAATTATAAATCGTTTTCAAAATTTTTAATTAAGGATTCTAAGTGAGCTTTATATTTTGGAGCCAATCCATTCTCCCCAAAGTTTTCACTGAAAAGTGGCAGACTAAATTGATGTACGACTTGGCCTCCAAATTTATGAAAGTTGTTGGTTGTGTATTCAAGACTCGACTGGGCACCACCTTCACCAGGAGAGGAAGACAGAAGTAAGATAGACTTGCCCTTCAAATATTCACTATCTGTTCTTGATAGCCAGTCTGTGATGTTTTTAAAAAATGCTGACATAGTGCCATTATGTTCATTCACTGCTACGATGAGAGCGTTGGCATCTTCTATTTTTGACTTCAATGTCTTAATATCATCGGGAATACCTTCAGTATTTTCAATTAATTCAGAATATATTGGAATGTTCAAAGGTTTAAGATCTATATAATTGACTTCTTTTTTTAAAAAACTCAATGCATATTTCAGCAATTTATCATTGATGGATGTTTTTGAATTTGATCCCGTAAAGGCAATAATTTTTGACATTTTTCTTTTTGGGTAAAGGTACGTATAAATGAAAAATCCACTATTTCACAGAGGAAATAATGGATTTAATTTTAATTTCTGTTTAAAGTTTAATCGAGGTAAACCAAACATTGTTTCAATGATGGATTCTTCTGCATCAGACTCAAGATAAAATCTTTGAGTTCATCTAGTTCATAAGGAAGTAAGCGTTCCGTCGCTTTTTTTAATTCTTTGCAAAATAAGTTTGCATCAAAACTTACTTTTTTTAAAATTTCTTTAGTGTATTCAAACATGGCTCTAGGCATAATTTAAACTTTTAAAATTAAGTAGAAGTGCGTCATTTTTAAATTTTCATGAATATACTAATTATAAGGCTTATGTGTTATGATTTTCATCATTAAATATATTAATAGTTGCCATTTATTTATTTTTTCCTAACAGTCCACAGAAATTTAAATTCAGAAACTACTTCACCAGACTCATTTTTTGCTATGGAAGTCATCCAGAATTTCTGACCTTCAGGGCTTTTGAGACATTGCTGGATATTCTCCTTTACCAAATTCACATCTTCACAGGTAAAGGTTATTTTTCCTTTAGCTTTTTTATGAAAGGCTGAGGAGTTCTCAGCTACAAGCATTGATATTTTTTGGCCACTATCGTTTATTTCTTTCATTACAATAGCACCTGTACTAAGTTCTGATGCCATTGACTGTACTGCAAAATACATACTGTTGAAGGGGTTTTGATTAATCCACTTGTGAGTAACCGTTGTGATACAAATCTTTTCATTTATAGTTTTTAATCTCACTCCGCACAACCATGCAGAAGGTAATTTAGAAAATAAAAACATGTTGATTTTTGATGGTGTAAGCTTCATTGATGTAAATTTTTCATTCCTCAATGTAGTCATTTATTTAATTTGAAACTTCATTTTATAGATTAATACAGTTCTAAACTTTCTTTTCCTCAGTTCTATAAATCGATTAAACCATTGTATAGCTGAGTTTAGAGTGCTTTTCAATTTGATATCAAGCATTGAATATGTTAATGAAATTATAATTCATATTACTATGTATTGCAAAGTAGTGTTTAAAAGACATATCCTTGTATAATATTATTTCAAAAGGAGATTATGAAAATTGAAAATACTAAAGCCCAAATGCGTAAAGGAGTTCTGGAATACTGCATTTTATCTGTGCTTAGTCATGATGATGCCTATGTTGCTGAAATCCTTGAGACCTTAAAGTCCGCAAAATTGCTTGTAGTTGAGGGAACTATTTATCCATTGCTCACACGCTTGAAAAATGCTAAACTTTTGACTTACCGCTGGGAAGAATCGACAGGGGGGCCACCAAGAAAATATTACGGACTTACAGAAGAGGGTAAAGAATTTCTAAATGAACTTTCAGATACGTGGACAGAATTAAGTTACGCTGTGACAAAAATTACTTCAAAAAAATAAACTAACGATGAACAAAACGATCAACATTAACCTAGCAAACGTGTTTTTTCACATCGATGAAGATGCGTTTATGAAACTTGATAAATACCTCAAGACTATAGAAAGCTACCTTGCCAATGAGGAAAGCAGGGATGAAATCCTTCAAGATATTGAGGCAAGGATAGCAGAGCTTTTTACTGAGTCTATGGCTCATCAAAATCAGGTGATTACGATATCCCAGGTCGATAAAATGATATCTATCATGGGCGAACCTGAGGCTTACAAAATTGACGATGAAGAAGATTCTTCATCTACTTTTTCCAGACCTAGATCTGCAAGAAAGCTTTATAGAGATATAGATAGAAACTACGTCGGTGGAGTTTCGGCAGGATTGAATCATTATCTGGGGCTTAACTTACTGCTTATAAGATTTATCTGGATCATTTCTGCTCTTTCTTCATTTGGAGCTACAGTGATTATTTATGCGATCCTTTGGGCGATTATTCCACCTGCTCGCACAACGGCTCAAAAACTTGACATGCAAGGCGAACCTGTGAATCTGTCAAATATCGAGCGTAAAGTCAAAGAGAGCTATTCTAAATTTGCAGATAAAGTAGGTGGGATAGATTATGAGAAATATGAACAACAAACTAAATCTGGGATCGCCAAGTTTTTTGACGGACTAGGGGAAGTGCTCAAAGCTCTTGGCGTCTTTATTTCAAAATTTCTGGGAATAATTTTACTAATTATTTCAGGTGCTCTTTTAGTTGGTCTTGTTATTTTTCTCTTCAGTTTCGGAACGATTTCATTATTTGATTTAGCTGATTTTACTAAAATGGATTTCTTTCCATTAGGAGTACCTTATTGGATTCAGGTAGTTCTGTTCTTTACAGCAGCGGCTGTTCCATTTTTTTATTTACTTATTTTAAGTCTTAAACTACTTATTTCAAATCTTAAGTCCATAGGCAAAATAAGTCATATCACATTAACAGGTCTCTGGATACTCTCAATTATAATTATTACGACACTTGGTGTAAAACGACAGTTAGAAAATAGCTACGGAGCAATAGTCGATGAGATGGATTCTATTGAATTAAAGAAACTAGACACTCTGAGGATTTCAATGAACAATGATCTATTCATTAATAATGAATCAAATGATTCAAAAATTTACAATGTGTCCGTAAATTTAAAACCTTCCGATAATGATGAACTCAAGGTTAAAATTTCTAAAAGGAGTTATGGGCCAAGTCAGGATAAAGCCAGGGATAAAGCCAAAATGATTGATTACGACTATGAATTTGAAAATTCAAATTTATTGCTAAATACATATTTCCAGTCCAACACTGAATTCTTTAATAAAAAAGAAAAGGTTGAATTGACTCTATATATTCCAAAAGAGCATACCATTTATTTAGATGAAGATGTAAAATTTTATAATAAAGTGTGGAACCTTAATAGGTCAGATTTTAACACTTATCTAGGTTATAAAGACAATACCTGGAAGCCTCTAGACAGCATAATTCAAATTGATTCAACTTCAACTCAAAATTAAGTTTCATGAAAACCATTACAATTTCCGCAGTATTTAGTTTATGTCTTCTTTTGGTTGGCTGTTCATTTTCAATTGAAAGTGTAATCAACAATCAGAAAATTAAAGGAGAAGGCGAAATAATTACAGAACAATTCGTACTTGAAAGCTTTGAAAGCTTGGAACTTAAAAGAGGTTGGCAAGTGATTCTTCAGCCTGCTTCATCCAATTATATGGTTGTTGAAGCCAATGAAAATTTACTTGAAGTTTTCGAATATGAAAATCAAAATGGTAAACTCAAGATAGGTGCTTCAAAGCAGATTTCTGTGGCAGATGCAAAACATATTACTCTATATTTTACTGAAGACATTGAGTCCATTAAGGTTTCTAGTGGAACTGAAGTTTCTTCCATGGAACGTTTAAGTTTTAATAATCTGTCTTTGAATCTTTCCAGTGGGAGCGAGGTCAAATTTAATCTAAAAGCAGAGTCTTTGGATGTGGAGACTTCAAGTGGTGCAGAGCTTACTTTAGCTTTAGCAAGTGATAATTTGGCAATTGAAAGTTCGAGTGGATCGACTGTTTATATAGATGCTAAAGTGATTTCAACAAGAGTTGAATCTTCTTCAGGAGCAGAAATTATATTGAAAGGACAAACAAGTCAATTGAAAATTGAAACTTCCAGTGGGTCTACTGTAAAAGCTCAGGAATTTAGGGCTAAAGAAGTATTTACTGAAGCCTCATCTGGATCTTCCATTTTTGTGTATCCTATTGAAAGTCTAAAAGCTGGATCGAGTAGTGGTGGAACTATAGATTATTATGCGAAGCCCTCTGGCCGTCTCGAATTAAATAAATCTAAATCTGGAGGATCTATCAATAAAAAATAATCCGTTCTAAAACACAGCTACAATGATTATACTCGTAAAAATACTTATTATAGTTTTGACCCAATACCTTTTCTAAAAACTACTCGTCCTTTTCATAATTTTCATTGAAAGCTGAGGGAAGTAGTTGGGGAATGAATTTTATAATAATTGGTAAAAGCACACTTCCGCCTGGTAATACGAAAATTGCTAGGGACGGAATGCTTTTGAAGATATCGTATAATTGATGCTTTACCTTTAGTTTTTCATCAGAGTTTAATTCTCTCTGGGTAGATTGCGAGATCAGATAAACAAGTTCTTTACTTTGGATAATTTCTTTGTAAAGTCTACTTTTATTGCGAGTCAATAATAATTTTACAGCCTTTTGATTCTTTTTATAAAAGTGATTTAGCGGATTACTAAAATGGAAATAGGCTATGTTTTCTCTATTGAGAGTTACAAAATCAAATAAAAACTCAATACTGGTGTTGATGTTTGATTTTGATAGTTGCAATTCAGATCCTAAGAGGTTCATGAATTTCAATTCGTTTATTTCTATTTCTTCATCACTATAGACAGCCATACAGGCAAGATCAAAAACATACATATTTCCTAAATGATCCAGATATTCAGAATAATTGATTGTATCTGGTAGTAACAGATCGTCTGAAATTTGAAAATTATAGCGCAGCGAACTTTTTAAAAGTTTTAATATAAGCGAATCGTAAGAGGTCTTGTAAGATTTTTGATTTAAAGCTTCATAAACAGTCTTCATGATTAGTCCCTCAAGGGTTTTAGCATATTCACTTGGATTTACAGAATCGGAAAGTGTTCTTTTGTAAGCGAGAACGTCTGTAAACAACAAGGCATTAGTGACAATATGACTGAAGTTCTTCTGTATTAAACCCTCGTTGGTCTGAACCCGGTTATGAATTAATTGTTCTAATTTTCGTTCGTCTTTCGTTTTGAACTTAAAAAATGAAGTGAAGTAATCCTTTCTAGAATGTATTGACTCATAAAACATAATCAACCTCGGAATGATTTCATTCGCGGGTTGATCCTCACATAATTTATGGTCAATGAAAACTAGTGCTACAAGCAAATTGATTTTGGAGAATTCCTGTTGGGTGTAATTAAGGTTTTTGGTAAGTGGAATTAGTGAACTTTGGCTGGATCCATATACAAAACCTGTAGATCTCAATAAATTGTAAAACTGTTCCTCATCCAGTGATAGTAAATCACTTTCACTTACCTTATTTAGGCACTTTAACAACCAACCTGATGCTGATGGATTCATAGAACAAAGAAACTTTAATTTTCTGAATACAGATGATTAAAAATAAAAAAGGAGCCTAAATTTAGACTCCTTTTTATCAAATTCCAACTTATTAGTTGGAATAAATCTTATTGTACAGATCCATGTACTTTTCTTTTATAACTCTTCTTTTCAATTTCATGGTAGGAGTTAGATGTTCTTCTTCGATACTCCAGACGTCTGGGGTCAATTCAAATCTTTTGATTTTCTCCCAATTCCCAAATTTCTGATTATAAAAATCTATTTCTTCCTGGACTCTATCGATCAATTCCTGATTTTTGACCATTTCTGAAAGAGAGTTTCCTAACTTTAAATCCTTGCGTTCTCCCCATTCTTTTACAAATTCTTCGTTCAATTGAATAAGAGCTGCCGGCATTTTTTGACCTTCGCCCACTACCATAATTTGTTCTATAAATCGAGATTGTTTCATGACGTTTTCAATGATCTGAGGAGCAATATATTTTCCACCAGAAGTCTTGAACATTTCTTTTTTACGATCTGTAATTTTTAAAAAGCCATCCTTACAGATTTCACCAATATCTCCAGTATGAAAATAATCGTCCTTTAAAACTTCATCAGTTTTTTCTTTGTCTTTATAATACCCCATCATGACTTGAGGACCTTTAACTAGTATTTCGCCATCCTCAGCGATTTTAACTTCAGTTTCAGGGATTGGTCGGCCTACAGTTCCAATTTTAAAACCTCCATCACGCATGTCATTTACAGCTACTACTGGGGAAGTTTCTGTTAGACCATACCCTTCCATAACGCCCATTCCAGCAGCGTTAAAAACCCTAGCTAATCTTGGCTGTAATGCAGCACTTCCAGATGCAATCACCTGTAAATTTCCACCCAAGGCTTCTTGCCATTTAGTGAAAATTAATTTTCGGGCTAGCTTCAATCTGGTTTCGTACCACCATCCATTTTCTCCGTAAGGTTTGTATTCTAGACCAAGTTCAACCGCCCAATAGAATAATTTTTTCTTTACGCCAGTAAGGTCAGTTCCTTTGGCAATAATCTTATCGTAAACTTTTTCCAGAAGCCTTGGAACAGCAGACATGACTTCTGGTTTCACTTCTTTGAGGTTATCACTTATCGTTTCAATAGATTCAGCAAAATAAATGCTTACACCACTAAACTGATACATATATTGAAGCATGCGCTCATAAACGTGGCAAACAGGTAAAAAACTGAGAGCTTTCGCACTTCCTTTGTCTAGTGGTAATCGAGTAGAACTATGTATAGCGTTACTTGCAATGTTCTTATGAGATAACATAACTCCTTTAGGTCTTCCTGTAGTTCCAGAAGTATAAATTAAGGTGGCTAGATCGTTTTCGGTTACTTGATCCATCAAGGATTGTACTTCGTCTTGATTACTGTCATCAGTTCCCAAATCTAGAACTTCAACCCAGTTTTTAGCCCCTTCAATTTGATCGAAAGTATACACTTCTTTGAGAGATTCAACTTCACCTTTTATGGCCATTACCTTATCATAGACCTCTTTGTCCGAGACAAAACAAAACTTAGACTCACTGTGGTTGAGAACATAAGCGTAATCTTCTTCTGATATTGTTGGATAAATAGGTACATCTTGAGCTCCAAGCTGCATAATTCCAATATCCATAATGTTCCATTCAGTTCTATTATTGGATGAAATTAGGGCGATTTTATCATTTGGTTTTACTCCCAACCTTAAAAGCCCTCTACTTATTTTATTGATTTGTTCTATATATTCTTTGGATGAAGTAGACTTCCAGACTCCATTATATTTAGTAACTAAAGCATCCTCAAGATTGTATTGTTCTAGTTGATAATATGGAAAATCAAATAAACGTTTAAGTGATGACATATTTTTATGTTTTATTAAGAGTGAAAAATAGAAAATTTTTCCTTTAAATTCTATTAAAATGCTTTCTAAAGCATCAAAAAATTATTTGATTATTAATTTATAAATATAAATATTTGTAAATCAGTAATCTATGTTTTCCTAAAATCCAACAGCGGTATCATCACCTCGGTAATCTGCTCCGCCCTCCAATGTACCGTTTGATAATCTCAATATGGCATCTACTTTTCCAAGAATTCTTGATTCTTGCTGGATGACTTTATATTCTTTTCCTCTCAAAGAATCCAAAAGATCAGACTCAAAACCTTTAGTTTCAAATACAATTTCGTCTGGTAACCATTGATGGTGGAATCTAGGGGCATTTACAGCTTCCTGCATAGACTTGTCAAATTCATAGACATTAAGTATAGTCTGAAGTACTGAAGTGATGATGGTTGACCCTCCTGGAGTTCCCACACTCATCCAAAACTTTCCATTTTTTTCAACAATGGTTGGTGTCATAGAACTCAACATGCGTTTTTCTGGTGCTATGGAATTGGCTTCCGCACCAATAAGTCCAAACATATTAGGGACACCTGGTTTCGCACTAAAGTCATCCATCTCATTATTGAGGAAGAAACCAAGTTCATTGACAAATAATTTTGACCCGTAAGCACCATTCAGAGTCGTCGTTGCGGCTATGGCATTACCAAATTGGTCTACGATAGAGTAGTGGGTAGTTTCATCACTTTCAAATCCAATAATTTTCCCATGTTCTATTTCTTCTGAATGTGTTGCCGTTTCAAAACTAAAATCTTGCATGCGAAATTTTAAATAATCATCACTCAAGAGACTATCTTGAGGTACAGAAACAAAATCTGGATCACCCAGATAAAAACTTCTGTCGGCGTAAGCTCTACGCTCAGCTTCTGTCAATAACTGAATGTATTTTGATGAATTATGACCCAAAGCATTTAAATCATAGCCTTCTATCATTTTCAGGATTTGACCCAAAACGACTCCTCCGCTAGAAGGTGGTGGCATGGAAATCACATTCAATTCTTTGTAAGCAATCTTTACTGGACTTCTCCACACAGCCTCATATTTATTCAAATCTTCAAGGCTGATTATCCCTCCATAATTGGAAATGAAATCAACCAATATACTTCCGGTTTCTCCTCCGTAAAATTCAGAAATTCCATTTTGGGAGATTCTTTCCAAAGTTTTAGCTAGAGCTCTGTTTCTGACTGTGTCACCAGGATTGAATTGCCTTGAATATAGAATCGAATCTTTATTTACTTCCAAAAAGGTAGTTTGAAATTGGTTAAGCATATCAGCCTGACCAGATGTGACTACAAAACCATTTTTAGCTAAATCAATAGTGGGCTGAAGTAATTCTGACATGGGTAAGGTTCCAAACTTCTCGTTGACTTTAAACATACCAGCAATCGTTCCAGGCACTCCAATAGCCAAACTTCCAACTCGGCTCAATTCTGAATCAGGATTGCCGTTTTCATCAAGATACATTGTCTTAGTTGCAGAAATAGGAGCTTTTTCGCGATAATCCAAGGCTCCAGTTTCGCCATCATTGGTTCTGTAAACCATGAATCCACCTCCTCCAAGATTACCCGCAAAAGGATAGCAGACTGCCAGGGCCATTTCTGTTGCTACCATGGCATCAAAGGCATTACCACCTTTTTTCATGATTTCAAGACCGATTTTTGAAGCCTCTTTTCTAGCAGAAACCACCATCGCAGAGTCCGCAATGGTGGTTTCGTTTTCTAATTCGTTGTTTTGATTTTGTTTTGTTTGGCAGCTAAAGCTAAGCCCAACAAACAGTAAAACACTGAAATACCTGAAGATAGATGTAATCATAATTTATTTAAATCGTAAATTTAATCTTTTACAATAAGTAAAGGTATTTTTAATTCTCGATTAAATAAATCTTCAGTAATACTTCCTAGAGTGAGGTTTGAGATGGTGTTAGATCCCTTGTCTGCGACCATCAATAGGTTGACATCATTTTTATAAGCCTCTTTTTTTAGTCGGCTCGCCACATTGGCTTCACGACCTAATATTTTATATTTCTTTATTTCACCAGAGAACTCAATTTTTCTCATAAAATTATCAAACCTCTTATCAACATATTCTTCCATTTTAGGGTTGATCTTTGAATTGTTTAAGTAAGGTGAAAAATGAATAGGTAAACTGTAAACATGCACAGCTTCAAGTTCAAAGTCTTGTTTTGATTTCAAAAGGTTGGCATAAGCAAAACATTTTCTTGATGAATTAGAAAAATCCGTACCTACCCATACCTTTTTCATTTTTAAGTTTGCATCTTCAGGCACCCATAAAAATTGGCATCTTGTCGTCCTTAATAGCTTAAACGGAAGTATTCCAGAGCCTTCATCATTATTTTTATTTCCCATTATCAACAAGTTAATACTGTATTTATTAACAATATAGCTGATAAGCGATTCTGTATAAGGGTCATCAGAAATAAGAACCTCCCATTCAACATTTGAATTGAAATTTTGATCAACTCTTTCTTTGAGTTCTTCGGTTATAAGCTCCTCTATATCGACATCTTTAAGTTCTTTTTCAAGCATGTCAGAAATTTCATAGCGCTTTATATTATGAACGAAATATACTTTTTCTGCATCAACAATATCAGCAAAAAAAGAACTGTATTTGATAAGTTGTTGGTCTATATCTGATAAATCTAAGCCTACTAGAATCTTTTTGATTGGTTTCATAATCTTATTTTTTATTTCTTTTTTTAATAATGTTGCTTACAATGTCTTCGTAGTCTTTTTTCTGTTCACTTTCTTTAAATTTTTCTTTTTTGGCAACTTCTTCTTTCAGCCCTCTATATAAGGAATAGCACATAATAAGGAGAATAATTGCAAATGGTAAACCAGTAGCTATAGACGCGGTTTGCAAGGCGCCAAGGCCCCCACCAATAAGCAAGACAGCGGCAACTGTACCTTCAGTTATAGCCCAGAAAATACGCTGACCTACGGGAGCTTCAATTTTCCCGCCTGAGGTCAAACTATCAATTACTAAAGACCCAGAATCTGAGGAAGTCACAAAAAAGCCAATAATTAAAATAATTCCAATAACATTAAGTGCAATTGTGAACGGAAAATCCTCGAAAAAGATAAATAACGCAGTTGCAACATCGTTATCTACAGCTGTAGCAATGGTTTCGTTCCCATTTAAAATCATATCCAATGCCGAAGTTCCAAATGCAGTAATCCAGAAAAACGTAAGTAAGCTAGGAACCACTAGTACACCTAAAATAAATTCTTTAACTGTTCTTCCTTTGGAAACTCGTGCAATAAAAGTTCCCACAAAAGGAGACCAGGCAATCCACCAACCCCAGTAGAATAAAGTCCAACTATTTTGCCACTCACCACCTGTAAAGCTTTCATTCCACAATGAATTTTCAACGACACCGCTGAAATAATTGCCAAGGTTTTCAAGATAGCTTTCAAAAATGAAAAGTGTTGGGCCTAAAACAACAACCAAAAGTAGTAAGACAACTGCTATCCGTATATTCCATTCACTCAGGACTTTTACACCTTTATCTACTCCCAATACAACTGAAATAGTTGCAACACCAGTTATTCCAGCGATAAGCAGAACCTGAGTTGTTATTCCAGAACTTATGCCAAAAACCTGTTCAAGACCAGCAGCTACTTGCTGTACTCCAAGCCCTAAGGAAGTCGCAAGCCCAAACAATGTAGCCAATACTGCAAAAATGTCAATAATATCACCTATAGGACCATAAATTTTATCTCCCAGGAATGGATAAAAAACACTTCTAAATGTGAGTGGTAATCCTCTCGAATATGTAAAAAAGGCTAAAGCCAAACCTACTAAAGCATAAATCCCCCAAGCATGAAAACCCCAGTGCAAAAATGTGAAATTCATAGCTTCTTTAGCTGCAGCTACACTATTGGGATCTGCAGTAGGAGGATTTCCAAAATGCATTACAGGTTCTGCAACACTGTAGAAGAGAAGCCCAATACCCATTCCAGCACTAAAAAGCATGGAAAACCAGGATAAAGTTTTAAATTCTGGCTCTGCATTTTTTCCTCCTAGACGTATACTACCGAATTTACTAAAAGCCAGATAAAGAACGAAAATCAGAAAAACGTTCACACTAAGAACAAATACCCAACCACCGTATTCAGCAATTTGATTTTGTGTTTTATTGAAAAAAACTTCAGCAGCATCTCCAAAATAGAGAGTCAAAGCAATACCAATAATAATTAATATAGTCGATGAAAAGAAAACAGGTCCATTGATTTCTAAACCAAAAATGGACTTCTTTTCATCGCTTCTTGTTACTTTTTGTGACATAAAATGAAATTTAAATTTAAAATTTATCTTGATGAATTATCGGTTAAGAAATAATAACCGAAATTGATATTGAATCTAGCTTCCCAGCCTAGATTTGGTTTTCCCGCTCCAAGTTCATTGTTAAAATCTCCACCAAACCAGGAGTGATTGTAACCTAAAGCATAATCCATATAAATATAGACATCACCTGCTGAAACTAACATGCCAGTGACATTCATTGCAGAATTTTTGAATCCTTCAGCTTTTTTATCCATGTAACCAAAATCATTGTAAAACTGAAGACTACTTATGGGACCAATATCAACAGGTAAATCATAGGAGACTGCAGCGGTATACATTTCAAAATCTGAAGCCACATCATAAGGAAATCCGTAAGCTCCCATTCGTACAATATCTCTGCTTTCTCCGGCAGCGTTGATTGGATTGTGTCGGGTTGTAATCAGAGAGGTTTTTAGATTCCATCGCTTATAAAAAGCTTCATGATGAAGTGAAAGTGAGTAATGGTAACCAACTTCTTTGGTATCTATATTATAAAGTCCGCCATATTGTGCAGAAAGTCCTATTCTTTGTTTAAGCTCTTCACCAGTTTTATATACAAATTTACCATTGAGCTGATTTATTTCCTTGTTTCTTCCTACGATATCATAAGCGTAACGCTCTGATGTTACTGGTCTGGAACCTCCTAAGCTATAGAGTTCAGACCCCTTGAAAAACGCCAGTTGGTATTCAAATTTATCTCCTATATTCATGTATTTGACACCTAAATCATGATCATCTTCTAAACCAACGTAATAAGTCATATTGAAAAACCAATTATGAGAATTATAGGTTTGGATACCGAAAGGAACTTGTGTTAAGCCAAGGTGTATATCTTCATTTTCATTAATTTTATAACCTATCCAACCTTGTTTCATAAAACCACCACCAAAACCTGGGGCGTAAAATCTATATTCTGCATTTAGATAAATATTTTTATAGGAGGCTTCAGTATTTATTCTGATAAAATCATAGACAAAATCTCCACCTATATCTTTTTGATCATCATCCCACGAACTGAGAAGATAATTATAACGTAATGCGCCACCAACATCTACAACTGGTTTGTCTTGTGCATAATTTAAAAGAGGAAGCAGAAATAATACCAAAAACCTTTTCATCAACCTATTAATTTGTAAAGTTAAAATTAACTAATAATTAAAGATATGAGCTTATTTCACTTGTATTTTTAATATTATTTAGTTCTATACAAAAAATATGTTAATTTAATTTCGAGCTATTTTATTATACAAAAGACATAAAAAATCCCCTTACCGAAAAGGGGATTAATACATTTGATTTGATAGGGCGGCTTATTCCATCAAATACATTTTGGCATTTTGATTATTCCCGCCTAATCTGGAAACAGCTTCCTGATAATTTTCAGAATTCAAACTCTGTTCATTACCTGGATATAAAAACCTTACTGGCATTTGATCGCTGTTTAGATTTTCGCAAGGAACAGTCAAGAACTGTACAGCATCAACTGCAAAGTCATCACCATTATTGGCTTCATAAACCATTCTTCTGACATCAAAAAAGGGCTCCATTCCATGAAAAAAGGTAGCAATCCATTTTTGTTCCCAAATTTTGTTCAAAGTGTTGTCAAAGGCGACGCCAGAATTATCGTAAAAGTCATTAACTCCTGTCCATCCAAAGGTTTCTAAGCTTACATTGTAGTATTCCATTGAAGCAACGATACCGTTCTTGAAATGCGTTTCTGTATTGTTTGGTATCAAACCTTTAAAAGCGGCTTCAGCTAAAATAAGTTCTTGTTCTGCGTAAGTGGTTAAAATTCCGTTTGCCTGTTCTTCTCCAGAAGGATGGCTTGGGTAATCGTAATATCTGGCACCAAGTCTGGATCCTCCTTTATCACACGATCCAATAGCATTTCCATTGTCTGCGCCAGAATATGTAGCCTGTGCGCTCACAAATGTATTAATTTCTGTAATGTTATCCGGACGAGCATAAACACCAAGACGTGGATCTGAATAATTCTCGAGCATGTTCACAGCTGGCTTTGCCATAACAATTGCATCGAAGTCACCTTGTTTAAAAGGAAAAATGGGGAAGTTATTTGGGAAAGATCCTAAATAATTCAGTGTTGCATTATCATTATTACTTTCAAAAAGATCTCCTTCAGCAAGTATAGTCTGCATGTCTCCAGACACATCTCTTTTATTACTTAAATGTAATAATATTCTCAGCTGAAGCACATTGGCTAATTTTTTCCATTTAGAAGGATTTCCATTATAAATGATATCACCTTCAACTTCAATATTGTTTGACACGGCTTCGTCAAGTAAAACTTCAGCTTGCTTCAAACGCTCGAGTAGTCCTCCATCACCATCTAAGATTGCTTGTTGTTGGTCATAAGCAGGGGTGAAGTTGTCAGACTCAGTTCCAGCTATAGCTTCAGAATACGGAATATCCCCATAAGCCATTGTCAGTGATGAATAAACCCAAGATTGCATTATGATGGCCGCTGCTTCCGTAGCTGTGTCCCCTTTGTTTGAGGCTATATTTTCAGCATCAGCAAAGTCAGCTAAGGCATCATATTGATTAAGCCAAAGTGTGGTAAAAGCATTCCACTCATACCTGTCTACCTCACTTCTTAAAGTTTTAGCTGTGATTTGAGCTATATTATTGGCGAGAAGAAAAGATTCTTTTACCATTGAGTTCATAGAACTTCTGGTTGCACCTGTTAATAAAACACCAGGAGAAACCACTTCAGGTTCATTAGGATTAGAGTTTACAGATTCGAAGTCAGAATCACAACTTATAAGCATAAGCATTACAAGCATTAAACTCCATATTGATTTAATATAAGTCATCTAAATTATTTTTTAAAGTTTGATATTTAAGGCTAATCCGAAGCTTGATGTCGATGGCAGTGGGTTACTGCCAAAACCATTGACAAAAATCCCATTCCTAATTGAAAAGGTTTCTGGATCTACAGTTGGAACTTCTGTGATTAAAAGCAAATTTCTACCTACCGCAGAAAGTCTAACTGATTCTATGCCATATTCTTCATAAAAACTCTTTGGCACATCGTAAGACAAGCGAACTTCTCTCAATTTAAACCACGTCGCATCGTAAGTAGCTGCTTCTATATTATCACGGTTAAACCCATTTCCATAGTAAGCATAGAAATAATCACGAGTTGGAACTGCAGTTTCATTCGGCGTACCGTCCGCATTTACCCCGGGACCAACTACACCAGCACCTGTTCCGGGAACCGGTGAATAAACTGGTTCACCCGCACCGTTGTAGGACACATTGTATTCCTGTCTTCCCTCCAGAGTAGATATATTTAAATTCGGATCATTATTGTTTGTAATAGTACCACCAGTATTAAACAGGGCGTGACCTCTAGAATAAAAGTTACCACCAACCTGACCGTCGAATAAGAAACCAAATGTCCAGTCTTTATATTTGAATGTGTTTTGCCATCCTATGCGAGCATCTGGCTGATAAGATCCTACTGTAACCTTTTCTTCGGTCATTTGTGGAATACCATTTTCATGTATAATGTTTCCGCTAGCATCTCTTTGAAAACCTAAACCTCTAAGCTGACCAAGTTTCTCACCTTCAACTGCTACGAGCTCTAAATCCTGAGAACCGCCATCACCAGGAAACACATCCGCTACTATTGGATAACTCCCTTCAACACCGTCTGGCAAAGACTCTACAATAGCTTCATTAATACCAATATTAAAATTAGTATCCCAAGAAAAATCTTCTGTTTCTATAGGCGTTGCATTAAGTTGAATTTCAAAACCTTTACTTCTAATTTCACCAGCATTTACTAATCTTGATTCCTTACCACTTGTTGTTGGTACTGGTAGAAATATAATTTGATCCTTACTCAAGTTATTGTAATAAGTAAAATCTAAACCTAATCTGTTATTGAAAAATCTTACGTCCGTACCGACTTCATATGAAATAGTACGCTCAGGTTTCAAGTTTGGATTAGTTGCGAATGTATTATTTGTGAATGCTGGATTATCTCCAAATAAAGCTTGTGGCTGATAAGTATTGGTTAACAAATATGGATCTGTGTCCGAACCTACTTCAGCATAAGCCGCTCTTACCTTTAAAAATGAAAGAGGTGAATCATATGGAATGTTCAATTTTTCAGAGAGTACAGCACTGGCAGAAAATGAAGGGTAGAAGTAAGAGTTATTTTCTTTAGGTAATGTACTGGACCAGTCGTTTCTACCTGTAATGTCAAGGTATAACCATCTATCCCAGCTAAGACTAGCAAATCCAAAGATAGAATTAATACGTTTCTCGGCTCTTGGATTTTCAACCTGAACTTCAGCTCTATTGTTTGTTAATGTAAATTGAGATGGAATCAATAATTGAGAATTATTGGCGATCAAAATATTACTTTTTTGACGCATCATATTTCCACCCAATTTTAAGTCATAATTAAACTTGTCGTCAATATTATTTTTTGTGTAAGAAATGACAGCTTCAGCGTTTATTTCTTGAAAAGACAATTCGTCTTCCCTGTAGCTGCCAAATTGACCAGGAATAGCCTTTGTAGAAGTTGCCCTTCTAAACTGTCGTTGCTCATCTTTAAAATCAACTCCATAACGTCCTCTAATACTCAATCGGTCTGTTAAGCTGTAATTCAAAGTGGCATTACCTATGATTCTGTTTTCCTGGAAGCTATTGGTATTTTCTTCGGTCAACAACCAGGGATTATTTACCCATAATTCCTCTACATAACGTTGTTGTTCACCAACCTGTCCCTCTCTCCAGTAAGGTTTTAATTCATTAATACCAACTTGTCTAGGATACCATAACCAACCATACATGATAGAGTTACTTTCGTCATAACCACCGTTTGGAATATTATCAGATGAGGATCTGATGTTGAACAAGTTGACACGAACTTCCAGTTTGTCATCGAAAAGTTGTTTCCCAACACTAGCATATAAGGTGTTTCTACCTAATCCAGCACCAGGAACAATATTTTGATCATCCATGTAAGTATAGGAAATTCTATAGTCTCCATCCTCTGTGTTTTGACTCAAGGCAACATTGTGAATATTTAAAGTACCCGTTTCAAAGAAATCGTCAAAGTTATTTTCTGCAGGAGTAAAAGGAACAGCTTCACCATTGGAGTTGAATTGTTTTATCAATTGTCCATTCATGCGTGGCCCCCAATTTTCTCCAAAAGCATCGTAATAATCAACACCGTTTTGAGAGGTATAAATATCACCAGATTTATAACTGAATTTTCCATTACCTCCGAAACCGTAGGTGTTTTGAAAATCAGGTTTTCTTAAAATTGTTCTTCCTACGGTTTGTAAGTTTAATTCAACATTAATGTCATCATCTACATCGGAGCCTTTTTTGGTGGTGATTAAAATAACACCATTGGCAGCTCTGGACCCATAAAGTGCTGCAGCTGCAGGACCTTTTAATACAGATATGTTTTCAATATCATCTGGATTCACAACTTGCGATGAATTACCAAAATCGATAGTCGTTGACCCATTCAATCCATCACCTGGTGAAAACAATCCATTGGTTATTGGAATGCCGTTTACAACAAATAAGGCCTGGCTGCTACCAGTTAAGGAAGTTTGTCCACGTATTGTGACGTTTGAAGAAGCAGTGGGGCCATTTCCAGAAGAATTTACAAAAACTCCAGCTACTTTACCCTGTAACTTATTTGATACGTTCCCAACTTTCACGTCAGAAACTTCTTCGGCTCCTAAACTTTGTACAGAATACCCTAGAGCCTTTTCCGAACGTTTAATGTCCAACGCAGTGACAATAACTTCATCTAATTGATTACTCGGATTTAAATTAATCTCAAAAGTGTCTTTACCCAAGATAGAAACGTTTCTACTTTTAAAACCCAAATAACTGACCTTAACTACTTTGTCCTTAGCTTTTACATCGAGTGTAAATTCACCGTCAAAGTTAGTGGTTGTTCCTCTTTTCGGATTTGAATTCTTGACGATGACATTTGCACCCATAAGTGGCACACCCTGATCATCTACGATGAGCCCTGTAATAGTTCTATCATCCTGAGCTAGTGCAACACTTGTAAATAATAGCATTAAACCCAGAATCTTAATGTAATGTTTAACCATGTGACTTGCTTTTTTAATTTTTTTGCGAATGTACACAATGATGTTTATAATTTTTAATCAC
This sequence comes from Psychroflexus longus, assembly GCF_020164595.1. Classification (GTDB taxonomy): domain Bacteria; phylum Bacteroidota; class Bacteroidia; order Flavobacteriales; family Flavobacteriaceae; genus Psychroflexus; species Psychroflexus longus. Next base: position 53,890 of record NZ_JAIQZE010000007.1, read on the forward strand.
ATAATTAATGGGAAATATGAATCTTAATAAAAACTTAAAAAGTAGATTATTTTATATTAAAAAAATATCTTTTAATGCTTATAATCAGTTATTTATGATTTTAGTCTTAACATTTATTTACGATTAGACAATAAGAATATATGATAGCACGATAAGATTTTAATATTACTATGTATTAAAAAAATTAACATTTCAGAATTTATTCTTAACAATTGACACTTGTTTTCCTTTGATTTTTCCCCTTAAAGATTTAAATAAAAACCTTTACTAAAAAGCATTTTTAAATAAAATCAACTGAAAGATAAATTATTTTAAGCCTTTGACAATTAGGTAATTTTTTAGAATATAAGTAGGAAATGCTTATCAGTGCTAATGCCTTTTACCTTTCCAGGTTCCACCGTATTTGTAATTCGGTTGATTTTGATGCTTTTCAACACAGGACTTGCAGGCGAAAATCCATTTTTTGCCTTTTTCAATTTGAATACGAAAGAGAATCTCAAATTCTTGATGACAAACCATACAGATCTTAGTTTTCAAAGGAGAAATTTTATCTGGTGAACTTTGAAATTATTTTACTATGATTTGGAAATTTCTTCTGAAGTTGTTTGCGTTCAGCTAATTCAAAGTCATTAAAATCAAATCCGGGTGCAACTGTACATCCAACCAATGCGAAACCTTCATTGTTTTCAATTTCGGCAGCAAACCAATGCTGAGCGGGGACGATAAATTGAGGCGTTTCATCTGAAGAAAAATCACTTCCTATTTTGATGTTAGAATAATAACCTTCAGGAGAAATCATATGTAATGAAATAGTATCCCCGGTATAAAAGTGCCAGGCTTCATCCTGATTGACTTTGTGAAATGCTGAAAATTCATCGGACGTCAACATGAAATAAATGCAGGTACTTACACTTCTAGCGGATTCAAATTCCAAAGGCAAACTAGACCCCGGAATTGTAATTTCACTTCTATAAGTTTCCTTAAAATAACCTCCTTCCGGATGTTTTTCTAAGTTTAACTTTTCAATTAGCTGTTCTTTTGAATACATAACTTATGCGTTTTCTAGCCAGTTCTTGGCGTTTTGAAAAGCTTCAATCCAAGGGGAAACCTCGTCTGTTTTTCTGTCTTTAGGATAATGTGCCCAGTTCCAAGAAAAGGAAGATCGTTCCAGGTGAGGCATCATCACCAGGTGTCTTCCAGTTTCATCGCAAAGCATAGCGGCATTGTAATCTGAGCCATTCGGATTCACTGGGAATTCTTCTCTAAAATATTTACCAGGAATAGAGTATTGACTCTTTTCCATAGGCAAGTGGAATTTACCTTCACCATGTGCAGCCCATATTCCTAGAGTAGAACCTTCAAGACTTTTAAGCATTACGCTATTACTTTCAGAAATTGTTACTGCTGTGAAGCGACATTCAAACTTGCCGGAATCGTTATGTAGCATTTTAGGTTTATCAACATGGTTTGGTGTGATGAGACCCAACTCTACAAAAAGCTGACATCCATTACAAACTCCAAGTGACAACGTATCTTTCCTGTTGAAGAAATTGCGTAAAGCTAAATTTGCATTTTCATTGTATTTGAAAGCACCGGCCCAGCCTTTAGCACTACCTAAAACGTCAGAATTGGAGAAGCCTCCAACTGCAGCAATAAATTGAACATCTTCCAGATTCTCTGCTCCAGACATCAAGTCGGTCATGTGGATGTCTTTCACATCAAATCCAGCTATATGCATGGCTCTGGCCATTTCACGTTCAGAATTTGAACCTTTTTCTCTGATGATGGCTCCTTTGATACGTTTCCCCTCTACTGATTTTAATTTTCCATCAAAATGATCTGGAAACTTAAAGCTTAAACCGTTATGCTTGAAGTTATCGTGACGTTCTTTTGCCTTTTGTTCTCCACTTTGGTGCTTGTCAAATTCATAAGAAGTCTTGAGCCAATATTCTCTATAAGCTTCTACGTTGAAATTCAGATTTTGACTCTCATGAGCAATAGATAATTCTCCAGTTGAATTGACTTCTCCAAGATATAATGGCTCAATGCCTAGCTCTTCAAAATCTGAAGTCAGATCTCCATTAGCCTGGAAAACTAGTCCAGAATTTTCAGCAAATAAGAGTTTAACCAAGTCTTTCTCTTCAAATTGATTGAAATTTAATTCTGCACCTAAATCATTATGAGCAAAGCATAATTCTAACAGAGTTGTTATCAATCCACCGGAAGAAATATCATGTCCGCTTGCAATTTTATGCTCCTTGATCAGCTTTTGAATGGCGTTGAATTTCGTTTTGAATTTAGCATCGTCATTTATTGATGGAGCTTTATTTCCAACTTTATTCAATAACTGAAGGAAGGCTGAGCCGCCAAGTTCTAAGTCATCTTGTGAAAAATCTAAATAATAAATGGAGCCTGCGTCCTTTTGGAACATTGGTTCAACTACATTTCTAATGTCATTACAATGTCCGGCAGCCGAAATGATGACCGTACCAGGTGATAGCACTTCCTGGTCTTTGTAACGTTGCTTCATCGACAAGGAGTCTTTACCAGTTGGTACGTTGATTCCCAGATTAATAGCAAATTCTGAAACAGCCTTCACCGCATCATATAATCTGGCATCCTCGCCTTCATTATTACAAGGCCACATCCAGTTAGCTGAAAGTGATACAGATGTCAGTTCTTGCTCTAGAGGTGCCCAAATGATGTTGGTTAAAGCCTCAGCAATTGAATTTTTAGCACCAGCAATGGAATTGATTAAGCCTGAAATAGGCGAGTGGCCAATCGAACTGGCGACCCCTTCTTTACCGTTGTAGTCTAAGGCAACCACACCGCAATTATTTAGCGGAACTTGCAACGGGCCGACAGTTTGTTGTACAGCCACACGTCCGGAGACGCATCTATCGACTTTATTTACAAGCCAGTCTTTGCAGGCAATTGACTCAAGTTGAAGTAATTGTTCTACGTAATCATATATTTTTTCTGAATCATATTCAGCATTTGAATAAGTTCTCTCAACTCTTTGGTCAGTCATGATGGTTTTTGGTGAACTTCCAAACATATCATCTAACTTCAGATCCAAAGGTTTTTCCTGTGTTTTGGAATTTTTGAAAATGAATTGGTGATCATCAGTCACCGTTCCTACGCTATACATAGGGGAACGCTCCCGTATAGCTACTTTTTCTAAAAATGCAGAGTCTTTTTTGCCAATCACAAGCCCCATACGTTCCTGAGACTCATTGCCAATGATTTCTTTGGCTGAAAGCGTAGAATCACCCACGGGTAGTTTGTCTATATCAATATGACCTCCAGTGTCTTCAACGAGTTCACTCAAGCAATTGAGATGCCCTCCAGCACCGTGGTCGTGGATTGAGCGTATCGGGTTTTTATCAAGTTCTACCATTGCCCGAATAGCATTAGCAGCTCTTTTTTGCATTTCAGGATTAGACCTTTGAACGGCATTAAGTTCAATACCGCTTTCAAATTCACCAGTATCTGCAGAAGAAACCGCAGCCCCTCCCATACCAATTCTGTAGTTATCGCCACCAAGAATGACAATATCATCGTCTTTTTTAGGAACGTCTTTTAGTGCCTGATTGGCTTTTCCGTAGCCAACGCCACCAGCAAGCATAATGACTTTATCGTAAGCCATCAGTCGGTCATGCTCTTCATGCTCAAAAGTGAACAGAGAACCATTGATAAGTGGTTGACCAAATTTATTTCCAAAATCTGAAGCTCCATTAGATGCTTTGATCAGGATGTCGAGTGGACTTTGGTAGAGCCATTCCCGTTTTGAAACTGCTTTTTCCCAGGGTTTATTATCGGTAAGTCTTGGGTAAGATGTCATATAAACCGCAGAACCTGCAAGAGGTAAAGAGCCTTTTCCACCAGCAAGTCTGTCTCTTATCTCACCACCACTTCCAGTTGCAGCACCATTAAAGGGTTCTACTGTGGTGGGGAAGTTATGCGTTTCTGCTTTTAAGGAAATTACAGAATCGAATCTTGAATTTTTATATTCTGAAGCGATGTCGGGACGCATAGGAGCAAATTGCTCCACTTTAGGCCCTTTTATGAAAGCGACATTGTCTTTATAAGCTGAAACAATAGTGTTTGGGTTTTTTTCTGAGGTTTTACGAATCAGTTTAAAAAGAGATTCTGGTTGTTCTTCACCGTTAATCACAAAGGTTCCATTGAAGATTTTGTGTCGGCAATGCTCTGAGTTGACCTGTGAAAAGCCAAAGACTTCCGCATCGGTTAATTTTCGACCCAATTTTTTAGAAAGATCTACTAAATAAGTAACTTCTTCTTCACTTAAGGCTAAGCCTTCTTTTTGGTTGTAATCTGAGATGTTGTCGATGTCGAGAACAGCTTCAGGTTGAATATTGATGGTGAAAATATCTTGATGTAATCCATCATAACTTTGAAAAAGCATTTTGTCAAAATCCTTTTTCTCTGAATTGGCTTCGTAAAACTCTTCAATTCGCTGAACGCCGTCTATGCCCATGTTTTGAGTAATCTCCACCGCATTGGTACTCCAAGGAGTAATCATCACTTGTCGTGGGCCAACAAACTGACCTTCAATATGAGTTTCATCGATGAATTGCGCATCGCCAAACACCCATTTGAATTTTTTGATGGTTTCGTAATCTGGACGTTTATCGATGGAAACTGCAAAATAATGCGTCGATTCAGCTTTAAAGAAAATGATCATTTCTTGATGGATTTGAGTTGTATTTTAAAGCCTTCAAAATTACGATAAATATGTGAGTATTTTTAAAATTTAGTTAAGTTTGAGTTTTTAGGTATATCCTATAGTATCAATACTATTCAGCTACAAATATAATTTTCAATTGAAAAAAATCACTTTAAAACTTCTTGCTTTATTTTTCCCCATTCAGTTGCTTCTGATTTATATTTTAAAGCAAAATCCCTTTTGGGTAGAGGAGTTTTATAGTCGTAAGGTTTTCTTATTCGTTTCTCAAGTTCAGCATTATTTGACCTCTTGGATTCCATTTTCGATTGGAGACCTGTTTTATTCAGCTTTGGTGCTCATCATCTTGTTTTGGATCATTAACTTATTTAGAAGAAAACCCACCAGCAATTACAGGACGGGCAGATTTAGAAAACTAAGGACGCGATTTTTGGAAGCAGTGGCTTTTTTATCGCTGCTTTATTTTCTTTTCCATCTGTTCTGGGGATTCAATTATTACAGACTTCCTCTGCATCAGTCCTTAGGAATTTCGACATATTATACCAAAGAGGAATTGCATGAGTTTGCTTGTGATTTGATTCAGAAAACCAACACCTTACATTCAGAATTGGTAAGTCATGATAGTTTGAAAGTAGAGTTTGAGTTTACCCAAAATCAACTTCAGCAATCAGTTTTTGAAGCTTACAAGCGTTCCGAAAATGAAGATTTACAAATGCCATATCGAGTGGAAAATGTTAAAAAATCTTTGTTTTCCTTACCGCTATCGTATGCTGGTTTTAGTGGTTATGTGAATCCATTTACCAATGAAGCCCAGTATAATTATAAAATCCCCAAATACAAACTACCCACTACAATAGCCCATGAAATAGGACATCAGCTTGGATTTTCTAAAGAAAATGAAGCCAATTTTATCGCTGCAATTATCACGATGGAAGATGAAAATCAATTTTTACGCTATTCGGGTTTAACTTTTTCTTTAAAGTATAGTCTCAATGATATGTACAGAAAAGATCCTCTTTTATCTGAAGCTCTTATTGAGGAACTCAATCCTGGAGTCATGAAGAATTATAAAGAAGTTCAAGAGTTTTGGCAAGCCTATAGCGGTCCCGTAGAATTGATTATGGAAACTGTTTACGGCAATTACCTCAAAGTCAACAATCAGCCCCAAGGTATAGAAAGTTACAATTATGTCGTGGCTTTGCTAGTCAACTATTATCAACAAAAACAAACTGTTAAACACTAAATTTTACATTCATGAAACAAAATGTCTTTTTTTTACTTTGTTTGTTTAGTTTGAGTCTTTTTGCTCAGGATTATTTTCCTGACAATAAAGGCGTCAAAACTAGATCGAGCAATTACATCGCCATTGAATCGGCAATTATTCATATTTCCCCGTCCAAAACTATTGAAAACGCCACCTTATTATTCAAGGATGGGAAAATAGTAGATGCAGGCAAAAACGTTAAGTTACCAGGAAATACAATGACCATTGATGCCAAAGGCAAGCATATCTATCCTTCTTTTGTGGAAGTCTATTCAGATTTTGGCATCAAGGATATTGAAAGTGCACCTAATGCATCTCAACCCCAGTATGACCCCAACCGAAAAGGCTATTACTGGAATGATCACGTGAGACCAGAGCAATCTGCAAAAAACCATTTCAAATTTGATTCTAAAAAGGCCGAAGCTATGCGTAAAGCTGGATTCGGTGCGGTGAATACACATTTAGCTGATGGCTTTATCAGAGGAAACGGGAGTTTATTAGCTCTTACTGAATCTGAAAATTATAATCAAAATCTGCTAAAAGAAGAATCTGGCTTTTATTATGAATTCAGTAAAAGCAAACAGTCCAGACAAGCTTACCCGAGTTCCATTATGGGTTACACGGCTTTGTTAAGACAATTTTACCACGATACGAAAGCTTACGAAGAAGGCATCATCGAAGATAAAGATCTGGCCATTGAAGCGTATTTGGCAAAACGAAATTTACCACAATTATTTTCTGTTGATGATTACTTGGATGCGATGAGAGCTGATAAAATCGGAGACCAATTTGGGGTACAATATACCATCATTGGATCCGGAGATGAATACAAACGAGTTGAAGACATCAAAACAAGCAATGCTCATTTTGTATTGCCGCTTAAGTTTCCTGATGCTTATAATGTTGAAGATCCATTTTTAAGAGAATATTTGACTCTAGGTGAAATGAAACACTGGCAGTATGCTCCGGCTAATGCCAAAATCCTTGCAGAAAACGGCGTTGATATTTCTTTTACATCCAAAGGACTCAAGTCTCCGGATGAATTATTGAAAAATCTTAAGAAAGCTGTAGAACGTGGATTGGATAAAAAGACGGCTTTCGCAGGAATTACAACTCAACCGGCAAAAGCTATTGGAGCTTCAGACCTGCTAGGAACATTGGAAAAAGGGAAACTAGCCAACTTTATTATTACTTCAGAAGAACTTTTTGAAGATGAATTTAAAATTCACGAAAACTGGGTCCAAGGTCAGCGATACAGACTCGAGCCTTTAGATGTTATCGATATTTCAGGATCATACGAATTGGTTTTGAGTGGCGTACTACACGAGCTAGACATTAAAAACAAATCAGGAAAATTTTCTGCTGAAGTTAAAAAAGATACTTTAAAGTTAGGTGCTAAATTGACTTATGAAGATGACTGGATGACCTTGGTGTTGAGTGATGAAGATAAATCTAAAGAAGAGTACGCTATTTTAACTTCTAAAATCGAGCCTTTTCAAACAAGTTTTAGTGGAAAAGCTATTCTAGGTGACGGTAATACGACAACTTTTAAGGCGATGAAAAAACAAACGGAATCTTCCTCAGAAGAAGAAAAGGAAGAAAAAGAAGAGGAGGATGAAGCTATGGAAATGCTTTCCATGACCTATCCAAATTCAGCTTATGGTAGAGCATCGGCTCAAACACAACCTAGTCATATTTTGATTAAAAATGCAACTGTGATTACAGGTGAAGAAGCGGGCACATTAGAAAATACCGATGTTTTATTGAAAGATGGAAAAATCGATAAAATAGGTAAAGATTTAAGCGATCGCAGAGCAGAAGTCATCGAAGGTACTGGCAAGTTTTTAACGGCTGGTATTATTGATGAGCATTCACACATTGCAGGAACTTCGATTAATGAAGGTGGACACAATTCTTCCGCTGAAGTCACTATGGAAGATGCTGTAGATCCAGATGACATCAGTATTTACCGATCGTTGGCTGGTGGAGTCACCAGTATTCAGTTGTTACACGGGTCTGCCAATCCAATAGGGGGGAGATCTGCAGTCTTAAAATTGAAATGGGGAGAAAACGCTGAAGATTTGATTTATGACAATACTCCGAAACACATCAAATTCGCTTTAGGTGAAAACGTAAAGCAATCCAATTGGGGCGGAAATTCCAGATTTCCACAATCTAGAATGGGAGTAGAGCAGGTCTTCAGAGACTACTTCTCCAGAGCTAAAGCTTATGGTGAGAAAAAAGCCTCCGGTAAGCCCTATCGCTATGATGATGAAATGGAAACTCTACTGGAAATCATAAATGGAGAACGTTTTATCAGTTGTCATTCTTACGTTCAAAGTGAAATTAATATGCTGATGAAAGTCGCTGAGGAATTTGATTTTACAGTGAATACGTTTACCCACATTTTGGAAGGATACAAAGTGGCCGATATCATGAAAGAACACGGCGCTGGTGGTTCTACCTTTAGCGACTGGTGGGCTTACAAATACGAAGTGAACGATGCTATTCCTTTTAATGCAGCCATCATGCACAATCAGGGCGTAACGGTAGCCATCAACAGTGATGATGGTGAAATGATTCGCCGACTTAATCAGGAAGCGGCCAAAAGCATGAAATATGGTGGAGTTCCTGCAGAAGAGGCCTGGAAATTTGTCACTTTAAACCCTGCGAAATTACTTCATATTGATGATAGAGTGGGGAGTATCAAAGAAGGCAAAGATGCTGATGTCGTCCTTTGGAATGCAGATCCACTTTCGATTTATGCAAAACCTGAAAAAACGATTATTGAAGGTGTGGTGTATTTTGATATCGAAAAAGATTTAGCCATGCGCGAGCAAATTCAGAAGGAAAGACAATTCTTAATCAACAAAATGATGAAAGTCAAAAACAAAGGCTTAAAAACTCAGCCGATTAAGAAAAAAGAGAAAGAATATCTTCACTGTGACAGTTTAGATGATATTAACCATATACACGAATAAGATGAATTACAAACATATATTGACAAGCTGTTTTGTTGCTCTAGCTTTGGTTTTTTCCAGTCAAGCTCAACAAACACCAGCCCCGAAGCAAACTGAAGCTATTTCTATTATAGGCGCAACAGCTCATATTGGAAATACTCAAGTTATCGAAAACTCCGTTATCGTTTTTGAAAACGGAAAAATCACTTACGTGGGAACAGATAAAACTGAAGCTAAGGGCAAACAAATCAATGCCGACGGCAAGCATGTGTATCCTGGCTTTATAGCACCTAATGCTACTTTAGGTTTGGTGGAAATCGATGCTGTTGCGGCGACTAATGATGAAGATGAATTGGGTAAGATGCTTCCGCACGTGAGAAGTCTGATAGCCTATAATGCAGAAAGTAAAGTTGTAGAAAGTATGCGACCAAACGGAGTCTTGATGGGACAAATCACTCCACAGGGTGGTCGTATTTCTGGAACCTCGTCCGTGGTTCAATTTGATGCCTGGAATTGGGAAGATGCTGTGATCAAAGAAGACGACGCTATCCATATGAATTGGCCAAGAGGTTTCAGCAGAAGCGGAAACTGGTATGATGCTGATAGAGTTTGGGAAAAGAACAAAGATTACACAAAAGAAATTGATGAAGTCATTGCTTATTTTAATAATGCTAAAGCTTACGTTCTAGGATCTAAGGATACGGATTTAGAATTTGAAGCTATGGCTGGGTTGTTTGATGGTTCTAAAGCTTTGTTCATTCATGTGGAAGGTGAAAAAGAAATTAAAGACGTCATCAGTTTTAAAAATAAGATGAATTTGGATCGAGTCACTATTGTTGGTGGCTATCATGCCCATAAAGTAGCTGAAGATCTTGCTGCAAACTATGTCTCAGTACTCGTGCAGCGTACACATTTGAATCCAAATTTTGAAGATGATGATTACGATTTGCCTTATAAATTGCCGAAATTATTAAGCGATGCCGGAGTTTTAGTAGCTCTAGAAGGTAGCGGACGTATGGAACGTATGAATTCCAGAAACTTGCCTTTTTATGCAGGAACTGCTGCAGCCTTTGGAGTTGACAAAGAACTAGCCGTGCAGATGATTACATTGAACACCGCTAAAATTCTTGGTATGGATGATCAAATCGGCTCTCTTGAAGTTGGTAAAGACGCTACGCTTTTTGTAAGTGAAGGCGATGCTTTGGATATGAAAGGAAATATTTTATCGCATGTTTACATTCAGGGAAGGGATGTGAGTTTAGAAACTCATCAAACTGAATTGTACAAGAGATATTCTGGGAAGTATAGCGATTAATCTTTTCTCAATTATTAATAAAAAGCTGTCAGTTTCTGGCAGCTTTTTTTTGTTGTGTCATACCGATAATTATTGAAGGAGTAAACCTTTGATTTTCTCGACAGGAAAGATTCTTCAGTCGCTGAAATGACTCATTTATAATAACAGAGGGGCAACGCTCTGGCAATTTTCACCTCAATTATTCCAAACGTAGATTTTTCTAGAGTTTAAAAAATCTCCTTCTTACAAAATATAGTATTTTCGTTTTTATGAATGCAAAAACTTTACAAACTCCTATAGAATACCTTAAAGGCGTAGGTCCGGGCCGGGCCGATCTGTTGAAAACCGAGTTAGGTATTCATAGGTTTCAGGATTTGCTGCAGTTTTTCCCTTTTCGGTATATCGACAAGTCTAGGTTTTATAAAATATCAGAACTCCAAGATTCTTCTGCCGAAGTTCAAATCATCGGTAAAATCACAAATGTCAGGACGGTTCCTATGAAAAAAGGAAAACGCCTGGTAGCTGAATTTGAAGACGATACTGGGAGTATGGAGTTAGTTTGGTTTCGTGGTCATAAATGGATTCTCGAAAACCTCAAAACCAACTCTCCATATGTAATATTTGGTAAGTTGAATTACTTTAATGGGAGTTTTTCGATGCCACATCCCGAAATTGAAGAATTGGAAAAAGCCAAAACCAAAGCCCAAATCAAACTTCAGCCAGTATATCCTTCCACCGAAAAATTGAGCAAACGCGGAATTTCCAATCGGGTGATCAGCACTTTGATTTTTGGTCTCTTGGAACAGTTCAAAAACTTTCAGGAAACCTTGCCGAATAATGTAATGTCTGACTTGAAAATGTTGTCCAAAACGGATGCCATGCGAAATGTACATTTCCCGCAGTCAGCAGAGCTTTTGGCTAAAGCGCAATTCCGATTGAAATTTGAGGAGTTTTTTTATATTCAATTGCAGTTGTTACGCAAAAATGCTGTACATAAAGTAAAAATCAGAGGCTTTACCTTTGAGCAAGTTGGAGACTATTTCAATTCATTTTACAGCAATGTTTTACCCTTCGAATTAACTAATGCTCAAAAACGGGTGTTGAAGGAAATCCGCAAAGATTTGGGAAGCAATGCCCAAATGAATCGGTTACTCCAGGGCGATGTAGGTTCCGGAAAAACCATCGTGGCCCTGATGACCATGCTGATGGCCATAGATAACGGCTTTCAGGCCTGTTTAATGGCACCAACAGAAATTTTGGCAACACAGCATTACGAGGGCATTTCAGAGCTCTGTGATCCTATTGGTGTAGAAGTTGAATTACTCACTGGCTCAACCAAAAAGAAAGATCGAAAAGTCCTGCACGAGCGACTTCAAAATGGAGAATTATATATTTTAATCGGGACACATGCTTTGATCGAAGATACGGTTCAATTTAAAAATCTTGGATTGGCAGTCATAGATGAGCAGCACCGCTTTGGTGTGGCTCAACGGGCCAAACTCTGGAAGAAGAACTCGCTTCCGCCACATGTGTTAGTAATGACAGCTACACCCATTCCAAGAACTTTGGCGATGAGCCTTTACGGCGACTTGGATGTGTCGGTAATCGATGAATTACCTCCTGGTCGTAAGGCGATAAAAACTGTACATCGTTATGATAGCAACCGATTGAAAGTCTTTAAATTTATTAAGGACGAAGTTGATAAAGGACGGCAGGTGTATATAGTGTATCCGTTGATCGAAGAGTCAGCCAATTTTGATTATAAAGATTTGATGGATGGTTATGCGAGTATTGAACGTGAATTTCCTAAGCCGAAGTATCAGATTTCTATAGTTCACGGGAAGATGAAACCTGAAGATAAAGCTTACGAAATGGATCGCTTTGTCCAGGGCAAAACACAAATTATGGTGGCTACGACAGTGATAGAAGTGGGCGTAAATGTGCCTAATGCGAGTTTGATGATTATTGAGAGCGCCGAGCGATTTGGTTTATCTCAATTGCACCAGTTACGAGGTCGAGTTGGGCGAGGAGCAGAGCAGAGTTATTGCGTATTAATTACGGGCAAGAAGTTAAGTTCCGATGGCAAAACCCGGATGGAAACCATGACCGCTACTAACGATGGTTTTGAAATTGCAGAGGTGGACTTAAAACTACGTGGTCCCGGTAATCTGATGGGGACTCAGCAAAGTGGTGTGCTGGATTTAAAAATCGCTGATTTAGTCAAAGACAATCAAATTTTAAAAACTGCTCGTAGTTACGCACATCATGTCATCAATGCGGATCCTAACTTTCAATTGGAAGAGCACAAAATGATCAACCTGACCTATAGAGAACTTTTCAAGGACAAGACGATTTGGAATTATATAAGTTAGATTTTTGTTGAATAAGAATGTAATTTTAAAAGACCTCACAGTCCCGAAAAATCGGGACTGTGAGGTCTAAACAATTATTTAATCAACTAAAGATAATATTTAGAGATGTTATTTTGAGTAAATAGTCACGTTAATCCAGTTGCTTGGTGCTAAAGAGGCTATATTTTGTTTCAAATTGAATCTAAATCTAAGGATATATTTAGTTTGGACTTACCTGAATTGTCAACAGTTTAGAATATAGATAATCTTATCTTTATCGAAAGATTTTAGTTATTAAGTTTTGAGTATCAACTTCCAATCATTTTAATTTTATGGAGTTTTTAAAAAAATACCTTAGTTATTTTAAGCGCATTTTATGGATTTGTTTTATCCAATTCTTATTAACATTCTCAATTCAAGCTCAGACTAAGGGCGTTTTCGAAAAAGAAAAATGGCTGGTAGAAGCACAAACGGGATTGTCCTTTTCATGGGCAGACTTAGCGTTAGCGGATAATTCACTGAGCTTAGAGCAAGAAGCTACTTTTGAAAATGCGTTTAAAGCTGAACTAAATTTGGGTATAAATTATAGCTTAGCAAAAAACCTTCTGACCGGGTTTAACGCAGGAGTTGGGTATTTATCTTACGACACTCAGCAAACTGGTTTAGCGAATACGTTTACTAATTATCAATTTGGCCCTTACTTGAGATATTACATACCACTTAACGGTCTTTTTGCTTTGTTTGCTCAGTCGGGTGTAGATCAAAATTTCCTTTCGTCCAATCGGTATTCTAACACTTCTTATTTCAACGCTTACCTTGACCTGGGCTTCAGCATGAAATTAAAGTCAAAATGGTGGATTTCTTTGCGGTTCACAAATCTGGCTTCTTATTATTCCGATGACTTCAATTTTGAAGATAGGGACGGATTTGGGATTAGTAATCCACTGAAAAACTTTATAGATTTTCCCGTGTTTGGAGTGCTATATCAACTGGATTGATCTGTAATTCAGGCTTAGAAGCTTTTTTTGCTTCGACGAGACTGCCTGTATTGTATTTTGTAGGCTGTGAATCTTTATGCCTTTCAATAGGGTAGATTCTTCCCTCCGCTGCTCTTCATTTAGAATGACAGCGCGACATTGTTATTACGACATAAGGAGGAATCTTTTGGTTTATTTTAGAATTTTTGTATTTCGAAAGCAGAGATTCGGCAGTCGTCTATCGACTTCTTTCCGTCGAAGGATCAGGCAGTCAGGCGGGTTCCTTTGAAAAGGGCAGGATTTTATGCATAGAAACGCATAATTCTGAATTATAAGAGATATTCTAAAAAACACTAGGATTACTGTCAGTTCGAGTGTTTTGAGAGTGAAGCATAACGCAACGAATCAAAAAAGTATCGAGAACTATTTTAAGGCTCTCGATACAAACACATTTGATTTTTATCAAAAACCAAATGTGTCCACTCGAGCTGACAGAAGAGTTTGATAAAAGAGCTACTTAATCGTGAGTATTCTTTTTTGATATCATTCCTATAGAGAAGCTTAGTTGGATTAAAGTAAAAGCATAAATCAATAATGCCGACTTCAGTGTGTCCTCTTGCCAAACTGAATGTTTAATTAAACGAATAGCCTTAAGAAATGTATCTGAAGACATCAAGCCAACCTTAAGAAATTCAACTTAAGAAAACCTGAGTAATTATAGCCTTGAGGTTTTAAACCAAAACCGTATTTTTAAGTCATAAATAAAACTCAAATAAAACCTATGAAACATTTTAAGTTTGGCTTACTCTTATTTTTGCTGTGCGCGGTTTCCAGCGTGATGGCTCAATATGATGTGAAAGCCAATTACGACAAGCAGGAAGTCAATATCGAAATGCGAGACGGTGTGAAATTACACACCACCATCTACACGCCAAAAGACAAAACCAAGGAGTATCCTATCTTGATGCAACGCACACCCTATAGCTCCAGACCTTATGGAGAGGATAAATTTAGACGGCAAATTGGTCCTAATAAATTTTTGATGGAGCAGGGTAATATTATCGTCTACCAGGATGTGCGCGGACGCTGGATGAGTGAGGGCACTTACGATAATATGCGCGGCTATATCCCTAAGAAGAAACGTAAACAAACCGATGAAGCCTCGGATACCTATGACACCATCGACTGGCTCATCAATAATGTAGAGAATAACAATGGAAATGTGGGTACCTGGGGGATTTCTTATCCTGGCCATTACGCAGCGATGTCAGTGCTGTCTGACCACCCAGCTTTAAAAGCGGCCTCTCCTCAAGCACCCATCGGTGATTTTTACTTTGATGATTTTCATCACAATGGGGCTTACTTGTTAAGTTATTGGGTAGCTACAGCGGTGTTTGGTTATGATAAAGAAGGACCTACGACAGAATCTTGGTACCAGATCCCTGATATCGGCACCAAAGATGCTTATCAGTTCTTTTTAGATATTGGTCCATTAAAAAATCTAGATAAGTATTATGGTGAAGATAATGTCTTCTGGCAACAGCTTAAAGAGCATCCCGATTATGACAAATTCTGGCAGGAGCGTGGACTTGTTCAGCATATGAAAGATGTTGACCCTGCAGTTTTGACCGTCGGTGGTCTCTTTGATGCAGAAGACCTTTACGGTCCGTTTGAAATTTATAAAAGTTTGGAAGAAAATAGCGATAACTTTAATGCTATGGTTTTTGGACCCTGGAGTCACGGGGACTGGGCGAGATTGAGAGAACGTCAAGCCGTTGGAAACGTTTATTTTGGTGATAATTTATCCGAAAACTTTCAGGTGAATTACGAAACTAAATTCTTCAACCATTTCTTAAAAGGAGAAGGTGAGTTTGAGGCCGCTGAAGCGACCGTTTATGATACTGGCGCTATGCAGTGGGATGAATATGAGGTCTGGCCACCAGAAAACGCTACAGCAACAGATTTTTTTCTGGGAGATAACCAAAGTTTGAGCATGAAAGCTGATGCTGATTTCGAAAATAAATTCGTCAGTGATATTACCAAGCCTGTTCCATTTACAGAAGACATTAAAGTAACTTTCACGCCAAGAAAATTTATGACCGATGACCAGCGTTTTGCGGCCAGACGTCCAGATGTGATGATTTATGAAACCGAGGTTTTGGAAGAAGACATGAAGTTATCTGGTGAAGTGTTGGCAGACCTGGAAGTCGCAACGACAGGGACAGCAGCCGACTGGATTGTAAAAATCATCGATGTGTATCCTGCAGATGCTGAAGATTCTGAAGAAATGCAGGACCACTTAAGAATGAGCAATTACCATATGATGGTAAGAAGTGAAGTCTTCAGAGGGCGTTATAGAGAGAGTTTCTCTGACCCTAAGCCTTTTGTACCCAATCAAAAAACAAGTGTTGAGTTTGCTTTACAGGACATCAACCATACGTTCAAAAAAGGTCACAAGCTGCAAATACAAGTACAAAGCACCATGTTTCCTTATATCGACAGGAACCCACAAAAGTATGTAGATAATATTTTTGAAGCTACTGAAGAAGATTTTGAAACCCATACCCATACCATTTATGGCGATTCTAAAATTGTCCTTCCGGTGGTGAAGTAAGTTCAAGTCACTTTAAACAGAACAACCCTGAGTTTAGACTCGGGGTTTTTTGGTAATAAGACGGTTAGATTCAAGACTATTAGACTCAAGACTGTTTGACTCAAGACTTTTAGAATCAAGACTTTTAGAATCAAGACTTTTAGAATCAAGACTATTAGACTCACGACTATTTGACTCAATGACTAAAAAACTTCCCTATCATCCCCTCATTGAGATATTGATGCGAAAGTTCCTCCCTCGAGGGAGGTAAGGAGGGTGTTCTTAATAAGTAATAAATTAAACACCCCTATCATCCCCTCAAGGAGACAGGAAGGAGGATGAATTATAGTCATATTAAGACCTAAGATTTACAAACTACCGACTACAGGTTCAATGATTCCAAGACTACTAGAATCAAGACTCATTGACTATTTGACTCACGACTATTTGACTCATAAACTATATTACACCCCTGTCATCCCCTTATTGAGATAATGTTTCGAAAGTTCCTCCCTTGAGGGAGGTAAGGAGGGTGTTTTTATTTTAGGCTTAGAGCAGGGCAGATATTAAAAACTAAAAAGCCTCGAGTATATACTCGAGGCTTTTTTGGTAACTAAAACAAATGAAACTAATGGATAAGTAATTTTTCAGTACTTGATTGTTTTTTATCAGTATATCTTACAAAATAAAGGCCAGAGTTAAGATTTTCAGAACTGAAGCGGTGATTGGCTTCAAATCCTCCAGTATAGTCTTTCACTAACCTGCCATTGATATCAAATACCTGAACACGATCTACTTTATTAGAAATAGAGAAGAATTCCTTAGCTGGGTTAGGATATAGGCTGTAATCTAAGCCTGAAACTTGGTTCGTGCTTAAAGAAGGCTGATTGTCAAAATAGATTTTGAATTCTCCCGGAGCCAAGGTTACGCTCATTGCCGTGTCTGTCACCTCAATTGAGGTTTCAGTAACCACATCAAACCAGGTACCGGCTTCCTGAAAAAACGGCTGAGTCGTTAGCTCGGTAACTCCAAAGTTTCCAATGATGATAACA
Organism: Psychroflexus longus; assembly: GCF_020164595.1. Lineage (GTDB taxonomy): Bacteria > Bacteroidota > Bacteroidia > Flavobacteriales > Flavobacteriaceae > Psychroflexus > Psychroflexus longus. Next base: position 71,089 of record NZ_JAIQZE010000007.1, read on the forward strand.
TACTTAGGCTCATCTCCGGAAGCATTGTCGTCTACGAGATAAATTTTCTTTTCAAAGTCGTCGGCGACTTCTAAGGTGTAATTATCAGTCTTGAAAATAGGTTCATTAAGCCTTAAAGCAATTAATTTTGACCAAAACTCATAGACATCGGTTCTATTATTATCATTTAGATAATCCCAACGGATTGGTTTAGGGCCGGTTCTACAGTCATTATCAATGGATCCATCTTCGCAGTAATTGATGCTGAATTCATAGCCCAGTTCACCAAACTGCCAGATCATTTTAGGACCCGGAACGGTGAAGTAAAACGCTCCAGCCAATTCCAAACGATCGAGTGCTGTTGGCAATTCTGTCACATCATAGGCACCACTACCATTACCAAACTCAAGATTCTTGTACATCAGGCGTTCCTCGTCGTGACTTTCCATATAACCTACCACAGAAGGTGTAGTCCAACCTCTCGATTGAGCAGCGACTCTATTAAAATTAGAATTATCATAACCCATGGTAGCCTGGTTGTAATTGAAGTTGACATTTCCCCAGACCAGCATTCCTGACTCATTACTACTTCCTGAGGCTCTGTGGTTGATCAATACGGTTTCTTCAGAGTCTGGAGCAAAATGCTCTAAAATGACATAAGCCTCTTCATCATAACTTCGGATATCGTCATACATCCTGGTGAGGAGGTCGATTCGGGATTGATCGAAACCTCCACCGTCTCCAACAGTGTTAGTAAATCCTTTGGTGAAATCGAATCTGTAGCCATCAATTTTATACTCCTCTATCCAAAATTTATTGATTTGATCCATATAATCCTGAGTGGCTAAAGATTCATGATTGATATCGTTAAAGAACTGAAAAGCCGTATTTGGATCGTTTTGATTAAAAATAGGGTTGTTGGCAGTGGCTTGACCGTTGTAACAGCCTCCACAGTCATTGTACATTCTGTAGTAAGGATGTTGTCCAGTAGCGTGGTTAAAGACGACATCTAAAATTACAGCAATACCGCGTTGATGACAAGCATCTACAAAGGCTTTAAAGTCATTTGGAGAACCATAATATTTATCTAAAGCCATATGTAGTGCTGGGTTATATCCCCAGCTTAAGTTTCCATCAAATTCATTGACCGGCATTAATTCGATCGCATTGATGCCTAAGTCTTCAAGATAATCTAGCCGATCGATGACCGCTTGAAAACTATGAGCCTGATCAAAATCTCTAATGAGGAGTTCGTAAATCACTAGATCTTCTTGAGCTGGTTTTGTGAAATTATCCACCTGCCAATCGTAATCAGGTTGATTGAGCTTCAACCAACTAACCAATTCTGTAGTTTGTTCCTGAGGGTAAGCCGGTAGATTGGCAAAGGTCGATTCTTCTATAAATTGGTCATTAAAAGGATCTAAGACCATTTCAGAATAAGGGTCTGGGATCACTAATTCTGCTTCAACGCTGTATTGATATAAAAAATCATCATTAGGAACGTTAATATTTTCAAGCGTGATCCAATGTTGATCGGTGGTATCATCAAAATTGAGTAAGTAAGTGTTATCTATAGTCCAGTCGTTAGTGTTGAAATTACCAATAAGATGAACAAATTCCTTTTCTGGCGCATAAATTACCAAGGTGATTTCGTTGGGATTGCTGATGTCATAATTAATTCCATTTTGAGCACCAGCTGGAACAGGGGCTATAGTCACATCTGGAGTTAATACCGCATTAAACTGAAATTCGAAAATTTCGCCAGAGTTCGGTTCGGTGGCTGTAAGTTCAAAATTTGAATCTTCAGTAATGGTTAGGTTGTTTGAATAAGAAGTTATCCCATTCTGTGTGTCTATGATGCTGCCATTTTGAGTTAATACAAAGTTTGCATTTAAACTTGCCGTAGCTTCGACCGACAATTGATCACCTGAATTGATTAGAGTGGTCGTTTCGGCTGGACTGTTCAAATTCACCTGAAAACTTCCTACAGGAATACGGTTGTCTTGTGTTTTTTTATCGCCAGTACCATCTTTAGCCTTAGCCAACATTCCTAATTCAACAATATCGGTTGAATTATATAGCTCGGTAGGAGTGAAGGTAAATGAAAAGGTTCCATCACCATTAGCGGTCATTTTTTGAGCCTCATTAGAATTGGTCCAATCTCCATTGGTTGGTGAATCGAATTCCTGCCCTGAAGAGTTCTGGTACCAGGCCCAAAAATAAACATCATTCACACTCCATAGACTGGTGTCTATACCCGACACCGTAATCGTAATTTCCTCATCTTGATCGAAGGTGGGCGGAGATACTGTAAATACTCCATTTTGCTGTTGAGCAACTGAAACTATTGACCATAGAATAGCCGCTATGAGTAATAAGTATTTCATAGATTTAAGTATTAGATATAAAAAAGGCTATCTGAAGTAGATAGCCTTTAGTTTAAATTAAATTATAATATAGGAATTAAGCTGTAGTTACCTGTCAAGTCATTAAACCATACTTCATAGGTTCCCGCTCTTGTTGGTATATTAGCTCCATTTAAATCGCCAAATCCAGTGAACTCTGTATTAGACCCCCAGTTGGTATCCCAGTTGTCTTCTGCTCTAAATTTCACTTCACCATCAAATAGCTCAATCTCAGAAATATACCAGATATGAGGATCAAAAGTAGATTGGGTCATATCGATATCCTGACTCCATCCATCATCATTACCTGTAGTTCCAAAACCAATGATACCGACAGAAGCATAAGTAGCTGAACTTGACTCATCAAAAGCGACAAGAGAAGAGGTCTTGTTTTCAGTATCAACTTCTAAAGTATAATAGCCTTCTCCTTCTGTAATTTGGAAGGTACCAGGATCTCCACCTAAGTCTTCACTGGTTTCAAAACCACCGTCTTGAATACCCCATTGTGGTTGCCATGCACCTCTGTTTTCAATTAGTTTGAACTCATTGGTATCCCCACCTAAAAATTTACCAGTATAAGAAAATACATTCTCATTTTCAGGATCTCTTACTAAAGGAAAGTTGTTGTTGTTATTGTTCCAGTCTGCAGCAGTTGCATTTCCAACTAAATATAGATTAGGAAGTACAGGTAGTGGTTCTGGTCCACCTGTAGCTATCAATGTTACTGTTAATGTGGTAATTTCTGAAATAGTTTCAGGTGAATTATCCGCATTTTCAGTTCCAATTTGTGCTCTAACTCTAAAGAATAAATCACCTGTATCTGGATTATCTGTTTCTGGATCGTTATCCAGTCCAGCTGATTCTGCAAGACTTAAAAGTTGACCAACAGAAACTGAAGCTTGTTGATTTGAAGTTTCAACTAAATTTACTGGTTCAGTAAATTCAAAATCTGTAGAGCCTTCTAGTTGGTATGTAATTGGTGTAGGTACTCCAAAATCTGGAGCTTCCCATGTGAAACGTTCTGCGTTATTGCTCGCAGTCTGAACGCTTAACAGATATTCACTCAAAAACTCGTTGGTAAACGAAATTTGATCTGGAGGTGTTTGCGCTGTAAAGGTGATTTCATCATCATCACTACAAGCATTGAATGCGAAAATTGCAAAAAACACCATCGTTAGTTTTAAAATGTTCTTGTTCATAAGTATAGTATTTAATATTAATAACCTGGGTTTTGTGTTAAATTTTGATTGGTAGCTAAACTCGCTGCTGGTATTGGATAAATTGCTCTAAAACCGTCTATTGAGGTTCCAGTTTCTGGTCCTCCTTTGAAGGCCCATATGTATTGGTTTCCTGTGAACAATCCAAAGCGAATTAGGTCTTGTCTTCTGTGATTTTCCCAATATAATTCTCGAGCTCGTTCATCAATTATAAAATCTAGAGAAAGTTGTGCAGAATTAATATTTCCAGAATTATCTCCAAAAGCTCTTTCTCTTAGAGCGTTAACGTAGTCTAGAGCTGTTCCTGCATCTCCACCACCACCTCTTAGGTGAGCTTCTGCGTACATCAAGTAAACATCTGCCAATCTAAACATTGGAAAGTCAGTATCTGTAAACGTTCTGTCTGTACCAAAGCCTCCTGTAGAAGTTCTGTTAGAATATTTTGTGGTAATAAAACCAGTATTTGGGTCTGCGATTTCAAGTTCGATGGGTCTATCTTCTGAAATGATTAAATTTCTTGCATCATTTTCAAATAAAGGGTTTAGGGTAAACTTCTGCGCAAATTTCGGCCTTAGCCTAAACAACCCACCAAATCCACCTGGATTAACTCCAAGGCTTTCTCCATTTTGTTCCTGAGCACCAACCTGACCTTGAATAATAATTGTTGTTCCTCCAAAATTCTGAGTCGTTTGACCATCATTGACAATTGGAAAAATGATCTCATTTTGAGCACCATTGGTATTGTTGTCTGCCAAGAAATTAAATTGATAATCATTTACCAAACTATAGCCAGCGTTGATGATATCCTCGCATTTGTTTAGTGCTTCTGTATATCTAGGAGTTCCAGTATAAACTTCAGAATTCAAATATATTTTTGCTAAAACCATATCTGCAACCCCTTGGTCAATTCTACCATAATCCGCAGTGTTTCCGGCAGGAAGGTTTTCTCTGGCTTCTAAAAGCAGACCTTCAACTAAATCAAATAACTCTGTTCTCGAGAGTTCTTCACCTTGAGTGAAACCGACTTCCATGGTTTCATCGTAATACGGTGCTTTCCCAAATAAATCCATTAAGTGATAATAAGATAAAGCTTTTAAAACTTTAGCTTCAGCTCTAAATTTTGGAAATTCTCCAGTTGGTATTCCTCTTGCTTGTAGCAATTGGTCTGTAGATTGTCTTAGAAACTCATTTGACAAGGCTACAGAAAACATGGCTCTAGAAAAAACACCTCTTAGAAGTACATTTTCTGACGATACAGAATTTCTCTGTACACCTCTGATGCCAGGGTCATTTTCAAAAGTGAAAATAGTTTCGTCTGTAGACAGGTTTTGCAAATTGAATAACCCCCTCATATATTGACCGGTTCCAGGATCCAATCCAGCGATGTTGGAATCACCAGGTCCGGTGAGTGAGGTCAAAGAAAGATTGGCGTAAACTCCAGATAAAGCTTGTCGATAAGCTTCTTCAGAAGTGAAAATTTCATCCGCCAAAGTGATATTTGGGTCTCTTAACTCCACATCAAGATCAGATTCGCATGATGTAAATATCAATGAACCAATGAATGTGAGTAGTATATAGTGTTTAATTTTCATAGTGTATTGATTTAAAAATTGTAGTTAACGCCAAGTAAATAAGTTCTTCCACGTGGATATATTGTGTTATCAATCCCACCAATACCAAGTTCAGGGTCAACACCTGAATAATCAGTAATAACAAATGCATTTTGTAATCCCATCCAAAAGCGAAGGCTTGTTGAACTTCTGTCAAAATTTCTTAGGGTATATCCTAATGTAATATTGTCCATTCTTAAGAATGAAGCGTCTTCGAGATAAAAATCTGATAGAATAACATCGGGAGTTCTAGCAAATCCTGTTTCAAGCACTTGAGTAGGTAAGTTATTTGGCGATACTAAATCTAAGTTACCAAGTTGGGCTCTGGAGGAGTTCACGTTATTGTAAATTTCATTTCCAAAACTTGCTCTTAAATTGAAATTAAAATCAAAATTTTTGTAGGTCAAGTTAGACTGAAATCCCATTAATACATCGGCTTGCCCGTTTCCAGAAATGTAACGGTCTTCTTCGTTAACAATTCCATCACCATTTATATCTGCATAGGCGCCTTCAATAGGTTGTCCAGCTTGGTCGTAGAGCTGGGCGTAGGTAAAAAATGAATTTGGCCAAGTGCCCTCTCTCAATACCTGAATATTATTACCAGTTCCACCGGCAATTCCTCCAGCCAGGATATCTTGACCAAAGGCTAAACGTGTAATTTCACGATCTATAGCTGTCACGTTGTAATTTACATTCCAATTTAGATCATCCTGTCTGATGACGTTGTAATCTAAATTGACTTCAATACCTTTTGTATCAAATTGACCTATATTTTGGAATCCTTGGTTTGAAAAATTCGCACCATCGGCAACAGGAGCAGGGGATAGCAAGTCATCCGCAGTTCTTTGAAACACATCTACAGAACCTGAAAATCTATCGTTAAAAAACGCAAAATCAACTCCTAAGTTTATTTCAGTCAAAATTTCCCAGCTTATGTTTGGATTGGTGTAAAGAGGCTGGAATGGTGTGATTGGACTTCCAAATCTGTACTGCTGATTAGAAAGACCAGTTTGATAACGTCTTAAATAATCCGATGTCGATGGAACATCCTGTTGGCCAAGTTTACCCCATCCAGCTCTCAACTTTAAATTACTTATGACAGAACTGTCTTTTAAGAAATCTTCTTCACTGATTTGCCATGCACCTGAAACGGAAGGGAAATATTCAAATCGATTTTCTGGAGCAAATTTTGAAACTCCATCTCTACGAAGAGAACCATTAATAAAATATTTTTCTTTATAATCTAAGTTAACTCTTCCAAAATATCCAATTAAAACGACGTCATCAGCAATTGTTGTCCTAGCCTCTTGAGCGTTTGGATCTAGTAATTCATTAGTCGTAAATTGTTCGTTTTCAAACTTCTGGTAAGAATAACCTGCAGTAGCTTTTAAACCAAAATCTCCAAAATTATTTTCGTAAACAAAATACGCATCCGCAGAAGTATTTGTTCTTTTATTGGAATATCTGGACTCATTTCCTATAAATTCACCTTGTTCTGCATTTACACCAAGTGCACTTTCTCTGGGTCTAGAAAATGAACCTCCACTTTCCGTTCTGTCATAACCTAAGTTGGTGACTAACCTTAATTCTGGTAAAAAATGAAACTTATAATCTAAATTTAAGTTTCCGAAGAAACGATCTGCGTTACTTATATTATTGGTTTGTAAAAGTTGAGCGACAGGGTTTCTTGGAACATTGGAAGCAGCAGAGCCATCATTATCCTGAAATTCAAAAAATCCTCCATAAGGTGATCCAGGACTTCTCACTGGTTGAGTAGGGTCAAAAGCAATAGCATTTCCTTCTACGCCATCCGCAAAACGGTTATCTTCATTACTGTAATTGGCGTTCAGTCCGATTTTCAAATGATCCTCAAATAATCTAGGGTTTAAGGATAGAGAGGCAGTAGTTCTATCAAATTTTGATGTTCTTCTTAATCCTTGTTGATCTGATCGGTTAAGCGATAATCTTGCTGGGATTTCTCCAAACAAAGCACCACGAGCACTTAAGTTAATGTCAGAAGATTTTGCATTTCTGTAGATCTCATCTTGCCAATTGGTGTTTGCGTTTCCAAGCTCAGCCAAACGATCTGGAAAATTTTCTCGAACTAAATTTCGAAATTGACCTGCATCTAGAACATCTATAGTATTATCTATAGTTGTTATATTCTGCTGAACATCCAAATTGACGCTTAATTTTCCTCTTCCTTTTTTGGTATTAATAATGATGACACCATTTGAACCTCGTATACCATAAATTGCAGCGGCTGAAGCATCTTTCAATACAGAAAAGGATTCAATATCGTTCGGATTAATACTTGATAAAATCGAACGGGTTCCATCTGCTTGATTATTATCTAGAGGAAGACCATCCAGTACTATTAAAGGACTATTATTTGCAAATAAAGACGATCCACCACGAATACGGATTTCAGATCCAGAACCCGGACCTCCGCCTTTAGTGACAGATAATCCTGGGACTCGTCCCTGGATAAGACTTTCTGAAGTTACAATATTTCCCTTGTTGAAGTCCTTTTCAGTTACTGATGCCACAGAACCAGAAATGGATTTCACCGTTTGGTCACCGTAACCAACTACCACAACTTCATTTAAAGACTGAGCATCTTCAACTAAAGAGATGTCGATCGTTGTATTATTACCATCGAAAGTAACTTCCTGTGTTCTATAGCCTACATAGCTAAACGACAAAGTCTCACCACTTTCTAAAACGATTGAGTAATTTCCGTCAAAATCGGTTGTTGTTCCTTTTGTAGTATTTTTTACTGCAATGTTTACTCCTGGTACTGGCATACCAATATCATCAACTACAGTTCCACTCACAGTGGATTGGGCAAAAATACTTATAGGCAAAAGCATAAGCAACAGACCTAAAAGTTTAATTGTTCGCATAAAATCTTGTTTTGTGTTATTAATGGGTTATATTTTTACTTCCGATGTTAAATTTATATAAACAAATCTCAACAACCTTAAACGATTCGCAGCTACAACGTTTTCGTGTTGATAACTTTTTATTTTTATGAATTAAAACAGCTAATTCTATAATTATTGCTTAATTTGAGAGGTAAAATATTTTGGATTAAAATAATGAAACAGAAACCGACACTTAAAGTCATTGCCAAAGAATTAGATGTCTCTGTCTCAACAGTTTCAAAAGCTTTGAGAGATAGTAAAGAAATAGGGGAAGAGACGAAACAAAAAGTGAAAGCATTTGCAAAACTGTATAACTATAAACCCAATAACATTGCACTCAGCCTTAAGAACAAGAAAACAAAAACGCTTGGGGTAATCATCCCCGAGATAGTGCATCACTTTTTCACCACCGTCATATCTGGTATAGAACATCATGCGAACGATAAAGGTTATAATGTTATCGTGGGTTTATCCAACGAATCCTTTAGAAAAGAAGTCATCAACCTTGAAATGCTCGCAAACGGAAGTATAGACGGATTTATAATTTCTGTTGCCAAAGAAACTTTATCTGTGAAAGATTATCACCACCTGTCAGAAACTATTGATCAGGGTATTCCCATTGTTATGTTTGATAGGGTCATCGATGAGATAGAATGTGATAAGGTAATTGTTGATGATGCCAAAACCTCTAAAAAAGCTATTCAGAAATTAATAGATAGTGGCTGTAAACAAATTGGAATCATAAGTACAAAGGATTACGTAAGTGTTGGAAAACTGAGAACACAAGGGTACATCAAAGCTCTCAAAACTAATAAGATTGATCTTAATGAAGATTTAATCCTAAAGATTGACGATAAATTTAATTCAGACGATAATTTAGAGTTTTTGGAAGAGCAAATCTACTCATACTTTGAAAACAATACTATTGATGGTCTTTTTGCCGTCAATGAGCTTTATGCAATAACAGCGATGAAGGTTGCTCGTCAAAAAGGATTGAAAATACCCGAAGACCTTCAAATCATAGGATTTACTGATGGGGTTTTATCAAAGCATGCCTTTCCGCCTCTCACTACCATAAGTCAACATGGCTTTGAAATGGGAATGGAGTCTGCTAAATTGTTGATAGATAGGTTAGAAAACACAAATGATGAGGAAGAACCTTTCAAAACAACTGTTGTAAAAACGGATATCATTGAGAGAGAGACTACAAAATTGTAGAACTTAAAAATTTAAATATATTTGCAAAAATACAAGGCTATATTTTTACTTCCAATAGATAGGCTTTGTTACATATAAAGTTTATCGTTTTAATTTTCAATAGAACGATATGCAAAAAAGAAAATTAGGTATTATAGAAATCTGGAACCTTAGTTTTGGATTTCTTGGTATCCAAATGGGATTTGCTTTACAAAACGCAAATGCCAGCCGAATTCTGCAAAATTTTGGTGCAGATGTTCACCAACTCTCTTGGTTTTGGATTATTGCTCCGCTTATGGGGCTTATTGTGCAACCTATTGTAGGTCATTACAGTGACAAAACCTGGACTAAATTGGGACGCCGACGTCCTTATTTTTTGATAGGTGCTCTTTTAGCTTCAATCGGTTTGATATTAATGCCTCAAGCTGATATTTTTATTGCGTTTTTACCAGCATTGTGGGTAGGAGCAGGAATGTTGATGATAATGGACGCATCATTCAACATAGCTATGGAGCCTTTCCGAGCTTTGGTTGCAGACAATCTTCCTTCGGAGCAGAGAACCCTTGGGTTCAGTATTCAAACCGTTATCATAGGAATAGGTGCTGTAATCGGTTCTTTTTTACCTTATATCTTAAGTAACTTTTTTGAAGTCTCCAACAAAGCGCCAGAGGGATCTGTTCCTGATCATTTGGTATATTCTTTTGTTATAGGCGCTATCATTCTTATAGGGTCGATTTTGGTTACTGTTTTTACGACAGAGGAATATTCTCCAGACGAAATGAAAGCTATTGAAGCTGCAAAATCGAAGAAAATTGATCAAATCGAAATTGTAGAGAAAGAATCAAAACTGATAGATATATTCTCTGATTTTGCTAAAATGCCAGAAACTATGAAACAACTAAGCTGGGTTCAATTTTTTTCATGGTTTGGTTTGTTTGGAATGTGGGTATTCACAACACCAGCAATTGCCCAGCACTTTTACGATTTACCACCAACAGACTCCAGTAGTATTGCTTATAATGAAGCTGGTGATTGGGTAGGAGTACTATTTGGTATTTACAATTTTGTATCCGTATTTGTAGCGTTGTCATTGCCGAAAATAGCCAACTACATAGGAAGAAAACGTACACATGCCTTTGCATTAGGGATTGGAGGAGTGAGTTTAGTTTCAGTTTATTTTATGCCAAATCAAGATTGGCTTATTGTGTCCATGATAGGCATCGGGGTTGCCTGGGCCAGTATATTGGCCATGCCCTATGCTATTCTAGCAGGAGCTATTAATCCAAAAAAAATGGGAGTGTATATGGGAATATTTAACTTCTTTATAGTGATCCCACAAATTATCAATGCATTAATAGGCGGTCCCCTGGTGAAATACCTTTACGGAGATCAGGCCATATTTGCTTTGGTCACAGCCGGAGTGAGCTTACTATTGGCTGCAATTTTAGTAGTAAAAGTAAAAGATGAAGATGATAAAAATTTAGAAAAAAATGAAATCAGAATTTAAAAAGGCATTCATATTCGATCTCGATGGAGTCATCGTCGATACTGCAAAATATCATTTTTTGGCCTGGAAAAACCTTGCTGAATCTTTAGATATTTTATTTTCTGAAGAAGAAAACGAACAATTGAAGGGGGTTTCCAGAGTTAAATCACTGGAGAAAATATTAAAATGGGGAAATAAAACCATTTCAGAAGAAAAGTTCAATAATCTGATGACCAAGAAAAATGAAGAATACTTATCTTATGTAGACGCTATGTCTAAGGAAGATATCTTGCCTGGAGTTTTGGAAACTCTTAATTATTTGAAAGAAAATGATTATCCCATTGCATTAGGTTCAGCCAGCAAAAACGCAAGACGTATTTTAAATAAAGTTGAACTCTATTCTTACTTCGAATATATTGTAGATGGCAATGAAGTTTCGAAAGCTAAACCAGATCCTGAAGTTTTTTTGAAAGGATGTGAACTTTTGGCTGTTGAGCCTCAGCATTCCATTGTTTTTGAAGATTCTCAAGCAGGTATCCAAGCAGCAAATAATGCACATATGACGAGTGTAGGTATTGGGGATGAATCAGTCCTTAGCGAAGCCGATTTTAACTTTAAAAGTTTTTCAGAAATCAGTGAAGATGTCTTAAAGACGCTTATAAATTTTAAGAAATAAAAAAATTACACAAATGAATCAAGATTATATCACACCAAATCCATGGTCAATTATAGAAGATGGCTTTGAAGTGGATCGCGTTCAATCTTCAGAAAGTTTGTTCAGCATTGGAAACGGTTCTATGGGACAGCGAGCCAATTTTGAAGAAACCTACACCGGACCCAGCTTTCAGGGAAGCTACATAGGAGGCGTGTATTATCCCGATAAAACCAGAGTCGGCTGGTGGAAAAACGGTTATCCAGAATATTTCGCCAAAGTCCTTAATGCGCCTAACTGGATCGGGATCAATGTCATTATTAATGATGAAATGCTTGATTTATTCAGCTGTAAAAAGGTCACTAACTTCAAACGCGAACTCAACATGAAAGAAGGTTGGCTCGGTAGAAGTTTTGAGGCTACACTTCAAAACGATGTCACTGTAAAAGTGAATGTAAAGCGGTTTTTGAGTTTGGAACATGAAGAATTAGGCGTAATTGATTATTCAGTGACACCCGTAAATTCCAATGCTAACATTACGTTTCAACCTTATTTAGATTCAGGAATTACCAATCAGGATACCAACTGGGACGATCAGTTCTGGAAAACCACTAACAAAGAAGTGAATGCTAATCAGGGATTTATAGAATGCCACACCTTGAAAACATTCTACCATGTATGCACTTTCATGGAATCTCGCTTATTTCTGAATGGCAAAAAATCTGAAACTGTTGGAAAACCTTCAGAAAAGGAGATGGAAGTTTCCATTTCTTATGAAGAGCACGTTGCTAAAGGAAATAAAATTAGCCTTCAGAAATATGCAGGCTACACGACTTCATTAAATCACGATAAATCTGAATTGATTACTGCGGCAAAATCAGTCTTAAAAAAGGCAACTTCAGAAGGATTTGAAAGTCTCTTGAATACGCAAAAGAAAGCCTGGAGTGAGATATGGAATATGAGCGATATCACTATTGAAGGCGATATCAAAGCACAGCAAGGTATTCGATTTAATATTTTTCAGTTGAATCAAACCTACACAGGCACCGATCACCGATTGAATATTGGCCCTAAAGGCTTCACTGGTGAAAAATATGGTGGGAGTACTTACTGGGATACAGAGGCTTATTGTATTCCTTTCTATATGGCGACCAAAGACCAAACTGTTGCTCGAAATCTTTTAAAATACAGATATAACCATCTGGATAAAGCCATTGAAAATGCTAAAAAGCTTGGATTTTCCGATGGTGCAGCTTTGTATCCCATGGTGACCATGAATGGTGAAGAATCTCATAACGAATGGGAAATCACTTTTGAAGAAATCCATAGAAACGGTGCTATTGCTTATGCGATTTTTAATTACCACCGCTTTACTGGGGATTATTCTTACATCCCGGAAATGGGTCTTGAAGTCTTAATAGCTATTGCCAGATTCTGGCATCAACGCGCAACCTTTTCAACTCCAAAAGATAAATATGTGATCCTTGGAGTCACTGGTCCAAATGAATATGAAAACAATGTCAACAATAACTTTTATACCAATTACATCGCCAAATGGTGTATTGAGTATGCTGTTGAAAATCTGAAAAAGGTTGAAAAAGACTTTAAAGACGATTATGGGCGCATCATTCAAAAAACAGCTTTAACCAATACTGAAGTAGATGCCATGTTGAAAGTAGCTCAAAATATGTATTTTCCTTATTCTGATGAGCATGGTGTTTACCTTCAACAAGATGGATTTTTAGATAAAGAAATGGTAAAAGTGGGAGATTTGGATCAAAGCATTCGTCCAATCAATCAACACTGGTCATGGGACAGAATTTTACGTTCTCCTTATATCAAGCAAGCTGATACTTTACAAGGTTTTTACTTTTTTGAGCATCATTTCCAAAAAGAAGATATCGAGAAACATTTCGATTTTTACGAGCCTTTTACTGTTCACGAATCTTCATTGTCGCCATGTGTACACAGTATTCAGGCAGCATTGCTAGATCGTATGGATCAGGCCTATGCTTTTTATTTAAGAACGTCTCGATTGGATCTAGACGATTACAATAAAGAGGTAAAAGAAGGTTGTCACATCACCAGTATGGCGGGAACCTGGATGAGTATTGTAGAAGGTTTTGGAGGAATGCGTGTGAAAAACGATCAATTGCATTTTGAGCCCAAAATTCCTAAAGAATGGACATCTTACTCGTTTAAAATCAATTTCAGAAATCATATTTTGAAAGTTGAAATCAATCATAACACCACAAACTTTACTCTTGAAAGTGGACAACCACTGGAAATTGTGGTTAAAGATGAAAAGAAAGTGATTAAATAAAATACATAAACATGAAAAATACAATTGTTCTATTCGGTCTATTGCTGACTTCTTTACTGACTTACGGTCAAACGCTAAAGTCACCAAATTCTGAACATGAGCTCAATTTTAAATTGAATGAGGCAGGTACACCTTTTTATTCGCTCAATTATAAAGGAAAAGAAATCATTGAAGAAAGTCAGCTTGGTTTAGAGTTAGTAGATGATGATACATCTTTGATGAATGGGTTTGAAATTAAAGAGATTTCAGACACAATTTTTGATGAGACCTGGGAACCCGTCTGGGGAGAACAGTCTGAAATCAGAAATCATTATAACGAACTCGTTATAACTTTAGAACAGCCAAAAGAGGAAAGACATATCATTATTCGTTTTCGCTTGTTTGACGAAGGCTTAGGTTTTCGGTATGAATTTCCACAGCAGAAAAATTTGGTGTATTTCGTGATCAAAGAAGAACATACTGAATTTGCGATGACTGGAGATCATACTGCATTTTGGATTCCGGGGGATTACGATTCTCAAGAATACGATTATACAATATCAAAGCTCTCAGAAATCAGCGGATTATTTGATGATGCCTTGACTGGAAACGCTTCGCAGGAGCAGTTTGCAGAAACTGGAGTTCAAACGTCTTTGATGATGAAATCTAAAGATGGGATTTATATCAATCTTCATGAAGCAGCTTTAAAAGAGTATTCACTGATGAATTTGAACTTAGATGAATCGAGTTTAACTTTCAAATCTTGGTTAACGCCAGATGCGGTAGGTAACAAAGGTTATTTGCAAGCCCCTGCAGTTTCACCCTGGAGAACTGTTATGGTGAGTGATGATGCTACAGATATTTTAGCTTCCAATATGACCTTAAATCTCAATGAACCTAATGCGCTTGGAGATACGTCTTGGATAAAACCAATTAAGTATATGGGCGTATGGTGGGAAATGATTACTGGGAAAAGCACCTGGAACTATACCGATGAGCTGCCCTCTGTAAAACTTGGAGAGACCGATTATTCTAAAACTATTCCCAATGGAAAACACGCTGCGAATACAGAACATGTCAAAAAATACATTGATTTTGCCTCCAAACACGGCTTTGATGCTTTGCTTGTAGAAGGCTGGAACGAGGGCTGGGAAGACTGGTTTGGCAATTCTAAAGACTTTGTTTTCGATTTTGTCACGCCTTATCCAGATTTTGATGTTGAAGAAATCCATGACTACGCCAAATCTAAAAATATTGAAATGATGATGCATCACGAGACTTCTGGAGCCATCAGGAATTATGAGCGTCATCTGGATACAGCTTATCAATTCATGAACAAATACGGTTATACTTCAGTAAAAAGTGGCTACGTTGGTGACATTATACCCAGAGGTGAACGCCACTATGGACAATGGGCGATCAATCATTATTTGTATGCGGTCAAAAAAGCGGCTGACTATAAAATTATGGTCAATGCTCATGAAGCTGTGAGACCAACTGGACTTCGCAGAACCTATCCGAATTTGATAGGAAATGAGTCAGCTAGAGGAACAGAGTTCCAGGCTTTTGGCGGTTCAAAACCAAACCATGTTACTATTTTGCCCTTTACCAGATTAATTGGTGGGCCGATGGATTACACCCCTGGAATTTTTGAAATGGATATTAGCAAATTGAACCCCAATAATAATTCTCATGTCAATGCAACAATAGCAAACCAATTAGCATTGTACGTTACCATGTATAGTCCGTTGCAGATGGCAGCTGATTTACCAGAGCATTATGAGCAATTTATGGATGCATTCCAGTTCATCAAAGATATCGCCATCGATTGGGATGAAAGTCATTATTTGGAAGCAGAGCCAGGCGAATATATTACTGTAGCCAGAAAAGCAAAAGATTCATCAAGTTGGTTCCTTGGTAATGTAAATGGTACAACCCCAAGAAAAACAAAGGTGGATTTAGATTTTCTTGAAAAAGGGAAAACATACGAAGCCACCATTTATGCTGATGCTAAAGATGCCCACTACAAAACCAATCCACAAGCTTACAAGATTTCAACCAAAAAAGTGACTAGCAGGTCGACTTTGAAATTGAAGTCTGCTGCAGGTGGTGGTTTTGCAATGAGTATTATTGAAAAATAAAGGCTATGAAATTTAAATATCAAATTCTTACCTATAAATTAGTGTCTTGTTTTTTTCTTCTGAATTTGTTTTCGGTTGACTTAAATGCGCAAGATATTCGTATTGAACCTCCAAATTGGTGGGTCGGTATGCAAATGAATGAAATCCAACTTTTAGTGCATGCTGATGATATTTCAACTTATCAGCCCCAACTAAAACATGACGGTGTTGAAATCATAAAAATCCATGAAGCCGACAGTCCAAATTATTTGTTCATAGATTTAAAAATTTCTAAAGTTGCTGAGGCCGGTACTTTCGAGATTAAATTCAAAAAAAGAGGTGCTAAAAATTTAAGTTTCGACTTCGAATTAAAATCAAGAGAACAATCGGCGGAGGATTTTGTTGGTTTTGACCACACAGATGTGGTGTACTTAATTACTCCAGATCGTTTTGCTAATGGTGACACCAATAATGATGTCGTTGAAAACTTAAGAGAAGCGAAAGTAAATCGCAAAAACGATTACGCTAGACATGGAGGAGACATCCAGGGCATTACAGATCATTTGGATTACATTTCAGAGATGGGTTTTACCAGTATTTGGTCGAGTCCGTTATTGACCAATGACATGAAATCCTCTTCTTATCATGGTTATGCGATGACCGATTTTTACGAAGTTGACCCAAGATTTGGAGATTTAGACTTGTACAAAGAGTTATCTGAAAAAGCTTCAGAAAAAGGAGTTGGCTTGATCATGGATATGGTGGCCAACCATTGTGGAAGTGGGCATTGGTGGATGGAAGATTTGCCTTTTGAGGATTGGTTGAATTTTCAAGAAGAATACGAATCTGGGAAAGATATTCCGACTTCCAACCATAAGCGTTCTACAAATCAGGATCCTTACGCTTCAGATATAGATACAAAACTGAATAATCAGGGGTGGTTCGTGACGACTATGCCAGACTTGAACCAAAAGAATCCATTTCTAGCGCAATACATTATTCAGAATAGCATTTGGTGGGTAGAAACTTTGCAATTGCATGGCATTCGTCAGGATACTTATCCTTACCCCGACAAAGATTTTATGTCCGACTGGGCTGGAGCGATTATGAATGAATATCCTAATTTCAATATTGTAGGGGAGGAGTGGACTACCGATCAAGTGCTGGTGAGTTACTGGCAAGATGGCGCTCAGAACAAAGATGGTTATGAATCCAATTTGAGGTCAGTTATGGATTTTCCCATGCAAATGAAAATTGTTCAGGCTCTTAATGAAGGCAACGAAGGCTGGGGGAATGGTTTGGTGAAAATCTATGAGGGATTGGCTAATGATTTTAATTATTCAGATCCAAAGGATATTATGATTTTTCCAGATAATCACGATATGGATAGGATTTTCACTCAGCTCAACGAGGATGTTGTTAAAACAAAAATGGCTCTGGGCTTGATCCTCACTTTGCCAAGAACCCCTCAAATTTACTATGGAACTGAAATCTTGATGGATAATTCAGAGAAGAGAGGTGATCATGGATTGATCAGAACCGATTTTCCAGGAGGATGGGAAGGTGACGAAGTCAATGCGTTTACTGGAGAAAATTTAGATACTGAGAAAAAAGAATTTCAGACGTTTTTGAAAACCTTACTGAATTTCAGAAAAAATTCTGAAGCAATTTTGGAAGGAGAAATGGTTCATTTTGCTCCTTTTGATGGGATTTATCCAGTCTTCAGAATTCATGAGGATGAAACTGTAGTCGCTTTTCTGAATACTAATGCCGAAGAAAAATTAATAAAAGCTTCAAGGTTTGAAGAATTGAAATTATCGACAATCAAATTCAGAAGTGTCTTAGAAAATTCAGAATTCAGTTTTGAAAGCGACATCATAGTACCATCAGGGTTTACAATACTTAGTTCTAAATAAAACTCCCTAACATATCTATAATTTCGATTGTTTTACTATACGGTAAATTCAGAATAAATAGTATTAAAAAATAAGTTTATGAAGCATATTAAAACATTATCAATCATTTTAGGTCTTATGCTATTTTTGATAGCGTGTCAACAAGAAAGGAAAGACAAAAAAGGTGAAGATCAAAAATCTTTTGAACCGATTTCCAATGAGATACTAGAATCTTCAGTAATTTATGAAGCGAATATTCGTCAATATTCACCAGAAGGTACGTTTTCAGGATTTACAAAAGATATTCCTCAATTAAAGGAGTTAGGCGTGAAGGTTATTTGGTTGATGCCTGTCTATCCTATTTCTATGAAAAATAGAAAAGCCACTCCAGACTTATCGATAGAAGATATAGAAGATGCAGAAGAAAAGAAAAAATACCTGGGGAGTTATTATGCGATTTCGGATTACACAGCCATTAATCCTGAATTTGGATCTATGAAAGATTTTGAAAATCTAGTGAAAACTGCTCACGATAATGACATGTATGTTATTTTGGATTGGGTCGCTAACCATACAGGATGGGATCACAAATGGATTGAAGAGCATCCAGAATACTACCATAAAAATAAGGATGGTGAAGTTACAGACCCCATCAATCCAGATACTGGTGAATCCTGGGGTTGGACCGATGTTGCTCACCTCAATTACGAGAATGATTCTTTATGGAGAGCCATGAAGGATGAAATGGTTTACTGGGTTAAAGAGAAAAATATTGACGGTTTCCGTTGTGATGTAGCTGGAAACGTCACCACAGATTTTTGGAATTATGTTGTCCCTGAACTGAAAAAAGAAAAGCCAGTTTTTATGTTGGCAGAAAGTGAAGATAAAGATTTGTTTTACGAAGCCTTTGATATGGGTTATAACTGGGAAGGTCATCATATTATGAATGAAATTGCTCAAGGCGAAATGACTGTTGAAGACTGGGATAACTATATGATGAAAATTGATACAACTTATCAAAAAGATGATTATTTGATGAATTTCATCACCAATCATGATGAAAACTCATGGAATGGAACCGTTAAGGAACGAATGGGTGAGGCTTCTGAAGCAATGCTGGCTTTTACCTACGCTTTACCTGGAATGCCGTTGATCTACAGCGGACAAGAGTACGGTATGGATTACAGGTTGAAGTTTTTCGAAAAAGACTCTATTCCAAAAATTAAAGGAAAAATTTGGGATGTACATACAAAATTAGGTGAACTTAAAAATAAACTTAAGCCATTAAATGGTGCCAAAGAGGCCGCTTCGTATCAAAGAATTACAACGACTAATGATGTAAATATTATTGCATTTGAAAGGGAGAAAGAAGGTAAAAAGCTAATTTATGTGGCAAATTTCTCTGAAGATCCACAAGAGTTCAAATTTTCAATTTCTGGTAAATTTCAAGATATGATGACTTCTGATGATATTGAACTAAAAACAAATGAATTTCACAATTTCGAGCCTTGGGAATACAAAATTTTGTCTGAAAGGTAATTTTGTAGAAATTTTATAAATTTTTGATAATGTTTAGGCATCGAAATCGTTTTAGTCAATAAGTTGTTTACAAAGAATCTTATATTTAGACTATATTTGAAATTAATGGAAAAAATAAATAAAATCGCAGTTCTAACCTCTGGAGGAGATTCTCCGGGTATGAATGCTGCTATACGCGCTGTAGTAAGAAATGCAGCTTACTCTGGTCTCAAATGTGACGGTATTTATAGAGGTTTTCAAGGTCTTATAGAAAATGAATTTATTGAGCTCGGTGCTCGGGATGTAAAAAATACCATTAATAGAGGTGGGACATTTTTAAAATCCGCTCGCTCAAAAGACTTTATGACTAAGGAAGGCCGTCAAAAAGCTTACAAAAATTTAAAATCTCGTAACATTGATGCTTTAGTAGTTATAGGCGGTGATGGAACCTTTACTGGTGCTTCAATATTCAGCAAAGAATATGATATGCCAATTATTGGAATTCCTGGTACTATCGATAATGATATCAATGGAACTGATTATACAATAGGTTACGATACCGCTCTTAATACGGTTGTGGAAGCAATTGATAAAATAAGAGATACTGCGAGTTCTCACGACCGATTATTTTTGGTTGAAGTTATGGGAAGAGATGCTGGAGATATTGCTTTAAATAGTGGTATTGGAGCTGGAGCTGAAGAAATACTTATCCCTGAAGAAAATCTGGGAATTGATAGGCTAATAGAATCTCTTGATAAAAGTAGAAAAACTGGAAAAACTTCTAGTATCGTAGTAGTTTCTGAAGGCGATCAAATTGGAAAGAATATAGCTGAAGTAGCAGAATCTATAGAATCTAGTCTTTTAGGTTATGAAGTTAAAGTTACAGTATTAGGGCATATTCAACGTGGAGGATCTCCAAGCTGTTTTGATAGAGTTTTGGCAAGTCGACTAGGAGTTGGAGCTGTTGATGCGTTGATGGAAGGCAAATCGAACATAATGGTAGGTATAGAACATAAGAAAATTGTTTACGTACCCTTTGAGACTGCTATAAACATTAAAAAAATATTGGATACTGATCTCTTAAGAGTTGCAGATATCGTGTCCACTTAATTACAAATAAATTAAAATTCAATAATTATGACAAAAATAGGAATTAACGGTTTTGGCCGTATTGGCAGAATTGCTTTCAGAATAGCAATGGATAATAAAAACGTAGAAATTGTAGGTATTAATGATTTATTAGATGTAGATCATTTGGCTTACATGCTTAAATATGACTCAGTTCACGGAAGATTTCATAAATCTGTTGAAGTAAAAGATGGAAATCTTGTTGTTGACGGAAAATCAATCAGAATTACTGCTGAAAGAGATCCGAAACAACTGAAATGGGATGCAGTAGGCGCTGAGGTAATTTTAGAATGTACAGGTATCTTTAAAGAAAAAGACAACGCTTCTGCACACATCGATGCTGGTGCTAAAAAAGTTGTGATTTCTGCACCTTCCAAAACAGCACCAATGTTTGTGATGGGAGTAAATGAAAATGATGCAAAACCAGAAGATACCATTGTTTCTAACGCTTCTTGTACAACCAACTGTCTTGCTCCAATCACCAAAGTGATCAATGATAACTTTGGAATTGTAGAAGGTTTAATGACTACTATCCACGCTGCAACTTCAACACAATTCACTGTAGATTCACCATCAGCTAAAGCATACAGATTGGGTAGAAGCGCCATTAATAATATTATTCCTGCAAGTACTGGTGCCGCTGTAGCTGTAGGTAAAGTGATCAAAGAAGTTGAAGGAAAGTTAACCGGTATGGCTTTCCGTGTTCCAACCGCAGATGTATCTGTAGTGGATTTAACGGTTAGAACAGAAAAATCAGCAACTTACGAAGAAGTAAAAGCTGCAATGAAGGCCGCTGCTGATGGACCTATGAAAGGTGTTCTAGGGTATTATGAAGATGAAGTAGTTTCTCAGGATTTTGTATCTGAAACAGCAACCTCCAATTTTGATGCAAATGCTGGTATTGCTTTGAATGATAACTTCTTTAAGTTAATATCTTGGTATGATAATGAATATGGTTACTCTGCTAAAATGGTAGATTTAGCCTTACACGTTGCTAAATTATAATTATCAACTTCACTAAAAAGCTTATTTCTTAACTGGAAATAAGCTTTTTTTATTTTAACCTAAAATTAATTTCATGATACTTATAGCAGATGGTGGCTCAACAAAATGTGACTGGATCCTATTAAACGATCAAGGTGAAGTAGAATCCAGGACACGAACCAAAGGTTTGAATCCAGCCGTCTTTAAACCAGAAAGTTTAAAAGCTCGTTTAAAGGAAAATGACGAGTTAAAGGAAATGATTCCTAAAGTTTCCAGAGTTGATTTTTATGGCGCAGGATGTGGAACCCCGACTCCAGTAAAGAATCTTACAGATATTTTGCAAGGCTTTTTTGAGGAAGCAGAAATAAATGTTGATGAAGATATGGTAGCTGCAGCTTTAGCCGCAACTACAGAACCTGGCATTGTATGTATTTTGGGAACTGGTTCCAATTCCTGTTTTTTTGATGGTAAAAATGTCCACATGGAGATAGAATCTCTTGGATATGTCCTCATGGATGAAGCGAGTGGAAATTATTTTGGTAAACGTCTTATTCGTGATTACTACTATAAATTTATGGGAGACCACATGAGTCGCGAGTTTGAAAAGCGCTATGATCTAGACGCAGATACAATTAAAAAAAACGTTTACAAAGAAGATAATCCAAACACTTATTTAGCTTCTTTTGCTGAATTTATTTTCACTTCTGAAGAAAGAAATGGTTATTTCTATAAGTTGATTTACGAAGGAATTGAAAAGTTTATTGAGCGACGTGTGATGTGTTTTAAACAGGCTCAAGGTGTCCCTATTCATTTTATAGGATCCATAGCTTTCTTTTCTGAAGACATCATTAGAGATGTAGCAAAGCGTTATCACTTAGATATTGGAAATGTGATAAGAAGACCTATTGATGGTCTTATAGATCACTATAAAAACAACGTTTTAAAAGTAAAATAAATGCCTCTACAAACTCAATCTCCAGTACATTATAAATCCTGGAAAGAACTTAGTTCACTTTCTGATAAAAAATATGATTTAGGAAAGTTATTCGCGTCAAATTCTAAACGTTTCGATAATTTTTCCATTCATAATGAGGATTTTCTAGTTGATTTTTCCAAAAACCTAATCGATCAGGATGTTTTCAAGCAATTACTCAATCTTGCTGAAGAAGCTGGTTTAAAAAATGCTATAAAGGCCTACTTTGAAGGTGATAAAATCAATGAAACCGAAGGTAGAGCAGTACTCCATACCGCTTTGCGGTCTTCCAAAAACAATTCAGCTAAAGTTGATGATAAAGATGTTTTTGAAGATGTTCAAGCTGTTTTGAATAAAATTAAAACTTTTGCCGATCAAGTTAATTCTGGAAATCGAAGATCATATGCTGGTAAAAAATTTACAGACGTTGTAAATATTGGTATTGGCGGCTCCGATTTAGGTCCGCAAATGATTGTTGATGCTTTAGCTTATTACCAGAAAGGAATAAAACCACATTTTATTTCAAATGTGGATGGAGATCATGTCTTAGAGACTTTAAAAAATCTTAACCCTGAAACCACATTATTTCTCATTGTTTCTAAATCATTTACAACTCAGGAAACCCTTACAAATGCAAATACCGTAAGAGATTGGTTCTTAGAATCTGCAACTAAAGCTGATGTTAAGCATAACTTCGTTGCTGTTTCTACCAATATTTCTGCAGTGGAGGATTTCGGTATTGATAAAGACAATATTTTCCCCATGTACGATTGGGTTGGTGGACGTTTCTCTTTGTGGAGTGCCGCTGGACTTTCAATCGCTGTGAGTGTAGGTTCCAAAAACTTCCAGGATTTACTGGATGGAGCAGAAGAGATGGACATGCATTTTAAAACTTCAGATTTTAAGGAAAACATGCCTGTTGTCCTGGCTTTACTTGGTATATGGTATAATAACTTTATGAATGCTGAAAGCGAAGCAATTATTCCTTACACGCAATATCTTCAAAAATTGGCGCCTTATCTTCAACAAGCCTCCATGGAGAGCAATGGAAAAAGTGTAGATAGAGCAGGAGTGAAGGTGAATTACCAGACGGGAACTATTGTTTGGGGTGAGCCAGGAACCAATTCTCAACATGCATTTTTCCAGTTAATCCATCAAGGAACAAAATTAATTCCATCTGATTTTATCGGTTTTAAAAAATCGTTGCACGGTAATTCAAACCATCACGATATCTTGATGGCTAATTATTTTGCTCAGACTGAAGCTTTAATGAAGGGTAAATCTCAAGATGAAGTTCATTCGGAACTTAAAAGTCAAGGCTTAGAGGTTGAAGAAATTCAAAAGTTACTTCCTTTCAAAGTTTTTGAAGGAAATAAACCTACAACTTCAATTTTGATAGATGAACTCACTCCTAAATCCCTTGGAAAATTAGTAGCCATGTATGAGCATAAAATTTTTGTACAAGGTGTGATCTGGAACATATTCAGTTATGATCAGTGGGGAGTTGAATTAGGAAAACAATTAGCTAAAAACACGTTGAAAGATATTCAATCTTCACAAATCAAAAATCCACATGATTCTTCGACGACTGAACTTCTTAACTACTACAAATCTTAAGAACTGAAATTTATAAAAACACAAATTCCGAAATTTACGTTTCGGATTTTGTGTTTTTGGACTATTTTCTATTAAATGATTCAAATACTCTTTCTTTTGTAACAATTAAAAGTAAAAAAGCATATTTTTAGATTAACTAACCGTTAATCAGTTTATTATGCTTGTCAAAGTTTTTGGAAGTTCCGTCTTCGGAGTTGATGCCGAAATCATTACTGTAGAAATCAACATGGAAAAGGGCATAGGCTATCACCTTGTAGGCTTGCCAGATAATGCCATAAGAGAAAGTAGTTTCAGAATTCAAGCAGCTTTAAAAAACAATGGATTCAAATTTCCAGGAAAGAAAATCATTGTCAATATGGCTCCTGCAGATATGCGTAAAGAAGGCTCTGCTTATGATTTAACTCTGGCACTTGGCATTCTTTCAGCTTCCAATCAAATCAAATCTGATGATATTGATAATTACATCATTATGGGAGAATTATCTCTCGATGGAAGTTTGCAACCCATAAGAGGAGCATTACCAATTGCTATTAAAGCCAGACAGGAAGGATTTAGGGGATTTATTCTACCCAAACAAAATGCAAAAGAAGCTGCCATTGTCGATAATCTCGACGTTTATGGAGTTGAAAGCATTAGCGAAGTGATCAATTTCTTTGATAAGTGTGAGCCTCTAGAGCCAACTAAAATCAATACAAGAGAAATATTTTATAACAATCTGGCACATCCAGAATTTGATTTTGCAGATGTGAAAGGACAGGAATCTATTAAGCGTTGTATGGAAATTGCTGCTGCTGGTGGACATAATATTATCATGGTTGGCCCTCCAGGGTCCGGTAAAACAATGCTTGCTAAGCGATTGCCGAGTATTTTACCCCCAATGAGTTTACATGAAGCTTTGGAAACGACTAAAATTCATTCTGTAGTTGGAAGAGTAAAAGAAAATGTTGGTTTGATGGCCGAGCGTCCGTTTAGAAGCCCTCATCATACGATTTCAGATGTTGCTTTAGTCGGTGGCGGTGCTTATCCCCAGCCGGGTGAGATTTCTTTGGCTCATAATGGTATCCTTTTTTTGGATGAATTGCCAGAGTTTAAACGAACGGTTCTTGAAGTGATGCGTCAGCCGCTCGAAGATCGTGAAGTAACCATTTCCAGAGCAAAATTTACAGTAACTTATCCATCAAGCTTTATGCTAGTAGCTAGTATGAATCCAAGTCCTGGTGGATATTTTAATGATCCAGATGCTCCTGTGACTTCTTCACCAGCTGAGATGCAGCGTTATTTAGGAAAAATCAGCGGACCTTTATTGGATAGAATAGACATTCATATTGAAGTGACTCCAGTTCCATTTGATAAGCTTAGCGACGAACGCAAAGGTGAAAGTAGTGTCGAGATAAGAGAACGGGTCACCAAAGCTAGAGAGTTTCAAACAGAACGATTCAAAGATTTTGAAAATGTGCACTACAATGCTCAAATGAACGTGAAACATATCAAGCAGTTCTGTAAGCTGGAAGAATCTTCCAAAACTCTATTGAAAACTGCTATGGAGCGGCTTAACTTGTCTGCCAGAGCATATGATCGAATTTTGAAGGTATCCAGAACTATCGCCGATCTTGAAGGTTCTACAGAGATTAAAGGCGCTCATATTTCTGAAGCTATACAGTATAGAAGTCTTGACCGTGAGGGTTGGTTGGGTTGATTTTACTAAAGATTAAGCTCTTAAAGTTTCAAAAGTAATCATCATTCCATATATTTCGATATGAATAAAACTATTGATATAAACTGTGACCTCGGTGAAGGAGGGAAGTTTGATGCTGATATCATGCCTCTTGTTTCATCATGTAATATTGCGTGTGGTGGTCATTTTGGTGATAAAACTTCAGTAGATAAAGCCGTTAGTTTAGCTAAAACATATCATGTTAATGTTGGCGCTCATCCCTCATATCCAGATTTTGAAAACTTTGGAAGGAAGTCAATGGATTTATCTCCTGATGAATTAAAAAATCATTTGCATCAGCAAATTGATTTAATAGAAGAATCTTGTAAAGATTTCGGAGTGAAGCTTCATCACATCAAACCCCATGGAGCACTTTATAACGATATGCGTAAAAGTCAAAACATTGCGGATCTAATTTTAAATGTAGTTACAGAAAGAAATTCAGACTTGATTTTATTCACTCCACCTTACATAAAATTCTCATCTAAAATTCCAGAATGCATTACTTTATGGATGGAAGGATTTGCAGATCGAGCGTATCAAAATGACTTAAGTTTAGTTTCAAGAAAAGAAAATGGAGCAGTCTTAAACGATCCAGATTTAATTTCTAAACGAGTACTATCGATGATCAATAATCAGGAAGTTTTATCTCTGTCTGGAGAAATAATTAATCATCAATTTGATACCATTTGTGTTCATAGTGATACAGCAAATGCTCTAAAAATCCTTGAAATTTTAAGAGCTAATCTCACTCAAAACGGAATCAAAATTGGAGGGAATTATGAATCGTAAATTGCGAATTTTTCAAATTAATGAAACATCAATTCTTGTTGAATTTGATGAAGAAATTAATGAAAAGCTTTTAAATTATCTCCTTTATCTTAAAAATGAATTACTGTCTGAAAAATATAAATCAATACTTCAGGTTATCAATTCATATAACTCATTGTTAATTATTTACGGTAATACTATAAATAATTTCTATGAGACCAAAAGTAAACTTTTAGAGGTAATTTCGGACGCGAACATAGACAATAAATTGGATTCTCCAATTAAGAAAATCCCGGTTTGTTATGACCTTGAGTATGGTTGGGACTTGGAATTACTATCAGAGGATTTAGGCTTATCGATTGATGAAATTATAAAGAAACATTCTGAAGCTACTTACACAGTTTACTTTATTGGTTTTCTGCCTGGTTTCCCATATTTGGGAGGTCTGAATTCTTCACTTTTTTACCGAAGAAAATCTCAACCAAGACGACAAATTCCGAGCGGATCTGTTGGAATTGCAGACAAGCAAACTGGAATATATTCATTAGATTCTCCAGGGGGTTGGCAAATTATCGGTAGAAGTCCAATTCAGTTATTTAATTTAGAAAACTCCAATCAGTATTGTTATTTACAGGCAGGAGATAAGGTTCAATTTGAGTCTATTTCAAAGGAAGAATTTGAGCATATACAACCTAAATCCAATTATAATACATGGTAATATGAGTGTAAATGTTAAGCAATCCGGTTTATATGCATCGATTCAAGATAAAGGTCGTGTTGGTGGAATGCCTCAGGGTATTCCCATTTCCGGAGCCATGGACCTTAATCTTTATAGATTTGCTAATCATGTTTTGGGTAATGAAAGGAATTCTGCTTGTATAGAGTTTTATCAACAAGGACTGAAGCTGAAATTTGACTCACCAACTTTTATTTGTGTAGCTGTAATTGGAGGGAAAATCTTTTTGAATGATGAACAAGTTGAACCCAACTCTATTTTAAAAATTAATAGTGGAGATAAGATATTGATTAAGCAATTAATTGAGGGAAACTGG
This sequence comes from Psychroflexus longus, assembly GCF_020164595.1. GTDB lineage: Bacteria > Bacteroidota > Bacteroidia > Flavobacteriales > Flavobacteriaceae > Psychroflexus > Psychroflexus longus. The sequence continues at coordinate 98,636 of NZ_JAIQZE010000007.1, forward strand.
GGATATATAGCCATAAAAGATGGTTTTGAGTCAGGTGCTTTTTTGGGTAGTCAAAGTTTTTACAAGGCATTGACTCAGGATCAACTTAAAAAAAATGATAAAATTATCTATGTTCCTTATGATGGAGAAAGTGGGGTTGATTTTCCACGATTAAATTTGGAGTATTATAAAACTTCAGTTTTGGATGTTTTTAGGGGTCCAGAATATCATAAACTCAGTCAAACTCTTAAATATCAATTAAATAACGCCGAATTTTCACTCTCAACTTCACGTAACCGGATGGCTTATGAAATCCAAGAACGCCTTGAAAATGAGTTGGAAGAGATCGTAACAGGTCCTGTTTTGCCGGGTACCATACAATATACTCCAGAAGGTAAAATGATTGCACTCATGAGAGATGCTCAAGTCACTGGCGGTTATCCTCGTATACTTCAGTTATCAGAAAAAGCCATCAACTTACTTTCACAGAAGAGAGCAAAATCAAAATTTAAATTCAACCTTACCGAAATAAATTCAGAAAAGATTTAAAGGAATTTACTCGAGTATATGGAGGATATTTTATCGGAATATCTAGCCAGGTTTTGCGATTTACTATTGGTTTTTTTCTCGTAAATGTGTCGAAAGATGCTCTGCCATGATAATTTCCGATTCCGCTGGCTCCAACACCCCCGAAAGGCAGCTTGTCGTTCACAAAATGCACAATGGTGTCGTTTATCACTCCTCCTCCAAAGTCAAATGTCTCATTTACTTTATTTGTGAAACCTTTACTTTCGCTAAACACATAAAGAGACAATGGTTTTTCAAAAGATGAAATCATTTCTTCCAATTCATTAAATGAAGAGTAGGAGTAGATAGGTAAAATAGGGCCGAAGATTTCTTCTTCCATAAGCGGTGATGATAAGTCTGGAGAATCTACCAAAGTTGGCGCAAGAAAATTGGTTTTCGCATCGTACTCACCTCCATATATAATATTTAGATCTTTCAAAAATCCTGTAAGTTTTTCATAATGAGCGTCATGGATCAACCTGGTGTAATCTTCATAAGAACTTTCAGAATAGAATTCCTTGAGTGTTGAAATAAGCTTTTCCTGAAATTCATCTTTGATTTTTGAATCGATCATTAGATAATCTGGAGCTATGCAGGTCTGGCCAGCGTTCAGAAATTTACCCCAACAAATTCTTTTGGCAGCAATATCGATCTTTGCTGTAGAATCAATTATACAAGGATTTTTACCGCCAAGTTCCAGAGTATGTGGTGTCATATGCTTTGCGATTTGTTCAGAAACAATTCTTCCCACAGGGACACTACCCGTAAAAAATACATAGTCCCATTTTTGTTCCAGTAATATTTTTGCTGTGTCAACAGCGCCAGTTATAACTTTTGCCTGCTGCTCTTCAAAAACTTCATCAAAGATTTTCTTCAGAATATCTGCTGTGTGAGGTGCGTGTTCAGAAGGTTTCAAAACAACTGTATTTCCACAAGCTATGGCTCCAATAGCTGGTGTAATGGCCAGCTGAAAGGGATAATTCCATGGGGCGATGACCAAAACTTTGCCCCAAGGGACATAGTGGATTTTATCTGATGAAGGGAAATTGAGCCAGGCAGGTGAAACTGACTTTGGCTTAGACCACTTTTTTAAATTCTTTATGAATAGGTTTAATTCTTTATAAACTACAAATAACTCGGTTGTTAAAACTTCGAACTCTGGTTTTTGAAAGTCTTGATAAATAGCCTCTATTATATCTTGTTCATGAGTTTTGATATTAGATTTCAATTTTTTCAATATTGAAATGCGATTATCAACTGAAGTTTTAGATGCAATCCTTAAAAATTGGTCTTGAGATTTAAGTAATTCTATAATATCATTTTCCTTAATGTTCATGTTTATTAATTTTAAATAGATAATGAAATAAAATTCATTGCTAAACAGTTATTAATGTTATAAAGATACCGTTATTTGTATCGACAAATTGTAATTATAATGAATCAAAACTTAAAGTATTTTATTCTTTTTTTGTTTGGTATTTCCATAAGTTTCAATGGTACCGCGCAAAGAGATACGATTAGCACAGATAAACTGATTATTATTAAACAGTATTCGCCTACAGTTAATGATGCTTTTAAAATTAAACAAAAGCCCAGTGAAAAAGATACGATAAAACAAACAAGGAAGCCAGTCTACTATACCTTTATAGATGTTCCTGTTGCTTCAACATTTACTCCAGCAAAAGGCACTGCTTCGGGCGTTAGAATGTCTCCGCCAGATAAATTATACGAAAATTATGCAAGATTTGGAGCTGGGAATTTTGGTACCATACTAGCTGATTTCTATAGCAATTTTGACATCAATCGTGATCGCAACCTAAATGTAGAATTTTCTCATCTATCATCCCAAGGTGGCATTGATGATGTGGTCTTGGAAGACGATTTTTCTAATACCTCATTAGGATTAAAACTCAATTCTAAAGATCGTTATTTTGATTGGAACACTGGTATTGATTTTAATCACAGAGAAGTAAACTATTATGGTTTAGCGCCTGTGTTTACCAATTTATCAGAAGCGCAAATCAACGCCATCGATTCAAAACAGACCTATACCAAGTTTGAGGCTTTCGGAGGAATTCGCTTTTATGAAAATATCTTGAAAGAAGCTGAAATCAATGTTCAAAACTTTTCAGACGATTATAGCAACTCAGAGCAGCTTTTAAGAATTAAGCCATTGATTGAAATACCTCTAAGAACTCAAAAATTATCTATCCAAGGAGATTTTAGTTTTTTAAGTGGAGCATTTGAAACCACTACAATACGTCCTTTCGAAAATAATTATCAACAGCTACAGGCAGATATCAATCCATTTGTAGAGTTGAGTTACGACAATGTGAATGTAAAACTTGGAGCCAAAGCTGTTTTTTTTAATGACTCTGAAGAGAGTTCCAGTGAAGTCTTCTTTTATCCTGATGTAAAAGTAGAATTCTTATTAAACCAAGAGACTGTAGATGTGAGTCTTGGAGTGAATGGAGGTCTTCAGCAAAACACTTATGAGAACTTTAGCTCATTAAACCCATTTGTGTCTCCATTCCTTAATATAGAGCCAAGTGATCAGCAATACAATGCATTTGCAGGTTTTTCTGCAAAACTGCTGGATAATCTATCATTTTCAACTCAGGCAAACTATTCAAGCACATCCAATCATGCTTTTTTTATATCAAATCCAAGCAATGAGTTTTTATCCAGAAACCCTACTCGAAGAAATTTTGACTATCAGAATTCTTTCAGTGTAATCTATAATGATATCGATATTTTTTCTCTTTCAGCAGATTTATCGTACAAGATTGATAGTGATTTCACAATAGGATTCAATGGAAAGTATTCAAATTTTTCAACTGAAGAAGGTCAGGAAGCATGGAACTTACCAGAATTCGAATTGAAATCATACGCTAATTATAACTTTACAAAAAACTGGAACTTTTCTGCTTCTTTGTTTTATATAGGAGAAAGAAAAGATTTTGTATCAGATTTTACAACTTTTCCATCTGGTGCTTTAGACATTAATGAATCATTTGTAAATACTGTCGATGGCTTTATAGATTTAAACGCCTCTGTTGAGTACAAATTCAATAATAGATTATCAGCATTTATAAATGCAAATAATTTATTGAATAACTCCTACAACCGCTGGCAAAATTTCGAAGTCCAGGGATTTCAAGTTTTAGGAGGTTTGATATATCAATTTGATTGGTAATAAACCCTTAATTTTCTTAACGAAAAGGAAACATTAGAAAACTTAATTTGAGTAGATTTGCCAAACATGTGATACAAAATACCACCTTTTAATGGCTAATAAATTCAAGCGTTACGACAGGGATCGTCCGTACTTAAATTTACTTGATTTTCTTTCAGAAGAAAAGACGTTTTTAATCGTAGTCGTCGTAGGTTTAATTTTGGCCGCGACTGCAACAACCAATGCCGATCTAGCTATGTGGATTGGTTTCTTTTTTGCAGCCTATGCCGCAGTTGCAAATGATAGTATACAATCTTTAGGGACTTTTATAGAAAGTAATAAAGCCAAGAAATGGTGGATCCTTTGGCTTTTTATTGGAGGTATATTTTTATTAACCGTTTCTTGGAGCTTTTTTCATTTTGACGGGGATGTTACTTATCAACGCCTTACCAATCCCGACGGTTCTACGGATTACCCACATCCAGATAAATTTACATTTTTTCAAGTCATTGCACCTCTCGTTTTGTTAATCTTGACAAGGCTGAAAATGCCTGTATCTACTACATTTCTTTTATTAAGTGTATTTAGTGCTGATACTTCTGGAATTACTTCAGTTGTTTTAAAAAGCTGGTCAGGTTATTTACTTGCTTTTGTAGTTTCCTTTTTAGTTTGGTACTTATCTTATAATACAATAAGAAAGTATTTCAAAAGTAGGAAGCACAGTAATTCCTGGGTAGCGGTTCAATGGATAGTCAGTGGCTCGCTATGGGCGACCTGGGTGATGCAGGACGGAGCCAATATTGCTGTTTATTTGCCTAGAGAGCAAACTTTTGGTCAGTTTTCTATTTTTGCGCTTACCATCTTTTTTGGTCTTGGACTCTTGTTTTATTTGAGAGGAGACAAGATTCAAGGTGTTGTGAGTGAGAAGACGCGAGTATCCGATATTCGTGCAGCAACACTTATAGATTTATCCTACGTGATCTTACTTATCTATAAACTTTTTATCTCTACGGTCCCTATGAGTACCACCTGGGTTTTCCTTGGCATTATTGGAGGAAGAGAAATCGCTATAAGTATATCCCGTAAGAAAAAAGGAAATAAACATAAGAAGAAGGCAACACGGATGATTGCCAAAGATTTTGGGTATGCTATGATCGGTCTTTTAGTTTCTATTATTCTTGCCGCAAGTGGAAATTCTGCAATACGAGAAGAAATATATCAATCTATATCAAACATTTTCTAATGAAATACTCTTTTATTTATCTTATACTATTGGCATTTTTATTTTCTGCGTGTACCAATAAAACCAACGCAGATTTAATTGTTACAAACGCAAAAGTTTATACTGTAGACGATGAATTTTCTGTCGTAGAATCTTTTGTCATTTCTGATGGAAAAATTATTGAAACTGGCGAAAGCTCAAATTTACTTTCTAAATATTCTGCTGCTGAAATTATTGATGCTGATGGTAAGACCATATTGCCTGGATTGATAGATGCGCATGCACATCTTTACAATTTGGGCTTGAAACTAAGCAGGGTCGACCTGGATGGTACAGAAAGCTACGCCGACGTCATTGGAAGGCTTCAGGCATTTCAGCAAAAATATCCTGAGACTAAGTACATAATAGGAAGAGGATGGGATCAAAACGATTGGGAGACTAAAGAATTTCCAACTAAAGACACCTTAGATCTATTATTTCCAGATGTTCCAGTAGCACTTACGCGGATAGATGGACATGCTATGATTGTAAATCAATCCGCATTAGATATTGCAGGAATAGACGAATCTACTGAAATTTTTGGAGGAGAAATACAAAAGAAAAGCGGAAAGCTTACGGGTATTTTAATCGATAATCCAATGGCCAGTGTTAGGGCAACTTTTCCAGAAATTGATAAAAATGCACAAACAAAAGCACTAAAATCTGCAGAAGAAATAGCAATCTCTTTAGGATTAACAAGCCTCGTAGATGCAGGACTTAACTCTGATGTAATTCACCTTATAGACGAATTACAAAAAAGTGGTGAGCTCAAAATGAGAATTTATGCCATGTTAAGTAATAATGAAGAAAATATAGCAGAATTCCTAAAGTCAGGTATTCTAAAAACAGACAGACTGAATGTAAGATCCGTAAAAGTTTATGCAGATGGAGCTTTAGGATCTAGAGGTGCGGCATTAAAGAAGCCTTATTCAGATTTAGAAAACCATTTTGGAAGTATGATTATAGATCTAGAGGACTTTCAAGCTCTAGCTGATCGTCTTCATAATACTGAATTCCAAATGAATACTCATGCTATTGGTGATTCTGCAAATTATGTTGTTTTAAAAACTTACGACAAGTTATTAAAAGATGATTCAAACAGGCGTTGGAGAGTAGAACATGCCCAAGTTATGGATGATTCTGATTTTAATTATTTCGATGGTGAAAATATAATTCCATCGGTACAACCAACACATGCAACAAGTGATATGTATTGGGCAGAGGATAGGCTGGGAGCTGAGAGAGTACAACATGCTTATGCTTATAGAACCTTACTTAAAAATGCAGGAGTGGTTGCTCTTGGAACAGATTTTCCTATCGAAAAAGTGAATCCATTTCTAACCTTCTACGCATCTGTTGCCAGGAAAGATCTTGAGAATTACCCTGAAGGTGGTTTTAATCCTGATGAAAAGTTAACTAGGGAAGAAACCTTGAAAGGAATGACCATCTGGGCGGCTTATTCCAATTTTGAAGAAAATGAAAAGGGAAGTATAGAAGCTGGAAAATTTGCAGACTTTGTTATTTTGGATCAAGATCCTATGGAAGTTGAGGAGATGAAAATCCCTGAAACTAAAGTTCTATTTACATACATTGACGGAGAAAGAGTTTATCAGTCTAATTAAATTTTAGCTTTGCTAAAAACCCATAATGCTCATCTTCAAACATGAGTTCACACAAGAAGCCTCTTTTAGAGGCTTCTTTTTTTAATAGGTCAAAATCTAGATATAACCATTGAAATGCATTTGAAACTGATTTCTTATAGCTGATTTTATAAGTCATTTGACCATAATAATCATCTGTTTCATCTAATTCATTTTCATATAAAAATACCAAATCTGAAGAATCGAGTAAAACCTGACCATTTGGATGCATGAGGCATTCTAATTTCTCAAAAAAGAAATCCAGATTATCTAAAGTTTGCGCAATACCAATACCATTCATCAATAATAATATAGTATCGAACTTTTCATTTTCTAATTCAAAAAAATCTAAGCATTTAGCCTCTTTTAATCCTCTCTTGTTGCAAATTTTTATGCTTTTCGGCGAAATATCAATAGGTAGAACTTCAAGTTCTCTTGATTTTAGCACCAGACTATGACTTCCAGAACAACAGCCTACGTCTAAGATTCTGCCTTTACATAAATCAAGAGCTATTTGCTCCAGTTCTGGCATTTGCTGATAAGTTCTAAAAAGATATTCAACAGGAATTTCATCATCATAGAAGTCTTCATTATGAACTTTGATAGAAGTTTTATCTTGATGTGTATAAAAGCTTTCTAGAGCTAGACCGAATATATCTTTGTAGGAAGACTTAGGATTCAAATTGTTGATTTTATATTTGCAGTATGGAAGAATTTTTAAAAGACTTACCAAATCTTGCCAAAGATAAACATAAAACGCACAAGGATTTCTTCAAACGATTGAAAAAGCGACCTCCAAAGCACCTGGATCAAACCATGCAGGTATTGCACGATGAAACTTTTGAAGAAATAGATTGCTTAACCTGTGCCAGTTGCTGTAAAACTACAGGACCCTTGTTTACAAATAAAGATATGGAAAGGATCTCAAAGCATTTTAAGATGAAACCTTCTGTATTTATTGATACTTATCTTAGAATTGATGAGGACAATGATTACGTGTTACAAAGTGTTCCTTGTCCATTTTTAGGAACAGACAATTATTGTTCTATCTATAAAGTAAGACCTAAAGCTTGTGCAGAATTTCCACACACTGATCGTAAAAAATTCCAACAGATTTCAAATCTTACTTTAAAGAATGTTGAAATTTGTCCTGCTACTTACAAAATCGTAGAAAAAATGATGGAACAGATTAAACTGAAATAAGTTGAGATTCCTTTTCTTCTACATAAGTTTCAAGGACTTTGAAAAAGTTCATGATATCGTCTGACTTATTGTTTGAGTTGATGGTGACTAACCTAACAAAAACTTCTCCCTGAAATTCGCCATAACCCACCATAAGTTTGCCGTCTTCATATAAGGAATTGCATAAATCTTTTGGATCTACATTTTTATAATTGAAGCAGACAGAGATTGAATCTTCATAAGAATAAAGCTTATAATCAGGGTGATTCTCAACATAATTGCGAGCTGTCTCAGCTAAGCTGAATTGCTGATCTATCATACTTTCAAGGCCTTTTGTTCCTACTGATTTCCACAGAGTCCAAAACTTCAGTGCATCATTTCTTCTTCCGCACTGTAAAGAAGTTTTTCCCAAGTTATACTCATCATCATCAGTTTGGTATAAGTAATCTGCTTCGCAGGCAAAACTATGTTTGAGATTATGCTTTTCTTTTGTAATCAAAATTGAACAGCTCAAAGGTACATTCAGCATCTTGTGAGCATTGAAACTGAAAGAATCTGCTTTTTCAACGCCGTCAACCAGGTGCTTGTAAGTTTCACTAAATATGACAGAACCACAGTAAGCTCCATCTACATGTAACCACAAGTTTTCATAATTTTTGGTAATGTCATGAATGGCATTGATGTCGTCAAAAGCACCCAATACTGTTGTTCCAGCTGTGGCATTAACAAAGAAGGGTTTAAGGCCATCTTTTATGTCAGATTCAATTTGCTTTTGAAGAGCTTCAGGTATCATTTTACCAAACTCGTCAACTTTTACATTTCTTATTTGATTTATACCTATTCCCCCAAACATAGCATTTTTGGTAATAGAATAATGAGAAGCTGAAGAGGTATAAATTACCATTTTTTCAGAAACCCCCTCAAATTTTATGTCTCTATTATAAGCATCTCTAGCCATTAGCATAGCCATAAAATTACTCATAGAACCGCCAGGTGGAAATGTACCGTCGGCATTTTTTCCAAAGTTGAGCATCTCACAAACCTTGGAAATTATAACTTTTTCAATGCCTACTTGTGGTCCACCAACTTTGTAGGTGTACATGCTATTATTTAACATTACAGCAAGTAATTCTCCAAGCGTTCCTTTATTATTTCTTCCGCCGAAGAGTTGGTTAAAAAATAATTTGGTAGATGTTCTTGGAGTACTTAAAACAACTTCTTCAAGTAATGATTCTAATGTATTTTGATTTATACCCTCAGGGCTTAGATCAAGATCCAATATATCGAGCAATTTTTCAGCTTTAATTGGTTTTACGACACCATTTTTTTTCTCGTGAGTTAAAAGTTTATCTGAAATTTTCTGAAATAGTTCAAGGTCTGCTTGCATAAGCCTTATTTGAAATTTATATTTACTAATATTCGAATAATACTGTAATTAGATAAAAATAATTAAAAAGCATGGACTCTTCAGAAAACATAACATCTTTAAAGAAACTTTTAGAAGTTTTGCCACATTGTGAAGGTCAGGATTATTTTGATTTAGCAAAAAATTTATCAATTCCTGACGAAGAACTTCTTCCTTTCGCTTTTTGGTCTGATCATAATTACACTAGAAATTGTGTGCACAGAACCAATGATTATGAACTTTTACTCTTATGCTGGGAGGAAGGCCAAGAGACACCTATACATTGCCATAATGGCGAAGAATGTTGGGTTTATCTTGCAAAAGGAAAATTGAGAGAGAAAAGATATGTAGATAAAGATGGAGGACTTGAGTTGATTGCCGACGTGAAAATGACTCAAGATAGACTATCTTATATGAATGATGATCTTGGTTATCATTCTTTACACAACTTGCATGATGGCAGATCAATGAGTTTACACTTGTATGTGGGACCAATCGACGAATGTTCTGTTTATAAAGAAGAAAAGGATAAATTTGTCTTTAAAGAATTAGATTACTATTCAGAAAATAAAAAAATACTTTCAAACTAAATAAAAACTACAGATGAACTGGAAAACGGTTAAAGAATATACTGATATTACTTATAAGAAAAGCGGCGGAGTTGCAAGAATAGCTTTCAACAGACCGGAAGTCAGAAATGCATTTCGCCCCAAAACAGTCGGTGAACTTTTTGAAGCATTCCTGGATGCGAGAGAAGATCCAAACATTGGAGTAGTTTTATTCTCTGGAGAAGGGCCTTCTCCAAAAGATGGTAAATACGCATTTTGCAGTGGTGGAGACCAAAATGCTCGAGGTCACCAAGGTTACGTCGATGACGATGGAACTCCAAGACTGAATATTTTGGAAGTACAAAGGCTGATAAGATTTATGCCTAAAGTTGTTATTGCAGTTGTCCCCGGATGGGCCGTTGGTGGCGGACACTCCTTACATGTGGTGTGCGATCTTACTCTGGCGAGCAAGGAACACGCTATTTTCAAACAAACAGACGCAGATGTAACAAGTTTTGACGGTGGTTATGGTTCCGCTTATTTAGCAAAAATGGTAGGTCAGAAAAAGGCTAGAGAGATTTTCTTTTTAGGTAGAAATTATAGCGCACAAGAGGCTTTTGATATGGGGATGGTAAATGCAGTAATTCCTCATGACGAATTAGAAGACACTGCTTATGAGTGGGCTCAGGAGATTTTAGAAAAATCACCAACGTCTATTAAAATGCTAAAGTTTGCTTTCAACGCTACTGATGATGGAATGGTAGGGCAGCAAGTTTTTGCAGGTGAAGCTACTCGATTGGCCTATATGACAGACGAAGCAAAAGAAGGAAGAAACGCGTTTCTGGAAAAAAGAAAACCTGACTTCAAAAATATTAAATGGATTTCCTAAATTGAATTTTAATCACTGATAATCAATAACTCGAAAAACTATGCCAATTCTTACTGAAAAAGAACTTCAAGACATTGTAAATAAAGAAACTGAAGCTAAAGCCAAAATCGAAGAAAAAAACTTAGAAATTCGTCAGCTTTATAAAGACAAACAAAACGCAAAATCACAAAGAAAAGGTTTTGTAGCTTCAACGGTAATTTTGAGTATCTTATTTTTAGCTCTACTTTTTACAGTATTATTTCAGCCAAACCTTTTGGAAATCAATGAAGGAGTAAAAATCTCTGATGATGAAGTGGTAATTAAAAAGTCAGTTTTGAAAAATTATGAAAATCAAGTTATGGAGTTGGAATCTCAGGATTCTGATTATACTAATCCGTTGGAATTAAAAGAATTTTATGCAGTTCAATTAGGAGCATTTAAGAAATTCAATACCAAACTTTCTTCAGAAAATTATAGCGTAGTCCATAATGCGAATTTCAAAGACTTTAATCTTTATACCTTAGGAGTATTTGAAACTGAAGCAGAAGCATTAAAACTGCGAAACGTTATAAAGCAACTCAATTTTAAAGATGCTTTTGTAGGTAAATATAAAGATGGTGAGCGCGTAGAATCCAACTATTAATATGAAATTTGAAAACTTAGAAATATCACTTTCAGATCTTCCAGATTTTAAATCTGTAGATCTTGAGCCTATTCAGCGTCGCTACAAAAAACTCATATGGCTCAATGAAGCTTCGATTTTTATCCTTTTGTATACCTTTTCGATTTCTGGGTTCTTTTTTGATAAATTCCCTTCGTGGATTTCGTTCGCAGCTATAGGTATATTGAGTGTTTTTTTTCTTTTGAGAGCCATAGAAATTGAAAAAGGATTTCCTCTCAAGAAGTTTGGCGTTAGACAGTATGATATGATTTATCAATCAGGTTTTTTCTATTTTACGGAAACGGTAGTTCCCTATAAAAGGATTCAGCACGTAGAAATAAAACAAGGCCCATTGTCTAGATTATTCTCTTTATACTCATTAAGACTTTACACCGCAGGAGCGTCTTCTGGTGATCTTATAATTGATGGCCTTGATAAGTCCACCGCTCAAAAGCTAAAGGCTAAGGTTCTTGATAAAACGACAGTGGAGGATGTCACAGATTGATTTTTCAATACCCAGGCTGCAATCCTTCAATGGGATTTTTCTTATTTTTTTTACTGATTTAGTTAAACGTGTTCGACAGAACATTTATCTTATAGCGATTCCATTTTTTAAGAATAATGTTTTTGAAAATTATGGAACTTACATTTACATTGGCCTGGCTGCACTAGTCATTCTTCAGTTTGTATTTTCATACCTATCGTACAAAAAATTTAAATTTTCTATTCAGGAAGACGCCTTTCATTTGGATAAAGGTGTTATAAAACTGAGCCATATTGAAATTCCTTTTGAAAGAATTCAAAATATAAATCTTCAGCAAAATATTTTTCAACAAATATTAAATGTAGTTGGTTTTGAAATTGAAACTGCCGGAGAAGGTCTAGCTGAAATTAATATTAAAGCTCTTGACAAAGATTTTGCCAATGAATTAAAGGCAAAACTTATAGAGGAAAAGCAAAAAATTGCAGCTAATGAGGAAGCTACAGCCGAAAACGAAGAAGTCTCATCTGCATCTTCAATAAATCAGGATAAACTCGAATTAAAAGAGCAATCGACATTATTTCAATTAGACTTTACTACGCTCTTAAAGGTAGGAGTAAGCTCTAACTTGTTTAAAGGAGTTGGTTTGTTGCTAGCTTTCTTTGCCTATCTGTATAATTTTGTGATGGACTTTCTGACCAATATTTACGATCTCAATTTAGAGGAAGATTTTAAAAACAGAATTCCTGAAACAATTACTTTCATTACTTTCTTAATATTTGGGATTTTAATCATTGGATTCCTGATTACAATTTTTACTACAGTTCTTAAGTATTACAACCTTAAAATCATTAAAAGTCAAAAAAACTTTGAAGTTGAGCATGGTCTTTTAAAAAAAATAAATAAGGTCATTAAAAAATCGAAGACTCAGATTTTTGAAATTCGAACAAATCCTTTGAAGAATTTATTTAAAATTAGAAGTGTTCATGTTAGTCAGGCTGCATCCAATCAGGTGACTGAAAAACAAAAAATTAACCTAGTTGGATTATCCAAAGATAATTTGACGATTCTATTTAAGTCTCTATTTCAACTAGAACTTTATGAACAAGATTTTCAATTAGCAAAGTCTCAAAATAGACTATTTATTAGGTATTTTTACAAAAACCTGATTGTCATAATTGGATTATCTGCAGTTGCTTATTTCTTCTATTTCAATTGGGCCAGTGGAATAGCTATGGTTCTAATTTTCGCGACATTATTATGGCTTTCCTATCTAAAGGTCAAGAAAAGCAATATAGGTTTCAATTCTGAGTTGATTTCAATACGAAAAGGTTCTCTGGACACAAAATTCAAAATTGTTGAAATACATAAACTTCAATCTATAAGATTAAGTAGAAATATATTTCAACAAAAAAATGGCCATGCCGACTTAGTACTGGAAACAGCTTCAGGGACAACAACTATAGAATATCTTGAAGTGAATGAGGCAACCAATTTACTAAATTACTTGATTTTCAAAGTTGAATCGATTGATAAGGATTGGATTTAAACTTTAATTGAAGTTAAAATTAATTTAGGAAGGATTCGTTTTCTAAAGCTAAATAGTGCTCTACTTTATTGTCTTGGTTATGAATTGGAAAGATTTTGATTTCACACATGTATTCACTACCATCTTTTTTATAATTTACCATAGAAGTTTCGCATATGGCACCTTTCTTTATGTGTGATCTAATAAATTGTAAAGCTTCTTTTGAAGTTTTTTCACCTTGAAGTATTTTGGGGCTTTTATCTTTCATAAAAGATAAACTGTATCCAGTCATATCTTTAAAACCTTCATTAACCCAAATTATTTTTTGGTTCTTGTCTGTGACAACAATAGCTTTATATTCGTTTTTGAATAAAGTTTCTTCAACCTGAAAATCCCAATTGAATTTTGATTGAAATGTATCCAGTTTTTCTACTTCTTGATTTTTCCTTAATTTTTTAATGAGTTTAAAAAAATATTCGGAATATATATCCCACGATAATAATGGTCCTCTTTTCATAATCAATCACATATATATTAATCTACAAATTTATCATTATTTAAGACTTACTCTAGTTTCATAATCGTTATATAAAACATAAAAAACCTTAGCAATTTGAATGGCTAAGGTTCCTCTTCACTATGAATTAACCAAGAATTCTACATTAATTCTGGATAATCTTCAGGTTTGAATTCTCGTAAAATACTATAAACTTTTTCAAAGACATCTTCTGCGGACGGTTTTGAAAAATAATCACCATCAGTACCATAGGCTGGTCGGTGAGCTTTTGCTGTTAAGGTCTGTGGTTTACTGTCTAGAAATTCGTACCCATTTTGTTCATCCAAGATGTTCTGCAGAATAAACGCTGAAGCGCCTCCAGGCACATCTTCGTCAACAACAAGTAATCTGTTTGTTTTTTCTAAGCTCTTTACAATATCGTGCTCAATATCAAATGGGAGTAAGGATTGGCAATCAATAATTTCTACATCAATTCCTACCTCTTGAAGATCTTTTGCTGCTTGTTCAATAATTCTTAATGTAGAACCGTAGGAAACAATTGTAAGATCTTTACCATCTCTGATGGTTTCAACTTTTCCAACTGGTGTCTTGAATTCCCCAAGGTTATTAGGTTTTTTCTCTTTAAGTCTGTAACCATTTAAGCACTCTACAATTAATGCAGGCTCGTCGCTATCCAGCATTGTGTTGTAAAACCCAGCGGCTTTGGTCATATTTCTGGGAACCAAAACATTTACACCTCTTATCAAGTTTAAAACTCCACCCATTGGTGATCCAGAATGCCATATTCCTTCAAGTCTATGACCACGTGTTCTTACTATCAGCGGTGATTTTTGTTTTCCTTTCGTTCGGTAAGCAGTTGTAGCCAGATCATCACTCATGATTTGTAAAGCATATAGCAAATAATCTAGATATTGTATCTCAGCAATTGGTCTTAGACCTCTAAGCGACATGCCAATACCTTGGCCTAGGATTGTAGCTTCACGAATCCCTGTATCGGAAACTCTCAGTTTACCATACTTTTCCTGAAGACCTTCAAGACCTTGATTTACATCTCCAATTTCTCCGGCGTCTTCACCAAAAATTAAAGTTTCTGGACGAGTTTCAAATATCTTATCAAAATTGTCTCTTAGAATCACTCTGGCATCAACGTCCTCCGAATCTTCATCGTAGGTTGGATCAACTGCTTTAATATTTGTTGCCCTCCCATCATATTCACTCCATAAATTACTGCTATAATCTGGTTGTGTGCGTTGACTAAAATCTTTAATCCATTGAATTAGATTTGATTTAGCATCAGATTGTTCGCCTCTGACATATCGCAAAGCTTTTCTTGCTGTTGCAAGAATTACAGATTTAATTGGCTCATCATTTTCTTTTAATTCATTTACTAAGGAAAGAATGAAGTTTTTATTTTCAGAGGATTTTGCTAACTCATTAAGTAACTTAATTACTGTCTTATTTTCAGTTTTAGCTGTTTTTCCAAAAGCAGTCCAGGCAGCTTTCTTTCCATCTCTAACTTCTTTCTTAATGCTTTTTTCTAACTCACTAAGCTCTTCATCTGTTGAGAAACCATTAGAGATCATCCAATCTCTCATTTTTTTATTGCAATCATGCTCTTTTTCCCATTGCAATCTATCTTCACTTTTATAACGTTCATGAGAACCAGAGGTGGAGTGACCTTGTGGCTGAGTAACCTCAACAACATGAATTATCACTGGAATGTGCTTCTCTCTTGCAATTTTTTCAGCTTTCTCATAAGTCTCAATCAGTGCAGGATAATCCCAGGCTTTTACTACTAAAATTTCATATCCATTGGTATCGTTTTCTTTCTGGAAGCCTTTTAAAACTTCGGAGATATTTTCTTTGGTAGTTTGATGTCTTGCGTGTACAGAAATTCCGTAATCATCATCCCATACATTGATGACCATTGGGACTTGCATGACACCTGCAGCATTAAAAGTTTCCCAGAATAAACCTTCACTTGTACTGGCATTTCCTATGGTGCCCCAAGCAATTTCATTTCCGTTTTTTGAAAACTTTTCAGAATCTATTCCTTCGACATTTCTATAAATCTTAGAAGCTTGAGCAAGGCCAAGTAAACGAGGCATTTGCCCAGCGGTAGGAGAGATGTCTGCACTGGAATTCTTTTGTTCGGTCAGGTTTTTCCAACTTCCGTCTTCATTTAAACTATGAGTCATGAAGTGCCCACCCATCTGTCGACCTCCAGACATAGGTTCATCTTCCAGATTTGTGTTGGCATATAATCCAGCAAAAAATTGTTCGATTGTAAGTTTACCAATAGCCATCATAAAGGTTTGGTCTCTGTAGTAACCAGAACGGAAATCACCGTTTCTGAATGATTTGGCCCATGCCAATTGAGGCACTTCTTTTCCATCACCAAATATTCCAAATTTTGCTTTTCCCGTTAACACTTCACGTCGTCCAAGCAGACTACATTCTCTACTGGTAACAGCTATTTTATAATCTTCAAGAACTTGCTTTTTGAACTCATCAAAAGAAAGGTCTTCTTTTTTTTGAACTTTATCTTGCATTATATCGATTTTAGGACTCTTGCGAATATACTAAATTCAAACGAGTATTTTGGTTTTAAATTTAACGCCCAATTGCATTTTTCTTAAATAAAAACAAGAATTACCTATTTTTATAAATAAATTATCATCAGAACTTATTTTTATTATGAATTTGATAAGTTATAAGAGTGAATACTTGTCAAATTAGTTTTAGTTCTATCAGTTAAATTTTAGCCAATAACTTCAAGCTGACTATACCCCTGAGCATTTCTATCCAAAACAATTTGGGTTTGTATTCTTTCTTTAAGAGTGCTGACATGGCTAATGATACCAATGATTTTATTACTCTCCGCCTGCAGTCGTTCTAACGTATCTAAGGTGACATCTAAAGTTTCTGGATCCAGGGTTCCAAAACCTTCGTCGATGAATAAACTATTGATTTCTACATTCCTTGAGGCCAAATCCGACAACCCAAGTGCCAACGCCAAACTCATCAAAAAGGTTTCACCACCAGACAAGGTTTTTACAGACCTGCGCAAACCTCCCATGTGGTTATCAATGACATAAAGTTGATCCTTGTCTTCACTCGGTAGATAACGATCCAATTCATAACGTTCGTTCAAATGCTTCAAACGTTTGTTCCCCAAATGAATCAAGCGCTGTAAACTAAGATCCTGAGCAAATTTATTAAACTCAGTTCCCGTTGCATCACCAATGAGTTTGTTCAAAATCTCCCATTTTTTGTTGGCTTTTAATTCCTCGGAAATTTCTTTTTCAATGGTTTTCAATTCTTCCAATAGTTCCCGATTGTTCTTGAGTTTTCTCTTAACTTCCTCCAGCTTATGTTTAGTCTCCTGCAAGGCTTCTTTCAACTCTTGTATTGACTTTTCAGCTTCGTGTTTATCAGTAAAAAATTTAAAGTTTAAATTTTGAATTTGGTTTTTTAAGCCCTTTATCTTTTCCTTCTGAATTTGTACGCGTTCATTTAATTCGTTTAGCTTTTGGCTTAATGCCTGGTAGTCTGCCGATTTCATTCGGGATGAATTAGCTTCAGCAATACTTGAAAATTCGCTGGCTTTAATCTTTGGATCCAAGTCCGACTGAAGCTTAAGTATCTCATCTTTAACTCGCTTTGCATTTTCTTTTTCTTTGAGGAGGGATTGGGAAGTGTGTTCAATACCAGATTTCAATTTCACCCAGGAAGATTTTAAGTCAGAAATTAATTCTTCCAAATTATCACCGTCATATAGTTCAATCATTTCAGCTTTCAATTGACTTCCCTTTGTTCTTATTTCATCCAATTCCTCTAGAATCGACAATGAATTTTCTAAAGCTCGCTCATCAGCTTGTAATTGTTTTAGTTTTTCCAGACTCTCAATCAATTTTTCAACAGAAACTTCAAATTCTTCGAGGGATTTTCCATCCAATTCTGAAATGATACCTGCATAATTTTCAGCAAAACCCTTTTTCTTAAGCTCAAGATTATGTTTTGAAGTTTCAAGCTCATTCTCAAAATCTGCAATGCGTTTTGATTTAGAGGCTTTTTCAGCTTTTAGTTTTGAAAGCTCATCAGATACAGATTTTATTTGAAGTTTTTGTTCCTTAATCTTTTTATCCAGTTCAGAATCAATATGAGGCATATGCTCCGAGTAAGGATGTTCCGTGGATCCGCAAACAGGGCAAGGTTCATTTTCTTTCAGTTGCTTTCTTAGCTCATCAACTTGGAACCTCAGGTTTTGGTTTTCTTTTTTCAATTCCAGATGATTGAGGTCTTTTTCCAGACCTTCGAGAATTGTCTGTTTTGAAGTGATAAGTTCTGGAAACTTACTTAGTTCTTCTCTTTCTTTTAGAAAAATAGTTTGTGTTTTTGAAATTTGCTTTTCAAGTTCCTGGATAGATTTCTCATCATATTTTGCCTCCTTCAGTTGATTTAAGAATTGGTTTTTAGCTTTGAGTGTTTCTTCAAGGGTCTTATCAGCTTCCAGTTTAACAGACAAATTTTTAATACCTTCTTCAGTAGTTTTGAGCTGAGTTTTCAGGAAATTCTCAAATTCTGAAATTGATTGCTTTTGAAACTTCAGTTCCAAAATTTCCAATTCTTTATTTAAAAATTCCTTTTTGGAAGCGTAATCATTTCTTTTTAAAATCCTTTCATTATTTAAGGTTTGATAAACTTTTAAAAGACTGTTCAATTTCTTTTCAACTTCAGCATCTTCAACTTTAGCTTTAAGAAGACTTTCGATCTTGTTTTTTACAGCTTCAATTTCATTATGAATTCGAGACTGATTTTCTTTAAGATCATTTATGGATTCACTAAGAGTTTCTCTTTTTTCAGCTAAAGCATTATAGTCCTTAAGCTCCTCATCAAAATCCAAGGTCTTCGCGTGCTTGCGGAGTTCTTCAGCATATTTTTTCTGAAAGCCATCAAATTCACTTTCAAACTTTGAAAGATTTTGACTTTCTTTTATTAATTCCTGATCAAGTTTTTCTTTCGACTTTAGTTTTTCTAAATCCTTTTCCTGTTGTGTAATCTTTAATTCCTGATGCTTTTCTTCAGATTCTAATTTTTCTTTTTCAAGATTATTGGATTCAAGATCTTCGGTACTTAAAAGCTTCTTTTGAAGGTCTTCCAAAAGGTTTTTTTGCTTGGAGATCTTTGATTTAAGATGGTTATACTTTTCGAAGACTTTTCTACCAATCTGTCTGTAAATAGACGTATTAGTTATTTTTTCTAAAAGTTCACTTCTTTCCTTCTCATTAGATTTTAATAAGGTAGCGAATTCACCTTGGGATAACAGAACCGACTTTACAAATTGATCATAAGACAAGCCTATCAGTCTTTCGATTTCTTCTTGGTTCTCTGTTTTCTTTTCACTGTAGTACTTTTCAGTTTGCGTATCCCAAAGATTCATATCGTGATCTCTCAGCTTTCCATTTCTATTGGTTGAAATGGACCAGGTAGAGATGAATGTGCCAGAATTGCAAGAGAACTTGACCTTTGCATACGCTTCTTTTTGATGCTTAGTCAATATACTACCATCTTGTTCTATCTTATTTTTGGTGACGCTGGAAATTCTCGGAGTTCTACCATAAAGTCCAAGGCAAATCGCATCGAGTAAAGTACTTTTTCCACTCCCTGTAGGTCCTATGATTGCAAATAACCCACCAGTATTTAAGGGAGTTTCGTCAAAATTGATTTCATGTTCACCTTTTAGTGAATTTATATTTTTAAAATGTAAACTTTCTATTTTCATTCTTCGTTGCGATTCAATTCTTCCAAAATCTCTTCAAAGGCAGATATGAGCTCAAGTTTTGTCTGATCATTTTCATCCACGCCTTCGAGTTTTTTCAGAAATACTTCTTTGGGTGTAAAATCAGACACTTGACTTTCTGTTGTGGACACTCCTCTTTCAACTTTAGCCATGTTTTTAAAGGTGACTTTATGCTTCACAATTTTACAACTTGGCTTCTCAAAATTTTCAATCATTTGCTCTAAATCATAGTTGAGCGTGGCAGAAAATTCATTTTCCAACATTTCAATTTCTATTAGGGTTTCAAGCTGGGATTTAATTTCTATAGCTTCCAGTTTTTCTTCGATTTCAGCCAAAGTTCCTTTGATTAAAACCAAATCCCTGAATTTTGGAATAGCAATGCTTTCTGGTTCAAAACTTATTTCGGTATCTATCAGCAACACCCGCTTTTCATTTTTGCGTTCACTAAAGGAAAGGGGAATAGGAGAACCGCTGTAAAATATTGGGGTTTCGGCCTGTAAGCGCTGGGGTTTATGAATATGTCCCAGCGCAATATAGTCGTAATCGCTTCCAAAATGAGAAACTTCAAGACTGGCTAAATTACCGATTTGAATATCTCGCTCACTTTCTGAAACGCTTACTCCAGTTGCAAACAAATGGCCCATGCCAATTATAGGAACTCCAGGATATTTCACTTTTGCAAGTTTTGATGTTTCCTGAAAATGAAATGAAATACTTTCACGTATCGCCTCTTGTTTATTATCATGACTTTCAGCATCAAATTGGCGCTGAAGATTTCTACTTCTTAAGTAGGGTATCGCTGCTATAATTATTTCAATATTATTTTCAGAAGAAATCGGAATTAAACAATTTTCAAATTCGTCTGGCATTTGCCCAATGACATGAATATCGAGCTGATTTAATATTTCTTTTGGTGCCTCCAGAACACTAGGAGAATCGTGATTTCCACCAGTAATAATGATCTTAAGATCAAATTTTTTCAATTTGATTAATGTCTTATAGTATTGATTTCGCGATTCACTTGAAGGATTTGAAAAATCAAAAACATCACCTGAAATCAGTAAAACATCAACTGGATTTTCATCTAAATACTCACAGAGCCAAATGATAAAAAGATCGAAGTCTTTGGCTAAATCGGTCTTGTGCAGGCGTTTTCCAATATGCCAATCGGCAGTGTGTAGTATTTTCATATAGCACTAAAGAGTTTTGTAATATCCAAATTTAAACCACAGCCGGTGTCTAAATCTGTCATCTACCAAATAATCATCTGTTCTGTAGTCAAAACCAACTTCAAGTTTGTTTTTGTCATCAAAATAAAATCCCAAGGCAGCTGTTAATCTATTTTCCAGATCATCTTCACTGCTTTGAATCATGTAGATAATTTCGTTGGAGACTGTTAAATAATTTTCACCAGGATCTAAACTTAAACCTTGAAGTGGAATTTGTCCTTTTATTCTGTATCTAGCTCTAAATAGGAGAGGTGCATCTTGGAAAAAAGTCTCATCGATTCGTATTCTATGACCAATTCTATAAAAGGATTCTCTTTGTAAAATTGAAATTTGTTGGATAGTTCTGTGAGTGTTTTCCCCTTCTTCAATCCTGTATTGATATCCAAGATCAACTTTTACGAAAGGCGATAAACGCCTTCCAATAAAGGTTTGTAAGTCGGTTAAGGTTTGCTCGTACTCAAATTCTTCATTGAGATTGTTGGAGTCGAACAATCCATTTTGAGATTCAATTTTATGGATTATAGAATATTTTTCTGAAATCTTGTAGTTCAATGAAGCTTCAGGGAAAAAACCAAAAATGAACCGATCGTTTTGAGCTTTAGATGATAATGACAACAACAAAAAACCAGCTAAAAAAAAATACTTCATATCAATAATCTAAATTATCTGTAGCTCTTAGATTGACTATTCTTTTTTCAATCAAAACGCCTTCATCATTAAACAAAGCTTCCCATAATTCATCTTCAGTTTCTGATTTTCCATAGTATTCAATCTCATAATTTATAGTGATGTTTTCAAATTCATCTTCATCAATAATATCCTCAAGATCATTTCCATGACCTGTATATTGAATTTGAATTTTTGAAATTGTAAACTTTGTATAATTGGTTTCCAAAAAATTAGTGATGACCTCTCGAACTTTTGGTGCCAACTCATTTTCATCAATGAGAATTTCAATATTCCTCACATATCCGTCCAGACTAAATTCGACGCTATGTAGGTGTTTATCGTGTTTTAGTTTAGCTTCAAAGACTTCTTTTTCACCATCGGTTTGGTAATACCATTTCACTTTTCGCTTATTTTCATAAGCATCATTCAACCATTTTTTGGCTTGTTCGTGGACTTCACTTTTTTTAACTCGCTTTTCGACTTCATTTTTTTCTTGAGCATAACCGAAAGCCATACCAAATAGAGCAAATAGAGTAATTATAATTCGTGACATTAGTAATGGATTTAATCTAAAAAGCTTCTTATCGCCAATTCATAACTCCTCAAACCAAAACCAATGATAATTCCAAAAGCATTTGGTGAGACGTAAGAATGTTTTCTGAAGTCCTCTCTCGCGTGTGTATTGGAAATGTGTACTTCTATCACAGGCGTAGCTATGGCTTTAATGGCATCGCCAATGGCTATTGAAGTATGAGTGTAAGCAGCTGCGTTGAGAATTATCCCATCTACATTGTCATCTGCTTCTTGCAATTCTGAAATTAATTCTCCTTCAATATTAGATTGAAAGTAAGACAATTCCACATCTTTAAATTGAAACTGAAGTTCAGTGAAATAATCTTTAAAGGTCGACTTACCATAAATCTCGGGTTCTCTTTTTCCCAATATATTTAAATTTGGACCATTGATGACATGTATTTTCATAAGGTTTATCTTAGTTATCAAATTTATTAAAATAAATAACGCCAAAAATTATTATTGATTAGGATTTTTTCCTTAGTTTCATGGAATTATTCCTACTAAAGCTAAATCACCATGAAATCAGATTTATCATTAGAAATTCAGCGTTTTAAGCAAATTCGAGAAGAAAATAATTTCACTCAAACCGAATTTGCTGAAATTTTGAATATCAAAAATTCTACTTCAGATATTGAACGAGGTAAAACTAAACTTTCTGGCCAAGTTGTTATGATGCTTTTGAAAATTTTTGAAGTCAATCCGCTTTGGCTTTACGGTGAAAGTTTTCAGAAAAAACTAGATGTTCATCATATCAATTCTATGCCAAAAGTAATTTCAGTAGATGAAAACAATTCAAGAGAAAATATGCTCTTGGTCAATCAAAAAGCAGCTGCAGGCTATCCGCAAAATATCGGAGATGCAGAATGGTACCATCAACTCCCTGCGTTTGAAATGCCAATTCCTCAATTCAGAAACGCTTCCTATAGAGGATTTCAGGTCGAAGGCGATAGCATGGAACCCAACTTTCATTCCGAAGACTGGGTCCTTGGCAAATCGGTAGAAAGCTTACAACAAGCTGTAAATCATAAAGTTTATGTGTTTGTGCTTCAGGATTCTGTTTTGGTTAAAAAACTGCATAAACACCCCAATTCTCATAAAATTTCCTTGATTTCTACCAACTCTTACTATCCTCCTTATGAAGTAGAAGATTCTGAAGTTCAGGAAATCTGGGAAGTAACTAGTAAATTGACGTTTTCCATCAATGAAAATTCTGAAAACAGTATGCTCAAAAAATTGGAGCAGTCTATGGAAGAACTTAAAACTCAACTCAATTCAATAAAACCAAGCTAAATGGATTTTGAACGTTTATTCGATTTTCTGGAAACACTTAACGCCAACAATAGCAAAGAGTGGATGGATGAAAACAGAAAAGAGTACGAATATGTAAAAGCAGATTATGTAAAATGGCTGGAAGATCTGGATTTAAAATTGTCCAAACTTGATGAGAATTACTATTCATCTACTGGTAAGAAAGCCATCAATAGAATTAATAATAATTTGCTATATCATCCTAATAAACCAACTTACAAAGATCATTTTGGAGCAGGTTTGGACAAACGTCCAAAAACGGGTGACTTCTATATTCATCTTGGAATTGAGGAAATTTTCGTTGCCGGTGGGTTTTACAAACCTAAACCTGAACTACTAAAGAGCATCAGGGAAGCAATTGACTATAATGGCGATGATTTTAAAGCAATTGTAAATTCCAAAACTTTTCAAGAGCATTTTGGTGGTTTGATGGAGGATGACGACAAGTTAAAAACATCTCCAAAAGGATTTTCGCAAGAGCATAAGCATATCGAGTTTCTCAGACTTAAAAGTTTTGCTGCTATGAAACCTTTTGTTAGGAAGGACGTCCTTTCATCAGATTTTAAAGATAAAGTCATTGAGACTTATACAGCTATGCTTCCTTTTAGAAGATACCTCAATAAAGCAGTAACCGTGTAAATTTTATTTTTGAAGGCTTTAAATCCTAAAAATCAATTAATTCTTGCAAGCCTTGTTATTCTTGGATTTATAGGCGTATTATTTTTGATTTTTCCTAAAAATTCTTTTGAGGTCATCAACACAGTTTCAACTCGGGTGAGAACCTTTTTCGGGAAATTATACTTGGTTTTAGGCTTGTTTATAGTGGTGTATTTGCTGGTAATAGGATTTTCTCCCTTAGGAAAAATAAAATTAGGTTCTAGCTCACCAGAATATTCAACTCCGTCCTGGCTAGCCATGATGTATTCTACAGGAATGGGAGCAGGCATCATTTTAAGAGCAGTTCAGGAACCTATATTTATGATGAAGCACCCGAATCTGCAAATCTCAAGACCTAGTGAAATTCATGGATTGGAAATGACTTTTTATCATTGGGGTTTTACAGCCTGGGGGTTTTATGGCCTTTTTGCTTTATTCATTGCGTATTTATTATTTGTCAAGAAAAAAAATATTCAGTTGAGCCAAATTATTCCTAAACTATCCAATTCATTTTCAACTAAACTTATAGACTTACTCGTGATTCTTACTACAGTTTTTGGCGTAGTGAGTGCAGTTGCTTTAGGAATTAGACAAGTAGAAGGAGGGATAAATTTTATTACAGAGTCTACTCTTGGTGTTTATCTTAGCATCATACTTTGTGTTTTAATCTTTTCATTTGCGATTTTCTCTTCTATAAAAGGTTTAAGCAACGGGATCAGGCGTTTATCCAATGTCAACATAATACTTACTTTGTTATTGCTTGCTTATGTGATGTTCAATAGTGACATCAGCTTAATTTTATCAAATCTTTGGCAGTCTGTTTTAGCCTTGCTTCAGGATTTCATTCCGTTAAGTTTAGCAATTGGTGAGTTCAATTTTAGCGAACAATTTTTATCAGATTGGACCTATTATTATTGGGCTTTCTGGTTGGCTTGGGCACCTTTTACAGGAATTTTTATCGCTAGAATTTCCAAAGGGCGCAGTATACGACAACTTATTTTAGGTGTGCTCATTGTTCCAAGTTTAGGGTCATTTCTATGGTTTACAAGTTTTGGAACATCTGCTATTGAACTGATAAATGCTGATGTCGTTTCAAGTTTTGCATTTGATAATGTCTTCACTTCAACTTTTGTGCTTTTGGAACAATTCCCACTTGGTTTTTATGCGGTTATTTTGGCTATTCTGCTTTTATTAGGATTTTTAATTACTTCTGCCGATTCGGCTATTTTTGTCCTGGGAATGTTTTCAGACTTAACCAAAATCAATCCTTCTACTTTCCATAAATCGACATGGGGAATTTTACTGTTCCTGATCTCTTTGGGATTTTTGATGATAGGAAGGTTTAGTGAGGCTGAAGATGTTTTGGAAGCTGTTCAAAAGCTTCTTATAGTCAGCTCATTGGCTTTAGCTTTGCTCAGTATAGTTTTCATCATTGGATTTACCTTTGGTCTTAATAGTCACTATAAATCCAAAAAGGATCAAATTCAGATGTAGTTTGTATTTTTATTTATGTATTGCTCAACTTTTATTCACAAGAAATCATGAAGAAACAACTTAAGAATATTGTAAAATTTACAGACGATTACACCAATGAAGACCGAATTATCCTTCGGGATCATTTGGCAATGGAACGAACTAAACTCGCCAATGAACGCACGCTTTTGTCTTATTTACGGTCTTCGCTTTATCTACTTCTCGGTGGAATTGGACTTGTCGGAATCAGAGAAAAGCTTTTTGAGGACCTAAAAATCGTTGGGTATATAGCAATAGGACTCAGTGTTGTTTTTTTGGTCGTAGGCATTGTTCGCTTTATACAACTAAAACGACATTTAAGAAATTTCAAATAAGTTACTTTTTTTATTTACTGTCAAAATCAATTGCTGATAAAATTTTCTGAGTAGCTCCAGCTTCAGAATTCACAAAATGTCCGCAAATCTGTCCGCTTTTTTCTCTAAATGTTTTATCAGAGGTAAGTTTTTCAAATACTGACGCAAATTCATCATCTGAACTAACACTAAATAAACCTCCTAGTCGCCTTATCGTTTTCGCTTCAGGGAATTTATCAAAGTTTTTGCCGATGACAATCGGTATACCAAAAGCAGCAGGTTCCAATATATTGTGTAATCCGCTCAATCCCATGCCACCTCCTACGTAAGCTAAATCGGCATAACTGTAAATCTTGGTCAATAAACCTATAGTATCGACTATTAAAACCTGAAACTCTTCTAAGTTTTGATTTTCAATTTCAGAAAAACAGATAACTTTTTTGGTGATACTTTTTTTTAATTTCTGAATTTGAGATGGGTTTATTTGGTGAGGAGCGATAATCAGTTTTATGTGATTTGGAGCATTGTTTATGGCGTCCAAAGTTATCGATAGATCTTCTGGCCAAGTGCTACCAAATACAATAGTAAGATCACCTGAAGCTGTAAACTTATCCATAAAGTTAAGCTGATTATCCATTGCCAGCTGAGAAATCACCCTGTCATAACGGGTGTCTCCAGAAATACTGGCCTGCTCAAAACCATAGTCTTTTAAAAGCCTGAGTGATTCTTCATTTTGAACAAAAAGATGATCAAATTTACTTAAAGCTTTCTTCATAAATTTTCCCATTGGTTTAAAATACAGCTGTTGTATCCTGAAGACCCCAGAAACAAGGTAGGATTTAATTTGTTTTTTTTCCAAAACGTCCATCAGATTTGGCCAGACTTCATACTTAATAAAAAAAGCGATTTCAGGGTTTAGGATAGTTAGAAATTTTTCTGCGTTTTTTTTGGTATCCAGAGGCAGGTAAGTAACAATATCCAATTTAGAATCTTTCTTCTTAACCTCATATCCCGATGGAGAAAAAAAACTCACCGCAATCTTATGGGAGTTGTATTTTTTCTTCAAAGCATCAATAATGGGTACAGCCTGCTCATATTCACCAAGAGAAGCGGCGTGAAACCAAATAACTTTATCATTTTCAGATACTTGGGATTTTAATTGAGATTCCCAGTTAATTCTTCCTTCCGCAAATAATTTCATTTTAGGATTCAAATGTTTCAATACAGGTAAGGAAAACTGAAAACTATGAATGATGAGTTGATATATGGACTTCAAATTGTATTTTTTCCAAAAATAAGCTTTTAAAGGAATTGTCTCTTTGAATACTTAATATTCTTATTTTTGTGTAAGAAAAAAAGACTATGAAAAAACTACAAATGGTTGATCTGAAGGGTCAATATGAAAAAATAAAGGAAGAAGTAGATAAATCTATTATAGATGTTGTTGATTCTACAGCGTATATTAATGGTCCGGCTGTAAAGCAATTTCAGGAAAACCTTGAGCAGTACATGGGCGTCAAACACGTCATACCTTGTGCTAATGGTACGGATGCCTTACAAATTTCAATGATGGCGATTGGATTGAAACCAGGTGATGAAGTCATTACTGTAGACTTCACATTTGCTGCTACTGTTGAAGTGATTGCACTCCTCAACTTAACACCTGTCTTAATTGATGTTGATAAAGACACCTTCAATATTGATTTGATAAAATTGGAGCAAGCTATTACTCCCAAAACCAAAGCTATTGTACCGGTTCATTTATTTGGACATGTCGCTCAGATGGAGGAGATTATGGATATTGCAAAAAAGCATAATTTATATGTGATCGAAGATAATGCTCAGGCTATTGGAGCCAATTATACATTTAAAGATGGTTCTCAGCAAAAAGCTGGAACGATTGGAAATGTAGGAGCGACTTCATTCTTTCCATCCAAAAACCTTGGAGCTTATGGTGATGGTGGTGCTATTTTCACCAACAATGATGATTTGGCTCACACAATTAGAGGTGTAGTTAACCACGGAATGTATGAAAGATACCATCATGATGTTGTAGGCGTCAATTCAAGATTGGACAGCGTCCAGGCTGCAATTTTGGACATCAAACTAAAACACTTGGATGATTATAGCTTCAGACGACAAAATGCTGCAAGACATTATACTGAAGTTTTAAGCAAGTCTGAAAACATTGAGACTCCAAAGACCATAACGCACAAACAATGTGATAATTCAAAAGGTATTTGTGACACATGCGACTGTCATGTCTTTCATCAATACACCATCAAAATTAAGAACGGAAAGCGCGGCGAATTAGTAGATCATTTTAAGGCTAATAATATTCCTCATGGAGTTTATTATCCAATTCCTTTGCATTCCCAAAAGGCTTATAAAGATGAGCGATATGATGAAAAGGAGTTCAAGGTTACTAATGAATTGGTAGATGAAGTGATTTCTCTGCCTATGCATACAGAATTAGACAAAGAACAAATTGACTATATCACTTCAGAGATTATTAAGGTTATAGGATAGTTATTCTACCAAGGATTCAAATAAAAAAAGCCTCGAATTTCGAGGCTTTTTTTATACTATTTCAGCGCTGATACCAGCTCTTAGAATTTCTGTACATCTAGGCTTCAGATCGTCATAATCACCTGATTTGACGGCGCATTTACCTTTGTAATGAATTAGTAAAGTGCATTGTTCGGCTTGTAATGCATCATGATCACAGGTTTTAATCAATGTTTCAATAACGTGATCAAACGTATTGACTTCGTCATTATAAACAATTATTTCATGAGAATCTGTAAGTTTTTCTTTTACATCTACTTCTTCTAAAACTTCTTCTTTAACGCTCATCACTCAATTTTATAGCAAATATATACAGAATACTTTAAGCAACTTTTAATTTTTTGTGAATTTGGCTGCCACCCAGTTGTCTTTTGTTTGATGTTTAACGAATGTCAATTCATTACGAATTGCCTCTTCTTGAATAAGTTTTAAATCTTCTTCGTAAAATCCACTAAAGTAAATTGAGCCTCCAGAAACCAAATGAGCTACGTAAATAGACATGTCTTCTAAAAGAATATTCCTATTGATATTGGCTAATATCAAGTCGTAATTCTTTTCAATTTTTTCTGCACCACCAAGGATAACGTTTCCTTTGCAAGAATTACGTTCTATATTTTCTTCGGTGTTCTCAACACACCAGGTATCGATATCAATATAGTCTACAGATGTAGCCCCACGGATATCTGCAAGTATTCCAAGGACTCCGGTGCCGCATCCCATATCCAGGACTCTTTTATCCTTGCAATCTTCTTCAAGAAGCAATTCAGAAATTTGATAAGTTGTCGCATGATGTCCAGTTCCAAAGGACATTTTGGGCTCTATTATGATGTCGATATCCGTATTTGTTTTGGAATGGAAAGGTGCTCGAATTGTGCATCTAGTGTCAATATGAATGGGATGAAAATTTTTTTCCCACTCCTCATTCCAGTTAACCTGTTCAATTGTCGACTTAGTATAAGAGATTTGAAATTCATCCGATTTCAAAATGGAGACATCATTTAGCAGGTCTTTCCTGTCATCTGATTCAATAATATATCCAAGAAGACCCTTTTCATGGTTTTCAAAACTTTCAAAAGGTAATTCACCCAATTCAGCCAGCAAAATATCCCTGCCAGGCTGAAGTCGGTGAACTTCAAATTTATATTCTATGTATTTCATTTTAAAATGACATCACAATTTCTGCAAAGCTTTTTGCATCCAATGAAGCTCCGCCGATAAGTCCTCCGTCAACGTCTTTTTTGGCGAAAATTTCTTTAGCATTGTTAGGCTTAACACTTCCTCCGTAAAGAATCGAGGTTTGGTCTGCAACATCCTGACTATATTTTTCAGCCAGTACTTTTCGAATATATTCATGAATTTCCTGAGCTTGTTCTGGAGATGCTGTTTCGCCGGTTCCAATAGCCCAAACAGGTTCATAAGCTATGACAACGTTTTTCATGTCTGAAGCACTAACGTGAAAAAGTCCTTTTTCCAACTGCTCCTTAACAACTTCAAAATGCTTGTCTGCTTTTCTTTGTTCTAATTTTTCTCCTATGCAAAACATAATTTTAAAGTCATGCTTTAGAGATGCAGTAACTTTTTTAGCCAGTAAATCATCAGTTTCGCCATAAATAGCTCTTCGCTCACTATGGCCGATAATGACATATTCCACTCCAACACTTTTAAGCATATCAGGAGATATTTCTCCGGTAAATGCACCCTCTTCATTTTCGTTGATGTTTTGCGAAGAAATTTTTATTGAAGAATCTTTTAAATTTTGATGGATTGGATATAAGTTGGTATATGGTGGAGCGATGATTACTTTAGCATTAGATTTGGAAAAGTCCTTTAGCTTTAAATCGTTGAGCAAATGAAGAGCTTCATCTAGGTTACAATTCATTTTCCAGTTTCCTGCTACAATTTGAGTTCTCATGTTTTTTATTTTTGAATTTATATTCTTGGGTCTAATAGTTTGTAAATTATATCTACTAAGATATTAATAATGATAAAGATGATAGCTATCGTTAACACAGCTCCCATGATAATTGGCAAATCTAGCGTGTTTAAAGCATCTACTATTTCTTTTCCGATGCCATTCCATCCGAAAATATATTCAACAAAAACAGCTCCCGCCAGCATTGAGGCAAACCAACCTGATATGGCGGTTACAACTGGGTTTAATGCGTTTTTTAAGCTGTGATTTATGATTACTGAATAAGCACTTAATCCTTTTGCTCTAGCTGTTCTTATGTAATCTTGCTGAAACACTTCTAGTAGCGAACTTCTCATAAGTTGAACAACAACGGCAAGTGGTCTTATTCCAAGTACAAAGGCCGGCAATATTAAGTTTTTGAAATGGAAAATCTTTTCTTCACCAAAATCGTCTAATTCGTAAAGATTTCCTGTCATATTTAAGTTTGTGTATTCTTTGAGGACATAGCCAAAGAGCCATGCTGCAAGAATAGCACTAAAAAAAGAAGGCAAACTCATACCCAGGGTGCTAAGAACCTGTATACTTTTATCTATCCAGGTATCCTTTTGAAGGGCAGAGATAATACCTAAAAAAATACCTATAATAAGTGCAATTGAAATTGAAGAAACCGCCAAAATCGCCGTGTTCGGTAAAGTTTGTTTGATGATGTCAAGCACTTTTTGATCCTGACGCTGAAATGAAGTTCTCAAATAGGGCGTTTTTATATAAATAGTACCTGCAGCCAAAGAAAATAATTGTGTCCCATTGTATTTATTCTCTTCAAAATAAGTAAAGTCTTTTACATCTGAACTGTGCCAAGACATAGGTAACAAATCATTGATATAGTATAAGTACTGTTGACCTATGCTTTTATCAAAACCGTATTTTTCTTTTTGTTGTTGAAGTTGTTCCTGGGTTTCATTTTGTCCAAGCATCATTTGTGCAGGATCTCCAGGTAAAACACTAAAAAGAAAAAAAATGACGGTAACTACACCAAAAACGGTTAGCAAAGCATATGCAGTTTTTTGAACAAAATTTTTCAGCAATGGATATATCTTTTAGAATTCATCTGCATCATTCCAATGAAGCTTATTGGTAATAGTGCCATTTTCAATAATGACAATTCCAGGATTTGCTCTTATAATAGTCTTGATTGCAGTTTCATCTGAGAAATAAAAATCAAAATTTAAGTTGTAATCACTTTTAATTTTTGAAATATCTTTTTCTCCAGAAGCTGTAAGACCAATAACTTTGAAGTTGTCTTCTTTGGCCTTATTCAGTGCGGATGAAAGTTCTATCCATCCTTCATGTTCGGTTTTGGAAAGATTATATGCTACAACGATCATCAGTTGATCTTCCTGCATCAAATCTTCAATATAGTTTTCACCGCCTTTGATAAGAGAGAAATCACGAATTGGAGGAATGTATCCCTCATTCATCATTTTTGTTTCAACATTGATAAATTCACCAGGGACATCCGGATAGCTTCCATTAGTTGTATAAACTTCCTTGTTGCCGTTGTTTTCAAAGGTCCATTCATATTCATAAACAGCTTCTTGAGCATCATCTGGATAGCTCATGGCTTCAGGGATATTGGTCCCAATCTTGTAGGCACGAAAATCTATTGCAGGTAAATGCATTAAAACATGATAGGCGAAATAAAGACAGGCTATGGATGCAGCAAATACTATCCATTTTAAAGATGGTTTAGCAAAAATAGGTTGGATATACTTTTCATTAAAGAATAATATCAAAATCAGAATTAAAAGTAAGATGTCTTTTATAAAAGATTGCCAGGGCGTCAAGGGAATGGCATCACCGAAACAACCACAATCGGTGACTTTATTGAAATATGCCGAATAGAACGTTAGGAAAGTAAAAAATACAATCATCAAAAGCAGACTCCATTTGGTGAATTTAGGCGCATATCCAATCAGTAGAGTTAAGCCTAATAGCAATTCATAAATCACAATGAATATTGCTAAAACCAATGCGAAAGGAATCAAGAATTCCAGATTCAAAACTCCTTCACCGAAATACTCTTCTAGTTTGTAAGAAAATCCAATGGGATCATTCAATTTCACAAAACCACTGAAAATGAATAATATGCCAACAAAAACTCTAGAAAAGCCTATTATATATTTCATTTTGATTTGAAATTTAAATGAATTAGAGCAAACACTGAATAATTTATGATATCGAGATAACCTGCTTCGATGCCTTCGCTCACTAAAGTTTGTCCTGCATTATCTTCAATCTGTTTAATCCGTAGAAGTTTTTGCAAAATAAGATCAGTCAGAGAACTCACTCTCAATTTTCTCCAAACCTCACCATAATCATGATTTTTATCAATCATTAGGGTTTTAGCTTTTTCAACTTGAAGATTATATTGAATAATAGCTTCGTCTGGACTTAAATCTGCTTTTTCAGAAATGCCTAATTCAATTTGAATTAAAGCCATAATAGAATAATTAATGATCCCAATAAACTCAGAATCTTCGTTTTCTTCTACTTTCTGAACTTTATTTTCTTGCAGACTTCTTATTCGGCTTGCTTTTATGAAAATTTGATCAGTTAAGGAGGTAAGTCTTAGTATTCTCCAAGCCGTACCATAGTCTTTAGTCTTTTTGACAAAAAGATCCCTCGTGTCCTTTATTATAAGGTCGAATTGTTCGTTTGTATTCATAGTTAAACCAAAAGGTAAATTTCGACTAATTATAATAGAATACAAAAACAAAAAGGCATAATAGTAGTAATTTTGCATGGCATAGGAATTGACCCTATATAAACTGATTCCTGATATCAATGGTATAGCAGGATATTTCGAGAAAAATAATGTAAAATGACAAGTTGAGTCAGTGTTAACTGACATTTTGACAAAAAAATAATTATGGCAAAATCCGGACTATTTAATCTAGATAATTTATCAACTGAGAATATTGATGAGGATGCAGAATTAATTCCTTTGATGACTTCTGAGGATGAAGAAGAAATAAATCGTGAACTATTACCCGATGATTTACCAATTCTTCCACTAAAAAACACCGTTTTGTTTCCTGGTGTGGTTATTCCAATTACCGCAGGTAGAGATAAATCTATTAAGTTAATTAATGATGCTAACAATGGTAATAAAACCATAGGTGTTGTAGCTCAAATGAATGATGATGAGGAACACCCAGCTTTTGAAGATGTTCACAAAGTAGGGGTAGTTGCAAGAATCCTGAGAGTATTAAAAATGCCAGATGGAAACACTACTGTGATTATACAAGGCAAAAAACGCTTTAAAATTACAGAGCCTTTAACGAGTGAACCTTATTTGAGATGTAAAATCGAAGAATTTGAAGAAATTAAGCCGGCTCCAGATGATGAGGAATTTAGAACTATCATCGATTCGGTTAAAGATTTATCACTTCGTATAATTAAGGACAGCCCAAACATTCCTTCTGAGGCTTCCTTTGCTATTAAAAATATTGAAAGTTCTTCTTTCTTAATCAATTTTGTGTCTTCCAACATGAGCGTAGAAGTGGGGGACAAGCAAAATCTTTTAGAAACTAGTGATCTTAAGGAGAGAGCTCTTTTAACTTTAAAGCAAATGAATATTGAGTTTCAGAAATTGGAACTAAAAAATGATATTCAATCTAAGGTTCAAAGTGATATGAGCCAGCAGCAGCGTGAATATTTCCTTCATCAGCAAATGAAGACCATCCAGGAAGAGCTAGGTGGTGTTTCATCTGAAGGTGAAGTTGAAGAAATGCGTGAACGTGCTAAAACAAAAAGTTGGAAGGATACTGTTGATTCTCATTTCAAAAAGGAATTGGCCAAATTACAAAAAATGAATCCTCAGGTCGCAGAGTATTCGATACAGCGCAACTACCTGGATTTATTTTTGGATCTGCCATGGGATAAAACAACTGAGGATTTATTTGACCTCAAAAGAGCTCAAAAAGTACTCGATCGCGATCATTACGGTTTGGAAGATGTAAAGAGAAGAATTATTGAATACCTCGCTGTATTGAAGTTGAGAAAAGACATGAAGTCTCCAATTCTTTGTCTTTCAGGACCTCCTGGAGTTGGTAAAACATCACTAGGTAAGTCTATTGCTGAAGCTTTAGGAAGAAAATATGCAAGAGTTTCACTTGGAGGATTGCGTGATGAAGCAGAAATTCGAGGTCATAGAAAAACTTATATAGGTGCAATGCCGGGTAGAATTGTACAAAGCTTGAAAAAAGCAGGCACTAGCAATCCTGTCTTTGTACTAGATGAAGTAGATAAATTAGCAAGTAGTCATCAGGGTGATCCTTCTTCAGCTTTACTAGAAGTTTTAGATCCAGAGCAAAACGATGATTTTCATGATAACTTCCTGGAAGTAGGTTATGATTTGTCCAAAGTGATGTTTATAGCAACTTCAAATGATTTATCTCAAATACAGCCAGCATTAAGAGACAGAATGGAAATCATTCATGTCAATGGGTATACAGTTGAAGAGAAAATTGAAATTGCAAAGCGTCATCTGCTTCCAAAGCAAATAAAAGAACATGGTATCAAAAAAGAGGATATCAAACTTGGAAAACAGCAATTAGAAAAAATAATTGATGGTTACACAAGAGAGTCAGGAGTAAGAAATCTTGAGAAGCAAATCGCAAAAGTGGTTCGTAACATAGCAAAAGATATTGCTATGGAAGAGGAATATGAAATTAAAATAACCAATGAAAGGGTCGAAAAAATCTTAGGTCCGTCAAGACCAAGAAATTCTTATGAAAACAACGAAGTAGCTGGTGTCGTAACTGGTCTGGCATGGACTAGTGTTGGAGGCGAAATTTTATTTATTGAGTCCATTCTTTCTAAAGGAAAAGGTAATTTGAACATTACAGGTAACCTTGGAAAAGTGATGAAAGAGTCGGCAACGATTGCAATGGAATACATTAAATCCAACGCTGAGAAATTTAAATTGAATCCAGATATTTTCACTGATTACAATGTGCACATTCATGTTCCTGAAGGCGCCACACCAAAAGATGGTCCAAGCGCTGGTATAACTATGTTTACATCATTAGTTTCTTTATTCACTCAACGAAAGATTAAAAAGAATCTAGCGATGACAGGAGAAATTACTTTAAGAGGTAAAGTATTACCAGTAGGTGGTATAAAGGAGAAAATTTTGGCAGCGAAGCGTGCAAAAATTAAAGAAATTATACTTTGTGAAGAAAATAGAAAAGACATTGAAGAAATCAAAGAAGATTATCTGAAAGGTCTTACTATAAATTACATAAGTGAAATGCACGAAGTCCTAGATTATGCACTTCTGAAACAAAAAGTAAAAGACGCAAAAGTCCTTTAATTCAATTTAATTTTTAGATTAACTAAACCAGATGTTTATTCATCTGGTTTTTTAATGATTATTTTTTTCAAAATAAATTACATTGCACTGCGTTTCCTTACATACTGCTATAAAGGTTTCATGAAACACATATTTATTTTTCTGATTATAATTTTGGGAATGATAAGGCCTTCCTTTGCCCAAATTGGTGGTCAGAATACTTATCAGTTTCTTAATTTGCCTGTATCTCCTAAGATTTCTGCTCTTGGAGGAAAAAATATTACATCTTATTCTTCAGACCCTGCAAATGCACTGGCAAATCCTGCACTCATCAATTTTGAAATGCACAATCAGATGTCTGCAAATTATATGAATTATTTTTCAGACATAAATTATGGAACAGCTTCTTATGCTTATGATGTTGGAAGAAGAACTCAAATGATACAAGCGGGTGTTACCTACATAGATTACGGTAGTTTTGATGGATTTGATGAATCTGGAAATCCTACGGCTAAATTTGGAGGTCAAGAAGCAGCCTTGTCTATTGGATACGCCAGACGAATTGAGAGAACAGACTTTTATGTAGGAGCAAATTTAAAATTGATTTCTTCCAAACTAGAACAATACTCTTCTTTTGCTGGTGCTTTGGATTTGGGTGTGAGTTATATTTATTCTGAATGGGATTTAGTAGTTTCCGGAGTTGTTAGAAATATTGGGACCCAATTCAAACCTTTCAATGATGTAAGAGAAACGATGCCTTTAGAAGTGATCTTAGGAGTTTCTCAAAAATTAGAAAAGGCACCAATACGTTGGCACATTACTTTAGAAAATTTACAAGAATGGAACATTGCCTTTAGAAACACTGCCAGAGATGAAGAAGATTTGAGTGGTAATATTACACCAGACGATCCTGGCTTTTTAAACAATGCTTTGCGCCATGCCATTCTTGGTGCGGAACTTTTCCCAGATGGAGCATTTAGTGTGCAGATAGGATATAATTTCAGAAGGGGAGAGGAGCTAAGAATTCAAGACCAAAGAGCATTTTCGGGCCTTACAGGTGGTGTAAGTATAAGATTCAATAAACTTAGGTTTAGCTATTCGTATGCTCAATTCAATAGAGCAGCTAGTTCTAGCTTTTTTGGATTGAACATTGAACTTTGAGAGTTAGTCGTCATGCCTCATAAAATCTGATATCAAATAACTCAATACCATGCTGGTCATACCTTCTATACAGGTTTCAAGACCACAGATGTGTAAAAATTCAATTTTCTCCTTTCTTACTATTTTCATAAAAGTTCTTATGTCTCTTAAGCTAAATCCTGAGGATGACTCACAGTTGGCAGAAAGTCCCTGAATAGATTTGAGGTCTAGTCTAAACCCAAATTTACCGTTCAAAAAATCAATGGAGTTTTTGAATTTTACACATTTGTCAAGGGTAGTAAGGTGTAAGCAATCTTCATAGAATTTAAAGTCCATTTGTATTGAAGCAGATATAAAATTAATATTGTTTTGTGCAATATTGTTTTTATGCAGACCAAATGCATAATATTTTCTAATTAGGTCTTTATCAAAATGATTAGGAGAGTTTTGTTTTTCTTGTTTTGTAGAAAAATCAAAATTCATATTTGGAGACAAGTCAAATAAATTAATTGATTTTTTTGTTGAAGATTTTATGGCTTTCCCAATGCTTAGGGAATTATTTATATGACCTCCTAGCATGATTGGAACTTTACCAGAATCAAAAATTACGGTTGCCAATTCATAAATTATACTATCTATTTTCTCGTGAATTTCATTGATCTTTTTTCTATCTGATTCTAAATTTTGGTTCTGTTCATTCAGTTCTATTTGAAGAGGTTCCATATCAATTTCTCCCAAAACAATAACTTCATTGGCTCTATTGAATTGATTGTTTTTGGTGTTCAGTAGTTTTTGTAGTAAAATTTCAAAATTTCTGGAATTGACTTTGAAACTGGACTTAGTGTGATGTATTGTAGGAATTCCAAAAATTACATATTTAGCATCCTGGCTTTCAATTTGATTGAGATCTGAAACAGTAATAATAGCTTTACCAAATTTTTCACCATCCTCATTTACTTTCAAATATTTTGATAAACCTGAAGCATTACTGAATTTAAAATTGTCCATGTAATTTGTATTTACGATCTCTGAAATTATAGAAAAATTCTATTAGGAAAAAATATACTTACAAGAATCTGTAAGTTGGTCTTAATAAATTAAATTTGAGAAAAAAAGAAATGCAAAAAGGAATCAATACAATATGTGTTCACAGCGGAGAAGTTTTGGATGAAGTATATAAAGGAGCAGTTTCTCCGATGTATTTATCTACGGCTTATGCATACGATGGTTTAGACACCTCTATTTATCCAAGATATTTCAATAGCCCCAACCAAAAGAAGCTTTCTGAAAAAGTTGCGGAATTAGAGCATGCAGAGTCAGCGCTTATATTTGGTAGTGGTATGGCTGCTATTACAACAGCTATGCTAAGTGTTTTGAAATCTGGAGACCATGTTATTCTTCAAAATCAAATTTATGGAGGTACACGTAATTTTATTATCGAAGAATGTGAACAGTATGGAATTGAATATGATTTTGTTGATGTAAATAACTGGACCGAACTAAAATCTAGTTTGAAACCAGAAACAAAATTGATTTATATTGAAACTCCCTCCAATCCCTTACTGGAAATCACAGACGTAGCTTCAGTTACAAAATTTGCTAAAGAGAATAATGTTTTAACAATGGCAGACAATACATTTGCCAGTCCTATCAATCAAATTCCTATTGATCATGGCGTTGACATTGTGATTCACAGCGCCACAAAATACCTTGGTGGGCATAGCGATATTACAGCTGGAGCAGTTGCTTCTTCTCATGACATCATGAGAAAAGTCTTTTCTAAAGCAAAAAACTTTGGAGGTAGTCTTGCAGACCAAACCGTTTGGATGCTTGAGCGAAGCATGAAAACGCTCAATTTGAGAGTCAAGCAACAATCTAATAATGCTTTAGATTTAGCTGAATATCTTGAAGCTTCAGATTATGTGGATCGTGTATATTATCCTGGCCTAAAATCCCATCCACAGCATGAATTGGCAAAATCTCAAATGTCTGATTTTGGTGGGATGCTTTCTTTCGATCTAAGTGAAAATTGTGACATATCAAAATTTTTTAGCGGCTTGAATCTTATCAGAAATGTATTGAGTCTCGGTGGGGTAGAGAGTACGGTTTTATCTCCAGAAAAAACCTCTCATTCTTTGTTAAGTCCAGAGGAGAGAGAATCTCAAGGTATCAAGTCCAACTTAGTCAGGTTTTCAGTAGGCATAGAAGATACTCAAGATCTTAAAAGAGATTTGCAGATGGCTTTTGCTTCTAGTATAGCAAAAGAGTAGTACTATAAACAGAACTTATCTAAGTATAAGAATAGATGTTAAATTCTGTATTATCAATTTTAGTTTTATCTGTATTTTTGCATCAAATTATTAATTAAAAAAAGATATATATGTCAATAGTAGGTAAAAAATTCCCAGATTTAAAGGTAAACGCCATGGACGAAATGGGTGATACTTTTCAAATTAATATTTTAGAAAAAGCACAAAAAGAAAATAAAAAAGTTGTTTTGTTTTGGTACCCAAAAGACTTTACATATGTATGTCCAACTGAACTTCATGCATTTCAAGAAGCTTTACCAGAATTTGAAAAAAGAAATACAATTGTAATAGGTGCTTCGTGTGATACTGCTGAAGTTCACTTTGCATGGTTAAATACTTCAAAAGATAATGGAGGCATTGAAGGTGTAACTTACCCAATACTTGCAGATTCTAACAGAAACTTAAGTAGTAGACTTGGTATTTTAGATGTTCTAAATGAGCGTTATGACGATGAGGATGGACACCTAACTGTAGATGGTGATAATGTAGCTTACAGAGCAACCTATTTAATCGATGAAGAAGGAACAGTATTTCAAGAAAGTGTTAATCATATGCCACTTGGAAGAAACGTAAATGAATTTATCAGAATGATAGACGCTTACACACATGTACAAAAGCATGGTGAAGTCTGTCCTGCAAACTGGGAAGAAGGTAAAGAAAGCATGAAAGCTGACAGAGAAGGAGTTTCTTCTTACCTATCTAAAAACTAAAGAATTTCAGTTAGTCACTGAATTAATTTAAAAACAAAACTTATGTTTAAAGAATTAGATCAAGACAATTTAGCTGAAACAGTCAATAGTAACGATACCGTAATCGTTCAATTTTCCGCAACATGGTGTGGTAACTGTAGACTGATGAAGCCTAAGTTTAAAAAACTAGCAAGTGAACATGAAGATATTCCATTTCTAATGGTAGATGCAGAAAAATTTCCTGAATCTAGAAAGTTAGCTAATGTGAATAACCTTCCAACCTTTGCTACATTTAAAAATGGAGAATTTAAGAATCAAGTTCAAACTAACAAGTTTGAATCTCTAAAAGAATTAGTAAATGAAGTTACCAGTAATTAAGCATTTTCAGAAGAACAATGATGTTCAAAAACTTGAGCATACCATTGAAGTCCTAGAATCTTTCACAGAACATAGATCTGTAAAAGAGGAAGAAATGGACATTGTCGGCGAGCTTATCACCAACATTGCAGGAGCAATTGAAATGGACAAAATGGTGAAAGAAGGCATGTCAGAAAAAGACGCTGCAAATACTTTCGCTCAAAGAGTACTAGGCTCTATTGACAAGTAATTAAATATTTTATTTGGATTTATAAAAGAAACTGTTTTCACAGTTTCTTTTTTTTTATCCTAATTTTGAGAATGCTATCAATAAAAGAAATTTCATCAATGTTCAATCTGAAAACAATAAAAGAACGTATAAAATCTTTAGACTATGCTTGGAAGGGATTGACTTACCTGTTTCTAAAGGAAGATAGCTTCAAATTTCAATTGTTGTTTTCATTCATTTTTATTCTTTTAGGATTTTATTTCAATATTACAAATGCAGAGTGGTTTGCACAACTAGGGGTAATGGCTTTAGTACTAAGTATAGAAGGTATTAATTCTGCTGTTGAGCAATTGTCAGATTATATTCAGCCTAATTATGATGAGAAAATTGGAAAAATAAAAGACATTGCAGCAGGAGCCGTTATGGTAGCCGGAATCTTTGCTTTTGTCGTTCTTCTTATTCTCTATATTCCTTATTTACTTGCGATAATTTGATTAGCTAAAGCGGTTAATATTTGTATTTTTGTTTTGCATTTTACAATCTATATGGCCAAGACTAAGCAAAGCAATTCCACCAAACCAAAGCAAGAAAAGAAGAGCTTAAATTTGAAAGCATCTAAGCGTACCAAAATAATTTTTGGTAGTTTCTTAATGCTTTTTGCCATAGGTCTATTTATTTCTTTCCTCTCTTACTTTTTCAATTGGCAAGCAGACCAATCCATGATGGGTAATGTTATGGATAGAAGTGAACAAGCTAATAATTGGCTCAATAAGTTTGGAGCTTATGTGAGTCACGTACTTATTTATAAAGGTTTTGGTATTGCGGTTATTAGCTTTCCAGCTATGCTTTTTATAACAGGGATTTATCTGTTTTTAAATTTAAAACTCTTTAAGCTTAGATCTCTTTGGTTTTGGGGATCTTATATTGTTTTATGGCTTTCTTTAACTCTAGGGTTTTTCGCAGCTTCAAACCCTATTATGGGTGGAGTTGTAGGTTATGAAATTAATGATTTCCTTCAAGATTATATCGGTAAATTAGGTGTAATTCTTTTACTCGTTTTTATGTTGATCATTTATTTAGTGTCAAGGCTAAATATTACTCCAGATGCTTTGTCAAAATCTTTTTCAAATCACAAACAAAGTGTTAAAGATGAGGTTTCTGAGATGAAATTTGAACCTAAAACAAATTCAGAAGAAACTAAAGTTGACGAAGAAATTGAGGTGGCTACTTCGGATGATTCAGTACCAACTGTACATAAACATCAAGATAA
This sequence comes from Psychroflexus longus, assembly GCF_020164595.1. Lineage (GTDB taxonomy): Bacteria > Bacteroidota > Bacteroidia > Flavobacteriales > Flavobacteriaceae > Psychroflexus > Psychroflexus longus. Next base: position 140,346 of record NZ_JAIQZE010000007.1, read on the forward strand.
TGATGTTCAATTAGAAAATTCTTTCAGTGAAAAATCTTCTAAAGTAGAACCTGCTTCCGCAAAAGAAAAAATTGTCATTAAGTCTGAAGATGAGGATGATGTAGAAATGGAAGTAGAAACCGTTGAAGATGAAGAAGAATCAGACCATTTAAGTAAAAAATTAGTCGAAGATTTTGGTGAATTTGATCCTACTTTAGAATTGGCTAATTATCAGTTTCCGAGTATTGAGTTACTAAAAGACTACAATTCTGGTAGAGGAATTACCATCGATCAAAAAGAATTGGAACAGAACAAAAATAAAATTGTTGATACACTCAAGAATTACAAAATAGAAATTGCCCAAATAAAAGCTACTGTAGGTCCAACAGTCACGCTTTATGAAATCGTTCCAGAAGCTGGTATTAGAATTTCCAAAATTAAAAATCTAGAGGATGATATTGCATTATCACTATCTGCTTTAGGGATAAGAATCATAGCTCCAATTCCTGGAAAAGGTACTATAGGAATAGAGGTTCCGAATCAAAATCCATCTATTGTTCCGATGAGGTCTGTTGTGGCTTCCAATAAATTTCAGAATGCAGAAATGGAACTTCCCATCGCAATGGGTAAGACAATATCCAATGAAACCTTTACCGTTGATCTAGCTAAAATGCCTCACCTGCTTATGGCAGGAGCAACTGGACAAGGTAAATCTGTTGGTCTTAATGTGATACTGACTTCCCTATTATACCAAAAGCATCCCGCCGAAGTAAAATTTGTTTTAGTTGATCCCAAAAAGGTAGAACTGACATTGTTCAACAAAATTGAAAGACACTATCTGGCAAAATTACCGGATACTGAAGAGGCAATTATTACTGATAATACTAAGGTTATAAATACGCTGAATTCACTTTGCATAGAGATGGACAATCGATACGATTTATTGAAAGATGCAATGGTCAGAAATATTAAGGAGTATAATGTAAAGTTTAAGTCCAGAAAGCTAAATCCTGAAAATGGACACAAATTTCTTCCATATATTGTTCTGGTGGTCGATGAATTTGCAGATCTTATAATGACCGCAGGTAAGGAAGTTGAGATGCCCATAGCTCGACTTGCTCAGCTCGCCAGAGCTATTGGAATTCATCTGATTATTGCCACGCAGCGACCTTCTGTCAATGTAATTACAGGAATGATCAAAGCAAACTTTCCGGCAAGGATGGCTTTTAGGGTAACCTCTAAAATCGATTCTAGAACTATTCTGGATGCTGGAGGTGCAGATCAATTAATTGGTAGGGGGGATATGTTATTTACTCAGGGTAATGATTTGATAAGATTGCAATGTGCCTTTGTGGATACACCTGAAGTTGAAAGAATAACCGATTTTATTGGTTCACAAAAAGCATATGCAGATGCTCACTTATTACCTGAGTATTCTGGAGAAGAATCTGGCATAGGGGTTGATAATGATATAGAGGATAGAGACAAGCTATTTAGAGATGCCGCCGAAGTAATTATAACAGCGCAACAAGGTTCTGCATCACTTCTCCAGAGAAAATTAAAACTAGGTTACAATAGAGCTGGTAGAATAATAGATCAACTAGAAGCGGCAGGTATTGTTGGCCCATTTGAGGGCAGTAAAGCAAGACAGGTCTTAGTCCCAGACTTTATAGCCCTTGAAGAACTACTTAAAAACGAACAAAATTCATAATCCACATTTCATGAAAACGATAAAAACTCTAAGTTTTATTTTATTATTTTTAATTGCTTCCAATTTTGTAAATGCTCAAAATGACAATGAGGCAAAAGCATTGGTTAAAGATGTGCTTGATAAAGTCCAATCTTATGATAATTTCGTTATAGATTTTTCTTACACTTTAGAAAATACTGAGCAGAATCTTAGACAAGAAACTCGTGGCGATGTCAGTATAAAGGGCGAAAAATATGTATTGAACTTAATGGGAACTACACAGATCTTTGATGGTGAAAAAATATACACTATTGTTCCTGAAGATGATGAAGTCACTATATCATCTTATGATGAAACAGACACTGAACAAATTACTCCTTCAAAAATGCTTACATTTTACAAAGAGGGATATCGTTTTAAGATGGATGTTCTGCAAGATGTAAAAGGAAGAAAAATTCAATACGTTGAGCTTATTCCGATGGATTCTAATAATGAAATGAAAAAAATATTACTTGGTATTGATAAACAAACCAAACATATTTTCAACTTAATTCAAGTTCAACCAAGCGATACTAGAATAGAATTCAGAGTTACAAAATTTAAAACAAATGAGCCATTATCTGCCAACCATTTTGAATTCCAGAAGTCGAAATATGCAGATTACTATATTAATGAATTAGACTAATTTATTTGTATTGAAAATTCTAGATCGTTATATCCTAACCTCCTTTGTAAAAACCTTTATTTCAGTTTTTACAATTTTGATGTTTATTTTTATACTTCAATCGGTATGGAGGTTTATAGAAGAGTTTGCAGGTAAGGATATTGATCTAGAGATCATTTCAAAGTTTTTATTTTTCCTTCTTCCTAATCTCATCCCAATGGTTCTGCCGTTAACCATTTTATTGTCATCGATTATGACATTTGGGAGCTTTGCTGAGCAGTATGAATTTGCCGCAATGAAGTCAGCTGGTATTTCACTCCAAAGAGCCATGCGAAGCCTTATAGTATTTATATTGATACTTGGCGCAGTTACCTTTTATTTTGCAGATACTGTTATACCATTTGCTGAAGGAAAAGTCCTCAACATGCGTAAAAATATCGCTCAAGTTAAACCCTCAATGGCAATTGTAGAAGGGGCTTTTAACGATATGGGGAATATCAATATAAAAGTGAGTAAAAAAAGTGGGCCTAATGGGCGGAATTTAGACGATGTTATAATTCATAAAAAATCGGAAAGTAGAGTAGGAAATTATACTGTAATCAAAGCCGATTATGGTGAGCTAGAGTCCAGCGAAAATTCCAATGTACTTTCGCTTATTCTTTACGATGGTAATTATTATGATGAAATTCCCACAAAGACATATCAACAAAAATTGAAATCTCCTTTTGTCAAATCTGCGTTTGACAAATATGTATTGAATATGGATTTATCAGAATTCAACGATGTAGATCTGGAAGATGAAAGTTTAAAACATCCTTACAAGATGTTGAATACAGGGGAGCTTAAAATTCAATTAGATTCGTTTTCAAACGATTTTAATAAAACAATATCTAGTTACGACAGAATAATAAAGCAAAGAAGTGGAGTGCTGCGAACTTTAAACATGGCTAAAAAAGATACTTCTGAAAAGGACTCAAGAAAAATAAATCAGAATTTGAAAAAGGAATCTTCTACTGAAAGTGAATTAGCTGACTCTGAAAATAATAAAGATATAGAATTGCATTCCAATTTCTCAATTGACAGCTTATTCTGGGAGTATGATTATAGACAGCGAACTCAGCTTTTCAATATCGCTACTAACTCGGTGAACAGTATCTTACCACAAATAAGTTCAAAAAAGAATCAACTAAAACAGAAAAGCGTTTTATTAAATAAAATTGAAATGGCGATGCACGATAAATATGCTTTACCGTTTGCCTGTGTAATATTGTTTTTTGTTGGAGCTCCACTAGGAGCTATCATTAGAAAAGGTGGTTTAGGTTTACCAATGGTGGTTGCAATCATCTTGTTTTTAACTTACCACTTTATTGGTTTGTTTGCTGGTAATAGTGCTGAAGGAGGAAGCATATCTGCATTTTTAGGCTCATGGTTGTCAACAATCGTATTACTCCCACTAAGTATTTATCTAACCTACAGAGCCACAACAGACCAAGGATTCGTTAATTTAGATTTTATCACAATTCCAATTGATAATTTGGTGAAGAAGATAAAAGTAAATGTTTTTAATATCAGAAATAATAAAAAATGACAGAGGGAAAAATTAAATTAGACTCCATACAAGAAGCTATCGATGATGTAAGAGCTGGAAAAGTGATTATTGTTGTAGATGACGAGGACAGAGAAAATGAAGGAGACTTTTTGGCAGCAGCAGAAAAAGTAACTCCAGAGATGATTAATTTTATGGCAAAATATGGAAGAGGTTTGATCTGCTCGCCACTTACAGAAGGTCGTTGTAAAAACTTAAATCTTTCAACAATGGTCGGCAACAACACCGATCCTTTGGAAACAGCTTTTACTGTTTCTGTAGATTTGAGAGGGAATGGAGTAACCACTGGCATCTCAGCATCAGATCGCGCAAAAACTATAAAAGCACTTTGTGAAGAGGAAACCAGACCACAGGATTTGAATCGTCCTGGGCATATATTTCCATTAATCGCTAAAGAAGGGGGTGTACTGAGAAGAACAGGCCACACAGAAGCTTCAATTGATTTTGCAAGGTTAGCAGGTTTAAAACCGGCTGGAGTGATTTGTGAAATCATGAATGAAGATGGAACTATGGCCAGACTTCCACAGCTTGTAGAAGTTGCCAAAGCTCATAATCTCAAACTTGTTTCTATCGAAGATCTTGTTGCTTACAGGATGCAACACGACTCTCTTATTGAAAAATCTGAAGATTTTGAACTTAATACACGATTCGGTAAATTTAGATTAAGAGCTTATCATCAAACCACAAATGATCAGGTGCATATTGCATTGACTAAAGGTACATGGAAAACAGATGAGCCCGTTTTAGTCCGAATGAATTCTACTTTAGTCAATAATGATATCCTTGGAACATTAACATCCAATGCTGATCAAAAACTGGATGATATGTTTAAGCAATTGAACACTGAAGGTAACGGAGCTATCGTCTTTATCAATCAAGATGTTCAAGGACTTAACTTGATCTCGAGATTGAAAGAGTTAAAGCAAAATCAGAATGATGGCATTGCTAAAGCTCCTAGGCTTATAATGGATGATAAAGATTTCGGAATTGGAGCACAAATTTTACATGACTTAGGTGTTCATAAAATTAAATTGATGTCCAATTCTCAACAAAAGAAACGAGTAGGAATGATAGGCTACGGACTAGAAATAATAGATTATGTGAATTATTAATTCATATTAAGTTTAAATAATTAAAAAGCTCTTCCATCGAAGAGCTTTTTAATTATTTAAACTTTTTCCATCGTTCCTGGATATACTCTCCTTCAGAACTTTTTCCGTTATGACTCCAAATACCATCTTTTATTTCTTTACTGAATGAAAGCGTATCACCAACCATATTTGGATTTTTGGAAAAAAACTGAATGATCTCTTTATGTTTATCATTTTCATAAGTCCATTTTCCACCACTAGATCCAAAAAACTCTCCAGTCTGGCTATTTAATGCTAATATTTGATAATGATTATCTGTTAGTATTTTCAGTGTTTTCCGTGGTTTGTCCTCTATCGTTGTCCATCTTGAATCCCTGAAAACTTCGTGAATTTTCCAGCAGGTTACATTTTCTTTTTCCGCAGAATCAACTTTGACCCAGGTTTCTGTATTTCTGGAATTCCGATCTTCCAACTTCAAAGTATCATTTTCTATGTAATAACTGTAATTGATGTAAGTACCTGTAACAGCTCTGGAATTTGAATGAATTTCGTAGTTTTCGATATAATCTGATTTTGATAAAGAATAGGTTCCTCCAGAAGCTGATACAAATTCTCCTGAAGATTTTAATCGGGTAGAGGACGTAAAATAATTATCGCTAAAGAGTTTGATGGTTTTAAGTTTTTTTGACTTTTTATCGACCCTTTGCCATGCTCCATTGAGTTGCTGGGCTTGCAAAATACACGAACTAAAAATTGACAAAATTAATAGGTAAAAAAATTTCATTTTTTGTTTTTTTAATATTGAACACTAATCTAGATATTTTTTTAGTGTATCCATTAGTATTCTTAAGGTGACTTTAAGTTTTCATATATGTCTATTGAGATATTTAAAATTACAAATGGATTTAAAGAAATGTATTTAAAGATATCAATAAAACTGTATCAAATTCAGCTTAAATTCAAAACCCTGTCTCAAAAATAAGACAGGGTTTAAATATTCAGAATTATCGGAAATTAGATCGCGTACTTGTTGTCTTCGACAATTTTGTCTGCAATTATATTTCTTAATTCTACAATGTTTGGATAGTTCTCGTATTTTGTGAATCGCTTTAATCCCATCAACATCATTTTTTGCTCATCGCCTTCAGCAAAAGAAACAATACCTTCTTTAGCTTTTTCGTTGATTTTGTCTACAGCTTTATACAATCTTAATTTTGCCATAGCGATTTGCACTTTTTGAGTCTCTTCTCCAAAACGATTAGCATTTTTTTCCGCTCTCAAAATTGCAGATTCAGCCATATAAGTTTCGATTAAAATATCGGCTGAAGCTAACAACAATTGCTGATGTTGATCCAACTCTTCACCATACTTCTGAGCTGCACTTCCAGCCACCATCAAGAAAACTTTTTTAAGTTTTTTTAACATTGCTTTTTCCTCAGCAAGTAATTGTGTGTAATCTGGTGTTTCAAATGAAGGAATTCCGGTTAATTCATCTGCAACAGCTTTTGCTGGACCTAGCAAATCAACATGACCTTTCATTGCTTTTTTGACTAACATTCCTACAGATAGCATTCTGTTGATTTCGTTGGTACCTTCATAGATTCTCGAAATACGGGCATCTCTCCAAGCTGACTCCATTGGAGCGTCTGCAGAAAATCCCATACCTCCATAAATTTGGATTCCTTCATCAGTACATTTCTGAATATCTTCTGATACTGCAACTTTAAGAATAGAACATTCAATAGCAAATTCTTCAACACCTTTCAGCTCTGCTTCCTGGTGTGAGCTCCCGCTTTCTTTCCTTAAATTAATCCTATCTTCAATATTTTTTGAAGCTCTGTAAGAAGCAGCTTCATCAGTATATATGGCCATTGCCATTTCAGCAAGCTTGGATCTTATGGCACCAAATTTTGAAATTGGAGTATCAAATTGAACCCTATCATTTGCATAACTAACTGCAGATCCTAAAACTCTACGTTGAGCATCAAGGCAAGCTGCGGCAAGTTTAATTCTACCAACGTTCAAAGCGTTCATAGCGATTTTGAAACCACCATTTCTCTCTCCCAATAGGTTTTCTGCAGGAACTTTTGTCTCGTTAAAAAACACTTGACGAGTAGAAGAGGAGTGAATACCTAATTTTTTCTCTTCATCTCCCATTGAGATACCATTTTTTAAATCTTTCTCAACAATAAAACCGGTAATATTTTTATCATCCTCGATTCTAGCGAATACAATGAATATATCACAGAATCCAGCATTAGAGATCCACATTTTCTGACCTGTAATTTTATAGTGAGATCCATCTTCTGATAAGACAGCTTTCGTTTTTCCTGAATTGGCATCAGATCCTGCTCCTGGTTCAGTTAAACAATAAGCACCAAACCATTCTCCTGTAGCCAATTTTGGAATGTACTTTTTCTTTTGCTCTTCAGTTCCATAAAGAGTAATAGGTAAAGTACCAATTCCTGTATGTGCACCAAAAGCTGTTGCAATAGATCCTGTAGCTCCAGAGATGTAGTCACAAACCAACATGGTTGAGACAAAATCCATTCCTAAACCATCGTATTCTTCTGGAACTGCAACACCTAAAAATCCAAGTTCTCCAGCTTTACGCATAACTTCTTCCGTCAGATCGTAATTCTTTTTTTCAAACTCTTCTTTTTTAGACCAAATTTCTCTGTCTACAAACTCTTTAACAGAGTCTCTCATCATTTTTTGTTCATCTGAAAAATCTTCAGGTGTGAAAATTTCTTCAGCCTTAGTTTCTTTTACAATGAATTGACCACCTCGGATCAATTCAGCAATTTTTTCTTTTGTTTCCATTTTTCTTTTTTTTAATATACTTCATAAATTCCAGCAGCACCTTGTCCGGTTCCGACACACATGGTGACCATGGAGTATTTGTTACTTAATTTTCTCTTTTTCATTTCGTCAAAAATTTGAACTGATAGCTTGGCTCCAGTACAACCTAATGGATGACCGAGCGCAATAGCACCACCATTCACGTTTAAGATATCTTGATTTATGTCTAGTTCTCTGGCAACCGCTAAAGATTGAGAGGCAAACGCTTCATTCAATTCTATCAACTCTATGTCACTAAGCTTCAAGTTAGCTTGTTTCAAAGCTTTTGGAATTGCTTTTACAGGACCGATCCCCATAATTCTTGGTTCTACACCAACAGTGGCGTAAGACACCAATCTGGCAACAGGCTCAAGATTTAGCTCTTTTACCATTTCCTCACTCATCACCATGACAAAAGCTGCTCCATCACTCATTTGAGAAGAATTACCAGCAGTCACACTTCCACCTTCAGCAAAAACTGGTCTTAGTTTATTCAAAACTTCTTCAGAAGTATCCGCTCTAGGACCCTGATCCTGATCTACGGTATAAGATTTAGACTGCTTCTTACCATTGGAATCCACAAAAATGTCTTCAACGTTTATAGGTACAATCTGATTTTGGAATCTGTTTCCTTTTTGAGCTTTGATTGCTTTTTGATGGGAATTGAAGGCAAATTCATTTTGATCTTTTGCATTGATTTTATACTTCTCTGCAACTGCTTCCGCGGTCAATCCCATTCCCCAGTAGTAACTTTCATTTCCTGCCCTTGCAACTTCGTAATTAGGAACTGGTTTGTAACCACCCATTGGAATGTAACTCATACTTTCTGCACCACCAGCAATGATACAATCTGCCATTCCACTTTGAATTTTTGCAGAAGCCATAGCGATGGTTTCAATTCCGGATGCACAGTATCTATTAACTGTAACTCCAGGAACTTCTTCAGTTTTAAGTCCCATCAATGAGACTAATCGTCCTATATTAAGGCCTTGTTCTGCTTCTGGCATTGCATTGCCAACAATGACGTCGTCAATTCTAGATTTGTCAAAATCAGGTAATTGTTTCATCATGTAGTTGATGGTTTCAGCTGCTAGATCATCTGGTCGTTTAAAACGAAACACTCCTTTTGGAGCTTTTCCTACTGCGGTTCTATATCCTTTAACTATATATGCTGTTTTCATTTTCCTATCCCTAACCCTTTCCGAAAGAAAGGGAATTTTGATGGGTGTTTTTTTCAGTTTATACTATTTTCAAATTTCGCTATATTCTTGAAGTTTTCACTTTGGGAAGATTTAGATGGAATTTCTAATTTCTCAAAGGTTTTCCTTTCTTGATCATATGCTGTAAACGTTCAAGGGTTTTCTTTTCACCACAGAGTGATAGAAATGCCTCTCGTTCAAGATCAAGTAAATATTGTTCTGATACATAATTAGCTTCAGACAAATCGCCACCAGACATGACATAAGCGAGCTTATTGGCTATCTTCTGATCATGTTCACTGATATATTTACCAGCTTTCATTTGATCTGTACCAACTAAGAAAGCACCTAATGCCTGTCTGCCTAATACTTTAATATCATTAGTTTTTACAGGTTGAGTATATCCGTTTTGAGCCATTAATTTAGCTTGTTCTTTGGCTACGGCTAACTGTCTATCTCTACTTACTACAACAATATCTTTACCTCTTTCCAAAATATTAAGGTCATAAGCTTCATGTGCAGATTTAGCGACTTTCGCCATACCAATAGTTAAGAAGTTTTCCCTTAATCTGTTTAATTCAACATCATCTTTTTGGAAAGTCAAAGCTGCACGTCTGGTCATTTCTTTGGAACCACCACCACCTGGGATAACTCCTACTCCAAATTCTACTAAACCGATATAAGTTTCTGCATGAGCAACAACTTTATCTGCGTGCATAGACAACTCACATCCACCGCCAAGTGCCATTTGATGTGGAGCTGCTACTGTCGGTATAGAGGAATAACGCATTCTCATCATTGTATCTTGAAAATATTTGATAGCGCCATTCAATTCTTCGTATTCCTGCTCTACGGCAAACATGAAGATCATTCCAATATTCGCACCTACAGAGAAATTATCTCCAGTATTAGAAATTACAACACCATCATATTCCTTTTCAGCAATATCCATGGCGGCATTGATGCCATTGAGAACATCTCCACCAATCGAATTCATTTTACTTCGGAATTCGATATTCAAAATACCGTCGCCTAAATCTTCAGCAACTAAATCTTTATTGCTGAAAACTTCATGACTTTCTCTAATGTTATCAAGAATGATAAAGGCATCTTGACCAGGAATCTTTTCATGAGATTTTTTATCAATATCATAGAAATAAGTTTTCCCAGATTTCACATGATAAAAAGAATTTTCTTTGGCTTCTGAGAGTATTTGAACCCAGTCTGCAATTTCAAAACCTTCGTCTTTCATCAATTGGATTCCCTTTTCTAATCCAATCGCATCCCAAATCTGAAACGGACCATGTTGCCATCCGAAACCAGCTTTCATGGCATCATCGATTTTGTATAATGCATCAGTGATTTCAGGAATTCGATTTTGTACATATGCAAATAAAGCAGCAAAGTTTTTTCTGTAGAATTCACCTGCTTTATCTTTTCCTTCGATCAAAATCGGAAACCTATCTGCAACTACATCTACTGTTTTTGTTTTTTCTAAAGAGTCAAATTTTGCTGATTTTTTATCTCTGTATTCTAATGAATCAAGATCTAAAGATTTAATTTCACTAGTACCATCATCATGCTTTACTTTTTTATAAAAGCCTTGACCTGATTTACTACCCAGCCATTTTTTCTCCATCATGTGATCGATAAAGTCGGGTAATTTGAACAACTCATGACGCTCATCATCTGGAACGTTATCGTAAAGCCCATTAGCAACATGTACTAAAGTATCAAGCCCTACAACATCTACCGTTCTAAAAGTTGCAGACTTTGGACGCCCAATCACTGGACCAGTCAATTTATCAACTTCCTCAATCGTCATGTCCATATCTTTAACCATATGAAATAAACTCATGATACTGAAAATACCGATTCTATTACCTATAAAGGCTGGTGTATCTTTAGCAACAACAGTAGTTTTTCCCAAGAATTTTTCACCATAACCATTTAAGAATTCTAATACTTCATCTGAAGTATCCGGTCCTGGAATAATTTCAAGAAGTTTCAAATATCGTGGAGGGTTGAAAAAGTGAGTTCCACAAAAATGTTTTTTGAAATCATCAGATCTTCCCTCATTCATGAATTTAATTGGAATTCCTGAAGTATTTGAAGATATTAAAGTTCCAGGTGTTCTATGCTTTTCAAGGTTTTCAAAGACTTGTTTTTTGATATCAAGTCTTTCAACTACAACCTCTATGATCCAATCTGCATCTTTAACTTTAGAAATATCATCATCAAGATTCCCTGTTTCGATTCGCTTTGCAAAGTCTTTATGATAAATAGGAGAGGGGTTAGATTTTAATGAAGATTGTAAGGCTTCATTAACAATTCTATTTCTAACCGAAGTATCTTCAAGTGTTATTCCTTGCTTTTCTTCAGCTGCAGAAAGTTCTCTTGGTACAATATCTAGAAGTAAGACTTCTACACCTATATTTGCGAAATGGCAAGCGATACCACTTCCCATAATACCGGAACCAATAACGGCAACTTTTTTGATTCTTCTTTTCATATGATTATTGAATTTTGGCTTGTTCGTGTTCTTTTATAAATACTTTTTTATCAGAAATAATTTTGTTGATTTGATCCATTACTTTAATGAATGTTTGTAGGTCTTCATTCGAAATATTGTTTTTTACAGCTTCGTCAAAAGATAAAACAACATATTTTGAAAATTTTCTCATTTCAACTCCAAAGTCAGTTAAGTATATAAGAACACTTCTACCATCATTTGGATTTTTTCCTCTTTTAATTAAACCTTTTTCTTCCATAGCTTTCAATGTTCTAGACAAGCTAGTTGACTCAACACCCATTTTTGGTCCTAAAGCTGTTGATGGGGTACCTTTTTCTGAATCAATACTTAAAAGTGCAAATCCAGTAGCCATACTACTACCTTTTTTATTTGCTTCCTCATTATACATTTTAGCAACTGCAATCCAGGTAGACCTTAATATGTAATCAATTGTTTTCTCTTTCATATTCTTCAATTAAAACAAATATAAGTAATTTTACTATGCATGCATAATAAAATTTTATTTTTTTCTCAGACAACAATCAAACCTAATGATGTAAGTTGTGGGTGATGAGATGGTTAGAGTTGGAGTGAAATTTTATTTATAAAACCTTCGCAAAAGTTTGGTTTGTGGAGGAAAAGAGTTGTAGTTTTGCGCACCGCTAATTGAGGTACTGAGAGGATAACACAAGGATAGAGTTGAGATAATGTTTATTTATTTTTGCTTGTGAGGATGTCAGATAAGTTGTAGTTTTGCCCTCCTGAAATTAATTAGTTTTCGTTCATTAAAAAAGTTTTTATTTTTTTTAAAATTATCACT
>NZ_JAIQZE010000008.1 GCF_020164595.1 Psychroflexus longus
TGCACAAGCAAAACAAACTCAAAAGAAAATCGTATAAATCAAAAAACCTTAACGATGCTAGCATCGTTAAGGTTTAAATTATAAATTTAATGGCTAATAATCTGTATCGGTTATTTAGGACGAGACATTAATAATTATAAAGTTGGTTTATCTACAAAGGGTCTTTCATCTCGATTGGCAATTTCCCAAGCTGTAAAAAACACAAGTTTTGCTCTTTTTTTAAGCACCTCATAGTTGATCTTATCTGCGGTATCCGTTGGTTTATGATAATCCTCATGAACACCGTTAAAATAGAATATGATCGGAATATCAAATTTTGCAAAATTATAATGATCACTTCTGTAGTAAAATCTATTTGGATCATTTTCATCATTATACGTGTAGTCTAAATTCATATTTACGTACTTAGAATTGGCTTCTTCAGAAATTTCATGAAGTTCTGTGCTCAATTTATCACTACCTATAAGGTAGATATAATCTGGATTATTTTTATGAGCTTCATCCACCCTACCTATCATGTCCATATTGAGATTGGCCACAGTATTTTCAAGAGGGAAAATAGGATTTTGAGTATAATATTTAGATCCTAACAGACCCTTCTCCTCGCCTGTAAGGTGAAGAAAAACTATAGACCTTTTGGGTCTGTAACCCTCTTCTATAGCTTTATTGAAAGCTTCTGCAATCTCCATCATAGCCATAGATCCGGAGCCTCCGTCATCAGCTCCATTGTAAATATCACCGTTACGCATCCCGACATGATCGTAATGCGAAGTGATGATAAGGTACTCCTCAGGAAGCTCACTCCCTTTTATCATGGCGACTACATTCTCACTTGAAGGTAATTTACCATTAAAAAAAGAAGAATCAATAGTTTGCATATATGGATCTTCCTCTTCGGAACCCCCTTGAATATTCAGGCTTTTATAATAATTCTTCAAGTATTGAGCAGCTTCTTTTTGACCCTGACTTCCGGTATCGCGTCCCTCAAATTCATCTGAACTGAACGTATACAGATAATCACTTAATTCTGAAGATGTTATAGAATTAGAAAACCGAACAGGGTCAACATCTTTAACATCTTTCATTTGTGTTTTGCAGCCAACAAGACCCAAAATCACAACTAATGGTAATATTATTTTTTTCATAAATTATTTATTTGTCGCTAAAATACTAGTAAAAGCCATGACTTTGAAATATTAAAGCTGAAAATTCATTTTGATTTTGTTTGCTGCTAATTTCAATACTCACAGATACATTGCTTATTGCTCTAGTTAAATTTACGATCCAGTCTTGAACGATGATTAACTGATGATTTCGATACATTAAAATACCATGATTTTAAAAAAATACTACTTTATAAAGAGAAAATCTTCTAATGACCAATGTGAAAACAATTTTGCAAAAAACAGAAGGGAATAATTTTGTCAAACTAAAAATGTTAGTATATTTGCAACCGCTAAAGAAAACCATAAATTGTTATCTGGAGAAATGGCAGAGTGGTCGAATGCGGCAGTCTTGAAAACTGTTGAGGGTCACACCTCCGGGGGTTCGAATCCCTCTTTCTCCGCAAAAGGAAAACCCACAACTTTCGTTGTGGGTTTTTTAATATCCGGTCGCGTCGAAAGCGGAGCTTTTGTAAGAGGCGGGGTATTAAAAAAGCAAAGCAAGCGCCAGCTTGATTGGGGTTTCCATGCTTGCACAGAACACCCTTTCAGCGATCAACGCAGTTAATCCTCATACTCCGCTTCATTGAGTTTCAAACGAAACTTCAAAAATCAAAAAACCCTTTAAAGTCAGTCTTTAAAGGGTTTTTCATTTTCTAGACATTTTCAAAAGGCACATAGAATATCAAAGTTTAGTTACCCTATTAGTTACCCTATTGAAATTTTAGGTTCGATTCCTAAAATAGGGTAACTAAATTTAAAAGATTCGGAGCGAATTCGCCGATATTACTGGAACTCGAGATGTTTTTAAATTAATCTTGCTCAAATTTAAACTTATATCAGAAGCTTTCGAAATCATTAATCTCAATCTACATTTCACTGTTAACAAGTGTTGTAACCAGGCATTAATAATCACTAAAAAAATTAAAGACCCAAACGCTTTAATCATCATCTCAACTATTGTAATTATAAGTATCCTAACACAAATAAGAGAAGTAAGATCTGATGAAAAGCATCAAGCAATTTTTAATTATAAACAAAAAACCTTAGAAAAAATTATTAAAAATGGTTTACTAAAAAGCTTTAGTCCTTCAAGGCTTTCTGAAAAAAACGTTTTAATAGACTATTCTGGATAGATATACCATTTATCTACTATTTTAATGGTATCCATCAATTACAAAAAATAAGCAACAGCTAAAAAAAGACTACAATTTAAATGGTTCGCATAAGTCATGAGAAAAACGATTATTCACGATTCTAGACCTAAGCTCTTTTTTTCAAAATATCCAATAGAATATCCCATTCTTGTTTTAACTCTTGAAACAGTGTGAAGTATGCCTCTTTGTTTTTTGAAATAATTTCTTTTTCAATAGTTATCAAAAGTTCCGAAAAAATACCCCATCTAAGATTTAAAGAAGTTCCTTTTAATGAGTGTGCAATTGATTCGGCTTTTTTAAGATCAGACTTGTTTAGTTCTATCTCCAAGTCAGATAGTTTCTTTTCAACATCTTCAATAGCATTAGGTATTAAGAACTCTAAAGTTTCTATGTCACCACCTAATTGGTAAAGAAGCTCTTTTCGATCAAAATGATTCAAATCTATAAATGAAAGTTCATTTTCACTTTCAGTATTTACTTGCCTGCTTCCATTAATTAAATATTTGTTTAGAATAGATTCTAGTTTATTTGTTTCAATGGGCTTTGTTAAAAAATCATCCATTCCACTATTAAGCGCTTTATCTTTTTTGTTTATTGAAGCTCCTGCAGTAAGGCCTATCACGATTGTTCTTTTAATCTTTTTCTTTGACTCATATTCTCGTAATTTAGAAGTAGTTTCATTACCGTCCATTTCTGGCATTTGAACATCCATAAATATAAGATCTGGTTTGAGTGAGATAATCTTGTCTAGTGCTACTTTTCCATTCTCAGCCTTAAATAATTCAATATTTGGCAAAACACGCTTAATGTGAGAAGAAGCTAAAAGCATATTATTTAAATTATCTTCAACGATAAGAACTTTAAACGTTGAATAGTTGATGAAATCTGATTTTGCTTTACTTTTTATTTTTTCACTTAAAATATTTGGTCGTTTTATTTCGATATTCCTCAGTTCAGTCTCAAGCGTAAAATAAAACTCGCTGCCCTCACCCTCTTTAGATTTAACGTCTAGTTTCCCTCCCATTTTTCGAACAAGTTGGTCTGAAATTACCAGTCCAAGTCCTGTCCCTCCAAATTTGCGTGTAGTAGAGCTATCTGCTTGAGAAAATGCTTTGAACAGCTTTGCTTTTTGAGCATCTGAGATACCAATACCTGTATCACAAACTGAAAATTGTATTTGGCCAAATCCCCCCTTTCTTCCAAGCAAAGATAGTTTGAGCTCAACTTTTCCCTTCTCTATGAATTTTAAAGCATTGCTCAATAAATTGGTGAGTATTTGACGAACCCTAGTAGGATCTAACAGAGCAAACCTTGGTATTTTGGAGTCGATACTAATTTTAAGCTCTATATCTTTATTTAAGGCTAGATGTTTTACTAAACCTGCCGTCTGCTCAACTAAATCGATTATATCGGTTTCAATTACTTCAATATCCAATTTGCCTGCTTCGATTTTTGAAAAATCGAGTATGTCATTAATAATGTTCAAAAGACCTAAGCCACTATCATGAATTGTATCAACGTATTGTTCTTGTACTTCGTTGAGTTGAGTACTCTTCAATAATTCTGAAAATCCTATCACACTATTCATGGGGGTACGAATTTCATGAGACATATTGGCTAAAAATTCAGACTTAGCTTTATCTGCCCTTTGAGCGTCTTCCTTGGCTTCAATTAAGTGTTTTTCAACTATTTTTCTACTGTTTAGATTAGCAATCATGCCACCAAAAATATTCAATAATTTTTTGTCTTGATCTGTAAACATATAAGTGGATCGTACATAGTCAAACCCAATAAAACCAATACACTTACGTTCAAGCATCATTGGAACTGTAAGAATACTTTTTATCTCCTGCGTTTCAAGAATTTTTCTCAGATTATCGCCTGCTGGCAATTGCATTATATCTTCAATATATACTTCGACACCATCCTTATGAGCCTCTACAATTGTAGATATAGAATCATTTGTTAAGTTTTGTAAGTTTTTTATTTGGGATTCAATGTTATTATTACACCACTCATAAGTATTACTACATGTATCTTTCTCCCAATCAAAACTAAACACATAAACTCTGTCTGCTGAAACAAATTCTCCAATCTCTTTTAAGGAATTATTAATTGTGGCATCCACCGAATTGAGAGGTACATTAATATAAGTTGATGCACTCTTCATCAGTAGCGATTGCATTTCATTGAGCTTTTCTAGTTTTTCTGATGCTAACACCTGATCTGTTATATCGGTAATCACACCAAATAGTTTAGTCATTTTCCCATCTTGAAAACTTGGTTGGCCAGTCGAACGTACCCACTTTTCATTACCTTTTGCAGAAATAAACTTACAGCTAACGTCGAAAGAAATTTCCTCTGAAATTGATTTAGAAATAGCATCGGTAATTACTTTTTTAAAATCAGGATGGTAAAAATCAATACCATTTTCTTTATTATGATCGAATTCTTTTTCAACTTCATAAATTGAATACACTTCTTTACTCCAGATGGTCTGGCCTGTTTCAATGTCCAATTCCCAGGACCCTGTTTTATTGATTTTCTCAGCCTCTTCCAGTATCGTATTAGTCCTTATTAGTATTTCTTTTGTTTTTTCCCTTTCGGTAATATCCATGACAGAGCCATGCATTTTTAATGGTTTGCCATTTTCATCAAAAATAACTTTCCCTCTAGCTTTTACAATTCTTACTTCATTATCAGTTGGTCTAATTAATCGGTGTTTAATATTGTAAGCTGCAATATTTTTTAAAGCATTATCGAAGGCATTTTCAATTTTTTCTCTGTCATCGGGGTGGGAAATGAGCATAATTTCATCTTTGCTCATCGTCTCATTTCCACCAGTAATCTTTTGCCAATTATCTGAGGTTGTAAACTTATTTTCAGGTATAAGATATTCAAAACTCCCCGTATCTGTTAACTCTTCAGATTCCTTAAGTATCGTATTGTATTTAATTAACTCTTGCTCATTTTTTTTGAATTCTGTTATGTCTATATGAGCGCCCAATACTCGCACAGCTTTACCATTTTTATCATGTATTGCTTTTCCTCGAGCATAAATCCAAACTGTAGAACCGTTCTTGTGAGTATATCTTATTGTTTGCTCGTATGGAATTGATGGATTTTCATAATGTTGCTTAACTTTCTCCATTGCAATTTTTAAATCATCCTGATTTATTAAATTTTGCCAAGCATATATTTTATGTGGCATTTCATCAGGGTTATAACCCAATATTTTCCAAAATTTTGGACTGATCCATTCTTCATCAGGATTCTCCAAATCCCAATACCATATACCGTCTAATTGAGCTTCTTGGATAAAATCAAAAATGCTTTCATCGGTTTTGATTAATTCGTAAAGCTCTTTTATAAGATAATGATTGTCTTTCATATTGTAGGATTAGCATTTTAAAAAAAATTAACGCAATAAATTTAATATTTTAGTTTTATTTGAATTAATATTTAGACAAAGAACTAAAAATTGCTAGCTAAAGAAAAATTCAGTTTGGGCTTTTAGCCTATTAGTTTTTCTAATTAATGAAGAAAACTTAATAAGAATAACTTTATATTCTAATTTGACCTAAGACTCTTTAACATGGTATTCTCATTCAAAAAATATATTAGCATTGACTATCTTGCTTATCGAAGTTAATTATAGGCTGCCGATTTTATTGTTCTGATTTTTGAAAAAAAAGCAATGTCTTTTTGAAGGAGCGTTGTGTTCTAAATGAAAGTCTTAGTTTTGAAGGATAATTTTAAATGACGGAGACCACATAGATTTATGTCTTATCCTTTTCAATAGCTTCGAAGAATATGATACTAATAGACCACCCATATATTTCAGATTTTTTACTAAAAACGATTAAAGAAAATAATTTTGAAATTGTTTCTACTCAGGCAGCAAGATCATTAATCCAAGATGATGCAATGAATTGGATTTCTGAATATGAGGCATTACATAAACTGCTTAGTACTGCAAATCCTCTCCTTTATACCAATTCTGAAAATTCGTTGAAATGGGTATTCGAATATCTGAAAGAAACTGACTTACCTGACCAGATCAAATTATTTAAGGACAAATACGAATTCAGAGAACTGATCCGGGATATCTTCCCTGATTTTATCTTTAGAAAAATCAAAATCGATGAAATCCAAAACCTTGATATTAATACCTTGAAACTACCCTTTGTCATTAAGCCTTCTTTAGGTTTTTTCAGCATTGGAGTTCAAATTATTCATACCAAGTCTGACTGGCATGTTGCTCAAAAGGAATTAACTTATGATAATCTAAAAAGCATTTATCCAAAAGAGGTGATGGATGCATCTACTTTTATCATAGAAGAATACATAGAAGGAAAAGAATTTGCCATCGATGCTTATTTTAATAACGAAGGAGAAGTCGTTGTCCTCAATATTATGCACCATGTGTTTTCGTCCAGAACGGATGTTAGTGACAGGCTCTACTCGACTTCAAAAAGTATCATTCGCAGGCATAAAGAAAGCATTGAAAAGTTTTTAAGTCCCATTGGGGAAAAAGCTGGTTTGAAAAACTTCCCCTTACACCTGGAGGTTAGAATTGATCAACAAGGAATCATAAGGCCTATTGAAGTCAACCCACTTCGCTTTGGAGGCTGGTGTACGACAGCAGACCTTTCCTGGTATGCCTTTAAATTCAATTCATATCAGTATTTCCTTCAGAATAAGAAACCTGACTGGGATGAAATATTTAAATACAAAAAAGATGAGATCCATAGTATTGTTTTACTAAACAATTCTTCAGGTATCAAGCCATCAGAAATCTCTTATTTTGATTTTGAAAAGCTTCAACAAGATTTAGAACACATTTTAGTCATCAGAGAATTAAATTTTAATAAATATCCTGCTTTTGGAATCGTATTTACTGAAACCAGTCAAGACAATGGAGAAGAACTAAAAGAGATCCTAAACTCTGATTTGAGAAAGTATATTAAAATTAATTAGAATAATTCTCTTTTATTTTTAATCAGCGTATCAGCTATTTCTTCAATGAACGAATCAGCAACTAGTTTTGGTTTATCCTCTTTTCTTAAGGTATGCCATTTAATGCCATGCATTTGAGAAATTTCTCGGGCCCAATCAACACCCTGAGCATCTTCGGGGCTGCCTACAATAAAATCTTTGTTTCGCCTGTCTTTTAGATATTCCTGCAGGAAATAGCCGAATTCCCACCTACTTGAAGGGCCAATATTGGGCGCAAACACCTCTGATTTTTCTTTGGTCCAATAAGCAGGCAGCCAAAAGGTGGTGATATCACAACGCTTTAAGTAGTGATGTTCCCAGAGCATTTGAGGATCTCTGATTACTTCTAAGTCCTTATCAGTAACTTTAGCGCCAGCACCCTCCAGCTCTTCCCAGTATCCGCTTTTCGGCTCGGGTGATACAAGTAGCATGCTTGGATCTAAGCGTTCATCTTGTTGTAATACTGATATGATTTTACGCCTCCAACCTGTTTTCATCTCACCATCAGGAGGTGAAACACCACCCAAGAAAACACCTAGCTTTGGGTATACCGCATTGTGGTCTCTTGAAAACAATGTCCTTATTTCTTTTTCTTTCATACTTATTGATCAGTTAATAAAGCTATTGAAATTCATTAATTATTGATTTGTTTAAACTTACTAATTAAATCTTCAACAAAACTTTACTTTTAATAAAGAAGGTTATAAACTGAAGTAGCACTTACAACTGCTTTTTTTTGCGATGACACATAATCGTTCAATTTTGAATGTAGAGATTATTCTTGTCATGATAAAAATTAAAAATATAAAACACATGAAATAAATCACAACTGAAACAGCCATAAAAAAGATGAAATTAAATAAGGCTATTGAAAATTAGTTCAGATTTAATCCTTCTGATACTATGAATGATAGTTTAAAAAACAATTGCAAAGTTGGTTGTTCATAGGATGATAGTGAAAACATAATCAATAACTTTATCACTAAAATGGTCTCAGGAAATAGAATTTATCAACAGAATTAATAAGTAATCCACTACTGACTTCTATTTTGAAACAGCCAAAAACTGGATGGATATTTTTATCTATCTGGCTTATTAGATAAAACAACTACTAAACTCTATAAAATTACTGTTCACTTCACCATTACATTACTCCTGTTTATTAGCATGGGGCTTATTCCTGAATTCTAGTAAAACGATAAAATTATATATCAGGATTTTAGAATTTTTCTAAGGAGGTTTTGTTAGTGGCCTATTGGTGAATGGTATTTTACCAAATTAAACTATTACGCTAAAAAAATGAAATAATAAGAATCTCTTTTTCAACGCTGCAAATCTGAAATTAGAGATACATACTTTTTCTGTAAGGAAATAAATGGAGCTATCTTTTTACTAAGGAATAATCAACGTTTATAAGTCAATAAAACCGATGACATGGAAGATCATTAGTTTTGTGTATTTTAGAAACGTAAAAATAAAAAAGAATATAAATGGATAATTCATCAATATTTATATTGTTACTAATATTGGCTGTCGGATTTATATGGTTATTGCCAATAATATCAATCCTATTTTCAAGTAAAACCTCAGGAAGTGAAAAATTTGCTTGGATACTTGCAGTAATTTTTATTTCATGGTTTGCATGGATTTTTTATCTATTACTCGCCCCCCTTAAAAATAGGAGTCATTAATTACATAAAAACGATAAAGCCAACTTCTGTTTTTTTAACCTGAACATATGTCTCATATGGATGCCTTTTATAAAGGTCTGGATGTTAAAAAATTTAGCAAGCTAGTTTAATGAGACTATCTGTATTTGTAATAAATAACTTTAAAATCAATACAATTACCCACCATTTTTAGAAAAAAGATTTTAAAATTTCTATTGGTAAATTTGGAGTCTTATTCAAGGGATTTAATAGAGTTGATGCTCATATCATTTCATTCCTTATTCATTCCAAAGATCGGGAATAAGTTCATACCCGGTAGCGCCTAAAGGTTTTTGATCGTAGGGGTTTAATTTTTCTGTATGTACGTCATACAATCGCTTTGCTGTTTTTTTAATCGCTTCAACCATATGTGGATAAGGACGATCGGTTACATCTATGATTCCGCAATTATAATTTTCACCATCGTAGCTTCTTCCGGTTAAATCCTGATCAGCCCATTGAAAATACCCAACACCGATTAAGCCAGGATGACTAAAAGCTTGTTCAGTATAATGTCTGTAAGCAACACCGCGCTCCTCTTGATTTTTGACTTGTACCAAAGCCTGAGCCATTCCTCTATTGACATTTCCTGTGTGATATTCCCCTATAAGCATGGGTAAATCTATCACTTCACTAATTCTATCCATCGTTTCTACTGGAGGAACAACTTCATAGGCATTAAAACTAAACACATCGAAAACGTCTTTACACATGTTTAGAATCTCGTTCTCCGGAACTTCTCCAAATCGTATTCCTAAAGTGAGGTGATTGGGATCGTATTTTCTTACCGAAGCTTCCACGGTTTGGAGAAATATTTTAAACGTGTCAAAGATAAAGGCCTTACGCCTTTCTGGGGTATCCCCTTCAGCTAGATGGTTTATCAAAGCTTGCTTAATAGGCTTATCATCATTTTCGGCTAGAATCAAGTCACATAATCTCGATTCCTGACCTAGCCATGAGGGCTCGTTTCCGGTAAAATAGCCTATCAACCATTTGTTATCCATGTATGGAGAAACTGTCTTCTTAACAGCCTCTTCGGTTTTGATTTGAAAGTCCGATGCATAGACATCTACAAGTCCCATTACCCCTTCGTTTATACCAAGGCCAGAAAGTTGTAGCATAAATGGTTTTTGATTCATATCTATCACCTCCTTGCTGCTCCAGTTAGCTATGGTATTAAGTCCCCAGTTAGACATTCTCTTAATGATCATTTCTCGGGATTTGATAGGATATTCATCTCCAAAGCGACGATGCAAGTTCCAGGTTCCAAAGGAAACTGTATTAGGGGTTTTCGGATCGTAACCCATACCTTCCGGAGGTAGTTTCTTTATGAAACCAGAACGGTCACGCTTATCCAGTCTATTCACCTGACCTCCATTTCCTGGGGCTACACAATCTACACCAAGAGACAAAAACTGATAACCTTCCGGATCGACAAACCACCACTTTCCATCTACCTTTTGTGTTCTAAAAAAACCTGTGCCTTCTACTTTTGCATTCAGGTAGCCGCCATATTTGGAATAATTAAAATTCTCTTTTTCACTTAAGCTCTCTTCTTCAGTTTTCCAGGCAGTTTCTAACTGTTCTAGAGATTTGATTTTCTCATCAAAGTGCAATAGATTGGACTGACCAAATTCGTCTACAATAGGTGTTTCACCAAGATATTCATCACCAGGATCTTCTTTGTGTAAACTTATGGACCGCAACTCAAATGACGGGTTTCCAATTGGAGCGTGCATCCTGATTCCAATAGAATCTACCCCTTTGAGAGGTACACGGTCTCCACCTAAATTAAACCAACCGGTATAGCGTGGCTTATTCATGGTTCCGGCAATATCATTTGCTGCATCGGGAAGTTGCCTGTAAAAACGTAATGGAATCGCCTGTTTAATCCAGCCACCGGGAGCATAACTCATAACTCGAAGATCGTTGTATCCAGAATCTGTAGTAAAGCCGACCTGAAATCGCTGCGGAGTACTAATCATCATTTCAAGTAAAACAAAATTATAATCGCTCCAGTTTGTCTCTAATTCAGGATTTATATCTTTTAATGCAAATTTTTCTCCCGAAACAGTTTTAGTACTATCAAATTGAATTTTGAATGATTTGTCAACAGATTCATCACATCCTAAAAATGACATGCCAACCACAGCGAGGACGATAACAAATAATAAAAAATTATTCTCGATTGCGTATTTAATCTTATTCATAAGTTTATTCTATATAATTCAATGTTTGTCTCCAAAATTATCTATAGACTATTCAGAAGCCCTTAAATTTTTTTCGTTTTCAGTTCCTCCTAATATTTTAATAAAAAGGAAAATGCATCTCTCACTTTATTAAGGCAGACAAGATGAGTTTTTATTGTACTTTAGTTAATAACTTTTGGATTGCAAGTATACCAAACTTTAAAAAACTCTTATGCACTATATCCTATTTTACAAAGCTGTTGAAAATTATATTGAAAAGCGAGCACCCTACAGAGAGGAACATTTAAAACTGATAGAGTCATTTTACAGTCAAGGGGATTTACTCATGGCAGGAGCACTTGATGATCCTGCTACCGGTGGTGCATTTATCTTCAAAGGAGATAGCACAGAAAAAGCAGAGGAATTTGCCAACAAAGATCCCTATGTCAAAAACGGACTGATAACCGAATGGGAAGTTCGTCCCTGGACTGTAGTCATTGGTAGTTGAAATTAATTAGGTTAATGAAGTTTAATATTTCTTTTTATGTGTAACCCAAAACATCCTAAAGAAAAATAAACTATAAATTGAAAATCCTATAAAAGTGAAAGGTTTAGAGGATTCTTCAGGAAGAAAGAATGAGTAATAAAAATGGATACTAAGTGATGCCAGCCCAATTAAATAAATGCATTTAAATAGCCAATGTTCTTCTTTTAAAAATTCCATACCAGTCATTTGATCTTTTTAAAATTTAAGTAATTCTACAAATAAAGCATTAACACAATTAAAGCATTTTGGTAAATCTCACTGCTTAACGAATTAGTTAGACGCTTGCTGCAATAACCTCATCACATCATCAATTTTTGAATTATCGATCCAGCGGGTTACGACTATTAAGTCATTTTCCTCATCGATGACGATATAGTTACCACCAAAACCTGCAGCATAATAAACCTCTTTAGAAACGCCTTCCCAGCTTCCTTGACTGTTGTTCCACCACAGATATCCGTAATCTGGTTTTGCCCGAGAAGACTTTTGAACGCTTTTTACCCAGTTTTCTGAAATCAACTGCTGGTTTTTCCATTTTCCATTTCTTAAAAACAGTAAACCAAACCTGGCATGATCCAGAGTATTGATAAAGATCCCACCTCCAAAATGTCCGCCACCACTCACCGACTGCATTTGCAAACCATCCACATTAACGTAAGAATTAGGATAGCCCAGCCATCTCCAGGTGGTGGAAGCACCAATCGGATCCATAATTTCCTCTTTCAAGACCTGAGGTAATGGTTTTCTCCAAACCTGTAAAAGCGAGTAAGCCAGAACATTAACTCTGACGTCGTTGTACTTGTAATGCGTTCCGGGTTCATACAATTGCCGAGCTCTCCAATCGTCAGCAGAACCTTCTTTAGGAGGTCGGTCGGCCCAATCATAAAGTCCAAATTGTTGTCCGGACCAGTCTGAAGATTGAGTCAATAAATGATCCCAAGTAATCTTTTGATTGTGTTCGCCTTCAAAAGTACCATCCCAAATATAATCTCGAGCTTTATCATTTACATTACGAATTAACTTACGATCCAAAGCTAATCCTGCTACAGTTGACAAATAACTTTTGGCGACGCTAAAGGTCATATCCACACGCTCAACATCTCCCCACTCCGCAACGATATATCCATCCTTAATAATCAAACCTGCTGTACCACCCCTTTCTTTGGTTTTGCCTAAAATTTCAAAATCAGGTTCTCTGGAAAAAGCCTTTATGATGGCTATTCTCAAATCTTTATTAACTGAGTTTTCATATTCAGAAGCTGTTGTTACAGCGCTATCTAACAAAACAGGATTTAATCCTAGTTCTTTAGCCGACTTCCGTTCCCAGTCTTGATTTGGATAATACTGAGCTGATACAAGATTTGAACAAAAAAGTAGAAGACTTATAAAAGTGAGTAAAAATTTCATCGTAAGTTTAAAATAAGTTAGGAGTTGAAATTATTCATAAAATTTGAATTAGCTAAATCTCAGTTTGTAAATATTTATGATGAAGTTTATAATACGAAATATAATTAAGCTTAACTGTTCTTATGTATTTTGAGTTTTCCTAAAAAAGAAACAAACATGAAAAACCAGAAACATCTTTTTGATCTGCCTAAAGACTTGCATTACTTAAATGGAGCATACATGTCTCCAAACCTTAAATCTGTCGAACAGGCAGGAATTAAGGGAATCTTGAGAAAATCTGATCCAACTTCCATCAAAGAACATGATTTCTTTGAACCTGCTGAAGAGGTTAAAATGCTTTTTGGAAAATTAATCAATAGCTCAGCTTCCCAAATTGCTCTAATTCCATCAGCTTCTTACGGATTGATGAATGCTATTCAAAACGTCCCAATCAAGAAAGGTCAGCATGCGATCACGGTGAGTAAAGAGTTTCCGAGTGATCATTTGGCTTTGAGAAAATTCTGCGAAAAGAAAAATGCTGAACTTAAAATTATAGATCCCCCTAAATCCATTGTAGGAAGAACTCAAAAATGGACAGAAGATATTCTAGAACATATCAATGAGGATACTGCCGTGGTCGTTATGTCTGCTATTCACTGGATGGAAGGTCTAAAGTTCGATTTGAAAGCCATTGGAGAAAAGTGTCGCCAGACTAATACTTATTTTATAGTTGACGGATCGCAATCTGTAGGAGCGCTGCCCCTGGATGTTCAGGAGTTTAAAATTGATGCCTTAATTTGTGCGACCTACAAATGGCTTTTGGGTCCCTACTCCTCTGGTTTGGCTTATTACAGTGAAAAATATAATGATGGTGAACCTATAGAACATTCATGGATGACCAGGAAAGGCAGTTATGATTTTAGAAAACTCACGGCTTATCCCAGAGAATATGGAGAGGGTGCCATGCGCTATAATGTTGGTGAGTTTAGTAATTTTATTGCCTTGCCGATGCTAAAGTCCGCATTGGAGCAGATTCTCGATTGGGGTGTTGAAAGTATTCAAACCTATTGTTTTGACTTGCTTAAGCCTTTAAGAGACTTTCTGAAAGAAAAAGATCTAGAAAAGGACGAAGATGCTAGGGTTAGTTCACATTTATATGGCATGTACCTGCCGCCCAAACTTAAGACTTCCCAACTAAAAGAAGACTTCAAGGCTCATAAGATTCATGTTTCCACCAGAGAGGATTACATCAGAATTTCGCCTCATGTTTATAACGATAACCATGATATAAGTGAATTGATTAAAGTTTTGGGCAAGCACATTTGAGTGTGATTTTAATTTCAGAAAATATATTTTAAAACTTTAATTGATCGATAATAACTTTAGTTGATCTTCTATCAAAGCTGAAGACTTTACATCAACGAAAAGCATTAAGCAATGTATTGTGACTGATGAAGTGAACGGTGTCAAAATCATAAGAAATTAAAAATAGAAAATACACAACATTTAATAGCTGGTGAGATCGCATTGATTAACTCATAAACTAAATAAAAAAACACTGCGATTTAAAAGCTATTTGAGGAATTGAATGGATATTCATATAAGATTTAAACTCATAAAAATGCATTTTAAAAAATTGACTGACGAGCGTGTTTTTGATGTTGCTGACTATGTGCAGGCATACTTTTCCAAGTATAAAAATGAAAAAATTGAGCTTTTTCTTGGCTGTGATAGCCAAAATCGTTTACAAACTACCTATGCAACGACTTTAGTTTTTAATGTGGCTTCAACGGGTTGCCATGTCATCTATAGGAAAGAGGTCGTTCCAATGATTACTGATATGTGGACAAGGCTTTGGGGTGAGGCGGAGCGCTCTGTGGAAACCGCTTTGTATTTGCGGGAACACAATATAGAAATCGATACAATTGACCTGGATTATAACGAAAATCCTAAATACAAATCGAATAAATTGGTCACTGCTGCTGTAGGTTATGTAGAATCGCTTGGTTTTAAAGCAAGAATAAAGCCTCACCTCCTTCCCGCGGTATATGCCGCAGACCATATTGTAGGGTAAAAAAAATGTTCAAAATAAAAAAGCCCTTCCTGTTGGGAAAGACTTCTAGCGGTTTAATTTTCTAAACCTAAGAATGCTTTTACACATTCACAACACAACTTCTTCAAAAAAAGCGGTCTGGACGAGACTCGAACTCGCGACCCCCTGCGTGACAGGCAGGTATTCTAACCAACTGAACTACCAGACCGTTGCTTAATTGCGAGTGCAAATATAAACCCAATTTTTGATTACACAAACATGTTTTGACAAAATAATTAGGCAAAATTTGATGCTAAGACTTTAGCTTCTGTTTTTCAACTAAATAAGTCGATAAAATTTTTTCAAAATCTTTTCGAATATCTGCTTCAACGTATCTGATTCTATATTTTGCACAAGTCAGCTTTACTTCCTGAATAAATTCTGACATCTTTTCTACATATTCTTTTTGGATTTGCTGCGTATGCAAATCTATTTTAGATCCAGTTTCAAGATCAAAAAACCGCTTTGGAGCTTCATCAAATTCAAAATTGACTTCTGTTTTATGATCTAAAGTGTGAAATAGGATCACTTGGTGTTTATTGTACTTAAGATGCCTCAGTGCTTCAAATAAATCTCCTCTGGATAAATCTGCCTGAAATAAATCTGTAAATAAAAAAACAAGCGAACGCCGTTTAAGTTTTTCTGCAATTTCATGGAGAAATTGATAAGTATTGGTTTTTGTGTTTTGCTGCTGTGTATTAATACTTTTTTCAAGCTCATTATAGATCATATTGTAGTGCAGGCCACTCCCCTTTTCTGTTGCCTGAAACCTTAGCTCTTCATCATAAATAGACAAGCCTACTGCGTCTCTCTGCCGATTGAGCAGTTGCATGATAGCTGCTATCGATAGCGCAGAAAAGCTTAGCTTATCCAGACTGGATATAGATGGAGATGAAACTTCTGGATAATACATGGAAGCCGATTGATCTAGAATGAAATGACATCTAAGGTTGGTCTCTTCTTCGAATTTCTTGGTGTAGAGCTTATCGGTCTTACCATACAGCTTCCAATCTATATGTCTGGTACTTTCTCCTGTATTATAAAGCTTATGCTCAGCAAACTCAGCAGAATATCCATGAAACGGACTTTTGTGAATACCAGAAATGAAACCCTCAACAACTTGAGAAGCTAATAGAGGAAGATTGGCAATGTTTGACTCTCGAAGAGAATTTTTAAGGTCCATAGTTATCAGAAATAAAAAAGGCTTGGTAAATTTACCAAGCCTTTAAATTATATAACCTTATTGAAAATTACAATAGGTTTTCAATAGCTTCTTTGTAAGTATGTTTTTGTGCAACTCCTACTTGACGATTTACCATTTCTCCATCCTTAAATAAGAGAACTGTTGGTATATTTCTTACACCATATTTTGCAGCAAATTCTTGGTTTTGATCAACATCCATCTTCGCAACTACTGCTTTTCCTTCATATTCGGAACTTAGTTCATCTATAATTGGACCTACCATTCTACATGGTCCACACCAAGCTGCCCAAAAATCAACCAAAACCGGCTTATCGCTTTGTAATACTTTCTCTTGAAAATCTTTATCTGTTACTTCTAGTGTCATAATTATAATGTTTTATACAAAATTAGGTTTTGTCGTGGGATATACAACTTAATAATATATTAATTAATCTTATTTAAGAATCAGTGCGCCTTATGTTAATAACTTCTCCATTTGATATTACAGCCCATACTTGGTTTTTGGTGCTCAGGCACTGGTCTATTGTTTAAAAGTGCATCTAGAGCTTCCCTTATACTTCTCCCAGAAGTTGGGATTCCATTTTTTGGCCTAGAGTCATCAAGCTGACCTCTATAGACTAATTTCAGACTTTCATCAAACACATAAAAATCTGGAGTGCAGGCGGCGTTATATGCTCTTGCCACCTCTTGACTTTCATCATAAAGATAAGGAAATGGATAATTGAGCTGCCTTGCCGTTTTAAACATTTGGTCTGGATGATCTTGTGGATAAGCCTTTACGTCATTACTTGAAATCGCTACAAAACTAAATCCTAAAATTCTATAATCGTTTGCTAACCTAACGACCTCATCGTTGACGTGTTTTACATAAGGACAATGGTTACAGATGAACATGATAATTGTTCCTTTTTCTCCTCGAAGTTTTTCTAAAGAAAGAAGGGAACGAGAAATGCTGTCTGGAAGTTCAAAATTTGGAGCTTGTGTACCAAGCTTCAACATTTTAGAAGGAGTTAAAGACATTATTTTTTATTTTGATACCAAATTTAAACAAAAAAGCTATCGTTTCCGATAGCTTTATAATCACTTAATTCCCAAGAAAATTATTTCTTTTCTTCTTTCTTTTCCTTTACAGGAGCATTTATTTTTTGAGTAAGCTCGTAGGATAAAGCAGACTTATCAAAAGTCATTTTCCCAGATCCTGTTTCAAGTATCACAGCGTCTAACTTTTCACTGATATCAGCTACTTTTCCATGCAACCCACTTTTGGTAATAATTTTATCTCCACGCTTGATGGATTCTATAAAACTTTTTTCTTTCTTCTGTTTCTTCATTTGAGGCCTTATCATAAAAAAATAAAGCACTACAAAAATTAAAACTAGAGGTAATAAACTTCCTATTTGATCCATAAAAGTTATTTTACTGGTGAACCAGCGTTGCTGTTCTGCGGGTTAACGAAAGCCTTTATTCTAAGCGTTTCCCTTCCAGATTGTGTATTAGCTGTAATTCTTACAGCCTTCATTTGTTGATTAGGCTTTCCTCTTGTATTGAATTTGACTAGCATCTCCCCTTTGTCACCTGGAGCGATAGCTTCTTTTGTCCATGTTGGAACTGTACATCCACATGTAGCAACTGCATTAGACACTATAAGAGGTGCATCTCCCGTATTTGTAAAAACAAAAGTGTGTTCTACAACTTCTCCTTCTTCTACTGTACCAAAATCAAATTCCTGCTCTTCAAACTCCATCACTGGATAAGCTTGAGTTTTAGAATCACGTTCTTCAGCAATTTCTTTCTTGGATTCATCAACTTTTGCTGAAGCATCTTCTTTACAAGCTGTAAACGACAATGTTGCTAAGGCAACTAGTGCAAACATTAATTTTTTCATGAGTATTAAATTTAAATTTTTACAAAAATATGACAAATTAGGCAATTACATTAAGCCTCTACCTACTTTATTAATTTTACCATTGGTTTGATATTCCTTGGACACTGTATCCAAAACCCCGTTTATGAATGTGCTGCTTTTCGGAGTGCTATATTCTTTAGCAAGTTCAAGGTATTCATTAATAGTTACCCTTATAGGAATGGAAGGGAATTTCATAAATTCACATAAAGCCATTTTCATGAGAATACTGTCAATTTCTGCTATTCTATCCTGATCCCAGTTGGGGGTTTTGTTTTTAGTAATTTCAGAAAACTGCTCATCTGCAAGAAGTGTTTTTGTAAAAAGCTCCCGAGCAAAATTTTCATCCTCTGCATTTTTATACAAACGAGGAATTGATAGTGACTCGTCTGCTTCTTTTTGTTTCTGGAGGAATTTTAAGAAAGTTGTATTTACAATAGGAAAATCATCTATCCACGTCAAATTATGATCTTCGTAATAATCATACAAATCATCGTTGGGTGCTATAATTTCTTTGAATATGCTTACAATGAAATCTTTGTCTTCCTTGAAGCTTGTCGTTTCTGTAAAAATATAATCTGCATAAAGATCTGACTCCAGAATTTTATTCCAAACTAATTTCGGATACTCATCATCTTTAGACCAGTGGTTTAATTTTCTACCTTCAATAAGTTCGCTTAATGCATGACTACTGGTTATTCTCTGCAGAAGCTGGTTGTTGATGAATTTTGTATTAGGATTTTTCTCTTCCTGAGTAGCAAGAAACTTCTTTTTTACAATATTGTAATAGTCTTCAGCCTGACTTCTTATGCTAACCAAGAGTTCTAAATTGAGCAGGAAAAGATTGTACATGTCTTCTGTGCTCTTTTTCAAAAATTTCTCTTCAGTTTGCATAGAGTCTTTACTTCCCTGATGGAACGCATAAAGAGATTGCATTACTTTGGCACGAATATGTCTTCTTGTTAACATCTGTAAGTTCTAGAATTTTAGCGCAAAAATAATATTTAAAAGAAGAGTTTGAACCCTATTTTGGTTTTTTTAGAAACAAAATGAAATACTATAAATCCCACTGATGAATAGACCTTTAAACTTTTGTTATTACAAAGGGCAATACAGTCTTTTGATTACATTTGCATCCTCAAAGTAAAATGTGGATGAAGGCCCTACAAAGTCTAAATAAATATTTGTTTAAATACAGAGGCAGATTGCTTCTTGGCTTTATTATAACCATCGGTGCACGTGTTTTTGCTGTTTTTACACCTCAACTTATTAGGAATTCTACAAACGCTATAGAGGATTATGTAAATGGTAATGAAGCCAGTGTTGCCGAAGTTAAAGAAGAGTTACTTATCAATATAGGTCTTATTATTGGTGCTGCTTTAGCTTCTGCAATCCTTACATTCTTGATGCGCCAAACTTTTATAGTCGTCTCCAGATATATTGAATATGATTTAAAAAATGAAATCTACACACAATACCAAAACCTATCTTTAGATTTTTACAAACGAAACCGGACGGGAGATTTGATGAACAGGATTTCTGAAGATGTTTCAAAAGTAAGAATGTATGTTGGTCCGGCTCTTATGTATGGAGTGCAAACACTTACTCTTTTTGTAGTAGTGATCTATTTTATGATTCAGGCAGCTCCAACTCTTACCTTGTACACATTGGTGCCCTTCCCTATTTTATCCTTTGCTATTTACAAATTAAGTGTAGCTATTAATAAGAGAAGTGCGGAGATCCAGCGATTTTTATCTTACCTTAATACCTATACTCAGGAAAGCTTTAGTGGCATTGCGGTTATTAAATCTTACGGAATTTTAAAGAAATTTAATACAGATTTTGAAAAACTATCTCACGAAAGCAAGGATAAAAATGTCAATCTGGCGAAAGTTGAAGCTTTCTTTTTTCCGCTTATGATTTTACTTATTGGCTTTAGTAATCTGTTTGTGATCTATTTTGGCGGAATGCAATACATCGATGGAAAAATTGAAAACGTAGGGGTTATAGTAGAATTTTTACTTTATGTAAATATGCTTACCTGGCCTGTCGCTTCTGTAGGATGGATCACCTCTATGGTGCAAAGAGCTGAAGCTTCTCAAGAACGTATCAATGAATTTTTAAGTGAAGTTCCCAATGTTAAAAATAATTCTACAAATTATTCTGAATCTATTAAGGGTGAAATCGAGTTCAGGAACGTTAGTTTTACTTATGAAGACACCAATATTGTTGCTTTAAAAAATGTGTCCTTTAAAGTAAAAAAAGGTGAAACCCTGGCTATTATGGGTAAAACTGGTTCTGGTAAATCAACGATTTTAGAATTAATAGGCCGATTATATGATGTAGATGAAGGCGAGATATTAATAGATGGAAAACCCATTGAAAGTTTTAATTTGGATAACTTAAGACAGCAACTGGGATATGTGCCACAGGATGCTTTCCTATTCAGTAGTTCGATACGTGATAACATTAAATTCGGAAAAGCAGATGCTACCGAAGAAGACATTATCAATGCTGCTAAAAACGCTGCGGTTCACAGTAATATAATTGAGTTCAGTAAAGGATATGATACTATTCTTGGAGAACGCGGAATTACCCTCTCGGGAGGTCAAAAACAAAGAGTGTCTATCGCAAGAGCAATTATAAAAGATCCTCAGATTGTATTGTTTGATGATTGTTTATCTGCAGTAGATACAGAAACGGAAGAAGAAATTTTCAACAAACTCAACAAAATCTCGAACAATAAGACTTCAGTTGTTGTGAGTCACCGTGCATCTTCAGCCAAAAATGCAAACCACATCATTGTTCTTGATGATGGTGAAATCCTTGAGGAAGGAACACATTCAGAGTTAATCGCTCAAAACGGTTACTATAAAGATTTGTATAACAAACAACTTTCAGAAAAAGAAAGTTGAAAATAAATTTGCGTTTTTGATTTTTTTTAAGACTTTTGAACAAACGTTATATTAATCTTATTTAACAAAAGTATTATGAGTGAACAAGGGTCGATGAAGAATGAAGACATTTTTTCAAAAGTGATAAGAGCTGGTAGGAGGACTTACTTTTTTGATGTCAGGTCTACAAAAGCAGACGATTATTATCTAACGATTACAGAAAGTAAAAAATTCACAAATGAAGACGGCTCTTTCTTTTACAGAAAGCATAAAATTTACCTATACAAAGAAGATTTTGAAAACTTTAAAGAAGCTCTGGATGAAACTACCAATTTCATCATTGACAAAAAGGGCGAAGAAGTAATAAGCGACAGACATCAGAAAGATTTTACGAAGCCATCAGAAATAGAGACAAATGACTCTACAAAAAACGAAGAGCATGAAGCAAAAACTAGTGCGACTGCCTTCACAAACATAAGCTTCGACGATATTTAAAATATTATCAAACTATTTGATATGGAAAACCCTCTAAATATAAGTTTTAGAGGGTTTTTTTATGGTTAATCAGAAACTTTGAATGTAATAGGCAAAGCAAAGATAACATCGACTGGATGTCCACGTTGTTTCCCTGGTTGCATTCGAGGAAGTTTTTCTATAACTCGCTGACTTTCTTCTTTCAATTTGGGATGTGGAGCTCTTGCATTTAAAAATTCAACTTCACCATTTGCCTTAATTTTGAAAGATGTGTAAATGCGGTTGATTCCTTGCAAGCCTAACTCGGAAGCCAAACCTGAATTAAACTCCTTGTTGATAAACTTTCTAATTTGCTCACTCATACATGATTTTCTCTGTTTGTTGTCTGAGTGTTGTTCACAGCCTGGGAAAATGGGAACGTCTTCTATAAACTCAAAGCCTATTTCTGTGATCGGCTCATCTTCTATTTTTTCTAATTCATCAATTTCTAAAGATGGCACATCCGAATCTATTTTCTCTGCTTCCGGAATAACCTCTTGATTTTCTGGTAATTCTTCATCAATGATGAAATCATTAGAATCTATTTTAGGCTCTGGGATTCGTTCAGGCTGTTGTTTTGGAATATTAACAACGGGTATTTCTTCCTCCTCAAGCATGACATGAGAAACAACTTTGTGATCTGATGTTAATTTTGCCTCTGTTTTCCATTCTACTAAAATCAATATCATACTAAGTGCTACTACTAAACCAATTTGAAAAAACAGAGTTTTCTTTTGATTCAGATTTTTATTGGAATACTTTTTTGGTTTCATTCTTCGTTTTTTTGTGTGTGAATAGTCGAAAGCGTTATAAGTATAAAAACTTATATGCTTTAGGGTCAAAAACGAATTCGTCTATCTGCTAGCTTTTTCAACAAAACCAATAATAATGCCAGAGCATAAAAAATCCCTTGCAAACCAAGTTTACAAGGGATTAATACAAAAAACTTAATTATTTATTTAATGTAAAGTTTTTCCATATAACTGTTTCCTCTGCTATTAATCGCCACAGAATACTCTCCTGCTGGCGCCTCAGAAAAATCTAAAGTCTTTTTAAAGACTAAGTCTTTACCTTTAACGTTCATGATAAGATGCCCTTTAGCATCGTATATTTTCATTTGAGTAAAATCCTTAGTTGGATTTGTAAACGAAACTCTTACCTTTCTTTTGTTGGTATTCATCACCTTAAATTTTGGCTTGAAAACAACACCATAATCTTCAACTTGTATTCCTTTACTGGTTTTCAACACTGATTTGTATGTAATGAGGTTTGAGTTTTCCAAACTAATTGTATAAGTGCCTTTTGGAAGTGTTTTCAAACTTATTTTCTTAAGGTAAGGTTGAGACAACTCTGTATCTACAAATAAAAGTTTTCCTTCTGCATCAATAAAACTAAGTTTATTATCATCATCATTTCCAGTAATCTGAATTTCCAACACATTTTCTGAGTTTACCTTTACTTCAAATTGTCTCGCTGCAGTTACACTAAAACTCACAATTAATAATATAAATGATAAGCTTATTTTAAAAATAGTGTTCATAATTTTCTTTTTTATGTTAATAAATAATATCCTTAAACAATACACTACAAATATATATAGCATAAACGGCTGGAATAAATTCAAAATAAACACATATATGTGCTATATTAACCCTAATTGATCATAGCAGTCGTCAATTCAAATTATATTGCACATTTAGTGGTGTCGTTTTTTCAAAAAAATGTAAATTGATTTTGATTTATTTCTAATCAAAAACATGAGTAAAAAAACTAAACCCATATTAGAAAAACTTGAAGCCGGATTTGGCACTTCTTTTACCTACAAACATTTCAATGTTGATCATCAAAATAAAAATGATACGTTCTGGCATTATCATCCAGAGATTGAGTTGGTGTATATCAACGAAGGTTCGGGTAAACGTCTAGTGGGAAGTCATTCTTCATTTTACAGAAATGGAAATTTAATTTTAATTGGATCTAATCTTCCGCATTGCGGATTTACAGATACGCTGGAAAAACATCAAAGAGAAACCGTTATACAGATGTTGCCTACATTCCTCGGAGATACTTTTTTTGAATTGCCAGAATTTCATCAGGTTAAAAATTTATTACAACGTGCCCAAAATGGAATCGTCTTCCATGGTGAAGATAAGCGAAGAATTGGGGCATTAATTGAAAATCTTAACGAACAACCTCCACTTTCGCGATTACTTGGACTAATATATATTTTAAAAGAATTGTCTGAAGCAAAAAACTACACCTTATTAAATGCAGAGGGCTATATGCTTGAAACCAGAATAGAGGACAACCAACGCATCAATTTAATTTTCAATTTTGTAAGAGAAGAGTTCAAAAGAACCATTAGCTTAGATGAAATTTCAGAACTGGTGAATATGACAAAACCTGCATTTTGTAGATATTTCAAGAAAATCACAGGAAAAACCTTTATAGAATTCGTCAATGATTACCGGTTAACTCATGCAGCTAAAATGCTTCACGAAAAACAAGTGAGTATTCTGGATATTTGTTACGAAAGTGGTTTTAATAATTTTAGCCATTTCAATAAAAAGTTCAAAGCTTTTACAAGTCGCACCCCCACTCAATACAGAAATGAACTGGTTTATTCTGTCACTGAATCTTAAATCGGTAGACGGTAGACGGTAGACGGTAGACGGTAGACGAAATTTAAAAAATAGCTTACATATTTATTATTCAGTATTCTTTATTCGATATTATGAAATCTTTACTTCTTAAATTGTATTTTTTAATATCGAACTTAACCCTAGCCTAGCCCCGATAGTAATAGAAAGCCCGCCCCAAAGCTTTGGGGACGGACTTGAAATAGATAGCGGGAATAGCTCCTTCCTAAAACTTAACTTAATCATTAAAAAAGTAACTCAGACCTACTCATTTATTTAATAGCCTTCTGCATCTGTTTTGACTTTTCCCCAGAATGTTTTGTAAACAAAATAGCTATACATAATGACTAAAGGTCCACCAATAGCGACAAATCCCATCATGATTTTGAGAGTTTTAGTGGAAGCAGCGGCGTTGTAGATAGTAATACTGTTTTCAATTTCTGAATTGGATAATAATAAACGAGGGTATAATTCAAAAGCTACAATTACTAGTAATAGTGCAATGGTAAGACTTGTAAAAATAAATGCCCAACCGTACTTCTTTTTACTGGCAAGTCTTGGAACGTTAGCTATGCTTAAAAATACCAAAAATGGAACTACATAAAGCACTTTATTCTCGTTAAAAACTAATAGTAAATGTTCAAGATTGAAGAATCCATAGACAGTCGTTACTACATAGGAAATGATAAAAAAGGCAATGCCAATTTTCAAAAACTGCTGAATTCTTGTGTATAATTTGCCCTCCGTTTTTAACAGTAAATAAATGGCACCGTGCATCATAAACAGAGCTAAACTAGTGACGCCAACAAGGATAGAGAATGGATTGAGAAACTCAAAAAAGCCTCGGCCCGTATATTCGTAATTCTGATCCAGCGGCATGCCATTCAAGATATTACCGAGAACCACACCGAGCAAGACAGCAAGCATAATGCTGGAAATGGAGTAACCCCAATCCCACATGCGTCGCCACCACAGCATATCCTCCATATTTCTGAATTTGATGGAGATCCCTCTAAAAATAATAAACAATAAAAATAAGATGAAAGGTGTGTACATCGCAGAAAAAAGCGTTCCATAAAATACAGGAAACCCTGCAAATAAGGTTCCTCCACCAATCACCAGCCAGACTTCATTTCCGTGCCAGGTAGGGTCAATTGCCTTCAAAGCGGTTTCCCTACTCGAATTCTGCCTAAAAAACATATGCCAGGCGCCTGCTCCAAAGTCGAAGCCATCCAAGATAGCATATCCAGAAAATAAACCTCCTACTACCAAAAACCACCAGGTGGGGTAATCTAAACCTAAAAACGTTTCCATATGAATTAGTTTTTTTCGTTTGCTATTGCTTCAGTTATCTCTTTATTCAATGAGCCTTCCTCAAAATCATGTTCATCGTATGGACCCTTTTTGATACCTTTATTCATAAGGTAGATGAAAAGAAGAAAAAGTATAAAGTAAACGATAAAGAATAAGATTAAAGAAAACAGTACTTGATTGGCTTGTACACTTTTGGAAAGCGCATCTGAGGTTCGTAATAAACCATAAACCACCCATGGCTGTCTTCCCATTTCTGCGGTAAACCAACCGAATTGATTAGCTATTTGTGGCAATAAAGCTGTAAAAACGAAAGTCCAAAGCAACCATTTCTTCTGAAATAATTTGCCCCGCTTCCATTGAAACAAAGCGAACAAACTTATAGCGATAAGAAACATTCCTATAGCTACCATAATGTGATAAAATTGAAATACAGCATTAACTTGCGAAGGCCGGTCCCTTTCTGGAAAAGCATTAAGACCTGTTACCGGAGTTTCAAAATCCTGATGCAGCATAAAAGACAAACCTCCAGGGATTTTCAAACCGGTTACTTCCTGATTTTCTTTATCTACCCAGCCAAGTAAATACAAATCGGCTGGGGCTTCGGCATCAAAATGACCTTCCATTGTGGCTAATTTAGCGGGCTGGTTGACTGATACCCCTTCAGCTGAACTATGGCCTGTAGCGAGTTGTGCCAGAGAACAAACAGCGGCAACAACTAAGGTAATTTTGAAAGCCTTTTTAGAAATTTCAACATAACGGCCTTTTAAAATATAATAAGCGTGAACTCTAAGAATCAGGAATGTTCCTGCCAAAAATGCGCCTAGCCAAACGTGCGTTAATCGGTCTACTGAAGACGGATTGAACACCATCGCCCAGAAATCAACAATCTCCGCTCTGGCCTGCATGCCTTCGCCGACAATGTGATAACCCGCTGGAGTTTGTTGCCAGGAATTGGCGACGACAATCCAAACGGCAGAAAACATAGAGCCTAAAAATACGGCCCAGGTGGCGACTAAATGCACCCATGGTTTTACTCTGTTCCATCCGAAAAGCAAAATACCTAAAGCGCTACTTTCCAGAGCGAAAGCAAAAATACCTTCGGCGGCAAGGGCACTACCGAAAATATCGCCAACATATCGCGAGTAAGTGGCCCAGTTAGTTCCAAATTCAAATTCCATAACAATTCCTGTTACAACACCTATCCCAAAGGTGATGGCAAATAGCTTGGTCCAGAATTTGGCTAATACTTCATATTGTTTGTTTTTCGTTCGTATGTAAATGCTTTCAAAAACAACCATAATCAATCCTATACCAATACTCAATGGCGGATAGATATAATGAAAAGCGACAGTGAAGGCAAATTGGATACGAGAGAGAATTTCTACATCCATAATTCTTTTTTTGCAAAAATAGGGCGAAACCAATAGAAAGGTTTGCTACTTGGGTTACCCTTAGCTGATTTTAATCATGTCTAATTTAATTGTGCGCTTGCGAATTTTAAATATTGAAGATGTTAATCCATACTAGGAGCTTAAAAGTCTTTTAGAAAAATCGTTTTATCATTTATTTCCCTTGTCTTCCAAGTGAACTTTTTCTGACTTATGAACCTTTTCTGACTTATTCGTCTATTTTATATGCCTTCAACTTGCTTTTAGTCATCCTCAATTCTTCGTGTAAATCATCAATTTGATGTAATAAATTATGGATCACATCAATACCTTCAATATTAATATTTAGTTCATAATGAAACTGAATAGCTCTTTCGAGCGTTTTTAGCTGTTCGTTTAAAATGTATTTTTTATCATCCACAACAACGATTTCAATCACACCATATTCATTTAGAGCGTTGATAAAAGAAAAATTGATGTCGCAGTTCGAACAGAAGTGTTCGACAAGTATTAACTTATTTGT
Organism: Psychroflexus longus; assembly: GCF_020164595.1. Taxonomy (GTDB): domain Bacteria; phylum Bacteroidota; class Bacteroidia; order Flavobacteriales; family Flavobacteriaceae; genus Psychroflexus; species Psychroflexus longus. The sequence goes on from NZ_JAIQZE010000008.1 coordinate 27,620, forward strand.
TTCCATGAGGTCTTATATTTTGTAATTCGCTAATCAATTGCTTTTCTTTTTCTGAAAGATTGGTTGGTAATTTCACGTTGTAGGTTACAATTAAATCACCAAATTCATTCTCTTTTTTATAAACAGGAAAGCCTTTCCCTTTCAATTTAACTTTGGTGCCGGATTGGGTTTCTGGTGTAATTTTCAATTTGACTTTACCATCAAAAGTATCTATCAAAACTTCTCCACCCAACAAGGCAGTGTAAAGATCTACATCTGCTGTGGTATACAAATGACTTCCATCTCGTTTAAAGTCTGTGTTGTTATTGATCGAAACGGTTATGTATAAATCCCCATTTGGACCGCCGTTGATTCCGGGAGCACCATGCCCGTTAATTTTTATAACCTGGCCATCTTCAATGCCTGCAGGGAAAGTTAGTCGGATTTTTTTGCCGTTGACAGTAAGGGTCTGCTTTTGAGTGGTATAAACATCTTTTAAGTTGAGTTCTAGATGAGCATTCAGATCCTGTCCTCTGAACTTGTTTTGTCTAGTTCTTCCCTGGCTACTTCTACCTTGGTCACCAAACATCGATTCAAAAAAGTCTGAAAAATCTCCTGAAAATTCTTGCTGATTGGAATATCCACCAGCATTGCCGTAAGTCTGTTGCTGTTGCCTTTGCTGCTGTTGACGCTGAGCTTCTTTAAATTCATCGGCATGTTTCCAGTCCTTACCAAACTCATCGTACTTTTTTCTTTTCTCAGGATCACTCAGTACTTCATGCGCCTCGCTTACTTGTTTGAACGTGTTTTCCGCTTCCTGATTGTTGGGATTTAAGTCTGGATGGTATTTTCGAGCCAACTTACGATAAGCAGCTTTTATCTCCTTCTGAGTAGCCTTTTTAGTAAGGCCTAAAGTTTTATAATAATCAACAAATTCCATAGTTTATAGTTGAGCTTAACCTTTAATGACATTTACTAAGTTATTGACTTTTTATGAAAAAATCTAACATGTACTCTTTAAAATTCAAAGGAGATTAAGATATCCTAAGATTTAAAATGGATTGCGTTTGACTTGAAATATTAACTGATTCCTAAACAGATACAATGACTGCTCCCAAGCCTTTTGTGAATATTTGATTGAATCTGTAAGGTCTTGGATTTTATTCCCCCGCATATTAAAAATTACAATAGTTAATTTTAGTCCAATTTTTGTGACATGACCTCAGTCATATTTGAATAGGACTAGTTTTTTTAATTTTAATTGTTTATAAATAATAAAACCTATGAAAACTGCCTCTTTAATTCAACACCTCGAATTCCATAACGAAAAACCACTTATCACTGTTTTATTCGAAACTGATTTTACTAAGGAAATCAGAATTGCCATGCACAAAGGCACAACGATGAAAGAACACAAAACATCTTTTCCAATTGTCGTAGAAATCCATGACGGCGAAATAGATTTCGGAGTTGATGGTGAAATTAAGAATCTGACAAAAGGAGACCTTATCGCCTTAGAAGCCAATGTGCCTCACGATTTGATAGCCAAAAAAGACAGCATCGTATGATTAACGTTGACCAAGCAGGATAAATCTGAACGGGTTCAGGATGTTGTTGGTGAATAAGAGAATATCCAATAAAGCTTATCAAGTCCTTAAGAACTTCAACATAAAAAAATCACTTCCAAAATTTATCTGGCCAATTTTCACAGCTGTTTTGAGATTTATGTATGGCTTGAAATTCGGCCAATTTTGATGCCTCCAATTCAGTTTGGATTTTCATAAACAATTCCCGCTCTTCCAAACGAATATGCTTTTGCAACAATTCGTAGATAATTTTGAAATCGGAATAAGATTTAGATTCAATTTCAAACAAAGATTCCAATTCCCGGTGTTGTTGTTTTGCTTTTTGAACGAGAAGCTGCTCATCACCAAATTTGGAGAATAAGTATTTTTCTTCCAATTCAAAATGCGGAACCAAGTGATGTTTCCAAAACCAGGAAGCATAGTTTTCCATTTTTTGAAGTTCAGCTTTTTTCGCTACTCCTTTTTGTAAACGCAAGGCAAAAATAAGCCCATCATGATGTTCTCTACTTAAGTTTTTCAAGGCGTCATGACGTTTTATTGGTGTATTGTTCATATTTCAAAATAAGTAAAAATAAGCAAGAAACTAATCTGAAGCACATATGTTTCTGTCCATATACATGGTTATAAATAAATGCGAAGCCATGTTTCTGGCGTTATTCTTGGCTCTATCCGCTTTTTCACCTTCAAAATTATCATCGATGGTTTCAAACCAAAGATTTAGCCAAATTCCGAAGTGTTTTTGCTCAATACTTCCATCAAAATGAGTATCAACACGTTCATGAGCTAGTTTTGGATTGCCTTTGTATTTAGATTTAAAGAATAAATTGCTCTCCCAGAAATCGGTCAGTTTTTCAAGATGTTCACCCCAGTCCTTTATCATTTCATTGAAAAAATAACCTATTTCTTCATTAGCTCTTACTTTAGAATAAAATCTAGTAACCAATAATGAAATATCTTCTCGAGTACTGATGTCTTTTACCATATCAACTTTAAATACTTATTAAAGCTGAAAGGTAAACTTGGAAAGCCTTTTACTTTATGACTTAAGTCAGGTTGATTTTACCTAAATATTTTTCCCTTTCTAATTTTCAATTTGCCCATTTTTTCCAGAGCTTTGCAAGCTCTTATTACCGTTTCTACGCGTAAACCAGTAAGGTCTGCAATCTGTTGACGCGTAAGATCCACTTGCAAAGTCTCATAGGTCTCCATCTTTTGAATATATTTTTTGGTATAGTCCAGCAACCTGATGATACGATGTTCAGGGTCCTGAGATGAAATTTCTGAAGCCATAATTGCTTTGTAGTAAAGCCGGGAGGCTAAAACCTCTGATAGTTTAAAATGAGCTTCAGGATGTTGTTGTAACAGATTAAAAAAATCACTTTTGGGTAATCGATAAATTTCTGCATCTGTGATCGCTTCAGCACCAGCTGGATAAGAAACATCTACAAATAAAGGAGGCTCTCCAAAACTTTGGCCAGCGTAAAAAATTCCTTGTATGAATTCCTTTCCCCCTCGATTGATGTTATTCATCTTGACTTCACCAGATTTTATTTGAAAATAAAACTGAGCCTTACTTCCGTAATCGAAAATACTGGTATCCTTCTCAACATTTAGGATTTCAGCATTATACTGCAACAATAAATTAGCTTCAATCATTGGTTTCGCTTTTAGTGATAGTTAAAGATGCTGATTTTTCTGAAGTTTACAGATGATAAACATCAGTTTCAATTAAAATTAATTCGCTAATGTGACTTCAATCACAAACCAAAGCAAATGTTCTACTTATTTTTGCAGTGTGAAAAACATCAAATTTAATATAGCTCTGGCATTAAGTCTTACTGTGCTCCTATTCACTGTTAAGTCAGCGTTTTGGCTATCCTATTATGTGGTTTTTACAGATAACTTTATTGAAAGCTATTGTGAGAATACAGATCAACCTGAACTGGAATGTGATGGAAAATGTTTTTTAAGTGACGTTCTCGATAAAAAAGAAACAGACACTCCCAAAAACGCTAACATTTTTCTGGAAAGTGAACTTCTTTTCACAACTACCGAATATGAAACAGATCTTATTTTAGATGCGCTTATTTCAAAACAACAACATTCCTATTTTTATAATTCACTTTATAAATTTCACTATTTAAAAAACAGTTTTAAGCCTCCTTCAGTTGTTGTTTAACACCACATTTTAATTAAAAAATAATAGTTAAACATCAAATGCTTAAACATGAAATTTATTCTAAGCGCCATATTCTTTGTGGCTAGTTCTGTAATGCTCATTGCACAAACAAAGACCATAAAAGTAAAAGACGCGCAAACCAAAGAAACCCTTACTGGCGTTTATGCCATCGATCAAAATAACAAAAATGATTACCGCATTACAGAAAACAAGATTCTGAAACTTGACATCGGTAAAACTTACCGCATCAGTCACATTGGCTACAGTTCTCAGATTTTGAAAGTAAAAGCTTCAACTCTAGAAGTTATTTACCTGGAAGCTCAAAACACAGAGTTGGCTGAGGTTTTAGTCACAGGGAAAATCTTCCAGGATCCAGTGATGAACATCACCACGCCAGACTTAACCGAAAGAGTAAGTCAGCCCAAAAATGTAGCTGATCTTTTCAGAGACATCAATGGATTTGGTCTCATCAAACGGGGGAATTATGCCATCGATCCATCGTTCCGAGCTTCACAATATGAGCAGTTGAACATTCAATACGACGGAGGAACCAAAGTGATGAATGCTTGTCCCAATAGAATGGATCCTATTACTACGCACGTCATGCCAGAAGATATTGCAAAGATAGAAGTGGTTCGCGGACCTTACACCATGCGCTACGGCGCTACATTTGGCGGACTCATCAACATGGTTTCCAAACGACCAGAACTAGGGAAATATGGTTTATCTGGAAGTGCTTCAACTGGGTACGAAACCAATGGAAATTCTATGGTCAATATGGTTCGTCTTCAGTATGCTGAAGAAAAGTTTGATGTTGTAGGTATGTATGGCTACCGGGATTTTGGCAACTACGAAGACGGTGCTGGTCGAGAAATCCCTTCTTCATTTAGAAGTATAGATTACAGCCTGCGAATAGGCTATAACTTTACTAGTTTGGAGCGTTTGCAATTACACTGGAGACAATCCTTCGGTAGAGATGTACTTCACGCTTCCTTACCCATGGATTCAGATTATGACGATTCCTCTATGTTGTCCCTGGATTATTTCAAGAAAAGACCAGGTAAAACGCTTCAAAAGATTCAAGCTAAAACTTATTATTCCTATGTCGATCACTTGATGAGCAACACCCGACGTAGCAATTTTGCGACGGCTGAAGCGTTTTCACCAGTAGAAGCAACAACAGCGGGTGGCCGATTTGAACTGGAATGGAAACTCGCCGAGTTTTGGACCTTGTTCACAGGAACCGATGCCCTATTAATCAGTAGAGATGGAACCAGAAATCGAACAATCAAACAAAATATGATGGGCATGCCGATCAATCCACCGCTTGAATTGACCGATAAAATCTGGCAGGATTCATACATCAACGACTACGGGTTTTTTGCAGAATCCCGATATAGGCTTAATTCTTCTACAGTTCTTAATGCTGGTGTTCGTTATGATTTGGTCAACTCCGATATTCAGGATCCTGAAGCAGATTTTCAAGCTTACTATCCAGGTCTCGGTAGCAGAACCGAGCATAATTTTAGCGGAACTCTTTCTCTCAAGAAATTGCTGGATGCCGATAATCAGTTGGAATTTGCTTTTGGTCGCGGGGTTCGTTCAGCTAATATGATAGAGCGATTTATAAATCATTTTCAGGTAGGTCAAGATCCATTTGAATACATCGGTAATCCCAATCTGGATGCTGAAGTTAACAACCAATTTGAAGTGGCTTATACAGGCAAGAAAAACCTTGATGGCTTCGTCAAAAGATTAGATTGGGGTGCTTCAGTGTATTTTTCACATTTCGAAAACTATATCGTTGCTATCATAGACCCTACTAAAACTAGAAAGTTTATGCCTAATCAGGAACCTATCAACCCTAAAGTATTCAGGAATCTGAACGATGCTTACAAAACAGGTTTTGAAGCCAATTTAAGCGTCAACTTCTTCAACAACTTTCAGTTGGATGCGGAAACCGCTTATGTGTACGCGAGGAATGAAGACTTAAGTGAATCTTTACCGCTTACGCCGCCTTTACGAACTAGGTTGAGTTTACAATACAATAAAAACAAATTTTGGGCAGCGACCGATGTAAGATTGGTATCTCAGCAAGATGAGCTAGCAACTTCATTCGGTGAAAACCAGGCGACACCAGGCTACGAATTGGTGGACTTCCGTTTGGGCTATGAATTACTTCCAGGCTTGGATTTGGGTGCAGCAGTTTTGAATGTGTTTGATCAGCAGTATTATGATCACCTTAATTTTGCTTTCAGAAATCAGGCTAATGCAGGATTAAGTGGAATGGAGCGTTTAACCGATCCTGGACAAAACTTCACTGTATTTGTGAAGTATGCATTTTAAATATTCTGTCGTTTTACGGGCTGTCTGCTAACAAAGGTAGGCTGCCCGTTATTAATCCACAGATTTTTTTAATTACAAGGTTTGATGTTTTGTTGATATGATTGACTGATGTTTTAATTCAGTAATCTTCAAAATTATATAATCAACTAATTCTTAATTCTTCAAATCAAAACAGCCACAGATATCCAGAACGCAATATGAATTTTAAAAAGAAAAGATGAACTATATTTAGTTAAACTTATTACTTACTAAAAATTAATTAGCTGCATAATTTAAAAATATTAGTGATTTTATTAATTTTTCAATACTTAATCAAATTTCTAAAAAACCAATATCATGGAACGACGAAAGTTTATTAGCCAAACAGCACTTGTTACTGCTGGAATCATAACGGCCCCACACCTGAGATTTTCGAGAAGTGCTATCAATAGCAGAGGTAAATTTAAATTACCCGATCTGCCTTACACTTATGATGCTTTAGAACCTTATATTGATGAATTCACTATGAGGATTCATCATGGCAAACATTTTCAAGGCTACACCGATAAGCTCAATAAAGCTATTGAAAACACAGAGCTAAAGGAAAGTTCGATCACTGAAATTTTGAAATCGGTTGATCCAGATTTTTCTGCGATTCGAAATAACGGCGGCGGTTATTACAACCACAAATTATTTTTTGAGAGTCTTTCTCCAAAACCGAAACTAAAGCCTGAAGGTGAATTGATGGAAGCCATTGAAAGGGATTTTGGTTCTTACGAGACTTTTGTAGATGAATTCTCCAAAACAGCTGGAAGAATATTTGGCTCAGGCTGGGCGTGGTTGATCAAAGATGAAACTGGTAGACTGGCAGTTGTTGGTACAGCCAATCAGGACAATCCATTGATGTCATTTACAAAAGAAAAAGGCATTCCCTTAATGGGAATTGACGTCTGGGAACACGCCTATTACCTCAACTATCAAAATAAAAGGTCCGATTATATTGAAGCTTTTTTTAATATATTGAACTGGGAATTTGTTGAAAATAGGTACAGACAGTAGTGAAAAATAAAATTTATTTACAGAAAAAATTTTAAACATTTTGATGTTTTAATTCAATAATCTTCAAATCAGACAATACCATCCCGAACGCAAGAAGTTTATAATTTAACTTATATCCTGTATTGAACATTTGTTACATTCAGTATGGATCTTACTTTCTAATTTTGCACAATCAAATTCAGAAGAAAAATGAATGCATTTATAAAATTAATTTCTCTCACAGCTATCCTTTTAAATCTAGGGGTTATGCAAGCTCAGGAAGAAGTGAAATATACGTTGGGAGAATTGAAGAACCAAGTCCTTCAAGACAACAGATCGCTTCAAGTAAACGAAAATAAATTCAAAAAAATAAGGGCGCGCTACCGTCAAACCAATGCGGCATTTTTACCTCAGCTAAGTGCTTCTCACAGTTTTTACAGAACCAATAATCCTGTACAGGCTTTTGGAACTTTATTGAATCAGGGGATTTTTACAGAGCAGGATTTTCAGATCGACAACCTGAACAATCCGAGTGCCATTTCCAACTTTACTACCGCTTTAAGCATACAACAACCGCTTATCAATTTGGACAAGTGGGCACAGCGTTCGGCGCTAAATGCTCAAAAGGAGGCACAAGAGTACCAGAATACATTTGAAGAAAAAGCACTTCTCGTCGAAGTAGAAAAATTATATATGCAACTTCAATTGGCATATAAAGGTGTTGAAGTCCTTGAACAGACTAGAAAAATTGCCAGACAAAATTTTGAAAGCATTCAGAATTTTTATGAAGAAGGATTGCTAGTGATGCCAGATGTATTGAATGCAGAAGTAAGATTAAACGAAGTTGAAAACGAATACATCGCTGCCTCTAACCAGCTCAAAAATCTTTCAGACTATCTTCTCTTCCTCATGAACAAGGATTCTAATGCGGTTATAAAACCAGATTCAAAACTCGAACTTAACGTGGTTGCATTGGAAGAAAATAGTCAAATTGAAACCAGAGAAGACGTCTTAGCGGTCAATCTTCAAACAGAAGCACAATCTGAAATACAGAAGGCTTCCAAGTTGTCTTTTCTCCCAACGCTCAACGCTTTTGGAAATGTGCAATGGTTTGCTGATGAGGTTTTTACGACCAAATCCAGAAACTTTCTTGTAGGGGCATCACTGAACTGGAATATTTTTGAGGGCGGAAAAAACATTGCAAAACTGCAGGAAGAAAGTGCAGGTCTGGAACAGGCGCAACTGGAAGCCTCTATGTACACTTCTCAATCTTATTTGGAATTGGAAAAAGCCAGACGACAATTTCGGGAAGCAGAGCAGAAACTCAACAGAAATAGACTCTCCTTGGAACAAGCTGAGAAAGCTTACAGAATAAGAAAAGATAGATTTGATGAAGGTCTGGAAAGAACTACAGATTTACTTCAGGCAGAACAAAAGCAATCGGCTATGAGACTCACTTATAACCAATCCATATTCGAATTTAATTACGCTCAGCTATACGTTCAATTTTTAGCAAATACCTCTACTTATGAAAACTAAACTATTACTTATATTCTTTATTTCATTGCTTACATTAAGCTTAGCCAGTTGCGATGAAAAGACTCAAAGCAAAGATACTGAACCAAAAGCCGTTAACGTCAAGGTTCAAAACCCGACTACTACTTTGCCTCAGCGCTTGAGTCATAAAGGAAAAATTCAGTCTTCAAAATCTGTTGACATTCAATCCAGAGGTTCAAGCTATGTAGAACGAATTTTTGTAGATGTTGGTGATGTAGTGAATAAAAATCAATTACTCGTTAAACTAAATAGTGTAGATATCACTTCAAAACGAACTCAACTTTTAGCTCAACTTGAAGAAGTGGAGGCAAGCCTGGAAAATGCTGAAAGAGACTATGAACGCTATCAAAATTTGCGAGAAAAAAACAGTGTTTCAGAAAAGGAACTTGAATCCATCCGTTTGAAATACAGGTCTGCACAAAGTCAAAAGGCTGCAGTCGAAAGTCAGTTAAGAGGCATTGAGTCAGAATTAAAATATTTTGATATAAAATCACCATTTGATGGCGTAGTGACTGCAAAACATATACAAGAAGGAGACTTAGCCAATCCACAGATGCCTATTCTTCAAATGGAGGCGAACAAGGCTTTTGAATTTCACTTTTCAGTTTCAGAGCGAGAAATTTTAGCTTTGAGAAAAGGACAACTTGCTAAGGTTGAAATTTCGAACGATCATCAAAAAGTTGATGCGCAAATTTCAGAAATAAGTTCATCGTCGCTCAGTTCAGGTGGACAATACATCATAAAAGCCAAACTTTTAAATAATGACAACATTGAGTTGTTTTCCGGACAGCAAGGTGAAATACAATTGGTAACAGATAAGTTGGATCAGGGAATTTTTGTTCCTGAATCTGCTCTGATAAGACGTGGGGGTTTACAAGGCCTATATGTGCTGAGCTCAGAACAAAAAGCCATGCTAAGATGGGTAGAAGTTGGAGCTCATTACGGAGAGCATGTTGAAATATTATCTGGTATCCAGACTGATGAAAGCATCATTACCTCCTCAGACTCCAAGCTTTACAACGGTATAAACGTAAACTACTAGATCTTATGAAAAATGGTATTGCCGGGAAACTAGCCAACGCATTCCTTACTTCAAAAATTACTATTCTATTGATGGTGGTATTCATGGGTGTAGGTATTTATGCTACCCTACTGATTCCAAGAGAAGAAGAACCGCAGATTGATGTACCGATGGCAGACATATTTGTGAGCTATCCCGGTGCAAGTCCCAAAGAAATTGAGTCCAAAGTCATCATTCCCCTGGAGCGTGTTATCTCCAATATTGACGGAATTGAGTATGTTCACACCAATTCCATGCAAGGGCAAGCCATGCTTATCGCTCAGTTCTACGTGGGTGAAGATATAGAAAGGTCTTATGTAAAACTCCATGATGAGATCATGCGTCACATGGATCAAATCCCAAAAGGAGTTTCACAACCGCTTATCAAGACGCGCTCTATCAACGATGTCCCGGTTGTAGGATTGACCTTGCATAGCGAAAAATTTGATGATTTCCGTCTTAAGCAGATTGCAGACGAATTAATTATGGAAATCGAAAAGGTTGAAAATGTAGCTTCCACTGAAGTGATAGGCGGCCGAAGCAGGGAACTAAAAATCTATTTTGACCACCAGAAAGCGGCGTCATACAATCTGGATATTTTAAAAGTGACGCAGTCAATACAAGCTAACAATACAAAATTTGAAAGTGGAACTATTCAAAATCAAGATGAGAACATTCTCATTACCACTGGAAAATTCATCGAAACCGAAAAAGATTTAAGACAAATTGTTGTTGGAACCTACCAGAACCAACCGGTATATTTAGATCAAATTGCCACAGTAGAAGATGGTGCTGAAGAGCCAAAAAATTACGTAGAATTCGGTTTTGGGGCTGGAAGTGCAGAACAAGCAAAAAGACCGTCCTCCTACTCAGCCGTAACTCTATCCGTCGCCAAGCGAGAAGGTTCGGACGCGATGCAGGTAGCCGACCAAATCTTAGCTCAAAAGGAACGCTGGGAAAAATTCATTATACCCGAAAATGTAGAGCTTGAAGTCACTCGAAATTATGGTGAAACCGCTTCCGCAAAAGTGTCGGATTTATTATTTAACCTTCTCAGTGCTATCATAGCAGTGACTTTGGTCGTTATGATCTCTATGGGTTGGCGTGGCGGTCTTGTGGTTTTTATCTCAGTCCCGGTCACCTTTGCTTTGACCATGCTGAGTTATTACCTGTTTGATTATACCTTAAATAGAATCACGCTATTTGCTCTCATTTTTATTACCGGAATTGTAGTGGATGACTCTATTATCATCACAGAAAATATGCACCGGCATTTCAAAATGAAGAAAAGGTCCCTGCGAAAGGCTGCTATTTATGCGATCAACGAAGTTGGTAATCCAACCATTTTGGCAGCCTTCATAGTTATCGCTTCCGTACTTCCTATGGCTTTTGTGAGTGGGATGATGGGGCCCTATATGAGTCCGATGCCTATTGGTGCATCCATAACCATGATTCTTTCCTTATTTATCGCGCTTACCATTGTGCCTTATTTGGCCTATCACTTTTTAAAAGGTGATGGTAAGCCGGAAAGCGATGAAGAAGATGATGAGGAAGCGATTAAAGAAGCAGACAAACTTGGAGACGAAAAATTAAAACAGACCCGGATTTATAAACTCTATGAGAAAATTCAAAGACCACTTCTTGAAAGTTCAAAAAAACGCTGGCTTTTTATAGGCAGTACATTTGTCATCCTTATCGCCTCGTTGCTTTTATTTTTGAATGAATCTGTCTTGGTAAAAATGCTTCCGTTTGATAACAAAAATGAATTTCAAATTGTTATCGACATGCCGGAAGGGGCGACTCTAGAACGCACTCAGGCAGTGACTTTAGAAATTGCAGAATACGTCAAAAGCAGAGAGGAAGTCGTGAATTATCAGACCTATGTTGGAACCGCTTCACCCATTACGTTTAATGGTTTGGTGAGACATTACGATTTGAGAAAAGGCGCTCATTTAGCCGATATCCAGGTCAATATCACCAACAAAAATGAACGTAGTGAGCAGAGTCATGATATCGCCAAGTCATTCAGAAAAGATGTAAAATCGATAGCTGATCGCTATGGAGCAGTTATCAAAATTGTTGAAGTTCCACCTGGACCACCAGTATTATCTACCATTGTTGCAGAGGTATACGGACCAGATTATGAAGAACAAATCAAGATTGCTCAAAATGTAAAAGACATTTTACAGGAGACTCAAAGTGTGGTCGATATTGATTGGCGGGTAGAAGCCAACCAAACCGAAGTTGAATTTATGGTTGATACCGAGAGAGCCAACTTGGAAGGATTGAGCGCTCAGCAAATAGCTGAAACCATGCGGTTAAGTCTTGGTAATGCATCTGTCGGCATGGCTTATAGAGAAAATGAACGTGAACAAGTCAGCATCACTTATTACACTCCAAATGTGGATAAATCATCTATTGAAGATTTATACAAACTGAAAGTGAGATCACAGCAAGGCCACATGGTGAATATTGGCGAACTGGTCAATCTAGTTGAGCAACCTATAGAAAAAAGCATTTACAGAAAAAACAAACGCCGCGTAGTTTACGTCACTGCTGAAATGGCTGGAGAACTTGAAAGTCCGGTGTATGCTATTTTAGGCATGGAAGAATACTTAAAAGATATGCACCTGCCAGAAGGCTATTCCATAGAAGAATTGTACACCGACATTCCTGTAGATACCGATGATTACTCCGTGAAATGGGATGGTGAATGGCAGATTACACTAGAGGTTTTTAGGGATCTGGGAATTGCTTTTCTAGGAGTCATCTTCATCATCTATATGCTCATTGTTGGTTGGTTCCAAAGTTTCCGATCCCCTATTGTGATGATGATTGCGATACCGCTTTCCTTGATTGGCATCGTTTTGGCGCACTGGCTTTTTGACGCTTATTTTACAGCAACTTCATTTATAGGGATGATTGCCTTGGCGGGAATCATGGTTAGGAATTCGGTCTTGTTAATCGATTTTATAGAAATCCGTCTTAACGAAGGCATTGCCTTTAAGCAGGCTATTATTGAAGCAGGAGCCGTAAGAACCACACCTATATTATTAACTGCTGGAACTGTGGTCATCGGTGCCGTCGCCATACTCTTTGATCCCATTTTTCAAGGACTCGCGCTATCATTGATGGGTGGAACCATTGTTTCCACGTTTTTAACGCTGATTTTAGTTCCTCTTGTGTTTTATGTGGTGATGAAGAAGAAATATAATTAGGATTAACTAAGACTGAAATATTTTGAACTTAATAATCACGGTAGACCAAATTTTGAAGCACAAAGTACAATATTAGAAGTATGAGGTAAAAAACTAAGAAACAACGGACTTTAAATGAGTGGTTAGTGGAAGTTTAATAAAATAACTTATGTATTACTTATTTAATGTTTGGAATATTTATTCGATTTTCTATCCCCCATGCTCAGTGTATCGTACTTTTCACTTTTAATATAATTTTTTCAATCACTAGCCCCGATAAAAATGGAAAGCCCGCAATCAATCCCCTCACCAAGGCTTTGGGGATTGGGGAAAGGACTTGAAATGGAAACTAGGATGAGCTTCAAAAACAGTAAATGACCTTCTATCCTTATAATTAGGTAAAAAATCTATTTATTGCGCGGTCCAGCCGCCATCGAGCGTATAAGAGGAGCCCGTGATGGCAGATGAGTTTTCCGCAGCCAGAAAGAGGGCTAATTCTGAAATCTTTTCTTCTGGTATAAATTCTTTTACTGCCTGCTTTTTTAGCATAACTTTTTGGACAATTTCCTCTTCTGTTAATCCATGGGCTTTACTTTGATCTTTGATTTGTCCTTCAACCAGCGGCGTTTTGACATACCCAGGACAGATGGCATTACAGGTAATATTTGAACCTGCACCTTCCAAGCCTAAAACTTTTGTAAGTCCTATCATACCATGTTTTGCAGAGACGTAAGCCGATTTATACTCTGATGCTCTTAAACCATGAACAGAAGAAATATTTATGATTCTACCAAATTTATTTTTCTTCATGCTGGTCCAAACTGCTTTGGAGGCTATAAAGGCTGCTGTTAGGTTGATCGCAATAATAGCGTTCCATTTTTCCAGAGGAAATTCTTCTAGAGGAGATACATATTGAATTCCTGCATTATTAATAAGGGTATCTATAGTTTCAAATTTTTCCAGGGTTGCTGTCACAAGCTTTTCAATTTCTTCCGGATGCATGAGGTTGGCATTAGAAAAATCTGTTTTTACATTGTATTCCTCTGCTACTTTTCTCGCTATTTCTGCACCATTTGTTTCCAAACCGTGAAACATCACATTATACCCTTTACTTGCAAACGCTTTGGCAATCGTATATCCAATTCCGCTGGTACTTCCTGTTATGAGTGCTGTTCTAGTCATTTTTTAAAAAATTTAAAACTATCTTATTAAATTGTGCAGGTTGATCCATAGTTACTCCGTGTCTTGACTGGTTAACCACTTCAACTTTGGAATTTTCCATTTGTTTGGCGTAGGCTTCTTTCAATGAAACAGGGGTGTAATCCTGGTCTGAAGCTATGACTAATGTGGGAACTTTTATGTCTTTGATCTTTTCTCCAATCCCCCATTCCATCAGCGTGATGAAGGAATTGAAATAGCTGCCAACAGGATTTTTTCTTACTCTCTTATAAAAAGCTTCTTTAAGTTTTAGCTGCTCATCTTCTGGAAACATGCTTTCTGAAATTTGTTTGGCTAAAGGCTCTATTCCTACTGTTTCCAAAATTTTGGTCCTGTCCTTAATCATTTCTTCTCCCATTTCTCCTAAATTGTTAAAATCTGGAGCTGTGTTGACAACAATTAGTTTAGAAATCAATTTAGGTTGCTTTATCGCTATTTCAAAAGCAATGGCACCACCCATAGAAAATCCAACGATCACAAATTGTTTTATTCCTAATTCCTGAAGCAAGAGCACATTATCTTCTGCACAAAGAGAAATACCATATTCATCCCTGGTTTTAGGTTTTGATGAATTCCCATGGCCCCGAAGGTCTGGTGCAATAACCCGATAATGTTTAGAAAAGCTTTCAATCTGCATGTTCCAGTCGGCTTTTGTAGAACCCAGACCGTGAAGGAGAAGAATTGCTTCTCCTTCACCTATGTCCAGGTATTCCAGTTCAATGCCGTTGCTAAGTTTTATACTTCGGATCATAGCTAGGTTTACATTTTGTTTCTTTTGTTTTGACCAAACTGATACTTCAATTCTACTAGATATAATCTTCCGATAACTGGTGAGGCTACAAACTCTCTGACCTCAGAATCGAAAATGTTGGTAACAGAAGCACCCAGGCTTAAATTTTCATTGATGTTGTATCCAACATTGATATCGAAGTTTACAAAGCCTCCGAGTGGACCATAGTTCCATGTTCTTCCAACTCTGGCATTTTCAACAATTTCATTGACTCCATCTCCATTAAGATCCTGAGTTTCTGCAGCGACATTGATACCTGAGAAGAAGTCATATTCTTGAACCCATCTGCTAAAAATGGATCCGAAAAATTTGTCACCAGTATAATAATAACCCAGGTTTGCTTTATGCTTTGGAGTATTAATTGGGAGATCTGTTTTGGTCACCACTCCATCTCTGTTCGCATCATTAGCTGAATCGTTCAAGTCGAGATCGTAGTCGAAATAAGAGTAATTAAAAGCTAATCTGTTTCTGTCATTTAGGTAATAATTCAATCCAAGATCTGCTCCGTAGGTATCCACTTTTCCAAAGTTCAAGTAAGTAAGTACAAATCCACCATTGGCTCCAGGAGTAACATCATTGATCGGTGTACCACCTCTACTTACAACAGGGTTGTCAGGTTGTGCAATATTTAATAATGGGCTAAGGAAATCTTCAGAAACATTATAATATGCATTAGCGTCAATAAGGAGTTTATCTCCAAAAAGTTTCCCCTTATAACCAGCTTCTAAAGAACGTATTGTCTCTACCTTCAATTCAGGAATTTGAGTGCCATCTTGTAATGTAAATCCTTCACCATTACCCAATACTAGACCTCCAAAAAGGTTTCCGCTTAAATTAAGGATTGATGGAGCTGCGATACCCTTTCCATAAGTAAGTCTAAAACTTCCGAAATCATAGTTTTTAACAAGTGCAGCTTTTGGAATAAAGTTTCCGCCATAAAGTTCGTGATCATCATATCTTCCTACCAGCAGAACATCAAGGTCAATATCTTCAAAATTATACTCCAACTGACCGTAGAATCCTGTCTGGTCAATAATTATTGCTCCATCCTGATCCAACAAATAAGTTCCTTGTGAATCGGCTCTATCCTGTTGAAATTGAGCACCCGCAACATAGAGAAGATTACCAATTTGGTTGTTATACTGTGCCTCTGCATTCAATCTTCGCGACGCATCTTTAAACACTGCACCTCTTGGAAGTGTTATACCACCACCTGGGGCACCTTGGATAGGGAAGAAAGCTTCAGTAAAAGAACGACTTCTAGCTTCTTGTTCCCCAAAACCATTTTCGATGAAAGACACATAATTTTGTGTTCTTTGATTCATCGCATAGGTATCGTCTGTATTACTCCAGTGATGATACACATTAGCATAAACACGTGGAGAAACAAATTTCAATTGCGCGTAATCAATGCTCCAGTCTTTGATCTGATTTCTACCAGCGTTGGTCACACCAATATTATTATTGTTACTATGGCCATAAGAAGCAATAAGATCTGTTCTATCATTAAATGAATAATAGGTAGTTGCTCCATACCTAGTGACTGAAAAATCTCTGTCCAATTCCAATTCAGGATAGGCTGTTGTTCCGACATAAACAGAATCTACATAGTTAAATTCTTCGCCTTGTTGTCTTTCTCCCCATACTTTGAAAGCGAATTTGTCGTTTACAACCTGAGCATGGCGAGCGCGTATATTAAATTGTTCTTGATTTCCTCCGGCTAGAGCAATTGTAGTTCCTTCTGAAGACCTAGGGTCTTTAGTAATTGTACTTATCAGACCATTATGAGCATTCGGACCGTATAAGGCAGCGTTAGGACCTAAAATGATTTCATTTCTTTCGATATCATCCCTAATAATTGTAGTAAAACTTCCAAAAGGTAAGCCAGTAGCAATAAGAGAGGAAATTCTACCGTCCTCTACCTGTAGGTTTTTACTATTGAAAGCAGAATTAAAACCACGAATATTGATACCAATTCCCTGCACTCCAGTTCTAACGTAATCCACACCCTTTTGCCTTGCAGCCAACTCTGCAGGATTTCCAGCGTATCTTTCAATATCTTCAGAATTAATAATATTGACTGTAGCAGGAGCTCTCGTTACTTTTTGTGGCCTTCTGTTGGCAGAAATCACCACCTCATCGATCATTGCTGAAGATTCAGATAAACTAAAATTTTCAACAAGAACATCTTTATCATTTACGACTATGTCACGGGAAATGGTTCCGTAACCAATGTAAAAGACATCTAAGGCATATTCGCCAGTATCAATATTTTTGAGCAAATATTTACCGTTGGCATCTGTAACCGCACCTATATTGGTTCCTCTTAGCACAACGCTAGTGCCTTGAAGCGGTTTTTGAGTACTTGCATCTGTAACAGTTCCGCTTACACTGCCTTTTTGAGCATAAGCAGCCATACTGATCAACAGACAAAGGAACATTGACATATGTATCTTCATAACATAGATTTTTAATTGTTTAAGACGAAATTAAGAATTGACTTAAGCCTGTGATATGAAGAAAAAAAATTCATTCATGTGACTCATGAAATAAAAAGCTGCTACAGGTTAAGGACATATTATATTTACTGCTCTGATACCAAGTGCGACTTTATAGAGGAAAAAAGTCCTGGGAAGGTAAATGAAAGTCTTTCCACAAACGCAGAGAAGTCCAAACGTCCTTTTTTGCTGAAATTTTCAGCAGATTCTGCAGTTAGTATAAACTCTTTTTTTAATTTTTCTTCAGAAAAATTACCAACCATATAGTTGGAAAGTGTATGATACCAGTGAATTTTAGGAATAAAATCTTCAAGATGCATCACTTCAGTTTCTCGTTCAATCAAGTTGTATTTTTTGATGATTTTCAAAACTTCAGAGTATTTCTCTTTAGTAATCAATAACATCAAATAACTTGAAAAAAAATGCCTCCATCGGTGCTCAAAGACATCCTCATTATTATCATTCAGAAAGTTATTAGCAAAGTTTTCAGCAACATTAAGTCGCTTATTTCTAACTAATGTCCGTATGTAATGTGTTGCAAATCCGAGCTTGTGGTGATGATTGTGAGTCTTTTTATATAAGTCGTAGTTTTCTACCATCAATTCTAAAGCTTCCTTGTTTTTGTCCTTTTTCAACAAAATAGCAATTAGATTATTGAGATAGAAAAGTTTATCACTGTTCTCTTGTTTTATAGAGAGGTAAGCATAATATTCTGCCTTTTCTAAATCTTCAAGATTGGAATGAAGTATGACCCGATTTGCGTAATAATTGAACAAAATGCGACGGGAATACATCAATCCTTCCTGGAAATATTTATCGACTTGGTCAAAAATAGAAGTGGCCTTTTCATATTCCTTGTAATTAAAATACAAAAACACCAGCCTAATAAAAGCATTGTATCTATTGAGTCCGTCAAGGTTTTCACTTCGCATGAACTCCAGAAGCTGTTCCTCCCAGTGTTTGGTATCATGGCTGCCGCTCGTGTATTGACGTGTAAGGTCTTTGGTTGCAAAAAAAAGTTGCTCTTTGACTTCAACAGCCTTTAGGTAATAGTTTCGATTTTCTTTCAAAAAGGATTCTGTCAATTTACAGTCCTTATATCGAAAACGAATCAAAAGAAAATCCTGATACTCTCTTACCAACTCATAGAATTTCTGAAAATAGAAGGAAGTATGGGTATAACTTGTAATCTCATTTAATAGATCCTTTTCTTCAGAGGGCTTTATCGTATCGGTTAAAATCTTATTCTCTATTGCGGAAAGGTAGTTCAGATGTCCGTCCACATCTTTAGTCTGCAGTTTTTTAGCTATCCATTTTTTTATATAAGTGTATTTTCTTTTGTCAATAGTTTCATCAAAATCATAAGAAACTAACAATGAAGTGGCATTGGAACAAACCTTATCAAGAATAGATTCTTTTTCATCATCTCTTATTTTATGATCCTTCAAGAGGTATGAAGCTTCGTGAGGGAGAATCCCCTCAGCAAAATCATTGAATATTTTAAGTTTAGATTTCATTATTAGTTTAAGAATTCTGTGATCACAGTATTCACTTGATCTGGCTTTTCAAAGTTTACAAAATGCCCCGCTTCATCAATCAATTCAATTTTTAGGTTCTTTATTTTTTCTTTGGCTGTTTCAACTAAAGAAGTAATATTCTGAGCAGGATGAAAATATCTATTAGGTATCAAAAGATCATTTTTTCCGTAAATCATCAAGACAGGAATTTCGATATCAGACATCCTATCAATGACCGGTTCATCCAGCATCGCATGAATGTTATTCACTACGACTTCAGAATAGATCTTCATATCATCAGCTTCCTTCATTGTGATTCGTTCCTGAATCATAAATTCAGCATCTTCGGGAAATTGGTGAAAATTCATTTTAAAATTGTTCCTGATTTGTTCTGGAGTAGATTTTTCGACCATTTCAGCAGTGTAAGAAGCTTTCATTACAACTGCTTCATTCTCAGAGAATGTTTCAATACCAGCAGGAGCTATCAGCACAAGACTTTTGAAATTATCCTGAGCAGCTAACAGCGTGTGCATAGCGACCTGTCCTCCCATAGAGTGACCTACCAGAATCACATCATGAAGATTCTTTTTTTCGATAAAGCTATTTAGAAAATCAGCGTAATCTTTCAGGGAATAGGTCGTACTGTTTTTTGTGGATTTTCCATAACCTGGAAGATCCAAGGCTATACACCTGTACTCATTCTTGAGTTCTGAAATATTTTTCTTCCAGGACTGCAAATTGCTGGAAAGTCCGTGAATGAACAAGAGTGTGTTTTGTCCCGAACCTACATCCACAAAAGCAATTTTTTCGTTTTCTATTGAAATCTTTTCCACGTTTTCATCATAGTTTAAAATATCACTAATCTGGTTCTGACTAAGAGCACTTAACCAGAACAATAATAGGCTACTGCAAAAAATTATTTTTGACATTATTCATTTTTTTAAATGCGACTTTCAATTTCTTTTTATTGATTTTTCCTAATCCTGACTTAGGCAACTTCTCCATAACAATGATCTCCTTTGGAACTTTATAGGAAGCAAGGTTGTTTTTCAGAAAAGATCTTATGTCTTTTTCATGGAGTTTTTGATTGTCAAGTACAACAAAAGCAACTCCAGTTTCACCCCACTTCTCATCCTCAACTCCAACGACTGCTGCCTCCATAATTCCGTCTATTTTATAAAGTGTTTTTTCTATTTCTGAAGGATGAATGTTTTCTCCACCAGAAATATAGATCTGGTTTTTCCTTCCAAGAATGTATAAAAACCCATCATCATCTTTGGTGACTACATCTCCGGTGTGTAACCAGTCATCTTTAATTTTTCCGAGTGTATAAGAAGTGTTATTCCAATATCCCGGAGTGACGATATGACCTCTAACGCAGAACTCTCCTGGTTCATTATTATTCACTTCTTCGTTCTCATCATTTATGATCTTAACATCCACATAAAAATTGGGCTTTCCAATTGAGCCTTTTTTCCACAAAGCTTCATGCCGGTGAAGAGAAGTAATGGAAGGACCAGCTTCTGTAAGTCCGTATCCCTGACTGATGAGAATTCCCTTTTTTGCCCAGGCATCTATTAATTGGATGGATAAATCTTCTCCCCCTACTATAAAATAATTTAATTTTTTCGGCTTGAATGCCTCAAAAGCTTTAGAATTTACCATCATGCGAAGCATTGTAGGCACTGCTAAAAATAAACTTATCGGTTGTTCTTG
Source organism: Psychroflexus longus (assembly GCF_020164595.1). Lineage (GTDB taxonomy): Bacteria > Bacteroidota > Bacteroidia > Flavobacteriales > Flavobacteriaceae > Psychroflexus > Psychroflexus longus. The sequence continues at coordinate 48,280 of NZ_JAIQZE010000008.1, forward strand.
AAGGTAGCTTAAAACTTTTCCAGGTTTAAATTTGCTTATAAAATCTACTCTCGCTCCTCGATGAAGCATGGGTAACAATAAAACATTCCATCCTGAAGTATGGTAAGGAGGCAATGAATTAAGGGTATGATCTGAAGAAGTTATTTCAAGTTGAATAGCTGTATTGAGATTGTTCCAAACCATCATCTGGTTGGTATAAATGACTCCTTTAGGTTTACCTGTAGTACCTGAGGTGAAAAAAATAAAAACAGGCTGCTCCTTTTCTATTTCAAAATCTGGTTCAAAATCATCTAAACTTATTGTTTTAGCTTTTTCAAAAAAACTTTCGAGAGAGATAATCTGAGCTTCGGCTCTTTTTTTTAGATCAAGAATTTGTGTTTCAAATTTGAAATCATCAGCTAAAATTAGAGAAGGGCTTACATCTTTCAAACAATGAAGCATTTCAGATGTTGAATACCTGTAGTTAAGTGGAACCAGAATAATACCCAAACGCTGCGCAGCGATAAAGAGCATAAGATATTGCGGAGAGTGTTCAGCGATCACCGCCAATCGATCTCCTTTTTTGAGATGAAATCTATTCGTAAGATAGCTGCCAATCTGTAGTGAATTCTGATGAAGTTGTAAGTAAGAAAAGGACTGTTTGGTTTCCGTGCAAAAAACCGCCTTTTTATGAGGCGTGTACGATGACCATTTTGATATCCAGTCCAGATAATTCATGCTTTCTTCTTACTGACTGAATATAGAAAATTAGCGACAATAAAAGATATTACAATGGCTATGGCCGCAGAGACTCCCGGATTATTAACGGGCTCTTGCATATACTCTGTGATTCTCCCGTAATAAATAATAAAATGAAGCGCCACAGCAGAAAAACTGGCGATAAAGACGGCTGTTTTTTTCACTTTTTTAAAATATATTCCAAAAAGCACAGGTACAAAAGCAGCAGCAAAATAGGCATATACGCCATTTTGAGCAAAAATAGCAACGCTTACATTTGGATTGATTATCTGATCGTAGCTTAGTGAAAAACTTGCTATGGCAAGCGCCACAATAACGATCTTATTTAATGCCACACCACTTATTTTTTTAACTGAAGGAAAAAGGGGTGTGATAAGGTCTGTACTTATTGTAGTAGAAAGTGATTGAATTAAATTTTCCAGCGTTGAAAGTCCAGCTGAAATCAATCCTGCAACGATTATGACACCAGCTCCGGCTGTAAAAGTCTTAACAACATAGGCAGAAACCAGCTCATCCATTTGAAGCGGTACACCACCTAATGTGAGATTTGGGAATAATATTCTGGCGTACAAGCCAACAAAGACGACCATGAAGAAAAGGATCATGCATATAATGGCGATTATGAGATATTGGTTCACTGATTTCTCACTCTTCAGAAATAAAGTTTTTGTAATGATATGTGGCTGACAAACAATCGCAATACCAATTACAATCTGACAGAAAATAATCTCAAAATAGTCTCTGAACAAAAAACTTTCCTCATTAGTAGGCTTTACAAGATTCGGATCGATAGCTTTAAGTGTAGCCACAAATCCCTCAAAGCCTTCGGTGAAGTAGTCTGCACCTGAGGCGAGAAGCATCACAGCAACTATAAACATAAGAATTGCCTGAACAGAATTGGTGTATACCATAGAATTGGCTCCTCCAAACATCATGTATCCAAATACAAACACCACCAACCCTAAAAGTACCCAGAAGGGTTCCAAATTAAGTGACTTGGAAATAATCTGAGTGAGTCCGACACAAATGAGAACAATAAAAGTAATAAGTAAGAGAGAAAGAATTGCAAAAAATATGGTCATGGCTTTACTATCGTAACGTTTACCGATCCATTGTGCCATCGTTACTGCCTTAACCGTCGAACCATACTTTTGAAAGGCTTTAGTAAAGAAGATAAGTGATGCAAAAATCGCAATCGGCATGACAAACCCAAAAGATATAATTCCTGAAAATCCATATAGCGCAATAAACCCAGGATTAATAATAAACGTTGCAGCACTAGTCATGGAAGCTGCCAAAGACAAACCAACGGCCCAGGCAGGAAATCCTTTACTACCTATTGCAAAATCATTAATGTCTTTAGTTTTAATCATTCCTCTGATTACAAAAAAAATGATAACTATCGCATATATGACAAGTAAAATCGTGACGTAAGTTGACCAAGTATCGCTTGCGAACATAAGTAGTATAAATTTCAAACGTGAAATTAGATTTAATAAGCTGATTCCACAGCATCACTTAGTGAATATGAAAGTGTGACTTATTAATATTTATACTTAAATATATATTTAACCCTTATAATAATAAATAAAGACCTAAGTGCGACTAAACTTTAGAATACATCTAGCCATTATAACAAATCATATTATCAACTAATCCTCAAATCCTATAATCTTCAAATCATATCATCAGCGAATCCAGATCAAGAATTAGCTGAAATCACTTGTTTTAAAATGGACTCTACTCCAAGATCATCGTTGCTCGAGGTGTGGTAATTGGCTATATTTTTTACATTGGGATGCGCATTGGACATGGCGTAACTAAACTGAGCTAATTTCAACATTTCAATGTCATTATTATAATCACCAAAGACCATAGTCTCTTTGGGAGTAATGTTGAGATGATCCTGAATTTGCTTCAAAGCGTAAGACTTGTTAGCTTCTTTATGCAAAATATCCATCCAATTCTGACCAGAAACCGTAACCTGAAATCGATCGGTTATATCTTCAACACCTGGATAAACGTACTTTTCTGTAGACTTGAAATGAAACACGGCAATCTTTACAAATTGATCGTCGTCGACTTGCGTCAAATCTTTTACATGGCTCACCTCTGAATAGTAATTACCGAGTATAGAAATAAATTCTGAATCCTCCGATTCGATATAAGCTGTTTTTCTACCACATAAAACGATATAACAGTCGTTTATTTTTCTCAAACGTGAAATACATTCTGAAATTTCGACAAGATTCAGCTGCAATAGGACATTGGTTTCTTTATTAAACATCATGATGGCTCCATTTTCTGCAATCACACTAATATCTTCTTTGATGGAAGACAGTTTTTCCAAAATACTTTGATACTGTCTTCCACTCGCTGCTACAAAATGAATGTCGTTTCTTTTTAAATGCTCAAACTGACTTAAAAACAGAGAACTCACTTGGTGTTCACTGTTCAATAAAGTGCCGTCCATATCTGAAACTACGAGTTTAATTTTAGAAAAATCCATTGCTTATTTTGTATTTGTAACTTTTGAAAAGTGTTTTTGGTAATAAAATTGTTCCACTAATCTATTAAAAGATATATCATCCCAAAATTGATTTGACCTTAAATTCTAAAGTTTACATCAATTAATGCTAATCTGAAGCGTGAGTTGAAATTAAGAAGAATAATTTCGATGTTCGGTAAACAGCATAAAATATTTATTATTCAGGTTTATTGAAAATTTGAAACCAAAAATCTAAAATCCTAAATCTTCCCAGCCCCGATAGAAATGGAAAGCCCGCAATCCCCAAAGCTTTGGGGAACGGACTTGGAATGGATAGCGGGAATAGCTCCAAAAAAAAAGCAGAACCCAATTGAGACTCTGCTTTCGTGAACTTAAAACTATTTATGATTTATACGGCTTCCCCTTTCATCATTTTATTCCAATATAAATACGGTAAACCATACTTTTTCAACATCCATAGTCTCCAATGTTCTTTAGCTGAATTGAATACTAACATCTGTTTTAGTTTTGGATCTGGTGTGAAGTTGCCTTCATAATCAAATTCTGCCAAGGCCATTTTGCCATAACCGGTTACTAATGGGCATGAGGAATAACCTTGATAGCTTTTATTGCTTGCTGGTTTATTGTTCATCATAAACATGAGGTTTTCTACCACCACAGGTACTTGTTTTCTAATGGCAGCACCTGTTTTGGCAGTTGGCAGGGCGGCGACATCTCCTAAACCAAAAATATTTGGATATTCATTATGTTGGAGAGAATTGATGTTCACGTCCAGCCAGCCCTCTTTGGTTACTAAATTTGATTCTTTAATAAATTTTGGAGCAGTTTGAGGTGGTGCTAAATGCAACATATCAAATGGCATTTCAATAATGGCATCACCAGATATTTTTTCACCAATGCTTTTACTTTCATTTTCTACACATTGATTTTCATCGTCTCCAACGTACTTGAACGTGACAATTTTCTTGTCAGCATCAATTTTAACCGGTGCATAAAAAGGCTTAAAGTGCATACCGTAACGATCGACTACTTTGGTAAGTGTATCCCGAATTTCTTTTACACCGAACAAAACGGAACCAGGAGTTGCAAATACAACTCGCGCATCAATTTTATTTTTTTGGAAATAATCTGCCGCTAAATAAGCGATTTTCTGAGGAGCACCACCGCACTTAATTGGTGTTGTAGGTTGTGTAAATATGGCATTTCCACCTTTGAAATTTTTTACCACCTCCCAGGTGTGCTTAGGATCTGTATAATTACTACATACCACTCCTTTATCCAAAGAAGATTCTAAACCTTCAATTAAAGAAAGATCCATGACTAAACCTGGAGCGACTACCAGATAATCATAACTGACCTCACCACTGTTTTTTGTTTTGACTAAATTGTTATCTGCATCAAATCCAGTGGCGTAATCTTGTATCCAATCAGCACCTTCAGGAATTAAATCCTTCATAGGTTTGGCGGTATCTTCATAATCGTATGTTCCTGCTCCAACTAGCGTCCATGCAGGTTGATAATAATGAGTATCTGCTGGGTCTATAATTCCAATCGAAAGACCAGAATCCTTTTTGAGGAGTTGTGCAGCAGTCATTATTCCCGCTGTACCTCCTCCAATGATTAAAACTGAATATTTTGATTTCATGTCTTTTGTTTTTTTTAAAAATAACTAATAAGCCTAATTTAGAATGTTACAAAAGTTACACAGATTTTACAGTAAGCTTAATTACCAGCATATGAGAAAAAATAAGAACAATATCTGAGCTCTTATTACCCATAGCTAAAGAATGACCTTATGATATGCAGGCATTCAAGTATTTTGATTGATGAGAAGCAATAAACATTCAATGTCATTCCATCAAAACCTGGAAAAGCATCATCATCGCTATAGAAACTGTAACTATGGTGGCGACGTGTTGTTTTTTTGAATTTTCTAAAGCATCGGGTATAAGGTCTGAAAACACCATCCATACCATAGCTCCAGCTGCGAGACCTAAACCTACCGGCAGAAATGGTTTAAAAGCCGAAACAAATAGAAACGCCGGAATTGCCAGAAGAGGTTGCGGCAAACTAGAAACAATGCTCCATACTCCTGCCTTCCAGGTACTCATCCCTTTGGGAATCAAAACAAGGCTAATGGCTAAACCTTCTGGTATATTATGAATAGCAATAGCCGCAGACATGAACACGCCAAATCCTTCATCACCACCAAAAGAAACTCCGATTCCGACACCTTCGGCAAAGGAATGTATAGTCATCACCCCTATAATCATTAATGCTTTTTTGGCATTAGCTCCTTTTAATTTACCGACATGAAGATCATCATGCTTGGAAAGCCATTTCTGACTAAGTAGAATAAAAACCAAGCCTACTAAAACTCCGATAATCGTTCTATACAAATTATAACCAATCCCTTCATTTACCAGTCTAAAACTTGCCGCTAGCATAATTCCTGATGCGACGGCACCTCCCCAGCCTAGCCATTTTTTAGGCATCTTTTTGACAAAAAAGAAAGGGATTGCTCCAAATCCAGTTGTTATGGCAGTAATTAATGCATACAAAAGGACTTTTAAAACTGGCTCATCGAACATAATTCTCGTTGTTATGTAAAATAAAGTTTCTTATGATTAGTGATTTTTCACCTATGTTAATCAACAATAAAATCAACAGCAGTCTGTACGTGTAAATCTGTAGTAGCTAGAAATGGCAAAGTTGATGTTTCATTTTTGAGTAAAATTGGTAGCTCAGTACACCCTAATATCACGGCATCTACATCATTTTCAAAAGTGGTGATAAGTTCCTTGTAAAAAGCTTTAGCCTCTTCAGTAAATTTACCCTGAGTTAATTCCTTGGAGACAAAATGATGTGATTTTTCAATATCAATTTCACCAGGAATCACGATTTCAAGTTGGTGTTTGCTTGTTAGATAATCCTTTAAAAAACCTTTGGTCATCGTTGGTTTATTACCCAATAAGAGCAACTTTTTGAAGTTGTTCTTCTTTGCTTCTTTAGCTACAGAATCTCCAATGTGGAGGAACGGAATACCTATTTTAGGCTGGACAAAATCGACAGCCATGTGCGGGGTGTTGGCACAGATCAAGACAGCCTCTGCGCCTGCCTGCTCCAAAGTCTTAGCAACTCTCAGGTAAGTTTGATTGATTTCATCTTCATCTTGCCTTCTCATCACATCAATGTTGATGCTATGCAGCAATAATTCTGGATTTTGCGAGCCTCCGATTCTATCGGATACTTTGGCGTTGATATCACGATAATATTCTAGTGTGGAGTGATAAGATGTTCCTCCAATAAGTCCAAGTAGTTTCATAAGCAACAATTGAGTTCGTTATGAGTTATGCTTTTTTAACAAATTGAGATTTTAATGCCATGGCTCCAAAATCCTTAATTTTGCAATCGATATTGTGATCGCCATCTGTCAGACGAATATTTTTCACTTTGGTTCCTGCTTTCAACGGTTTTGGAAACCCCTTCACCGGAAGGTCTTTTACGATAACGACGTTGTCCCCATTTTCAAGTACGTTTCCATTAGCATCTTTTATAAGGGGTTCTTTGCTTTCCGCTTCGTTTCCTTCTGGTTTCTTTTCTTCGATATTCCACTCAAAACTACATTGCGGACAATTGTATGAACCTTGCCCTACGGAATAACCATAAGGTGATTTACAATTTGGGCATTCTTTCAGTTCTTCTGACATAGATTTTTTAAATATTATTTTAAGCTCATAAATACGAAGAACCTTTTACTTCTTAGGCATCGATTAGATTTTATTCTAGTCTAAAAAGAAGTCGAATAAATGACTCTACCATGATGAGGCTGTTCTTCCCTATAATTGTTGATTGGCATCAAGTATTTCAATAATTCTACTTGCTCAAGCGAAACTTCTATAGCCTGCTTGAACACAATCCAGGTCACTTCTTCAGAACAAGGCGGCGTGGTAAGCGAACCATTATATGAAAAGTAACCTTTATTCTGTGGTAGATTTTGAGAAATATCAAAAGGACGTTGTATCAGTTTCGTTTCTCCTTTTTGAATAGGAAGGTAACTTTCTAGAAGTTCAAAGGGTTTGCTGTTTTTTCCTTCCTTAGCCATCACTGAAAGCACCACAAATTCTTTGGACTCGTTTTGGTGTACCAGATGAATTTCCAAAGGATAGCGAACACCTTCAATAAGATGTTCTGCGGGTTCGTGGAAATGAAATTGTTTGAGATGAAAAGTATCGGTTTCGTGAATCAAAAAATCTCCTTCTTCAAAATCATACTGAATGGAATGCCCATTATTTGCAACATCATGGAGTATTGTTTTTTCTGAATAATGTAAGTCTATAGGCTCAAGATCCTCTGAAACTTTATAGTTGACAAGATTGATTGGCGATTGAAAATTTCCATTACAATGGGTTTCACCTTCCAGCTCTGACCACCGCTCCGGACCTGTCTCCCCATCATAACTCCAATGAACTGATTTATCACTAGTATCAACCTCTTCTTTAGATTGATTTTTACAACCTAAAACCAAAACAAGAACGGAAGTAAGTACAAGAAATCTATTCATTTTTCTCAAAGCTTATACTCCACATTCCTCTGACTTCATTCACTCCGTAACCTATAGCATTATCTTGAGGATACAATTCTTTGATTTTATCGTAGGTTTCTCTTTCGATTTCCTTGCCTGGTGTTCCATGACATTTCAGGCACATGCCATTGGTGACTATAGGATAGTAAAAATTCACGTTTTCACCATCTTCCACCACTGTAGGTTCGGGCTCTTCTCCATTTTTTAAAATCTGCTTATACAGTGAAATATATTCCAACTCTTCCGCGTTAGCTTCATTTTCTGGATTTCTAAACTTGTCAGAAACTCGTTTTATAGCAGCGTTGTGCTTGGTTGCCATAGAATCGGTAAGTGGCATCGCCTGAACATTACAAAAGGATAAAGCATGCAAGACGCCTTCCTTTTGAATCGCTCCCATCAAGTTTTTACCCAAAGTTTGCTTGGTAGATTTGGCGTAGGACATACCAATTTCCGCATAGCTTTGCTCAGGCTCAGGTAAGCTCCCAACAGATTTTCCCTTTTGCCTGTATCCTTTCTTGTGCTTCTTTTCCCAGTGCTCCTGGAACCACTCTGGCTGTTCAATTTCGTAATCATACATAAATGCAGCGATAGCTTCAATATCTTTTTGCTTGTAAGGCTGGTAAGGCATTAATCCGAAACGCTTTACAGCGCCTTTAAGCTTTGCCTTTTCATGAGTCGGTTTTTCGACAAAATTCCATAGATCAGCAATAAATTCTTCTTTGGAATCTGCATCTCGGGAGTATCTCGCTTTCAAAGCTATCATCGGTGGTGCTATCATGGATTCTTCAGCGGCTTTGGGACTATGGCAGAGATAGCATTTGTTCTGCATCAGGGTCTTTCCTCTCGCTGCTATTTCTTCTGAATTTAATTCAGTTGACTTTAATTTTATGTAATCTGTTTTATTTTCTTCAGAAGATTTTTTGCAGGAGGTCAGGCTCACAGCTATAACTAAAGCAATTAAGGTCCATTTCATGATATTCAAATTTAATAAAGCAATTTAGGCAGAGTCTATGTATTGAATGGTAACTAAAGTTACAGGAATCTGAGGAGGTAGGTTTTAGGGAGTGAAAAATTTCGAATTTCGAATTATGAATTTTTGATCTGTAAGTCGTGAGTTATAGATCAAAATTTTGAAATTACAAGTTCGGAATGATAAATTTGAAATCTCCCAGGTACCGAAAACAATGAAAACAAGAAATAGCTTAAAACAAAAAAAGCGGAGAATACATCTCCGCTTTCATTAATCAACAAAACTACTTACTAAAATTGTTTCTTGGCCAGATACCAAGTTGTTTTCTCGATAGACTCATCTGCTACTCTGTCTTCGTATGCCTTCAATGTTTTTGGTGGTGGTACAATGCCTTTTTCACCTTTTTTCCAATCCAATGGGCAAGCTGCACCGTGTTCATCGGAGAATTGTAGAGCTTCCAAACATCTTAAGATCTCATCCATGTTTCTACCTACATTTAGCGGGTAGTACATGATCAATCTTATTTTTTTGCTCGGATCGATGAAGAATACGGCTCTTACAGCTGCAGTTTCACTTTCGTTGGGCTGTAACATTCCGTATAGCTTGGATACCTTCATATCGATATCTGCGATAATTGGAAAGTCCATATAGACTCCGGTGTTTTGCTTAACGCTATCTACCCAACCAATGTGAGAGTGAATGGAGTCAATACTCAATCCTAAAAGTTCAGTGTTAAGAGCTTCAAACTCTTTTTTTCTGACTGCAAATCCACTCATTTCGGTGGTACATACAGGCGTAAAATCTGCAGGGTGAGAAAACATTACCGTCCATTTGTCTGGAGCAAACTCAGACATTTTCATTTTACCTGTAGTGGTTACTGCTTCAAAATCTGGAGCTTGATCACCGATTCTTGGCATCTGAGCTGGTTGTTCTGCGTTGTTTATTTCTTTTAAATCTTCCATAGTTAATTTGTTTTTTATGATGGTAAAAATATAAGTTTAAACTATAGTTTTGAAAGTAACGATAGTTACACAGAATAGTAAAATGTCGAAATAATTAAAAAACTATTTTCATTGTTGGATAGCCTTAAAAGCGTGAAACATTAGAAGTAGTTTTTTAAATCAAGAAAAAGGCTTCTGAAATGCTTTAAAACTTACTGAAGCAGTTCTTTTCTGAAGGTAAATCAAGCGTCTTAAATACCTTGATTAATTTGACTAGAGACGTGTTATCAATAGAATTGAAATCAATCTGTATTGTTTTCGTTTCTGACTTCACAATGTAATTTCCCTCAATTTTTTGAATATCCTGAATCTCATTAAAATCTATTTTGGTATTTGATCGAAGTAACTTGACTTCCTCAATGCTATTGTTTTCGATCAACAAATAGAGATTCTTGCTGGAGTAGAAAAAATCGAACAAGTGGCCAGCACCTAAAAACAGATAGACGAAAGCACTCCAGTTAAAAGAGTCCTCTCCAGTAAATAAAAAATAAAACCCAACTATGATCCATAATGAGGCAATGATCAAAGGCGAGTAAATTCTTTTTTTATAAAAATTGATTTTCATTTCAGCTGGTTAAAAAATTTTTGTCCGGAGGAAGGTTTAGGTTTTTAAGAAAATGAATTAATTGGTCCAGAGATTCTTTTTCGATGACATCTGGTTCAATCTTTAAAGTTTTATTTCCCGACTTTAAGATAAAGTCACCGTGTATTCTTTTGATCTCCTTAATGTGGTCTATATGTATCTCATTCGTAAAACTAAATCCATAAAGAAAATTCTTCTTGATCACCCCGTTTTCTATAATCAGATATTGATGTTTAGTATCATAGAGAAAGTGGAGAATATCCAAAAAGCCAATGGCTATAAAGCCGAATCCAAACCAATATATATTCTCACTGGTAATGAGAAAATAGCCAATACCAAAAGCTATCCATACCAATCCTAAAGTGAGATGGGTGTTGAGTTTTCTTTTCTTTAGATTTATTTTCATAATTCAGCTTGCCAAAAAAGTATTCTCAGATGGTAAATCTAGATCTTTTAGAAATTCATTCAATTGGTTAATAGATTCTTTTTCGATGAAATTGAGTTTAATTTTTAGTTTTTTGGTGTCGGATTTCAGAATATACTTATCGTTAACTTTCTCTATCTCTACGATTTCATCCACATTGATTTTATTTTTAAATAAATAGAGAGTGTTTTTTTCGATTTTCTCATTATTGATTTGAAGGTATTGATGCTTTTGATTGTAAAGAAAAACTGTAAAGATTGCTAGACCAGCTGTTACATAGAAATAATTTTAAAGCTCTGTGAAATTGTCGTTTAAGAATAGGTAATAAACCCCCGGCACAAACCAAAAAAGACTTAAGTATAAATCTGTGTAAAGGCGTTTTTTAGTGAATGTTATTTTCATTTCCAACTGGCTAAAAAGGATTTTTCTGAAGGTAAATCAAGACCTTTTAAAAGCTCTAGCAATTTATTCAACGAGGAATGATCAACGAGATCAATTTTAATCTTCATCGCTTTAGATCCTGATCTTAAAATGTAATTCCCTTTTACTTTCTCAATATGTTGAATCTCATCCAACTCCATCTTATTTTTGAACCCGTAAAGTATGTTTTTAGTGATGATCCCGTTTTCGATTATGAGATAGCCATGTTTTAGATCATAAAAATAATGTCCTTAATATAGTATCCCTAAAATCGTAAAAAGAAAGCCGTACAATTTAGTAAAATTGCTTTCATACAGAGAAAAGACTCCTGCTGAAAACAACAGTATACCCATTGTTAAGTTGATGTAGAGTCTAAACTTTTGAAAATTGATTTTCATTTCCAACTGGCTAAAAAGGATTTTTCTGAAGGTAGATCAAGACCTTTTAAAAGCTCTAGCAATTTGTTTAACGAAGAATGATCTATGAGATCGATCTTAATTTTCATCGTTTTGGATGCTGATTTTAGGATGTAATTCCCTTTTACTTTCTCAATCTGTTGAATGTCATCCAACTCCATTTTATTTTTAAAACCGTAAAGTATGTTTTTGGTGATGATCCCGTTTTCGATTTCGAGATAGCCATGTTTTAGATCGTATAAATAATGCCCTAAATAGAGAACGGCCAAAATCATATATACGATACCTTTCCATATGCTAGAATCGCTTTCATTTAAAGAATAGGTACCCATTATTATCCAAGTGATCCCTAAGCCTAAGTTGATGTAAAGTCTGTAATTTGAAAATTTTATTTTCATTAGATAGAAAAGTTAATAATTATGGCTTTAATGAATTTTTGTAAGCATTCCCTCCGCTTATGATCGCTTCTTTAGCGCCTCCCAGTCGTAAAGTGTATTGACTACAAAAAAGCTGAAAAATCCAAGGATAAATACTTTTACATCTCTTCTTGATGTGTTTTTCATCATAGTTAGTGGATTTAATATAAATCTTGAATTTAAAGAATTCTGTAATAAGAGACATGTATATCTTTCTTGTATCTGATTGAAATATTGCCGAGTACAACTCTTAAGTTAATTAAAGTTCTAAAATTATTTTCGCTTTAAATTCGTTTAGATTTTATTTTTTTTTGATAATTAAAGTAAAGTTTTCCTATTACTATAGTCGAACCAATCATCAGGACATAGATCATGATGTACCTAAAAACCATAGAAGTGAAAATGAAATTAAAGTTTTTTTCGATGGATTTGTAAATAATTAATTTTAGTAGTTTCCATTTCTTAATCTATAGTAATTGGTTATTTATAACTTCAAAGCCAGCTTTTAAAATCTGATTAACATGTAATTACTATCGTTTTTTTAAGTTCCAAATTAAAGCATCTTATTCAATAAAATGCAATTTGACAAAAATAAATTATCCACATCACCGTGAGTGATTTAAAGGATAACTCATGCAGATATGGTTTGACTTAATAGGCAAAACAACTTAAGGACGAATTACTTTTCATAAGAAACAAAAGCAAAGCGTTTCCCATCAGGTGACCAGGAGGGCACATTGAGGCTGCCTTGTCCGCCGGTAAATTCGCATAAAGTAGTGATCTCTTGGGTTTCCAAATCGAAAAGTCTTAGGGCTACTTGTTTCAATGGTGGGTGGGCATCGCCCTGATCTTTGAGATAGGATAGAAATACAAAAGAAAAACCGTCTGGCGACGGGTGTGGAAACCAGTTGGAGTAGACATCTTGTGTAAGTTGTGTTTTTTCGCTACCATCCACTTTCATCCTCCAGATCTCCATGCTTCCAGATCGTATGGAATTGTAATAAATGTAGTGTCCATCGTGGGAATAATCTGGACCATCGTCTAGCCATTCTCCGGCTGTAAGTCTGGTTTCCTGACCGCTAGCAATGTCAATATTGTAAATATCAAGACTCTTATCACGTTTGGCTGTATAAACCAGAGTTTTCCCGTCTGGGGACCAACCGTGCCAAAAGGAAGGTTCTTTGGGCGTGATCAATTCTGGAGTACCACCAGAGGCTGGAAGTCTATAAATTTTGGAAGTGAGCCACTGTTCTTTATCCTTGGGTGGGAATGCATCAGCAGAGCTGATAACTATCTGTTTTCCGTCTGGCGAAATGCCATGGTCATTGTTCAGATGTTTTGCAAAACCTGTGTCTAGATCTGTTCTTGCTTTGGTTTTCAAATTCAGTTTAAAAAGTTTTCCATCACTATTTAAAAGAAGATATTTATCATCTCGACTCCAGTTGGGCGCCTCAAAATGACCATTTTCAGTATAGATCACTTCCCTTTGGTGAGTATTGAGATTGTAAATTTCTAGTATGGATTTCATTTTAAAGTAATTTGAAGGCTTGTCTTAATAGTAAGACTCAGAACTTAAGAAGCCTTACTTCTCATTAATCCTCATCAGACTTTTTCAGTTGATTATAACCAGTCACCCCTGCAGCAATTGACAGAACTAACATAGTAGGAACAGCGACTTTCCAAAGCGGACAGGAAAAATAAGCGCCGACCATTAAACCTAAAAACAATCCGCTTGCCCAAAATAAAACCATGTGTTGCTTGATCATAATATCATTTTTTCTTTAAAAGTATTATTTTTAATTTAAACAAAAAGATCTTATCAGCACAACGTTGTTTTTTGTTTAGCAATGAAAAATTACAATTCAAGTTGTAAATATTTAATTTTAGAAAAGCAAACACATATGAATTTCAGCAAATGGTTTCTTTTGCTTAACTTTTACAACTAGTTCAAACCCTCATTGAAATGGAAAATGTCATTGTAGAACGTGTTGCTGATTTTCTGAAGCAATATCCGCCCTTTCAGGATTTGAGTTTGGCTGACCTACATCGATTAGCTACACAAGTTAGAGTTCATTATATTCCTAAAAGAGACTTTTTATTTAAACAAGGGGACGCAGCGCACAAGGAATTTTATGTGGTGCAACAAGGAGCAGTAGGATTACGGTCAAAAGACGTGAGCTCATCCAACTGGATCGATATATGCGACGAAGGCGATATTCTGGGCTTACGCCCATTGTTTGCAGATCAAACCTACGCTATGGAAGCCATGGCAAGAGAAGAATGCGTATTGTATGCCATTCCTTTTGAGGCTTTTAAAGAATTATTACTGAATAACAAAATGGTGATGGATTTTCTCCTGGAGAGCTTTGCCTCCAATACCAGAAATCCAAAATCTTCAGAATCTAAAGGTAAACTGCTATCCAGCAATTACAATTCAGGCGAAGAGGCAACTTCAGAATTGGATTTTTTTCAGCAGGCATTTTACACCAAAAATCCTATTTGCCTCTCTCCTACCAAGACGATACAGGAAGCGGCTTATATTATGAATAAGCACAAAATCAGCTCGCTAATTATTGAAGAGAATAAGCTCCCGATTGGTATCGTCACCGATAAAGATATTCGCCGGTGGGTCGCCAATGGTAGCATGAATAATGAAGAAAAGTTAAGCATAATCATGTCTTCACCTGTAAAATGCGTTCCTCCGCATGTTCATTTAGCCGATGTACAGGGCTTACTCTTACAGCATAAAATTGGTCATTTGTGCGTTACCAAAGATGGATCTCAAAATTCAGAAATTATAGGAATTTTATCAGAGCATGATATTGTTACGGTGCAAGCCAATAATCCTATCGCACTTCTGAAGCAAATTGAACGGGTGGACCAACAAGAAGATCTAATCAGAATTCGGGAATCACTGAGTAGTCTCTTACAGGCCTACCTCAACACGGGCTTGCCGATGCCCTACGTCATGAAAGTAAGCCGATTGATCATGCAAGCTTTGATGCACCGGGTCATTGAATTAAGCGAACAAAAACTTGGAGAATCTCCAGTCAAATTTGCCTGGCTGGGAATTGGGAGTCAAGGGCGGGGCGAACAATTGTTGCTAACAGATCAGGATCATGCATTGGTTTTTGAAGACGTTCCCGATGAAAAATTTGAACATACCCAGGCCTACTTTTTAAAATTGGCTGAGGAGGTAAGTCGCATTTTCAATGAACTTGGCTATGTGTTTTGTCCTGCAGACATGATGGCCAGCAATCCGGAGTATTGCTTGAGTCTGAGTCAGTGGAAACAGAAGTTTTCCAATTGGATAGATAAGCCTTCATCTAAAAGCATCATGATGTGTAATATCTTTTTTGACTACGCTAAGGTGTATGGTGAAGATGAGCTTTCGAAACAACTGAGTGCGCATATTTTCAAAAAACTAAAAGGCAATCAACGTTTTTTCGCTTATCTAGGTGAAGATGCGGTAAAAAATCCGCCGCCTTTAGGGTTTTTCAGACAATTTATAATTGAAGAGGATGGCGGACATAAAGATGAATTTGATGTCAAAGCCAGAGCCATTCAGCCGTTGGTGGAGGCGGCCCGGGTTTTAATTTTATCTGAAGGCATAGAAGGTAAAAACAATACGATTGAACGCTTTGAAAAACTGATAGAACTCGAACCGCAAAACGAAGACATCTACGCGGGATGTATCAAAAGTTTTCATGTCTTATCAAGGTTTAGAGCCATTGAAGGCTTTCAGCACAATTCTACAGGCAGGTATTTGGAACTGTCAACATTGAGCAAAAGTGACAAAATGAAGTTGAAGCGTGCCTTTAAACCCATCAAAGACATTCAACGTTTATTAAAAAACCGATTTCAACTCGCCTACTTTCTATGATGCGCTGGCTCGATAACTTATTTAAAAAGAAAGAAGATTACCCGGAGTTTTGGCAAGCTTACGCCGCAAAATTTAAACAATCTGATCGTAGCCGAGTCATCGTTTTAGATTGTGAAACCACTGGACTCACCCCTGGAGAAGATAAAATTTTATCGATTGGAGCAGTCGCTTTACATGATAACGTGATCCATGTCAAAGATCATTTTTATGTATTCCTCAATCAAAAACTGAATAAACCAGAAAGTATTGCTGTACACGGCATTGTAAAAAACAAGCCGTATTCCTTGATTTCTGAAAGTGATGCCCTTAAGCAATTACTAAAATTCCTGAGCAATTCTAAAATCCTGGGGCATCACATCCAGTTTGATATCCAAATGATTAATATAGCCCTCGCAACTATGGGACTTCCAAAGTTGAAAAACCAAGTAGCCGATACCAACGACCTATATTCAAAATTTAAAGGAGTGGATCAATCGATGCACAAAAGTTTAGATGAATTGTGCGATGAATTCCATATTCCCAAAAAGGACAGGCATACGGCTTTAGGCGATGCATTTTTAACCGCTCAAGTCTATCAGCGCTTAGTGATTTCAGTTTAGCACAAAATCCAATATCAAAAGGTGGATTTTTTGGAACTCAATTAATTATGGAAACTAAATCAAAATCAGAAGATTCTGGCATTCTAGATTCATTTGATTAAGCTCAAGTTCAAAATAGCCTTATTCGTTATCACTCTCTTTTTTGTTAACCTCTTCTGCGGGGCTATCTTCAGGAGATGCATTTTCTTAGGCATCCCGTTCTTCTAAAACAACGAGAAGTGGGCAGTCAATTTTTTCAGTAATTTCTTCTCGTATCCTGTTGATCAAGTCCTCTCTTTCTTTGGCATTGGCTTCAACAAGGATGAGAAGATCTTCCTCCTTACTGTTTTTCTCTACAGCTTCAGAAATATTTTCCACTTGTATAGAGCTTGATTTGATCTGATTCAAATCCACCCCAGACTGCTTAAGTCTTCCAAATGCCTTTTCTTTCATTGCAGAAAGATCTTTTCGACCTTCATTTTCCTCCTCATCAGCTTCTTCTTCAGGGCTTTCTATAAACAATAATTCTGCAGGCAAGTCACTGGCTTGAGTGAGTTCATAAATTACTGTTGCAAAACGTTTGCTCAACTGGTTTAAGTCATAAACGGGAATCAGTTGTCGCCTGAGTTCACTTATAGGTTTAACAATAAGTAAGGCTGAGCAGTTATAGTCTATAATGGCATTATCTATGGTTTGAGCGACATCTGGAGTGAAAACCAATTGTGTTTCAACATCAAAGTCCTCATTATCCAGTTGTTGTTTTACTGTATTTAATTCTTCTTCAGATTTTCCATCATCCTCTTCTTCATACTGTTCGGGATCAGTTTGTTCTTTCAATTCTTTGTAACCAAGTAAAAGCACTTCGAGGTCAGTAAAAGCTCTAAGGATGGCAAAGGGTATATTTTTTCCATTGGAAGAGAAACCGGAAGCAATATTTTAGGTCTACGCAATTTCGGTTCTATGTGTGGTGGAGATGGATTTTCAAGAGTTTTTCCACGAGCATAGGCAAAATAGAATATCGCACTAGCAACGAGTACAACATCACCGTAAATCAAAGACCTGGTCTGCATAAAATATATGAGTACGAATCCAGCAATCAACCCAATAGCAGGAATTATTGGATAACCAGGGGTTTTGAAACCTGGCACATACCATATCAGTTTCTCTTTGCGCAGCTTAATTACACATGCACAAATTAATCCGTAAATTACTAAATGGAGCAAAGAAGCGGTTTCTGCCAGAACTTCAAGATTTCCAACAAATAAAACAGCTACAACGGGTAAGCCTACCAAAAAGATCGCCCGATGCGGAGTGCCGAAACGTTCGTGCACTGCGGATAGCCATTTTGGTACTAATCCATCTTTACTTAAGGCAAAAATAGTTCTGGAAGAGCTAAGTATGGAAGCGTTAGCACTGGAAAAAGTAGCCAATAGCCCCGCAAAAAGCACAACTAAAGCACCGATGTTGCCTATGAGTTTTCGAGCGACTTCAACAATGGCAGTTTCTCCATATTCTTTTAGTTGATCTATAAATAGTACACTGTTAGAAACAAAAATAGCCAATACGTAAAGGGTAATCGCAATCAGAACGCTTATAATCAAGGCTCTTGAAATATTACGCTGTGGGTTTATAATCTCACCTCCCACCGTTGCAATCTGAACGAAACCAAGATAAGAAGTAAAAATAAGGGCAGATACACCAAAAACTGGAGTCAGGCCCTTGGGAGCAAAAGGAGTTGGCAGACTATTTTCACCGATGATTCCAAAAGCCTGGAGTACACCATAAACAAACAACAGCGATAAAATCCCTGTTAGGACCAACATCACACTGCTTTGTACTTTTCCTGCATTTTTTGTACCCAGAATGTTTATCGCTGTAAGAAGAATAGCTGAAGCTAAGCCGACTAGAATCACTGGATCTCCTGGTCGGTAAACTAATTCTTTGAGTAAGTCGAGTAAATAACTGCCAAAGCTATAGAGATAAAAAGCACTAGCAAAGACGAGGCCTATCCATTGGCCAACCCCTATGAGGATGCCCCAAAAAGGTCCAAAAGTTCTGGACACAAAATAATAGCCTCCACCACTGGAAGACATAGCCGTGGCGAGCTCTGCAGTACACAAGGCGACTATAAGAGCAATGATACCCGCTAGTAGAAACTACAACATCGCTGCCGGTCCTGCCTGCCCTGAGGCAATGCCTGGAAAAACAAAAATTCCAGCACCCACCATGATTCCCGCACCAATACTGATTGCTACACTAAGTGAAAGCGTTCTAGATAAGAATGATTTGTTTTTATTAGTGTTACTCAAGACTATGGATATTGGTCAAAATTATGAATAAATACTGATTTCATTTCAGAGCCTGAACAAAAAAAATATTAACAAGTTCATTTGAATATCATATTGATTTCAGAAAATAAAGGTTTGGAAGCGTTTTTAATGCAAATAGATATAAATCTCCTTTTCACCATTTTCATAAAACAGAATTCAATTGAAATTAAGTGTATTTACTTAAAAATTAATAAATCATTATTTGCGGATCTAAAATTGAGAAAGAAATTCATTTTTTAAAGCAGATATTTAACTTTTTGTTAAATATTGTTGATTACTACAAATGTCTGTATTATTTTATTAAATTATTATGAATCAATAAATTAATACATTATAAGCATAGTTAAAGTAATTGAAGTTATAGGAGTATCAGAAACAAATTTTGATGATGCTGCAAAAAATGCGGTGAAGGAAGCTTCCAAAAGCGTCAAAAATATTAAGTCTATCTATATCAAAGAGATGAACGCTAACGTAACGAATAACGAAATAGTTTCTTACGCAGTAAACGCAAAAATTTCTTTTGAAGTGACTAGTTAGATTTGATTAAAAACTCAAAAAACGCGCTTGGATTTTGAAATCCAAGCGCGTTTTTTGAGTTTTTAATATCAATAGGAATCTTGATGTTCCGTAAAATTCGATCAGTTCTCCTGTATTTTAAACAAATCCCTAAGCCATTTAAAAATAGAAGTATAAAGTAATATTACCAATGATATAAATCAGAATAATCAAAGCGCTCTCCCACCCTATATTACCGATGCCTTTTCGTTGTCTTAAAAGCAATCCCATGATCAAAACACTAACCATAAGCATTGTCATAGGAACAATAAAAGATTGATAAGTTGTGATATTGTGTAATATACTCCCGTCCTGATAGGCGAAATCAGAAAAGGCTACAAAAAGTACATCAAATGAATTTCCACCTACAATATTTCCTACTGCAAGCGCAAGAGCTTTCCGTCTTACTGCTGCCAGAGTAACAATGAGTTCTGGAAGAGATGTTGCAACAGCTGTAAATAGAGAACCCACAAAACCTTCACTCAGACCCGTGTTATTGGAAATATTTATGCCCGACATTCCAATAGCATATCCAGAAAGCCCAACCAGAACAGAGAGGAAAACAAACTTTAAAACAAGGCTGCTCAATTTAGTCTTCTTGATGTTCTTTTCTTCTGGCTCGTCTTCTACTGTTGACATCGTGATTTTTGGACTCCACATAGGCTTGTCTTTCGCTGTAGATATCATTTTTGAACCTAGAAGATAAGCTACAATAATGGTTATAGAGATAGGGTGTACATTGAATAGTGTAACGTCTGGACTCGCTACACCCAAAATTACCATAGCTAATAAACCCATGAGTAAAACACCTTGCATCAAATTGGTTAAAGAAGCTGAAGCATGTTCCAGATTGATTTTTCTATAAGTGATATCAGCTATGGAAAGAAAAAGAGTTTGAGCCGCTATTCCGCCAATCGCATTGCTTATGGCTAATTCTGGATGCCCGTTATAGGCGGCTGAGACAGAGGTTATGATGCCAGCGATAGAAGTCACTCCTCCCAAAAATATGGCTCCAACGAACGCTTCGCCTAATCCTGTTTTATCTGCTAGTTGATCGGCGTATTTTGTTAATGAAGTCCCTGCAAAAACAATGATCAATGTTGCAATTCCGAAAGTGATAATGGATAACGTTAAACTCATTGGTCAAAGTAAGTTTTGGCTTGAATTAAAAATATAAATAATTATTTCCTCAAATATCGGTGGTAATTATTAATTAATATAGAATATAATTCTATCTGGCTCTAAAAGTAAAATTACAAATTACCTTGGGTTAGATTGTAAATATTGTAACCGAAAAGAATAAGAATTGTGACTAAAGCCACAATTGTAGGAATCGGAATATTTTGAATATTCAAGGGTATATGAAAAGGAGCTTTTTTTTCACCCCTATGATTTGATCGGTATATAAGTAAAGAGAAATTCACCATTCCAAATACGATGAAAATGAAAATATTACTTATACTGGCTACTAATTTTAAATCTCCTAATAAACCAAAAGCAATAGCAACAAGAGCTATAGCAATGATGGCATAATTTGGAGCATTTCCTATTCCAGAAACGGTAGTAAACTTCTTAAGCCATTTAATATCACTATCTCTGGCAACATCATATAGCAATCGGGAGGTCCCCAATATATTGCTCAGTATTGTTTTACTTGTTGCAAATAGTGCAACAACCACTAGTCCTGTTGCACCAATTGTACCAAGCTTTGTTTTGATAACCACTGCCAATGGACCCTCAGCTTGTGCAAGTTCATTCCAGTCCAAAACACTTACCGCACTTATGGTAATAAGCACATAAATGATTAAAACAGCTACACCACTCAGGAGAACGCCTTTGGGCATTACCTTTTCGGCGTTTTTAGTTTCCTCGGCCATTTTTACTAAATCTTCAAAACCTACATAGCTAAAGAAGATAAGAGCGCTAGCCGCTAAAATGCCGTTCCATCCAAAATCATTTAATTGCGTAAGATCTGTAGTACCAATATCTGGAATACAAGCGACGATGATAACAGCGAGACCCAACAACGTTATTATGGTAGCAACCGAATTGTAATATGAACTATACTTTGCTCCAAAAATGTTGAATAAAGCCATCAATCCAACGATAGCAATGACAATGATCCAGGTGGGAAATTGTATTAATCTGCTTAAATAGCTAGCAAAGCTAATAGCAATTGCCGCGGCTGCTACTACTCCAGTAAACATCATCAAGATAGACATCATTAAAGCAGCTTTATGTCCTAAACTTTGTTTGATGTATTCAAAACTTCCACCAGAATCTGGAAATTTGCTCACAAATTCAGCATAGCTTAAACCGGTAAGAAGCGCTACACAAGCAGCTATTGCAAAACTAAGCCATAGCATATTCCCTCCAAGAGCTGCAGCTTCCCCAATAATAGCATAAATACCAGCCCCTACCATTCCGCCTATCCCAAACATCAATATATCCCATAGATTTAGTGTTTTCTTGAGCTTTCTTTTACCCATATCTATTTTTCAATTTTATGTCCATCTGTACTTTTAAATAAATTGAGTTGATGACAATTTTTGGTGATTTATCAGCTTAGATTAAAGTTGAGACAATTCCTCTGCGTGTATTTTTAAATCGTCCTCATCAAAGAGTACGAATCGAATTGTTTTGACAGTATTTAATTCAGGTATTATGTTTGAAATAGTTTCAAAAGCTATTTTGGCGGCCTCTTTTGTGGGATATCCAAAGGCACCGGTGGATATGGCCGGAAAGGCGATGGAGTCGATTTTTTTATCTTCAGCAATTTCCAAAGCATTACGATAGCTATTTGCTAAAAGTTCATCTTCTGGCTGGTCTCTGCCATAAACCGGACCTAAACAGTGAATAACATAATCATTCAGCAATTCATGACCTCCTGTTACAACTGCTTCACCAGGTTGTATTGGCGCCAATGGTCTACATTCCTCCTCAAGACCTGGACCCGCAGCTCTATGTAAAGCACCTGCGACTCCACCACCCGTTTTCAATTCTGCATTTGCTGCATTAACAACAGCGACTACATCGGCTTGGGATGCAATATCTCCTTTTATACACTCTATTGTTACTCCTGAAATTGCTTTTTCCATACTCACCTATTCCATATAGAAGTTTTCTTCAACTAATTTTTTTCTGAGGGTTTATCGTTTTTATAACCTATTAAAACTCCTAGTGGTTCTAATCCAGGAGTGTGGTCAAAAATTATTTTCATGATAGCAAACAACGGGACAAATAAGACTAAACCTGCAAATCCCCATATCACACTACCCAATACAATTGCTATAATAATAAACAGTGGACTTTGCTTGACTTCAGACCCGATTATAATCGGCTCCAGCACGTAGCTTTCAACAAGTTGTATCACCAGCACTATAGCTGCAAATGAAATGATTTCTGCAGAGCTATCACTAAACACAACCATAAATAGTACAGGCAGTAACCCACTTACAAAAGGTCCGATGTAGGGAACAATTGTAATAAGGACGCCAAAAATGATGAGTAGGGCTGAATATTCCAGGTTATAAGCAAGGAAAGTAATGGGGTACATGATTGCCAGGGCTATCATCACCTGCACTCTGCCCCACAAATACCTATTGGCTACCGTTTTTGATTCATTGATGATTTTTTCTGCACTGCTGTTATTATTACTAGAAGCGTACTTCATGAAAAAATTGAAAAATTGATCCCGGTACAAAAGGAATAAAAACACATATATCAGCATCACGAGAAAATCCATCAGAATATCAACAAAATTGTTGAACAGATTGGATAAATGCTTTTGTAACTCCTGGATCATTCCAAAAATTCGATCCTTAAAAACCTCTTCCTGCTGCTCCAGAGTAATCCCTGTTAACTGCACAACCTGCTCACGTAAATTATCAATAAACCCCAAAATATCTTCTTTTCTCTCTAGAAGATCACTCACGAACATGCTGAATTGTCTAATTAATAAAAAGAAGAGCCCTCCAACTACCAAGAACAAAATAAAAGTGCTGACAAAAGATGAAAGCATTCTCCCAAATTTCAATTTTTTCTCAAAAAAAGCGCTGATGGGGAGAACCAAGGTGGTGAAAAATATTCCAAACGTCAATGGAATCAGGAAAGATGAGCCATAGTATAAGCCAATAATTAAAAGAAAACAAAAGAATAAAACAGAGTTGATTTTTTGAAGTTTACTGCTTGAGGCCATTATTTAATTTTTGAATACATAAAACTGAAAAATGGCAGGTAACACATGTTCTTCAATCACATAATGACTACCTGCCATTTAAAATTTAAACTTAAAATGAATTAGTATCTATACACCGCATTTACTGTTTTATGATGCTCATCTGGCATATCTTCTTTTTCCATAATAAAGATGGTGCCGCCTTTTTCAAAAACTTTTATCGCGATAAGGTTAAGCAAGGAGATATTATTATCTGTCAGACCTTCTTGAATATTTGCTTCCTGACTGGTGTTGTCAAAATGACCAAAGACTTCAGCACCGTTTTGTACAAATAGGCTGTCAATTCTTCCCTCAATAGCCGACCTTATAATTGCATTTGTATCTGCGGAAGCCTTGCCAGTTCCAATATATTCTGAATATAAATCCAATTTATCTTTACGTGTTTTTTCAAAATGAGGCTTTAATAAACTCCAGGCTTCTTCGTGAAGTTGATCGATGTCTTTGTCCTCTGGATTTCCGGACACATGCTCATCATGAAGATTTTGATAGGTATTTACTTCCTTATATACAGGAAATTGAAAATCCTGACAAGCCATTATCAATGGTGGCTTTTGGTCGTCATGAAGCATGGTCATGATACCATCATTCACCGCTCTGAAGTAACGTTTCATTTCATTTAATTCTTCAGCTTTCCCCTCTCCGGCTCCATGATACATTCCAGATTTACTGTCACCTTGTTGCCCAGATCGGAACTGAAGATTTTTCTGTTCAAAATCATACCCAACAACATCTTCCAATCTTGATGGGACGTCTTCTGGTGTAATAACTTCAGTCATGGTGTGACGAGTTCCTTCATAAAATTTAACCATGTCATTTTTAAGCGATAAGAGGTAAAACAACCCGTCTCCATTAAAAAGTGGCATCAATGACTTGAGATAAAACTCATCGGATACATAGTTAAACTCCTCAAAATGAACAGGAACTGTGTATGATTTGAAAGTATTTTCTGAAAGAAAAATAGCCAATCCATCTGACTGATGTCTCCAAAATTCACTGTCATTTACAAGGTCAGTCACAGGCTTGACAAGCTCTTCGATTTCTTTATCGCTCAAACCACGTTTTTCTAACTTGGCTTTTGCATTTTTAAGCTGAGTTTTTAGCTTGATTTTATCCTGACCCTCCAAAGTTTCTGCACCAGCACGATGAGTTGGTATATAGATAGAAACATAATTTGAACTTTGTTCGTTTGCTAATTTTAGAACTTCTTGTTTTGTTATCATTGCCATATTAGTAAGGTTTATAGTAATTATTAAAATTATTCTTGTGATAATTGACAACTTCAAACTATGAAACACATAGTCTTTCGCATTATATTTAAGAATACTTTAAATATAATTGAAGAAATTATGATTCTAAAATTTAAAGTACAATTAAAATCTTAATAAAGGCTACTTAGGTTTTGCTATATTAATTATTCGTTTATGTAAGATTTTAATTTTCTTTCTGACCAAGTCGTCTGAAAATATTGGAGAAGGAGTAATGGTCTGCTTGATTTATTTTAGATAATTCTTCCCATTCAATAGGAGTAGCTACCCCAGCTGAAGCTATTGGCCTTAATGAGTAAAGAACTACTGAAGTTTGTCCGTAAGCATTCCTGAGGTAGTCCACAAAAACCTTGTCATCTCGCTTTTCTTTTCTGGTTGCAGTCGTAAGAAGGTTGGGGTGTTTATTTCTCATTTTTTCTGCCAGATCTTTAACTTCCTCTCTGCGGTCATCAAAATTTTTAGTTCGTTTTACTGAATACCAAACATGAAAACCACTTTTGCCAGTAGTCAAGAGTTTAGGCTCTTTGTTTTCGTTTCGTAAAAAGTCTCCAATTACTTCAGCAGCCTCTTTGACTTTTTAAATGAATCTTCCGGTGGGTCCAAATCGAAAACGACTTTATCGGGCTTATATAAATCATCTTTTTTTGCTAACCAAACGTGGAAAGTGACTGTTCCCTGATTTGCCAAATAAATAAGTGTTTTCTTGTTATTACAAATCACCTGCTGATTGCTTCCGTCTTCAGTTTCGATTGAAATCGTTTCTATGAAATCCGGAAAATAATCTGAAGCATTTTTTTGAAAAAAACCTCCCTCATCTATTCCATCTGGAAACCGTTGTAAGGTGAGCGGACGATCCTTCAGGAAAGGCAGCATCTTATCAGCGATCTTTTCAT
The DNA here is from genome assembly GCF_020164595.1 of Psychroflexus longus. Lineage (GTDB taxonomy): Bacteria > Bacteroidota > Bacteroidia > Flavobacteriales > Flavobacteriaceae > Psychroflexus > Psychroflexus longus. Next base: position 74,083 of record NZ_JAIQZE010000008.1, read on the forward strand.
AATACTTCACCATATCCAACTTGGTGATTTTATTATCTGGAAAAATGAACTTATCCGGATTGGATATTTCGATTTCTTCTATTTTCATTTGGGTTCTTCTTTTACAACATCTTTTGGGTCCTTATCATCACGCATGCCTAAAAATCGGGGATGTCGTAATTTATCATCATCAGTCCATTCTCTAAAACCAAATTCTCCTACATACTTTGGCTTTACCCAGTGGTAAGTGCCCTTATGGTCATCCTCAAAATCTTCAAAAGGACTGGATTCTATCTCGATCTTATCAAATTTATTTCGCCATTTCTCAAGAAAATCATCGTCATATCCGGTTCCTACTTTTCCGGCATATCGAAGAGAATCATCTTTGTAATAACCAACAAGCATAGCCCCAAAACCAACCCGTTCACCTTGTGGATCTGTAAATCCTCCAATGACGAGTTCCTGGCCTTTACCGCATTTGAATTTCAACCATTTTTTACTTCTGCTATGACTGTAAGTAGACTTTCCGTCTTTTGCTATAATTCCTTCCCAGCCTTTTTTGCAAGCCTCGCTATGATAGTCATTACCTTTTTCATTTCTGTGTGGCACATATCGGATGGGATCTTTCCAGTTGATAATTTCCTTTAAAATCTTTTTTCTCTCTTTCAAAGAGACGTCATTCAAAGCGTAAGTATCATAATACATAATGTCAAATACATATAAAAAGACCTTTACTTCAGAATTTTTGACTTGCTCAGGATCTTTTATTTGCATTCGGTTTTGCAATTTGCTGAAGCTGGTCACCTTGTCATCAAATGTCACTATTTCTGCATCTAAAATTAAATCCGGATAATTTTCCTTTTGGAGAGCTTCTTCAAACTCCGGGTAGGTCACATTTAATTTTTTTTCATTTCTGGAATACAGGGAAACTTCACCATTTTCAATTGAAATCACACAGCGTTGACCACCCAGTTTTCTTTCGTAAATCCAGTTAGGATCGTCAAAATAATCGTCGGTAAGCGTGGCTAGCATTGGTTTTACAAAACCAGGAAATACTTTGTTTTCTGCTTTTTGAATCGTCTCGGGCTTAACAATAGCTTTCAAAGACTTCATGATTCGCTTTCTTCTTTTTCAATTTCATTTAAAGTCCTTCCAGACTCTACACTTTTATTCTCAGTATTGGTTGGGTTTCTGCGGGCATCGGCTTCATCATCATCCATTTTGATGAGTAGCCAGTTGCCTTCCATTTTACCACTTTTCATCTCAACCATAGCATAGCCGCCTTCGATTTTTTTACCTTTTAATCTGACTTCCACAGTTCCTATTTCATAAGATTTTTTAAGACTCATGGGGTTACCATCCTCATCTTTTTTGATATTTTCAAAAGTTCCTTTGTCCCATATCATCACAGTTCCACCTCCATATTCATCTTCTGGAATTACACCTTCAAAATCGGCATATTCCAGAGGGTGATCACCGGTAGGAATAGCCATTTGTTTTTCACTGGGATCGGTGCTTGGTCCTTTAGGAACGGACCAGGATTTTAAAGACCCCTCAATTTCGATTCTAAAATCATAATGAAGTTGAGTCGCTTCATGCTTTTGAATAACGAAAATGGGGTGATCTCCGCTACTTTTTTCTTTGTTACCCACCGGCTCATTAGTTTTATTAAAGTCTCTTTTTTCTTTATATTCTTTACTGCTCATAATTTTTACCTTCAAAAACTGATCAATTGTATTTAAAAAAACTAAAGCTTTTTTAGTTTTTTTATTGATTGTTTAAGTTAGTAAATAGAAGGATGAGTAAAGGTGATTTTAAGAATACTATAAGGAGAAACCCAATTCAGTAATCTAGCAAATTGAAATTTTTGGAATGGTTAAGAAGTGCATTACTACCTCAAAATTTATTCAATTAAAAGATATGTATTCATAGCCATAAGGCTGAATTTTAAGGAAGTATTTATCTTTGAAATTGCCTGATAAAATAGATTCTTATTTCAATACGAGTAGAGTATTTAAGGCCTAAAACGGATAAAAATAAGGAATTAGGATACTGGCTGTGATCAGAAATAATAAATTGAGTGGCGCTCCCACTTTTGTAAAATCTAGAAATTGATACTTACCGGCACTAAATACCATGGTATTGGTTTGATAACCTATGGGGGTCATAAAGCTTGCACTCCCAGCTACTGCAATAGTCACTAAAAACGGCAAAATATTGATGCCTAAACTAGAGGATACAGAAAAGGCAATAGGAACCATAAGGGCTGCGGATGCATTATTACTCATGGTTTCTGTCAGTAAATTTGTAAACAGATAAAAAACGGCAATAATAAAGATCTGACTTTTGAAATCGCTACTGATGTTGACTAGTAAGTTGCTGATATTTTCAGAAAGACCGCTACTCGTCATTGCCGAGCCTAAGCTTAAAGAACCTGCTAATAAAAAAATTACTTTCCAGTCGATAGATCGATAAGCTTCCTGCATCGAAATAACTCCGGCGCTATTTAAAATAATAACTCCACCAAATGCTGAAATGACTAGAGGAAGCACGTTGAAAGTTGCCAAAAGTATAACGGAAAGTATAACTGAAGCTGTAATATAAAGCTTTCTGGGATTGAGGTCACTTAGCACCTGCTCGCTAACTGAAATAAATGGTGAATTCTGCTTTTCCTGGCTTTCCTTCAATAACTGATAGCCTTTCTTGTTGGTAAGCAAAACTAAAACATCACCAGCTTGCAGCTTAACTTCCTTCAAATCTGAAAGCTGCTTTTTACCGCGTTGGCGTATCCCTATAACATTGGCATTGTAGCGATTCAAGAAATCAACCTGAGTGAGTTTTGATCCTAAAATTTCAGAATTGGGTAATAAAATAATTTCTACCATGCGAGTTTCTTCGTCCGGGAATTCTTTATCTTCAAAATCTTCTGTCAGACTGAAATAATCATCTTTAATTAATTTATTGATTTCCTTTAGAGTACCTTCAATCAATAATGAATCCCCTTCTTTTAACCGCTTTGAGTCATCTGGCTTCTCTTCCGTTTGGTCTTCTCTTTTGTGAGATTTTATTTCTATATCCTTATTATCAAATAAATTATTCAAGTTCATTTCTTCTTCTTCTGGCTTTTGTTTAATTCTTACCTCAGCCAAAAATCTTTTGGTTGCTTCCTGCTCTTCCATCAAATCTTCGATGCCAGTATTGGGGAGCAGATATCTACCTACAAAAATGATGTATAATAATCCAACGATAAATAAGCAGAGGCCAACGGGAGCCATGGTGAACATATTGAAATCATCAAATCCTCGATCTGAAGCCATTCCACTCACTAATAAATTTGTGGAAGTTCCTATTAAGGTACAACTCCCTCCAATGATTGCCAGATAAGAAAGCGGAATTAGATACTTCGAAGGAGAACGTTTTAATTTTCTTGTGGTTCTATTGACCACTGGAATAAATGTGGCCACAACAGGTGTATTGTTTATAAATGCCGATATACCGCCCACCATAGCCGCTATACTTATTATAGAAACCCGGTAACTTTTATTGAGCAATTTTTCCATTATTGGACTTAAAAAGTCAATCAAATTCGATTTGATCAATGCCTGGCTAAGAATAAACATGGCCGCTACTGCCAGGGTGGCCTGGTTTGCAAAGCCAGATATGGCTTCATCGGCCTCGACAATTCCTGTAACGACAAGGCTTACCATAATACCCAAGGCTACCAAATCTACTGGAATGCTTTTTTTGATGAAACAAACCATGCTTATCGCAATAATGGCTAGTGTAATGTAAGCATCAATAGTCATCTAAAAGAATTTTGATATTTAATTAAATTGTAAACGGCTTTTTTTGACTTTAAAATTGTGTTTTATAAAACCGTTAAATCAACTCACATTGGATTGCGAAACTAAAGAAATTAACTAAATAGTCCTTCGCATTATATTTAAGAATACTTAAAATATAATTGAAGAAATTGTGATTCTTAAAATTTGGCTCACTAAATTTTTAGAGTATCCAACAAAAGGTTGACAAGTGTTACTTTAGTTTTGATGGGGTGGTTTGGAGCGATCACTCTGAGCTAGCCTTTAATTAGGTGATAATCTGATTTGAAACCTAAAGAACTATAAATCAGAGAGGATTTTGATTGTCAAAGCTTCTTCAAAAAATCAAAGTGTTTTAGAGAATAATTATTTTAACTAAAATTCTACAATAAAAAAACTCCATTAAAGATGTAAAGGTTGATTTTACATCTTTAATGGAGTTTTTAAAATAATTGCTTTTAGAACTTACTAGCTTGGTCTCCCTACTTCAGTAGCCTGAGAAATCTCATTTAACTTTCCAGTGTGACAGTCATAAATATAACCATAAATAGCAATGTCGTTGGGTACCATTGAATTTTCCCTTATACGTTTGACATCCTCAACTACACTTTTTTCATTGTCGCTTATGGTTAACCAATTTATAAATCGTCCTTCATCGGTTCCGTCTTCAGCACCCGTATCATGCCAACCGTTCTCGTCAACTGTAGCTGGTTTTAGACTTTGAGAGAGTAAATCACCCATAATTTCGTTGGTAAACGTTAACATACCACAGTCCGTGTGATGAATAACAAACCACTCACGAGTCCCCAATAACTTGTAGGATATAACCAATGAGCGAATTGCATCATCTGTTGCTCTTCCACCAGCATTGCGAATCACGTGTGCATCACCTTCTGCGAGTCCAGCATATTTTGCTGGATCAAGACGTGCATCCATACATGTAAGAATGGAGAACTTTCTTCCTGGAGGCATAGGAATATTTGCTTTATCTCCAAAATTATTTGCATATTCAGAGTTAGCCTTTAGGACTTCATTCACTACTTTACTCTTTGTTTCATTACTCATATCAGTGATTTTTTATTTAAGGTCTGATTTATGAAACAAGTCATCTCATCGGCTTTAGAGCGTTAAGAAATAAGTTATTGTTTCCATTTGTTTATCTGAAAACTCCCCAGGTGATTTCAAAGTTCTCCGTTCTCTCTTTTATGCTTTGGTTCAGTTGGTTTTTTATAACGAGCAAGTACTCGATAAATTCCATTTCTATATTGAGCCATACACACCTCTTCATTGTCAATAACTTCCTTATCGGTCACACAATGGATTCTACCATTTTTTCTGTTAAAATTCCAATGGTCTGATACTCTATAACTCCCTTCGGGTTTAAAACTCCAATCGATTTGATCACTGGAATAAAAAGATTCACTGTAAGGTGATTTAGTAATCACATACCAGCTTTTCATTCTTTCTTTAATTTCTTCTGGAATGTGATAGCCGTCTAAATCAATAATATTTAGATAAATTTCTTTTTTAAAAAGCATTTAGTTTCAATGGATTATGAAATCGGATTATTGAAATTATTTAACTTATATATTATAACTATATATTCTTTACTGATTTTTCCGCATGCTCCTTTGATGAGAAACTTTTCAGGTAAAGGTTATAAAAATCATCTTTTAAAAACGTTGCTGGTATTTTCTTTTCATCTACGTGACCAATGATTTCATTAAAGTCATTGGTGAGTAAGAGCAATTGATTTCCTGTTTTTAAATGTTCGGCTTCATATTCAAAAGTCCACCATAACCCCTTATCCATATTTAAATATCCTTTAAACCTGTTCAGGTAATCTAGTAAATCATCATGGCTATAATAAAAATCATTAAAAGATCGATTTCCATCTTGAATTTTAAGCTTTACCAGCATAGTTTGAAAATTTATTTTCTGTTTTAACGTAATATTGAAAATAATTGCGGTATGGACTTTTTAGGCTTTAAAAATTAAAGTACTTTTTTATAAATTTTAATGAATAACCGATTTAGTAGTTTTATTGAATTTTTTAAAATTAATGTCCTTTAGGGTTTAGGAAATCATATTTTAGTGATAGTCGATTCTCTTCTGATACTTTTAGCTTTATTGTTGATCACAACTGTGTCTATAACTTGAACTAAACGCATTAAGCTATTTATTACATTTAAAAGCGAAATTGATTACAATTCCATAAGTCTTAAAAGTTATTTCTTGCCTCTATAGGTTAAGGAAATTCTATTGTGATCTAGAAGTAACTGTTCATCTTCCTTGTAGCTTTTTAATAGGTGAATGACATGATCGTATTGCTCCTCACTTATGTTTTTATACGCAGGAGCTGGTATGACATCTTTCCATTTCGCATGCAAAGTGTTGTCCAACGCAATACGCCAATAACAATGATTAGCAAAATTTAAGTGACTGTATATTTTTGGTAACTCATTCCCCAGGCTAAAATATAATTCTCTCTTTTCTGAATCCATTGCCAAACATTATTCTTCAAGAGGCAAAATAATTTAATGCCGTAGTTTACGTGGTTAAACAAATGAAATTAATTTCCTTAATTTTCGATTAGGTTTAGATCGTCGACAAATTCGTTTATTTCCCTATTATTTTGAACTTCATTCAAAACTAATAATATCACATGTGTAGTTTCAGTATTATTTTAGGTTTATCTAATTAAGGAGTTGTAAATAGTCTTTTGCTCAGAATGAAAAGTGTTCATAAAAATATTAAATCTCCATATGTTCTTAACCGTTATATAATATATTACTAACTAAAAATATTAACAATTTACAAAATGACTTACAAAATTTCAATCCTCCTATTATTTTCTTTTTTTCACGACTGCACAAACAGATTTTAGACCAGGCTATTTCATTGCTGATGGAATTAAAACAGATTGTTTAATTGAGAATCAATCTTGGAGCTCCAGCCCTGATGAATTTGTTTACAAACTCGATGAAGACAGCCCTACCAAAACACGAAACAAATTTAATACTAGTGAATTTGGGTTGAATGGGTATTTTAAATTTATAAGTGCTGATGTAGATATCGACTAAAGTAAATGGGACACTGATAATTTAGACTATAACAGAGAACCTGAGTTTGAAAAGAAAAAAGTCTTCTTAAGATTAATTGTCGACGGTGAAGTCAAATTTTATGATTACACAATGGGGAAAAATATAAAACGCTACTTCTATCAAATTGGAGATTCTGATATTAAGCAGTTGGTATACAAGAAATATTTAAGAAGAGGGGGAAACAAACAAATAGTCCAAAATGAGGCCTATAAACAATGGTTATTTAATAATTTGAAGTGTGAAGACCAGTCACTAAGTGATGTTGAGAAATTGAGGTACAGTGAAATTAGTCTTAAGAAATATTTTATAGAATACAATGAGTGAATAGGTGCAGAAATTAATTTCTTGGATAAAAAACAAAAAGTAAAACCTTAAATTACATTAGTTTTTCTCTAAAAGGAGGAGTTGAAGTTGGCTCAACCAAGGTTGTAAACGCGTTTAGAGAAAATTTAAACACAGATTTAGGAAGCAATGAATCATTTCGTTTTGGGGTTGAGGCTGAAGTAATTTTACCACTTTTAGACAAGCAATTTACTTTTTTTTCTGATCCGAGTTATCGCTCAATTTCATTCTCACTTTCTATTCCTGATGAAAGATTGACAGGCAATCTTAAGAATGTCAACTATAAATACAGCTCATTAGAGTTACCACTTGGCATTAGATATTATTATTATATCAATGAGGCAACCCAAATATTTCTAAATTTTGCTTACGTTTTCGATAATGTATTCGATGATTCATCTGTTGAATTCAGTAGAGCAGATGGTACTAACCTAGGAGGGTTTACTAATTTAAAATCAAATCAAAGTCAGTATTTTGGTGCAGGTGTAAGAGCTTTTGATCGCTTTAGTGGAGAATTGAGAATCTATGCCAATAAAAACATAGGACCAAATATTGAGTATTCAAATTCAATTACTTTAGTATTTGGATATAAAGTTTTTTAAGTAGTAAATCCTTTTGCGTTCCAAGATGCAAATACATTTGACGATTATAAAAATTACTGATGTCAAAAACATATAAACATTCAAGCGAACTTGGTTTTTTAGGAGCAGACACGAGCCTCAAAACAAGGATTCACTCCGTACATCCCAGAGCGTTCCGCTTTGAAAATCAAAACGCCGCATTTAAAACTTCAAGCAAGCTTGGTTTTAGATTAAGAACAAACGTGTTCTCGATTAATGACAAAAACAAGGATTCACTCCGTGCATCCCAAAGCGTTCCGCTTTGAAAATCAAAACGCCGCATTTAAAACTTCAAGCAAGCTTGGTTTTAAATGAGGTGTTTTGATTTATTCGTGACCGCGGAGGGATTCAAACCCCCAACCCTCAGAGCCGAAATCTGATGCGCTATTCAGTTGCGCCACGCGGCCTAATATTTTGTTTTCTCCACCTTCTTCCAGCTGCAGATTTAAGATACTTTTCTCTTAATCTTGCTGAATTTCGAGTTTGAAAAACTTCTTGATGAACTCTAATCCAAGGCAAAAAAGCTTTTGTTGATTTGTTTTTACCTTGATTGTGCTCTATTAATCTTTCTTCCAAGCGTTCTGTCATGCCAACATAATGCTTGTCAAATTTAACACTATAAAGAACGTAAACGTAAAACATTTCCTAAATCTTATGCGCCCTGCCCGAACGAGACTAACGTCAGTTCGGATCGGGCGGGTATTCAGTTGCGCCACTCGGCCTCAAATTCCCGCAAAAGCGGAAATCCATGTTTAGATTTCAAAATTACAATACTAATCTATCTTAAGACAAATTCTCTTTAACGATTTTAGAAATAGTTTTGCCATCAGCTCTACCAGCCAGCTTCTGCGTGGCCAAGCCCATGACTTTTCCCATGTCTTTCATCGAGTCAGCGCCAGTTTCAGCAATAATAGCTTTTACCTCCTTACCCACTTCCTCTTCACTCAGCTGTGCTGGCAGGAATTGTTCTATGATTTTAGCCTCTTCCAATTCTGCTTCAGCCAAATCTTTACGGTCTTGCTCCAGATACAAGTCAGCACTATCTTTTCTTTGTTTGACCAGTTTCTGAACCAACTTCAACTCATCCGCTTCACTCATATCCTCCTTATTGGACGATGCGGTTTTAGCCTTCAAAATTTCACTTTTAATAGATCGTAAAGAAGCTAGAGCAACAGAATCTTTTGCTTTCATCGCTTCTTTCATTTTAGTCATTACTTCTTGTTCCAGTGCCATTATCTATTTTTTGGCTAAGATAATTAATAATCTTTCAAAATCAATTGAAAGCCCTACTTTCAATGTAACCAAAGTTACTGCCTCAGCTTAAGTTGCGTTCTACATTTGTATTTTAGAAAATGAAATTTACCTCATGGAAATAATAGAAATATTAGGTTTTTTTGGAGCACTCATCATAGGAGTAGTATTAGGACTCATAGGTGGCGGTGGCTCAATTCTTACAGTTCCCGTGCTGGTATATTTACTTATGGAAGACCCGGTCACTGCTACCGCCTATTCGCTTTTCGTCGTGGGTACCGCAAGTTTGGTGGGGGCCGTCCGTAACATGCAAAAAGGTTTGGTGGATCTCAAAACAGCCACCGTTTTTGCCATTCCGGCGTTTATTGCCGTTTATGCAACCCGAAAATACGCTGTGCCAGCCATTCCTGACTCCCTTTTCACCATTGCCGACTTCGAAGTGACCAAAGACATAGGCATTATGTTATTTTTCGCATTGATTATGCTTTTGGCCTCTTATTCCATGATCAAAAACAAAAAAGAAGAATTGAAAGATGTAGAAGTGGAAGTCAAATACAATTATCCACTCATTATAGTTGAAGGTATTGTCGTTGGATTCCTTACTGGAATCGTAGGCGCAGGAGGCGGATTTCTTATCATTCCAGCTTTGGTATTACTCGCCAAACTTCCTATGAAAAAAGCTGTCGCCACCTCTTTGCTTATCATCGCCGTCAAGTCCTTAATCGGATTTCTGGGTGACGTCCAAAACATAGACATCGATTGGTCCTTCCTGGGAATTTTCACCGGAATCTCAGTTATTGGAATTTTTCTAGGCATCTGGCTCAACAAATTTATCGACGGCAAAAAGCTTAAAAAAGGCTTTGGATGGTTCGTCCTCCTTATGGGCATCTACATTGTTTACAAAGAATTTTCCGCTTAATTTAGAATAAGTTTTAGGAGCTACTCCCGCTATCCATTTCAAGTCCAGCCGCAGATGCTGGCAAAAACTAGCAAGACCCAAAGAGCTCATAAAATCGCTTTTGGGTCTTGAGTTTTGCAGCGCAACTGCACCTCGGGCTTTTCATTTCTATCGGGGCTAGGGTGTTTTAGGTTTCAAAATTTGAGATTTAAAATATTAATGTCGATCTAAATTCACCGCTTAAAACTAAGTTTTACGACTTAATTATAAATTGGATTCACAGCAGAATTTGATTTGCTTACAGATTCATACCAAAAGGAGTTACCCAAAATTCTACTGAGTTTTCTTCACAGTTTTGGGGATAACTTGTCTAAAACTTTTATGTCATCTTCTATCTTTTATCATAAGAATACGCTAGTTTAGCTATCAAATAACTAACGAATCTTAATAAAATCTGTTTTTATCGCTTATCTTAGATGGGATAATGATTGATTTGTCAATCGTATAACTAGTTGGCTTTAATGCTAAAAAACTGAACTAACAATAAAAACTGAAAAAAATGATTTATTATGGAATGATTGGACCTTGGCAACTAATTATAATTTTATTACTTGGAATTTTACCAACAATTATTGCTCTTATCGATATTTTAAGAAATGAATTCAATGGGAGTAATAAAATTGTTTGGGTATTAGTGGTTTTATTAACCAATTTTTTTGGTGCAATTTTATATTTCTTAATTGGTAGAAAACAGAAAATAAATGCATCAAAATAAGATTTTGGATTTTATAGAAAAGTAAAAATATTAATCTTGAAATTCTAACATGAAATCTGACTGAATTGCTGAGCGAAATTTGACAAAAATGTAGAGACTAAATATAATGTCAAAAAAAATCACGAAGTACTTCATCTCCGTCGAAAAACTTAACGGAATTGATAACCGCTGAATTTAATTAATCGTGGAAAGAAAATTGAATAAATTAAAATTAGGAAAAAAGGACTAAAAGCCAATCGAGTAGACGGGTGACGACTCAAAGTCGCCACTGCGCCTCTCACACCACCGTACGTACGGGTCTCGTATACGGCGGTTCAATAATGATACATCAACGTTTGTAGTATTCTACCAAACCAATATAACCCCTCTTTTTCAACCGTTCAATTGTAATGGTCGTACCAAGAATTGGGCTTTGGGCTACTGCCCATCCTCCCATTCTTGTTCTACTCCAAGCATAAGCTTGTCCTTGATTTACTCCTAAACGAATGAGGTTTTTCCTCTTTCGCTCGGGCTTTTTCCAATGATGCCAAATACAATATCGCAGTCTGTTTCTTAACCATTCTTCCAACTTTTTAAGTTTGGCTTGAATGGATGCTTGTTTGTAGTAATTTATCCAACCTCGAACCAATAGGTTAATGCGGTGGATTCGCTCATTAAATTCGACAGGAATAGTCTTCTTGGTTAACATTTTAAGCTTTGCTTTAAAGGTTTTCCATTTTGACTTTTCTACGACTAATTGATATTTCCCTTTTAAACCCTTTTTATAAGATGCAACAAAGGAATGTCCTAGTAAACTAAAAGTTAGAGGACGACGAATACCGCTCTTTTCTCGATTTATTGGTAATCGGAGTTTTTGCTTTAAATACAAATAGAGATTATTTCCTACTCGTTTTGCAGCTTTCTTACTCTTAACATATACACTAAAATCATCAGCATATCTTACATAACGTAAGTTTCTACTTTCAAGTAATTTATCCAGCTCATTGAGCAAAATATTTGACAGCAGAGGGCTTAGAGGAGAGCCTTGCGGGACTCCTTTCCTTCGCTTTTGTAATTTGCCATTAATGAGTATTGGTACTCTAAGAAATGAACGCAATAACTTTAGGGTTTGCTTGCATTTTACTTTTCTGTAAATCAACTCTAGCAACACATAATGTTCTACTTCATCAAAGAAAGACTTCAAGTCAATATCTACAATATGTCGGTAAGCTGAATTGATATACCTTAAGCTTTGTGCAATCGCCTGTGATGCATTGCGCTGTGGGCGGAATCCGTAGCTGTGCTCTTGGAGGTCTACCTCAAATATAGGCTGCAATACTTGATGCAGTGCTTGCTGAAAAACCCTATCTGTAGCCGTTGGTATCCCGAGTAACCTCGTTTTACCGTTGCTTTTAGGTATTTCAACACCTAGTATTGGAGATGGCTGATAAACTCCACATTCTATTTGCTCAATGTACCGTTTCCCGTTAGCTTGTAGTGTAGATTTAAGTGTTTGCACACTTTTGCCATCTACTCCACCTGCTCCTTTGTTGCGGTACACCTGTAAATAGGCTGCGTTTAGATTCTCTTTTGATATTAATTGTTTAATCATTAATTCTTCATTCGTTTTGTTGTCTCGCTTAATCAATGGCTACTTTGGTATTAGGCAGCTGCCCTTAAAGCATACCAATGCTCCATTATTTATTAAAGACCATTATTGTTCAGTCCTTCATTAATGTTCAGCTCATTAACTACTATGACTTCGGCTGACTTCTCTGCTATATCAAACTCGTGATTACAGAGATCTCCCTTGGTAAGATAAATACCCTTCAGTCTAAGCCCGCAGAATCTACATAGATGCTCTTTAAAGCTTTGGGCTTTGTAAAGATGTGCTTACTTACCCGAGCAACTATGCCTCGTATCCTGTTCCTGTTCGTCGGTTCAGACTTTTGTAGTCTCGCTTACTTCACTTCTAAGGTCACCCTTAACAAGCTTGCGACTTACTAATGCTTCAGAACGTTACCTCCGCGCATTGGGGACTTTCACCCGTTGGGACATTCTTGTAAAAGAACTATATTTACCATTCAAGGCACACACATCACATATAGCTTATGGCTAGGGTTTAGGTCAGATCAAAATTTATTGTATTTTTATAGAAATTAGTCTTCAACTGAAAAACTTGTTTGCATATAATCGCCACAAGCCATATGCGGGGACCGTAGTAGATTTAATTAACCTAAAATGAAAAACATATTCATCCTTCTGCTTTTTATTTTTCTTTTGCCTTCGTGTCAAAATGAGCGAAAGGAATCTAATCAAAAGGAATTTGAGCGAAAGGCATCCTATTTACCTAAGCAAAGTAAATTTTTAAATAGTGATTATCAATATATTACTTTGGACTCTTTCTCGAGTTTTGAGAAATTAGTTGATAGAATTGAAATTTAAAGTACCATTCAAAAGATGCAGCTTTAAAAATTGAAACGGCCGAAGTAGATTACCACGTTTTAGCTTCTACTTTTTTTGGTCAAGACCATCCTCCGATAATTAAATTAAAAAACATAATTTTTATAAGCAACGATAGCGTTAGAAAGAACAAAACCTACCCTATTGAGGATTTAAAAGAGGTTTTGAAAAAGGATATGCTAAATAATGGAAAGGATGATAAGTTTTCTGAGTCTCCGGAAAAGCTAATAGTATCAGTTACTTCCAATATTGAGGAATTAGAGAACTTAATGGTCAAAATCTTAACAACTTTTGAAGATATTCAGAAAGAATTATCAGAGCCTTTGCCGATATATATTCAACTAAATGGCAGAAAAGAAATACTTCCACCACCACCGTCTTTTAAATAATAAAAAAACGTTTTACAACACAGACTATGATTCATTGCGGTTGAATTCCTTAGCAAAATTCAACGCTATTTTACTATCTTTCGAGTACGGCGGAAATAATCCTAAGGATTTTTCCTCAACGAAGTCATAACCAAGAACGTTGTCATACACTAAATAAGAAATGAAAATTAGATTCAAGAGAAAGCGACTGAACTATTATTTAATATTCGGAATGATATGGCTGATCCTTGGAACAGCCGCAGTTGTATTGGATTCACACAATATTTTTAGTTATGGTTATATAATCATAGGGATTTTGTTTTTCGGAACTTACCTATTTGAAAATAGTAAGCAATACCTAACTATAGAGAATGGAACTATCTCAAAAAATCACTTGATACCAAAAACAGTCAATCTAAATGAAATAGAAGGAGTAAAAAAGTTTGCCGGAGAATATACCCTTAAAACACACAAAACTGAATTAAAAATCAACACGGAATTGATTGAAGAAAATTCTCTTACAAAATTAGATGCGGTTCTAGAAAATTTGAATTTAGAAACGAAATAAAAAATGATATACATACATCCAAAGCATAGCTTTACTAAACCAAAAGTTTTGGTATATTTAGGAATATAAAATATAAACTGAATATAAAGCTAGTATTTGCAAGCTACTGGCCACACTAGAGAACCATTGGCATTCATCGTGAAACCCGAAAATTGCGAGTAAATATTAAATATAAAATAGAATTTAGGCTAGATTGGTTAGAAATGATTTTTATTTTAATAATGACTTTTTTCTCTGGAATGCTATTTTTAAGCGATATGGAGAATAAATTTATTTATATGGGACTGTTATTGTTTGGAGCTGGAATATCAATGGTCAAGAATAGAGTTAAATTACCGGTTAAGAATAATAACAGAATGAAAACATAGGCTATATTAAAATCTTTTTAAAAGTCTTTATAATTTAAGTTTCTAATGAACATAGTTTTAGGTCTTAAGTGAAAGCCTATTTACATTTCATAGTTAAAGCTAATAAAGGATAATCTGAAGATAAAGCTAGTTTTTGAACGCTCCAGGCCGGTCTAAAGAACCGCTAGTGTAAGCTTCCCCAAAAAATCGAATTTTACAAAATAATAATTATTTTATAAAAATATCGCCATAAATAGGTTTACTAAAAATTAATACCATCATTATGAAAAACCTAATCATTATTCTATCAGTCTTTGTCATCTCACTCATTTCTTGCAAAAAGAGTCCAGAAGAAAAAACCGTAAATGAAAAAGAGCAGATTATTAAACCAATAATGAGTTACGAGTATCTAATATCCGACTATGACAAATGGTGTTCTTATCATTACAATGAAATAGCATTAACCTCTGACTTTAAAGCGCTGGATAAAGACTCTCAAAAAATATCAAAAGAAGATTTTTTAAAAAAGTTAATAACTGGAGACTACATCGCTATTGAAGTCGAGTCTGAAAATGACATAACCACCTATAAGCTTTATAGGTTACCGAAAGATCTAGATAATGGAATTTCAAAGGTTATAAAAAATGATTCTTACAGAGCTTTTGAGCTATTTAAACTAGAGGGAACTAAATTTCCTGATTTTACGGTGACTGACGTCAATGGAATAAAATATAATAATGAAAAATTTGAAGGGAAAACGACAGTCATTAAAACATGGTTTATAAATTGCAAACCATGTATAGCTGAAATGCCAGAATTAAATAAATTGGTCGACATGTATAAAAATAAGGATGTTCAGTTTTTAAGTCTTGCAACAGATGAAAAAGAACCACTACTAAATTTTCTGAAGAAAAATGAATTTAAATATGATGTTTTACCAAATCAAAAGGATTTAATTCAAAATGAACTTAAGCTTACTGCATATCCAACTCATTTAGTAGTGAATGAAAAAGGGATAATTAAAAAGGTTTTTAATTAAGCTTCTCAAATCATCACCTACATTGATCAAGATAAATTAATGATAAAAGATGAGAAAACAAATTTAACCCCACCTCCACCGCCCGCTGGATAAGTAACTTTTAAATGAAGCTTGTATTTGAAAGCTACTATCCATGCAAAAAACCGTTGAAGCTAACACAAATACAAAATTAGTTATACAAAGAAATTCATAATGGAATAATTAAGCTCATATAAATAGGTGTTTATATGGATGGAAAAAAGGTCGGAACTATAGTTAATAGTCAAAATAAATATTATTAAATAGAACATGGAAAACATTAAATCTATGGAAAAATAGATAGGTGTTTTAGCTCAAAACAAAAAATGGGATATGAAGGAGAATAAAACAACAACACTAAAACTGAGTGGTTATAAATATGGTACTTGGATTCTACCTGCTATGTTAGGATTTTTAGTAATTTACTTTTCATTGACTTACCAACTTGAAATTAAATTGATTTACCTGGTTCTTATCCCAGTGATTCTTCTTTTATACCCGATGTATTTTATCACATTCGGAAAAAATAGATATCTAATATTAACTGAATAATAAAAACCATGAAAAAACTACTCCTAGTAATTACAGCCTTACTTTTAATTTCCTGTAATGAAATTTCTAAAACAGAATTTTCATTGATTGGGACCACTCACAAAATGGAAAACGGGACGATGCTTTAATTAGAGGTGGAGAAGAATCTTATCGACTCCACCAAGATTGAGAACAATACATTCACTTTCACAACCGATTTATCAGAAGCTCCACTATTAGCTCTTTTAAAAACAAAGGACTTTTCTCACTATCGCTTCTTGTGGTTGGAAGATAGTCCAATGACTTTTAAAGCTACAGATTCAGACTTGAAGAAAGCAATGGTGACCGGTTCAAAAGAGGAAGATTTAAGTCAGCAATTAAACAAACTCGCCGATTCACTACCCAGAAGTGAACGTTTGCAAAAAGACCTGGAGTTTGTAAACAATCATCCCAATAGTCTTCATGCGGCTTACCTTCTATCTGTCTATTCATCAACCTGGGGCAAAAAGAAATCGAAAGAGCTTTTTGACAACTTTTCAGATAAAAACAAAAACTCTGACTACGGAAAAAGGATTTCAAAATATATAAAGCTGAATCAAAGCCTGGAAATCGGAGACCAGTACATTGACTTAGAAATACCAAATACAAATGGCGAAATGAGACGTTTATCGGAAGTTGAAGGAGAATTGGTGTTGTTGGAATTTTGGGCTTCAAATTGTGGACCTTGCAGACAGGAAAACCCAAATCTAGTGAAAACCTATAACGAATTCAAAGACAAAGGATTTGAAATTTTTGCGGTGTCTGAAGATATCCAAAAAAAGAAATGGTTAGAAGCTATTGAAGAAGACCATTTACCCTGGCTTCATGTAAGTGAATTGAAAGGAAACAATATGGCATCCATGATTTATGGAGTAAATGGTATTCCTGATAATTTCCTGATTGACAATAACGGAATCATCGTTGGACGGAATTTACGCGGAGAAAAGCTAAATGATAAGCTTAAAGAGATTTTGAATTAAACTCAGTTTTCAGCGTCAATTAAAATAAATTCCTATTTTCACTTAAAATTTCATATCCCTGACTGAAACTCATACTTAAACCAACCTTATGAAAACCTGGAATTTTAAGATTGATGACCACCCCAAAGAGGTAAGTCAAAAAATAGAAACAGCATTCAGACCTGTTTCAGGTTTAGTGTTCAACATGAACCAGAACAAGAATCCGATCACCTTCAAAATGCGAAGGAGGATTTTATACCCCTGGTATCTGTTTTTTCTCAATAGTATCATTGTGAAAGGAAAATTATCAAAGGCTGAAGCTCCAGACAAGGCTCAGGTGGAAATTTCATTCAACCAGCATTTTCTATGGGTATTAGTGATCGCTACAGATATTATTCTGGTTACAGCGCTTTTTATTGCAGTCATTTCAGGTAAAATTGAAGGTAGCTTAACCTACGGCGTTGCAGCTCTGATTTTAGCGGTTGGAATTGTGTTAGGGTTAAGAATTCAGAAGAAATATTCAAAAGATGTTCAAGATTACAAAACCTTAATTTCGGAAACACTTGGCGTCTAATTATATAATCCGGTTTAAAGTTTGGAATTGAATTTAAGTAAAATGAAAAAGACAAATTTTTGAAAAATTGAAAGTATGAAAATCAAATCCAGAGACGTTGCCTTCTTCTTTTTAGGCGTATTCTTCCTTATTACAATTAACGCAGTATTGGATTGGGAAGGAACAAAAGAGGCTTATAATGAAGCCTATAGAAATGCACGTTTTGTTGAGTCACCAAATTAACTTAGAAGAATTCTATGTCATGAAATTTATATCGAAACATAAATAAACAGTAACATCCTACTAACTAAACTAAAAATCTTTTTCGCTATCATGATCAAACTTATCCTTATCCTCACCCTTTACCTAGTAAGTCTTTTTACTTATGCGCAAACCACCAGTTTAGAAGAATCTGTATATTTAAAATGGAAAATAACAGATACGTTAACATACCATACTGCTATGAGGGATACCATTTATGCAAACAATAAATCACAAACTGAAAGCGATTCCGTCACAAACAATATAGATGACTTATTGCAGGCCATGCAAACGCAATTTTTCGACCTGAACTATGAAACAAAACTGTTTCCAGATAAAAATGGAAATGTTGACATCGCTATGATGCTAAAAGAAAATAAAACTGACTCTACAAGATCGATTTTCTCAGGAATTGCAAAAATGAACGGTAATGTAGCATTAAGAGGTAAAGTTAGCCCAGAAGGAGAATTGTTAAGCCGGTACTATAAAACGGAACAAAACAATATCATTTCAATTTTATTTGAATTGCCAACCTCCCCAGTTAAGGTCGGAGACGAATGGAGTTTGGATGTAAACATGATTTCGATGGACCAAAATTTCAAAGCTGACTCGATTTACATGAAAAATACAGTAAAACTTAGTGAAATAAAAATCCTGAATGGGAATAAAATTGCTGTCCTAAAATACGATTTGCAAGAGTTCGTTTCCGGAGAATTTGATAGTAAAGTCATGTCCATGTTTTCAAAAGAATCCGCCAATAAAGAAACATTTATGAAGATCTCTCACAAAGCAACTGCGGAATTTGATATTGATAAAGGCTATTGGATTTTATATGACGGAGAAATGGACACAGAAACCAACTTTTCTCCTTTAGGTATGAATGGAAACAAAAGAACAAAGTTCAAATTGACGCCTGTAAACAAGAGCTAAACATTAATCGACAGGGTTTAACGAGTTAGACTCTTTCGTCATAAACAGAAGAAATTGAAACAAAACAATCATGAGCAAACTTATCTTCATGCTTACCCTTTACCTAGTCAGTTTTACTGCTAAAGCTCAAGACGCCAGTGTTGAAGAGTCGACTGGAGGCCTACAAACTGGATTTCTAGGCGTATGGCTCCATAATGAAAAGCGACTTTCAGACCAATTTGTACTCCGAGGTGAAATTGGCTTTGATAGTTCTATTTCTGGAGGCACGTTTTACAGAAAGACCTTATTTTTACTCATACCAGTTCTCACTGCCGAACCACGCTGGTATTATAATTTAAAGAAAAGATTGTCCAAATCTAAAACCATAAAGGGCAACAGTGGCAACTTCCTGTCTTTGAAAACAAGTTTCCATCCTGACTGGTTTGTCATTGCCAATGAAAATAATATTCGTGTTGTGAGTGATATTTCATTCATTCCCACCTGGGGGATCAAACGAAATATCGGCAAGCATTTTACCTATGAAACTGGTATTGGTTTTGGGTACCGCTATTTTTTCGCCAAAAACTCTGGCTTTGCAGAAAACGAGGGTGAAGCTGCCCTGAATCTCCATTTGCGTGTGGGTTACCAATTTTAATCTACTTTTTCGTAAAAGCAATTTAATTTATTTTAAATTTAACTCAACTATTATTAATTATGAAATTAAATAAAGTCAGAATACTGGGAATTATTATTGCTATTTCTGCATACTTGACTCATCTCTTAATCGGATCCAGCGAGTATAGCTCGCTATTAGGAGTTTCGACTGCCATTGGCATTGGTCTCCTGGTGTACGGAAGTTTGAATATATTTAAAGGAGTAAAAAAATAGTGCAAAACTCAGTATAACTTATCATGACCATCAAATACAAAAAAAGACACATTTTAAACAACCTACTATATGCGATTTTATGAGTTGGACTTACCATAGTTTATTTGCTTGTAAAAGGATTTGAGCCATTAATTGTATTTCTACATTTCATTCCTATATCCAATTTTGTGTTGCGATATTTTTATAAGAAGAAGAATCAATACCTCACTATTGAAAATGGAGTAATTCAGAAAAATAATATTTATAGCTCAAACACTAAAATTCAGATCAATGCGATCACAGAAATTGAAAAAATTGGCCTTGATTATCGTCTCAAAGCCGAAGACATTAACTTAAGATTTGACCCCAACTTAATTGATGAAGAATCGCTAAAAAAACTGATCCATTTTTTAGGACAACTGGATTTACCTTCAGAAAAAACCTCTTCAGCAAACTTGATAATGAATCAATAGCTCAGAATTTATAGTCATGAAAATCAAATTCAAGAAAAAACGATTACGTTACAACCTAAATATCGGTATTCTAATGACGTGTTTAGGTTCGGCATATTTCATTTTCGATGCAAGTCCAATCGTATCCGGCTATTTATATTTGGTAGCTGGTCTAAGTATGACTTTCCACTACCTTTATGATAAAAAACACCATTACCTTATTATTGAGAATGGCATCATCAAAAAGAACAAACTTTACAGTTGGAATAACAAGATACTTATCGAGGATATTATTGAAATAAAAGGCACCCGTAATGGTTATTTGCTTAAATCTGAAAAAGGAAATCTAAAGATTAACCCCAAAGTAATTGATGAAGAATCGATGCCAGACTTAACTCAATGCCTGAAAAACATAAATATCCGGTGGAAAAAAACCTTTTCAGAAAATTTAAAACTCAATTAAATTAAAAACTAAAAATCAATCCTTATGAATCTTAAATCCTTATTTCTTCTATTTTTAATCTGTGCATTACCAATATCAGCACACTCACAATCCACAGAAAATGCCTTGCTCTGGAAAGTGAGCGGTAATGGTTTGTCAGCCGACTCTTACCTCTACGGCACCATTCACCTGGCCTGTGATGTAAATATCACCGACGACATGCAACAAGCTTTCGACTCCACCGAGCAACTCGCTTTGGAAATCGATATGGCAGATCCCACCATGATGACAGTCATGATGCAAAACATGTACATGAAAGACGGCAAAAAACTATCCGATTTTGCCAACGATGAAGAATTGAAGCAACTCGAAGCATTCTTTGAAGGGAAAGTACAGGGGATGAATTTTGGCATGATGCAAAGCATAAAGCCATTCTTTCTAAGCGCAATGGCTGTAACAAGTTTTATGAGCTGCTCAACTCCACAAGGTTATGATATGTATTTTATGGAACAAGCGAAAGCAGAAGAAAAATCCATCATCGGCCTTGAGACCTTAATGGACCAAGTCAATATGATTGATAAAATTCCTTACGAGGAACAAGTTGATGAACTCCTGGAGATGGCAAGCAAATCCACAGAGGAAAATAGCCGTATATACGAAGAAATGCTCAAAAAATACGAAGCAAAAGACCTGGACGGACTCATGAAATTTATGACAGAACAGGAATCTAGCATGAACTTATACGCCGAAGATTTCCTGGATAATCGTAATAAAAAATGGATCCCAGTCATCGAAGAAAAAGCCAAGGAAACCCCGACATTTTTTGCCTTTGGCGCCGCACATTTAGCTGGTCAAAATGGAGTGATCAATTTGTTGAGGAGAGCGGGATATAAGGTTGAAGCTGTGGAATAATTCTAGATTTGAAGTGACTATTTTCTTATCAAAATCAGTTAAAATGACTTTGCTCAAGTTAGATTGATACTCTTCGATACATTTCTTAAAGCGCGAATTTAACTTGATGTTCTAGTCTTATGAAAAGTTTCAACTGAAGGGTTTAAGTTGAACTAAAATTGATAGGTAGAAAACCCGGATTAAAAACTTAGACCTCACGGGTTTTAAAAACCTGTAAGGTCTTATAAGTTGAACTTAGATTTGTATATACTACCATAACTTTTATATAAGCTGAAATATCAGTATCAAAATATAAATTATTGTTATGTTTAACCAATGAAAAAGGCAAAGCGCTATGTATATTTGAATTTGGTATTCGGTATCATCTGGCTGTCGGCAGGCTTTTTCAAGGTAGGCTTCAATGGTCAGGATAATTGGTTTGGCTATATCTGGTTTGTTTTAGCAGCTTTTTATTTAGGGGTATTTATCTATCAGATTTTAAAACTCAAGAACAAAAACTAAAAAACCAATTTGATATAAAATTTGTTCCTGTTTATTTTATCCTATTTTGTAATCGAAATATTCATGTTATGAAATCAAATCTAAGTGTAATTATCATTTTTATAGTTTGCAACTCACTTTGGAGTCAAACACCGAGTCAAAGCTTAGACTCTATTATACAAACCTATCAAGATTATAAAGGCTATGATCGGGAAGCTTATCCACTTGGCCTTTACACAGAAGACTACTACAAACAGGAAGCTGAGTTCTCTGAAGATTTATTAAAAAAATTAGCTAAAATTGATGCAGATCAACTTAAGGAAACCGATTACATTTCTTTAGAACTTCTAAAGTTTAAGCTACAGGAATCTGTTGACAGGTACGAATTTAAATCCTATCTCAACCCCTTACTTTCAGATTCTGGTTTTCACTTAAGTCTTTCTTACCAGGTAAGAGACCTCAACACTTACGATCAAGTCAAGTCTTACCTCAATAAGTTGAATGCGATTCCTGCTTATGTTGATCAGCATTTTGTCTTACTTCGCGAAGGTTTAAAAGAAGGCATCACCCAACCTCGAGTAATTTTTGAAGGCTATGAATCTACATACAATTCTCAGATTGTTGAAACTCCAGAAGAAAGTTTTTTCTACGAGCCTTTTGAAAACTTGCCTTCTACTCTATCTCAAACACAGAAAGACTCCGTTATCAAAGCTGCTAAAACAGCTATTAAGACCAATGTTATTCCGCAATTTAAACGTGTAAAAACCTTTTTTGAAACTGAATATTTACCCAACACCAAAACTACTTTAGGGGTTTCAAAAGGACCGCAAGGTAAAGCCTATTACCAGAACCGACTTAATTACTACACAACTTTAAATCTCACTGCGGAAGAAATTCACAACATCGGCTTGGAAGAGGTTAACCGGATCAATACAGAGATGAAAGCCATCGTCGATGAAGTTAAATTTGACGGCAACTTGGAGGAATTCATTCAGTTTTTAAGAACTGACGAGCAATTTTACGCCAAAACTGGGGAAGAACTGTTGAAAGAGGCGCGTGATATTGCCAAACGCATCGATGCCAAACTTCCTGCGTATTTCAAAACGCTTCCTAGGCGGCCCTACGGCGTTGCCAAAGTTCCCGATGCCATTGCTCCCAAATACACCACGGGTCGTTACATCGGCGCTTCAGACGATACTCAGCCTGGTTATTATTGGGTGAATACTTACAATTTACCTAATCGGCCACTTTATATACTGCCCTCCTTAACCGCTCACGAAGCTGTTCCTGGACATCACCTACAAAATGCGCTAAATGCCGAGCTTGGAGATAGCATCCCCAAATTCAGAAAAAATACTTATCTGTCTGCTTACGGAGAAGGCTGGGGTTTGTATTCTGAGTTTTTAGCGGATGAGATGGGCATTTATACTACACCTTACGAGAAATTTGGAAAATTAACCTACGAGCAGTGGCGTGCCTGCCGACTTGTGATTGACACGGGTATTCATGCTATGGGATGGACACGGGAACAAGCTGTCGACTACTTTACCAAAAACACAGCCCTTTCTTTGCATAACATAAATACTGAAGTCGATCGCTACATTTCCTGGCCAGGACAGGCCGTTTCCTATAAAATCGGAGAAATCAAAATCAGGGAATTGAGAAAAAAAGCGGAAGAAACTCTAGGTAAAAAATTTGACATAAGGGATTTCCACGAAATTATCCTAGAACAAGGAGTTGTTACCTTACCTATTTTAGAACAACGGGTGAATGCTTTTATTGAGCGGTCGAAATAATATTCAAATTTTATATTCAAACTTAAGATAGTTTTAAAGTAATGCATAATCACAATCCACCCATATGAAAAACTAAGCTGCCGCGGCACTTTTAGCATTTTTCTTAGGAGACATAGGAATTCACCGATTTTATTTAATCCAGGTTGGCTTAGGATTTTTATACCTTCTGTTTAGCTGGACATTCATACCGTTTATTGTAGCTTTTATTGACTTAATTGTTTTTCTGGTTATGGATAAAAGAAACTTCGATCAAAAATATAATAAGGAGTATTCAACTCGTAATAATTACTACAAAACCAGTGCAAGCGAAGAGATTGAAAAGCTTTACAACTTAAAAATGAAAGGAATCATCAGTCAGGAAGAATTCGACAGGAAGAAAAGAGAACTCTTATAAATCAACACCTGAAGTTGATGAGCAGTTCCGAAGTTGAGAATTCTCACAATTATAATTTTTTGACTCCTTCTTAAAACGCTAATTAGGATATGATCAAAGTAAAAAGGCCAGCAAAATTGCTGGCCTTTTTACTTTGAAAAATTCTTATCTCTAGTCTACATTATCATGTAAAAATGAATTGTTAGACCTGAAATTCAAATTATCCTTATCTCCTTCTACACTGGTTCTCGACAGAGAATTTCCTTCAGAGCGGTTATTATTTATATCAATACCAGCACGCTTGTAAGCAGGTTGCTTTTCAATCTCATCAATATTGTTGGTATTTCTGAATTTATAATTGAACTGCTTCATCTTAGCCTTTCGTTCCGCTGCTCGGGAAGCAAGCTCAGACAAAGGAGTGTTCATAGGATCTATTTCATCGTTATTACTGTTTTCAGTTCTGGAAGGCTCAACGGTTCGTCTTGTAAATTTGACTTCTTCCGGCTCTTCTTCCTTAGGTTTTGACTGTGGCTTGCGAGATGATGAAGTTTGCATCGGCTCATCTTCATCCATAAACTCAGATAAGTCGTATTTTTTAACTTCAGAAGGTGAAAGGCCTTTAAATGAATTTACTTCCTCAGGCTCGTTAACTTCGATGTTCTTTACAGATCTGGAAGATGGCGATTGTTCATCGTCGTCCTCATTTTCAGAAAAATCAAAACTTAGCATGCCAGAGGAATTGTCTTCGTCTTTTACAGGACTGTCTTCAATGATTTCAAAATCATCTTCATGAGCATTGACGATCTCGAAATCCACATCTAGATGATTAACATTTGGTTGATCCGTCGTTTCGTTTGACACGTCTTTCGGCTCATCTTCAGAATCTAAATTATGTACAACTTTAGACTGCTCATTTGTTTCCGGGGTTTGTCTTCTGGACTGTGGAACATCTATAGAAGACTGTTTTTTGAATCTGCCAGTCGATAGATTTTGTTCGATACGCTGATCATCTTCAAGTGTGTGAATAATCTTTTTGGTCTCTGTATTTACGATTTCGTCTTGTTGCTCAGTATTAAACCCCGTAGCTATGACTGTTACTGAAATTGAATCCTCTAAGCTTTCATCATCACCAACACCCATGATGATGTTAGCGCTGTTACCAGCTTCTGCCTGAATATGATCGTTAATTTCTCCAATTTCATCTAATGTGATTTCATCGGTTCCTGAAACGATAAGTAGTAATACATTTTGAGCTCCTTTAATTTTATTATCATTCAATAGAGGAGAATCTAATGCTTTTTCTATTGCGATTTGAGATCTATTGGTTCCTGAAGCCACTGCAGATCCCATGATAGCAGTTCCGCTGTTACTTAAAACAGTTTTAGCATCACGTAAGTCAATGTTTTGAGTGTAGTGATGAGTAATAACTTCTGCAATACCTCGGGAGGCAGTGGCTAAAACTTCATCAGCCTTTGAAAACCCGGATTTGAAGCCAAGATTTCCATACACTTCTCTCAATTTGTTGTTATTGATAACTATGAGTGAATCCACATTGTTTCGAAGCTCTTCAACTCCCAACTGAGCCTGTTCATTTCTTGTGCGTCCTTCAAATTGAAATGGAATGGTAACGATACCAACCGTAAGTATATCCATTTCCTTTGCAAGTCTTGCTATAACTGGTGCAGCACCTGTTCCTGTACCACCACCCATTCCTGCGGTGATGAATACCATTTTGGTGTTAGTGCTCAATAAGCCTTTAAGGTCTTCTCTACTTTCTTCTGCCGCTTGCTTACCAATATCTGGATTGGCACCTGCTCCAAGTCCTTCTGTAAGATCTACGCCAAGTTGTATTTTGGTGGGCACCGGACTGTTCTCAAGTGCTTGTGCGTCTGTATTACATATCACAAAGTCAACGCCCTTAATCCCTTGACTAAACATGTGATTGATGGCATTGGAACCTCCACCACCAACTCCAATAACTTTGATCACGTTGGATTGGTTTTTTGGGAGATCAAATGAAATATTTTCAAATTCTTGCTGACTCATAATTCTTAATTTTGGTTGGTATACTTCCTACTCTGCGTTATCTAAAAAATCTTTTAATTTATCAAACCATTTTTCGACCACATTTCTGCTTGGTCGAGCTGGTTGATTGGGCTGCTCTGGAATTCCCTTGTTCTGCTCTGTATCTGGAGACTCTTCTGTAACTCCATTTACATTATGTTCCATTGCAGTTTCAGCGGGCTGTTCGACATTATCAGGGTTTTCCAGTTCTTCCTGTTCTATTCGTTCTGCTTTATCGAAAGCTTTCCGTTCCAAGCCGTCCATCACTAAACCTACTGCTGTAGCGTAAAGTGGACTTGCAATTTCTTTGTCGGTTTCCCCGGCGAGATACTCGTTTGGATAACCAATTCTGGTATCCATACCAGTAACATATTCTACTAGCTGTTTTAAATGCTTTAATTGAGCACCTCCACCAGTAATAACGATTCCGGCAATTAACTTTTTCTTTTGTTCGTCATGACCGTAGTTTTTAATTTCTAAATAAACCTGATCTATAATTTCTACTGCCCTGTAGTGAATCACTTTAGATAAATTCTTAAGTGATATTTCTTTAGGATCTCTTCCTCTTAGTCCTGGAATAGAAACAATTTCATTTTCCTTATTTTCTCCGGGCCAAGCTGATCCAAATTTTACTTTCAGTAATTCAGCTTGCTTTTCGATAATAGAACATCCTTCTTTGATATCCTCTGTGATTACGTTACCACCTAACGGAATTACAGCAGTGTGTCTTATAATTCCATCTTTAAAAATGGCTAAATCTGTCGTTCCTCCACCTATATCAATAAGGGCTACACCTGCTTCTTTTTCTTCCTGGCTCAATACTGAATTTGCTGATGCCAATGGTTCTAGTGTCATTCCATTCAACTCCAATCCAGAGTTCTTTACGCATCTCCCAATGTTTCTAATGGAGGAAATCTGTCCTACGACCACATGAAAGTTAGCTTCTAGGCGTCCACCAGACATACCCCTGGGTTCCATGATTTCAGACTGACCATCTACTTTATATTCTTGTGGCAACACATGAATAATTTCTTCTCCTGGCAACATAACCAACTTGTGAACCTGGTTACATAAATTGTCGATATCATCATCTTCTATTACCTCTTCAACATCATTTCTAGTGATGTAATCGCTATGCTGTAAACTTCTAATGTGTTGCCCTGCAATTCCTACGGTGACTCCTTTGACATCTATCCCGGAATTTGCTTCTGCTTGCTGTATGGCTTGTTGTATAGATTGTATAGTTTGCGTAATGTTATTGACGACACCCCGATGTACACCCAGACTTTTGGTTCTTCCGATGCCTAAAATCTCTACTTTTCCATATTCATTTTTGCGACCAATCATGGCAACAATCTTTGTTGTTCCTATGTCTAAGCCTACTGCAATATTATCTTCTTCCATCTTTGTAGATTATTACTTTGTTGTACACACTACCTGATTACCAAATTGCAAATCTATGCGTTTATAGTCGTCTAATTTCTTGTATTCCAAAGCCTTTGAATAAAAAACTTTATAGTTAGTCAACTTTTTGTCAAGATAAGAAATTTGACCAAAATTGACTAAATATTCCCTATCTCTCACCTCTAAAACAAAGTTTTTTTCTGATTTTTTTCGGATTGCAATGATATGTTTTTTTAAAAAATCATCGGCCTCTATTTTCATCAAAAGTGGATAAACTTCTTTAAGCTCATCCGGGCTAACTCCAGAGACCAAAGGCACTCTAGATGAGTAGTTTGCAGATAATGGCATTGACAAACCATCCGCATCCAGGTAATAAAACCCTTTATCGGTTACTCTGGCAATGGGTTCTCTTTGGATAATTTTAGCTGAAAGGGTTCCATCCAGGGTATAATAAACTTCAGAGGTCTTTATCATTTCGTTGGCATCCAAAATCTTTTCAAAAGTGGCCAAACGATTTTCATTGATCAATGAATCACCATTAACTTCTAAAACTTCACCTAGCAACTTTTCAACTTCAACCTCTGTAATAAAAATTTTGGAGGCATCCAATAATTCAACCTTCAGAGTTTTTACAGGCTTCAGGTTTTGGCGATAATTAGCAAACCCTACCAAAAAGAAGAGCACTCCCAGGATCAGAACCAATCTTATGTTATGTAGTTTAAATGCTTTCATGCAGATAATTTGAAATTTTAATAGCTTCTACTCCTATGTCTCCCGCGCCTAGCAAAACAATGACTTTATTTTTAGATCTCGTTATTCTATCTTGAATATCAGTTTTAGTTATTAATTCTTTTAATGGGTGCTGTATCAAATTCAGAAGAAATTCTGAAGTTACTCCTGCCATAGGTTCTTCTCTTGCCGGATAAATGTCCAGTAAATTGACTTCATCAAATTGAGCTAAGCTTTTTGCAAAGTCTTCAGCAAAATCTTTGGTTCTCGAGAATAAATGAGGCTGAAAAATCACCACGGATTTTTTCTCTGGATGCATTTCAGAAATCGCCTGATAAACAGCATCAATTTCCTTAGGGTGGTGAGCATAATCATCAATCACCACCAGATTTTCGGACTTATAGATATAATTAAAACGTCTTTGCACACCCTTAAAACTGGCTAAGGCTTTACCAAAGGTTTCGGCAAGCTCTGGCCTGAAATCAATTGCTAAACTCAAGGCCGAAGCAGCATTTAATAAATTGTGATGTCCTGGCAGAGAAAATTTCAGATTTTTTAGCTGAAGATTTCCTTTCTGAAAATCAAAACAATAAGTACCATCTTCAACTGAAATATTTGTAATCTGAATATCAACTTCTATCTCTATCCCAATAAATTTCGCTTCAAGGTCCAGACCTGTTTTAGCATAAAGATGTCCTTTTGGCACCAATCTTGAAAACTCCTGAAATGTATCTACTAACTTTTGAGAGGTTTCATAAATATCCAGATGATCGGCATCCATGGAGGTGATCACCGCTGCAGAGGGATGTAATTGGAGAAAAGATCTGTCGAATTCATCTGCCTCCACAACGACTACCTCTTCACCGTCACCGATATAGTTGGTTTTATAATTTTGTAAAATTCCACCACAAAAGGCCGTCAAGTTAATACCGCTGGCTTTAAGAATATGAACCAGAATCGCTGAAGTTGTCGTTTTACCATGGGTTCCCGCAACCGCCAAAGTTGGTAAATGTTTTGTAATTTCCCCTAAAACAACAGAACGCTTATAAAGTTCAAAATCATTCGTTTTAAAATACTCAAAGAATTTTGAAGCCTTTGATATCGCAGGCGTATAAATGACAAGAGTTTGTTCTCTAGATAATTTCTGAACTTGATTTGTAATGTCTTCGGAGTAAGAGATTTCTATTCCTTCCTCTGACAAAGTTTTTGTTAGCTCGGTTTTGGTTCTGTCGTACCCAAAAACTACCAAGCCTTTTTGATTAAAGTATCTAGCCAAAGCACTCATACCGATGCCACCGACACCAATCAAGAATACATGTGTATATTGCTTTAACTCTTTCATCTTACTTCATTTTCTATGCGCTCAACCTCATCCACTATGGCTTTTGTAGCCATGGGTTTGGCGAGTTTCAAAATATTTTTTGATAAGTTTTCCTGAAGTTCTGCATCGGTGATCAAATCACTGAATATAGACTCGAATTTTTCATTCAGTTCTGATTCTTTTAGCATTACCGCCGCCTCTTTATCTTCAATCGATTTAGCGTTTTTGGTTTGATGATCTTCAGCAACATTTGGTGACGGAATGAAGATCACTGGTTTCCCAACCAAACTCAATTCACTTACCGCTCCTGCTCCAGCTCTCGATATAATCACATCTGCAACAGCGTAAGCTAAATCCATTTTGGAAATGAACTTGAGGATTTTAATAGATTTGGTTTCCAAAGATTTGTATCTATCGTAATACAGCTTTCCACATTGCCACAGAACCTGAAGATTTTGGTCTTCAAAAAATGAAAGCTTTTCAGCTATCAATTCATTGATGCGCTGCGAACCCAAACTACCGCCGACAATCAAGAGTGTTTTTTTCTTAGGATCTAACTGAAAATGCTTCAGTCCGAATTCCTTTTTACTTCGCACTTCAAGTAAATCTTTACGAATTGGATTTCCTGTGAGTACTAATTTTTCCTTTGGAAAAAACTTCTCCATGCCTTCATAAGCCACACAGATAGAATGGGCATCTTTAGCGAGCCATTTATTGGTAATACCAGCGTAAGCATTTTGCTCCTGAATCAATGTTGGAATATTTAAAATCGACGCTATTTTCAATAGCGGTCCACTGGCAAAACCTCCAGTGCCGATAACCACATTAGGCTTAAATTTTTTGATCAGTGTTCTTGCTTTCACCATAGAGCTGAGCAGTTTGAAAGGGAACATGAGGTTGGATAAAGTCAATTTTCTTTGAATACCAGAGATCCACAAGCCTTCAATTTTAAAACCAGCTTCGGGGATTTTGGTCATTTCCATTTTATCCTTTGCTCCAACAAAAAGAAATTCAGCATTTGGATTTCTTTCTTTTAATTCTTCAGCAATAGCGATAGCCGGGTAGATATGTCCACCGGTTCCTCCTCCAGAAATCATGTATCGTTTCACACTCATATTGTTTCGCTTAAGACTTCAAGTGGGTTTTCTATCGCAAGGTTATCATCTCTTTCTTTCTGTTTGGCTTCAGCAGTTGCTTTCACTTCATTATTTGCACTGACGCTTATAACGATGCCTAGTGACAGGCAGGTCATCCAAATGGAAGTACCTCCACTTCCTACTAAAGGCAAAGTTTGTCCTGTAACGGGCAAGAATTCAACAGCTACCGCTATATTTACAAAGGCTTGTAAAATGATCGGAATTCCAGCAGCTACAACCAGTAATCTGCCGTAAGCAGTTTCAGATTTTGTGACGATAATTGCTATCCTATACAACATAAATAAATAGGCCAGAATCACTCCGATACCTCCTACCATTCCCAACTCTTCCACAATGATTGCATAAATAAAATCTGAAGAAGATTGAGGTAAGAAGTTACGCTGTACACTTTTTCCTATTCCATTTCCTGTGATTCCGCCGGTGGCGATTGCTATTTTGGCTTTTTCAACCTGATATTGCTCACGGGTTTGTTCATCCTGAGTAAATGATTCTACTCTGCTGATCCAGGTATCCACTCTGTTGGGGAATAAATCCGGAAAGGCTTTTGCTGTAAGACCAAATAAAACTAGGCCCAACATCCCAAAACCTACAATTGCTGCAGTGTATTTGAAAGTGTAGCCCCCAACAAATGTAAGCAGCAATACAATTGAAAAGATAATAGCCGCTGTAGACAGATTGGCAGGAAGAATAAGTCCAACCACTAGAAATACCGGAACCCAAAGTGGCAGAATTGTTTCTTTGAATGTGTAGGCTTTATCTTTAATTTTGGACAAATAGCGAGCAACATATATCAATAATACTACAGAGGCCAAGGTCGAGGTTTGAAATGAAAAATTGACAATAGGCACGTGTATCCAACGGCTGGCATTGGCTCCTTGCATGGTAGTACCCTGTAACAGGGTTACAATTAGAAGCACAATGACTACAGGAAGTAATATAATGGACAACCCCCTGAAATAGCGATACGGTATTTTATGTGTAGCATAGAGTATAGAAAAGCCTAATACCAAATGAATGAAATGCTTAACTAAATAAGCAAATGTACTTCCGCTTGCTCCGTTGAGATAAGCAAGGTTACTAGAGGCACTATACACAGGAATAAAAGAAAAAATAGCCAAAAGCGCAGCCACAGACCATAACATCTTGTCGCCTTTTATGCTTTTGAAAAATTGTTTTATTCCTGTTTCAGTTGACATTTTCTTTTATTTTTTAAGACTTTGAACTGCGTTTTTGAATTGTCTCCCTCTGTCTTCGTAGTTTTCGAATAAATCGAAGCTAGCACAGGCGGGAGATAAAAGAACTGCATCGTTATCCTCTGTAAGCTCGTAAGCTCTGGAAACCGCATCTGCCATATTGGAAGTTTCAATAATTGTATCAACACAATTACTAAACACCTCATAGATTTTTTGATTATCTATTCCCAAGCATACGATAGCTTTCACTTTTTCATTCACCAAAGCAAGTAAATCTTCGTATTTGTTGCCTTTGTCTACTCCTCCAACGATCCAAACTGTCGGAGCATTCATGCTATCCAGTGCGTAGAACGTTGCATTCACATTTGTAGCTTTAGAATCGTTGATGAAATTCACCTTATTAATTTTACTTAATTGCTCAAGTCTGTGCTCGACACCATGAAAACTTTCCATGCTATCACGTATCGTTTGCTTTCTTATTTTCAGCAATCTGGCTGCAGTGGAAGCAGCCATTGCATTTCTTGTATTATGATCGCCTTTTAGAGCTAAGTCTGTTACTGACATAGTAAATAGATTATGATTTAAATTGATATTTATTTTGTTGTCTTTAATGAATGCTGACAAGTCTTCAATGATTGTTGACATGGTGAATGGAATTAATTTTGATCTAATTCGATTCTTGTCCAACCACCCTGTAATCACTTCATCGTCTTTGTTATAAATAAGGTAGTCGTCTTCCGTTTGATTTAATGTAATTCTGAATTTCGCTTCAATATATTCTTGAAAATTATTGTGATATCTGTCTAAATGATCTGGTGTAATAGTCGTTAAAATAGCGATATGAGGTCTAAAAGTCTCGATTCCATCCAATTGGAAACTGCTCAATTCCAGGACATAATTATGGACATTCTTCCTCGCTACTTGTTCTGCAAAACTGAAGCCTACATTTCCAGCCATTGAAACTGATAAACCCGCATTTTTCAAAATATAAAACACCATGTTAGTAACGGTAGTCTTACCGTTGGAACCAGTTATTCCAATCAAATTAGCATCAGTAAACCAGGAAGCAAATTCAATTTCAGAAATAACCTTAATTCCACTTTTTCTTAAATTCTGAATCAGTGGTAGATCATCAGATATACCTGGACTCTTGACAATTACGTTAGCAGATTCCAATCTAGATAAGGTGTGACCACCTTCTTCAAATTCAATTTCTTCTGAATTTAATTTAGTTTTAAACTTAGGCTTGATCTCAGAAAAATCTGACAAGAAAACTTCATAGCCCTTATCCTTTCCGAGAATTGCAGCTCCTACTCCACTTTCGCCACCCCCTAAAATAACTAGCTTTTCCATTTATCTAATTTTTAGTGTGACGATGGTTATAACGGCCAGCAGGATCCCAATAATCCAGAATCTTACTACAATTTTTGACTCGTGAAAACCAAGTTTTTGATAATGATGATGCAATGGCGCCATTAAAAATACACGCTTTCCTGTTCCTGTCTTTTTCTTTGTGAATTTGAACCAACCTACCTGAAGAATGACAGATAAATTTTCGATCAGGAAAATTCCACAGAGGATAGGAATCAAAAGTTCCTTACGCGTTGCAATGGCTATTACAGCAATAATTCCGCCGATAGTCAAACTACCTGTATCTCCCATAAATACTTGAGCGGGATAGGTATTGTACCATAAAAATCCAACTAGAGACCCTGCAAATGCAGTAATGAAAATTGTCATTTCTCCAGATCTGGGAATATTCATCACATTGAGATAATCTGAAAAAATGACGTTGCCAGAGACCCAGGCAAAAATTCCTAAAGTGAGCACTATTATTGCAGAGCTTCCCGCAGCAAGCCCATCAATACCGTCGGTAAGGTTAGCTCCATTGGAAACTGCTGTGACAATAAGAATCACAATGGGAATGAATATGATCCAGGCATAAGATGCTGCACCTTCACCTATCCATGAAATTGCTTTAGAATAATCCAGCTCGTTATTTTTGAAAAACGGGATAGTCGTGGTAGTTGATTTTTCTTCGGGGGAGGTTTCTGAAATCACCTGCACGTTATTGGTAGTCGTTACTTTATTATCGGGTCTCACCGTAACATCGGGATGAAAATACATCACAGCGCCAACGAAAATTCCCAGACCTACCTGTCCAACTACTTTAAATCTACCCTTCAATCCTTCTTTATTCTTTTTGAAGGTTTTAATATAATCATCTAAAAATCCAATAGCTCCCATCCAAATGGTAGTCACAATTAATAGAATGACATAAATGTTGTTGAGTTGAGAAAGCAGCAAAACGGGGATTAATGTAGAAAATATAATGATGAGTCCACCCATCGTAGGGGTTCCAGCCTTTTCTTTTTGGCCCTCTAAACCAAGTTCTCTTACACTTTCTCCGATTTGTTTTCTTTGAAGAAATAAAATAATACGCTTACCAAAAATGGTGGAAATCAATAGTGAAAGAATGATAGCAAAAGCAGCCCTGAAAGATATGTACTGAAACAAACGCGCCCCTGGGAGATCGTAGTTACTTTCCAAAAACTCGAATAAATGGTATAACATATCTTACTTATTAAATTGAGCTAGTAGTTCCTTTACGATTTTGAAATCATCAAAATCTGATCTCACTCCATGTACTTCCTGATAGGTTTCATGTCCTTTTCCAGCTATCAAAATAATGTCTCCTTTGTTAGCCATACTACAAGCCGTTTTTATAGCTTGTTGCCTTGAAGTTATGCTCAGCGTTTTATATACATCCTGTGGCTCAACCCCTTTTTCTATATCGTTTATGATATTCCCCGGATCTTCTGTCCGTGGATTATCACTTGTTAAAATGACTTTAGTGCTTAAGTTTCCAGCAATTTTACCCATCAAGGGTCTCTTAGTCTTATCGCGATCACCTCCACAACCGACAACAGTGATGAGTTCTTCATTTCGAGTTCTGATATCATTGGTGGTTTGTAACACATTCTTCAACGCATCTGGAGTATGTGCATAATCGACAATCACGTGAATTCCTGAGTCCGAAATATGATGCTGATACCTTCCGTCAACTGGTTTTAGCTGACTTAAAATCTGTAAGTTCTCCAATTGCTCAACTCCAAGTAAATCGGCAGAAGCATAGACTGCCAATAAGTTATAAGCATTAAAATCACCAATAAATCTTGACCAAACTTCATTACCATTGACATTCAGTTTTAATCCTGAAAAGCTTTTCTCAAGTATTCTAACTTTATAATCTGTTAGATTTTTCACTCCATAACCGTAAGTTTTAGCTTTGGTGTTCTGAAGCATATAGTTGCCATTCTTGTCATCAATATTTGTTAGAGCAAAAGCTTTTTTAGACAACTGGTCAAAGAATCTCTTTTTGACATCTCTATACTCAGCAAAGGATTTGTGATAATCCAGGTGATCCTGAGATAAATTGGTAAAAATACCGCCGACAAAATCAAGTCCTAAGGTTCTATGCTGGGCAATTCCGTGAGAACTGACTTCCATAAAACAAAACTCCACACCTACGTCATTCATCCTTTTCAAATAAGAATTAATGGTCAAAGAATCTGGTGTTGTCAACTTGGTGGCAAACTCCTTATCATTCACTTTGATAGTTACCGTAGAAATCAAACCCACTTTAAAACCAAGGGCCTTGAATAATTGATAAAGCAATGAGCTTACTGTAGTCTTACCATTAGTTCCGGTAACTCCTACCAGTTTAAGATTGGAGGAAGGATTATCATAATAATTTGACGCCATAAAGGCAATTGCCTCTCTGGTATCTTTAACCTGAACATAAGTAATTCCAGGAGCCAATTCAGAAGGAAGATCTTCACAAACAACAACCGTAGCTCCTTTTGAAATTGCTGCATCAATAAACAAATGACCATCTGCTGCTGCACCTCCAATGGCCACGAACACATCTTGCGTTGCAACCAAACGGCTGTCAAAATGAATATGGTTCACTTCTATTGCTGATGAACCTTTTACAGATTCAATAGAAACTTTATATAGTATGTCTTTTAAAACTTTCAACTTGAAATTAAATTTACGCGTTGGTTATTTGTAATTTTTGTTCCGCTTTTGATCGACTGCTTCTGAACTTTACCGTTGCCCACTAAATTCACTTTCAATCCTAAATTCTCTAAAATCGAAACAGCATCCATAGCTGGATAACCCGTAATATCTGGCATCAATGTTTTATAGTTTTGAGAAACGTCAAAATAATTCTCATACTTTTCGTTAGCGATTTTAGTATTAAACGCATCCTCCTTTGATATTTCATCTTTAAGCGGCGTATCGATGTAAATCTTTTGAGCAATTTTTTCAAACACTGGTGCTGCGACAGTACTTCCGTAATAACCGATTTTTGGATTTGGCTTATGGATGACGACGATACAAGAATATTTTGGCTCATCTGCAGGAAAATACCCAACGAATGATGAAACATATCTTCCGGACTCTATCCAATATTCAGTTTGACAAGTTCCTGTTTTTCCTGCCATGGAAAAATTTGAATTATTGATGTTGCTTCCAGTTCCTTTTTCCACAACCCTCTTCATCAAGTCCTGGAGTTTTAAAGCCGTTTCTTTAGAACATACGCTCCCTTCAACTATTGGGTCTGAATAAGACTCAATAAGTGTATGTTTATCTCTTACCTGCTTAATGAATTTTGGTTTGATTTTCAACCCATCATTGGCAATAGCATTATAAAAGGTCAGAGTTTGTAATGAGGTTAAGGAAACTCCATAGCCGAATGACATCCAGGGCAAAGTGGTACCATACCAATTGGAATCCTGAGGATGAGGAATGTGAGGTTTGCCTTCTCCTTTAATTCGAAGTCCTATCTTTTCATTTAGCCCCATATTGTAAAGACGATTGACAAATCGCTCTGGTTTATCCTTGTAATTTTCATAAATCATTTTAGCAAAAGCCGTGTTTGAGGACACCTCAAATGCCTCTGCTGCTGAAATTTTACCATACCCACCACGTTTGGAATCGTAAACTCTTCTATCAAAAAACTGAACCATACCTTTTTCAGTATCGAATACTGTACTGGTATCAATGACTTTATCTTCCAAAGCAGCAGCCATACTCATCAATTTAAATGTAGAGCCTGGCTCGTGGGGTTCGTAAACCGCATAATTGAGTTTTTCGTAATATTTATTGGAGCCTTTAATACGCCCTAAATTGGATATGGCCTTGATTTCTCCAGTCTTAGTTTCCATGACCACCACGCTTCCATGATCGGCTTCAAAATGTTCTAA
Organism: Psychroflexus longus; assembly: GCF_020164595.1. Lineage (GTDB taxonomy): Bacteria > Bacteroidota > Bacteroidia > Flavobacteriales > Flavobacteriaceae > Psychroflexus > Psychroflexus longus. The sequence continues at coordinate 111,370 of NZ_JAIQZE010000008.1, forward strand.
CTGTTCCAGCAAGGCATGATGAGCAACATCCTGAATATTGACATCTATTGTAGAAATAACATCATAGCCATCTTCAGGCTCAACTTCGTTGATGTCGCTTATCGGTTTCCACTGACCTTTAGCTATTTTTTGCTTTAATCTTCTTCCTTTTTTACCCTTTAAAAATTCATCAAAAGCACCTTCCAAGCCTACATTTCCAAAACCAACCGTTCTTTCTCCTATTTTTCCAAGCGGGTTTTCGCGAACTGTAGATTGTTCAGCTATGAAACCTCCTTTGTAGGGTCCCAGATTGAAAAGCGGAAACTCTCTTATGGCAACATAGTCTGAATAATCGACTTGTTTTGCAATAAGCACGTATCTGTTTTTAATTTGTCTCGCTTTCTTCAGCTTCTGAAGATGATAATTTTTGGAGCCACCAAGTTTTTTTGATAATTCTGAAGCCAATGCAGAAGCATATTTCTGAAAATTACTTTCTGAAACAGTTACTGCATCAAACCTGATATCATATTTAGGCACGGAAGTCGCCAATAAATTCATGTTTGTATCGTAGAGATTTCCACGGTTTGGCTCTATACTGAAATTTCTGTAGACCGTTTCTTGTGCTAAATTCCTGTATTTCTGTCCTTCTACTACCTGAATATCAAAAAGTTTATAGCCCATAAGTAAAAACACAACTACGAAGATTGCAGCTATGATGTAAAACCTTCTTAAAATGCTTTTATCTGTTGTCATTTTATTTGGACTTTACTATGATTTTATAGGGCGGCTTATCCGATAAGCCGATGGAGCGTTGTTTCATTTTTTTCGCAACATTGGACTCCATTTTTTGCTGCATCACTGTTTTGCGGGTGTCAACAAATTCACTTCTCAATTCTTTCAATTGCTGATTGAGTTCAGCAACCTGATATACTTTCCTTTCTGCACTATGAGAACTCGCAATCATTATAATCGCCAGCAATGCGCAAAACACAATAAAAGCCCAGTTGGTAAAAGCGCCTTCGCTTACCAAAAATTTGCCTTTTAATATGTTTCTTAAGCCATTTGTCATGATTATAACCTTTCGCCAATTCTCAATTTTGCACTTCTGGATCTATTGTTTTGTTTCATTTCGGTTTGAGCTGGAGTAATGAGTTTCCCTATTTTTTTAAAAGGCACCAGCATATTCCCGTAAAAATCTTTTTCTGGAGCTCCAGAAAATTTACCGTCTCTTATAAATCGCTTCACCAGTCTATCTTCCAATGAATGGTAAGAGATTAAACTTAGCCTTCCCCCTTTTTTGATCAAATCTGGAGTTTGGAGCAAAAACTCTTTAAGCACTTCCATCTCTTGGTTCACTTCTATGCGAATAGCTTGGTACACCTGAGCTAGGAACTTGTTCACTTTGGTTGGTGGAAAAAAAGGCGTAAGCAAAGCATTCAATTCTGAAGTGGATTGAATAGGCTTAACCGACCTCTCTTCAACAATGGCTTTTGCAAGTTTTCTAGACATCTTGATTTCGCCATACTGCCATAACAATTGAGACAATTGCTCTTCAGAATAGGTATTGATTAATTCTGAAGCACTTATCCCTGTCTGCTGATCCATCCTCATGTCCAATTCAGCATCAAACCTTATGGAGAATCCTCGCTCCCCTTCATCAAATTGATGGGAGGAAACACCGAAATCTCCAAGTATGGCATCTACTTCTTTGACTCCCTCCAATTTTAAAAAACGCTTTATAAATCTGAAATTCGCCTGAATAAGTGTGAATCGAGAATCTTCGATTACATTCTGCTGAGCATCATGATCCTGATCGAAAGCGTAAAGTTTTCCATGTTCACCAAGTCGGGATAGGATTTCTCTGGAATGCCCACCACCGCCAAAGGTCACATCCACATAAACGCCATCTGGCTTTATAGACATACCATCAATGCTTTCTTTAAGCAACACAGGAATGTGGTAAGTTTCACTCATCAGTATCAAATCCCATTACGTCTTCAGCTAAATCTGCGAAATCCTCAGATTCACTAACGACAGATTCATATTTATCTTTATCCCATATTTCTACAATGTTGATTGCAGAAGAGACGACTATTTCTTTATCTATAGAAGCAAAACTGATCAGGTCTTTAGGAATCAATAATCGCCCGTTTGCATCAACCTCAATCATTTTGACTCCAGCGGAAAATTTCCTTATAAAATCATTGTTCTTTTTGTTGAATCGATTTAGGCCGTTCATCTTCTGCATGAGTAAATTCCACTGACTCATAGGGTACAATTCCAGACATGGCTGAAACACAGAACGTTTCAAAACAAAGCCTTCTTCAAGGATAGGAAGCATCTGCTTTTTCAAGCTAGACGGTAGCATAAGTCGACCTTTTGTGTCAACTTTGCATTCGTAAGATCCTATGAGGGTGTTCATGATAGGTTTGATTTCAATTTCAAATATATCGAAATTTTTACCACATTTTACCACTTTCTACCACATTGTGGATAACTTTTTCCACTAGAACACTTTAAGACTTGTTCAAAGCAGCAATAACCTAAGTTTTGACGTGGTTTAAAATAAGCTTGATAGCTGTGGATAAAGAGAATAATTCTATAATTTGATAAACTTTGAAAGGTATATTGTTAATTTTAGCTGACGAAAACAACTTTAAAAGTCTTATTTATAAACATTTACACCCTTAATTAACAAGTCCCAAAAACTGTAAGGTTTTCTTATTCAAATATCTTTATATTTGAATTTTGAAATTCTAAAAAACCTGATGGAAGAACATATTAAGCAAGACGGCAAGTTTAAATACTTTGAGAAAGGTGAAGGCACTCCAATTGTAATTTTACATGGACTTATGGGTGGCTTGAGCAACTTTGATGGTGTTATGTCTTATTTCCCTCAAAAAGGTTATAAAGTTGTAGTTCCAGAATTACCTCTTTACGATTTGCCATTGCTTAAGACCAATATCAAAAACATTACAAAATACATCAAGGAATTTATAGACTTCAAATCTTATGGAAAGGTGATTTTGGTCGGGAATTCCCTTGGGGGTCATGTAGGATTACTCACCACGAAATTATACCCAGAAATTGTTAAAGCGCTTGTCATCACGGGCAGTTCCGGTCTTTACGAAAGTGCAATGGGAGAAAGCTATCCAAAACGTGGTGATTATGAATACATCAAAAAAAAGGCCCAGGATGTATTTTATGATCCTGAAGTCGCTACGCAAGAAATTATAGACGACGTCTACAGTGTTGTGAATGATAGAAGTAAATTGATAAGAACTCTCTCTATCGCTAAAAGTGCTATACGACACAATATGTCAAAAGATCTTCCAAACATGGAAACGCCAACATGCATCATTTGGGGGAGACAGGATCAAGTTACTCCTCCACAAGTTGCAAAAGACTTCGATAAACTACTTCCAGACTCCGAATTGTTTTGGATAGATAAATGTGGCCATGCTGCTATGATGGAACATCCGGATCAATTCAACCAAATCTTGTTTGACTGGCTTGAGAAAAGAAAATTATAAAACTTCAAGCCATGAAAATTAAAACTTCAGAGTTTGTGATGAGTAATTCGGATGTTACTAAATGCCCGAGTACACAATTACCAGAATATGCATTTATTGGAAGAAGTAATGTTGGAAAATCTTCACTCATCAATATGCTTACGGGCAGAAAGGCTTTAGCCAAAGTGTCTGGTAAGCCCGGAAAAACACGTCTAATTAACCATTTCCTAATTAATGAGAATTGGCATCTGGTAGATTTACCAGGATATGGTTATGCTAAAGTAAGCAAAAAAGAGAAAAAAACGTTTCAGAAATATATAACGGCCTATTTTGAAAAAAGACAACAACTTGTCAATACTTTTATCTTAATAGATAGCAGGCATTCGCCTCAACCCATCGATTTAGAGTTTCTAGAATGGATGGGTATGAACACCATTCCCTTTTCAATTGTATTTACAAAAGCTGATAAATTAAAACCCAATGCTTTAGAAAGAAACGTTGAAGATTACAAGTCCAAACTTCTTGAGACCTGGGAAGAGCTTCCTCCCTATTTTGTTACATCTTCAGCAAATCAGACAGGGCGAGATGAGATTCTAAATTACATACAAAGCATCAACGAGACTCTGGTGTAATTATACCCTCGATTTTATCGTGTGGATCAAAGTATCCACGTCTTCAATTTGATTGAGTTCATCTTTACCTATCATCAAGCTCAAGTCATAATTATCTTGGTATAGAATTACAGGAAGATCGTAAAGCTTTTCAAACTTTGATTTGAATTTTCTTTTGTACTCGTCCTTATGAAAAAATATCATTTCAATATCGCTTTCTTTTCGAAACTTTTTCCATTTTCTATTTTCAGAAACAATGCCGAAGGTAAGTTCACATAGCCTACACTCGTAGGTTTTTGGACTTAAGATCTTATGAACACTATCTGATAATGAATTATTTACCCCGGCGTTGGCATTGTACACAAAAATTAAAGCTTTATTCTTTTGCATCATTTTTGGCGTCTTTGATATCTAACTTTTCAGCAAAGTAGTCGCAGAAATCTCTCATCGTTGCAGTCATCTTTTCATCATCTGTTGCTCTCTGGAAGGTATCTGTCATCCCTACAAAAATTTGATGAAAAAACTTTTTCATCTCGTCAACTGGCATCTCTTTGGTCCAGAGATCAATACGCAAGGTTTCTTGAGCTTTGTGATCCCAAATACTTAAAAAGGCAGCTTTGGCCTCTTCGTTGTCAATACCACCATCTTGTGCAGACCAGGTTAACTTTTCTGGAATTCTATTATCGTCTGTTACAACATTGATTTTAATTTCAGATTTTTTTTCAATCATAACTAAGGTTTATATTTTGATTTTTTAAAAATAACATCCGACTCTAGTTCTAAGAGTTCTTTTATGTTTGTATTAGGATATTTATTCATGTAAGCTCTCACAATCTGCCATCCTATATATTGACCGATTCTTGGAGAAGACTCATTGTCTAGTTCCAAATAAAATTTTGAATATGGTGCTAAATTTATAAAGCGGTCTTCTAGACGTTTATCTGTGGAGTAAATCAAATTACGCTCAACAAAAAAAGACCAGATTTCAGTTTCATTTTCTTTGGCCCATTTTAACTGTTCTTCAGAATAATAAATTTTCGCATGATCAGATTCAAAAGGCATTAAAAGATCTTTCAGATAAAGAATTTTGCCGTGGTTAATCATATCAGACAAAAACGTCCTAGATCGTTTAGAATTTAATTTTTGCTTTATAAATGCTTCAGCTATGTCTGAAATTAAAAATTCTTTATCCTGCTGTAAGGCAATATATTTAGCTAAGCCTTCATAAAATTTATGCTGACTTCCTAAATAATTATCTAGAGAAATTAATAAGGCATCTTCCGTCAAAACTAATTTTCGCCTGTAATTTACCTCCTCTGCTAGAGTATAAACTGTTGGAATCTTATAGTCTGGAAAGTAGAACTTAGCATATTTAAAAAAATGTTCAATTCTTTCCGTTTCTTCATTAAAATCTGGGAATTCCTTTTGAACTTCAGAGTTGATTTCTTTCTGCAAATCGCTCTGCATTTTAATAACCCAAAGACTGTCTGGAACTTGGTCCGGGAAGAGAGTTGGATATTTTGACTTCAATGCTGATAAATTGTCTGGAGTTGTCTCTGCAAATGCAATATCGAAACGCCTAACCTCTGTATCAATTGTTAAGGCTTCTGCCTTAGGATTTAGTTTGGAGTTTTCGTCACAGGCTGATAAAACAAAAAAAAGACTTAACAAAATTAAACGAATCCTCATATTTCCAGACTTGATGTTTTTCAACAAAACAGATTACTTATATTTGGGACAAATGTAAGTATTAAAGCCTAAAAATAGCCTTATGAAAACGCAGAAAACAATAGATTACATCACAGATTGGATGAAGGATTATTTGAAAGAGAGTCAACAAAAGGGGTTTGTTATTGGAGTTTCTGGTGGAATTGATTCGGCTGTAACCTCAACACTTTGCGCAACAACTGGCAAACCTACATTATGTATAGAATTGCCCATTCATCAGCATAAATCACAAGTATCCAGAGCAAGAAAGCATATAGATCAATTAGAGAGCAGGTTTGCAAATGTAAGCTCAATAAAAGTGGATTTATCCAACACATTTGATACGTTTAAGGCAAGTTTGCCCGAAATTGAAGATAAAGATTTACAAGATTTTTCACTTGCCAATTCCAGGGCGAGATTGAGAATGACAACGCTTTATTATTTTGCAGGGATCCATAGCTATTTGGTTGCTGGAACAGGAAATAAGGTTGAAGATTTTGGGGTTGGATTTTATACTAAATATGGAGATGGTGGCGTGGATTTAAGTCCTTTAGCAGACTTGATGAAAAGTGAAGTTTTCGAAATCGCAAAAGATTTAAGCGTAATTAGTGAAATACAAGAAGCAGAGCCTACAGACGGACTTTTTGGTGATAGCAGAACAGATGAAGACCAAATTGGCGCTAGCTATGATGAATTGGAGTGGGCCATGGAGTTTGACGGAGATGAAGCTGAAATTACAGATAGACAACAAGAGGTATTGAAAATCTACAATAAACTACACTCGGCCAATCAACATAAAATGCAACCAATTCCTGTTTGCGAAATTCCAGAAGAACTTAAAGATTAATTGAAGTAAATGTTTTGATTTTTTGAAAGTCAAAAAGCTACGTAAGAGCACTTAAATTATAAGACCCTGTTTAATTTATTTGAAATTAAAACTTCGAGTCCATTGTATTCCATAGTTTCTCTCATCAGTTCTATATCTACATCTTCTTTCTGATCTCTAATGATTTCGCTAAGCTCTTTTACCTTTTTTCTAATGAGAAAACGACGAAGATTTAGGATAGTTTCCATCACCTCACGTGGATCCAAAACACTTTTATCGACCACAAAAATTTCCTGGCGCTTCCAATCGTGTAATTGATTTTTTTCATATTCCATCAATATGGATGTGACCTCCTCAGCGAGTTCAGGCTTCAAATGATTCACAAAACTATCGATCTTTAGAGTTCTATCCTTTACATAGGTTTCAATAATAAGATCGAATAATTCTTTGAAAATAGGGTTTGAAAATTCAACTTCATCTTCTTGTAATTCGATAAAAATTTTTTCAAAAACGACATATTCTCGTTTAACTTCTAAGTGTTTATCTTCTTCAAAATCAAAGTCAAAATCTACAAAAACAGCGGTCTGGTCTCCATATCTCAGCAATAACTGAATTAAACTTCGCTCCAGGACGTACTGCTGATCTACTTTAGGAACTGGGGTTGATTCTTTGGTTTCTTTTACAATTTCAAGTGTTTTACGTCTGTCTCCGCGACCTGCTTCTCTTCTGTCTTTAGCAAGAATTTGAGCCAGAGTACTAAACAACACATCTTCTGAAACATCAAGAAGATTGGAGCAGGTTTGGATGTAGATTTCCTGAGTAATCTGGTCTGGAATTTTTGAAATTGAATTCACAATATCCCTTACCACTTCTGCCTTTTTAACTGGATCTTTCTCCGCATCTTTCAGTAGGAGAGAAGCTTTAAATCTTATAAAATCCTGAGCATTTTCATCAAGGTAAAGTTGCAGATCTTCAAGCGTATTGGCTTTTGCAAAGCTATCGGGATCTTCGCCTTCAGGAAAAAGACAAACTTTCACGTTCATGCCCTGTTCGAGAATCAAATCGATTCCCCGAATGGAAGCTCTCAATCCCGCTGCATCACCGTCAAATAAAACCGTGACGTTATTGGTCAACCTACTGATGAGTCGGATTTGTTCTGGAGTTAAGGCTGTTCCTGAAGAAGCCACCACGTTCTCAATTCCAGTTTGGTTAAACTGAATTACATCCGTATAGCCTTCAACCAGGTAACAATTATCGGCTTTAGCAATAGCTTGCTTAGCCTGATAAAGTCCATAAAGCACTTTACTTTTATGGTAGACTTCACTTTCAGGCGAATTGAGGTATTTGGCCTGCTTTTTATCGTTAGTCAGAATTCGACCTCCAAAACCAAGCACACGTCCAGACATGGAATGAATGGGAAACATCACCCGACCCTTGAAGCGGTCGAATCGTTTTTCCCCCTTGACGATAGTAAGACCTGTTTTTTCGAGAAATTCTAATTTATAGGCTTTCTGTAGAGCTGTGTCTGTAAAAGCTTGCCACTCGTCCGGAGAATAGCCAAGATCAAATTTCTCAATGGTTTCTGAAGTGAATCCCCGATTTTTAAAATAACTCAAGCCTACCGACTTACCTTCATCGGTATGAAGCATCTGTTTCACAAAGAAAGTTTTGGCAAATTCATTAACCAGATACATGCTTTCTCTCTCGCTGGCTTTTTCTTTTTCTTCTGAAGATTGCTCCGTTTCTTCAATTTCGATATTGTAGCGTTTTGCCAAATGCTTGATAGCTTCAGGATAAGTAAAGTGTTCGTGTTCCATCAAAAAAGCCACAACATTGCCACCTTTTCCCGAACTGAAATCTTTCCAAATTTGCTTTACCGGTGAGACCATGAAACTGGGCGAACGCTCTTCAGTAAATGGACTTAAGCCCTTAAAATTACTTCCCGATTTTTTAAGTTGAACGTAATCACCAATGACTTCCTCAACCCGGGAAATATCAAATACTTTGTCAATGGTGGTTTTACTTATCAACGGAAATCAATTTGAAAATTAATTAAAGGTAAAAAATTATTTTTCACGATCGATCACATAATCGATCATGAGTTGTAGAGAAGCTTTATATTTAGATTCGGGATACTGCTGTAGAATTTCTGAAGCTTCTTTTTGGAAAGCTTTCATCTTAGTTTGGGCATACTCCAAACCTCCTGTAGATTTTACAAAATCAATTACCTGGTTAACCCGCTTTTTATCCTTATTGTGATTTTTTACTGAATTTATGATCCAGTCTTTGTCTTTTTTCGACACCTGGTTCAACGTGTAAATAAGAGGAAGGGTCATTTTCTGTTCTTTGATGTCAATCCCCGTGGGTTTACCAATTTTTTGCTCCCCATAATCAAATAAATCATCTTTTATCTGAAATGCCATTCCAATAAGCTCTCCAAATTTACGCATGGATTCCACATGAGCCGAGTCAGGCTTTACTGCCGCTGCGCCGAGACTGCAACATGCCGCAATAAGTGTAGCTGTTTTTTGACGGATAATTTCGTAATAAATATCTTCGGTAATATCCAGTCTACGTGCTTTTTCAATTTGAAGCAACTCGCCTTCGCTCATCTCCCGAACCGCCACAGAAATGATTTTCAACAGGTCAAAATCATTGTTATCAATAGATAGTAACAAGCCTTTTGACAACAAAAAATCACCCACCAAAACAGCGATTTTGTTTTTCCACAAAGCATTGATGGAAAAGAAACCACGACGCTGATTGCTATCATCCACGATATCATCGTGAACCAAAGTAGCTGTATGAATTAGTTCGATAACTGATGCCCCTCGGTAAGTTCTATCATTGACCTCCCCATCAGACACCATTTTGGCTACCAAAAAAACAAACATAGGTCGCATTTGCTTACCTTTTCTATTGACTATAAAGTGGGTTATCTTGTTGAGGAGTGCTACCCGTGAAGACATAAAAAGAGAGAACTTTTTTTCAAAAAGTTCCATCTCATGAGCTATGGGTTCCTTTATTTGAGAGACTGTTTTCAAGACTCACAAATATAGAGTTTATAATATTAAGAAAATATGAAAATTAGGCTTAAACCTTCATTTTATTAGCCAACTGTCCACAGGCTGCATCAATGTCTTTACCACGAGAATGTCTTAGGGTTACAGTGATGCGATTGGCTTCCAAAGCATTCACATATTTGGCCACAGCTACATCTGTTCCTTGCTGAAACTGGCCGTCATCTATGGGATTATATTCTATGATATTCACCTTGCAAGGAATAGCTTTGCAGAATTCTACCAAAGCGCGGATATCTTCTTCTCGATCATTGATTCCATTCCAAACAATATATTCATAAGTCACAGATTTACCTGTTTTTTCATACCAATACACCAAAGAGTCTTTCAGATCGGCTAATGGAAATTTAGCATTGAAAGGCATAATTTGAGTTCTTACATCATCAATAGCCGAATGTAATGAAACCGCCAAATGAAATTTAACATCATCATCTGCAAGTTTTTTAATCATTTTTGGAACGCCCGACGTTGATAACGTAATTCGTCGTGGCGACATCCCTAGTCCTTCCGGAGAAGTTATTTTTTCAATGGACTTCAACACATTATTATAATTCATCAAAGGCTCACCCATTCCCATATATACAATATTGGAAAGCGGAATGCCATTGTAGAGTTTGCTTTCTTTATCAATCGCCACCACCTGGTCGAAAATTTCATCGGCGTTAAGGTTTCGAAGTCGTTTCAATTTTGCTGTGGCGCAAAATTTACAATCTAAACTACAGCCTACTTGTGAAGAGACACAAGCTGTAGTTCTGGACATGGTTGGAATCAAAACCGACTCCACTGTAAAGCCATCGTGAAGTTTGACTGCATTTTTGATAGTGCCATCCTTGCTTCGCTGCATCTGGTCAACTTCAATGTTATTGATCACAAAATTATCAATCAACATTTGCCGTGTTTCTTTTGACAAGTTGGTCATGTCCTCAAAGTTATAAGTCGCTTTGTTCCACAACCAATCATAAACTTGAGACCCTCTGAAGGACTTATCCCCTTGAGAGACAAAGAAGTCCTGCAATTCTTTTTTACTTAGCGCGCGTATGTCTTTCTTTGAATTTTTCACGCTGCAAAATTAGGTAAAAAAGAGGGGAATCTTGTAAAAAGTATGTTATTCGAAATTAATGATACTTATTAAATAAATCTGAAGCTTTATTGTAAGCCGATTCAAAGCTGGTCATGCGAATCGAATTATCGATATTTTTAGAATTGAAGTAAGACAACATTTTTTCGGTTTGCATGTTTCCGGTTAAGTCATCTTTTGCCATAGGGCAGCCACCAAAACCCTGAATCGCTCCATCGAATCTACGACATCCGCCGACAGTAGCGGCATGAACTTTTTCATACCAGGCGTCTGGAGTGGTATGTAAATGAGCTCCAAACTCCATAGTGGGATATTTAGGAATAAGCGTTGAGAACAAATCTTCAATCACATCTGGTGTTGAACTCCCCACTGTATCCGATAAAGAAAGAATTTTTACTCCTAAATCCGCCAACTTTTCTGTCCATTCACTCACTATATCCGTATTCCAGGGATCGCCGTAAGGATTTCCAAAACCCATAGATAAATAAGCCACAACCGATTTATCCGATGCATGTGCTATTTCTAAGATAGATTTCAACACCTCAACAGATTCAGCAATCGTTTTGTGGGTGTTACGCATTTGGAAATTTTCAGAAATCGAAAACGGATAACCCAAGTAATCAATCTCGGAAAACCTAGAAGCATCCTCTGCTCCTCTTCTATTAGCAACAATCGCCAATAATTTGCTTTGTGTTTGAGACAAATCCAACATAGACAACACTTCTGCAGTATCCTGCATTTGCGGGATAGCTTTAGGCGAGACAAAACTGCCAAAATCTATGGTATCAAAGCCGCATTTGAGTAAGGATTGGATGTATCTGGCCTTTTCATCTGTAGGGATAAAAGGCTTGATGCCTTGCATAGCATCTCTGGGACATTCAATAAGTTTCACTGATTTCATGGGCCCAAATATACAGTTTTAAGGCATTTTCAAAAGTGAATTCAACTTAAAGTAAAATCAGAATTGCTATCCCAATAAAAGTGATGACTTGAAACCACCTTAGGAATGAATAAGAAGTAGAAGACTTGAATAAAATTTTGGAGAGTTGATCTGAAAGTACAGCCACCAAACTAAAGATTACAAATGCCTGCAACATAAATAAACCGCCCAAAACATAGAATTGCATCATCAAATCCTTTTCTGTATCCCACAAAAATCCTGGAAAAAACGCCAGAAAAAATATGGTAACTTTTGGGTTTAAAATGTTCATGATAAAGCCTGTTTTAAAATCTGAAAAAGCTGATTTTTTTGAAATCACAATCTTATCCTGAGTGAAATTCTGAGGCGGGGAGGAATAGACTTTATAGGCCAGATAAAGTAAGTAAAGAGCCCCGGCGATTTTTATACTCCAAAAAAGAGGTTCAGAATTTCTGATGATCAAAGAAACTCCAAAAGCTACTAAAGAGGTGTGAATAATAATCCCAGAAACTAAACCCAGGGCAATAATAATCCCTTTTTTATACCCACCGACAAGACTTTGTGAAAGCACGTAAATAATGTCTGGCCCTGGTGAAAGCGTCAAAAATATTGATGCAATAAGAAATGGGATGAGTTGTTCCAGCATAAGATTTAGGACATTCTTTCCAAAATAGCTTGATTAATAGCTTTAACGAGTCCAGGGCCTTCGTAGACAAACCCAGTGTAAAGTTGAACCAGGCTGGCTCCCGCATCTAGTTTTTCCAGAGCATCTTCAGGAGTCATAATCCCGCCCACACCAATAATCGAAAAAGCCTTATGACTTTTTTCAGATAAAAACCGAATCACTTCAGTTGAAGATTTGGTTAAAGGTTTTCCACTCAAACCTCCTGCCTCATGTTTATTTTCTGAAGCCAAACCTTCTCTGGAAATCGTAGTATTGGTAGCGATGACTCCAGCAATTTTTGTAATCTTGACGATATCAATAATATCCAAAAGCTGAGATTCTGTAAGATCTGGTGCTATCTTAAGTAAGATTGGTTTTGGTTTCGATTTCTTTTGATTTTTAGCCTCTAAATAACTTAGTAATTTTGTAAGTGGCTCCTTATCTTGAAGTGCTCTTAAATTAGGTGTATTTGGGGAACTCACATTGACTACAAAATAATCGACACAATCGAACAAAGCTTCAAAACTAAAGTCGTAATCATCGACAGCATCCTCGTTGGGAGTAACTTTATTCTTTCCGATGTTTCCACCAATCAGAACATCTGTATTTTTTCTTAACCGCTTCACGACTTCATCGACACCCTCATTATTGAAACCCATTCTATTAATAATAGCTGAGTCTTCCTGTAATCTAAACAAGCGTTTTTTTGGATTTCCAGGTTGAGCTTTAGGAGTTACGGTTCCTATTTCAATGAAACCAAAACCTAGGTTTGACAATTCCTTGTACAATTCTGCATTTTTATCAAAACCAGCAGCTAGACCAACCGGGTTTTTAAATTTAAGTCCAAAAACTTCTCTTTCCAAGCGTTTGTCTTCAAGTGAAAACATTTTTTTTAAAACAGAAGGAATACCAGGGAGTTGATGAGCAAGCTTAATAGACTTGAAACTAAAATGATGCACTTTTTCAGGATCAAATCGAAATAAAATTGGCCTTAAAATCTGTTTGTACATCTTTCCTTAAGTTTGGTTGCAAAAATATAGTAAATCTCTCTAAGACAATCGATTTGTAGAAGGTTTAATAGCTTCAAATTCATATTTTTGAATAAAATAAAACTAGCATGATTAATTCACAAAGGCTTTTAGAAAGATTCCTTACTTATATCAAAATAGACTCTCAAAGTGATCCTAGTAGCGACGCTACTCCAAGTACCGAAAAACAATGGAACATCGCCAACCTACTCAAGAAAGAATTAGAAGATATTGGTCTTGAAGACGTCACTATAGATGACAAGGCTTATATTATGGCGACGCTTCCTTCCAACGTTGATCATGATGTGGAGACCATTGGATTTGTGTCTCATTTTGACACGTCACCAGATTTTAATGCCACTAATATTAATCCTCAAATCCATAAAAACTACGATGGAGGTGACATTGTATTAAATGCTGAACAGAATATTATCTTGTCTTCCAGCTATTTTGAAGAATTAAAAGATTACAAAGGACAAACTTTGATCACCACCGATGGAACGACATTATTGAGTGCCGATGATAAAGCAGGAGTCACAGAAATCGTTTCGGCTATGGAGTATCTGGTCAATCATCCTAAGATAAAGCACGGTAAAATAAGAGTTGGTTTTACACCCGATGAAGAAATAGGCCGAGGCGCACATCATTTCGATGTCGACAGGTTTGGAGCAAAGTATGCCTACACTATGGACGGTAGCCAAATTGGAGAACTCGAGTATGAAAATTTTAATGCTGCTTCAGCAGTCATAAAATTTAAGGGGACAAGTGTTCATCCTGGATACGCTAAAAACAAGATGGTCAATTCTATCTACATGGCTCAAAGATTTATTGACATTCTGCCCAAAGATGAAGTCCCTGAACGCACGGAAGGCTATGAAGGCTTTTTCCACCTCTCTAAAATATCCGGAGACATCGAACTTACAGAACTCAAATACATCATTAGGGATCACGATAAAGATAAGTTTGAGGCCAGAAAGCAATTGATGCAGGATATTGTTGCGAAGATGAATACCAGCATTGAAGAAGCTGATATCAGCATAGAGCTGAAGGACCAATATTTCAATATGAGGGAAAAAGTTGAGCCGATAAAGTATATTGTAGACATTGCTGAAGAGGCCATGAAACAACTTGACATCACACCTATCTTAAAACCGATAAGAGGTGGAACAGATGGGGCTCAGTTAAGCTACAAAGGTCTGCCATGTCCAAATATCTTTGCTGGGGGTCACAATTTCCATGGAAAATTTGAGTACGTTCCACTAGAAAGTATGGTGAAAGCTACCGAGGTTATTGTCAAAATCGCAGAACTAACAGCCAAGAAATAAATTCAAAAACGCTGATCTCATTTTGAGTATCTTAGCTTAAATATTTTACACATTATGAAATTTTTCAAATATCTTTTTTTCCTTATCGTACTTGTCTTTGTGGTTGGTTCACTCTACATTGCCACCATATCGCTTCCCGAAGAAAAAACCATAACTTTTGAAACTCCACTGACAGCAGAGTTGTTGAAAGAAAGAATTCAGGATTTATCAACTTATGAAAATTGGTTTAGCTTTCCTGAAAAAGCAACTTCAGAGCCAAGGCTTGGAAATGCAGAGAATTTTGAAAACACTACGCTCTCATGGCAAAATGAAACTTTTGAATCCATTAATTTTCAGAATAAATCCTTCTCTCAGGACTCAATTCAACAACGACTCGTATTAAAAACGTGGTTAAGTTCTTCTGAATTTGATATAAATTGGAATTTTGAATCTACAGATAACCAGGACTCCAAGATCACAGTTCACTTAAAATCGGATGCTGGCTTTTGGCAAAAAACTGAATATGTATTTACAAATAAAACACACTTAGAAATTACTGAAGGTGCCGTGGAAGAAGGTCTTAAAACACTTGAGCAACAAATCACCAGAGAAATCTCTGTTTATGATATCTCACCAGTGGGCAAAGTCGAAACTGGCGGATTTTACCTCCTGCATGCAACTTCTGCGTCCAGACTTGATTTTGAAAATATTTTGAAAAAATCCAATCCTACGTTCATAAGTGTTGAAAGTTTCATGAAAGAACAGAACGTCGATGTTTTTAAAGGTCGATTAATCCTTTTTGAAAATTTATATGAAGAAGCTGAAAACGTCATATTTTCTGCCGGAGTAGGAACAGAAAACCGAGTAGTCATACCGGATTATTTTGAAGTTTTATCCAAGCCAATAACCAGAAGCACGTATTTCAAAACTCAACTTAAGGGAGATTATGTCAACCTCAAAGAGCTTTTATCAATAGCTGAAGCAACCATCGAAAAAAGAGATTTAATTATTAACGGATCTTTAAAGCCTTATCTTGAATTTGCTATTGACGGAAACGATACTGTAAACCCAGCAGAATGGATTACCAATTTTTACATCCCTATAATTGAAAATTAATGAAGTCTGCATTGCTAGTTTTTTTAGGTGGTGGTTTGGGCAGTCTTGTCCGGTATTGGGTATCTCTGATTTTTAAATACCAGGTGGATACAAAACTTGATATATACGGAACTTTAACCGTTAATGTATTGGGCAGCCTAATCATAGGACTCTTAATGGGCTGGTTTTTAAAATCTGAAACCCCCAATCCAAATTTACAGTTACTACTCATCGTTGGCTTTTGTGGTGGATTTACCACATTTTCAACATTCTCATCAGAGAATATGAGTTTGCTCAAAAACAACCTATACACAGAGTTTCTTCTCTATGGCTTAGGAAGCCTTTTACTTGGAATATTAGCGGTGTTTATTGGTATTTTGGTTATAAAAAAGGGGTTTTAGGCATAGGAATTTAATACCCTTTCTCAACATCTACTTCGTTTATCAAAGATTCACCTTTTTTCATTCGATTGTAATTTTCCAAAAGCTGATTGGCTACAGATTCTGGGCCTGTCATACTCGCTATATGAGGTGTAATTTGAATTTTAGGATGATTCCAAAATGGATGAATTTCAGGTAGTGGCTCCTCCTGGAAAACATCCAGACTCGCTCCTTTTATAATATCTCTGTCTATTGCTGAAATCAAATCTGCTTCTATCAAATGTTCTCCACGTGCAACGTTGATCAAATACGCATCTTCTTTTAATTTCTCAAATAGCTGCAAATCTAAAATTCCTTTAGTTTTTGAAGTCACGGGAAGCAAACACACCAAAATTTGAGTTTTGTTTAGAAAAGCGTCTAGTTCATCTGCGCCATAAACTTTAACTCCATTAACCATTTTGGAAGAATTCGCATACCCAAAAACCTCAAATCCATTTGCCTTCAAAACTTTTCCAGCTTCCTGCCCTAAAACACCATAACCCATGATGCCAACACTCGTTTTTTCAGGTGTTTGATAGGATTTTGGTTTCCACCGTTTATCAGACTGATCCTGGAGGTGAATAAAAAGGTTTCTGGAAACAGCCAGGCACTGTAAAAGAACAAACTGACTCATATCTTCTGTCAACTGATTATCGACGATTCTTGTCACTTTCACACCTTCAGGAAGCTTGTCATCTTTTAAGATATGATTTACTCCAGCCCCCATGGATGCAATCACCTTTAAGTTTGGAAAATCTTTGTAAAGTCCTTCGGGATGTTTCCATGAAATAGCAAACTCAACATCGTCAGGCCTTTCCACATCTGGGTAAATTTGAATATCCAGAGACTCATTTTTTTCTTTTAGTGTTTTAACCCATTTATCGGGATCTCTGGTAGTGCTGACCAATAGTATTGACATAATTTATTTTTTAATCAAATTTATATTTTTTATCCATCGCATAGCGCAAAAGTTCGCCCTTACCGTAAAGACCGAGCTTGTGAGACATGTTTCTTCTGTGTGTATCTATTGTAGAAACAGCAGACTGCCTAACATCGGCAATTTCTTGAGAAGTTTTGCCTTCCGCAATAAGATCAAGGATTTCTTTTTCAGTTTGAGACAATTTTGATTTTTCAGATTTAGCTCCTTTATTAAAAAGTTCAGAAACACCTTCTAAATGATCATCAAAATAGTCGTTGCCTTCATAGACTTCTCTTATGGCAATAACCAATTCATCCATTGGAGAGGTTTTTAAGACATAGCCGTTCACTTTGGCATCAATCATTTTTCTCACCGCATCGATCTGATCAAACATGGAAAGTACGATGATCTTGATATCACTATACTCGGCTCTCAGGGCTCGGGTTAGAGAAACACCGTCCATTTTTGGCATTTTTATATCAATGATCGCTATGTCAACAGGGGTTTTCTTTAATTTTTTCAAGAAGTCCCTGCCATTATTGGTAAAAAATTCAACGTCAATATAGTCGTCATTTTCCAAACGTAAACAAATACCATCTATAAGCGTTTGGTGATCATCTGCTATTGCTACTTTTATCATAATGGTATATCTATAAGTATAGTGGTTCCTCGTCCTTCTTTAGAATCAATAGAAAAATTACCGTTCAATAATTGCACGCGCTCCTTAATGCTTTGCAATCCAAAAGAGTCATTGTTATTGATTTTATCTTTATTAAAGCCAACACCATTATCTTCAATAATGATATTAAGAAGTGAGTCTATTTTGGTGATGGAAATGGAAGCTGTTTTTGCTTTGGAATGCTTGACCACATTTGCCATGCTTTCCTGAACAATCCTAAACACATTAAGCTCCAGCTTTTCATTGAGCTTCACTTCTTCTTCTACAAATGAGTTAAAATCCACTTCAATTTTACTGAAAGAACTTATGTTTTTACTCAGCTTTTGAAGAGCTGGAAATAATCCACTATCATTCATCAAGCCGCTATGCTTGAGATGAGCTAAGGACCTGATATCTTGATAAGTTTCTTCAAGCAACTCGTGGGTCTTTTCAAGAACTTGAGAGGATGAATCCTGGATTTCAAATTCATTTTTGAAATGATCAAAATAGGACTTTATGGCCATAAAGTTTGAGCCTATGTTATCGTGAAGTTCACTCGCAATTCTCATTCTCTCTTTTTCCTGACCAACTACCAAAGCATCTAAAGCTTTCAACTGCTGTTTTTTCAGCTTTTCTTCAATTTTTTTGATTTCCAAAGCTTTGTCTTTTTGGATAATCTCCTCTTTTCGCCTGGCATTCTTATAGACAGAAAAAGATAAAAATGTGAGTAATACCAAAGCTCCAAGAGAACCAAGTATTAAAGCTTCATTCCTTTGATTTTCCTTTTCTAAAATTAGATTTTCCTTTTCTTTTTTCTCAGCTTCAAAGCGGGTAAGGTTTATATTTTGCTTTTGGATGTTCAAACTGTCTCGATACTGAAGAGACCTGTTGAGATAAGAGTAAGCAGAGTCCAGTTGACTTATCTCCTTATAATCTTCTGCAAGCTTTTGATTGATATAGGCTGTAAGCTCATAATCATAATTGAAATTTCTACAGTCGTTGGCCTTCTTAGTCCAAAAAATTGCCTTTTCATAATCCTCAGTATACCGACTCAAATCTCCTAAACTAAAGTAACCTAAGGCTACTTTATGAGGAAGACCTAGCTCTTTGTTTATTTTAATTGCTTTATTGTAATAATACGAAGCCGAATCTTTGTCTATAATAACATCTGTATAATAGAAGGCATGAAACGTGTGTACCACCCCTAATTTATAAGGGCTAAAATCTTGTTCCAGATAACCATAAGCATTTTGGATATGGTCAAGAAACTTGGCTGTAGTATCATTTTCTTGCTCAAGACTTTCAAAAGCTAGTTCTAATTCAAGATCAACAAGTTGTAGTGTATCCTTTGTTTTCACTGCCAACTCTTGAAATGCTTTGAGATAATCTACAGGATTTTGATAAATATCTGGATTTGCAATTGCATAAAAAAGATCAAGATTGATGGAATTGTAATTGACTAGGTCATCAATTTCTTTATAATATTTCTGAGCAATCAAATAATTATTCGCAGCGAGGTCAAAATTGCTATTCAGGTCATAAGATTCTGCCAGATTATGATAGTAATAAGCCTTTTGCTTAGTGTTTAATTGAGTTGTATCCAGATTAAATAAAACTTCAAAAGACTGTTCGAGGTGCTTAAAAGTATTATGGTATTTGGATTGAGCTAATTTTAAGTTTATAGCATCTACTTCGTTAGATTCAAAAAGGAGTGTTTCTAAATTGTTGTAATTGTTGTATCTAAATAATTGATCAATTTCATCTGTTTGAGCATAACTAGAAAAACTGAAAAACAGAATAAGACAAACGATATTCCTAGATAAGATCATTGACTCACTTTAGTAGAATTGGAACTTAAAGTTAAAATTATTTTTAATTTTTTAAGAGCCCCCCATCATATTTCTTATAAGATCCAGCAAAGATTCGTCTCTCCAGTAAAATCTTAAGAAAACTAACGAAATAATGAAAATAAAAAAACCCAACAAAACGAATAGAGTCCCCTTATAATATCTGCTGTGCATGCCTTTATCTTTGATGTATGAATAAATCAAAATAGATACAAAAGCCACAACAAAAAAAATGATAAAGGCAATACGTCCAGGAGTAAACATAAATGTTTTATTTTACGCAAAAATACTCCTTATTCTTATGAAAAAACAGCTAGACCAAGTAAAAAAATTCCATAAAGCTTTCGGATTGGACGTTTCCCAAACACAACAGGCCAATTTAGGACTTGAGAAAAATTTGTTACGTTATAAACTCATGAGGGAAGAAAATGAAGAATATCTGGATGCAGCAATGCAAGGGGATCTTACAGAAGTTGCTGATGCTCTTGGTGACATGCTATACATTCTTTGCGGGACTATTCTATCTCATGGTATGCAGCATAAAATTGAAGAGGTCTTTGATGAAATACACACTAGCAATATGAGTAAACTTGGTGAGGATGGAAAACCAATTTACCGAGAGGATGGAAAAGTGTTAAAAGGTCCCAACTATTTTAGGCCCGATATCAAGAAGATAATCGGAGATAGTAAGTCGTGAGTCGTAAGTCCTAAGTCAAAATTCACTCGGTTAAAAATTAGAAATATCAAATTTGATATGAAGAATACTCTCTCCTTGGGGGAGTAGGGTCAGGAACTTTAAAATAATCCATTAATTTCTCCGTCGATTTTATTCAAGATTACTCCTAGATCTTCAGGTTTATCGACAAAATCTAACTCATCAACATCGATAATTAGCAACTTACCTTTATTATAAGTTTGTATCCAAGCTTCGTAGCGTTCATTGAGTTTATTCAGATAATCTATGGAGATAGAATTCTCATATTCTCTTCCTCGTTTTTGAATTTGCTTGACCAGATTTGGCACACTGCTTCTAAGGTAGATCAATAGATCCGGGGATTCTGTTACAGACTCCATGAGGTTGAACAGAGAGGAATAATTTTCATAATCTCTGTTGGACATTAAACCCATAGCGTGAAGATTGGGAGCAAAGATAAATGCATCTTCATAAATAGTTCGATCCTGAATGATATCAATATTACTCTCACGGATTTGTAAAATCTGTCTAAAACGGCTGTTCAAAAAATAAATCTGCAAGTTAAATGACCAACGCTTCATGTCTTCGTAAAAATCCTCCAAAAATGGATTTTCAATGACGTCTTCGTATTCTGCTTTCCAATTGTAATGTTTTGCGATAAATCTTGTGAGTGTAGTTTTTCCAGCTCCTATATTCCCAGCGATTGCAACGTGCATAAAATCAGTTATTTACTATGTTTATCCTGTACGTGTAGAGTACTTTATCGCTGTAAATATAGATGTTTTCACCATTGAAATAAAATTGATTGAAGGTAATTTCTGGTTTTTTAAAGATGATTTTATCCTCTGCGTACTGACCAAAAACTTCGAGATACAATTCGGTTTGAATCATGATCTGGTTTTTGAAAATATTGAAAGAGACAGCGTTTTCATAATTGAATTGGTCGATCAAGCTCCCATTGATATTGAATTTCGAGAAGCCGTTAGGATGGAGTAACCATGAAAAATTATAATTGCTTTTCATCGCCAAGACTTCTCTGTTGATGGGTAAGGAGGAACTTCTGGTCCGGAACTCTTGATAGTCAAAAAGCTCAAGCTGTTGAAGATCAGCATTGAATATCCAAAGTAAATTATCTTTGGAAATACCAGCAAAATCAACTGTTTTAAAATCTGAAATAACATTGAAATTTATTCGCTCAACTTCATTTAAGCGATTATCCAAAATTACCAGGGTATTTGCTTCTTTGTAAAACAAAAGGATTTTCAGTGGATTCAATAAATCGACACTTTCCAGTTCACCTAATTGCAAATCTTGAAACTGAAATTGTTTTTGATTTTCAGTTTTGTAAAACACATTATTCTTAGAAAAATATAAACGTTGATAAGTATCAACCCCCCAAAACTGATCGGCGTTAACAGGTAATCTATCTACCATCTTTAAGCTAACTGGTTGTGCACTTAAAGCTAACGCAAACAAATTCAGGAGAAAAAAAAGAGAAAAACGCTTCATTAAAATAAAATGTTTTGAAATATACCAAATTAACTGTTATGGCTCAAATGCCTGACCATAAGCAATCAATGCCGTCAGTGATCATATGGAAAACAAGCCCTATGAATGCAAGTTTTAACCACTTATTTTTGAATAAAAAAATTCCTGCGACATAAATAATAATGGCAATTTCGGAATGAAATGTATGGAAACCAACGCTACAGCGGTTTGGATCAAAAATGGGGGTTGCCCACAAGTGATCAATGTCTACGAGCATTGTCGAAAGTAATATCAGGAAACCTTTCCAGACTTGCCTTGGATTGTAAATCCATGCTATAGCAATTATGACTACAAAATGATTGAGATAATGAACTAAAAATTGCCACATTCTATTTTTCTATATCTTGCAAAATACAGTTAAACACCTCTTAAACACAAGCCGTTTTACTAAATATGTAGTGTTTTAAGCATTCAAAACCTTATTTTTGCATAAAATTTTACCTATGAGCAACAAACTAATTGCCCCTTCCCTACTCGCTGCAGATTTTGCCAACTTACAACGTGACATAGAGCTCATAAATGAGAGCGAAGCAGATTGGTTCCATATCGATATTATGGATGGTGTTTTTGTTCCTAATATTTCATTTGGAATGCCTGTTCTAAAAGCAATAACAAAACATACCAAAAAATTTGTAGATGTGCATTTGATGATTGTAGATCCAGATCGGTATATCAAGGATTTTGCAGATTTAGGTTCCAATATGTTGACAGTGCATTATGAGGCTTGTACACATTTACATAGAAGTCTTCAGTCCATTAAACAACACGGCATGCAAGCCGGCGTAGCTTTAAATCCGCATACCAATGTTGAGTTGCTAAGAGATTGCATTACTGATATTGATATGGTTTGCTTGATGAGTGTGAATCCAGGCTTTGGTGGTCAGCATTTTATAAAGCGAACATATGATAAAGTAAAACAGCTAAAAGCTTTAATTGAAGAGGAAGGTGCCTCTACTAAAATTGAAATAGATGGCGGAGTAACCAATAAGAATGCGGAAAAGCTTGTCAATATAGGAGCTGATGTTTTGGTTGCAGGTAGTTACGTATTCAAATCTGAGGATCCGAAACAAACAATCTACGATTTGAAAAATTTGATAAATAAATAACATGGTATATGATGTTCTTATAGTTGGTGGTGGCCCAATAGGCATTGCTTGCGCGCTTGAGGCAAAAAAGAAAAATCTTTCTTATGTCATTATTGAAAAAGGTGCGCTGGTAAATTCACTGTACAACTATCCAGATAAAATGACTTTCTTTTCTACTTCAGAAAAGTTGGAGCTAGACGATATTCCATTTGTAAGCACAAACTCCAAGCCTTCAAAGCAGGAAGCTCTGGAATATTACAGGAGAATTGTTGAATCCAAGCAAGTTCACATTCAGCTATTTGAGGAGGTTAAAAATGTTTATAGCGAAGATCATGTGTTTACAACAACCACTTCAAAAAGTAAATATCAGTCCAAGAATGTTGTAATCGCAACAGGTTTCTATGATATTCCAAATTACTTGAACATTCCTGGTGAAGAATTGGATAAGGTGACTCATTATTACAAAGATCCACATTATTATGCTACCCAAAAAGTAGTGGTGGTTGGCGCTAGTAATTCGTCTGTAGATGCAGCTCTGGAAACTTATAGAAAAGGAGCTGAAGTCACGATGATAGTAAGAGGAGAACAGATTGGAGAGCGTGTAAAATATTGGGTCAGACCAGATGTGATCAACAGGATAAAAGAAGGGAGTATTACAGCTCATTTCAATTCTGAACTGACAGAAGTTGGTCAGGATTACGTTAAATTTAAAGATGAAGAGGGTAAAATCCAAACGCTGGAAAATGATTTCGTTTTAGCATTAACCGGTTACAGGCCGAATTTTAAATTTTTAGAGAAACTTGGAATCAAGCTCAGTGAGGATCAACTTTCTATTCCAGAATATAATGAGCAAACCATGCAAACCAATATTGATGGGATTTATCTAGCTGGTGTCATCTGCGGGGGAATGGAGACCCATAAATGGTTCATCGAGAATTCAAGGATTCATGCCAAAATGATCATTGCGGATATTATATCTTAAATAACGATTGTGTGGGATTGTGATAAAACAATTTAATTATATTTAGGCATGTCAAAACACAAGCTTTCAAAATTTTATTCTTCAGTGAATTCCTTTTTTCTTTCAGAATCGCTGAAAGAAAAACTTGAAAAAGTCATAGTTATTGCCGCTATTATCAGTTTTGCGATTCACCTGGGGATTATCGGCTTGATTGATTTTAACTTGTTGGACATCGGGGAATATGATGGCAATTTTATAATTAGTCCTATTTCGGCTATCTATACGCCATTTTCGATCATTCTTATTTACGAGGTTTATCTTTTGGTTTTTTATTTACCGAAATCAATTACAATCTACATTGGCAAACAATATGAGATCATCACCTTGATTTTGATAAGAAAAATATTTTATGATTTATCCAATTTAGAATTTTCTTCAAGCTGGTTTTCTATAGAAGGAGATATACAATTCACGATAGATATTGTAGCTACTTTAGTCTTGTTTTATTTGATATACACCTTTTACAAGTTAAACTCTAAAAATAAGGTTGAGAAAGAAAAAATCACTTCAAAAACAAAATCTCACATTAAAGTGAAAAATATATTCGCTACCATTCTAGTACCAACTATTGTCCTCCTCGCGCTTTTTTCCTTTGGAAGTTGGTTTTATGAAACTATTTCAGGTACAGAGTATTCTTCCGTATCTATTAAATCAGTGAATACTATATTTTTTGATGATTTCTTTACAGTACTTATCTTAATTGATGTGTTATTACTTTTATTTTCATTTCTACAAACTGAAGAATTTAGTCGTGTTATACGCAATTCTGGATTTGTTATTTCAACTATTCTCATCAAGTTATCGTTCTCTGCAGACAACATTATCAACACCATCCTTATCGTTGTGGCTGTCAGCTTTGGAGTTATCATTCTTCACATTTATAATAAATACTTTAAACTGAATCAAACGCTGAAAGCATAATATTTGCTTTTGAAAGGATTATAGCTTATATTATTGGAAACATTTTAAAATGTATGATTTTATAATAATAGGTGCCGCACAGGCTGGCCTTTCCATGGCTTATGAACTCGAACAGCAAGGAAAAAGCTATATAGTCTTAGACAAAGAAGATGAAGTAGGAGCTTCTTGGCTTAAGCGATGGGATTCCTTGACACTTTTTACACCTTCAGAATTTAATAATCTGAAAGGAATGGATTTTCCAAAACCAAAAGGCCACTATCCAAATAAATATGAAGTTGCTGATTACTTCAAAGCCTATGTCGATAAATTTGAATTTCCTATTCGCTTCAATACTTTAGTGACTGAGGTTGAGGATAAAACCGATTATTTCGTTATCAAACATGAAGATGGATTTTATGAGGCCGAGCAAGTCATCATAGCAACCGGCCCCTTTCACATCCCTTACACTCCACCATTTCACAGCAAAATCGATTCATCGATTTTCCAAATTCACAGTGACTATTATAAAAATCCAAATCAGTTACAGGATGGTAAAGCCATGGTGGTTGGCGCCGGAGATTCTGGATATCAAATTCTGGAGGAAATTTCAGATACCAATCGTGAGGTTTATTTTTCTGGAGACACGGATGTAAAAACTTTACCTCAGGAATTTCTTGGAAAAACATTGTGGTGGTGGTTTACCAAAACAGGCTATTTAAGTTTTGGTAAAGATTCCTGGCTTGGTAAAAAAATAAGTGAATCCAAACAGCCTGTTATTGGCGTGGATGTAAAAGGTATTCTAAACAAAGATAATGTTGTTCCCGTTGGAAAAACGATAGATGCCTATCAAAACACAATTGTAACTGAAAAAGCTAAATTACTAGACATCAGAAACATCATTTGGGCCACAGGATACAGACCAAAATTTGATTGGATTGAGGGTCTCGAACTTGATAAAAACGGCTACCCAGTTCATCACAGAGGGGTAAGTAATGTGAACGGTCTTTATTTTATAGGACTTCCATGGCTTCATACTCGAGCCTCAGCTACTCTGGGTGGTATTAAAAAAGATGCAGATTATTTGGCCGATTATATCAAGAATAAAACTTCGAGCCAAAAACCTATTTCAGTCTAAAACACAAAAAACCCTCGATACATCGAGGGTTTCTATATTCTATAAAGTCGAAATTTTTAAGCTAAGACTTCTTGAACTTTATCTGCAGCTTCTTTAAATTGAACAGCAGTTTTCACGTCAATACCAGCCTCTTTGATCAATTCTACTGCTTTTTCGGCATTGGTTCCTTGAAGTCTTACGATAATAGGAACAGTGATCTGGTCTCCCATGTTTTTATAAGCTTCTATGATACCTTCGGCAACACGATCGCATCTTACAATACCTCCAAAAATGTTGATTAGGATAGCTTCTACTTTTTCATCTTTTAAAATGAGTTTGAAAGCCTGTTCCACTCTCTTAGCATCAGCTGTACCACCAACATCTAGGAAGTTAGCAGGTTCTCCTCCAGCAAATTTGATTAAGTCCATAGTTGCCATAGCAAGTCCAGCACCGTTTACCATACAACCAACATTTCCGTCAAGGTTGACATAACTCAAGCCAGCATCTCTTGCTTCCACTTCTGTTGGATCTTCTTCACGCGTATCACGCATGCTTTGGTAATCTTTATGTCTGAATAAAGCTGAATCGTCTAAAGTTACTTTAGCATCGACAGCTACAATTTTATCGTCACTTGTTTTTAGTACAGGATTGATCTCAAATAAAGAAGAATCTGATCCGTCGTAAGCATTGTAAAGTGCAGTGACGAATTTTGTCATTTCTTTGAAAGCTTTTCCTTCAAGACCAAAGTTAAACGCAATTTTACGTGCTTGGAAAGGTAAAATTCCTGTTGCAGGATCAATTTCTTCTGTAAATATTCTTTCAGGAGTTTTTTCTGCAACACTTTCGATGTCCACACCCCCTTCTGGAGAATACATAATCATATTTCTTCCGGTTGCTCTATTAAGCAAAACGGACATGTAGTATTCATCTGGCTCATTATCACCTGGATAATATACATCTTCAGTTATAAGAATTTGGTGTACTTCCTTACCCTCCTTGCTTGTTTGAGGTGTTACCAAATGCATTCCTAATATTTCGTCTGCAATTTGTTCAACTTCCTTAAGGTTTTTAGCGAGTTTAACGCCACCACCTTTACCACGACCACCGGCATGAACCTGGGCTTTGATAACGTGCCATCCAGTTCCGGTTTCTTCAGTTAATTTTTTTGCAGCTTCAACAGCTTCTTTTGGGGTATGAGCTAAAATTCCTTTTTGGATGCCTACGCCAAAGCTACTTAATATTTCTTTGCCTTGATATTCATGTAAATTCATAATCAGGTTTTATAGTATAATTTGGTTGACAAAAGTAATAATTAAAAGTTTGGCTACAATAATTTAAAAGGGTTTCTTAGCAACATGAGTAAAAGCCTATCTCATGCCTAGAATTGACTGTTAATGAATTCTGAATCTCACAAAAATGCTCTAATCGAACTTGCCAATGCTAAAATGCACTTTGGTAAATACAAGGGCTATTATCTTTCTGATATTCCAGAATATTACTTGATATGGTTTAAACGAAAGGGATTTCCAGAAAATAAACTTGGTCGACAAATGCAAGAAGTATTGGAACTGAAAGAGAATGGTTTGGAAGACATCCTGAGAAGGATAAGAAGAAGCTAAGGATTTTTAAACTAATTCTAAGTTTAAGCAAAAATTAAATGATATTTTTGCATCCCGTATAGACACAAAACTCTCAACACAAATGGCCGATACAAAGTATATTTTTGTAACAGGCGGTGTTTCTTCGTCTTTAGGGAAAGGAATAATCGCAGCATCACTAGCAAAACTTCTACAGGCAAGAGGTTATAAATTAACCATTCAAAAGCTTGACCCTTATATCAATATAGATCCTGGTACGCTCAATCCTTATGAACATGGAGAGTGTTTTGTAACTGAAGATGGCGCAGAAACAGACTTGGATCTTGGACACTACGAGCGATTTTTAAACGTCAATACCTCTCAGGCCAATAATGTGACGACTGGTAAAATTTACCAAAGCGTCATTGATAAAGAAAGAAGAGGAGACTTCCTCGGAAAAACAGTACAGGTTGTTCCTCACATTACCAACGAAATAAAAGAGCGCATACAAATTCTCGGACAAGACAATAAGTATGACATCGTTATTACTGAAATTGGAGGAACTGTAGGTGATATTGAATCTTTACCTTATATAGAAGCTGTAAGACAACTCAAGTGGGAACTTGGTGAGCACAATGCTCTAGTAATTCATTTGACATTGATCCCATACCTCTCTGCCGCAAAAGAGCTTAAAACCAAGCCTACTCAACACAGTGTAAAAACACTCATGGAAAGTGGAATCTCTCCAGAGATATTGGTGTGCAGAACAGAGCATGAAATCAATGATGATATCAGAAACAAACTGGCATTGTTCTGTAATGTCAAAAAAGAGGCTGTCATACAGTCTATAGATGCAGCGTCTATATATGAAGTTCCAGGGCTTATGGCAGAAGAAGGGTTGGATACCATTACCCTGAAAAAGTTAAACCTTAAAGATGATGTAGTTCCGGATTTGGAAAAGTGGAACTTCTTTGTTGACAAACTAAAAAATGCGACTGAAGAGATTTCAATAGGATTGGTGGGTAAGTATGTAGATCTTCAAGATTCTTACAAATCAATTTTGGAATCGTTTATACATGCCGGGGCTTATAACGACGTTAAAGTAAATGTGGTTTGGATCAACTCCGAAGACACTGAACACAACGAAACTATTTATAAAAATTTGGATGGGCTCCTGGTGGCTCCAGGTTTTGGAGAGCGCGGTATTGAAGGTAAAATAGCAGCTGTTGAATTTGCGAGGACTCACAAAGTTCCATTTTTAGGAATCTGCCTTGGTCTGCAAATGGCAGTTATAGAATTTTCTCGAAATGTTTTAAAGATAGCAGAAGCAAATTCAGAAGAAATGGATCCAAACACTCCGCATCCTGTCATTGGCCTTATGAAAGATCAAAAAGACTTAAAACAGATGGGAGGCACGATGCGACTTGGTGCATGGGACTGTAAGTTTGAAGCTGGTTCTAAATTATCTGAAATTTATGGAACAACAGAAATTTCTGAAAGACATCGCCACAGATACGAAGTCAATAACGAGTATGTTGAAGACCTTGAGAAAAACGGCATGCTATGTTCTGGCAGGAATCCAAAAACAGGGCTTGTAGAAACTATTGAGCTGAAAGACCATCCATGGTTTGTAGGGGTGCAATATCACCCTGAATATAAAAGCACAGTAGCTACACCACATCCGCTTTTCTTAAGCTTTGTAGAAGCGGCCAAAAAATTTCGTAAATAACTGAAACATGATCGTTTCTGTAAATTAACCCACAATAACCTCACTTAAATAAAATTAAATGTTGATTTTTGCACGTATTTTGAAAAATTAAGTTTTACAATAGTTATAGTCAATGGAAGAAAAGAAGACGTTTGATAAGAACTCTATTATAGGATTTGCTCTTATTGGATTAATTTTAATTTGGGTCATGTACATGAACCCTACTGAAGAATTAGCCCCAGAGAAGGAGACTACCGAACAAGTAGAAAAAGATACTCAGGGAGATTCTCCAGTTTCAAATATCCCAAGTTCCCCAACGCCTTCTGAAGAAGTGCCCGGAAGTTTACAAGATTCTGTAAACGCTGAACTTGCCAAAAGAGAATATGGTGCTTTTGCTTATTCTGCCATACAAGATTTCGCCAAGGATGAGGCGGTAACGACTATTGAAAATGATGTTTTAGAACTGAAGGTAAGCAGTAAAGGGGGGCAGATTGTTGAGGCTAAAATGAAAAAACATGACACCTACAAAGGTGATCCTGTTTATTTGATAAAAGATGGTAATGCTGATTTCAATATTTCTTTTGAAGCCAGCGATGGTCGCACCTACAATACCCGTGATCTTTACTTTGAACCTAATTTAAGCACAGATAACGGCAACCAGACTCTGAGCATGAGAGCTAAGGTGTCTGACATCGAATTTCTGGAATTTTACTACGAGCTTGAGCCAGATGATTACATGATGAATTTCGGCATTCGTTCTCAAGGCCTAAGTAATGTTATTTCTTCTGAAAATGCCAATCTTTCCTGGGAAGTTAAAGCAATACGTAAAGCCAAAAGTATTTCTTACGAAAATAAATATACAGAAATTGTTTACCTCTATGAAGGTGATAAAGACGATTATACTGGACAAGGTGATGAAGCCATAGAGGAAGACAAACTTATTGAGTGGATTGCCTTCAAACAGCATTTCTTTACTTCTGTGTTATTAACAGACAATCCTTTTTCAAAAGGAAAAATGACTTCAAGAAAACTAGTTCAGGATGAGCAAGTGGATACCTTATTTACTAAAAACTTTCTTGCTGAAGTTCCTCTTCAACTCAAAAACGGGGAGTTTACTGAAAGCATGAACTGGTATCATGGTCCATCAGATTTTGATATTTTAAGCGATTATGAACGTAATTTAGATGAAATCGTTCCCTTAGGCTGGGGACTCTTTGGATGGATCAATAGATACGTCTTTATACCTTTCTTTGGCTTTTTGAGCAGTTCACTGCCAAGTTATGGATTAGCCATTATTGTGATGACTATCGCTGTAAGAATTGTTCTTTCCCCGGTGACTTATAAGTCTTATTTATCTCAGGCTAAAATGAAAGTTTTAAAACCAGAGATCAACGAAATCAACGAGAAGTATAAGGACAATGCGATGAAAAAGCAGCAGGAAACGATGAAGCTGTACAGCAAAACAGGTGTAAGTCCGTTGGCAGGATGTATTCCTGCCCTGCTACAGATACCCGTCTTCTACGCGCTTTTCCAGTTCTTTCCCAGTGCTTTCGATTTAAGGCAAAAAGGATTCTTATGGGCAGACGATTTATCGAGTTACGATGTGATTTTTGAATGGGATGCGTATATACCACTAGTATCATGGGCTTACGGTAACCACATAAGTTTATTTCCTATTCTTGCTTCGGTTGCGATATTTTTTTACACGCAGATGACTGCTGGGCAAAACATGCAGCAAAGCTCACAACCAGGTATGCCAAACATGAAAGTGATCATGTACTTTGCACCTTTGGTTATGCTTATATTCTTCAACAATTACGCGAGTGGTTTATCGCTATACTATTTCATTTCAAACTTGATCACCATAGGTATCATGTTAGTTATAAAACATGTGATAATAGATGAGAATAAAATCTTAGCCAAAATCGAAGAGAAAAAGAAAAAGCCTAAAAAGAAAGGTAAGTTCGGTAAGAAGTTTCAGGAGATAATGGAACAAGCAGCTGAACAGCAGAAAAAGAAACAAGGTGACAAAGATGATAATAAGAAAATAGACAAGAAGTAGTTGCCTTATTAAATTAAAAAAATTATTAAATTAAAAAAAAGGAGTCCATTCTGGACTCCTTTTTATGTTTAAAAGCTATAGCCTATATTAATTCACATTGATATCACCATTCATCCCTGAATGTATAGTGCAGATGTAATCATTGATTTCCGCAGCTAATTCTGCTGTAAGCGTAAAATCAAACTGCATTCCATCAGTGACAAAATTTACATCAGGATCAGCCTCGAAAGAGCCTTGTGCACTTTGACTCAAGAGAGCATCTCCATTTGCATTTCTTAGTTCAAATGGATGTGAACTAGCACCTGTTATGGTTAATTCATAACGTGTTCCTTCTGTAAGTGTCCAGGTGCTATTATTAGAATCTAGACTTGTTGGCTGCTCACTACCCGTAATACTACTCACATAAAAAGCCTGTGCTCCGTCATTATCTACGGTCATTTCTACAGTATTCGGAGCTGGTTCAGGTTCTAAGCCTAAATCTGGGAGAATTACCGTACTCACAACATGTGTAATTCCGTTTCCTGCTTGGACATCAGTAACAACTATTTCAATTGTCCTTCCATTTTGGTCTGTTATAGTTGTCCCATTAAGTTCAAAAGTCTCACCCAAAGTTGTAACTGTTCCTGTTGGAAGTCCAGAAGATTTAATGTTTGCTCCACCAATCACATGGGTATTTAAAACTGACGTTAAAGTTGTTTCATCAATGTCTGCCAGACTGTCGAATCCAAGTTCAGCAAGTAAACCTGTAAACGCGTCGTTGGTAGGTGCAAATATTGTAAACGGAGCCGGACTTTCAAATGAACTTAATGTACCGACAAAATTGGGTTCTTCATCTCTAGTTAAAGCCTGTTCTAAAGTTTCAAAAGTTGAATCTGCTATTACAAAAGTGGTCACATCTGGAATTGTGATAACCTCGTTTACAATGTGTACAACACCATTAGATGCCATATTATCGGGTTCAGTTACTGTCGAAGTTCCGTTTAAAGTAACATCAGTTCCAACATTGATGTATAAACTTAGGTTGTTTTCCTCACCTGAAACCTGCTCAGTTGCTAAGGTGTTTAAATATGCCGTAGATAATGCTGATGACTCGGCAGAGCCTTCCAAGACGTGGTTTAATAGAATATTGGTGACTTGTTCACTTGTAAGGCCTGAAGTATCAATACCCTCAAAAGCATTGTCTGTCGGTGCGAATACGGTATAAATACCATTATTAAGCACTTGCTCTAAGCCATTTGAAACTAGCAAATCTTCCAAAATATTATGATATGGACTATCTGCGATGATCTCGAAAGTAGTTGGATTATTGTTGATTGGCTCGCCAGCACCATAACCGTCTTCATCGCTACTACAGGAACTTACTCCAATCATCAATACTGCTATTAAAACTAAATTTCTTACTGCATTTTTCATTTTCTAAGTTCAAGTTATAAGTGCAACATGTAAGTTTAAAATACTGCGGGCTAGCCCGCAGTATTTTAGGTTCAATAGTTATATTGATCTTGCATGAAAAAATACAAACAACTGACCTTAGGTCAAAGA
>NZ_JAIQZE010000009.1 GCF_020164595.1 Psychroflexus longus
ATTTCTTCGACTACCTGAAGCTTAAAAGAAAGCGAATAATCTTTTTGGGTTCGCTTTACATACCCTTTATTTGTTGGTGATTCCATATACACTTGATTTTAGTGTATCGCTATATTAGGACGGGACAGTATAATCATAAAAAAAGCCTTCTCAATGGAAGGCTTTTTTTATAAATATAATTTAGCTTATTTTTCTTCTTTTTTAAATTTCTTGTATTTGTTCTTGAACTTATCAATACGTCCTGCACTATCAACGAGTTTAGTTTTACCAGTATAAAAAGGATGAGATGTTCTTGAAATCTCAAGTTTTATTAAAGGATATTCAGTTCCATCAACTTCGATGGTTTCTTTGGTTTGTGCTGTAGATTTAGTTAAAAATACATCATCGTTAGACATATCTTTGAATGCTATTAATCTATAATTCTCTGGATGTATTCCTTTTTTCATCGTAACGTCTTTACTAATTTATTTCAGGTTGCAAATTTAATCAAAAGATTATATTACACAAACAAAAAAATGAATTAATAATATAATATTTAAAAGTTTCAAGATATATGAACTTTAATAAAATCTTCCAAAAATTGGGGTTGATTCAATATTTGAGTTTCTATTGGCAAATAATATAAATTTTTTAATTCAAGCTTTGATTTCAATCGCATGAAGTCTTTTTGTGAAGTCAGGATTTTAGATTGTATTTTAAGATGCTCTAGATCGCTTTCTGAAAATTCATAATGATCGGGAAATTGAATATGTTCAAAAGTTTTACCAATTGACTTTAGATGGTTCACTAGCGGTTTAGGGTTTGCTATGCCAGTGACTAAAGTAAAATCATCGAAGTTTGCAATCTCTATACGTTCAGTCTTACTTGTCACAAGTTCAGAATAAACAATCGTAGAGAAAAACAGTTTTTGATAAGATTTTAGTTTTAAGTGTCTAAATACTTTTTTCTGTTCATCAATTGAAAGTGTGTTTGGGCATTTGGTCACGATGATGAGTTCTGCTCTTTTAGCTCCAGTTTGAAATTCCCTTAGATTTCCAGTAGGAAGAATGAAATCCTGAGTATAAAGGTCTCCGTAGGTTGTAAGAAGTATGGATAGGCTTAGTTTAACTTTTCTATGCTGAAATGCATCATCAAGCAAGATGACATCCAAATTTGAATGTGTGCTGAGTAGCTTTGATATTCCTCGCTGTCGATTCTCATCTACAGCTACGAATACTTCTGGAAAATTAGTTTTGAACTGAAGTGGCTCATCCCCTACCTCTGAAGTAGTGTGTGATAGTTCTACTTCTAAAAATCCACTGGTCACGCGCTTATAACCCCTACTTAAAGTGGCTAGGTTGTAATTTTCTTTAAGTACTTTAATTAGCAATTCTATCATTGGTGATTTTCCAGTACCACCAGTATTGAGGTTTCCCACACAGATAATGGGAGTTGAGTAAGATTTCGATTTTAAGATATCTACATTGTAGAGAAAATTCCGAACAGCCATGACACAGCCGTAAAGAACTGAAAAAGGAAAGAGTAAATATCTTAGGTATTTCATGACTGCAAAATTATAATTTTTAAATTTAGACTTTAAAACCATACAGATGATTGTAAAAGATATTATTGATATAATTGAAGAACTTGCTCCTTCTTATTATGCTGAAGATTTTGATAATACAGGATTACTTATTGGGGAACAAGATATGGAAGTGACTGGAGCACTGATAACACTTGATACATTAGAATCAGTAGTTGATGAAGCAATAAATAATAATTGCAATTTGATCATAAGCTTTCATCCCATCATTTTTTCAGGATTAAAAAAGCTGAATAATAAAACTTACGTTGAACGTGTCGTGCACAAGGCCATCAAACACGATATCGCCATCTATGCCATGCATACTGCTCTGGATAATGTGTCTACAGGCGTAAACGGAATGATTTGTGAAAAACTAGGATTGAAAAACACCTCGGTGCTTATTCCTAAACCAAAAACCATAAAGAAACTAACCACCTATGTACCAAAAGCTAATGCTGAAGCCGTGAGAAATTCACTTTTTGATGCTGGTGGCGGAAGCATTGGAAATTATGACTTTTGCAGTTTCAATATTGAAGGCACTGGTACCTTCAACGGAAATCAAAATTCCAATCCAACTATTGGAGAGCCTGGAAAGACTCAGTTTGAGGAAGAAATTCAAATCAATATGACCTTCTCCGCACATCTGCAGTCAAAAATACTAAAAGCTCTTTTCGAAAGCCATCCCTATGAAGAAGTTGCTTATGAAATTGAAACACTGGAAAATAATGATCAGGATCGCGGAATAGGAATGGTCGGAGAATTTGATAAAGCTCTTGACCATTCTGAAGCTTTATCACATATAAAAGCTGTTTTTAAAACAGGAGCTATAAGGCATTCTCAACTTAACGAAAAACCTATTAAAAGAGTTGCGGTATTGGGAGGTAGCGGCGCATTTGCCATAGAACGCGCTAAAGCTGCAAAAGCTGATATTTATATAACAGCAGATTTAAAATATCATGACTTCTATAAGGCTGAAAATGAGATTCTTTTGGTCGATATAGGACATTATGAAAGTGAGCAGTATACAAAAGAATTAATACATGCTTATCTTACGAAAAAAATCCCTAATTTTGCACTCGTTTTATCTAACATTAATACCAATCCAATTCAATACTATTGATTATGGCAAAGAAAAAAGAGGTTACAGTAGAGCAGAAATTAAGAGCTCTATACGATTTACAACTAATAGACTCACGTATTGACGAAATAAGAAATATGCGAGGTGAGCTACCTCTTGAAGTTGAAGATTTGGAAGATGAAGTTGCAGGTCTTACCAAAAGAATTGAAAAGCTTGATGCTGATCTGAAGGTAACAGAAGAGAAGATAAAGGAGAAAAAACAGTTCATAGTGGATGCAGAAGCTATGATCAAGAAGTATAAAGGTCAGCAAGACAATGTTAGAAATAACAGAGAGTTTGATGCGTTGACTAAAGAGATCGAATTCCAGGAATTGGAAATTGAATTGGCTCAAAAGCACATCAGAGAATATAGTGCGCAAATTGAGCACAAAACTGCTGTTATAGAAGAAACCAAAGAGAAACTAGCCGAAAGACAAAATCACCTTGATCACAAAAAGTCTGAACTTGACAATATCTTAAACGAAACTCAAAAAGAGGAAACTGCTCTTACTGAAAAGTCCGACAAATTCAAAAAAGATATTGAGGAGCGTTTGGTTAAGGCTTATACTAGAATTCGTAAAAATGTAAAAAATGGAATGGCCGTTGTAACTATTGAGCGTGGTGCTTCAGGTGGTTCATTTTTTACGATACCTCCACAAGTTCAAGTAGAAATCGCTGCCAGACGTAAAGTCATTATCGATGAACATAGTGGTAGAATCCTAGTAGACCAGGAACTAGCTCGAGAAGAAGAAGAAAAAATGGAGAAAATGTTTACAAAACTTTCTTAACTTCTTTTATCAACTAATATTTACTAAAAGCTCGAAGGAAACTTCGAGCTTTTTTTGTATTTAAAACATTAATATCGTAACTCAAGATGAATAAATTTAACGTCACCTTAATTGATGTCCCCCAATTTAACTCCTAATTTTACAGCAAAAAACATGAAATCATTTTTTAGTTTAATTCTACTTTTCATTTTCTTTGTAAGTTGTACTAAAGCTCAAAACTCCGCGAGTCCGAGTGAGAAGGCTTCATCAAGTTTTGATGATAAGGTTTATGAAAGAGCTTATTTTGCCAGCGGTTGTTTTTGGTGTGTAGAAACCATCTACGAAAGCGTAAAAGGTGTAGAAGAAGTCTTTTCTGGCTATTCTGGCGGTCATACAAAAAACCCAACCTACGAGTCAAGCAATACTGGTAGAACTGGTCACGCTGAAGCTGTTGAGGTTATTTATGACCCAGAGGTAGTAACTTTTGAAACTCTTGTGGATGTTTATTTCGGTTCACAAAATGTCACTCAGCAAAATGGACAAGGTCCAGATATAGGTTCTCAGTACCGTTCTATCATTTTTTATCAGAATGACGATGAGAAGAAAGTGATTGATAATAAGATAAAAGAATTATCAAAAGAATATGATAAGTCAATAGCAGCAGAAATTCAAGAATTTGATAAATTCTGGATGGCAGAAGAGTACCATCAGGACTATAAGGTCAATAATCCAAATAATCCTTATATTAGAAATGTATCGATTCCTAGATTTACCAGATTCAAAGTAAGATTCTCAGAATTATTGAAATCAAAGTCTGACAAGTAAACTGATAAGTAAAATTAAAAAAGCCACTTAAGAGTGGCTTTTTTAATTTTGTATAATATGGTCAAAAAATCTATTTCAAAAAGTCAAGTAATATAGAATTAAACTCCTCGTGATGAGTAGTCACTAAACCGTGCGGTGCATCCTTAATAACCTCTAATTTAGAATTTGATATTAATTCATTTGCCCTTTTTGCTGAAACTTCCAAAGGAACAATTTGATCTCCATTTCCATGTACAATAAGTGTTGGGATATCAATTTTTTTACAATCCTTTCTAAAATCAGTTTTTCCAAAACTGTCCACACAGTCTAAAGTTGCTTTTCTAGAACCTTGCATAGCGAGATTCCAGGTAAATTCTAGAAATGAATCTGATATTCGGTCATTTTTAAAGGTATCGTAATTATAAAAGTTTTTACCAAACTCTTTAAAAAACTGAGGCCTATCCTTTGATATGCCTTCTTTCATGCCTTCAAATACAGATGCATCTACGGCATCATTGTCTTCTGTCTTTAGCATAAATGGTGTTACAGCGGAAACGAGAACAGCTTTATCAATTAACGAAGTTCCATAGTTT
This sequence comes from Psychroflexus longus, assembly GCF_020164595.1. Classification (GTDB taxonomy): domain Bacteria; phylum Bacteroidota; class Bacteroidia; order Flavobacteriales; family Flavobacteriaceae; genus Psychroflexus; species Psychroflexus longus. The sequence goes on from NZ_JAIQZE010000009.1 coordinate 4,846, forward strand.
CCAATAAATCTGGCTACTTCTCCTCCACCCATAGAGAATCCAATAAGAATAATATTTTCAAGTTTCAATGTCTCAATAAGATCTTTAAGATCACTTGCTAAGGTATCATAATCAAATCCATTCCAGGGCTTCGAACTTTCACCAAATCCTCTGCGATCGTAAGAAATGACTCTATAGCCATTGGCTACCAAACTATCAATTTGATATTCCCACATAGCACGATTTAAAGGCCATCCATGAATTAATATAACAGGCTGACCACTTCCATAATCATTGTAAGCTAGTTTTATGGCTTTTGATTTTTCCAGTGAAGATGTATTTAATTCGCTCATAAATGTTTTCTTTCTAAGGTAAAACAAATCATAAATGTTGAAATTGAATTAAAAAAAAATTAACCTTAAACTATATTCATAAAAAAACCCTGCTTTTTAAAGCAGGGTTTTCAAAATCTATAATAAATTAAAATTATTTATTTTCCATTTTATCCTTAAGTGCCTGCAGTTCTGCATTGGCATCTCCGAAAGTAGTTTTCTTAGATTCGTCTTCAGACTTCTTAGCAGCCTTCTTCACGATCTGAGCTTCCTCTTCTCTATGGATAGATGTATGTGAAGCAACAACACGTTTGAATTCTTTATTGAATTCAATAATGATAAATTCTGCTGCTTCGCCTTTAGTAAGTTTTGTACCATCTTCTTTTTCAAGGTAACGTTGAGGTACAAAAGCTGTAACATCTTCATTGAACTCAACAGTTGCGCCTTTATCAACTATCTCAGTGATAGATGCGGCATGTTTAGTACCCACTGCAAATTCATCAGAATATTTATCCCATGGATTTGTTTCAGTTTGCTTATGTCCTAGGCTCAATTTACGTCCTTCAACATCAAGTTCTAATACGACTACGTCAAGTTTATCTCCAACTTTACAGAATTCTGATGGATGCTTTATTTTCTTAGTCCAGGACAAATCAGAAATATAAATTAGACCATCGATTCCTTCTTCAAGTTCTACAAACACTCCAAAGTTTGTAAAGTTTCTTACTTCACCAACATGCTTAGATCCAACAGGATATTTGTTTGTAATATCAGTCCAAGGATCTGGAGTTAATTGCTTGATACCAAGAGACATTTTTCTATCTTCTCTATCAAGAGTAAGAATTTTTGCTTCTATCTTATCACCAACGTTCACAAAGTCTTGTGCAGATCTCAAGTGAGTACTCCAAGACATTTCAGAAACATGAATCAATCCTTCAACACCTTCTTCTACTTCGATGAATGCACCGTAATCTGCTATAACTGTCACTGTTCCGTTAACAACATCACCAACTTTTAGACCTTCATCTAAAGCATCCCAAGGATGTTTGTGTAATTGTTTTAAACCAAGTTGTATTCTTGTCTTGTCTTCATCGAAATCAAGAATAACAACATTCAATTTTTGGTCTAATTCTACCACTTCATTTGGATGGTTAATTCTTGACCAAGAAAGGTCAGTAATGTGAACCAATCCATCTACACCACCTAGGTCTACAAAGACTCCGTAAGAAGTAATGTTTTTCACAACACCTTCTAGCACTTGTCCTTTTTCTAGCTGACCAATGATTTCTTTTTTCTGTTCTTCGATATCCGCTTCGATAAGCGCTTTGTGAGAAACAACAACATTTTTGAATTCGTGGTTGATTTTAACAACTTTAAATTCCATGTTTTTTCCTACGTAAGCGTCATAATCACGAATAGGCTTCACATCGATTTGAGAACCTGGCAAGAAAGCTTCGATGCCAAAAACATCTACAATCATTCCACCTTTTGTTCTACATTTTACAGAACCGTTTACGATTGTTCCGTCCTCTTGCGCCTTATTAACACGCTCCCAAGCACGAATAACTCTCGCTTTTCTATGTGAAAGAATAAGTTGACCTTCAGCATCTTCTTTAATGTCGATAAGAACATCTACCTTATCTCCTATTTTTAGATCTGGATTGTAACGAAATTCATTTAATGAGATTACACCTTCACTTTTCGCATTAATGTCGATAATCGCATCTTGATCTGTAAGGTGAACTACTGTTCCGTCTACAACTTCATTATGAAGAGTATCTACGAAATTTTCCTCAACTAATTTTTCGAATTGCTCTAACTGTGCATCATCAACTTCATCAATACCTTCTTCGTACTTGTGCCAGTTGAAATCTTCTAGAAATTGTTTTGGATTTTCTTGTTGTTCAGAAGGGGCAACTTTGGGAGTTGATTCTTCAGAACTTGCAACTGATTGTTGCTCTTTAGTTGTTTTGTCTTCAGCCATATGCTGATTTAAAATTTGTATTCTGTTCGTCCAAGAAACTTAAGCAAAACTCGCAGAAGAGATTAAATTATTTAAAATCAACCTTTTAAACGTTTCTTGTGTTGCATTCAAAAGGATTGCAAAAATACAACTATTTATTGAAAATCAAAACCTAAGTTAAAAATTTTAGAGACTATTCCTCAACCTCTACTTCTTCTACTCTCACAGCTTCTTTTTTAGGCTTTACCCCACCACCAATATTTCGGGCTATATAGTAGGTCACCTGTGCACCAAATAAGAAGATAACCACAGAATAGTAGATCCAAATTAACAGTATAACAAGAGAACCTGCAGCTCCATAAGTAGAACTCAAATCGTTAGTCCCCATATATAGACCAATAAGGAATTTACCGACAATAAAAAGCAAAGCTGTAACCATTGCTCCAGCCCAGGTGTCTTTCCATCGCACTTTTGCATCTGGTAGGATTTTGTACATCAAAGCAAAAATTACAATGAGGATTAATTGTGAGATTATGATTTGAGCTATAGATATCAATTCTAAATTGATATCAGGCAGCAAATTGTCCAATTTACCAAAAGAATAGGATACAATAGCATCCAGGATTAAAGAAACGATAAGAATAAAACCAATAACCAACACAATGGAAAAACTTAAGAGCCTGTCAAAAGCTAGTTTAACGTAACCTCTGTTGGGGATAGGTTTGATGTGCCAAATATGATTAATACCTCTTTGCAAGCTCACAAAAACGGTAGTTGCAGAAAAAATAAGAATTGAAATACCAATGGTAGCAGAGATAGCGCTGTCAGCATTGAAGGCAAAGTTTTCCAGAATACTTTCTAAAGTTTGTCGCGATTCATCTCCGGCTAGACTCGTAATTTGACTAAAAAGCTCTTCTCTTATTTCAGATCTTTCATAGAGACTAGCTCCTAGATTCAAAATTATAATCAATAAAGCAGGAAGACTGAAAATGGTATAAAATGCGGTTCCAGCAGCAAAACTCATGGAATCGTTGGAAGTGAAATCTTTGATGGAATCTACCAATATTTTCACATACTTTAATTCTAAAACTTTTTTTATCCTTCTTTTTATTTCTGAAAACATGCTTGCAAAAGTAAAGATGAACATTGCAACTTCAGCTAACATTTATAAAATTTATTAATAATAAGATTATCCAGGTTTTATGAAGTAATGCTGAAATGCTGTCAACACATCGCGATAAGCCCAATGTGAAAGTTTATTTTCTTCTATCAACGTTACTCCTCCATTTTTAAATAAGACTTGAATTTCATCAAAGATCAACAGATGTGCTTTGCTAAGCTTATTTTTTAGATCAGTTTTAATATTATTAGTGAGCTTGCCCTCGTTTGAATGTTCTTCAATCTTTTCAGCGAAGTGATCTCGAAGCAGAATGGCTCTCGCTATTTTTTTCTGAAGTAAATCCGTAGCTGTATCAAAATTTTTATCAAAAATCTGATCTGACTTTAACGAATTCAAAAAACTTAGTGCAATGCCAATAAAACAGGAGGACATACAAACGCGTGCAAATTCTTCAAACGGGATGTGGAGCACTTTATAGTCTGAATTATTTTTTATTGTATTCATTTGAAATCCAAAATCTTTCGGAATCTCAACATCTGTCAAGTGGATTGTTAAAGATGAAGAGCTTTTTAATCCTAATATTTCCCACTTTTCTTCAGCAAATTTTACTGAATCTCCAGGAACAACGAAAGACATTACTTCCCCAGTATCCTCATTTTTTGCATTCAGACTAAAGTAATTCGCATGCGCTGCTCCTGAGCATTTACTCCATTTACCATTTAATATCACCTTAGTATCTTTAGTTCTGAAAGTTCCACTAACTGCACCGCTTCCAGCAATAACTGTTTCTGAAGGATAAAATATTTTTTTAGCTATTTCAGGTTCAAAAAACCCTGAAAACCAGTTGGCTCCCCCTCCAAGATTCAACACCCATCCCAATCCACCAAAATGGGTTGCAGCTTCAGTGATGTGATGACTCGCTGTTTTTAATTCAAGCTCTAAGCCGCCAAATTCTTTGGGCACAAATGATTTGAACCAATTTCGTTTGAAAAGCTCCTCCAATAAATCATTTGAAATTTGGGGCTTCTTATAATCTTCAATGCGAATTTCCCTCATAAAATCAATCTCAATAATCTTTAATCTCGGCGATAACTTGACGTCTTTTCAAATATCTCTTCCAAAATAGATTTATCTTCTTGAGTCAAACTCAGGCCTCGGCGTTTTATCACGAGCTCTGCGACCTCAAACACTTTATTCAATTTGTAAGTGATCACACCTTGACTTCCTCCCCAACTAAAACTCGGTACAAAATTACGCGGAAATCCAGACCCAAAAATATTGGCGCTCACTCCAACGATAGTGCCTGTGTTAAACATCATGTTAATACTGCATTTGGAATGATCTCCCATAATTAAACCACAAAACTGAAGCCCTGTGTCTTTAAACCTTCCAGAATCATAATCCCAAAGTTTCACATTCGCATAGTTATTTTTGAGATTGGAGGTGTTCGTATCTGCTCCAATATTACACCACTCTCCGATTACAGAATTCCCTAAAAAGCCGTCATGTCCTTTGTTGGAATAACCTAAAATCATAGAGTTACTTAGTTCTCCACCAACTTTGGAATGTGGACCAATTGTCGTTCCTGTATAAATTTTAGCACCCATCTTTACTGTTGAATACTCGCAAAGCGCAAAAGGTCCTCTTATGGCTGAATTTTCCATCACCTCGGCTTCTTTACCTATATAAATAGGACCATCAGTAGCATTGAGTGTTCCATTATACAGTTTGGCTCCTTCTTCTATAAAGATTAAATCGGGGTTGAAACAAGTTACCGTTTCAGGAACAGGCTGAGAAGTTCTTCCACTAGTAAGTAACTTAAAGTCATCCTCAATCGCCTTATGATTTTTTGAAAATAAATCGGCCACATGTTCTATGCAATCCAGTTCTATATTTAGTTCAGAGTCTATGAGTGTTTGTAAATCAAGACTTTCGTTTTTAGATAATCGATAAGCCAAAACAATTTCGCCATGCATCAGAACTTCATCATTAGTTAAATTTTTCACCTGTTCAAAAAATTCTTCAGAAGCTAAATATCTGGCATTGATGTAAAGATTGTCTCCTTCAACCTGTTCAGGATATTTTTTTGTGAGATAAGATTCAGTTTTGTAAGAAACAGCAGCTTTGGAAATATGCTCCCATTTTTCTTTTAGTGTTAAAATCCCTAATCGTAGCTCTGCAATAGGTCTAGTAAAGGTTAAGGGAAGAAACTGTGAGCGTAAATGGTCGTCAAATAGAATAATATTCATGGCAAAGCTGGTTTTAGTTTCGGGTTATGAAATCGTTTGAGCGTGAACTTAAAATTAAGTAATTTAGCAATTCAAATAAAACTAAAATTATGTCTGTAGCCAAGAAGCAATACAAAAGAATTACGGTTAAGTCTCTTATCGAGATGAAAGCAAATTCTGAAAAAATATCTATGCTGACTTCCTACGATTTTACCATGGCTCAAATTGTTGACCATGCTGGAATAGATGTGATTTTGGTTGGGGATTCTGCATCCAACGTCATGGCTGGTCATGAAACTACACTTCCCATTACTCTTGATCAAATGATTTATCATGCTTCCGGGGTGATACGTGCAGTCAAAAGAGCTTTGGTTGTGGTTGACTTACCTTTTGGAAGTTACCAAAGCGATCCAAAAGAAGCTTTACGGTCTTCGATCCGCATCATGAAAGAAAGTGGAGCTCATGCCGTAAAGCTTGAGGGAGGAAGCGAAATAAAAGATTCTATCAAACGTATTTTAAAGGCTGGAGTCCCTGTAATGGGTCATCTTGGATTAACGCCACAATCCATCTACAAGTTTGGAACTTATACGGTGAGAGCTAAAGAAGAATATGAAGCAAAAAAACTTAAAGAAGATGCACTCATGTTAGAACGTATTGGGTGTTTTGCGATTGTTCTTGAAAAAGTTCCAGCTAAACTTGCAGAGGAAGTGGCAAAAAGCGTTCAGGTTCCTGTAATTGGTATTGGTGCCGGTGCCGGAGTTGATGGCCAAGTGCTTGTGCTTCACGATATGTTGGGAATGAACAAAGAATTTAGCCCTAAATTCTTAAGACGTTATGCTGATTTAGAATCGGTTATGACAAAGGCGATCCAACATTATAACGAAGATGTAAAAGCTCAAAAATTCCCCAACGAAGAGGAGCAGTATTAGACTCGACTTCTTAAATTATTCGCAGATTCAAACCTAACTAATGTCTTAATACGTTAGGTCCACCTTAATAAATTAATCGAGTAAATTCAGAATTAAATTTTAAAAAGGATAACCGATAGCAAAATTGAGTACTGGGTTTGCAGAATCAAAATTCCATGAAGTTGTTGGTTCTTTGATAGGCGTAGCTAAATCTAGCCTAATGACAAATCCTTGAATATCTAGACGCAAACCAAAACCTACTCCAGCCCCAAGTTCATTTAAGAAATTTGAAGAAAATTTACCACCTGGTGTCGCTTCGTTTTCATTGACAAGCCAGACATTTCCTGCGTCTGCAAAAAATGCTCCATTCAAATATTCTGAAATAGGAAATCTGTATTCTAAATTCGCTTCCAGTTTGATATCTCCGGATTGATCAAAAAACGAATTGCTATTATCTTCTGGAGAAAAAGTTCCTGGACCTAATGAACGTATTCTAAAGGCACGTACACTATAGGGCCCACCTGAGAAAAATTGCTTTATGAAAGGCAAAGATTCGGTCGTTCCCATTGGCTGACCCATGCCTGCAAAAATTCTTCCTATGAGCTTTTGTCTTTTTTCATCTAATTTTAGGTGATAGCGTAAATCCAAATCAGCCTTAAAATAATGAGCATATTCAAGTCCTATGAATTCATTTTGTCCAGCATCGTTCTGTGAACCCAATAAATTCAAACCATTACCAGCCATATCGTAATTAAGCCCAAAATAAAAACCCTGGCTTGTCGACTGGTCTTTAATTTCGTTGTATGTAAAATTATAAGTGAGACCAGCTATAAATTGCTGCTCAAAGCTTCGTCTTAAAAAAGGATTGTTATCTAGAATTTGATCAAAATCTTCTGAAGTATTACCCAAATTAACATATTCTAAGTTGATTGGTTTCAATTGATGAGTGACATAGCTGTTACCTTCCCACAGGTAACCAAAGGATGATGAAATAGAATTTAAAGTGTAAAGTTGGGTTCTGCTTAAATAGTCAAGACCAAGGCTTACTTTAGTTTTGGGAATCGCATACGCAAAGTTTTCATTAAGATCTATAGGAAAAATCAATCTTGGTAACAAAATCGAAGCATTCAATCCTACCTGGATACTACTCAGTCCCTGGTCTCCAGTTTTTCCAAAAAATTGTTGCTCATAACCTCCACTAAGAGAAAGTCTAAACAATTCTCCTCCTTTAAATAAATTCCTGTTGGAATAAACAACACTCAAATTTGGACCAGCAAAATTATTAGATTTAGTTACGCCTTGAAGCTCCAGCCTTAAGGAACGTTTGTTCATAGGAGACAAGAAAATATCTGCCTTGAGATGTCTTTTACCACCGGTATTAGTAAGCGTGTCGACTTCCTGATAATCGATATTTACAAACTTATAGGTGTTTAGGGATGATAAACGTCTACTTGTATATCTGGATAGTTTAGGATTATAAGTTTCTCCTGGTTCGATAAGAACATAAGGCTTTAAGTATTTTGGCTTAATAAATTCTGCATTTTGTACAAAGTTAAAACCCTGGTAATTGATTGTATCTTTAGTCTCCTGTTTATTGGCTAAAGTTCTGTTAGGATGAATATTAACCTCATCAATAACGTAAGGAACCAGAGACTTTTCTGGCACCTGAGTTTTCAATCTCAAATATAAATTGAATCGCCTGTCATCATAAGCATTTGTATCTGCTTCAAAAATTAAAAAATCTGAATTGAAGTTGTAGTAACCTCGATCCTTCAGATAATTATCGATTCGCTCACGTTCAGAAATGAGTTCATCAAAATTGAAAAGACTTTTTTCTTTAATTTCAGTAAATTCTAAAGAAGACTGAATATCCTTAAAAATCTGGAGAGGGTCTTCAAAAGTTTTATTGAGCTTGTAAGATTCAAGGCTATAAGGTTCTGGTAAATTAATTGAGTATTTCACGGATGTTGAGACATCAGCCGAGTCAATTTCTACTATGGAAGATATACTACCACCAAAGTAACCGTTATTCTGTAGTCTGTTTTTTAGAATTTTTTCCGCCTCTGAGACGCTGATGTCTTGAAAATAATAGGGATCTTCTCCAATTTGCTTATTCAAGAATTTATTGATGAAACCTGGCTTTTCTCTACTTGCTTTGTAATTGAAGAATAAACCTGGTCGCATTCCAAGAAACTTGGTATTCGTGTTTCTTGAAATTGCAGAATTAAGTTTGGACTTCAATTTATCATTATTTTTCCCCTTTTTGTTTTCAAATTTAATTACTGACCCGTTGTACAAGGTTTTACCTTCTGGAATGTACTCTTGAATACTACAAGAAGACAACACAAAAAATGCAATACTTGCAAACAAAAAGTATTTAAAAAAGCTACTCATCCTTATTGGTTTCAGTTTCCTGTTCTTTGTTTTGTTCTGATTTTGATTTGGTATCAATTTCTTCTTCTTTTAAAGATTCTCTGTAAGCTTTATCCCAAAGTACTTTGAATTTATTGAATTCCCGGGTAAAAATAAGTGCAATACCGCTAACGAAAACCTGCCCATCGATGACATTCTCATATTCACTTTTTCTAAAACCTCGCAATTTCCATCTTCCATCTTCTGTAAGTAAGTATTCTACACTTACATTCCCTACAAGTGCCTGGCTTTCTCCTGCTCGCTGCTCACCCTGCACATTCATTGAGCTTCCTGCTTCAACAACAAGTCTATCGTCCATCAATTTCTTTTGTGCTGTTACATCTACATCAGTTCTATTTTGAGAAGTATCTCCTTGATAGTCTGTATAACTATTTACATCAAAATTGAGTGAGATACCCGTATTCCCAGTCAGTTTATCTGAAAATGTATTCAATTGATCCGATAAGGCCTGGTTGATGTTGTCTCTTGCCATTGTCGCTGGTCCACCCTGGCTTCCGTCGCTTCCAGATTCAGGATAAAAGCGGTTCAATACCAGCAATGAAAACACTTGTTTGTTTAACTGATCATCTTGCTGATTAACCTGAGAAATTTTTGAATTAACGGACCCATTTATAGCGCCTTGTCTATCTTCTGGCATATCTAGCTGAAAATTGAGTTCTGGTGACATCAACTGTCCTTCAACCCCTAGATAAACTAAAAATGGTAACTGTTGTTTATATCTATTTTGTGTAATGGAATTTTCTCCAGCTGTTTGAGAAGCCATTAAAGAACTTGCAGATGTTTCTACTTTATAGATAGCTCTCAAATCCAATTCTGCGTTATATGGATCTCCACTCCATGTCACCGAACTTGTTGGAGCAATATCAAACTTGCGCTTTACAATATTGTAAAGATTCAATTCAACGCTACCATTTGAAACTTCATACTTACCAGCAAGATTCATTTTACCAGTTCTTGAAATCGAAAACTTAAAGTCTCCGCCTCCTTGTATGCTTACATTATCGTTGGTCCTTTTGTTCAAGATAACTTTTACTCTAGATTTATCTTGAATGGTAATATTACTATTTAAGTCGATTCCTGTCAAGATTGCTTCAAAGTCTTCTTCGTCTTTTTGAGTGAGAATGTCGTCTGGGTTTTGCTTATTTACAAACACTACGACCCCGTCTCTTTCTTTAATGCTAGCTTGAGATTCTGGAATTATGTAAGTAAGGTTTGTTGCATTTTTTATGGATAGGTCAAGATTTACCTTCGGAAAATCTAGGTCTCCTTTTAATTTTGCTGAAGCATCAAAAACCAACTTGCCAAAATATAAATCGTTATTTTCTGCTGTTGTATTTAATAATTGAAAATCTTTTGCATCAAAAGCCAAATTAAATTTAGGATTAGTTAGTTCTTGAGTAGAGATGGACCCATTAACAGATAGCTGATTTCCATCATCATCTACAACTGAAAATTCATTTAAACTGATTTTATCCTTAGAAAATTCGATTCGTTCATCTTTCAGATTGTAAAGCGTGTTCAGTAATTTTAAATTGAATTGAACATCGTTAAAGGTCAAATCACCTTTGTAACCTAAATCATCCAAAGGTCCATTGATTTCAAAATTACCTTTTAAATATCCATTAGTTTTTTTGATGAAATCTTGAGCAAAACTTTCTATGGTTTCCATTTCAAGTTTATTCAACCCTATGGTGAAATCGATGCTGGTTTCTGTTGAGCTTGCATGATAATTACCCCTTACATCAAGGTCAATCCCCGCATCTTTCAAGCTAAATTTTAAGTCATAATCCTCATCGGATTTTGCTTCTGCTATTAATGATAAGTTTCCTAAAGGAACCTCTGTGACTCGTAAATCTTCAATATTGAGATTGGAAACCAATCCATTAGAAACAAATGGTTCTATCAAAACTAAATTACCACTCAATTTCCCTCCAGCCAGTTTTTCATCTGGATTAAAATAACTCGTGAAATTAGAAAGTTTGAAATTATCGATAACTATTCCCAGGTGTCTTTTTTCAAAATCTAACTTGTCTGTTAACTCAATGGTTTGAGAGTTTCTATTCAATTTAAAATTAGTAACATCAATTCTCTCGTTTTGGTATACGATCTCATTATTATCTGGTATTGACCACTCAGAAGCGTTCAATATCAATTGATCCGGAGAAACAGAGACTCTGTAGAGGCCATTTTCCTCAAATTTTACTGTAATCAAAGAGCTAAAAAAGCCCTTTTCATCCTTGGAAGCATCCAAATTCAAACTCAATAAATCATTTTCAAACTTACCTTGCAACAGGGTTTCAGCTACATCCAAAGGGCCAGCAGAAATATTCTCGAACCCAAAGCTAAAATTCGCAGAATTTCCGTTGGACTCCAGATCGAGTGCTAAACCCAAAATCTCATTGTCCTGATAGTTTAGATAAGGAAGCTTAAGGCTTGAGGCAAGTTTATTTTTTTCTCCTTCAAACTGGACAAAAGCTTTAAGTGTATCCATTTGTCGGATCCCATCTACAAATACGTCAGACAAAATTGGAGAATTAACAAAATCTAGTTTTAAATCCAGGTTAACCTTAGAGTTCGAAATTTTACTCTGAATTATGTCTTTAGAATAAGTTTTAAAATGATTTTGTATAGCATTGGAAATCCCTTGAATATTTGAATTTGATGCCAAATTAGCATTCAAAAACTTACTTGAAATTTCTGCAATGGTTTGAGTCGAATCTACCTTAGAAAAGAAATCAAAACCACCTAAATAATAAGGACGATCATCATAAACCACCAAGCCGTCATTTAACTGAGCATCGAGTTTAAATTTCTCGAGATTTCCTTCAAATTGAATTTTAGCAAACACTTTTGCTCTCAAGTCTTTGGAGGAAAGTCCAAGTGCCTGTGTGTTTACACCTTCTAAATTAAAGTTCAGATCAACTTTATTTGAAATAGAATCCAATTCTAAAGCTGATGCAAAATCAAATTGAAGATTATCGTCACTATAATCAAATTCTACATCTCCTTTACCATCTTCTAAATCACCTTGTATTTTAAGGCCAGAAAACACATAGTCGTCCAATCTTATACTATCAATTTTGGAAGATAGCTGAGCAGTAAGATCATAAATAGACTTACCATTTCCTTTAGAAGAAAGTTGCATACTCAGTTCTCCAAGATTTTCATTTTTGAAGATCTCCCTAAGTTTTATGGATTTTAAATCCGCATTTAAGTCATAATTAAAAGTAGTGGTTGAATTGAGATATCCCTCTAATTCAATAGCCCCAAATGAACTTTCAAGCTTGCTTTTCGTTGAAAAGTCGTTCCCTTCTTTTTTAAAATTACCGGAAAGGACCACTTTTTCCGGAAATGAAACTCCTAGACCTTCAGCAGAAACAAATCTAGATAGATCTTTACGGTTCGATTTTGCTTTAAAACTTTTCAAATCAAAACCTAAAGCCTGAACTTCATTAAGGTTACTAAGGCTTCCTTTGAATTCAATTTTAGTATTCTTTCCCCAACCAAGGCTGAATTCTGGAACATTGAGTTTTTCAAGGTCACCTTCAGCCTTAAATTTTCCTTTAAAGGAATATAGTGCAAGGTTTTGAATTTGTTTATTTTTCTTTAACTCAGGAGAAAAAACATAAGCATCTTTTACATCAACTTTTATGCTGCTAACATCCAAAGTTATAAGTGACTTTTCAGTTGAGTTAATCAAATAATCAAGATCGGTATAGTTCAATTTCAGGTTAGCATTGAGCGAACTATTATTCAATTTGAATCTCAGATTTTGTAAAATAGTTTCTTCTGAATTTAATCGCGCATCCACTTTAAACTCCTGCAAGTAAAGTCCACTCTTTTCCTCAAATCGTAGGTCGTTGAGATCAAATCTCAAGCTTTCGTCTTTGGAAACTTCTAAATTATTCAGCTTAAAGTAGAATGAATTGAATGCAAGCGCCTCTGAAGAAAACGTATTTTTTTCTGGTCTTTTCCCATTTTGGGAGAATTCAATGTTTTGGTTTTTAACATCAAGTTTGTTTACATAAACAGTCCACTCCGGCCAGGAAAACGACTGTGGTTCTGTAGATTCTTTAGGGTCTTCACTTGTATTCTGAGTAGAATCCATCTCTAACTTCATACGGCTATCTTTCCAGACCAACTGATCTAAATTCAAAACTTGACTATCCAGATTCAAGTCCAGTTCAGACAGAGTGAAATCGTTGAAATATGTTTCAGATGTTATACTTTGAGGTTGAGAATTATAATTTATTTCAACCTCACTTATGCTCAAATTATCCACTAGAATCCACGGTAACTTCGATGTTTCTTGATCCTCTGAAGGTGGTACTTCTTTATTTTGGTTAAACACCAAAGAAGTGTTTTTCAAATTAACTTCAGATAAATGAAATTTCATATTTTGAAAATTAATCTCTTCACTCTTTACTTCTAAATTGCCTAAAACAAGTTGAGTATCAATTCCTGTCACCTCGTCTTTGTAGGACAAATCAAATTCTAAAAATGAAATACGACCGATTGATATTTGAGGTGAATCCGTTTGCTTTTCTTCTGCATTGGCTCCCTCTGTATTTTCTTCAGGCGTAGCGAATGCGTCAATTATATATTGATAATTGAAACCCTCGACGGTATCTTTTCGTTGGACGTTAGCTTTTAATCCACGCCAGTCTACCAAGTCTATTTTAATTTTATTACCAAAAAGAAGAGGTCGAAAAGGCACATTCGCTTCTAAATATTTTGAATACACCAAAGTATCTTGTGAAGTGTCTTCCAGATAAAGATCTTCTAAGGTCAAATTACCTGAAAAAGTTAGATAAAGCTTTCCAATAGTAAATTCAGTGTCGATCTTTTCACTCACATAATCAGTTACTTTTCCTATAATGATATTTTGTCCCCAAGGGCTTCTTACAAATAAGATAAGTAGAATAAAAAGGATAAAAACTATAAGAAGGAATCTAAGAGTAAATCGAAGAATTTTCCTGAAAGTAGATCGAGATGTGGGTTGCTTGTTTGTCACTAAATTAAATAAAGGCCAAATTTATAACAACAAAGCTAGTCCTGAAGATTTAAGGTGTTTAATTTTAAGAAAATAGGTTTTAGTTTAGGTGAATAACAGCAAATTCAGAATAAAAATAAAGCAAGAGTTAGCGAAAACGATTAAGGATTATTGGATTGGTTTTGTATTTTAGCGACTCAATTTTTAGAACTTATTTCATGGACATAAAATTCAATAAAAACGAGGATCACAATAAACTTTTGGTTTCAGACTTGAGAAGCAGATTTGCTAAAGTAAGTCTTGGTGGTGGCGAGAAAAAAATCGAAAAGCATCATGGTAAAGGAAAAATGACAGCCCGTGAACGAATAAATTTTCTACTTGATGATGCCAATGATGCTATTGAGATTGGAGCTTTTGCAGGTGAGGGGATGTATGAAGAGCATGGTGGTTGCCCTGGAGGTGGTGTTGTGGTGAAGATTGGAAAGGTCTCTGGAAAGAAAGTTATAGTTGTCGCCAATGACGCTACAGTAAAAGCTGGCGCCTGGTTTCCTATTACAGGAAAAAAGAATTTGAGAGCTCAGGAAATTTCAATTGAAAATAGATTACCAATTATTTACTTAGTGGATAGTGCCGGAGTTTATCTTCCTATGCAAGATGAAATTTTTCCAGATAAAGAACATTTCGGGAGAATATTCAGAAACAATGCAGTAATGAGTAGTATGGGCATTACGCAAATTTCTGCGGTTATGGGTAGCTGTGTTGCTGGTGGCGCCTACCTTCCAATCATGAGCGACGAAGCCATGATTGTGGATAAAACGGGAAGTATTTTCCTTGCTGGAAGTTATCTAGTAAAGGCAGCCATCGGCGAAAGTGTGGATAATGAAACGCTTGGTGGCGCAACAACGCATTGCGAAATCAGTGGTGTTACAGATTATAAAGCAACTGATGATAAAGATGCGCTAACTAAAATCAAAAACATTGTAGACAAAATTGGAGATTTTGACAAAGCAGGCTTTAATCGCAAAAAGCCAAAAAAACCAAAACTCGATCCTAAAGAAATTTATGGATTACTTCCAGCTAAACGAAGTGATCAATACGATATGATGCCCATTATTGAGCGTCTTGTGGATGACTCTGAATTTGATGAATACAAAAAAGGATTTGGCCAAACCATTATCACTGGTTACGCTCGAATTGACGGATGGGCTGTCGGTATTGTAGCCAACCAGAGAAAGATTGTAAAAACCAAAAAAGGTGAAATGCAGTTTGGTGGTGTTATTTACAGTGACTCTGCCGACAAAGCTACTCGATTTATCGCCAACTGTAATCAGAAAAAAATTCCGCTGGTTTTTGTTCAGGATGTGACTGGATTTATGGTAGGCAGTAAGAGTGAACACGGAGGCATCATAAAAGACGGAGCTAAAATGGTAAATGCTGTGAGTAACTCTGTAGTCCCTAAATTCACGGTGATAATTGGTAATTCCTACGGCGCTGGAAATTATGCCATGTGTGGAAAGGCTTATGATCCACGATTAATTTTTGCCTGGCCGAGTGCTGAACTTGCTGTAATGAGCGGAAACTCTGCAGCCAAAGTCTTGCTTTCTATTGAAACTTCAAGACTAAAAGCGAAAGGTGAAAAAATCACTGAAGAGAAAGAAAAAGAACTTTACGACAAAATAAAAAACAATTACGACGAGCAAACCAGCCCCTACTATGCAGCAGCCAGATTATGGACAGATGCCGTCATAGAACCACTAGACACCAGAAAATGGATTTCTAACGGGATAGAAGTTGCTAACCACGCTCCTATCACCAAAGACTTCAATCTAGGTGTGATTCAAACCTAAAATGCTTTAATTTATAAAATTAGAAAGCCTGCTAATATTGAATTTGCAGGCTTTTTTATTGAATACTACTCAAAATTCTTAATTATCAGAAAACTGATTATACTCAGTAAACCAATCAATTAATATCTAAAGCTCTTATTTCTTGTTAGGAATATTGTAAATTAGATACTTAAATAAAACTGGAAAATAGTGTGGTTCATTAAAAACGCAATAACCCGAAAAAATTTGATGGCTATAACAGGCCTTTTTCTATGTTTTTTCTTGATTATTCATCTGCTTGGAAATCTGCAACTTTTAATGCCACCAGATGAAGGACGATTACAGTATAATTTATACAGCGATTTCCTGTCAAATAATATTCTGGTAAAACTAATTTCCTATGTGTTATACGCCAGTATACTGGCTCATACCATAGACTCCATTTATCTAAGTATCAAAGCGAAAAAAGCCTCTGGCTCTTCTTATGTTTTAGATAAACGAAATCGAGCCAGCAAATGGTATTCAAGGCAAATGATGCTACTCGGGACTATTGTATTTGCCTTTTTGGTCATTCATTTCAAAGATTTTTGGTTCATCTACAAATTTGGGGCGCTTCCAATGGATTCTGCTGGAAATAAGGATCTTTACGGGTTGGTAGTGGCTGCCTTTCAGGATTTGTGGTATGTTATTTTGTACGCTATCGCCATTTTAGCTTTGGGTTTTCATTTATTACATGGTTTTTTTAGTGCATTTAGGACCATTGGTTTGTATAATCCTAAATATAATCGTCTCGTCAAATCGGTAGGTGTGATTTTCGCAGTCGCGATGACCATAGGTTACTTCATCATTCCTTTCTATATTTATTTAAACCTTTAAGTTATGGCTAAAGAAATTCACGCTAATATTCCAGAGGGAGATTTAAAAGATAAATGGAGCAATTATAAGGCACATGCTAAACTCGTAAGTCCAAACAATCGAAAAAAACTCAATATCATAGTTGTTGGAACAGGATTGGCAGGCGCTTCGACTGCAGCATCTTTAGCTGAAATGGGCTACAAAATCAAAAGTTTTTGTTTTCAGGATTCACCACGGCGTGCACATTCTGTTGCTGCCCAGGGTGGCGTCAATGCTATGAAAAACTATCAAAACGATGGTGATAGTGTATACCGTATGTTTTACGATACACTTAAAGGAGGGGATTTCAGATCGCGAGAAGCGAATACGTACAGGCTTGCAGAATGTTCAGCTAGCTTAATCGATCAAGCAGTCGCGCAAGGCGTTCCCTTCGGTAGAGAATACAGCGGTTATCTACGTAACAGATCCTTTGGTGGTGTACAGGTTTCAAGAACTTTCTATTCTCGTGGACAAACCGGACAACAGTTGCTTCTAGGTTCTTACCAGGCCTTGATGAGACAAAAAGAACAGGGAAATGTTCAACTTTTTACTCGCCATGAGATGTTGGATCTTGTCCTTATAGATGGAAAGGCAAAAGGAATTATTGCCAGAAATTTGGATACTGGAGAAATTGAACGCCACGGCGCACATGCGGTTATTTTGGCTACAGGTGGATTTGGTAAAATTTACTATCTCTCAACTTTAGCGATGGGATGTAATGCATCGGCCATTTGGCGAGCGCATAAAAAAGGAGCGTTGATGGCGAATCCTAGCTGGACTCAAGTTCACCCTACTAGTTTACCACAAAGTGGACCTTACCAATCCAAGCTAACCCTAATGTCGGAATCTTTACGTAATGACGGTAGAATTTGGGTTCCACAATCAAACAACGAGCAAAGATCAGCAGTTGAGATTCCAGAAGAGGAGCGCGATTATTACCTTGAACGAAAATATCCATCCTTCGGAAATTTAGCTCCACGAGATATTGCTTCACGAGCTGCAAAAGAACAAATTGATGCAGGCAAAGGAGTGGGAGCTTTAAAAAATGCTGTTTATCTCGACTTTTCTCATGCCATCAAAGAATACGGACAGGAATTGATTGCTGAGCGTTATGGAAATTTATTCAATATGTATCAGAAAATCACAGGAATTGACGCTTACAAAGAACCGATGAAAATTTCCCCTTCAGCTCACTTTTCAATGGGTGGGCTTTGGGTTGATTACGATTTGATGACTACTATTCCCGGGCTTTTTGCCATTGGTGAAGCAAATTTCTCTGATCATGGAGCAAACAGACTTGGAGCCAATTCCTTACTTCAGGCCTGTGTGGATGGTTATTATATAACTCCTTACACCATACAAAATTATTTAGCCGATCATATTCAGGTTGAAAAAACAGATACAAATCATCCAGCTTTTGCTGAAGCAGAAAAGCAAGTTCAAGAGCAATTGAACCGGTTTATAAATCAAAAGGGTACTAAAACAGCAGAAGAGTTTCATCGTGAATTAGGTGAAATCTTATACGATAAATGTGGCTTATCTCGGTCTGAAGAAGGTCTGAAGAGTGCGATTTCTCAAATTCAGAACCTCAGAGAGGAATACAAGAAAAATCTACTCGTACCTGGTGATGCAGAAGATATTAATAGCGAACTGGAAAAAGCTGGAAGAGTAAACGACTATATGGAGCTTTCTGAACTCATGTGTATCGATGCCCTCAATCGTAATGAATCCTGCGGAGCTCACTTTAGAGAAGAATATCAAACAGAAGATGGTGAAGCTAAACGAAATGATAAGGAGTTTGCTTACAGTGCTGCCTGGGAATGGAATGGAGAAGCATCCTCTCCTGTTTTGAATAAAGAGCCCCTTGAGTTTGAATATGTTCAGCCTACTCAACGGAGTTACAAATAATAAAATTGCAATGAAAATAGATCTAAAAGTCTGGCGTCAGAAAAATCAAAATACTAAAGGTCATTTAGAATCTTATATTCTGGATGAAGTTGATGCAGAAATGTCTTTCCTTGAGATGTTGGATATGCTTAACTTAAAACTGGCTAAACGTGGGGAACGTCCAGTTGAATTTGATCATGATTGTCGCGAAGGTATTTGCGGACAATGCGGAGTAATGATAAATGGAATTGCGCATGGGCCCCTTAAAAATACAACCACCTGTCAACTGCACATGCGTTCTTTTAAAGATGGCGATACTATTTATGTTGAACCCTTTAAAGCAAAAGCTTTTCCTGTTATTCGTGATTTAAAGGTTGATCGCTCTGCATTTGACGATATCATCGCAGCGGGTGGCTATATATCGGTAAACACTGGACAGGCTCCGGAAGCTAATAGTATCTTGATTTCTCACGATGAGGCAGAATCAGCATTTGACTCTGCGGCCTGCATTGGTTGTGGAGCTTGCGTGGCTACCTGCAAGAATGCAAGTGCAGCTCTTTTTACCTCATCAAAAATCAGTCAATTGGCAAAATTACCTCAAGGAAAAAAAGAGAGTAGTAAACGAACGGTTAATATGGTTAACCGCATGGAAGATTTAGGTTTTGGTCATTGCACCAATACCGAAGCTTGTCAAGTCGAATGCCCACAGGATATTTCAGTATTGAATATTGCTCAAATGAATTATGAGTACAATAAAGCAAAGCTAAAAAAGTAAGATTCTTACAAATTACAAAATAGTTTTATCCTACTAGTCAGCACTCATATTTCTTATTATCAAAACTTTATATGTTCTTCACGCAAAAACCGCTTAGTCTTTCGCAAAAACCGCAAATTTATAAACAATGAATAATTGTAACTTTACGATATATTGCACCTTTTCTTTGTGATGTTCACTTAAAATAAGGCGTGATTATTAATGCTTAATATATAGATTGTTTAGCTAGGATTGTTTTTTTGTTTCAAAATGCTAAAAGAAATATTCTAAAATATACAGAATGCGATAACTCATGAATTCTACTCCTGAAAACCTTCAGATTATTTTTGAAGACAATCATCTTATAGTCATCAACAAACGACCTGGAGATATCGTCCAAGGCGACAAAACTGGTGATCTTCCTCTAAGTGAAATCGTCAAGCTTTACCTCAAAGAAAAATACAACAAACCGGGCGAAGCGTATTTAGGAGTCGTACATCGATTGGACAGACCCACTAGTGGTGTGATTGTCTTCTCTAAAACATCCAAAGCTCTGTCTAGATTAAATAAAGCATTTGCTGATAGAGATACCCAAAAAACATATTGGGCAGTCGTTAAAAATAAGCCCAAACAAGATTCGGCAAGGCTTGTGCATTACCTTAAACGAAATCCCAAGCAAAACAAATCTTACGCTCACATCAAGCCCGTTCCAGAATCTAAAGAAGCTATACTTTCTTATAAACTTATCAAATCTTTGGATAATTACCATCTTTTGGAGGTTGCTTTGGAAACCGGAAGGCATCATCAGATTCGAAGCCAATTCTCTGCAATCGGTTCGCCGATAAAAGGAGATCTCAAATATGGATTTGACAGAAGTAATAAAGACGGGAGCATTCATCTTCACGCAAGAAATCTTACTATAATTCATCCTGTCCGGAAAGAAAGAATCACTTTTGAAGCCGCTCCACCGGAAGATGCAATATGGAACACATGTTTGTCTTGATTAGTATTTGAAAAGTTATATTTGAAAAAAAATAAAAAATGATCAAAACTATAGCCGTAGCCATGGGCGGTTATTCTAGCGAAGCTGATATTTCCCTTAAAAGCGGAGAAGTTGTCTGCAAACACTTGTCAACGAATCCAAAATTTAGAGTTTATAAAGCTCATATTTTAAAAAAGAATTGGTTTGTCAAATTAGATTCTGGAGAAGAATTTCCAATTGATAAATCCAATTTTTCTGTAACGATTGATGGTGAAACCATTTATTTTGATTGTGTTTTCAATACAATCCATGGAACACCTGGAGAAGATGGACTGTTTCAAGGCTATTTGCAAACCTTGAAAATTCCACAAACCGCCTGCGATTATTACCAGGCAGCACTTACATTCAACAAAAGAGATTGTATTTCTGTCCTCAGGGCTCATGGCATACAAACCGCCAAAAATGTTTACGTCAATAAAGGTGACGATATCGACACACAAGCCATTATTGATCACGTTGGCTTACCTTGTTTTGTAAAAGCCAACAGAGCTGGAAGCAGTTATGGGATTTCAAAAGTGAAAAAGAAAGATGATATTTTAACAGCTTTGGAACATTCTTTTAAAGAAGATGATGAAGTTATTATTGAATCCTTTTTGGATGGCAGAGAAGTGAGTGTAGGGGTGATCAATATTAATGGAAAGATTCAAGCATTGCCTATTACTGAAATTATTTCTGAAAATGAATTCTTCGACTTTGAAGCCAAATACCTGGGGAAATCCAAAGAAATAACTCCAGCCGATCTTGATGAGCGGCAAACACAAGAAGTCAAAGATTTAGCGGTAAAAATTTTTAAATCACTAAAGCTAAAAGGCCTAACAAGATCAGAATTTATTTTTCATAATAATCAACCACATTTTTTAGAGTGTAATGCTTGCCCAGGCTTAACCGAGGCTAGTATTTTACCTCAACAAGCCAAAGCTGCGGGAATTTCACTTCGGGATTTATTTACCAATGCTGTGGAGGTTGCTCTTCAAAATTTTGAAGGCTAAGGGACTTTTAAGTATATTAGAAAAAATTTAGTTTATGAAAAGAGCTGTTTTTCCTGGATCCTTCGATCCTATTACAATTGGACATTATGATATTATCATGAGAGGCCTCACTCTTTTTGATGAAATCATTTTAGCCATTGGAGTAAATTCAGAAAAAAAATACATGTTCACTTTAGAAGAAAGAAGGTTTTTCATGGAGGAAACATTTAAAGATGAGCCAAAAATAAAAGTAGATACCTATCAGGGCTTAACCGTTAACTATTGCAAAGAAAATGAGGTGGACTTTATTCTCAGAGGCCTTAGAAATCCAGCAGATTTTGAATTTGAAAAAGCAATCGCTCATACCAATAGAAAGTTAGAAAAAATAGAAACTGTCTTTTTACTCACCTCCAGCGGTAAAAGCTATATCTCCTCCTCTATTGTGAGGGATGTTATTCGACATAATGGGGATTATTCCTCTTTAGTGCCAGATGCTGTTGTTGTAAAATCCTAAATTCATGAAGAACATATTAGCTTATTTTATCATTTTAGTAGTTCCCTTTTTGGGGTTTGCTCAAACATCTAAAACTTTAGAGGACTTTGGTCCTGTTTACGAAATTGAAGAAGCCGATTTTAAAGTGAATTTAAATCAGGAATTTAAAGCAGTTTTTGACATTGCTAAAATTTCTGACTCCAAAAATCAACCAAATCGAATGTTTCAGACTTTAGCAAGATATATAAGATTACACTCCGCACCAGAACTAAAAAATAATTCTGTAAAAGCCGTTATGGTTTTACATGGTTCAGCTATTTATGATCTGTTAATCCATGAAGAATATGCAAAATATCATAATCAAGAAGGGTTGAAAAATCCTAATTTAGAACTCTTAAGCCTTTTGACTGAAAATAATATAGAAATGGTTTTGTGTGGACAGACTTCAAAACATAGAAGCATTTCAAAACCTATGATGCATCCCGATGTCAAAATCGCTTTATCAGCAATGACAGCCTTAATCGAGCTACAAAACAAGGGCTACAAACTTATTAACTTTTAAATATATCTCATGAAAACAATGATGACCTGCTTAAGCCTATTGTTTTGTTTAGGCCTATTTGCTCAAATGGATTCTCAATTACTCAAGGATATTGAAGACATTGAGAAACAAGTAATTGAATGGAGACATGACTTCCATCAACACCCCGAACTTTCCAACAGAGAATTCGAAACTGCAGAAAAAATAGCTAAACATTTAGAAAGCTTAGGTTTTGAAGTGAAAACTGGAATAGCACATACCGGAGTCGTTGCAACACTAAAAGGAGATCGACCGGGAAAAACTGTTGCTCTGAGAGCAGACATTGATGCGCTTCCAGTGACAGAACGCAACGATTTACCTTTCAAAAGTGAGGTAGTCACCACCTTTTTAGGAACTGAGACTGGGGTGATGCATGCCTGCGGACACGATACACATACTGCTATTTTAATGGGAGTTGCTGAAGTATTGACCAAAAATAAGCACTTATTAAATGGAAATGTCAAGTTCATATTCCAGCCTGCAGAGGAAGGGCCTCCTCCAGGAGAAAGAGGTGGAGCAAGCTTGATGATAGAGGAAGGCGTTTTAGAAAATCCAGATGTGGATGCTATTTTTGGCTTACATATCAATTCCTCAACTCCTGTAGGAACAATTCGATACAAACCAGGAGGAACTATGGCAGCTGTTGAGCGTTTTGTCATTACCGTAAAAGGAAAAGGTTCACACGGTTCTGCACCCTGGACAGGCGTAGATCCAATTTTGATTTCAGCAAAAATAATTGATGGTTTACAGACCATTATAAGTCGGGAAGCGAAGTTAGTCGATGAACCCGCTGTCATTACCGTTGGAAAAATAACTTCAGGTACGCGATTCAATGTGATTCCTGAGTCTGCGGAGATGATTGGAACAGTGAGGACTCTGGATCCTGATATGCGTGAAATGATCATCAGACGAATGAAGGAAATGGCTCCTGCTCTCGCAAAAGCTTATGGTGGTGATGCCGAAGTAGAATTTCAGAACAATACTGCTATTACCTACAATGACTTAGAGTTGACTGCAGATATGCTTCCTACGCTAAAAAGTTTAGCTGGTGAAGAAAAAGTTGAGTTAGTAAAAGCTACGACGGGTGGAGAAGATTTTTCATTTTTTCAAGAAAAAGTCCCAGGATTTTACTTTTTTCTTGGCGGAATGACTCCAGGAAATACAACACCTTATCCTCACCATACACCAGATTTTATGATCGATGATGACGGGATGCTTTTAGGTGTAAAGTCCTTATCCAAATTGGCTATTGATTATCTTAATAAGTAGGGAGATACATTTTCAATTATATTTTAATAATATTTAGAAAGACCTCACGTGAGGTCTTTCTAAATAAATGGGGAAGACTTGAAATTTCCTAACCGGAGACTACTGATTTTAAAATGTATAATTCAAAGCAAAGCTTCCGAAGTAGTTTCTAGGTTCGCCAGGGTAAAAGTACCTCGGTTCACTACCTCCAAATCCTACAGCATTGGTAACGATACTCGAGGCATATTTTTCATTGAAGGCGTTATTAACTCCAACATTAACTCTAGCTGTAATGGATTTGTACAAAGGAAATCTATACTCGGTCTTCAGGTTTGAAAACGCATAAGAATCAGCAAATACTGTGTTTGCATCATTTACTGGAATTTCTGAAACGGCGTTAGTTTGAAAATAAAAATAAAACCTATCTCCGATCTGTGCATCAAGACCAAAACTGAATTGCTGTGAAGGAACTCCAGTCAAGTCATTACCTGAAAACGATTCTCCCTGGTCAACGAATTCATCAAATTCATAGAAATTTAAACTTCCGTTGATATAAGGTTGCATTTTGAGCCATGAGTTGTAGTTCAAATTGGATTTGAAAGAAAATTCAATTCCAGGATGAGAGGTTGAACCGGCATTAATACCTACAAAACGGTCCTCGGCTACTCGTCTGGCAACTAGTAAATTTTCTACATCCATATAGTAGGCACTTACTTCTGTAAGTAATTTATCGCCAAACCATTTGGCTTTATAGCCAATCTCATAATTCCAGCCTTTTTCTGGTTCTAGTTCAGTGTTAAAAACACCTTCTTCGGTAAGGCTTTGTTCCACTGTAGGGACTGAAAAGCCTTTGCTTATAGAAGCTGAAACTTTTTGATTTTCATCCAAAGAATAAGTTCCAACTACATTCGGCAGCCATACCTGGTCATAATCATATTCTCCAGTTTGAGAATTTTCTGGATTAGAAAACTCATCCTCAATTTCATAAGAGGTTTTATTCGTCGCCAACCCAAGTTTTAAATCAAATTTTCTTGAAAATAAAACATTCAATGTAGCGAAACCTTCAATATATTGCCGGGTTTGAGTCAAATCTGAAAGTAAATCACCTTCCAAAGCTCCTTGTCCGTTGTTATCGCGGTATCGATTTTCTATTGTAGAAACCTCAAAATCATCTCTTAAAAATTCACCTCCAACATTCAATTTTGAATTAAATTTAAATAATTGCAAATCAATTTCCGTGGTATGTCTCAATCCAATTCCTATATTTTTTTCGTCTAAAATATCAAATGGTCTTGGTTCATAAGCATCTCTAATATTTGTAAAAACAGCTGTGTTTTGCTGAATATTAGAGGTTAACTGTTTGGAATAATTAATTCCAAAAACCCCTCTTGTGTAAGATTCATAACCCCTGGCTTGGCCCCAAGTGAAGGCAGCACTTGTTGGATTTTCCTCCAGATCTGTTCTACTCAGCGAACTTGGTATAAATCCTTTTAACTGAATAACTTGCCCGACCAACTGTAGCTTCGATGATTCTGATAAATCCCACTCTGAATTTAAAAAATAAGATTCGCGCTGATAGTTAGAGTTATCTCTAAAACCTCCAGTACTTAGGTTATTGTATGTTAGGTTCACTTTTTTGTTACCCTCCGAAACGTTCAAGGAATAATTTTGCTTCAAAAGGTCAAAGCTACCAAACAGCAACTCAGATTCTACATAATTTTGTTCTCTCAGTACAGATTTCAATTGAATAACTCCGCCAAGACCAGCACCAAACTGAGTAGCTTGTGGTCCTTTAATTACCTTTACTTCAGAAATAGTAGTAAGGTCTATATCATGTAAAATAGAAGTTCCATTGGCTGTACTTAGGGGAATATTATTGTAGTAAAGTTTTAACCGATTGGTCTCAAACTGAGCCCTGGCCCCTATCCCTCTTATGTTGATTTTAGTGGTGTTGACACCTCCCTGTTGCATATAAACTCCAGGAATTTTGTTCAGAATCGGCGCAATAGTAGTTTGATTTGATTGCAGTAATTCCTCCTGTTTTAAAAAAGAAATATTAGATTCCGTTTGGAATGCCTTTTCAATTTTTAGCGAGGTTTTAAGGTTGACTTCTTTTAATGTAGTGGTGTCTTTTTGGGTTTGAGAAAAAACTATTCCTGAAATCAAAAAGAAAATGAGGCTAAACTGTTTCAAGTGCTTATTTTTAGAGTTCAAAAGTAACCGAATAATCAAAGGATTATTTTAAAAAAATACTAATGTTAAAATACTGGTTCATACTTCCTGTTTCAATTCTCATCATTGCGTGCGAATCGTCTTCAAAACAAGATTCTTCTGAAGAAGCTTCAGAAGAATTCAAAATTGCATACGAACGCTCCAATGGAGACTCCACCTCGACTTATCAAGAAGTCATCAAATTTTATGAGTTTTTAGCAGATACAGATGACAGAATCACGCTTGAAGAAGTCTATGAAACTGATAGTGGGATGCCTCTTCACTTGGTAAAATTTACCCCTTCTGAACTTGAAGAAAAGCCTTTAAGGGTTTTAATCAATAATGGTATTCATCCAGGAGAATCCGATGGTGTTGATGCGACCATGCTTCTCTTTAAAGACTTGTCAAATGACGTTTGGTCTTTGCCAACGGATATTGAATTGTATGCCGTACCTATTTATAATGTTGGTGGCGCTTTGAATAGAAACTCAACTTCGAGGACTAATCAAAATGGTCCTGATGCTTACGGTTTCCGTGGAAATGCACGAAATTTTGATTTGAACAGGGATTTTATAAAATCCGATACCAAGAACAGTAAAGCATTTTATAGCATCTATCACCAGGTAAATCCAGATGTATTTGTAGATACTCATGTGAGTAATGGTGCAGATTATCAATACACCCTCACACATCTGTTTACTCAGCATAATAAACTTGGCGGAGAAATGGGTAAGCATTTGGAGAACGTATTTATTCCTGAGGTTGAAGATCAATTGAGTGTGAAAGACTGGGAAATCACCCCTTACGTAAATGTCAACAACGAGAGCCCCAAAAATGGATTTACTCAATTCAACGACTCTCCCAGATATTCTTCGGGATATACCACATTATGGAATTCTCTTGGTTTGATGATAGAAACCCATATGCTAAAACCTTATTCACAACGTGTGGAAGGTACTTTTGAAATGCTGAAAACGCTGATGAAGGTTTCGCATGAACAGAAAATAGAAATCCAAAAAGCCAGAGAGCAAAACTTTCAGATGTTTTCCAATAATGAATTTTATCCTCTCAACTTTCAGGTAGATAAAACAGACTACAGACGATTCAATTTTCTTGGTTACGAGCTTGAAAATTTAACCAGCGAAATCACTAATCTACCGAGAATCAAATTCAGAAGAGATCACCCTTTTGAGGAGGAAGTAAAATATTACAATCAGTTTAAACCTACAGATTCGGTAAGTATACCTAGGGCGTATATCATACCAAAACAGTGGTCCAGAGTTGTGGATCTGATGAAATGGAATAACATTACTTATACTCGATTCGGAAATGATACGGTGATTGAAGTTGAAGAATATAAAATCAAGGATTTCAAAACTAGAACATCTGCCTACGAGGGTCATTATTTGCATTATGACACTGAAGTTACCTCTAGAAAAGTAAAACAAACGTATTCTCAGGGAGATGTTTTGGTGGAAGTCGACCAGCCTGGAATGCGCTATCTTTTGGAAACCTTGGAGCCTATTGCCGTAGATTCATTTTTTAATTGGAATTTTTTCGATAGCATTTTACAACAAAAGGAAAACTTTTCGCCTTATGTGTTTGAAGATTTGGCTTTGGAGATTTTTGAAAATAATCCCGACTTAAAGACTGAATTTGAAGAGAAACGAGAAAGTGATCCTGAATTCAGGAAAAGCTGGTATGCCCAGTTGGACTGGATCCACAAGAACTCAAAATACTATGAAGATGCGCATCTAACTTACCCTATCGTTCGGGTGCTGAACTAGGTATTCCTTAGGAAATAAAAGCTTGATGTTGGCGTAAGATTTTTTAAGGGCTTTTTGGGTCTGCTCAAAGTTTTTCCATTTTGCCTTTTTTATCCCTTCAGAAAGTTCTGGAACTAGCTCGCCAGTGTAATCTGTTGTCATTTGAAACCAGTGAGTAACTTTGAGCTTGTATTTATTATTTCTGTTGATAATATGATAAGTGGTCTGTAGAAACGATTCTATGGCCAGACCTTCCACGTGAGTTTCTTCCTCAACTTCCCGAAGAGCTGTTTGTTCAATGTCTTCCCCTTTTTCAGTTTTACCTTTTGGAAGATCCCATTTTTTATTGCGATAAATAAATAGTATTTCCTTGTTTGAATTGTAGACTAAACCACCTCCAGCAACAATGACCTTAAGTTTCCTTTTTAAATGCTTTAAAAGTTTGTGTTCTTTTTTGTGATATAGGTTAAGATAAAGAAGTTCTCCAGATTCTATTTTGCGAATAAGTTGTTTTATTTTTGCCTTTTTAATTGGGATATTAGTGTAATTTGAGCCTATATTTTCTTGTGTTGACAATATTATTGGCACATCATTCACGAAAACTTTATACATTTGTAACTATGATTTTAGATGAAAATACTGCCCACAAAACCGCAGAGCTATTGCTGCAAATTAACGCAATAAAATTAAATCCACAAGAGCCTTTTACTTGGGCAAGTGGTATAAAATCTCCGATTTATTGTGACAATAGAATAATTTTATCCTACCCTAGCATCAGGAACTATATCGTTTCTGAAATGGCAAAACCTATCGAAACTCTTTTTGGAAAACCAGATGCAATTGCTGGGGTTGCTACAGGAGCGATTGGCATAGGTGCTATTATATCAGACTACTTGGGTTTGCCTTTTGTGTATGTTAGACCTGAGCCTAAAAAACACGGACGTCAAAATCAAATTGAGGGAAAGTTAAATCCTCATGCCAATGTGGTAGTGATAGAGGATCTTATAAGCACTGGAAAAAGCAGTATGAATGCTATAAAAGCTTTGAAAACCGAAGGAAAAGCTAATATAAAGGGCATGATGGCCATTTTCACTTATGGCTTTGAAGAATCTGAAGCTTTGTTTAAAAACGAATATCTGGATGTCTATACCCTGGGTAATTATGAAATTCTTTTAGAGAAAGCTTATAAAACCAATTACCTCAATAAAACAGAACTTGAATTATTAAAAACTTGGCGTAAAGATCCTGCCAACTGGAACTATTAATTATGTATATAGAAAGCGAGAAAAAAAACGTTGCTAAGAGCCAAAAAGAAACTTTTGAGTTTTTAAAAAGAGTTGAAAATTTCGAAAAATTAATGCCGGAAAGCATTGAAAAATTCGAGTTACTTTCAGAAGAAAGTTTCCTTTTTCAACTCAAAGGAATGCCCGCAATAAAATTGAAACTAGATAAAACTGAGGCTAACCATCTTGTAGTTTTAGCTGCGGCAAGTGATAAACTTCCTTTTACACTTAGAGGTGAGATTGAAGAAAAAGGAGAAAACGAATCTGAAGTACAACTTATTTTTGAAGGGGAATTCAACAGTATGATGGCAATGATGATAAAGAATCCTATCAAAAAATTTATCACTACACTCAGTGAAAATCTTGAAACCATTTAGAAGGACTTCCAACAAAGCTAGATACATTAAAAGGTGATTAATTAATATTAATTGCCTTTATTACATATATATAACTGTTTGTTCTAATAAATATCTTAAATTTAAGATTCTATACTATTTTCATGGATAAGAAAAAGCTGGATGCAGTAGATCGATATAGAATTTTAGATTCTGGTCAAGACAGGGGTTTTGATAGATTGGTCGAAATGGCTGCTAAAACTTGTGATTGCTCCCATGCCACATTGAGCATAATTAACGAAAAGGGATTCTGGATAAAGTCAAGTTATAATTTTGATTTAGATGATATATCTGAAAAAGATTCTATGTGTCAAATCACTATTGAAAATCCACATGAACTTCAAGTAATAAATAATGTATCAAAACTAGATGCAAAGGATAAAAAAGTTGAGTATCTACAAACTAATAATATTGATTTTTATGCGGGTAAATCTATTGTAGATCCTGAAGGCATTGTCATTGGTACTTTGTGTGTATTAGATCCTGAGCCAAAAAAACTTACCCAAACTCAAAAAAATATTCTTAAAGATCTTTCTGATGAAGCGATGGATAAAATCATTTCTCATAAAGAAAAACTAGAGCTTGAAGAACTCAACAGAAGCATCTCGGACGGTAAGAGCAGATTCCAAACCTTATTGAATAATACTGGAGATTTAGTTTTTCTTCTTGATTCAGATCTTAATTTCATCGAATTTTATGGAGACGAAGAAAATTTACTGATTGAAAAGGAAGATCTTATTGGAAAGCATATTGATGAAATAACATCTATTAGTAAAATAGCATCCAAAATTAAATTGGCCGTTAAAGTTAGCACACTCTACAACTCCAGCATACCAATAGAATACGACCTTTTTTCTGATGGCGTTCAGAGATGGTTTAACATGAATGTAAATGTAATAAAAAGAGAAAATCACAATAATGAAATTTTATGTGATATCCGGGAAGTGAGTGATCGAAAGAAAACTGAAAAAAAACTAAAGCTGATAAACAACTTATTTAAAGAAGCTGAAAGTTTAGCGAGAGTCGGTGGATGGAGGTATGATGTAAAAAAAGGAGAATTGTTCTGGACTCCTATCCTGAGAAAAATTGCTGAAATAGACAGTAACGTTCAGCCGAGCCTTGAGGAAGCTAAAGTTTTTTTTAAAGATGGTAAAAGTATAGAGCTGATTACCGAAAAGGTATTGGAAAGTATTCACTTCAATACTTCCTACACTGGTGAATTTGAAATCCTAACAGCCAAAAAAAAACCACTTTGGGCTCTCATCAACATAAAGCCTGAAATTGTGGATGGGGAGTGCGTAAGTGTTTATGGTTCTTTTCAAGACATCACAGAATCAAAAAAAAATAAAGAGAAACTCAAACAAGAAAGGGAAAGGCTCAATAACATAATCAATGCCACCAACCTCGGAACATGGGAGTGGAATGTACAAACAGGAGAAGCTAAATTCAATAACCGGTTTGTAGAAATGCTGGGATATTCTACACACGATATACCATTAAATAACTCTATATCGGCATGGAACGATAGAACTCACCCCGAAGATCTCAAGAATAGCAATTTAGCTTTGGAGGACCATTTCCAAGGAAATACAGATTTTTACAAGTTTGAATTAAGACTAAAACATAAAGAAGGGCATTGGGTTTGGATACTCGACAAAGGAAAAGTCATCTCCTGGACAGCAGATGGTCAACCAGAATGGATGTTTGGGACTCATCAGGACATTTCAGATAAAAAAATGTTAGAAAAAGATCTCAAACAAAATGTTCTGCAATTCAAAAATATCTTTGAACTCTCTCCTGTCGGTATTGTTATTACTGAATTTACTTCAGGTAAATTCCTTGATATTAACAAAGCTATGCAGGATATGGTTGGATATACTGAAGACGAAATTCTTGGCATGAGTATTTGGATGATAACTCCAGAGAAGAAAATCACATCCAAGGACAGCAAGGCCATTCAAAATCTAAAGAATTTAAATAGAATAGGACCTATTGAGAAAGTCCTAAAGACCAAGTCTGGTGACTTGATCACTGTCGTCATTAACGGCCTAATTCACTTTGATAAAAAGGGAAAAAGAATCGTCATCTCTACATTGCAAGATTTTACAGAACAGAAAATGATAGAGAAGAGGTTGAAAAATTCTGAAACTGAAGCCATCAAAGCAAGTCAGGCTAAATCAGAATTTGTAGCAAATATGAGTCATGAGATAAGGACACCACTCAACGGTGTTATTGGATTCTCTGATTTACTGATGAAAACTCCACTCAATGATGTACAACATCAATACATGAAAACAGTTTTCCAATCTGCCAATATTCTTTTGGACTTGATTAATGATGTTTTGGATTTTTCTAAAATTGAATCTGGAAAGTTACAACTCGATACCGATAGAACAAATTTATTAAAGATTGCAGAAGAGGTTGTAGATCTCATAAAGTATGAAGCACACAAAAAAGGCCTGGAATTGATTCTCGTAGTCGATGAAAAAGTACCTGATTATGTATGGATTGATGGAGTGAGATTTAAACAAATTCTAATCAATTTATTGAACAATGCCATAAAGTTTACAAACAAAGGTTCTGTAAAATTCAAGATATCTTGTAAAAACAATAAAAATGATCTTGCAAACCTTGTATTTTCTGTAGAAGATAGTGGAGTCGGAATAGCCAAAAAAAATCAGAAGAAAATTTTTAATGCATTTATACAAGAAGACACTTCAATAACCAAAAAATATGGTGGCACTGGATTAGGTTTAGCTATTTCAGATAAGATCTTAAACTTGATGGAAAGCAAGCTAAGATTGAGAAGTAAAATTGGGCAAGGAAGTAATTTCTATTTTGAAATTACCCTGCGTTCTGAAAATAATCCAAAAACACAAAGTCAATCTATTGAAGACGTAAAAGATATTTTAGTAGTTTCTTCGTTTTCAGAACATTTTGAAACCATTAGAGGCCATTTGGGAGGCTACAACCTGAAGCTTCATTATGCGAATGATCTAGAAACTGCATCAAAAAGACTTATAGAACTATCTCCTCAAGTCATTTTCGTAAATCAAGAAGATTCTCTTGAACTCTCTTGTAATTTAGCTTCAAGATTAAAAACAAACACCAAGTCCAAGGATGTATGCTTTATACTACTCAAAAGATCAAATGAGAATGATAAAACTGAGGAGATAAAATTGGAAAAATGCTTTGAACAGTCAATAGTAAAGCCGATTAAGAAAAATGATCTATTAAGGGTTATGACCAATGGCGATAAACCGAAAAGCAATTTATACTTAGATAATAAAAAAATAACAGCTATTGAAGAAACTGAAGGACTGAAATTTCTTATCGCTGAAGACAACCTTATCAATATGGAGTTGATTAAGTCCTACTTAAAAAATATTTATTCCAAGGTAAATATATATGAAGCGGAAGATGGCCTTAAAGCCTTAAAGTTATTCAAGAAACACACACCAGACATTGTATTTTCTGATATTCAAATGCCTAACATGAATGGTTATGAATTAGCAGAAGCTATCAGAAAAGAGAAAAAGGGAAGAACAACTCCTATAATTGCAATTACAGCTGGAACCGTAGTAGGAACAAAGGAAAAATGTATTGAATCTGGAATGAACGATTATATTTCAAAACCCATCCTGCAGGAGTCTTTAAGAAATATAATCTTAAAATATAACCCTGAAAAAAATCAACTTGTTGAAAGTCCCAACTTTGACGATAAAACAAGTATAGATGAAAATAAGGATGAAATTTTTAATAAGAATCAAGTTATGGCAATGATAGGCCACAATGAAAAGTTTTTTGATGAACTGATAAATCTCGCTAATGATACTCTAGTTGAAGCTTTAGAAAATTTAAGAGAAATTGAAAACGAAGATCAGCTTAAAAAACTTGCCCATAAAGTAAAAGGAACTGCACTCAATCTTGGAGCCAATTCGTTATCTGATTCAGCATTACGTATAGAAAAGTCCAAAATCAAAATAAAAAAAGATCTAGTGAGTTATAATAAGGAACTAGACCTTGAGATTAACAAATTAATTGATGCCCTTCCTGTGCTCCGCACCAAATAATCAAAAGCTAAATTTTTTCAAAACTAAACATTTGTAAATATTGAGCCAATGCTGGTAAAATAGATATAAAAATTATTGATAATGCCTTTCATTAATTATGTTTGTAAAAAAAATAATACATGGAGAAGGTAAAATTGAGTTTAGAAGATGTTGCAAATTTAGATTTTACAACCATTATTTGGATTGCTGCGCCTGTCATGTTTTCGTTGGTTGCGCTAGAATCCTATTTTAGTTACAAACAGAATAAGAAACTATACGAAGGAAAAGATTTTTTAGCCTCAACTTTTATTGGAGTAGTCAATATCCTGCTAAATGGTGTGATGAAACTTGGAGTTTTTGCTTTCTTTTTATTCTTCTATAACATTACTCCTTTTTTCATTCCTATGACCTGGTGGTCATTTATACTCTGTTTTATTGCATTAGATTTTGTAAGGTACTGGTCACACAGGATAGCTCACGAGCAACGTTTTTGGTGGTCAACGCATGTTGTCCATCACAATTCAGAATATTACAACCTCTCAACTTCTTTTAGATTATCATGGACGCAGAATTTGAAAATCATATTCTTTCTTCCAGTGATTTTAATGGGATTCCATCCTTTTGTATTTTTGGTCATTCATCAATTAGAAGTGCTTTATCAATTTTGGATCCATACAGAATACATTAAAAAGTTACCTAAACCTATTGAGTATATTTTTACTACTCCTTCTCACCATAGGGTCCATCATTCCAAGAATGAAAAGTACCTCGATAAAAATTACGGGTCTACTCTTATTATTTGGGACAGAATTTTTGGAACCTTTGAGGAGGAAATAGAAAAACCAGTATATGGAATTACTAAACCAATAGATACCTACAATCCTTTTATGTTGGTATTTCATGAATGGATTGCGCTTTTTAAAGACATGACCAAGGCGAAATCTGCAAAACATGCATTTCAGATGGCTTTTGGAAGTCCTGTAGATTATCACAAGGATGAAATGAAAAAAATGAAAATAAAACAAGCCGGATTGAAAAATAAGTGATTCAATTATAATTGAATCTATAGAGTTGTATAGAGTTTTCTGTTAAATTTACAGCAAACTCTATTCATATGAAATTCAATATTACTTTTCTACTAGTTTTTTGCTTTTTTGGAATTAATCAGGCTCAAAACACAATTTTATCACCAGATGAATTTTTGGGATACGAAATTGGCACAGAATTCACTCGTCATCATCAGATTCTTGACTATTTCAATTACTTATCAGAAAATAGCCCAAATCTAAGTTTTTCACCTTATGGTAAAACCAACGAACGTAGAACATTAAGCTATGCAGTTGTCTCTTCAGAAGAAAATCTGAGAAATCTAGAGAATTTAAGAATCAATCACCTTAAACAAACCGGAATAATTGATGGCGATTCCACTTCAGAGATCGCTGTGGTTTGGTTAAGTTACAACGTTCACGGTAATGAAGCTTCCAGTACCGAAGCGGCGATGGTTACTGCTTATGAGCTTATCACTAAACGTAAAGGTATCCTAAAGAATACCGTGGTCATTATAGATCCCAGCATAAACCCGGATGGACGTGATCGCTACGTCAACTGGTACAATCAAGTTAAGGCGACACCTTATTCGCCTTTTCAAGATGCTGTAGAACACAACGAGCCTTGGCCAGGCGGAAGACCAAATCATTACCTTTTTGACCTTAACCGTGACTGGATGTGGGCAACACAAGTGGAGACTCAACAGCGCCTAAAACTTTACAATCAATGGATGCCTCACGTGCATGTAGATTTTCATGAGCAGGGCATCAACTCCCCTTACTACTTTGCACCTGCGGCAGAGCCGTTTCATGAAGTCATCACTGATTTTCAAAAAGCATTTCAAACCAAAATCGGAAAAAACAATGCCGAGGCTTTCGATGAAAATGCCTGGTCTTACTTTACCCGGGAGCGATTCGACCTTTTCTACCCCAGTTATGGCGACACCTATCCCACCTACAACGGTGCAATAGGAATGACTTACGAGCAGGCTGGAAATGGTAGAGCTGGCCTCGGCATCAACACCGATGAAGATTATGAGCTAACCCTCGTAGATCGGGTAAAACACCATGTAATAAGCGGATTATCTACAATTGAAATTTCTTCGGAAAATGCTACAGAATTAAATTCGGAGTTCAAGAAATACTTTAAACATTCTCCTGACTTTGATAATTACGTCCTGGCTGGGAATGAACAAAAGCTAAAGGTTTTAGCTGAACTTTTTGATCGTCATGAGTATAGGTACAGTTTTGCGACAGATAAGTCCTTAAAAGGCAAAAATACCTATAGCAATACCAAGACTTCTTTTGAATCTGAAAATGCGTTAGTATTACCTGCCAATCAACCCAAGGCGAAAATGCTAAAGGTGTTATTTGAAGCAGACCCAAAACTCAATACACCACTCACTTACGATATTACCTCATGGAATCTGGGCTTAGCTCATGGAGTTGATGTGTTTAGGGTAAATGGAAAAGTAAATACAAAGTCAGAGAAAAATTCTTCCCAAAACATTGAGGTTGAAAAAGAAACCGTAGGCTATATTTCTCCCTGGAAAAGCACGACAGATGCTAAATTTCTAGCCAGGTTACTTCAGCATGAGCTCGATGTGAGAGCAACGACCAAGCCTTTTAAAATTGAAGGCAAGTCCTACGACAGAGGAAGCCTGATCATCACAAAAACCAATAACAAGCAAGCTGATTTTGATTCTTTAGTAGTCGCAACGGCCAACGAATTTGAGATTGATTTGAAAGCTACTAAAACAAGCTTTTCAGATTCTGGGACGGATTTTGGATCTCCCGACGTCAAGAAAATTCACCCTCAACGGATTGCCGTGTTAAGAGGAAAAGGAACCTCTTCATTGAGCTACGGATCCCTCTGGTATTTCTTTGAACAAGAATTAAATTATCCTATCATATCGATTTCTACAGACGATTTTAATAAAATCGATTTAAAAAATTACGATGTCTTGGTGCTTCCCAATGGAAGGTATTCTTCAATATTTGATAAAAAAGGTTTAGAAGCTTTAAGCAACTGGATAAAAAGTGGTGGGAAAGTTATTGCCATAGCCAATGCGCTTTCTACTTTTAAAGGTAAAAAGGGCTTTGGCCTCGAAAAAGTCAAGACTGAAAAAGACAGTATCCAAGTGAATTTGACACCTTACGCAGAGCTTGAAAAAGAGCGAACCCAAGATAACATCACAGGCGCTATTTTTGATGTAAAAGTAGATAACACCCATCCTTTGGCTTTTGGATATGGGACATCTTACGCTACTTTAAAAACGAGTTCAGCTGCTTATCAATACCTAAAAAAAGGGTACAATGTGGCTTACCTGGATGATTCTTCTCAGCGCTTAAGCGGTTTTGTAGGAGAAAAAGCATCGGAAAAAATTTCAACATCTTTGGTGTTTGGGGAACAGCGTTTAGGCCGTGGCAGCCTTATCTATTTGGTAGATGATGTGATGTTTCGTTCCTTTTGGGAGAATGGAAAGCTGTTCTTTGTCAATGCTTTGTTTATGGTGAATAACCAAAGTCAGAAGTTTAGGTAGATTTGATATTAAAATAAAAAAACTTAATATCATGTTTTAATCCATAGGGATGAAATCTTCTAGCGTTACAAACTTTATCATTTATTTTAAAGTCTTGCTTGTTTTAGTAATGTAATTTATTTCAAAAAAAGCATGGAAACAGTTTTACATACTGCAGATAGCAGAGGTCACGCCAATCATGGCTGGTTAGACTCCCATCACAGTTTTAGTTTTGCAGGCTATTTCAATCCAGATCGAATGAATTTTGGAGTCTTGCGGGTTTTGAATGATGATATTGTATCGCCAAGCATGGGCTTTGGGACGCATGGACATCAAAATATGGAAATCGTTTCTATTCCGTTGGAAGGAGATTTGAAACATAAGGATGATACTGGAAGAGAAGCCATTATAAAAGAAGGTGACATCCAGGTGATGAGCGCTGGAACAGGAATTCAGCATAGTGAATTTAATTACAGTAATGAAAACCCAGTTAATTTTCTTCAAATCTGGATCATTCCCAATCAGCAAAATGTTACACCGAGATACGATCAAATCTCGATTGACCCTTCAAGCACAAAAAATAAATTTCAACAGATTTTATCCCCTAATAAAGAAGACGATGGCGTCTGGATCTATCAAGAGGCCTGGTTTCATTTGGGTGAATTTGATGCCGATACTACTGTAGCTTATACATTGAGAAACAAAAACAATGGAGTTTATCTTTTTTTACTGGAAGGTCAAGTCAACATTGGAGATTTGAGTTTATCAAGACGGGATGCAGTTGGAATTACTAAAACACATGAAGTACAAATACGCGTGAAAGAAAGTTCGAAGCTCCTTATTATGGAAATTCCTGTCAATGTTTAAATGACTTAATAGTATTTAACTTAATTACTAAATGATTTATAGGCTTTTTAATTAAAAAAAGGGATCAAAGCTTTATTTTTGAGTGAATTTTAAAATTAAAAAAATGCAAAATATATTAGTGATAGGTGCAAATGGTTCTACAGGAAGAATTATATCAAAGATTTTAAGAGATTCAACCGACTTCAAACCTTATGCGATGATCAGAAAAGAGATTCAAAAGCCTTTTTTTGAAAACCAAGGTATTGAAACAAGAATTGGGGATCTAGAAGAAGATTTTTCTGGTGCCTTCATGGGAATCGATAAAGTCATTTTTGCTGCTGGTGCTGGAGGAGGAGCTAAAGAAGAAAAAACAATTGCTGTGGACCAGAAGGGAGCCATTAGAGCTATTGAGTTAGCAAAGGCCCATAAATTACAGAAATTTGTTATGCTTAGCTCTATGGGAACCGATGCACCAAGTAAAGTTGAAGGTCTAGAGACTTATTTAAAATCTAAGAAAGCAGCAGATGATTTCTTAAGAGAATCAGATATGGTCTATACAATCGTACAGCCAGGTGGTCTTACAAATGAGAAAGGCACAGAAAAGGTGGAAGTTGCTAAGAAACTGAAGAAAATGGGACAAATTCCTAGAGAAGATGTTGCCCAAGCTTTAGTGTATGCTTTAGAACTTGAGCGCACAAAAAACACTTCATTTGAAATGATTTCTGGTGAAAATAATCTTCAAACAGAGATGAAAAATTATAAATAAAAGTTTTATTCAATTTAATATTTAAACCCTGATCAAATTCAGGGTTTTATTTTTTTTAAAATTTAACCTTATGAAAGAGTTTTGGAATGAAAGATTTGGAATGGATGAATTTGTGTATGGCATTGAGCCTAATTCGTACTTAAAGTCCGAACTGGGCAAAATAAACGAAAAGGGAAATGCTCTTTTACCGTTGGAAGGTGAAGGAAGAAACGCTTGTTATTTAGCTGAAAAAGGCTGGCAAGTTGATGCTTTTGACTTTTCTGAAGCAGGAAAAGAAAAGGCACTGAAATTATGTAATTTAAAGCAAGTTTCAATTACTTATGATTTGAGTAAAGTAGAAGATTATAATTTTGAAACTGGAAAATATGATCTTATCGTATTAATTTACGCACATGTGAAACCGGAAGTAAGAATAAAACTTCACAAAAATGCCATCAAATCTTTAAAGGCCGGAGGCAAAATTATTTTAGAAGCTTTTCATCCCCAACAGTTGGAGAAACAATACAAGTCTGGAGGTCCAAAAAATAAAGAATTACTGTACGACTTAGCATCCATTAAAAATGATTTTAAAGAGTTGTCTGAAAGCCATGGAGAAGATCTGGAAATAGACTTAACTGAAGGTAATTTTCACAAGGGAAAAGCATATATTACAAGATTCACAGGCGTTAAATAATTATCTAATAATTAATATCTGCAACACTTACAACATATATGTTTAAATTTACAATCTTAACAATTAGAATTTATGGCAAAAGTTTACTTACTAGTAGTGGTAGTTTTTATTTCGTTCAATTCATCTAGCCAAACCAAAGATTTGCCAAAGTTCGATTTTGATAATTACAACTTCCCCAAAGCTGTTGTGGTTGATGTTGCAGATAAAGATAAAGTTCAGCTTGAAGATGATTTAAGAAGCTGGATAAACAGTTATTTTAATGAATCTACACTTCTAAATTCAAAGCTTTCTGAAGATTCATTTCTAATTTCAGGGAAATCGATAAGATTTTTGAAAATAAAAAATCTACCTACGGACCTGAAATATGATATCAAAATTTCTCTTAGAGATCAAAAATACAGATTTGAAGTAAGAGCATTATATTATAAATATTACACTGAATATAGGGTGATAAGTAATGTAGATCTAATCAAAGATGATGTTATCAAAAGAGATTTACTAGAAAGTCGATCTATAATTACTGCATTTATAAACAATTTGAATTCAAACCTCTACCGTTACATCACCAAAGAAAACAATGAGTGGTAATTAACTTTTCATTGTAATATCCCTACAAGTTCCTTAATATTTTTATTTTTATATATTATTATTGCGTTATTTATTTTTAATTTGCTTTTTTAACATTTAATTCAATCAATTGAAAATCAATTGATTAAATTAAATTGAAAGCCATTTTTATAATTAGCACTTTTTAATTTCATTAATATTGCTTTAATATCTTAATTATTGTTTCTATTATTGTAGTTTAAGTTCTACACGTTATTTGCGGGTTTTAAGTGAACCTTAAGAAATCATCCCCGTAAATAATTTGTGAAAACTACAGCTAATGAAAACAAAACTACTCTCTACATTTTTAATTGGATGTTCACTTTTAGTTGGGATAGCTGTATACAACTTTTCCGATAGCAATTCCATTTCTGATACCGAAATGGCCTCAGCAAATACAGAGTTGCGAAAAGGTAAATCAGAAAAAAGAGAAGATGTTCCCAAATCTTTTTTTGAAATTTTTACCGACCAGCCAAAGTCTGCATTTGCACCACCAGAATTAGATATTACAAATACTTTAGGAGGATTTTCAGGCTATGGAGTTGATTTCCAAAATGGTACAAAAACATTTTTAAGATGTACAAACGTTGGTTCAGGTAATTTTAAATTTGAAGACCCCAATGAAGGTTCTTATCCTGCTGGCACAACTTTCCTACTTGAATGGGGAGATGGAACTAGCAGTTCACAAGTTGAAGATCATTCCTATACAAATGGATTATACTCAATAAAATATACCGTAACTCTTCCAGGTAGTAACCCAGAAACATCAATATTTAGAGTTTTTGTTGGGGACACTCCACCATCTGTAAGTGTTAAATTGTCAGGAAATAATCATTGCTTACCAAATAAATATGATTACAGTATTGAAATCACAGATAATCAACCTGGAAATAGGTATACAATTAATATAAATGATGGTTCTGCTCCTATAGTTATAGATTCAGATACTTTAGCTATTGGTGCCGATATTACTTTACCCTATACACATACTTTTTCAAGCACATCATGTGGAGTTAGCTCTACGGTAAACAATAGTCCAACCCCCAATTCTTTTTCAATAACTGTAAGAGCCACTAATCCATGTGATACTTCTGGAAATTTCAACTCTGTAGGACCTATAAGAGTTTCTGAACCCACTAAAGCTGATTTTATTGTCCCCGCTCCTATAGCCTGTGTGAACTCTCTAGTTAATTTTACTGATGATTCGTTTGGTGGTGAAAACACCTCAGAAAGTGAATGTAATTCTAAATATGGTAAATACTGGGAAATAAGTCCTGTAGGAGGAACAACGATAGCTAATGGAAATATTGGTGATGATAATGGAAATCCTATTGACTGGACAGATTGGAATCAAGGTTCTGATGTACTCGGAGTTATTTTTGATACACCAGGAGTTTATGAAGTCACCTTAGTTACTCGTAACGTTTGTGGTGAGAGTAGAATCACCAAAGATATATGCATTATACCAGAAGTGATATCAGAATTTACAGTAAGTGAGGATGAAGCTTGTTTTGAAGACAACCAAATTGTATCTACCACAAACACCTCTCAGGCCGATGGATGCGGTATTACACCAAAATACGAATGGAAAGTAGAACGGGAAAATTCTGACTGTCCCCCATCTGGTTCTCCTATAACTCCAACATGGGAATTTGCAAATGGAACTGGTCCTGAAGATTTTGAACCAGAATTTCAATTTAATGCACCAGGGATTTACACCATCCGGTTAGAGGTTTTTGTAGAAAGTATTTTACCTGGAGAGAACTGTAGAGATGATGTTTTTGAGAGAGTCATCACCATAAAAGACAAGCCTAAAGCTGAACTAGCTGATCTCGTGGTTTGTCAGGACGAACCTTTTACTATAGACCCAATAGTTTATGATTGTTATACCTCTGTAGGAACTACTTATTCTTGGGATTTTGGGGCTTCTCCTCCAGCATCCATCGCAAACTCAACTGATCCTAACCCCTCTATTTCTTATAATACTCCAGGTAATTATACTTATGATTTAACAGTGACCAACGAATGCGGGTCCAATACTTATACAGGAAACATAGAAGTATTACCTCCTGTAGATGTTCAGGCAGATGGCCCAGCAGAAGTTTGTGTTGATGAGGAAATTGTATTGGATGGAACCATATCAGGCGGAACAGGGCTTGGTGATTGGACAGCAAGTGTTACAGGTGGAACTTTTGCCACAGATGCTAGTGGACTTAATCCTACATATACTCCACCAGCTGGCTATGTTGGAACTATTACTTTCACGCTTACCTCAGACAATTCTGGAACGCTATGCTCTGAAGCTAGTGACACTCATACAGTGACTGTAAACAGTGGACCAGAAGTAGACGCTGGAAATTATGACCCTATATGCGTAGATAGTACTATCAGTCTCAATGGTAGTTTTGGAGGTGCTGCATCCAGCATCACCTGGACTTCTTCGGATGGAGGCACATTTGATGATCCAACAGATCCATCTACAGATTTCACCCCTCCTGCTGGATTTACTGGTATTATTACCTTAACTATCACTTCAGACGATCCTGCTGGTTCTTGTCCAGCTACAACAGACACAGTGGAAATAGAAGTACTTCCTCTTGGTGAAGTAGAACCAATCCCAGATTTAGAAGTATGTAATACCGAAGAGATTTCTGAAATTGGTTTTAGTTCGCCAAATACAGCAAACACCACTGATTTTGAATGGGAAATAGACACTAATATTGGGTTGACACCACTTTCAGGAACAGGAAGCCTTCCAAGTTTTACAGCAGAGAATTTAACTGAAGACCCAATAATCGCTACAGTTACTGTCACTCCATTCGTCAAATCTGGCAGCACCAGTTGTGAAGGAGTCTCAGAGACATTCACCATCACAGTTAATCCTGCTCCTATTATTCTTGACACGTCGATAGATTTGTGTAATGGAGATGTATTTGATTACACGCCAACCTCTGGTGGTGGAAACTTTGTACCAACTGGAACGACCTACACTTGGGAAGTTTCATCTATAACTCCTGCCGGATCAATAACAGGAAGTTCTGACGAAATAAATGAA
Source organism: Psychroflexus longus (assembly GCF_020164595.1). Taxonomy (GTDB): domain Bacteria; phylum Bacteroidota; class Bacteroidia; order Flavobacteriales; family Flavobacteriaceae; genus Psychroflexus; species Psychroflexus longus. The sequence goes on from NZ_JAIQZE010000009.1 coordinate 47,715, forward strand.
CAAACCAGTATTTCTCAGCCAATTGAAAACTCTACAACTAATGCAGCTTCCATTGAATATACAGTAACTCCTATTTTAGGAGGATGTGAAGGGAATCCATTTAAAGTAACTGTCAATTTTGATGATATGCCTGTCGTTCAAGACATCAATCTTGAGGTTTGTAGTGATGAAAGTTTATCAATTGTTCCTGATGAAAGTTTTTCTGGAAATCAAATTCCGCCAGGAACTACTTATAAATGGGACCTCCCAGTTGTGAATCCTGCAGGTTCAATTACAGGATCCACTGCAGAATCTCTACCCACCACTTCTATTGATCAGCAATTAACAAACATAACCAGTGAAACTGCGACCGTTACCTATACAGTAACTCCGGATTTAAATGGTTGTGAAGGTGAACCTTTCTTAGTAAATGTCGAAGTGAAACCAGAACCTTTCATTGAAAATATAAACCTTAATATCTGTAGCGACGAAGATTTCATTGTCGATCCTGAAGATATTTTACCGAACCGAGTGCCTGCGGGAACTCAATACACATGGGGAACCCCTACGGTATCCATACCAGGAACAATTACTGGCATAACAGAAGGAACAACACCACAATCTGAAATTTCTCAAACGCTCGTAAGCAACAGCAGTGAAGAAGTAGTCGTTACTTATGAGGTTACGCCAGAAAATGACGGATGTTTTGGAGAGCCGTTTTTTATTGAAGTTATCGTAGAGCCTAAACCTTTTATTGAACCAATTACCGAGAGCATTTGTACAGGTGGAACCTTCTCTATTATCCCTTCAGACACAGGAAACAATATAGTACCTGTAAATACTACCTATACCTGGACAGAACCTGTAAGCGTTCCTGCAGGTGCAATTACCGGTGGTGCTGCAGAGACTTCGGCTCAAACTGAAATCAGTCAAAATGTTACAAATACATCAGAAAATATTGCAACCCTAACTTATACAGTGACTCCCCGATCTGGAAGTTGTGTTGGAGATCCTTTTACTGTGGAAGTTATTGTTGAAAGCTCTGGTCTTATTCAAGAAGAACCACAATCTTTTCAAACGATTTGTGAAGGTGGACAGATATCCCCTTTAGGCGTAAGTTTAGAAAGTGGAGAATCCACCTCAACTACTTACCAGTGGTTTAGAAATACAACACCAACAAATGCCGGAGGAACAGAAATTCCTGGAGCTACAGATGCGACCTACCTCCCACCCGCTTTTGATATTCCAGGTACTTATTTCTTTTATGTAGTCGTAAGTCCAGAAGGAGATCAATGTGGAGATGTGATTAGTCAGGTTTCTGAAGTTGAGGTACTAGAAGATCCTGTAATCGATGTTCAACCATTGGATAACCAAGAATTGTGTCTCAATGCACCTGCAAGCGAATTAAACGTTGAAGTTTCTGGTGGGGTTGGACCATTCAATTATCAATGGTATGTAAATACTACAGCAGACACGACAACTGGTACTGAGATTACTGATGAAACTAATTCTAGCTTCACCCCTCCAACAGATCAGGAAGGAATATTATTTTATTATGTTGTTATTTCTCAAGAGGCAGCAGGATGTGAAACTATAAGTATTCCAGCAAGAATAAGAGTTGAACCACAACCGGTAATCAATCAGCAACCACAGTCGGAAGAACTATGTCTGAATGCAATACCGAATTTATTATCGGTTAATTTAAACTTTAGCCTTGGAACACCGACTTATCAATGGTTTGAAAATGATGAAAGTAGTAACATTGGGGGTACAGCTATTGCTGGCGCCAACCAACCTACATTTCTACCTCCAACTGATGTAGCTGGTGAGCAATTCTATTATGCAGTGGTAAGTTTTGATAATTCAAGTTGTGGACCAGTGGTTTCTGACCCTGCAACTTTGATAGTAGTTCCTTTTGCTGAAATAAATCCTATTGAAGATATTGAGGTGTGTAGAGGAGATGAGATTGGTGGAATTAACTTTTCAACAACTGCTCCAACAATGATTACGTCTTATGAATGGACAAATTCAAATCCAGAAATAGGTCTTGCAGCTAATGGAACTGGAAATATACCGGTCTTCACTGCAACGAATACAACTGGTGTAACACAAACAGCTGTCATTACTGTAACATCAGAAAGTAGTTTTAGTGGCGATCCTTGTGGACAAAGCACCACCCAGTTCACAATTAGTGTCCCTTCTGAGGTGATTGACAATGCGGTCATTTCAAATTTCAATGGAAATCAAACGAGCTGTTTTGATGCAAACGATGGTAGTATACAAATAAGTCCAAGTGGTGGTACGCCAATATCTGCTAATCAATCTTACCGATATAATTGGACTGGTCCTAACGGGTTTAGTTCCAATCAAGAAGATATTTTCAATTTAAGACAAGGAACTTACGATCTTGAAATTACAGATGGGTTTGGTTGTGTTTATAATTTCAGCTATGAAATTGAGGCTCCAGAAGAACTTATTGTCACGGAAGATGCCGTACTAAACATCCAATGCCATGGGGAATTTACCGGTAAAATTCTTATTTCTTTAACTGGGGGCACTGGGAACTACTCCTATTCTTGGCTAAAAGACGGAATGCTGGTTGCTACAACACAAGATTTAGAAAATATCGGCGCAGGTTACTATACAGTCATTGCTACAGACCAAAATAACTGCACCGTTGTTAAAGATTTTGAAGTCACAGAACCTGCTCCAATAGAAATCGAAGTTCATGAAAAATCAGCCATAGTTTGCACGGATGAAATTAGCATTCCAAAAAACGAAACTTCTAAAACTGTAGGAGATGAATTTAATGGATTCATCAATATTTCTGTAGAAGGAGGAACACCTTTGCAAACAGGACCAAACGAATTTACTTATCAATATGAATGGAAGAACGCTGTAAATCAAGTCATTTCAACAGAAAAAAATCTTACTGGTGTTGGTCCTGGTTCTTATAGTGTGGATGTATATGATAATCTTACCTGCATTGCTTCAAAAGATGTAGAGTTGATCATGCCAGATCCTATCAAAATTGAGGTTAGCTCCCGAGATGAGACCTGCGCCTTCAGCGAAGATGGTCAAATTTCACTAGATATTGAAGGAGGAACTGCTCCTTACAATGTAGAGTGGAACAATGGAGCATCCGGCAAAGAATTGAGTCAGTTGCAACCTGGGTCTTATACTGCAAATATTACTGATAAATATAATTGTGAAATATCCATTGATGTTGAAATAGAAGGTGTTGATGCTTTAGTAGGAGACTATACTTCTGATAACATAAGCTGTTTCAATGCATCAGATGGTTTTATAAGCGTAGATGTTGAGGGCGGAAGAAAATTTGCAAATGGCTCTTATAATTATCAATGGTCAGGTCCAGATGGATTTACTAGTTCTGAACCCGTCCTAAATAATCTCGATAAAGGAGTTTATTCCTTGAATGTCACAGATGCGAGCGGTTGTTCAATCAATTTAGTTCAGGAAATTACTGAACCGGAAGTGTTGGATGTAAATTATAATACCACCCTAGCTAACTGTTTTGGAATTGATGATGGAACCATAACCTTATTTGTTGAAGGCGGTACGCCTCCTTACTCTTCCAATTTTGGATCTGTTGGTTCTGATGATTCAACTTTTCTTTTTGATGGTCTTTCTCCTGGCAGCTATGATATTGAAGTTATGGACGACAATGGGTGCATGCAGGTTTTAAAAATTGAAATAGAACAAGACTTTATAAATAATATTGCTCCACCAACAGGTGATGCTTACCAAGAATTTTGCATTGAAGACCAGCCCACCGTCAGTGATCTCAGTGTTTCTGGTATGGATATTAAGTGGTATTTATCGCCAAGCGATACTGCAGCTCTACCAGAAGATTATCTAATAACGGCGAGTACAACCTTATACGCTAGAAATTTTGATGCTAGCCTGAGTTGTCTGAGCAGTGATTTCTTAAGGGTTGATGTCAATATCATTGAAGGCATTATAGATGTAAATAATTTCATCACCGTAAATGGGAATAGTTTTAATGAAAAACTAAATGTTGTCAACATCGATTTATTTCCAAATAATGAAATGAAAATTTATAATCGCTATGGTAAGTTAGTTTGGGAAACAACAGGATATAATAATACAGATAATTCGTTTAAAGGAGCCTCAAATGTAGAAGGGACAATCAGTCAAGGAAATTTTTTACCGACAGGAACTTATTTCTACATATTGAATTATGAATCGCCGTGTAGAAATGACACCAAGAAAGGTTTTGTACAAATTGATAATAATAACAGATGATGAACTTTCTAAAAAACATAACACTCCTGCTTTGTATGAGTCTTGGTTTTTTTGCCAAAGCTCAAACGGATGTGAAGTTATCAAATTTTGTATTTGCGCCCCTAATTTATAATCCTGCCTATGCAGGAAGTTCTGATGGGTATAGTGCTACAGGATTTTATACCTCCCAGTGGGTTGGTTTTGATGGGGCTCCAGAAACACTAATTTTGACAGGCCACGATAGAATAGGACTCACAAACCTTGGAGCTGGATTTGATATTATGAGTGACAAAATTGGAGCGAGTACAGAAAATAGAGTGGTTGGAAATATAGCTTATCACTTAAGGCTCTCTCAAAACTGGCTTTTATCTACAGGAATAAAACTTGGAGTAAATAACTATGCTATAGATTACTCATTACTATCTATAGAAGATCCAAATGAGTTTGGTAATCCATTTGGTGATTTGTCAAGAACTAGTTTAATTTTTGGAACAGGGATTTTTTTACACAGAGAAAACTTTTTTGTAGGCGTTTCCATTCCAAATTTTTTAACAACCAGCTATATAGATGAATTTAGAAACACATTAGCGAACACGACACCAAATTATTATTTAACTACTGGTTACAGATTTGAACTAGAACGAGAAGTCTATCTGCAACCAACTGTCCTTGCTAGAGTTGCTAACGGTGCTCCCTACAGCGCCCTGGTTTCTTTTAACCTAGACTGGAAAGATAAAATTTACGCAAGTGCCAACTATGAGCATAACGTGACTGCTGGAGCGTTTATTGGTCTAAGGATAACTGACCAGATCATGGCAGGATACTCATATGATACATCCATTACTACTTTTGCTCAATACAATGGTGGAATTCATTCGTTCATGATCAATTTCAGGGCAAAGGAGCGTTTCAGAAGGGACCGTTGTGGTTGTTTCACTTACTAGACTCACTTAAAGCTTTATTAGTTGATTTCTTTAATCTCATTATGATCTTCTATTGAAGTTTTAATGAAATCACTTATTGAGTTAGCTTTGCAAATTCAAAGACTCATACCCTACAATGGAAGTTTTACAAACCCAAAAAGAAGAATTCTGGAATACACTTACGCATGGAGTTGGATTATTATTGGCTTGTATTGGTGTTGGTATATTATTTTTTACGATTGAATTTAGTGAAAACTATCTTACACTAGGTATAATTCTTTATGCGTTGTCTTTGGTCTTACTTTATGCAGCATCTACGAGTTATCATTACGTTTCGGATGGCAGATTAAAACGAAGATTGAGAGTTCTGGATCACATTAGTATTTACTTCCTTATTGCTGGAACCTATAGTCCCGTTGTGCTTACGCTTTTGAAAAATAGCCATGGAGAATTACTATTTTATGCCGTATGGGGTATTGCCGTTTTAGGTACAATTCTAAAACTTTTTTTTACTGGGAAATTTGAGAAAATATCGCTCCTGCTCTACCTTCTTATGGGCTGGCTTATCATTTTTGATGGTTTTGCAGTTGTTGAAAACTTTTCATTAGTTGAGCTTTCAATGCTTTTACTTGGAGGCTTTTTTTATACCGTTGGAATTTTTTTTTATGTCAAAACATCTATCCCTTTTAATCATGTGATATGGCATGTATTTGTGATGCTCGGAAGTTTCAGTCATTTTCTTATGATATATTTTTCAGTAGCTGGAGCTTAAAAGTTACTTATGAGTTTAGGCCAAACTGTTCTACTTCTTTCATCTATCTATGGCAAATTCAGAAGAAAAAATCAGGGATATTAGGAAAAAATCAACCTAGGTTAAATTTGTCTTAGATTTCCCGTTTTTGGATGTCTGTGAGGTGCAATCTGAAGCTAAACTATTCTTTATTTCTTACATTTGTACAAAATTGCAAATTATGGAGACTGCAGTATTAGAGAAAAATAAAACGACTACCGAGAATAAAACCACAACCAGAACGGGTAAACCTAAATGGTTGCGTGTAAAATTACCTACTGGTAAGAAATATAGAAACTTAAGGAATCTTGTAGATAAATATGACCTGCATACAATATGTACCTCTGGAAGCTGTCCAAATATGGGGGAATGTTGGGGAGAAGGTACTGCTACATTTATGATACTTGGAAATATATGTACACGTTCCTGTGGATTTTGCGGTGTAAAAACTGGCAGACCAGAAGATGTGGAGTGGGATGAGCCAGAAAAAGTAGCAAGATCCATCAAGATAATGGGAGTAAAACATGCAGTTGTGACTTCTGTAGATAGGGATGACCTTAAGGATATGGGTTCTATTATCTGGGCTGAAACAGTAAATGCCATTAGAAGAATGAATCCTAACACTACTTTAGAGACACTAATTCCTGATTTTCAAGGAAATACCAGGAACATAGATCGAATTATTGAAGTAGCTCCTGAAGTGGTTTCTCATAACATAGAAACGGTAAGACGTTTAACCAGAGAAGTAAGAATTCAAGCTAAATACGATAAAAGTTTGGAGGTTTTGAGATATCTTAAGGCTCAGGGCATCAAAAGAACTAAATCTGGAATCATGCTCGGACTTGGTGAAAAAGAGGAAGAAGTGATTCAAACTCTAAAAGATTTGAGGAGCGTAGACGTAGATGTTGTAACTATAGGTCAATATTTACAACCAAGTAAACAACATCTGCCAGTACAAGAATTTATTACTCCAGAACAATTTAAAAAATATGAAACCATCGGAAAAGAATTAGGTTTCCGTCATGTTGAAAGTTCTGCTTTGGTAAGATCTTCTTACAAAGCCCACAAACATCTTGAATAAGAATGAGTAAAAAAATAAGAGTAGGAATTAATGGCTTTGGTCGTATCGGTCGAAGCCTTTTTCGTTTGTTATATCAGCACCCACAAATTGAAATCGTTGCCATCAACGATCTTGCTGATGCGAGAACATTATCACATTTGTTGAAATACGATAGCGTTCACGGTCAATTTCCTTTTAAAGTCAGTTACAACGACGAAGGTGTTCTGGTGGAAGGAAAGCTGTTTCCGCTTGTCAATATTCCAAAACTTGAAGACTTAAATTGGGGCAAATTCGATGTGGAGACCCTTATAGAATGTACAGGTCAATTTAAAACCAAGACTCAACTACAACATCATCTTGAAGCAGGAGCCAAAAAAGTGATTTTGAGTGTTCCTCCTAGCGATGATTCTGTAAAAATGGTGGTTTTGGGAGTAAACGACTGGGTTCTGGAAGAAGATGATGTCATGATTTCAAATGCCTCTTGTACCACCAACAATGCAGCTCCTATGCTAAAAGTGATTCACGATGCTTTTGAAGTGGAACAGGCATACATTTCTACAGTTCACTCCTACACTTCTGATCAGAGTTTGCATGATAAACCTCATCGGGATTTGAGACGCGCAAGAGCAGCTTCGCAATCTATTATACCGACAACAACCGGTGCTGCAAAAGCTCTGACGAAAATTTTTCCAGACTTAAGCGAGGTTATCGGAGGTTGTGGAATACGCGTTCCTGTTCCTAATGGTTCATTGACGGATATGACTTTAAATGTGAAAACTTCAACTACTATTGAAGAGGTAAATGCTCTTTTTAAGAAGGCTTCAGAAACTCATTTGAAAGGAATTTTAGAATACTCTGAGTTGCCTTTGGTCAGTATTGATATAGTAGGAAATCCTTATTCCTGTGTGTTTGATGCTGAAATGACTTCTGTTATTGGTGGAAATTTAATCAAGTTAATTGGCTGGTATGATAACGAAAGAGGTTACAGCAATCGCCTTATTGACTTAATTTTAAAAATGAATTAAGCTGATATCATTTTTTCCTTCGCCAAATTCAAAATTTTTGCAAATTGCTCTTCTTGAGATAGATTGCTGTTATCAATTTTGATTGCGTCTTCCGACTGTATGAGCGGCGAGTTTTTTCTATTGGAATCGATATCGTCACGGTGCTGGACGTTTTTTAGAACTTCTTCAAAGTTAATGTCTTCTCCTTTTTCTTTCAGTTCATTATAACGACGCTGAGCTCTAATATTTGCACTAGCAGTCATGAAAATTTTAAGCTCTGCCTCAGGAAATACTACACTACCGATGTCTCTGCCATCCATCACAATCCCTTTTTCTTCTCCAAGTTCCTTTTGAATTTGAACTAGTTTTTCTCTCACCTCATCAATTTTAGCAACAGAACTGACATTTCCTGAAACTTCCATGGTCCTGATTTCTTTTTCAACATTTTCGCCATTCAGTAAAACATCATTGCTGCCAGCTTTAGGATTGTATTCAAAATTAATTTTGATTTCAGGAAGGTGATCAATGAGTTTTGAATCATCGACTTCCCCATCCACAATCCAATTGTTTCTCATCGCAAAAAGCGTCACTGCCCTGTACATAGCTCCAGTATCCACATATTTGTACCCCAGTTCACTGGCAAGCTTTTTAGCTACGGTACTTTTTCCTGTTGAAGAATGGCCGTCTATGGCGATAACGATGGATTTCATATTAATCTGGATATTCAATTCTAAGGTGATAAATATTATTCAATTTAGCCTTCAAAATCTTTTTAATAGATTGAATTTCTTTGAAGGTAATATTAGCATTTATAAATTGATCTTCTTGAATTTGCTTATTGATGATTTTTTCTACAAAATCATCAATAAGCTGCGTATTTGGTTCTTTAAGCGATTTACTTGCTGCCTCTACAGAGTCGCACATCATCAAAATCGCCGTTTCTTTACTGAAAGGAATAGGACCAGGATATCTAAAGTCTTTTTTATCAGTAATCTCCTCTCCTTCGTCGTCTTCTTTTTGCTTGGCATAGAAATAATAAACTGTAGTCGTCCCGTGGTGAGTCCTTATGAAATCGATGATTCTATCTGGAAGATTCCTACGTTTTGCAATTTCGATCCCTTCCAATCTGTGATTGATAATCACTTCTGCACTTTCCCGAGGTGAAAGTTCATCATGAGGGGAAACGGAAGTCGTTTGATTTTCAGTAAAATAGATAGGGTTTTTCATTTTACCAATATCATGGTATAAAGCTCCAACGCGAATGAGTAACGAATTAGCTCCTATTTCATTAGCGGCCGCTTCTGCAAGGTTGGCCACGTTCAAAGAATGGTGAAAAGTTCCCGGAGCAACATTGGCAAGTTCTTTTAGTAATTTGGAATTGGTATCCGAAAGTTCTAAAAGCGAAAGATCTGATATTAGACCGAAAATCTTTTCATAAGCATAAATCAAAGGCTGAACGAAAAGTAAGCCTACTCCACTAAGGAGGAAATAAATAAAATTATTGTAATTAATTTCAGCAATACTTCCTTCTTTAATCATGTTAAAAGCGAAGTAAGCGAAAATATAAACCAACGTAATTTGAACAACAGATATAAATAAATTAGCTCTTTTATATAATTCTGAAACTGTCAAAATGGTAACTATACCAGCTATAATTTGTAAGAACATGTACTCAAAACTATCGGGTACGATAAGACCCAGAATCAAAACAGTAATCATGTGAGTAAAAAGACCGAGTCGCGCATCGAAAAACGCCTTCAAAGTCAACGGCAGAATACACAACGGAACTACGTAAACATAATCTGTATCCAGTCTTAGCACCAATAAGGTAAGGAAAACAAGAAACAGAATATTAAAAAATATGAAGGTAATTTTATTGTTATTGTCATAAATGTCTGGTCTGTATTGTCTTATAAACAACAGCAACATTAATAAAGAAAGTCCAACAAGACAAGTATAGCCAGTGATCACTACTACAAACGCAGAAGACTCCAAGCTTTGTGACTCATACTCGTATTTTAGGGAATTCAACATTCTGAGCTTCTCTCCCTCTATAATCTCACCTTTGGCAATTATTTTACTGCCCTTGGTCACCCGTCCTCTGGTGTAGGAGATTTGTTCAAATTTTGATTGAATCTGCTTTTGATTAAGCTCTTCATCATACTCGACATTAACTTCTAAAACTTCAAAAAATATTTCTAAAAGCTCATTTTTTAAATTTGATAAATTGTTCCCTTCAATTTTAGAAATCAGAAAAGGCTTTAAGTCTTGTTGAGTAAGAAGATCCTTATATAACAATTCTTCAACTTGCTTATTCTTGATGAGGAATATTATGGAATAGTTATTATCATCTCCATCTTGAATTCGTATCCCATTCTGATAAATCTCATCTAGAGTTTTCGAAATGAATTCAGTAGCTTTTTGATCGGATTTTACAAGTGAATCCTGAGAAATATCAAGTTTTTCCTGCCAATTATTTTTTACACTTTCAGCAGTAGAAACGTCATATTGGAAATAAGGAATATGGGTTTTTCTTATTCTAGACTTCTCTGCAGCGATCTCTTCATCAGATTTTAGAATTGCAAAATCAAAAGGAGCATAAAGATTTTCATACTGCCATGGCTTTCCTTTGATAATCTCATATTTGAACTGGCCACCTGTTGGGAAAAAATAAACAATAAGAAATACACTAATAGCTAAAAGAAAAAACTTAAAGATGATAGATTGATTTCTGTAAAGTTTGTCTAGGAGGTTTTTCATAACTAAATGTTGTTCAAAAATATAAAATTAAATGGTTCGAGTCTCTATCTGGATTCAATAGTTTTGGTGATAATAAATTCAAGAGGCATCAAGAAGTGTGTCTTCACAAAAAATATTTAACGTGTAGTTTAAACTCATACGATTGAGTTAAAATTCTTAAATTCGCTCAAACAAAAATTTCAAATTTATGTCTAAAGATATCGTTATAGTAAGTGCTGCAAGAACACCAATCGGGAGTTTTCTTGGGAGCTTGGCTTCAATTCCTGCAACAAAGTTAGGTGAGATCGCTATAAAAGGTGCACTTTCAAAAATCAATCTAAAACCAGAGCTTGTTGATGAAGTTCTTATGGGAAATGTGGTACAAGCCAACAATGGTCAGGCTCCTGCAAGACAGGCAGCCATAGGTGCTGGAATTCCAGATACTGTGCCATGTACAACGATCAACAAAGTTTGCGCTAGTGGAATGAAAGCTGTATCACAAGCTGCACAGGCAATAGCTGCAGGTGATGCAGAAATTGTTATTGCTGGTGGTATGGAAAACATGAGTATGATTCCCCATTACCTTCACTTAAGAAACGGTCAAAAATTCGGACCAGCTCAAATGGTGGACGGATTGCAACGCGATGGCCTTGTAGATGCCTATGATAATAATGCCATGGGAACTTGTGCAGATCTTTGTGCTACAGAGCATGATATTTCGAGAGAAGAGCAGGATGAATTTGCAAAGGAATCATACCGAAGAAGTGCCGAAGCATGGAAGCAAGGTAAATTTGATGATGAAGTAGTACCTGTTGAAATTCATCAACGTCGTGGTGAACCTGTAATCATGAAGGAAGATGAGGAGTTTAAAAATATTAAACTTGATAAAATAAGTAAACTAAGACCTGCCTTTAGTAAAGATGGTACGGCTACTGCAGCCAATTCTTCTACAATAAATGATGGTGCTGGAGCTGTTGTGTTGATGACAAGAGAAAAAGCTGAAGAGCTAGGACTTGAAATTTTAGCAACCATAAAAAGTTACGCAGATGCAGCTCAAGAACCTGAACGTTTTACAACTGCGCCGGCTAAAGCTTTACCAATTGCCCTTAAAAAAGCTAATCTGAAGAAAGAGGATATCGAGTATTTTGAATTCAATGAAGCTTTTTCCGTCGTCGGAATTGCCAATACAAAACTTCTAGAACTTGATCCTAAAAAAGTTAATATACACGGAGGCGCTGTTTCCTTAGGTCATCCCTTAGGTTGTTCTGGTGTTAGAATTCTAATTACACTCATAAATATAATGAAGCAAAATAATGCTAAACTTGGTGCTGCAGCAATATGCAACGGAGGCGGTGGTGCTTCTGCTATGATTTTAGAACGCTAATTTTTCAATCTGTCCAAATGCTATACGGAATTTGTCCCCTAAGTGTTGTTCCTGTGAGAGCAGAAGCAAGCGACTCTTCAGAAATGGTTACTCAGCTACTTTATGGAGATCATTTTGAAGTAATCGAAACACAACCTAAATGGCTTAAAATTCGTATAGCTTTTGACAATTATGAGGGCTGGTTGGATAAAAAACAGGCTTTTGAAATTGATGAAGAAAATTTCAAAAACCTCCATAAAAAGAATGAATATTCTACAGATTTATTGAGTTTAATGACTACCGCAAATGGACAATTAATGCCCGTTTGTATTGGGTCTTCGATTCACTCCTCAACACTTCTTAGACATCAGTTTGATGGAGCCATTAATAAAAATTACACAAAAAACCATTTAGTAGATACTGCCATGCTTTATCTGAATTCTCCCTATTTATGGGGTGGGAAATCTCCATTTGGAATAGATTGCAGTGGATTTGTACAAATGGTTTACAAAATAAGTGGTATCCAATTATACCGAGATGCTTATGAACAAGCCAAGCAAGGTCAGGCGCTTTCATTTATCGAAGAAAGTGAGCCAGGTGACCTTGCTTTTTTTGATAATGAAGAAGGGAAAATAATTCACGTTGGGATTATGATGAAAGATAATTATATCATTCACGCCCATGGACAAGTCCGAATAGATAGGATAGATCACTCTGGTATCTTCAATGTTGAAAGCGGTCGCTATTCACACAACTTGAGAGTGATCAAGAAAATAGTTTAGAACTTTGCTCCAAAGCCGAAAGAAAACCAAAATCCGTCGTCGCTATGGAAGAAATTGAAAGTGCCCGAAAACAAATCAGCGCCATTCACCCAAAAACCTAAACCATAATCGTTTTGCCACTGATTGGACTCTGGAACGTCGGACCATACTCTACCAACATCAAAACCTCCAAAGATTCCAAACTGAAGCGGAATGAAACTCGTCTTAATTGGATTGAAACTGTGTCTTAGATCTATATTACCGACCAGACTTTCTCTTCCTATAAATCGATCTCTTCTAAAACCTCTTAGCCCATTTCTGGCTCCTAGAATTGCTCCCTGATAAAATTCATAATCATCATTAAAGATCAATTGAGAAGTAGCTTTGGTTCTTAATACCCATTTCTGGTCATTTGAAATAGCATTATAAAACTCCAAATGCGGATTCAGAAAAACAAAATGCTTATCTACGTCTTTAGTATTCATTGTAGCTCCAAGTTCAACTTTGAAATCCATACCCCGTTTTGGATTAAGTTCATCATCAAAACTGTGATACTGATAAGACGATTGGTAAGAAACAAAGTTTTTTGAATCAAAGAAGATTGGATTATTGCTGAGCAACTCATCACCTACTAAGTCTATAAACCTGCCTTGAGTTCTTTCTACATCATAATTTTGAAAAGAAACTTTATTTTCAAAAATGCTACCATATTTCGATGCTCTTCGAAGACCCAATTCAAATTCAAATTTTCTAATTTTTACACGATTAAAATTTCTTACAACATCATTATCAAAATATTCAGAATCATTTCCGAAGCCAAAAAAGTTCCTGGCGAAATTTGGACTTGTATACTCCAAAGAAGTGAAAAGATTGTGCTTACCTATAAGGTTAGCAAACTCACCTTCGTAACCTACATCAAAGCCTCCGGTTGCGGTATAAATACCAGCTTTAATTTTGTGTTTGTAAGTGAAAGGATTTAATTGAAAGCCATTATAACCGAGTGACGCTTGAGCTCCAAATAACAATCCATCATCTGGATTAAAGCCTAAACGCGGTAAAAACGAACTTGTCCAGTTGATACTCCTATCTTTATCAAAAGTATTGACCACATAATTATCGGTTCTAATCACTCGACCTCCTTTCTTTTCTACTATTGAATTTTCTAAAGTTTTGTGATCGTAAACTCTGACTTTTTTTCCAGCTTTAAGAGCGTAAAAATCACTATCATGACCACCTATGAGTCTAACCTTAATTTTTGCTGGATAATCTCCAGAAACAGTAAACGTATCTTCATCATCTAAACCATAAATCCATATTTCTTTGGTGTATCTATCATCAAAGACTTTGTCAACAATTGTGTTTTTGCGGTCACCTTTTATATCCCGCATAATTTTCACTCTTGTTTGTCCATTTTCCTGACGATAGACATCTATAAAGTCATCTTTATCTGTAGCCGTTAAAACCGAAACTTCACTTATAATGTCATAATACTGATCAGCATAATTTACCAAATGACCTAATCTAGATTCGAAAATTGAAATGAGGGTTTTTGTTTTTTCCTTGTTGATTTCTTCCGGTAGTTTAGAAAAAGCCTTTTGAATCACTTCATCTGTTAAATGCTCTTGAATGTATTTAGCTTCTTTAACCCAATCTTCCTTGGTAGCATTTCTGATAATCATTCTGTCTAAACTCAAGCCAGAAGTATTTAAACCTTTTAGATTCTCAATGTCTCCAGTGTAAGGTTGAAATTTTTTGGGAGCAGAACTTATTGTTCTCAGCACATTAAAAAATCCACCATCAAAATTGGCAAAAACCTGATCTCTATCTCGAGGAATAGGTTTAAAAATTCTATCACCATTTTCAAGTTCGAATTCGGACCAGCGCCATTGGTCCTCATGCCTGTCCCAATCGCCTAAAAGCATATCAAATAATCGAGCCCTTAGATAATTGGATTCATCGAGCTTATATTTTTCATCCCTTCTCAAGCGCTCTATCATGTCAGCAGTGCTTACAATATCATGATTGGGATTCCCAAAAACATCAGTACCCATCCAATGCTCCTCTGGACGTTCTTCAATCATATATAATTGATTACCGTGTACTTGGTTAAATTTTCCCAATGCCTTTTGTTTGGGAATATATACCAATTGAGGATTGGTGTGGTATACCCCGATAGCATCGGATAAATCCGGTATTGCCATGAACCCAAAAGGATGGGCGGCGGTCAGAAAATCAAGAAGTGCTTCTTGTACAACTGTATCATCAAATTCATTATACAGGTTTTTATCAGGATAAACAAACTGCTGAAGCAATCTTACAGCATCTTTTCTGATTTGTCTTATATTATATTCTCTGCCGTTTTTATCATTGAGTCGAAGAGAATTGGTTTGCATCCCACCTCCCATTCGCATCGACTCCAAACCCCCGTAAGCAGTATCTATCTTCAACACGGGAACTGTGATCTGGCGAGTGTACAGGTCTCTGTAATGCTGACCCCAAACGCTTTCATAAAAACCTGTTCTATCGGTTTTTACATCTTCATATACTGAAGTAGTAACTGTTTCTGGGAAATTTTCAGGAAGACTTTCCAGGTCATAATTCTTTTCCCCTTCATAAATTTCTGTTTGAAAAATAAGTTCAGGTTCTTTATTATCTGCAGAATAAAATTGGACCCATGAAGAGCCATCATCAAAAACATCAAACACTGCAAAACCATAACCCGGATAAGCAAACACTCCGTCAAGCCCTAATTTAGCATAAGACTTTTTGGAGCCAGATCCGGAAACAATCTGCTTGATCTTATCATGCTCTATGTATTGCAAACTATGTTCATGTCCCGATGCAAAAACCACTCTATTCCAGCGACTGGCTATTGCTGAAATTCGTTTGACCATAGATTGGTATTGATTGTTCTGCGTATCTTGAACTGAAACTCCACCGGAAACCCTTATTAGAGTAGCCAAAGAAGCTAAGCCAGGCAAAGGGAATTTTCGTTGTGATGGAAACAAGTGCTTTGAGAATTCATAAGTCCCTCCATGAACTCCGTTGGTATAAAGCGGGTGATGTAAAGCAACAAGTGTAGTTTTATTTTGATTTTTTTTCAGTTCCGTTTCAAATTCCTCGTAGAATTGATCCAGAGTTTTGATTTCATCACAATTTCTATTGATCAGAGGATTTTGATCCCAGTTAGCAAGAATCCATTGTGAATCCAAAATAATAAGATGAACATCATCTGAAATATCCACAGATGATAGTCCGCATCCGGGATTTGGCAACCAGGGTTCATCCTGGTCTGTCAAAACTTTCTTGATTTGTTTTTCTTGATTCTCTAAAGACTGTATCCCCTCAGAATACCAATCGTGATTTCCTGGAATAAAATGAACATCACCTTCAAAAAAGGTAAGGTTTGACGTTTGTCTGTCAATAATTTCTTTGGCTTGATTGCGGTTTTCCTCTCCTTTGCTTGGAAGGCCTGCTGGATAAATATTATCTCCGAGAATGATGACCTTATCATCTTGAGTATCTAGAGATTTTGCAAAGTCCTTAAAAGCTAAAATACCAGGTGGTGCATCTTCTAGTTTTTCGTAACCTGTATCACCAATTAGATAGAAACGTTGAGAAAGTTTTTTGTCTGCGGGGTAAGCTGTTGATTGAAATTTTTCTAAATTTTTATATTTAACTTCGTATGTTGCACATGCACTAAACATTAATCCAAATACGATGAGTACTAATTTGTTTTTCATTTAAAATAATTTAATTGGTAGTCGATAAAATTCCAGAAAATGACAGATCTCATTTCAAAAACTGAATCTTTTGTACTTCAATTATTCAAAGATAAGTTATCTAATATATATGTGTATCACAATTTCAATCACACCAAGAGAGTTGTTGAAAGTGCTGAATATTTAGCTGAACAAAAAAATCTAAATGAAGAGGACAAACTTATACTTCTTCTTTCCGCTTGGTTACATGATACAGGTTATACAGTTTCTGAGAATCAACATGAAGAAGAAAGTAAGCAGATAGCCAGAGAGTTTCTGGAGGCGAATGATGTACCTCAGGATATTATTGGATCTGTACAGAAAACAATTGGTGTAACAAAAATTGGAGCACAGCCTACTTCTGAAATCGAAAAAGTAATTAAAGATGCAGATTGCTCTCACTTTGCTAAAGAGTATTTTAAAGAAGTGAGCGAACTTTTAAGACAAGAATTGCGTTTACGCGGACAAGACTACAATGCCGATGAATGGATGAATTTGAATATTGAAATGCTCTCCTTTAAGCATCAGTATTATACCGATTTTGCTGTGAAAAACTGGAGTGCTGCCAAACAGGAAAACCTCATCAATCTTGTTGAAGAAAAAGAAAAAACTAAAAGAAAGAAAGAAAAGGACAAACTAAAAGCTAAGTATAAGGCTCAATATAAAAACGACAATCCAGAGAGAAGTATTCAAACGCTCTTCAGAACTACTTTGAGAAACCACCTTAAACTAAGTGATATTGCAGATACGAAGGCAAATATTCTATTGTCTGTAAATGCTATCATTATTTCTTTAGCCTTGGCGAATATTATTCCGAAGTTGGACAATCCAAGCAATCAGCATTTAATGATTCCTACGTTGATTTTGATTTGTTTTAGTGTCGCCGCCATCATACTTTCTATTTTATCAACCAGACCCAATGTCACGTCTGGGGAATTCACCAAAGAACAGGTCGAAAAAAGAGATGTGAACATCTTATTTTTTGGTAATTTTCATAAAATGACTTTCGAAAATTACTTATGGGGCGTAAAAGAAATCCTTAAAGACAAAGATTATGTTTACGAAGCTTTGGTGAAAGACCTTTATCTACTCGGTAAAGTTTTAGAGAGGAAATACAGATTACTCAGAATTACTTACACTATATTTATGGCTGGTATTATCATATCTGTTGTTAGTTTTTTTATCGCTTTTTATATGATGTAATAGCAACCTTATTGATTTCTTTTCATCTACTCAACTTATTACTTATAAGTCATCTGACTTAAGACTATTCCAATATAAAAACCAATACTCACACAAATCAAATCCATGAAAAAACTAATATTAGTCATTGTTCTTATTCTCATTTTTGGCTATCCTGTAAGTTATTATTTAAGTTCAGAGACCATCAAAGCCGTAATAAGTGATAAGGAGAGAATTACAACCGGTACCGGTGAGGATATGGAAAGTAAATTTCTGGTTTATGGTGAGGAAGAGGTTTTTGAAAATACCGATAGTTGGCTTTATTTTAAATTTGACAGCGCTGATGTGCAAAATCAAATACACCTAGACAAAACCAACAAAATAAAAGTAGCCGGATGGAGAGTGCCTTTCTTTTCCTGGTACAGAAATGTGATCAGCGTAGAGTAAATTTTCAAATCAAAATCAGAATAAACTTATTATGAAAAAACATTTAATTCAATTTGTGATTTTATTGTTGAGTACAACCTGCTTTTCACAAAATGATTTCTCTTATGGTATTAAGGCTGGAGTCAATTTTGCTAGCGCCCACGGAGAAGCTTCAGACTCTAATTCGCAAATAGGATATGACGAAAGCCGAACTAGTTTTCACGCTGGAGTTATTTCAGAATTATCTCTTTCAAATAAATTTTCATTACAAACGGAATTATTATACTCTCAAGTTGGAGTAAATTACGCTTATGATAACAGACCTGCTGATGGAGCAAAAGTAGATTCTGATTTAAATTTGGATTACATCACCCTAGCTATTCTTGGCAAATACCAAGTTTATAAAAGCTTAAGCATTGAAGCTGGGCCACAGCTAGGTTACATACTAAATGCAAATGTGGAACAGAACCGGTCTTTTTTCTCGCAGATTGGAGGTGGTTCTGAAACCGTATTTAATGAAAAAAATGATATAAAAGATGACATTAATAATTTTGACTTCGGCTTTGCTTTAGGTTCTAGTTATGAACTAAATAATGGCTTGTTTATTCAATTAAGATATGTCTTGGGATTATCTGAAATCCCTAAAAACGAAAATCAAACGTTATCCACCGACCTAAAAAATGCAGTTTTTCAACTTTCTCTAGGCTATAAGTTTTAATTCAAAGATTTTATTAAGCTTTCATAAGTGACTCTTTTTTCACTTGAATCTCCTTTATGGTACAAAATCCCAACGCGTATAGCCTTCAATCCAGATACACCTTGCAAATCTTCCACATCTAGAATTTCCACCTCTTCATTCAGGTATTTCTTTCTTTGTAAATAACTAATATATTTAAGGTACTCATCTTGAGTTTCATTTTGAGAATAGATAATTGTCAACTTCCCTTTACTTGTCACTCGTTCTTGTGAATTTTTAACAAAAGCCTTGTCGATTCTCTTCTTGATGATTTCATATCTCGCATTGTAAGAACCATCTACATCAAAATGTTTTTCGTCCATTCTATAATGAATGGTTAACGTATTATTGAACGCTAATAGGAGTGACCTTGAACTCAACTTGAAATTTTTGGTCTCCTGAATTTCATAAAAGCGATTTTCCATTTCGCACATAACTGTAATTTGCCATAATCTTAGATTTTGCAAAACAACTTCATTGAAGTTACGGTCTTTTACTATCGATTGGCCTATGTACATATTATGCTCCACTCCATCTGTCTTGTAGCGATCAAAATAATGCGGAAATAACTTCTGTGCTTCAACTTGTTTCAAATCTATAAAACCAGCCATACAGGAATTTATTCTTGAAATTGTTTCATCAAATTCATCTCTGTTTTTATGAAAGGTTTTATTTCCTTGCTCAATTTTATTGAAATAATGCTCAACTAGGTTTTGGCAACTCGGCACATTGGCTTTAATGTGTTTTAGAACAGGAAGTATGTCATTTCTTAATAGTTGCTCTACCTTTTCTTCAGTTGAAGCTGAAATCCCGTTTGATAAATGAGAAAGGGAATCTGTAATTCTATAGCCTAACTGTTCATAAACTGGAAGTGGCTGGACTTCAAATGCAGAGTTTATAATGTCCAGAACTTTGTTGAGCTGATGTATTAAATCGTTTTGTATGGCGGAGTTTCTTTGTGTAGATGAATCCGCAATATCAATTTGACCGAAAAGCGGGTAAACCTCATGAAAATAAATTTCTTTCAGTTCATTGTCTTCTGAAGTCTCATAGAATAATTTCTCAGCCTCTTCTTCAAATTTCCATTCTACACTTGGATGTATAGAAGTATATTCGCTTTGGATTATGGCTTTAATCCTATTTTGCTTTTCCTGCTCGTAATTTTCAACCGTTTCTGCTATGTAAGGCACGATATCGTCAAGCTTGGTTGCATTAATATTATTTAGGTCATTTTTAGAATAGCTAACTAATTCAAGGATGGCAAGAAGTTTATTGTTTTTACTTACGGGAGCTAGAATAACAGACTGAATCCCTTTAGATTTCAAGTGATCTGCAAATTTATTACCTGGATTTTTTTCAGAATAAGAATCAACATCTGTTATACTGAAGTATTTGTGTTGATCAACAATTGCTTTATATGCCCCGTGACAAAAAGCCTCACGGCAACCATTGTCCGATATTGAGTCCAAAATGAAACTGTCTATAAAATTGGAATGGCTATGCTGAAATGTCTCTTTTTCATCATTGAATAGGGCGAAGCCAAATTCAAGTTTTGGTAGTCTGAAAATTGACTTTAAAATATTAGCCATTTTCAACGTAACAGCTTTTGAATCGGATAAAATATTGTTGTTGAGTAGAAGAGTTTTAATTTCAGAAATACTATTATCCGCAGTGACATCGGTTAAATTTAAGATTGCAAAGCCTTTAAAAATCCAGGAATTAGGAGGAAATTTTTCCTTCCAAAATTCAATATCATTGTGTCTGTTTAGTAATTCATCAACATCTTTAGGCGTAATTTTAACAGCATTTTCAGTAGGAATTAATTCTACGAAATCTGCATTTACAAAGAGTCTGTAATTTTTTAGGTGACCATCAGCATCTGGAACATCATAATATTCTGGCCTAAAGAAATCAATATTGTAACTATAATAGGTATTTAGAATAATGATGCAGGCCAGGATATAATCTTTTTCAATATTGAAGTTTCTCGGCAAAAATTCAAATCCTTCATATGGAACCGCATTCAGTATTGACTCAAAGCGTTTTGTTTTTCTGAACATTTTATTTCGGAAGGGAACCGTTGCCACTTTAATCTCATTATGAGTCAAAACATCTGGAAACAAATCATCTAGCAATATTTTGATTTGCTTCTCGTAAGGCTTTAGGTTTTCATAATCTTCAATTCCGTCAAAAAGCTCAGGATAAGACTCCGAATAATCCAATATACCTTGAATATATTTCTTCGAAATTGGATTGCTTTCAGTTTCTAATCGCTTTTGAAAATTATCGCGAATTTTTTGAAAGCTAAGCTTTATCTTAAATGGGTAAATATCTTTATAACGATCCATATCTAAATGTAATGAATACAATACTATCTATAAAATGAAGATTGAACTTTTTACTTAAGATAGATTTACCATCTCTAGCCAATTTCTTCTTTAGTTATTACCCTACTCTGCTTGAGTATGCTATTTTTGTAAATAAAATTATTTAAAATGAAACTATTTTTCAGTCTCTCTTTACTTCTTCTTTTGGCAAGTTGTAATTCTCCTGGCCCCACGCTAGAAGCAACCATCGATAATGTTCCCGATGGAACCGATGTTTATCTTACACACCTAGGACCGCAGAATATTCCTATTCCTGCCGATACTACTCAGGTACAAAACAATTCATTTGAATTTGAATTTGAGGAATCCAACCAACAAATCAATCTTATAAAAATTGAAGGTGTTAATGGTAATATCATCTTCATCAAGGATAATGAGAATATCAAAATAGAAGCTAATCGGGAGAATCTCAGAGAATCCAAAATAGAAGGTGGTATGCACAATGAATTATTAAACGATTATCTGGATTTGATCGTTAATTTTTCTGAAAGGGGCAATGAATTAAATAAAAAGCGGCAGGAAGCACTTAAGAGGAACGATGAAATTGCGGTACTTGACTTAGAATTAGATGCTGAAGAAATAAAAGAAGAGGCTAAACAATCCACTTTAGAATTTATTAAAGAGAATAATAATTCTATAGTTGGCATGATGGCTTTGTCTGACGTGATGAATTCTAAAACAGTTCCACTTAACAAGATGAAGTCTTTGTATGACAATTTTGAAGATGAGGTAAAAGATACCCCCCTTGGAAAAATGCTTGGACAAAATATTGCTAAAATTGGCGCTACAGATATTGGTGCTGAAGCACCAAAATTCTCGGGACCTACCCCACAAGGAAATGAGCTATCTCTGCAAGATGCTATGGGAAAAGTAACTCTTATAGATTTTTGGGCGTCCTGGTGCAGACCGTGTAGGGTTGAAAATCCAAATATTGTAAGTATTTACAATGATTATAAAGATAGAGGATTTACCGTTGTTGGTATCTCCTTGGACAAACCCAATAACAAAGATTCATGGATAAAAGCTATAGAAGATGATAACCTTGAGTGGAATCACATATCCAATCTAAAATACTGGCAAGAACCTATTGCTCAAAAATATGGGGTGAAAGCTATTCCTGCAGCATTTTTAATTGATGAAAATGGAATAATCATAGGAAAAGACCTAAGAGGCAACGACTTGAGAGAAAAAGTAGAAGAAGTTTTAGGAAACTAAAAGTTCATTGAAAATTCAAACATAAGCGGGCAGTTCTTAGAGAATTGCCCTCTTTTGTTTTATAAATTTTTGCTTTATCCTTTCCTAGTCTGAAGACGACATTTGTTTGTTCCCTTTAAAAGGTCTTACAATAAGCCTTGCAGCTCTATCGTAATTGATGTAGCTATAAGTCCAGTTAAAAAAGGTAACTATTCTATTTCTAAATCCTACCAAAAACCACAAATGAACAAACATCCACATAAACCAAGCTAATGCCCCTCCAAATCTAAGCTTTTTCAAATCTACAACAGCTTTATTTCTCCCTACTGTAGCCATTGTTCCCTTGTCAAAGTATTCAAAAGGTAAGAGTTTTTGTTTATTGATCGTTCTAAGTAAGTTTTTAGCCAAATGATCTCCTTGTTGTATCGCTGGCTGAGCAACCATAGGATGTCCTTTTGGATAGTCTTCACTGATCATCAATGCTATATCACCGATAGCAAATATATTTTCATACCCATCAATTTGATTAAAGGCATTAACATTGTAACGATTTGCCTTTTCCATCAAAGCTCCTGTCTTGAGCCCTTCTATAGCAGCTCCGGTAACTCCGGCACTCCATATAAAAGTTTCAGTATTGAAACTTAAGTCCTCATTATTTGTCTTTACAATATTATCCTCATAAGAATTCACGAAAGTATTGAGGTGAATTTCTACACCTAGTTCTTCCAAGTATTTTTGTGCATTTGCAGAGGATTTATCACTCATTGGAGGTAACACCTTATCCAAACCTTCAATCAAATGGATATGAATCTCATCTGTATCTATATCCTGGTAGTCCATGGGGACTACATTTTTTCTCAATTCTGCTAAAGCACCACTTAACTCCACACCAGTTGGTCCCGCTCCTGCGATAACAAAGTTCAAGAGTGCTTTTCTCCTTTCAAGATCTGTGGTGATAGTTGCTTCTTCAAGATTTTCTAAAATCAAACTTCTCAGGTTGAGGGCCTGTGGCACAGTTTTCATCCAAATCGCGTTTTCTTCAACACTTTTATTCCCGAAGAAATTAGTTTTGGAACCAGTTGCGATGACTAAATAATCGTAAGTTATTTCTCCAATGTTTGTTTTTACAAGTTGATTCTCATCATCAATATTTTCAACTTCTGCCATCCTGAAATACGCATCCTTATTCTTTTTTAATATTTTACGGATAGGATACGCAATGGAGTCTGGCTCAAGTCCAGACGTTGAAACTTGATACAATAATGGCTGGAAAGTGTGGAAGTTTCTTTTATCCAGCATAACAACTTGGAAAGGTTTCTTCTCAAGCTTTCTTGCTAAACTTACTCCTCCAAAACCTCCACCTATGATGACAACTCTTGGTAATTTTGAAATTGGTATATTCATAGGTACCAATTTATATCTTAATTGGTTCTATTTAGTGCTAGTTCTGTAACTTTTGATAATTTTAACGACATATGATTAAGACTTTGTAAGTTTTGAATAAAGAGCTAGAGAAAAAATTTATTGACCTTTTAGAGAAACATCAAAACATTGCACATAAAATTTGTAGGATGTATACCTACGATGACAATGCTCACAAAGACCTTTTCCAAGAAATAATTATTCAATTATGGAAAGCTTATCCGAAATTTAGAGCAGAATCAAAATTTAGTACTTGGATGTATCGTGTAGCTTTAAATACCGCTATTACTTTATACCGAAAGAAAAAAAGAGGAGTCCAAACCTTGCCATGGGAGAATTTTGATTTTAAAATATCTGCCGAAGGCTATGATAGTACTTTGGATGATAATTTAAAACTGATGTACTCTGCTATAAAAGAACTTAATGACATTGATAAAGCTTTAGTACTACTCTACCTGGAAGACAAGCCCTACACAGAAATTTCCGAAACGCTTGGAATTTCTGAAGTAAACGCAAGAGTGAAAATGAATAGAGTAAAGATTAAATTAAAAAAGATTTTGAATCCTTAACTATGGATGAGTTAGACCTTATTAAAAAAGACTGGCAAAAAAGAAATGAAGATTTGCCAAAATACACTCAAGATGAACTTATGCCTATGCTGCATAAAAAGTCATCGTCTAGTGTCAAATGGATATTTATCGTAAGTATTCTGGAATTTGCGTTTTGGTTGGGTATAGATGTTTTAGTCTCCTCAGAAGAATATATGGACTCTATAGAAAATCAATCTTTCCTTTGGTTTTTGAAAATACTGACCGTTTTAAACTATTTAGTTCTGTTTGGATTTATTTATTTATTCTGCAAAAACTATCTACGTATTCAGGTTACGGACTCTGTAAGGAAACTAATGAAGCAGATTATTAACACTAGGAAATCTGTAAAGTACTATGTTCGTTACAACATTGGACTTTTTATAATTATGTTCTTGATAGGTGGGGCAAGAGCCATAATGATGCAAACCACATTCAATACTCTAGAATTTTGGATTATATGTGGAATCATGGTTTTCATACTTCTCATTGTTGTTGGCCTATTGATTTTATTTTATCGAGTACTTTATGGAATACTCACTAGAAGACTTTACAAAAACTATAAAATTTTGAATCAAATGGAATTGTAATTTAAGCTCTCGGATGAAACTTTTCGAGCACAGACCTTAGATGAGTTTTATCCAAATGCATGTAGATTTCAGTAGTAGTAATACTTTCGTGACCTAACATTTGTTGAATAACTCTCAGGTTTGCGCCATTTTCTAATAGATGTGTTGCAAATGAATGCCTAAACGTGTGAGGACTTATTGTCTTCTGAATATAAGCCTCTTTAGCTAATTGTTTTACAATAGTAAAAATCATGGCTCGTGTTAATTGAGCCCCTCGTCTGTTTAAAAAAAGAATATCAGTGAATTCAGGTTTAACTTCCTGATGAATTCTAATCTCATCTTTATAAATAGTGATAAATTTTTGAGTGTATGCATTAATAGGGACCAGACGTTCTTTATTCCCTTTCCCCACTACTTTTAAGAAACCTGCTTCAAAATGAAGGTCAGAAATTTTGAGATTTATAAGCTCGCTGACTCTCAGCCCACAACCATAAAGGGTTTCGATAATGGCCTTATTACGCTGGCCTTGAGGATGTGATAAGTCTATAGCTTCGATGAGTCGGTCAATCTCTTCAGTTGAAAGCGTATCTGGAAGTTGTCGCCCCAAACGTGGGGATTCTATGAGTTCCAGTGGATTTGTTTTTCTGTAATCTTCAAAAATGAGATAATCAAAAAAACTCTTTAAACCGGAAATTAATCTGGCCTGAGAGCGTTCATTTAGAAGTTTTGAAATTGTATGAATAAAGCTTTGAATATCTTCTTCAACAATTTCAATAGGTGAAAGCTTCAAGTCAAACTCAGAAAGATAATTGGTCAGTTTTAAGATGTCCAGCCGATAATTTTGAATAGTATTATCAGCCAGACCTCTTTCTATCCTTAGGTAGTATGTAAAATCTTGAATTGCTTGCTCCCACTTCATAGAACCAAATTACATTAATTCTTGGGTAATTCAAGGGCATAGGTAAGAACGAGAGAATCAATCAAAAAATTTATTTTAAAATTTTATTTTAAAATAATTACAGAATCTGCTCAGCGTGAGCTTTGGTTTTTACTTTGGAAATAACCTCTTCAATTTTGCCCTCTTCATCGATGATAAAAGTAGTCCTATGAATGCCATCGTATTCTTTTCCCATGAACTTTTTGGGTCCCCAAACTCCAAATGCTTCAATGACTTCTTTGTCTTCATCGGCAAGCAATGGAAAAGGAAGTTCATATTTAGTTTTAAAGTTCTGCTGACGTTTTTCAGAATCTGCACTTACGCCAAGAATCTCGTAACCTTTTTCCTGAAAAGTTCCCCAGTTATCTCTCAGGTTACAGGCTTCTGCAGTACATCCAGGTGTACTTGCTTTTGGATAAAAAAAGACGACCAATTTTTTTCCTGCGTAATCTTTTAGCGAGTGCATCTTTCCATCTTGATCTTTTGCCTCAAAATTTGGGGCTTTATCTCCAGCTTTTAGTGTTGTCATAATTCCTATTTTTGCTTAAAAGTAAAGGAAATGAAAAAATCTGAAAAAGTAGACTTCGTTATAAATACGTTAAAGGAATTATATCCCACCATCCCTGTTCCATTGGACCACAAAGATCCCTACACCCTGCTCATCGCTGTGTTGCTTTCAGCGCAAAGTACAGACGTCAAAGTCAACCAGATTACCCCTTTGCTTTTTGATAGAGCAGATAATCCCTGGGACATGGTCAAAATGAGTCCGGATCAAATTCGGGAAATCATTAAGCCTGTAGGTTTATCGCCAATGAAGGCTAAGGGAATTTATGGGCTTTCTAAGATTTTAATTGAAAAATATAAGGGTAAAGTTCCTAATGATATGAAAGCCTTGGAAGAATTCCCTGCAGTTGGACATAAAACAGCTTCAGTGGTTTTGGCTCAGGCTTTCGGTGTTCCTACATTTCCTGTGGACACTCATATCCATAGGTTAATGTACCGCTGGAACTTGAGCACTGGAAAAAATGTGCAGCAAACCGAAAAAGATGCCAAGCGACTTTTCCCGAAAGAAGTATGGAACGACTTACACTTACAGATTATCTGGTATGGTAGAGAATATTCTCCTGCCAGAGGCTGGGATTTGGACAAGGATATTATTACTAATACAATTGGTCGTAAATCTGTCATCCATGATTACCACAAAAAAAAGGCTTCCAAATCGAAATAAGGAAACCTTTTATTTTCGGGAAAACACTTAATTAATTTTGAATGCTTTCAAACTGTAAATCTTCATACTTTACAACAGTCATCGCCTTAGAAAAATCCAAAATTGACTTTATGGTTTTTGCTGAGGGCCTCATCGGTTTTGAAGTTGAATTTAAAACTTCTTTAGAGTAAATTTTTGCCATATTTTTTTTGATTTTATATACAACAAAAACGCAACTAAAAAAGAATTATTGCATGTCCTAGTTTGTTAAAACTACCTGATGTTTTTCAATAATTTTTCTCAAATTAATAAGAGCGTATCTCATTCTGCCCAGAGCTGTATTGATACTTACATCAGTTTTGAATGCTATTTCTTTAAAACTCATTTCTTTGAAAATTCTCATTTCTAAGACTTCAAGCTGATCTTGTGGTAGTTTTTTGATAAGAGCGTGTAAATCGACATCTATTTGATCTTTTATGATTTTACGTTCAGCGTTCATGTCGCCGTCTGTCATAAAATCTAAAATATCAAAGTCTCCTTTGCCCTCAAATTTTGGCATTCTGTTACTTTTTCTAAAATGATCAATAACGAGATTGTGAGCAATTCTCATCACCCAGGGAAGAAATTTGCCCTCTTCGTTGTACTTACCTCTCTTTAAAGTCCGTATAACTTTTATGAAGGTATCCTGGAAAATATCTTCTGCAAGGTCTTTATCGTAGACTTTGGAAAATATAAAACCGAAAATTTTTTGTTGATGTCTGTTGATTAAAACGGAAAGTGAGTTTTCATCACCTGAAATGTATTGCTTAACCAAATAAGCTTCTGAGGAGATCGAAGTTCTATTCATAAATCTTTCACTTAAGTAAAACCAACTAAAAAAATTGGTTATTGTTATTAATTGAGTTTAAGTAAAAGTGCTGTATAGGCTTCTGTTTATTCAGCTAATATATAAATATATGTTTACACACCTCATACCGTTAATAATTTTAACATATTATGAGTCAGTGTATAAGGTTCAATTGGAGGGACAAATCTTTATATTTGCGTCATTCCGACAATATATGAAACACACAGATTTAGATAAAATTGACCCCAAAGAATTCATTATAATCAAGGGTGCAAAACTTCATAATTTAAAAAATATTGATGTTGTCATTCCAAGAAATAAACTCGTAGTAATTACTGGACTTTCTGGTTCAGGAAAATCGAGTTTAGCTTTTGATACGCTTTATGCTGAAGGTCAAAGACGTTATGTCGAAAGCCTTTCGGCCTACGCAAGGCAGTTTTTAGGACGTCTCGACAAACCAAAGGTCGATTACATCAAAGGAATTGCTCCTGCGATTGCGATCGAGCAAAAAGTGAATTCTACAAATCCCCGATCTACAGTTGGAACCTCAACTGAAATTTATGATTACCTGAAATTGCTATACGCTAGAATTGGAAAAACCATTTCGCCAATCTCTGGGAAGGAAGTAAAAAAGCATACGGTAACCGATGTTGTGGATTTTGTAAAATCACAGGAAGAAAACAAAAAATTACTTCTCCTCGCTCCTATCACTTTAGAAAACAAACGCACTGTAGAAGAAAAAATTAAAATTCTTCAACAACAGGGATTCAGTAGAATCAAGGTCGATGATGAAGTTTTAAAAATAAGTGAAGCTCAGGAACGAAAGATTCCTAAAAAAAGTCAACTTTCAATTGTTGTAGACAGGATTGTCGTTAAAGATGATGAAGACTTTTACAACCGTTTAGCAGATTCAATTCAAAATGCATTTTTTGAAGGAAAAGGCGAACTGAATATTGAAGAAGTAGCCACTAATAAAATCACCAATTTCAATAACAAATTCGAATTGGACGGTATGTTATTCACCGAACCAAACGTGCATTTGTTCAGTTTCAACAATCCAATAGGAGCATGTCCAAAGTGTGAAGGTTACGGAGATATCATCGACATTGATGAAGCTTTGGTCATCCCAAATACGGGATTGAGTGTGTATGAAGGAGCCATTGCTCCCTGGAGTGGCGATACCTTGGGTTGGTACAAAAAAGAGTTTATTAAGCATGCACATAAATTTGATTTCCCTGTTCACACGCCTTATTTCGAACTGACCGATGATGAAAAAAATATCATATGGAACGGAAATCAGTATGTAACGGGAGTTAATGAGTTTTTTGAAGCTGTAAAATCTAAAGCCTATAAAATTCAGAATAGAGTTTTGTTATCGAGATATCGAGGAAGAACACGATGTCCAGAATGCAAAGGTCGCAGGCTTAAAAAAGAATCGACTTATGTGAAAATCAATGATATTGACATCACTCAGCTCGTAGATTTACCGATAGATGAAGTTAGCTCGTTTTTTCAAAAGTTAAAGCTTAATGAACACGATGAAAAAATTGGAAAACGCCTATTGAAAGAAGTCAATAGCAGACTTAAATTTTTGATGGATGTAGGTTTGACTTACCTTACCTTGAATAGAAAATCGAATTCTCTCTCGGGTGGAGAATCACAGCGAATCAATTTGGCAACCTCACTAGGAAGTAGTCTTGTGGGCTCCATGTATATTTTGGACGAACCTTCCATTGGTTTACATTCTAAAGACAACGAAAGGCTGATTGGAGTTTTAAAAGATCTTCGTGATCTGGGCAACACTGTTATTGTAGTAGAACATGATGAGGACATCATGAAAGAAGCAGACTACATTATCGACATTGGTCCGGAAGCTGGAACCCATGGCGGTGATCTTGTTGCTGAAGGGACTTATAAACAAATCCTAAAGGCAAACTCACTGACTTCAAAATACCTCAACGGTAAAATGAAAATTGAAGTTCCTAAAGAAAGGCGATCGTCTAAATCTTATATTGAACTGAAAGGTGCGCGCGAAAACAACCTAAAGAATGTATCTGTAAAAGTGCCTTTGGATAGTTTTGTTGCGATTACCGGCGTTTCTGGAAGTGGAAAAAGTACTCTTGTCAAAAAGATTTTGTATCCGGCGATGATTAAACATAATGGAGGTTACGGAACAAAAGCAGGACAATTTGATGGCATTGATGGAAACTTCAAACACATCAAACATATTGAGTATGTAGATCAAAATCCTATAGGAAGGTCCTCGAGATCCAATCCTGTGACCTACATCAAAGCTTACGATGATATTCGAAATCTATTTGCAAAGCAAAAGCTTTCCAAAATAAGAAATTTCAAGCCCAAGCATTTTAGTTTTAATGTGGAAGGCGGACGATGCGACACCTGTGAAGGTGAAGGTGAAGTGACTATCGAAATGCAATTCATGGCGGATGTTCACCTTGAGTGTGAAGCTTGTCATGGAAAACGCTTTAAGCAGCAAGTTTTGGATGTGGAATTCGAAGGAAAAAATATTGACGATATTTTATCCATGACCATCGACGATGCCATGGAATTTTTCTCATCTCATAATGAAACTAAAATCTCCAATAAACTCGAAGCTTTGCAAAGTGTTGGTCTTGGTTATGTCACTTTAGGCCAAAGTTCTTCTACGCTTTCTGGTGGTGAAGCTCAACGTATTAAATTAGCTTCTTTTTTAACTAAAGGAAAAAATGCTGATAAAACCTTGTTTATTTTTGATGAACCCACAACCGGACTTCACTTTCACGACATCAGTAAATTATTGAAATCCTTCGAAGCTTTGATTGAAAACGGACACAGTGTGATCGTGATTGAACATAACATTGACCTTATCAAATGTGCCGATCATGTCATCGATTTGGGTCCAGGTGGAGGAATCAACGGCGGGCAGCTTGTAGCTGAGGGCACTCCGGAAGAAGTTTCAAAAGTTAAAGGATCTTACACCGGTCAATATTTAAAAACTAAAGTTTAAAAATGTAAGTGTTTAAACTTTTGACCTACTTAATTTATATATAGGATGATTCATTTGGTTTAAAAACGGTTTTGATTGGTTAGTTAGGAAACTCCTAGTTATGAATACTAAGGGGTTTTCTTTTTTATAACTTTAAAGTAAAGATTTGTCAAGTCTTTTGACAAGTCTCCATTCAAACTGATGATGAAATAGAGACCGCTAATCAATATTGTCTTCAGAATAATATTGAGAAGTGGAAAACCAGTAGAAAACTCCCAAAAATAAAAGCCTGAGGTTAAAGCCGATATAACCAGAAAAATATATAAACTCTTGAAATTGAAAGGGTGAATTCCGAAAGTGAGTCTTACAAACAAAAGCTTGAAGATATTGTAAGTCAGAAATGAGATAAACGTAGCATAAGCGGCGCCATAGATTCCATAGATGGGAATCAACCAGAGGTTAAGCAAGAAGGCGACTCCAACGAGAACGACTCCAGCAATAAGTACGGTTTTGTAATATTTGGAATTGAAAATGATACTATTGATATTTCCCAAAATATTATCCGTCAGTTTTACCAGACTGATCAAAAACACAATACTCACTCCTACCTTGTATTCCTCGGGAATAATTTCATAAAGTTCATTCACGTTAGTAATAATAAGCGTAAATACAAAACCACTAATAACAAATAATGTATTGGAACTCCTTACATAAAGATCTTTCAACAACTCATTTTCTCCAAAATTGAGATATTTTGCTGTGATGGGGTTGGTGATTTGATGCATGGCTTTGGACGGCACAGCAATAACTGTGGCGATGTAAATTGCTATTCCATAAATGGAAACATTTTCGATAGGCATAAAATACTCTATCATCACTTTATCAAAATCAAACAAAGCCACAGCTACTGTTCCCGCAATAAAAATCAGTAAAGAGTAATTCAGTAAATCCTTCAGTTTGGGTGGCAATTGCAAGCTAAACCGTGGAGTATATAATTTTATCGCATAACCTAGCATCACCACTGTTCTTAATACAAAAACACCAATTAATAGATAAATAAATAAATGAACGCTAATAAATTCAGCATAGAAAATAAGAAGTAAAATAGTAATGGCGAGCCTGTGAAATACTTCCCGCATAAGGGTTCCAAAAACGCTTTTGTACTGAACTTTTGCCCACGCAAAAAAAACTTCGAAATAGGCGGTTGTCATTGCGATGACGAAAATTCCCCAAACGTAAGGTTGTACCAAATCGTTTTCACCATCAAAATAGTTTAGGAGAGAATCATAGAAAATATAACCGACAATTCCAATGAGCAAACCTAGCAATAGTGGAAGAAACAAGGCAAAATTGAGAAGCTTATCTGTATCGAGTTTGCTTGTGTAGCTTGTGTAGAATTTTACAATGGTATTGTGAACGCCCAGCGCCATAAATGGCCAGAACAAATTCCCTGCTGACAGCAGAAAAGCGACCAAGCCATAGTATTCTGCAGTCAAGAATTTCGGATATAAAATCAAAACATTGAGCGCGCCAATTCCGAATCCCAAATAGGTGGAAATGAGATTATTTAACGATTGCTTGGCGACGATTCCCATTGAATTATTCGATAAGTTGTGCTAACTTTTTGGTTAAATTCTTTCGACTAAATTGCTCTATATGTTTAGTTTTAGCTTTTAATTTTCCATTTAAATAAGCCTTGAAAGACATCTTAATATAAGATTTTAAACGAGCTTTCTCATTGTAAGTAAAGCATTCTCCTGAATTGGTTTCTGAAATGATCTGCGCTACGTCCCATCCTTCTGGGCCAATGGCTAAAATAGGCCGCCTGGAAGCTAAATACTCAAAAAATTTACCAGGAATAATACCGCAAGTTTCGGGTTTGTCAATCTCAATAAGAAGAAGCATTTGCGAACTCCTTTGGCTTTCCACAGCGTCTTTGTGATTCAAATACCCCACGACACTAATAAAATTCTTCAAGCCAAATTCATAAGCGGAATCTAGGACGCTTTCACTAATTTTACCAATAAGCTTAAGCTCGAAAAAATCTTTAAAAACAAGATTTTCATCAATCAATTCAGCCAAAACTTCCCAGAGCACTTTCGGATTTCTTTCATTGAGTAACGAACCAATATGTGAAATTGTAAAATTCTCGCTTAACTCAGCATCTACAGACATTTCCTCATAGCCATTGGTAATAACCTCGATAGGCGTTTTGGTTTTTTGCTCAAATTCGGTTTTGGTCTGAAAACTTGTGGTAATCAATTGATCTGCTGAGTTTAATACATCGCTTTCTAAAGCGAGATGTTTCTGCTTAGACTTTTCGGTAAGTTTTAAAGCGGTATGGTAACCAATCGTCGTCCAGGGATCTCTAAAGTCTGCAATCCATCTAAGCTCTGGATTGACCTCTTTCAATCTCAAACCAATAAGGTGTAGACTATGTGGAGGACCTGTAGTGATAATGGTCTCTATGTCCTGATTTTGAATATACTCTCTTAAAAATGAAACCGAAGGTTTTACCCAAAGCACTCTGGCATCTGGAATAAAAAAATTGCCTCTTATATAAAGCATTAATCGCTCTTTCCAGGATTGTTTTTTTTTCGATTTGATGATACCACTGCTGATGGTTTTTGAATCTGATTTTGACAAAACTTCTGCAAACGCATAAGGTTCAAAAATGGATTTTTCAATCACTTTTACTTGGGGGCTTGAATCCAGAGAAGAATCGATAATAGGATAACTTGGATTTTGAGGCTTGTAAACCACCGGTTGAATTCCAAATTCTGGTAGATATTTAGAAAATTTGAGCCAGCGCTGCACTCCGGGACCCCCGGCAGGCGGCCAGTAGTAAGTAATGATTAAAACCTTTTTCATCTTTTAAATTTGCTTTCGCTTTATGGTATAACCCAACCCTCCAAGGATAATTAATATCAAGAGTATAAAACTAGCTAAAGTTATTTTTCCTCCATAACTCACAATTTCTGGCTCAAATGCAAATTTTACTTCATGTTTTCCCGCAGGTAATTCCATGGCTCGTAAAACATAATTAGCTCTGAAATGAGATGCCTCTTTCCCATCTATCGTGACCTTCCAGCCTTCAGGATAATATAATTCTGAGAACAAAGCAAGGCTTTTATTTTTAGCATCATAAGTGTAAATCAATTCATTTTCCTTGTAAGAAGTCAATTCAATTTGGTCTGAAAAGCTTTTATCATAATTTTTATCAGAAAAATCAAATTGATTTTCTTCAATAATCGCTGTTGTATTTGGATTGATCGTATCCAGGGCTAAAATCGCTTTATTAGCATTATCGACAGTGATCAATTCATTGACGAACCAGGCATTCCCTAAATGATCTGGATTTTCTTGTGCCACTGGTTGTCCTTCATTATCAAATATGAAGTACTTCACATTGAGCATGTTCAGAATACTTTGTTTCCCTTCATATATATAAAAATCAAACAACTCCTGAATTCTACCAGGCTTCGCGGCGTGATAACCCCCCATAGAATTATGAAAATAGGAGGCTCTTGCGGAGTTAAGTGGATTGGAGGTTAAATCATAAACTCTGAAATGGGATTTATCTTTTTGAATTTCAAGGTCAGCCTGAGTGGCTTGAAAAGGACGTTCCATCACAGAAGCTGCAACGAAATCCTCTTCGTTAACGTATCTAGTATTAACACCGATCAAATCTATTAATATGAAGATCCCAATAAGCCCAAGAAATAGGGGTTTCTTTATCTTTTCTTTTAAATATAGATAAACAGATCCTGCTAAAAGTAAAACGAAAACCAGCGAACGTAAGGTATCTGCATTAAACATGGCTTTTCTGTCTTCTTTGAGCGCTCGAACGAACTTCGCGCCATAGTTTTCCAAGAATACAGCATCGCTCGAACCACTAAAATCAAAAAGAACAGATTTAAGAAGCAGTAATAAAACACTCAATCCTCCTAAAATGATAGTCGATTTTTTCAACGCCTCCCATTTCTTCTGATTTGTAACTTTATCACTTACAAGTTTCGAAAGACCTAGTATAGCCAGAATGGGAAGGCAAAATTCGATAATGACCTGAATGGACGACACCGCTCTGAATTTGTCATAGAAAGGAATAAAGTCAACAAAAAATTTAGTCAGAAGCGAAAAGTTATCACCCCAAGACAATAACAATGCTAGAATGGATCCTGCAATCAGCCACCATTTTTTCTTTCCTTTTGTAAGAAAGAAACCTAATACGAAAAGAAAAATGACGCATGCCCCTATGTAAGCCGGAGCGCCAATAAAGGTTTGATCCCCCCAATAGGTGGGTAAGTTTTTACTGAAATCTAAGGCTTGAGCAGGTGAAGCCCCCATTTGTATAAGTTCTCCGTAAACTTCAGAATCTTTACCAAGCGATTCACTGCTGGAACCGCCCATAAATCTTGGGATAAATAGGTTTAAGGTCTCTAAAATTCCATAAGAATATTCGGTGATGTAATCGTAATCCAAGCCCGACTTTACCTTTTCAGTGCCGTTTGGTTCTATGGTAAGTCCGGTATCACCTCTTGTGCTATAATCGGCGTATTCTTGGGTAGCTAATAAGTTGGTGATATTGAGTAAAACCGCTAAAATAATTGCTGGTAAAAAGCTAAGAGACGCTTTCAAAAATAACTTTAAGGTTTTTTGCTGGTACGCATGAATCGCATTGACAATCACAATTACAACGCAGAGCAACATCAGGTAGTAAGTCATCTGGAAGTGATTGGCCATCAATTCAAAAGCGAGACCCACACAAAACAAGACATTTCCCCAAAATAGTTTCTGCCGATAAACCAGCACCATTCCAGAAACTACGATAGGAAAATAAGCGATCGCATGGGCTTTAGCGTTATGGCCAACGCCAAGAATAATAATCAGGTAAGTTGAAAAGCCAAAAGCCAAAGCGCCGAGAAAGGCTAATTTATAATTGACCTTAAAGCATAAAAACAAAATATACATCCCAATAAAATACAAGAACAAATAATCGGCGGGTCTCGGCAGAAATCTAAGCTTGCGGTCTATTTCTTTAATAAAATTATAAGGATAATTCGCTCCAAGTTGATAGGTTGGCATTCCTCCAAAAGCAGAATTAGTCCAATAAGGTTCTCCACCCTCACTAGCTCTAAAATCATTTTGAGCTTTGGCCATTCCTGTATATTGAACAATATCGCTCTGAAATATTGTTTTTCCTTTTAAGACAGGGTAGAAAAAAGCCAGTGAGGCAACGATGAATAGAAACAAGACAAGAATATGCTTCCAGGACTTAGACAATATGGACTTCATTGGTGGATTTTAATTTGAAAAACGTGAAAGTTACTCAATTTCTTCATAATCTATATACTCCCCCACTTTATCATCCTTTGATTTTCTGTTGTAGGTTTTCTTAGATTTTCTAGTGTCTTTCTTTTCTTCAGTTTGGTTTGGATTGAATTGATTTTCCATATTCTTTTGGACTTTTTTGAAAATATACTTCAGCAGTAAAGGACCAAAATATTTCGCCATTAATTTGATGGCGAAGTAAACTAAGAGGATGATTAATAATGTCTTGAGGAATACCATAAAAACAATTTGATTTGCAAAAATACCAATACTTTAATGCAAAGCAGTATACAGGCTCAAAAAATCGGATTTTAATTTATATTTGAACTTCAAACTTTAGTTATGAAATTTAGACTCGTCGGCTTGTTTTTATTAACAAGTTACACAATACAGGCCCAGTATACAGATATGATCAATTCCAACAGACCTGGCGAATCTTTCGGAGCCTATAGTGTTGGTACGAATGTTTTACAGTTCGAAACCGGACTGGCTTACGGAGAAGACAATCACGCCTTTCCACTTATTCCGGACCGCTCTCAAGTAGATTACCAGTACCAGGTGAGGTACGGTTTGTTTATGGAGCAACTGGAGCTGATCCTGGATGGAACTTTTGTCAACGCAGAAGAAACCTTATTGAGAGGTGGAAGTGAAACTACAAGCAATTACAGCAATTTTCGTTCAAATACACTAGGTGCTAAGTATCTGATTTACGACCCATTTATCAAAAGAGAAAAAGATGGCCCTAACCTTTACAGCTGGAAGAAAAATAATCTTCCCCAATGGAGTGATTTAATTCCCGCAGTTTCAGTATATGCTGGAGTCAACTTGCTATTTGGCGAGAATCCATTCAAGTTTTCTGGCGAGCCCAACGTCTCTCCCAAAGCTGCCATCATCACGCAGAACAATTTTGCCGGGGGAAAATGGGTACTGGTGTCCAACTTCATTGTGGATAAACCTACAACAGACTTTCCGACTTACGCAGGAATTTTCACACTCACGCATTCCATTTATGCCAGGACTGGAATTTTTGCTGAATTCCAAACCTTTATAAGTGACTACTATAGTGATGAGATCGTGAGAGCTGGTGTTGCTTTTCTTGTGAATAAAAATTTACAGGTGGATGTTTCGGGCTTGGTCAACTTTAAAGATTCCCCAGAGCGTTGGAGAGCTGGCATCGGCGTCTCTTATAGACTAGACATGCACAATTCCGATCAATACCTATTTGAAGATGATAATGAAAGGGACCTATTTCTCGAAGAACAGGAAAGACGCAAAAAAGAAAGACAGCGTATGAGAAGACGTGAACAAATCGATGGTAGACAACAATAAATTTGAATGATTTATATTTTAGAAGCTTCTTAAAAAGTTAAAAATCTTTTTCTTCTGATTTTGTCATGATGTAGCTTAATAAAATTAGATAGTCAGCTTTCAGTTTCAAGTTAGCTTAATGTAACTTCAGGACTGAAAAGTTTTAACTGAAGGCTTGGATGCAGATTAAACTATTCAGAAAATAAAAAATATATTAGTTTCATATTATTAGTTTTAAAATTATTATTTACAATTGTCAATTAAATTTCCATTTTCGTCTATTTTAGTAGCTAAATAGTCTTTGGTATTTATTAAATTAAAATTATTGTCATAATTCCATCTAAAACTTCCATCATGTAATCTTGTTTCAACATGTACGTGTGATTCTGTATAACCATCCTCTATTGCACCTTTAAGATTCCCTGAAGTACCTTGATAACCTATTATTTGACCTGCTGTTACACGATTTAATGGGTTTGTGGTTGCTTCTAACCCGTTTTCTTTTTGAAGATGAAAATAAATATTTATAATAGTTTGACCATTTGATAGTGTACTTTGAATTAATATCATAAACCCTGCATCTTTATCAAAAGGTGTTGAATAAACTATGCCATCATACATAGCGTAAACAGGTGAGCCCTCTTCGTTTCTAAAATCTACTCCATTATGTTTTTTATTTCTATCATCAGGACCACTAAATGTCCCTCCGTATCTGTTGCAACCATACATGCCACCTAGAATTCCGGACTTTCCTTTTTGAGGAGCAATTTCTGGATTAGGGACAGGATCACCAGGACAAGGTTTTTCAGCTTCTGGCTCAGGAGTATTGTCGGTGTAACCAGAACCACTGCCACCTAAATCCCACTCATTTGAAGAAGTTTCAGCACTACCTCCATCTGTATTATATAGGTTAGTGATAGAAACGTAAGGAGCTGGAATTCGAGGAGGTGTCGATTCAACTACTATAATTACTTCATCTAGTTGACAATAATCACAAACTGAATATACACATTCTTCGCAACTACCACTTGTATCTTTAGACGTAAGGTAATTTTTAAAATTACTAGTATACTCAGATTTTGAATTATTATTTACATACTCCGCCAGATAGAGATTATTTTCTATTTTATAACCTTTTAAAAATTTGCCTTCTGTATCGGTAATTAATAGTTCTCCTGAGAAGCTGCTGGGCGTTGCATTTTCGAAGGGATTTAAACTTAAAATGACGCTTTCAAGTTTACCTTCAATTTCCAGCAATACTATTCTACTATATAAATTCTTGTAAGCAGTTGTTACAGGAATTACGACCAGTTGCTCATCGGTATTGGTGATCGCTTCATAATTAATATTATCTGAAATTGAATTGATAAAACTTCCCTTCGGGTTGGATTTGCTTTGTTCAAGACTTTGGTCTAAGAAACTTTTTGCCTTTTCCAAAGCTACGGTCTTGAGGTTATTCTGCTGTTTGACTATACTATCATCTTTTTCACAACTGTAGATAACCAGCAAAAGTGAAAAAAGCAATAGTAATTTAATCGGTAGTGTTTTCATTTATAGATGTGTTAGTTATTATTTTTTAAAGAATCGTTCGGAAAATAATAACTGAGGAAAGTCATATATCAGCGCTAAATGCTTTAAGAGCAGGTTTTTCAGCGGTGTGTGTGTGTGAAAAATCATTTTGTAAATTATTGACAAAGCAATACTAAAACTTTAGGATATAAAACAATTGCGGCTCGACCGTACTTTTATTACGGGAAAACCGTATTTTTAGAAAAACCAAGCTTCAACTGCTTTCTTAACACCAAACTTAATCTCGCACTTTACATTTTTACGCTCATTAAACGGTAATTTAAGTCAATCTAAAACACTTAATTTTGTTATCGAAAAGCATTAAGCTTTCAGTATCAAATTCAGAATAAAAAGTAATTATTACGATGAGTGATAAACTTTTCGGCACAAAAAAAAGCCCTGATCTAATGATCAGGGCTTAAATTTATAAACTTTCTAAAGATTTATTTTTCAAATTTCTCTAGCGTCTTAGTGATGATATTTACACAATCCATCAACTGCTCTTCGGTAATGACCAAAGGCGGTGCAAATCGAATAATGTTTCCATGAGTTGGTTTTGCTAGCAGACCGTTTTCCTTCAAGGCGACACAAATGTCCCAGGCAGTTGAACTGTCTTCGCTGTCGTTGATGACGATGGCGTTAAGCAATCCTCGACCTCTTACGAGTTTCACGATGTTGTGATTTTCGATGAATTTATTCAATTCACTTCTGAATAGATCTCCAAGACGTCTGGCGTTTTGAGCAAGCTTTTCGTCTTTGATGACTTCCAAAGCTTCCATCGCTACAGCGGCAGCTACTGGATTTCCTCCAAAAGTAGAACCATGTTGTCCTGGCTGTATCACATTCATGATGTGGTCATCAGCTAAAACTGCAGATACTGGATATGCTCCTCCAGAAAGCGCTTTACCAAGAATCAATACATCTGGTCGAGAATAGGTTTCTTGACGTTCACAATGTCCCTGACAATCACATTTTCCACATACAGCCAGTAGAGCTCCTGTTCTGGCTATACCCGTTTGGATTTCATCGGCCATAAATAAAACATTATGCTCGTTACATAAGGATTTTACTTTAGGAATAAAATCATCTGCTGGGGTGAATACACCAGCTTCACCTTGAATTGGCTCAATAAGTGCTCCTGCAATGTTTTTATTTTCCTTTAAAACTTTTTCTAAAGCTTCAGCATCGTTATAAGGTACTTTGATAAATCC
This sequence comes from Psychroflexus longus, assembly GCF_020164595.1. Lineage (GTDB taxonomy): Bacteria > Bacteroidota > Bacteroidia > Flavobacteriales > Flavobacteriaceae > Psychroflexus > Psychroflexus longus. The sequence continues at coordinate 88,260 of NZ_JAIQZE010000009.1, forward strand.
TGGGGTGTATGGTCCAAAATTCTTTCTCGCTCCTTCATCGTTACTAAAAGAAATTATAGTTGTGGTTCTTCCGTGGAAGTTGTTTTCAAAAACAATGATTTGAGCTTCTGTTTCAGGAATTCCCTTTTTCTCGTAAGCCCATTTTCTACTAATTTTAATTGCAGTTTCAACGGCTTCTGCCCCACTATTCATTGGCAAAAGCTTATCGAATTTGAAATATTCGGTAGCATATTTTTCATAAACTCCCAAAACATTATTGTGAAATGCTCTGGAGGTTAGTGATATTTTTTTGGATTGTTCATATAAAGCATCAATAATTCTTGGATGACTATGTCCTTGATTTACTGCCGAATAGGCTGAAAGGAAGTCATAGTATTTCTTTTCTTCTACGTCCCATACAAATACACCTTCTCCTCTTGTAAGAACAGCAGGTAGTGGGTGATAATTATGAGCCCCATATTGATCTTCTAAATCAATGGCTTGTTGTGATGATTTCACATCTTCTACAGTCATATGATTTTTTACCTCTTCTACTACTTTCATAATATATTTTTTCTAATTTCTAAATAATATGCAAATTTAACAATCTCATTTTCAATTTTTCGTAAAGAAAATCCAAAACTAAAGATTAAAGCTTATTTATTTTTGATTTAAATAGTAAGCAAAAGATAACATATATCATATTTTAAATACTGTCAATCCTTTAAATTAGCAATTCAAATATAAATTATGTACCAGGATTCTAGGCGTTACTCAAAAAAGATCATTGGTAAAATAAATCAGAAAATATCTGAAAAATTCAGATGGCAAAGCCGTTCCCTTCAATTTATATTAAGTTTTCTCATAGCCTTAGGATTAACTTATTTAATCAAAGGCCCGGGTTTTACTGAAGGTCAAACCTCAGTATTATTTATTTTACTTTTCGCAATTGGATTATGGGTAACTGAGGCTATTCCGCCATTTGCGGTTGGGATTCTCATTATTGGTTATCTAGTGTTTGCCATGAGTAATTTGGAAACCGAAAATGTAACACAATATTTACAAACCTGGTCGGATTCTGTGATATGGCTTTTCCTGGGAGGTTTTTTTATAGCGGAAGCCATGAAAAAAACAGCGCTGGACCAAACTCTACTTAAAATTATTGTTGGGGAACTTGGCGAAAAATCGAAGTATATATTACTAGGCCTGATGTTGATTACCGCTTTCTTATCCATGCTTATGAGTAACACGGCAACAACAGCCATGATGATTGCCAGTATAGCACCCATCACTAATAGCTTGGGTAAAAAAGCACCGCTTACCAAAGCGCTTCTGATAGGAATTCCTACTGCTGCAGCTATTGGTGGGATGGGGACCATTATTGGTTCTGCACCAAACGCCATTGCTGTTGGTGCTTTGGAAGGAATTGGTATTCGCATTAGTTTTTTAGAATGGATGCTCATTGGAATTCCCGTAGCAATCATTCTCATATTTATATTCTGGGGTGCTCTGCTCAAAAAATATCAGATCAAGAGCACAGCATTGGATTTGAGCTTTTTACAAAAAACCAAACAGGATATCGATGAAAATATTTCCAAAACTCAAATTCGTGTAACTTTAATTATCATCCTTACTAGTTTATTGTTTTGGTTGACCTCTCAGTGGACTGGTATTCCTGTTTCAGCTGTATCTGGGATACCAATAGTTGGATTTACGATGTTCGGAATTTTAGATGCAGACGATATGCGAAAACTCCCGTGGGATACTTTAATGCTTGTTGCTGGTGGACTCGCACTTGGACTAGCAGTACAACAACAAGGTTTAACTGACTATTTTATCAGTTTCATCGATGTTCAAGACTTTAATTTTTATCTGCTAGCCTTAATGTTTGCTATACTTAGTGTGATTTTTTCCAATATCATGAGTAATACAGCAACCACAACGATTATGGTACCGCTTGCGATTTCATTTACACTACTTCTACCAGAAGAATCACCAAAAATAATTCCTCTGGTCATCGCATTGAGTGCTTCATGTGCTTTACTATTACCTGTTTCTACACCACCAAATGCAATCGCCTACAGCACAGGCAAAATTGATCAGGCAGACTTCAGGTACGGTGGTATTATCATTGGACTTCTAGGACCTATTCTGGTCAGCTTATGGGTTATTCTGGTGTATTTTTTCTAGGATCACTTTAAGATCGAAAGAAATCTAACACAACAAAGCTGTATTTAAAACATTACTTTATTTTTGTCGCATGGCAAGACGGAAAAACACAAGAAAAACCTTTGAAAATATAAAAGTCCTCGATGCAGGCGGCAAGGGAAAAGGAATTGGAAAAGCTACTGATGGCAGGGTTTTGATTATAGATCAGGTAGTTCCTGGAGATGTAGTTGATGTTACGACTTATAAAAAACGTAAATCTTACTACCAGGCAAAACCTCTTCGCTTTGTTGAACTTTCTCCAAAACGAACAGAACCCGTCTGCCAACACTTTGGAGTTTGTGGTGGCTGTAAGTGGCAAAACATGGCTTACGAGCATCAGCTTTTTTACAAGGAGAAGGAAGTTTTAGAAAACCTGAAACGTATTGGTAAAGTTGAAATCGCTGAAACTAAGCCGATACTCGGAAGTGAGAAAACCTATTTCTATAGAAATAAGATGGAATTTTCCTTCAGTAATAGCAGATGGCTCACAGAATCAGAAATTGCAAGCGGTGAAAATATCCAAAATAAAAACGCACTTGGATTTCATATTCCTGGAATGTGGGATAAAATTTTAAATATTGAAAAATGTCATTTGCAGGAAGATCCCAGTAACGACATCAGAAATAAAATAAGAGATTTTGCTACAGAGAATAATATCGAATTCTTCAACCCCAGAGATCAAATCGGGCTGCTTAGAACGTTAATGATAAGAACCAGCTCCACAGGTGAATACATGATTTTAATTCAGTTTTATCAAGATCATAAAGCTAAGCGTGAACTTCTCCTCGATTATATCATTGAAGGGTTTCCTGGTGTTACTTCATTACAATATGTCATCAATGAAAAGGGTAATGATACTATTTATGATCAGGAAGTGATCAAGTATTTTGGACAGGACTTCATTTATGAAGAAATGGAAGGCTTAAAGTTTAAGATCAACGCCAAATCCTTTTACCAGACCAATTCTCAACAAGCCTATGAGCTTTATAAAATAACAAGAGATTTTGCTGACTTAAGTGGTGACGAGCTTGTCTACGATTTATACACAGGTACAGGAACTATTGCTCAATTTGTAGCTAAAAAGGCGAAACATGTGGTTGGTATTGAAGCCGTACCAGAGGCCATCGAAGACGCAAAAGCCAATGCAAAATTGAATGGTATTGAAAATACGTCTTTCTTTGCTGGTGATATGAAAAAAATTTTTAAATCCGATTTTATTTCAGAACACGGCCAACCAGATGTCATTATTACAGATCCTCCAAGAGAGGGAATGCACAAAGAAGTTGTTGAACAAATCCTTAGTGTCAAACCAAAGCGTATTATTTATGTGAGCTGTAACTCAGCGACTCAAGCAAGAGATTTACAACTCATGGATGCATTCTATAAAGTTGAAAAAAGCCAGGCGGTAGATATGTTTCCACAGACACATCACGTCGAGAATGTGGTTTGTTTAAGTTTAAGAGAATGAAAAACATAATTCTTAAATTTTTATTTCTAACAGCGGTGTTACTTCTTTTGTTTTCCTGTGAAAGGGATGATATTTGTCCTGCAGCTACACCTACCACACCAAAACTGGTGATAGAGTTTTTTGATGTCGATAACACAGAGAGTTCAAAAAACATAAGAGATTTAGCAGTTAGAACTTTTGAAAAAGATACAGCTTTACTTTTCAATTCAACCTCAACTATTTCCATTCCTTTAAAAACTGATACTATTGAGACTAGCTATGTTTTTAATTTGAATGCATTGGCAGAATCAGGAGGACTTAGAGATACGCTCATTTTTTCTTACGCCACAGAGGAACTTTATGTGAGCAGAGCTTGCGGATTTAAAGTGAACTTTTTTGATTTTAGAGCAAGCCTTGAAGATCAAGAAACAAGTTCAGAAGGCTGGATAAAAGATATCCAAGTCATAGAAAATACAATAGAAAATGAATCTGAAACTCACCTTTTTATCTTTTACTAGTTCATTATTCTTACTCTTTTCTAGTTATGTTATAGCGCAAGAGAAGAGTGAAGTGCAGTATGAGCAAGTCAGCGATTCTATTTTTTATAAAGATAAATACGGACTTACGTTAAGCCTAGACTTAAGTAGAATTGGTCAGAGTTTTTGGGACGAGGATTATCAAGGACTCGAAATTGGCGCTGACTATAGGTTTTCAGAAAACTTATATATAGCCGGTGAATTGGGTAACGAGCAAGCCACATTTAACAATCAAAACATTCTTAATGAATCTGATGGGAGTTACATAAAAATTGGGGTCAATTATAATGTGTACGATAACTGGATTGGGATGCAAAACCTAATTTACGTTGGATTTCGATACGGTTTTGCAGCTTACTCTCAAAATTTGAAAAACTACAGAATCTACACAACGGACGATTATTTTCCTCCAGACATAAGGGATGATGGTAGGAGTTTTGGAAACCTTACAGCCAGTTGGGTAGAATTTCAGGCTGGACTAAGGGTGAATATTTTCGATAATTTTTATCTGGGGGCTCACGTGCAACTCAAAAATATGATAACAACTACCGAAATTCCAAATTATGATAATCTTTACGTTCCAGGATTCCGAAGAACCTTTGATAACTCAAGTATAGGCGCTGGATGGGGTTACTCCATAAGTTATTTGATTCCTATTTACACCAAAATGAAAACTCAAGCTGCGAAAAATTAATTATTGCTTTGCTGCTTTTTTGGAACCCTCATAAATTTGATAATTCAATAATCTGGATTCTAATTTGGCGTTGAATAATTTAATCTTACGAGAAGGTCTTAAGCCAACATGTTTTATAGCTTCAAGGTCAGCAACAATAAACCAGGCTGAGCTTCCTGGATAATTTTGCTTCAATGTATCTCCAATTTTAGAATAAAATTTAGGGATATCGACGTCCAATCTCACCCCGTATGGAGGATTGAAAACCATGTGCAAATGACGTTCTGATGTTTTAGAAGTTTCGAAAAAATCTTGGCGCTTTACATCAATAAATTCTGAAAGATTAGCATTATCAATATTTTGAATTGATTTTTCTACTGCCGATGGAGCTTTATCATAACCTTTAATTTCAAAATCGAAAGATCTTACTTTTTTTAAGGAAGAGTCTTTGATGATTTCAAACAAGTTTTCATCAAAATCTTCCCAGGTCTGAAAAGCAAAATGCTCACGATTGATGTTTGGCGGGATATTACATGCTATCATAGCTGCTTCAATAAGAAGTGTTCCACTTCCACACATAGGATCGAGGAAGTCGCATTGACCAGACCAGCCGGACTTCAAAAGTAAACCCGCAGCTAAAACTTCATTAATAGGAGCAATATTGGTTGCAGTCTTATAACCTCTTTTAAATAGAGGATCTCCAGAGGAATTCAAACTGATTTCACAATTTTCCCTGTCGATGTGAACACTAACCTGGAGGTCTGGTCTATCAGTATCAATATTTGGTCTGGATTCAAATTTATCCCGGAATCTATCAACAATAGCATCTTTCGTTCTAAAAACTACATACCTGGAATGTGTGAAGATTTCAGAATTCACAGTAGATTCTACGGCAAAAGTTCCATTCTTATCGATTAAATTCTCCCAGGCAAAGGCATTTATCTTTTTATAAAAATCTTCTTCGTTATAAATTTTGAAACTAAAAATAGGTTTCAAAATGCTTATTGCTGTTCTCAAACTTAAGTTGGCTTTGTACATGAAACCAAGATCTCCAACAAAAGAGACATGTCTTACTCCTTTCTGAATGTCCATAGCTCCGAGTTGTCTCAATTCTTTTGCAAGGTCATCCTCAAATTCATAAAGACACTTGGCAATCATTTTGAAATTATTTTCCATGAAGAAGATATTTTGGAGTGCAAAAATACACTAATTTTGCACCCTTAAATTTTTGAATCGAAATTTTAAAATAACCAAAAAGAATTATACCTTAAATATGAACCTACTTTTACCTATTCTCGCTGTACTTATAGGATTTGGAATCTCATATTTCGTGTATCAAAAATCAATTACGATCAATCTACTTCTTGCCTTTAGTGGATCGTTTTTATTATCGGTTACAGTTTTAGAATTTCTTCCAGACATTTACAATTCAGGAGTGGATTCTATTGGTGTTTATATTTTAGGAGGCATACTGCTTCAAATTATGCTGGAATATTTATCAGGTGGCGCAGAACACGGTCATTTACACATATCTAAAGAAAAAACGAGCTTTCCATTTGTTCTTTTTATCAGCTTGTGTATCCACGCTTTTTTGGAAGGAATTCCGATACATGAAAACGACCATTTACTTTATGCAGTAATTATTCATAAAGTACCTATTGCCATCATCATCGCTTCATTTTTATTCAACACCAACTTATCAAAGTTTAAAATTATAATCTTCCTTTTGTTTTTTGGCATCATGACTCCTCTGGGGAGTTTTGTTCAGGCTAACACAGCTTTACTTGACGATATTGGTTTGTATTTAAACGCTATCGTTATTGGTATTTTTCTTCATGTATCTACCACCATTTTATTTGAATCTTCCAAAGACCACAAATTTAATATCTATAAATTTGGTATTATAGTTTTGGGTATTGTATTGGCCTTGATCTTATAAATAACACTGTTGTTTTCAGTGCTAAATATGTGGATTATTCTTAATTTAGCGGTTTTAAAAATATTAGCAAACAAAATGTTATGAGTAAATACGATATTATAGTTTTAGGTAGTGGTCCAGGCGGTTATGTTGCAGCTATTCGAGCTTCACAACTCGGCTTTAAGACAGCGGTAATTGAAAAAGAAAGCTTAGGCGGTATTTGTCTTAACTGGGGATGTATTCCTACAAAAGCATTATTAAAAAGCGCACAAGTTTTTGAATATTTAAATCACGCTGAAGATTACGGTCTAAGTGTTGAAAACCCAGATAAAGACTTTACGAAAGTCGTCAAACGTAGTAGAAGTATTGCTGAAGGCATGAGTAAAGGTGTTCAGTTCCTGATGAAAAAAAATAAAATTGACGTTATCATGGGACATGGAACTCTTAAAAAAGGAAAGAAAGTTTCTGTAAAAGATGATAAGGGTAAATTAACAGAATACGAAGCAGATCACGTGATTATCGCAACTGGTGCACATGCCAGAGAGCTTCCTAATTTACCAATAGATGGTAAAAAAGTGATCGAATACAGAAAAGCAATGACCCTTGATAAGCAACCAGAATCCATGATCATCGTAGGATCCGGAGCTATTGGTTGTGAATTTGCAAGTTTTTATAACGACATGGGGACTAAAGTGACTTTGGTAGAATTTTTACCTAATATCGTTCCTCTTGAAGATGAAGAAGTTTCAAAGCAGTTTGAAAGAATATACAAGAAGAAAGGCATTAAAGTAATGACCAATTCTTCAGTAGAAAGTGTTGATGTCTCTGGAAAGAAGGCAAAAGCTACAGTAAAAACTAAAAAGGGAGAAGAAGTTATCGAAGCGGATATAGTTCTTTCTGCTGTGGGTATCAAAACTCACATCGAAAACATTGGACTTGAAGAAGTTGGCATCAAAACAGATAAAGACAAAATCACGGTCAATGACTTTTACCAAACGAATGTTCCAGGCTACTATGCTATTGGTGACGTCACTGCTGGTCCAGCTCTAGCTCACGTAGCTTCTGCCGAAGGTATTCTTTGTGTTGAAAAGATTAAAGGTGAAAAAGTAGAACCTCTGGATTATGGAAACGTTCCTGGATGTACCTATTCTAATCCTGAAATTGCAAGTGTTGGAATGACAGAAAAACAAGCTAAAGAAGCTGGATACGAGATCAAAGTTGGTAAGTTTCCATTTTCAGCATCTGGTAAAGCGAGTGCTTCTGGAGCTAAAGATGGTTTCGTGAAAGTTATTTTTGACGCTAAATATGGTGAATGGTTAGGTTGTCACATGATTGGCGCTGGAGTAACCGATATGATTGCTGAAGCTGTTTTGGGTAGAAAGCTTGAAACTACAGGTCATGAAGTCCTAAAAGCTATACATCCACATCCTACTATGAGTGAGGCTGTGATGGAAGCAACTGCAGATGCTTACGACGAAGTAATTCACTTATAATAGTTGAGTTTTAATTACATTTGAAGCTTCTGAAAGTCAAATTTCAGAAGCTTTTTTAGTTCTATATGATGAGAAAAAAAATCACAAGTCTTAGCAATTCACTGATCAAACATTTGCTTTTACTTCAGAAGAAGTCAAAACTAAGAAATAGTGAAAATGAATTTGTTATTGAAGGCGTTCAAGAACTAACTTATGCCATACAAGCTCACTATAAACTAAAGCAAGTCCTTGTATGTAATGATGTTTTTGAAACTACTATTGAATTAACTGACTTAGACTGTGAGGTGATTGAAATATCTAAAGACGTTTTTGAAAAAATCGCTTATCGCTCCTCAACAGGCGGCATTGTAGCTATCGCTAGAGCCAAGAGTTTAAGTTTGGATCATTTACGTTTTATAACTAAAACCCCTCTTATTTTGGTTGCTGAAGCACCTGAAAAACCCGGAAATATTGGGGCATTACTTAGAACTTGTGATGCTGCAAATCTGGATGCTGTAATTATTGCAAATCCCAAAACAGACCTTTACAACCCTAACATCATCCGATCAAGCGTTGGGACAGTTTTTACAAACAAAATTGCTGTAGGGTCAACTTCGGAAATAATTGAGTACCTTAAAATAAATAACATAAATATTTTTGCAGCAGCACTCCAAAACTCAAGTTCGTATCTGCAAGAAGATTTTACAGAAGCCACTGCAATAGTTGTTGGCACAGAACATGAAGGTTTATCTGAGAGTTGGAGATCACAAGCCTACAAAATTGTAAAAATTCCAATGGAAGGAAAGGTTGATTCTCTCAATGTGTCAGTTTCTGCCTCAATTCTGATTTTTGAAGCCAAACGCCAACGATTAAACAAATAATTTTAAATTTAAATAAATACCTCCCGATGTTTAAAAAATTTCTGATTTCAATTTTCCTATTATGCATTAGCATAACCTTTGCTCAGGATGAAATCCCGAAAAATTATTTTGAATCTCCACTAGACATTCCCTTACTGCTGTCTGGAACCTTTGGTGAGTTAAGATCGAATCACTTTCACGCTGGGTTGGACATCAAAACTAAAGGAGTGACTGGCCTTGCTGTAACTGCATCTGCAGAAGGTTATATTGGAAGAATCAAAATTCAGCATGGAGGTTACGGAAAAGCCCTTTACATTTATCATCCCAATGGCTATCAAAGTGTTTACGCACATTTAGAAAATTTTTCAAAAGAAATAGAAGCTCTGGTCAAAAAAGCCCAGTACAAAAAAGAATCTTATGAAATAGAACTATTTCCATCAGATAAAGAATTGGTAGTTTCTCAAGGAGATATAATCGGGTATAGTGGTAATTCTGGTTCTAGCGGAGGTCCTCATTTGCATTTTGAGATTAGAGATTATAATTCGAAACCCATGAATCCTTTTATATTTGGATTTGAAGAAATAAAAGATACTAGAAAACCGCAAATATTTGCTTTGCACGCCTATCCTTTAAATGCAAATTCACACATCAATGGCCACACTGAACGTGTTCAGCTAAAACTAAAACAACGTAATGATGGAAGTTACAGAACTGAACCTGTGAAAGCCTTTGGTGAAATAGGCTTTGGGATTGATGCTTATGATATTTTAGATTTAACTTACAATAAGAATGGTGTTTATTCGGTTAAAACTTTACTCAATGGTAAACCTGTTTTTGAAAATACGTTTGACAAATTTTCCTTTTATGAAACCCGCTACATCAATCGTTTGATTGATTTCGAATACTACACCACAGAAAAGAGAAAAATTCACAAGCTTTTTGTTGAAGAAAATAATCCGTTAAGTGTGTTTAAAGATGTTTTTGAAAGTGGAACTATTACTATTCAAAAAGACAATCTGGATCAAAATTTTGAAATCATAGTTTCAGACTTCAAGGGAAATTCTCAAAGCATTATAATTCCGCTAGAGACAGATTTCAGAGAGGATCTACCCATTAAAGAAATAAATGAAACTGAATATTTTGCAAAAGCAAACGCAGCAACTGTTTTTGAAGAAGGAAAGATTGACATTTATATTCCTAAAAATGCGCTATATGATGATACATTTTTGGATATAACTATTGAAGGTCTAAGTGTTGATTTACATAAAGAAACCACACCTCTTCATAAATCAATCACTATTGGATTTGACGTTAGTCAATATTCAAAAGAAGATCAGGCAAAATTATATATTGCTAAAGTTGCACCCTGGGGCAGTAAGTACTACGTAAGCACTTACAAGAAAAAAGACCGACTAACTACAAAAACAAACCAGTTTGGAACATACAAGCTATTTGAAGATAACACACCTCCGACTATCAAACCGAAAAACTTTAAAGATGGTCAATGGTTGTCAAACTACAGATACCTTGAAATGGAAATTGATGATGCGGAAACAGGAATTGAAAGTTATAGAGCTACAGTTAATGGAGAATTCGTATTGATGGAATATGACTATAAAACCAAAACCCTTACTCACGATTTCAACGATGGTGTTGTGACAGAAACCAGAAATAATTTAAAGGTGATTGTCACAGATAAAGTTGGAAATACTGCTATATTTGAAGCAGGATTCTCCAGAAAAAACTAATCCCATAAGCTTGAAATACTTCTCCTTACTTTTAATCTTTTTTAGTTTGGCTGCTGCTCAATCTCAGACAGCACTGGTTCAAGGAATAATATTTGACGAAGAAAAAAACACAGTTGCATCTGCAAATGTTAGCACATCTTCTTCTGGGACAGTGTCCAACAGCAATGGGTTTTATAAATTAGAAATTCCTTCAAATCAAACCGTTGAATTAAAAATCTCATACGTGGGTTTTCAACCCATTACTCTTAAAATTAAACTGAAACCAGAACAGGTGGAGGAAATTAATTTTGTTTTAAAAACCAATATTGAACAAATAGGAGAAGTTATTTTACAGAATGAAGGACGAGCCAGAATTGAAGGAGTAACAACACTTACTCCTGAAACCGTTAGGAAAATTCCGGGAGCAAATGCTGGAGTTGAAAACCTTCTTAAAACCCTACCTGGAGTCAATTCAAACAATGAGTTGAGCACTCAATATTCTGTAAGAGGCGGAAATTTTGATGAAAATCTGGTGTATGTTAATGATATTGAAATCTATAGACCATTCTTAATCCGAAGTGGACAACAAGAAGGCCTTAGCTTTGTTAATACTGATTTAGTGAGAAATGTGGAGTTTTCTGCGGGTGGGTTTAAAGCTAGGTATGGTGATAAAATGTCTTCAGTTTTGGATATCGAATACAGAAGACCTGTGAGTTTTGGAGGAAGTTTTGAAGCGAGTTTTCTAGGTGGAAGTGCTTCTGTAGAGGGAATTTCAAAAAACAAAAAACTTTCTGCAATTGTAGGTATGCGTTATCGTGACAATTCTTTATTTGTTAACTCTAAAGAAACTGAAGCCAACTTTAAACCCAGATTTGCTGATGTTCAAACCTTTTTAACCTATCAATTCAGCCCAAAATTTGAACTGAGTTTTCTAGGAAACATTGCTATTAATACTTATAAATATGAGCCTTTTACCAGGCAGACTAATTTTGGAACCATCGATGATCCTCAGGCTCTTTTAGTGTTTTATGAAGGTGAAGAAGAAGACAAATATGAAACTTACTTTGGTGCTTTAAAGGCAACCTACAAACCCAATGAAAATTATACTGGAAAATTTATAGCTTCTGCTTACCATACCAAAGAGCAGGAATATTTTGATATTCTTGCCAATTATAGATTAGGAAGTGTTAGCACTGATTTTGGCGATGAAAATCTTGGTGAAGTCGAATTTACTGAAGGTGCAGGCTCACAGTTTACGCATGCAAGAAATAATCTTGACGCTTTAATTTTCAATGCTCAACACCTGGCAAGTCATAGAATTGATGAACATCTTATAGAATATGGGGCAAGGTATTCTCATGAAGATATAAGAGATCGTCTGCAGGAATATGAAGTAATTGATTCTGCTGGCTTCAGCATCCGACCTCCTCTACCCGATTTTGCAAACGACCAACCTTACAATCCCTTCAATTCACCGATAGAAGCTTTTCAAAGTATCAGGGCTTTAAACTCCACTAAAATCGATAGACTCACTGCTTTTCTACAATGGAGTTATAGAACAAGTCTTGGTGATTCTAAACTATGGATGAACGCAGGATTAAGAACACAGGCATGGCGTATTTCCGGAGAAGAAATTGAATCTAACACACAACAGGTCTTAAGTCCACGAGCTCAAATTTCTATAAAACCCAACTGGGAAAAAGACATGTTATTTAGACTTTCCGCAGGCTTTTATCATCAACCACCCTTCTACAGAGAGCTTAGAGATTCTACCGGTACGGTTATCCCAACGGTTAAAGCTCAGGAATCCATTCACATTGTAGCTGCTAACGATTACAGTTTCAAATTATGGAATAGACCGTTCAAGCTTGTGACTGAAGGATATTATAAAAAAATGAATGATGTCAATCCCTACACCATAGAAAATGTGAGGATAAGGTATAGAGCGAGAAATGATGCAGAAGCTTATGCTTATGGACTCGATATGAGACTAAATGGCGAGTTTGTCCCTGGAACTGAAAGCTGGTTTAGTTTTAGTTATTTGAAGACTGAAGAACGCCAAGGTGATCGCGAATATATTTCAAGACCTACAGACCAAAGATTAAAATTTGCTGCCCTATTCCAGGATTATGTCCCTAATATTCCTAAATTGAAATTATATCTTAATCTTGTATACAACACAGGTTTACCTGGAGGTTCTCCTCAATTTGAGGATCCCTACGATTTCCAAAGCAGATTGCCAGATTATCAAAGACTTGATGTTGGCTTTTTCTATGCGTTAAAAGAACCAAACGATAATTTAAGGAAAGATCATTGGTTGAATATCTTCGAAAATGTGGATATAGGGTTTGAAGTCTTCAATATGTTTGACCGATTGAATTCAATAACAAATACATTTGTGAGAGACGCATCCTCAAGAAATCAATTTGCTATCCCAAACTTTCTGAGCCCAAGAGTCTTCAATCTAAAGTTTTCAGCTCGCTTTTGAAACCGCTAAACTTTTCAAAGTAGAGATAACATAGTCCAATTCTTCTTTGGTGGTAAATTTTGAAAACGAAAATCGGATTCCTGGGTAATCTAGCTTTTCGCCATAAACCTCATTTAAGACAAAAGACCCTAGCTGAGCACCGCTTTGGCAGGCACTTCCTTTGGAACATGCAATACCTTTAAGATCCAATTGAAATAGCATCATATCAGATTCTGAATTCGATAGAGGAATGCTAACATTGACTATTGTATATGTGCTTCTATCTAAGTCTCCAGAAAGCCCATTGAATCTTACGCCAGGTATTTCATTTTTGAGAGAATCAATAAAATAATTTTTTAAACCTTTAATGTAATCTGAATCTTCTGTCAAATTATGATAAGCCAGTTCCATCGCCTTTTGCAAGCCAATAATATTATGCACACTTTCAGTTCCTGCTCGCAGTTCACGTTCTTGAGATCCTCCATGGATTAAAGGCTTTAGAAAATTTCTGCTTTTTGCATATAGGAACCCAACCCCTTTGGGGCCATGAAACTTATGTGCACTTACAGCAATAAAATCTACGGGTAAATCTGCCAGGTTCATCTCATAATGACCAACCGACTGTACAGTATCACTGTGAAATAAAGCGCCATGCTTATGACATAGTTCTCCAACTTCCTTTAGGTCAAGCATATTTCCAATTTCATTATTGATATGCATTAAAGAGACAAGGGTTTTGGAAGAATCTTCAGCCAAAAGGCTTTCTAAATGATTTAAATCTACAGAACCATCTTCATCCAAGTTTACAAACTGCAAATCAATTTTATTTTCAGAATTTAAAAATTCAACACAATTCAAAACTGCATGATGTTCAATCCTCGAAGAAATAATTCGCTTGACCCCAAGATCTCTTACAGCACAGGATATAGCCATATTATCTGCTTCGGTACCACCAGAAGTAAATACGATGTTTGAGGACTGAATGTTTAATAAAGAGGCTATCGATTTTCTGGCAGTTTCTACAACAGCTTTAGCTTTGCGCCCAAATGCGTGAGTTGAAGAAGGATTCCCAAAATTGGAAACCATACTCTCATGCATAGATAAAATTACCTCCTTATCGATTTGAGTTGTTGCCGCATTATCTAGATAAACTGTTTGCATAAAAAATTTCTTTCACAAAAATAAATCAAATTTAATTGGAATCCCTTAACTGTTTTATATTTGAAGATGAATTTAATATTATGAAAAGAATCTTTTTACTGTTCGCGTGCAATGTTTTTTTGATGGGTTGTGATGATGGTGATATCATAGTAAGCGACTTTAATTTTGATGTGGATTCTGATTTAAATCTTTGTGAATTTCAAGGCAATCGTAAAGTGCTTCATATTGTAACTGAATCTAATGAAGCGATCTCTTTGACATTTGAACAAAATATTTTGGAAAATATTGAAGGCGTAATCCGTCCAGGTACATTTTCAGTTCCGATAAATAATTCCAACCGCATTAATTACAGACGATTGGACGCTACTGTAAATAGCGATGACTACTTCTGCCAAGAAATTCCACCAAGCAATCCCAATGTTCTTGAGGAGTTTGTGAGCACAAGTGGTGGAAGCGTTGAGTTTGAAATCATTAAAGTCTCTGGCCCAGATGTCGACACCGATGATGATGGCATTCCTGATGTTGATGAAAGTGGACCTAATAATGACATTTTCAACTATGATACCGATGAAGATGGCATTCCAAATTTCTTGGATAGAGATGACGATAATGACAATATTCCAACTATTACGGAAATCGGTGGCGAAAATGCACCAGATATTGCCCTTGATTCAGATGACGATGGTGTGCCAAATTACTTGGATCCAGATGATGATGGTGATGGTGTTATTACTCGCTATGAGGACCTTAATGCATTAGATCAGCGTAATCCTCCAAATCAGACAGATTTGAATCCTAGAGATGATGACAGTAATGGAAATGGAATACCAAATTACTTAGACCCGACTTCAACTGAGTCCCTTACCGTCGATTTCTTTAGAAACAACATCTTGTCTAGGCGATTCAACATTACTGTTGTTTTTAATAACATAACTTTGGAAAACGTCGATTCTGAACGTACAATTCGACTGAATTCACAAGGTTTCGGGATATTTCAAATTGATACTACTAATGAAACAATTGAAATTGAAAACTAACTTAAGATGCTTTACAAATTTGAGTCAACATTCCATTGAAAATAAAATAATGGAAAGGCAGCATAGAATACCAGTATAATCTTCCCTTGAGTCCTCTTGGTCTGAATGTAGCATCTTGGTGAACTACTCCGTCTTCATCTATATAGAATTCCAACCAGGCCTCTCCTGGAACTCTCATTTCTGCAAACAATAATAGTCTGCGTTCTTCTTTATCAGCCATAAGAACTCTCCAAAAATCAAGGGAATCCCCAGGATATATTTTATCTTTATTGGTTCTTCCCCTTCTCAACCCAACACCTCCAGAAAGCTTATCTATATATCCTCTTATTTTCCACAGTGTATTTGCGTAATACCAACCGTTTTTTCCACCTATAGCCCATATTTTATCCAGTGCTTTTTGGGGATCGTCTGCTTTCATAGATTGGTTATCGTGCAAGCAACCGTACTTGGGAACTTTGATGTATTTATTCAAATCTTTTTGTGAATAGCGGCTGCTCACTTTAGAATCTTTCCAGCTTGAAATAACTTGATTTTGTTCAATTTTCACAAAAGCCATTTGAATAGCTTCTTCGTAAGTGTGAGGCTGGATTCCTAAAATATCCTGTAATCTATGGTCTTTTGCAATAACGTTGATTCGCATGCTATCAACCAGATTTGCTGCAAGTTTATAAGAAGTTGAGGTTACGAAATATAACCAGTAGGAAGATAACTTAGGAGTCATTATTGGAACATTAATAATTGTAAGATTCAATCCCCTTACTTTAGCGTAACCCTTCATCATATCTTTATAGGAAAGCACATTTGGACCACCAATATCAAAAGAGTCGTTGTAAGTTTCTTCCTTACCTAATACGCCAGTCAGAAATTTTAATACATCACGGATTCCAATGGGTTGACATTTGGTGTTCACCCATTTTGGCGTAATCATCAAAGGGAGTTTTTCGCACAAATCTCTTATGATTTCGAAAGAAGCACTACCAGAACCAACTATGATCCCAGCTCTTACCACAGTGAGGTTGTAATTGCCTTTGTATAAAATACTTTCTACATTTTTTCTAGATTCCAAATGTTCAGAGAGATTGTCCTCATTCACGATGCCGCTTAAAAAAATAACCTGCTTTACGTCGGTTTCTTTCATGTAAGCATTAAAATTCTCTGCAGTGGTTTGCTCCTTTTGAGAAAAGTTAGAATTTGAACTCGTCATTGAATGCACCAAATAATAAGCTGCATCAATATCTTTAGGAAAAAGATTTGGTTTTACATCGTCCAACAAGTCCACTTCAATAATCTCAATTTTACTCTTAACGTCCTTGTCCACAGAAAGTCTGTCTGCACTTCTTACTGCACAAACAACCTCATGTCCAAGATCCAGAAGCAATGGCAAAACTCGCATTCCTATGTAACCATTTGCCCCTGTGAGAAGTATTTTCATAAATTAGTAATTTTCAAAATCGTTGGAGAAATTATCTGATTTGTATTTTAAAATCTTTTTCAAAAATTCATGATTTCTCTTTTCTTTAGCTTCAACCTTTATAAAATAATTGTCCATATAAATTGAATAAACCTTGGATTGTCCTTTGTATAATTTCAACTTATAGTAAGGAATTACAAGTGCATAAGTTTCTAATAAGGATCTGAAGGTTACAATTATTCCGTTTGGTCTCATTTCTACACCACAAACATTCAAATTATTATCTAAAATTAGAAGATTGTAAATTTGAATACTTGAAGAATTGATATTTAATTTTCCAGATCCAATTCCTCCTAGTTTTATTCTTTCCATGAAGGTGAATGGTTTTCCGACTTTATCTATGATTTGTTGTTTTATTTTGGGGCGGTTGTAAGAAACATTTAAAAGCATTTTTTTATTTGAAATATACTGAATTCCAAAGTCACATCTTGGAATGCCCTCTAATTTTTAGATTATCTTTGCAACTGAAACTCTATTAGCATGACCCTAGAAGCAAAAATTTCTAAACAACTCACTACTTTTTTACAAGAAACTTATCAAGTTGAAATAGAATCCTTTGAATTTCAACAGACGAGAAAAGAATTTGAAGGAGATCTTACATTAGTAGTTTTTCCAATTTTAAAATACATTAAAACCAATCCTGCCAAGCTAGGTGAACAAATTGGAGAATACCTTACAAATTCCTCTGACGAAGTTTCAAAATATAATGTTTTAAAAGGATTTTTGAATTTATCTCTGTCTGAAAATTTCTTTACAGAAATGGTTGATAACATTCGAAAGGACAAAAACTTTGGTTTCAAAGAGGTCACTAAAGACAGTGACAAGGTGATGGTTGAATATTCATCTCCAAATACTAACAAGCCACTACATTTGGGTCACGTAAGAAATAACTTGCTAGGATATTCAGTAGCTGAAATTCAAAAAGCAGCTGGAAAACAAGTTTACAAAACACAAATTATCAACGACCGAGGAATCCATATCTGTAAAAGCATGGTCGCCTGGCAGAAATTTGGTGATGGGGAAACTCCACAAACATCTGGAGTTAAAGGTGATCACTTGGTTGGTAAATACTATGTCGAGTTCGATAAAGCCTATAAAGCTGAAATTGAAGATCTCGTGCAAAAGGGTAAAATTCTTGAAGAAGCTAAAAAAGAAGCTCCCATTTTTGTAGAAGCTCAAAAGATGTTGAAAAAATGGGAAGCTGGAGACCCCAAAGTAGTTGAGTTATGGAAAACCATGAACCAATGGGTGTATGATGGTTTTGAAATTACTTACAAAAATCTGGGTGTAGATTTTGACAAGAATTATTATGAAAGTCAAACCTACCTTCTTGGTAAAGATCACATTAAAGCTGGACTTGAAAGTGGTGTGTTTTTCAAAAAAGAAGATGGCAGCGTTTGGATAGATTTGTCGGAAGAGGGTCTTGACGAAAAAATTGTATTAAGATCTGACGGGACTGCAGTTTACATGACGCAGGATATTGGGACTGCCATACAAAGAGTTGCAGATTATGACATCGATGAGATGGTCTTCACCGTAGGAAATGAACAGGATTATCATTTCAAAGTGCTGTTTCTGATTTTGAAAAAGTTAGGCTTTGAGTGGGCGGACCATCTATTTCATTTGAGTTATGGTATGGTAGATTTACCAAGCGGAAAAATGAAAAGTCGTGAAGGAAATGTTGTAGATGCAGATGATTTAGTTGATGAAATGATTTCTACCGCTAGAAATATTTCTCAAGACCTTGGTAAATTGGAGGGTTATGATGAAGATGAAAAAAATGAGTTATACAGAATGATAGGTCTCGGTGCGCTTAAATACTACATATTAAAAGTTGATCCAAAAAAACGCATTTTATTCGATCCTAAAGAATCTGTTGATTTTCAAGGAAACACAGGTCCTTTTATACAATATACTTATGCGAGAATTCAATCTATATTGAGAAAAGCAAATCTGGATTCCACTTCTTTAGATTTATCAACTTACACGTTTGATGTCAAAGAAAAAGCGCTTATAAAGATTTTAAATCAGTTTCCGGAGATAATTCAGCAAAGTGCAGAGCAGTATAGTCCCGCACTTGTCGCCAATTACGTTTACGATTTGGTAAAAGAATTTAATTCTTTTTACCAAAACATTTCAATATTGGGAGCCGATGAACTTCAACAAATTGAATTCCGGGTGGAATTGGCAAGATTGGTTGCTGAAGTCATAAAAAAGAGTTTTTCAGTGCTTGGAATTTCAGTTCCTCAACGCATGTAATTTTGAAAAATAATAATGAGTGTTTCTCTAGTATAGTCAGCAACGAGTACATATTAGCTTAATTTTAAGTTTAACTTTTATGTTTTTAAATATACCAAAACTTTCTGTTTAGCACATAGAAGCTATTGGCTATGCTAAGTGTTGCCTGTAGTTTTTTAATCAAAAAACCCCCTATCTTTTAAAATAGTTGATTTTTTTAATTCAAATAATTCATTCGGATAATTGCCATATAAAATCTTAACCTTCCCATTTTTTATTTCATAATAAGGTTCAGGATATTTTTCTTCAATTAATTCCAGATTTTCTTTTTTAAACTCAATAACTACTGGTTTTTCAAACTTAATCCTTCGTGGCTTTACGTGAAATGTGGAATCAATTTTTCTATAATCATGGGGATTATATGGTGAAGCCCATTTACCGTCTATAGTTTTAAATAATTCGTGATATTGGTATTTTACATGAATTAACTCCCCACAATAATCAGCAACATAGATTAGAACATTATCATAATCATCGTAACGTTCTATAGAAGCATGGTCGTATGAAACAAAATTAATAGTGTCCTTAGCATATTCGCCATGCAAATTTTCAAGTATTTCATATTTAGCTTTATATTTGGGATCCATTGGAATTATATTGCAATAAAAGATCTCATCTGCAAGCTCTACTTTTATTTTTTTTCCAATGAATGCATAAAGCATTCTAGGTTTTTCATCGCATGGAATATATTCAGTACAAACTTTTGGTTTTAATTCTATTCTTACACTATCTCTTTTAAATAAATCTGAAACGAGATATGATTCGATTATGTGTTTCCAAGACTTAAAAAATAAAGAGTCAGTCAATTTTACCTCTATTTCAAAATATCCATTTTCATCTGTTTTCACAAATAAATCTTCATTTTTTTTAATTTCTGATTGCTTATCATATTTTGATAAATCTGAAGAAAAACGTTTCAATCGAGTATCGTTAACTGAAATTTGAACTGCACTTTTATTTTCAAAAGTGTCAATTGCGACACCCTTTATCAAAACTCTTTGTCCAAAAGTACTTACACTGAAAATAAGGATAATAACAACAAATACATTTTTCATAAACTTAATATTTCAACTCTCAAATTAATACTGAATTTAGATGAGTATAAACAAAAATGAGAAGGTAGCTATTTTGATTTAGTTGCAAATTCTCAAACTACAGCAAACACGGGATAAGCCCATAGAAAGCATTGAGATTAATTAAAAAATTTAACCTTGAAGATTGAGTAACCAAACCTAAATGGAAAACTAAAAAAAGCCTCATTCCTGAGGCTTTTTAGATTTATAATGGAATATTTCCGTGTTTTCGTTTTGGACGCTGTACGTCTTTGTTCTCGAGCATAGCAAAAGCTTTTAGAAGCTTTCTACGTGTGTTCCTAGGCATAATGACCTCATCAATAAACCCTCTTTGAGCGGCTTTAAATGGGTTAGCAAATGTCTCGGCATATTCTGCTTCTTTTTCAGATAGTTTTAATTTAGAATCTTCTGCTTCTTGTATTTCTTTTCTAAAAATAATTTCTGAAGCGCCTTTTGCTCCCATTACTGCGATTTCTGCAGTTGGCCATGCAAAGTTAAGGTCGGCTCCAATATGCTTGGAATTCATAACATCATAAGCACCACCATAGGCTTTCCTGGTGATCACGGTAACTCTTGGAACAGTTGCTTCGCTTAACGCATAAAGCAGCTTAGCACCGTTCAATATTATTCCGTTCCATTCCTGGTCTGTTCCTGGTAAAAATCCCGGCACGTCAACTAGAACTAATAATGGAATATTGAACGCATCGCAAAATCTTACGAATCTTGCTGCCTTTTTGGAGGCATCGACATCCAAAACTCCAGCCAAGCTCATCGGTTGGTTGGCCACTACACCTACACTTCTTCCACCAATTCGTGAAAATCCCACTATAATATTCTCCGCATAATTTTTATGAACTTCAAAAAATGAATCTTCATCGATGATACCTTTAATCACCTCATGCATGTCATAAGGTTTATTTGGGCTATCCGGAATAAGCGAATCCAAATTTTCTCGAACTTCATCTTCAAGATCAACAGGAAAATGCTCCGGAGTTTCAGTGTTATTCTGTGGTATATAGCTGAGTAAAACTTTGATGTGTTCCAGACATTCTACATCATTAACCGACGTAAAATGCGTCACACCAGATTTTGTTGAATGCGTACTCGCTCCACCAAGTTCTTCAGAGGTGACTTCTTCGTTGGTAACGGTTTTTACCACATTGGGACCAGTCACAAACATATAACTTGTATTTTCTACCATGAAAGTAAAATCGGTCATCGCCGGTGAATACACAGCACCACCAGCACAAGGTCCCATAATGGCTGAAATTTGTGGAATTACACCTGAAGCCTGTACGTTTCTGTAGAAAATATCGGCATAACCACCCAAAGAACGAACACCTTCCTGGATTCTGGCTCCTCCAGAATCGTTGAGTCCAATAATTGGTGCACCTACTTTCATGGCATGATCCATGACTTTACAAATTTTCTCTGCATGAGTTTCTGACAAAGCACCACCAAACACAGTGAAGTCCTGAGCATAGACATATACCAATTTATTGTTCACGGTGCCGTAACCCGTCACAACACCATCACCACAATAAATTTGATCCTGCATCCCAAAGTCTGTAGTTCTGTGCGTAACAAGAGCTCCCATTTCTTCAAAAGAACCTTCATCAAGAAGATATTCTACGCGTTCTCTGGCAGTAAGTTTCTTTTTTTCGTGTTGCTTGTCAATTCGTTTTTGCCCTCCGCCAAGTTTGGCTTGCTCTAGCTTATCTTGAAGTATTTTTATATTTTTACTCATTGGTTTTAGATTCTGATGTTACTTCTGGTAATCGTAATTTTCTCTGGTCCACCTGATATTGTCTCATAGCCATCAATGCTGCTAAGTAAGCTTCTTCTTTTGCTTCTTCTTCAAGAATTTCTGGTGTGTAAAAGTTTTTGACAAAGTGAGTATCAAAGTTTCCAGATCTAAAAGCTTCATGATTAAAGACAAACTTTCCAAAAGGAAGTGTTGTAGCAACACCCTTCACTTCATAGTTATTGATTGCTTCAAGCATTATATGCAAAGCTTCTTCTCTACTTGCTCCATAAGTAACCAATTTAGACAACATGGGGTCATAATAAATAGGAATTTCCATTCCTTCTTCAAACCCATCATCTACGCGTACTCCTTTTCCGCTTGGTTTTCTGTAACGTTCCAAAACTCCAACACTAGGTAAGAAATCATCGGTAGGATCTTCAGCATAAACTCTAAGTTCTAAAGCATGACCATTTATTTTCAAGTCCTCTTGTTTGATTCTTAAAACTTCTCCTCTTGCGATGCGTATTTGTTGTTCAACTAAATCTACTCCCGAAATTAATTCAGTAACAGGATGTTCCACTTGAAGACGCGTATTCATTTCTAAAAAATAAAAATTCTTCTTCTCATCCATCAAAAATTCCACAGTACCAGCACCTACATAATCACAAGACCTTGCAACATTAATAGCTGCTTGCCCCATTTTCTCACGTAACTCTGGGATTAATATTGTAGACGGAGCTTCCTCCACTACTTTTTGATGTCTTCTTTGCACGGAACATTCACGTTCGAACAAATGCAGAACATTACCGTGAGTGTCGGCAAGAACTTGAATCTCTATATGTCTTGGAGATCCTACGTATTTTTCAATAAAAACAGCTCCATTTCCAAAAGCAGATTCAGCTTCACTAATGGCGCGTTTCATTTGTTCTTCAAGTTTGCCTTCTTCTTCAACGACTCGCATACCTTTACCACCACCACCAGCAGATGCTTTTATAAGAATAGGGTATCCTATTTCTTTAGCAATAGCTTTTGCTTTTTGGGGATCTATAATAGCTTCATCGATGCCAGGGACCATTGGTATATCATAAGATTTTACAGTTTCTTTTGCAGAAAGCTTATCTCCCATGATTCGGATAGCGTGAGATTTTGGTCCTATAAACTTCAAGCCGTTTTTCTCTACTTTTTCTGCAAAATCTGCATTTTCACTCAAGAATCCGTATCCAGGATGAATCCCGTCCACTTGGTGTGCTTTTGCAATTTCAATGATTTTATCTCCTAATAAATAAGATTGGTTGGACGGTGCCGGACCTACACAGATCGCTTCATCTGCAAATCTTACATGTGGTGCGTTTCTATCGGCTTCAGAAAAAATAGCAACGGTTTTGATTCCCATCTGTTTGATAGTTTTCATTACCCTCAATGCTATTTCTCCTCGATTAGCAACTAATATTTTTTTCATATTAATTTTATTATTCCATTTCAATTAAAACTTCATTTTTACCTACGGTTTTGCCTTTTTGGATATTAATAGATTTTATAATTGCACCCCGTGGAGCCATTATAGTGTTTTCCATTTTCATCGCTTCCAAAACCAGCAAATTATCTCCCTCTTTCACCTCTTGCCCAACTTCTACCATGACGTCCAGAATCATCCCTGGCATTGGTGCTTTTATTTCATTGATGACTTGATTGGCAGACAAAGAAAGTCCCATATCTTTTATGAGGACATCGAGTTCGTTTGAAATCTGAACTTGGTAAAGATTTGCATTAATTTTTACAGTGTACGTTCTGTTCAAAAAATCTGAAGAGACAATTTTAGAGATTACGGACTTATCGTTTACAAGCAGATGATGTGATCCAGAAGTAGTTTTCTGAACGTCCAAGTTTTGAATTTGTTCTTGTTCAAATTCAAACTCATGTACATCATTCACTTTAGCTTTTAGCAAATGTTTCATGGTTTTATAAAGTTTGAGGGTAAATATAAAAGATTTTAAAAGCATCTCCTTTATATATTCAATCAATTACTGATATAATAGCCTGTATTTTGGTAGTTTTGTAAAAAAAAAATTAAATGCTACGTACTCCACTATTATTAATACTTACAATATTTTTCGGTTTCTTTATTTCTTGCAAAAACAATTCTGAAAAAAAAGACATATCAAAAATTGATGAAAACATTTCGCCTGGATTGATTTTTACCAAGACCGATGATTTAGATAAAGCTTCTAAAGATTTTAAATCCTATGTAGATACTGATAGAACTTTACAAGTTTCAACAGAAATAAATCACTCACAAAATGCTGCAGATGTAGATCTTAAATTAGATTTCAATCAAGTTTACTTTATTGACAATGCAAGATACAGTGTACCGTTGATAGATGAGAATCCTTTAATGGCCTTAGAATTCCCGATAAGAATAGGATTCTACAGCATCAACGACAATCAATATGTAGTTGCCAGAAGTGAAGATTATTTTATGAACCGCTACAATTTAACAGGTAGCGCAGCATTAAGAAGTATTGGAACGCTTTCTGAAACATTTTTGAAACAAAGTTCTAAAGCGGCTTTCACTCAAGACTCCCCAATTGACTCCTTGAATACTAATGGAATACGATCGGTTGAAAGTTCAAAACCATATGATCAAACTGTGGCTTCCATAAATGAAATGATAGAAAACAATGAAGATCTCACTCTTTTTGAATCCAAAGATTTTTCAAAAGATGCTGAAGAAATTGGTGCAGAATTGAAGCCTCTCCATTTGTTCATATTTGGAAATCCAAAAATGGGAACAAAATTGATGCAGCAAAATCAAAACTTTTCTATTGACCTTCCTTTAAAGGTGCTTGTGGAAGAAATTGAAGATGGAAAAGCTTTAGTTCATTTTCAAGATCTAGCCTTTACATCTCAATTGCATTTAGAAGAATTTGAGGATAATCTACCTGAGAAAATCACGAAAAAACTAGAAGAAATGCTGCTCGAATCTGTTTCTGGCGAAAGTAAAAGTAAGTAGATTTACAAATAAAACTGAAAATATAGGCTATTGCGTATATTTGACTTTTAAAAGTTCATCATGCAACAAGAAGATCTTCCAGTAAAACCATACGCCATAAATTATGGTGTCATATTCGGTGCCTATTCGATACTTATGTTGGTATTGCTTTATGCTTTCAGTTATGAAACCAATACTGTAATTTCAGTTCTGAATTTTATCATTACTGCAGCCATAGTGTGGTATGCGATTCATGTCTACAAAATTGAAAATGATGGACAAATTGACCTGACTACGGCAATTAAAATAGGACTAGCTGTTGGAGTGATTGGAGGATTGATTTATGGCTTTTATACCTATATCCATTACGAGTTTGTTGAACCAGAATACATTACTGAAATGAAAACCAGTATGGAAGCAGAGATGGAAGCTCAGATTGAACAACAACAAATGAGTAATGAAGAAGCCGAAATGACCAGAAATATGTCTGGAGTTTTTGCTTCGCCTTTTGTTTTGGGAACAATCGGCTTACTTTCCATTATTTTCAAAACTTTTCTGGTAGGACTTATTGTAGGAATGATCAAACGAAACAATTGATAAATGTATGGATTTATCGATAGTAATTCCCCTTCTCAATGAATCTGAGTCTTTAAGAGAACTTCATCGCTGGATTGAAGAAGTGATGAAAAAGCATGGGTTTGATTATGAAATTATCTTCATAAACGATGGAAGTACTGATGAATCCTGGGATATCATAAAAACACTTTCTTCTGAATTTGATAGCGTCAAAGGGATTAATTTCAAGACTAACTACGGAAAATCTCAGGCACTTCACGCAGGGTTCAGCGAGACT
The DNA here is from genome assembly GCF_020164595.1 of Psychroflexus longus. Classification (GTDB taxonomy): domain Bacteria; phylum Bacteroidota; class Bacteroidia; order Flavobacteriales; family Flavobacteriaceae; genus Psychroflexus; species Psychroflexus longus. The sequence goes on from NZ_JAIQZE010000009.1 coordinate 114,176, forward strand.
AAAGGAGATGTTGTTATTACCATGGATGCAGACTTACAGGACAATCCAGAGGAAATTCCGGAATTATACGATCTCATTGTAAAAGAAGACTATGATCTCATCTCAGGATGGAAAAAGAAAAGATACGATTCAGTAATTTTTAAAAATCTTCCTTCCAAACTTTTCAATAAAGCTGCCCGATGGACTTCAGGATTAAAACTACACGATTTTAATTGTGGTCTTAAGGCCTACAAAAATGAAGTCGTTAAGCATATCGACGTCAATGGAGAAATGCACCGTTACATCCCGGTTCTTGCAAAACAAGCTGGCTTTACCAAAATTGGTGAAAAGGTAGTTAAACACCAGGCAAGGAAATATGGAAAAACCAAATTTGGAGCAGAGCGCTTCATCAACGGATTTTTAGATCTGGTAACATTGTGGTTTTTTGCAAAATTCGGTAAACGGCCAATGCACTTTTTTGGTGCCGTAGGGGTTTTGATGTTTTTCGTTGGATTTTTATCAGCCTTATGGATAGGAACTTCCAAACTCTATAAACTTTGGAACGGTCTGCCAAATATTCTTGTGGTGGATAATCCTTGGTTTTACATAGCTTTGTCGGCTATGATAATTGGTGTCCAAATGTTTTTAGCTGGATTCATAGGTGAATTACTTCTTAAGACAAAACACCAACAAAAACGATATTTAATTTCTGAAAAAATATAAAAATTATGAGTAATATTTTAGATAAAGCTAAAGCTTGGCTAACTGATACTTTTGATGCTGATACTGTAAATGATGTGCGCCGACTCATTGACACCGACCAGAAAGTCCTTGAGGAAAGTTTCTTCCAAAATCTAGATTTTGGGACTGGAGGAATGCGAGGAATAATGGGTGTTGGCACCAACAGAATCAATAAATATACCTTAGGAAAAAACACTCAGGGGATTTCCAATTATATGAAATCTGTGTTTCCAAACGAGGATTTGAAGGTTGTCATAGCCTACGATTGTCGACGCAACAGTAAAGTATTCGCTCATCATGTCGCCGATGTGTTTTCAGCAAATGGGATTCAGGTTTATATTTTTCCAGAATTAAGACCAACACCTCTCCTCTCCTATTCAGTAAGACATTTAGGTTGCCAGTGTGGAATTATGCTTACGGCAAGTCATAATCCGCCAGAGTATAATGGCTACAAAGTCTATTGGAAAGACGGCGGACAGCTTGTTCCACCTGAGGATAAGGAGATTATTTCAGAAATTAATGCGCTAAAGTTTACAGACATTGATTTCAATAAAAATTCGGAGTTAATTGAGGTTTTAGATGATTCTGTAGAAAACACCTATTTGGAGAAAGCAGTAAAAAACGTTAATTTCAATCTGTCTGATGATGTAAAAAAAGCACTGAATATAACCTTCACATCACTACATGGAACATCGATTACTACAGTCCCAAAACTACTCGAAAAAGCAGGATATAAAAACTTACAGCTTGTTGACGCACAATCAGAACCTGATCCTGACTTTTCAACTGTAAAATCTCCTAATCCTGAAGAACCAGAGGCACTTGAAATGGCAATTGAACTTGCCAATGAACAAAATAGCGACCTAGCAATTGGCACAGATCCAGATGGAGACAGGTTAGGAATTGCGGTTAGAAATAAGGAAAATGAGCTTGTTTTACTCAATGGCAACCAAACTATGGTATTGATGACCTGGTACTTGCTGGATAAAATGAAGCAAAATAATGCTCTTACAGATTCACACTTTGTTGCCTCTACAATTGTTTCTACACCCCTTATGAGGGTTCTCACTGAAGCTTACGGAGTGAAATACATGGAAAGTCTCACGGGATTCAAATGGATCGCAAAACTTATAAAAGATAATCCAGAACTTGATTACATCGGTGGGGGCGAAGAAAGTTTTGGTTACATGGTTGGAGATTTTGTAAGAGATAAAGATGCTAATACTGCAATTTTGCTAGTCTGTGAAATGGCAGCTGAGTTAAAGTCTCAAGGAGCATCTGTATATGATCAACTAATTAAAATTTATAAAGACCACGGTTTTTTTAAGGAGAATTTAGTATCTCTTGTAAAGCATGGACTCGAAGGAGCTGAAGAAATAAAAGCTAAGATGGTAGAACTGAGAAATAATCCTCCTAAAGAGATAGTAGGAGAACGAGTAGTCCTTATTGAGGATTACTTGACTTCTCAAGCAAAAAATTTGCAATCTCACGAAACTCATCCTATTGATATGCCAAAATCAAATGTGTTGATATATTATACCGAAAACGGGATCAAAGTTGCGGCCAGACCAAGTGGCACGGAGCCAAAAATCAAATTTTATATCAGTGTAAATTCTAATTTAAAAGAAACTTCAGAGTTTAAATCCATTGATAAAGAATTAGATTCGAAGATTGAAACTATAAAAAAGGAACTAGGGCTCACTGAGTAAAAAAGTTTATGACATATTTCAAGAAAATACTTCGCTTTGCGCAACCCTACAAGCGGTTTGCGGTACTCAATATTATAGCCAATATCTTCTATGCCCTTTTTAGTGCACTTTCATTTGTAGCACTTATCCCAATGCTGGATGTACTTTTCAAAGGTAAAGATGCCGAGAAGATTACAGAACCACCAGTTTACAACGGAATTGGAAAAGCCAAGGACTATTTCAAAGATTATTTGTCTTTTCAAGTCAACGAAATTGCACAGGATGATGCGTCCATAGCTTTGATTTTGGTCATCAGTTTGGTAATTATCTTATTTTTCCTGAAAAATATTTCGAATTATATTGCCATGTACTTCATCACTTTTTTAAGGAATGGAGTACTCAAAGATTTGAGAAATGCACTTTATAAGAAAACTATAGAACTCCCACTTTCTCATTATTCTGAAAAGCGAAAAGGCGATACAATTGCCAGAATTACCAGTGATGTATTGGAAATACAACATTCATTTTTGTCGATTTTGGAATTGATCGTAAGAGAACCACTTACCATTTTATTTACCATTGGAATGATGCTGTTGATAAGCTGGGAGCTCACTATTTTTGTGTTCGTCTTCATCCCAATTTCAGGCTTTATTATCTCTTTGATAGGAAAATCATTGAAGAAAAAGTCAGATAAGGTTCAGGAAGAGCAAGGTCAGTTTTTATCAATTTTGGAAGAAACTTTAGGTGGGCTCAAAATCATCAAGGGATTTAATGCTGAATCTATTTTTTACAAAAAATTTAAAGACTCTACTCAAAATTTTTATGATTTTTCCAATAAGCTATTGAATCGTCAAAATTCGGCCTCTCCCGCCAGTGAATTTCTGGGTATTAGCGTTATCGCTATTTTGCTTTGGTATGGTGGACGAATGGTATTAATCGATGGAACCTTAGATGGAAGTACCTTTATTGCTTATATGGGGTTAGCCTATAATATCTTAACACCAGCTAAAGGTATATCTAAAGCATCCTACAGCGTGAAAAAAGGAGATGCTGCTGCCGAACGTATTTTAGAAATTTTGGAAACTGAAAATATAATCCAAGATGATAAAAATGCAATTGACAAAAAGGAGTTTACATCAGAATTGACTTTGGAACATATTTCATTTAGATATGAAAAAGAATATGTCCTTAAAAACTTTAGCGCAACATTGAAAAAAGGCAAGACCATCGCTTTGGTTGGTCAATCTGGTAGCGGGAAGTCTACCATCGCCAATTTGGTAACCAGATTTTATGATCTTGAAGAAGGAGAAATTAAGATCGACGGTATGAATATCAAAAAAATAAAACAAAAATCTTTAAGAGGTTTAATGGGACTTGTGACTCAAGACTCTATATTATTCAACGATACCATCAAGGAAAATCTAAAGATTAGTAAACCAAATGCTACAGACGAAGAATTAATTGAGGCCTTAAAGATTGCAAACGCTTATGAATTTGTAAGTGCATTTCCGAAAGGCATAGATACCAATATTGGTGATAGCGGTGGAAAATTAAGTGGAGGGCAAAAGCAAAGGATTTCTATTGCCAGAGCGGTGTTGAAAAATCCACCTATCATGATACTAGATGAAGCCACTTCGGCTTTGGATACGGAGAGTGAACAATTAGTTCAAAAAGCTCTGGAAAATATGATGCAGAACAGAACTTCTATTGTTATAGCTCACCGACTTTCCACAATTAAAAACGCAGACACAATTTTAGTATTACACCAGGGTGAAATTGTAGAACAAGGTAAACATGACGAATTGATGACTAGCGACGGTGTTTATAAGAAATTAGTTAATATGCAATCCTTCGAATAAGATTCAGTTGAAAGAAGAAGAAATCATAGAAAATTTGCAACAAGGCACCAATACTGATGAAGCCTTCAGAGCTCTTATTTCTGAACACAAGATCAGACTTTACTGGCATATAAGAACTATTGTGAAAATTCATGAAGATGCAGATGATGTTCTTCAAAATACATTTATAAAAGTCTTTAAGAATATAAAATCTTTCAAAGGAGATAGTAAACTTTTCAGTTGGATGTATAGGATTGCCACCAATGAGTCTATCACTTTTTTAAATAAAAAGGCTAAAAAACTAAAGCTCTCGGATCAGGAATTAAATGACTATCTTTTAGAAACATTGGAAAGCGATGTATATTTTGAAGGGAGTGAGATTCAGCTTCAACTACAAAAAGCTATTGAAGCTTTACCGCATCAACAAAAGATAGTTTTCAACATGCGTTATTTTGAAGAAATACCATACGAAGAAATGTCGGAAATTTTAGATTCAAGTGTGGGAGCACTAAAATCTAACTACCACCATGCCAGAAAGAAAGTAGAAAAGTTTTTAAAGTCAGATTAAACTTTTAAATTGAAATTGAGTCTTATAAGTAATGGAAGACAATCAACACATACAAGATAGAAAAACAGGATTTAAGGTTCCAAAAGACTATTTTGAAACCTTGGAGGATTCTTTATTGAATACAATCAAATCTGAATCTTACACTGAAAAATCTGGTTTCAAAATTCCAAATGACTATTTCTCAGGTTTTAAAGTAAATATTCCTTTAGAAGAAAAACCAACTAAAGTTATTCAACTGAAAGAATTTAGTAAGTGGATGGTTGCTGCGTCAATTGTTGCAATTGCAGTCATAGGCGCTTTGTATATTGATAGAATAAGTCCGAATCAGAATATTCAGTTTTCTGATCTTGATAATGATATGATTGAAAGGTATTTAGATTATCACATTGAAACCCCAGATGAATTTATAGACTATGAAAATACTTCTGTAAAAGATTTAGTCAACCAAAATATATCAAAACTGGATGACAAAGATATTATTGAGTATTTGAATGATAAAATTGAAGATCAAGACTTTGACAATGAATAAAAATTATATACTCTTACTCGTTTTCACTTTTATATGTAGTTTCTACGGAAACGCGCAAAACAGCGAAAGTGAAAAAATTCAGCAATTGAAAATCGCTTTTTTCACGGAAGAGTTGAATCTCACGCCAAGTGAAGCTAAGAGATTTTGGCCCGTTTATACTGAACATAATAAACGCTACGAAAATTTAAGAAATAGTGAATGGTCTGATATTAAATCGAAACTTGATAACATCAAGAATTTGAATCAGGAAGAAGCTAGCCGACTTTTAGATAATTACATGTCTTACAAAAAATCGAGAGTGGAGCTTAGAGAAGATTTTGTAGACAATCTTAAAGAAGTGATTTCTCCAAAGCAGATTATGATGCTTAAAAAAGCAGAATATGATTTTCACAAAAAACTTTTGAAACAATATCAATCTGATAAGTCTTCTAAGAACTAAAACTCTATTTTTGCAGATTAAATTATAATCATGCGCTTACACAGAAACTTAGTTTTCGCCGTTATAGATACTTTACATCTTATTTTTAACGAAGGCAAGTACGCCGACAAAGAAATATCGAACACTTTAAAGCGTGATAAACGCTGGGGATCAAGAGACCGTGGCTTTATCGCTGAGACCACTTACGATATAGTAAGATGGAAAAGGCTTTATTCTGAAATTGCCGACGTTAATGCTCCATATTCCAGACCAAATTTATTCAGGCTCTTTACAGTTTGGGCTACATTGAAAGGCATAGAAATTCCAGATTGGAAACAGTTTGAAGACACACCTACAAGGAGAATAAAAGGAAGGTTTGATGAACTCTCCAAAATCACCAAATATGCTGAATCAATACCAGATTGGCTTGACGAGCTTGGACGCAAAGAACTAGGTAAACTGTGGGAGGAAGAAATAAAAGCGCTCAACGAGCAAGCTAAAGTTATCCTAAGAACCAATACTTTAAAGACTACACCAAAGAAGCTTCAACTTATCTTAGATGAAGAATTCATTCCTACCAAGACAATAAAGGGTTACCCTGAAGCCTTAGAGCTTTATGAACGTGCCGATGTTTTCAAAACCGATGCTTTCAAAAAAGGGCTGTTTGAAGTACAAGACGCTTCTTCTCAAAAAGTAGCCCATGCGCTCAAACTAGAGCCTGGTATGAGAGTAATAGATGCCTGTGCCGGAGCTGGAGGAAAATCTCTACATGTTGCCGCTTTAATGGAAAATAAAGGACAAATTATTGCCATGGATATTTATGGCAATAAATTAAAGGAACTTAAAAGAAGAGCCAAAAGAGCTGGAGCTCATAATTTGGAAACTCGAGTGATAGATTCAACAAAAGTGATAAAAAAACTTCATGAGTCTGCAGATCGAGTTCTTATAGATGCTCCTTGTACTGGACTTGGTGTCTTACGACGAAACCCAGGTGCCAAATGGAAGTTATCTCCAGAGTTTTTGGTAGAAATCAAGAGAAAACAACAGGATTTACTACGAGATTATAGTAAAATGGTAAAGCCTGGTGGCATTTTGGTCTATGCAACCTGTTCCATATTACCTTCAGAAAACCAAATGCAAGTTCAAGATTTCCTCAATTCTGAAAATGGGAGCGGATTTCAACTGAATAAGGATAAAAAGATTTTAGCCCATAAATCTGGTTTTGATGGTTTTTATTATGCCGTTCTTCAAAGATCTACTTCATAAAATCCTCATCCTAGACCTAATATTGTGATGAAACGATATTTATTTCTCTTATCCTTTTTAGTGTTTGGTTTCAGCTTTGCACAAGCCCCAGCAGAATACTATAAAAGTGCAGAAGGTCTAAGTGGTTTCCAATTAAAAACTGCCTTAAAAAATATCATAGACGATATAGATGATGGAAATGGTCTACCATTTCACCAAGATCAAGGATATAGAAGTTTATACGACGCATATGCTTCAGAAAATAGCGGAGATACCGACGATTATTATGAAAATGACGGTACGGTACTAGATATGTATTCTGAAGTAACCAATGGTAGTGAAGCTTATAATTATCAGCATTTTCAAAATCAATGCGGAAATTATAGCAATGAAGGGGATTGTTATAATCGCGAACATTTGGTGCCGCAATCCACATTCAACAGTGCTTCACCTATGAGAAATGATTATTTCCATGTTGTTCCATCTGATGGAAAGGTGAATGGAGCCCGCGGAAGTTATCCTTTTGGTGAAGTGAGTAATCCAAGTTACGTTTCGACCAACGGCTCAAAACGTGGAGTAAACACATTTCCAGGATATTCAGGTGTTGTATTTGAACCGATCGATGAATTCAAAGGAGATATAGCAAGATCTGTACTTTATTTTGCGATTAGGTACGAAGACGAATTTAACAGCAGCTGGAAAACAAATGATGTCCTTGCTGACAATGCACAGGACTTTTTTGTGGACTGGTATATCAATTTACTCTTATCATGGCATTTAAACGATCCTGTAAGTCAAAAAGAAATAGATCGAAATGATAATGGTTTTCAATATCAGGGAAATAGAAATCCATTAATAGATCATCCAGAGTTTGCTTATGATATTTGGGGAGATTCAGACGATCTACCTCCTACTGCTCCACAAAATCTTCAAGCTAGCAATATTACGGATTCAAGTGTTAATATTAGTTGGGATTTCTCTCAGGATAACGTAGCTATAGTAAAATATATCTTAGAGTTAGACGATATCAGTTTAGTTGAAGTGTCTTCGCAAACATTGAATTATACTGTTCAAGAACTTTCTCCGGAAACACTTTATAATTTTAGAATCTATGCTGTAGATCAAAGCGGAAATGTTTCCGATCCAAGTGAAAATCTGGAAGTAATAACTTTATCCGAATCGGATATATTGGTTTGGGAAGATTTCGAAAATTGCAATACTGTATCCAGCAATTTCATATCTGTAAGCGAGCTAAGCGGTATCAACTGGAAATGTGTTGATAATTTTGGAAAAGACAACACGCGAGGTTACCAAATGAATGCCTTTCAAAACAGTCAGGAAGTACCTAGCCGTGACTGGCTGATTACATCAGATAAAATAGACTTTGAAAATTATGAAGTAGAGAAAATTAGTTTTTGGGCTTCTGCTAGTCTTGGTAATACCAAACTTCAACTTTTATATTCTTCATCTTATGATAGAAATGGAAACCCATCTAATTTTGATTGGCAAGAAATACCAAATGTGGACATACCTCTTCATCCTGAAGGCGATAATAATTTGTTTGTTTATTCAGCAAATAAAATTGATATCTCAGATATAAATGGCGAAGTATATATGGCTTTCAAATATGACACAACAAATGGAGAAAGTGCTACTAGGTGGACAATAGATAATTTTCTTGTAGAAGGAGAAGGAAAGTATCTCTTATCCAATTATACTTTCAAAGACAAACTAGAAGTCCTTCTGTATCCTAATCCCTCCAAAAACTTTCAAATCAGTTTAGATTTTAATCAAAGAGGGCTCAAAATTATTGAGATTTACGATTTAAATGGAAGATTACTTTTAAAGAGAAGAACCTATTTAAAAAATTATTCTGAAAATTTGAGTCAACTACAAACTGGTAATTACTTAATGAGAATTAAGCATGAAGGAATTTCTCAAATAAAGCGACTTGTACTAAAATAAAAAAGGCTAGAATAAAATTCTAGCCTTTTTAAAATAAATGAGGAAAAATTAATTTTTCTTCATTGGATTTTTTCCGGTTTGCTGCTTCATCATCATAGCCTGCATTTTTTGTTGCAGTTCTGGACTTTCCTGGATTTGTGCTCCAATTTTTTGAAATTGCTCCATAGTCAAACCTTTCTCCTTCACTTTTTCTTCCATTTTAGCTTGAGAATCTTTCTGAATTTCTTGGATAACAACCATTACAGCATCTTGCTTTTCTATCTCTTCCTCAGTAGCTTCTATTTCCTTTTCAGGATCCATTTTGGCTTCATATAATTCGTTGAAACGCTCTGGAGTAAGCCCTTCTTTTTCAATAGCAACAACCATCTCTTGTTGTATAGCTTGGTTGGACATTTGCACTTCCTGATATGCATCCGCAAACTTTTGCAATTGAGCATCTGTTACTTCTCCTTCTGTTTGAGCTGTAACAGCAAAAACTGTAAACAAAAACATACCAACTGTTGAAATTACCTTTTTCATGATTTTAATTTTAATTAATTTTCGATTTATAATTGACAATAATATGGAAATTAAACAGCTGTCAAAAAAATATCCGCAAAATAATGACAGCTTTAACAATAAGCTTTATAGTTTTATCAAAGTTTTAAAGATTTAGCTTCTTCCCAGAATTTATCCATCTCTGCTAAAGACATTTCAGATAAGTCCAAATTATTTTCTTTGGCCTTCTGTTCTAAATATTGAAATCTAAAAATAAATTTTTTATTAGTCCGCTCTAAAGCAGTTTCTGGGTCAATTTTTAAAAAACGAGCATAATTGATCATTGAAAATAAAACGTCTCCAAATTCATCTTCAATTTTGTCTTGCTGATTTTGCTCTACTTCAACCTGAAGTTCCTCGAGTTCTTCTTTAACCTTCTCAAAAACTTGCTTTGGTTGTTCCCAATCAAAGCCAACACCAGCAACCTTATCCTGAATTCGACTTGCTTTAATAAGGGCTGGCAACGATTGTGGAACACCTTGTAAAACACTTTTATTCCCTTCTTTCAACTTTAACTTTTCCCAATTTTCTTTGACTTGCTTTTCATCCTTAGCTTCAGCATCTCCATAAATGTGAGGATGTCGATCTATGAGTTTTTTACAAAGAGAATTGATGACATCGGCAATGTCAAAATCTTTGGTTTCGCTTCCAATTTTAGAATAAAAGACAATATGTAACAAAACGTCTCCCAGCTCTTTTTTAATTTCCTCTGTATCCTTTTCTAAAATAGCATCTCCCAGTTCGTAAACCTCTTCAACAGTTAGATTTCTCAGAGATTCCATAGTTTGCTTACGGTCCCAAGGACATTTCTCTCTTAGATCATCCATGATATCGAGAAGTCTTTCAAAAGCTTTAAGTTGTTTTTCTCTTGTATACATACTTTTCCGTTTTGATAATTTTTATCTCCCTGTGCCCTCCAACTACGTTCAGAATAAACTACAAGAAGTTGAAGGGTTAAATAAAAACGCCTCTACTACGCTCGACCAGACACTTAATAGTTTGATTTTGACCTAAAGCGAATATATAATCTTTATTTGAGAGTAGGTTTAAAACCAAAAAACCCTCTAAATTTTAGAGGGTTCAAGCAATTTGATTTTAGTTTTCTTTTTCTTCTTTTCCTGGATCTTCTTCAGCTTTTGGGTCAGAAAAATCAGTTACATTTTTTGAGATCAATAAATTATACCATTGAATAACTTTCTTGATATCAGATGGATAAACCCTATCTTCATCGTACTCTGGCAAAATCTCGCTGAAATAATCTGTCAACTCATTCTTAGAGGACTTATGGTTTATGGAAGGTTTACCATCTTCCTTTTCATATATTTTCTGAAACACCTCTCTCAATGGAATTTCTTCGGTATACGTATAAATAGCGATTTCACTAAGAATACTCACATTATTCCTCATACTCACAGGAATTTTCTTCCCGTCGATAAACGATTCCGCCAGAAAACCACCTCTGGTTTGAGCTTTTAATTCGTAAAGTCCTGGTTTCCCAGATATAGATAATACTTTGTCTAGTTTCATATCTTATTTTTTTGGATCGCAAATATGCAATTAGTTCTTGTTTTGAAAAGATCTTAGCGAATTTTTTTAGCCAGAGGGTATTTCATTTTATAACCTACATCTACTTTACCTTTAGTAATATTTGTTAATCGACTTTTGATTAATCTCTTTTTTAAACTGGAAATCCTGTCGGTAAATAGAATTCCTTCAATATGATCATATTCGTGCTGAACCACTCTAGCCGGTAGCCCGCTCAAAGTTTCAGTTTGTTGATTCAAATCTCTATCTAGATATTCAATTTTAATTTCTGGCTTTCTGAAAATGTCTTCGTGAACATCTGGAATGCTTAAGCAACCTTCATTAAAATCCCATTCTATTCCGTTTTCTTCAATTAGTTTCGGATTGATAAAGACTCTTTTAAAAGATTCCAACTCTTTGACTTCTTCTTCACTCAAAGATTCATCTTGTGCAAAAGGTTTTGCATCGATGACAAATAAACGAATTGATAAACCAACCTGAGGAGCTGCGAGTCCTACTCCATTTGCATTATACATCGTTTCAAACATATTCTCTATAAGCTCATCAAGCTTAGGGTAATCTTTTGAAATATCTGAAGCTTTCTTTTTTAAAACTGGGGAACCATAAGCTACAATTGGTAATATCATAATCTCAAATTTAAGTGAGAGGGATAGACCCTTTTAATTTAGAAATGCAAAAATACGGGTTTTATTTCTTTTGAAATTGACAAATACAAACTTTAAAAATCTGAATCTATTTCAAATAATTCTGAAGCAAAATTGTAGCGCTTATTTCATCTACGAGTCCTTTATTCTGTCTCTTTTTCTTTTTAAGACCAGAATCAATCATAGTTTGGAAAGCCATTTTTGAAGTAAAACGCTCATCTATTCTCACGATGTTTAAGTATGGAAATAATTTCTGAATGTCTTCAATAAGAAACAAAATGTTTTTTTCAAGTTGCATCGGTTTTCCGTCGGTAAACTTGGGTTCTCCAACCACCAGGGTATCAATGAATTCTGAAGGAATTATTGCTTTTAATTCTTCCATTAAAACTCTACTATCTACTGTTTTTAATCCGGATGCAATCATTTTCATCTCATCAGAAATGGCTAAACCTGTTCGTTTTATTCCAAAATCTAAAGCCAGTACTTTCGTTTTCATAAACTTAATTGTCCAGCAAATATAAGGCACTGTGAGGTATTTTGAATTTAACCATAAACCTTATATTCGCTAAAAAAAATTACAATGGAAGAATTAAAACAAAAAATTCTAAAAGCCTGGGACAACCGAGACTTATTAACAGAACAAGAAACAATTGAAGCCATAAGAACTGTAGTATCAAAACTAGATAGTGGTGAATTACGTTGCGCAGAACCTACAAATAAGGGTTGGCAAGTGAACGAATGGGTGAAAAAAGGAGTTGTACTCTACTTCCCTATCCAAAAAATGGAAACCCTTGAAGCTGGTATTTTTGAATATCACGATAAGATGCCTCTTAAAAGAGGTTACAAAGAAAAAGGAATTCGTGTAGTTCCAAATGCAGTAGCCAGACACGGTGCTTACATTTCAAGTGGTGTAATCATGATGCCAAGCTATGTCAACATTGGCGCTTATGTTGACGAAGGAACCATGGTGGATACTTGGGCAACGGTTGGAAGTTGTGCTCAAATTGGGAAGAATGTTCACCTTTCAGGTGGCGTAGGAATTGGTGGTGTTTTAGAACCTTTGCAAGCAGCTCCAGTTATCATTGAAGACAACGCCTTTTTAGGGTCAAGAAGTATCGTAGTAGAAGGCGTTAGAGTAGAAAAAGAAGCAGTTCTTGGCGCTAATGTGGTCTTAACAGCCTCAACTAAAATCATCGACGTTACAGGAGATGAACCAAAAGAGATGAAAGGCATTGTTCCTGCTCGCTCAGTCGTTATTCCTGGTAGTTATACCAAGAAATTTCCAGCTGGAGAATTCAATGTTCCTTGTGCTTTAATCATTGGAAAGCGAAAAGAAAGCACCAACAAGAAAACATCCTTGAATGACGCACTGAGAACTTATGATGTAGCGGTTTAAATTAGAGATCATTATAATTTTTTCTTAATGAAAATACTGGTTATTCAGCAAAAGATGATTGGAGACGTACTCGTCTCCAGTCTGATTTGTGAAAATTTAAAATTGAATTATCCTAAGGCAGAGATTCACTATCTCGTCAATAGGTTCACCATTCCAGTGATTGAGAACAATCCGTACATCAATAAAATCGTAATTTTTGAAGATGAATATCGGTCAAGTAAACTAAAATTTTACAAGTTTTTAAAGCAGATAAATAAGGCAAAGTACGATGTGGTAATCGACGCATATGGCAAATTAGAAAGTAATTTAATCACACTATTTTCTGGTGCTAAAACAAAAATAGGCTGGAACAAGCCACTAACTAATCTTATCTATTCCTCTACTGTTAAAATTTCAAATCAGTCAAAAATTGGTTTAGGCTCAGCCATAGAAAATAGACTAAATCTAATGAGCGCATTGAAGGGTTCAAAAATACTTACCCGTCTACCTAAAATTCATTTAAAGCCTGATGAACTGGATAATGCTAAAAATAAAATTCAAGAATTTCAAAAGACTAAGCCTGTAACTTTTATTATGATAAGTGCTTTAGGGAGCAGTGAAGCAAAAACATATCCTTTAAGATTCATGGCAAAAGTCTTAGACTTTATTGTTTTGAATTCTAATGCTTTGCTAATCATGAACTACATGCCTTCACAGTTTGAAGATATTAAAAAACTCTATTTTCTCTGCGATAAAAACACACAAGGAAAAATTTTATTAAATTTTAAGATTGAAAGTCTAAGAGAGTTAATGTCAGTTTCAAAATTTTGCAAGGCTTTAATTGGTAATGAAGGTGGAGCCATCAATATGGCTAAAGCTTTGGATGTTCCTACATTCTCAATATTTTCTCCACAAATCAATAAAGAAGGGTGGAATGGCTTTGAAGATGAAAACCTTAACCACGTATCCGTTCATGTGAAAGATTATAAACCAAATCTTTTTTTAGAAAAGTCTCGAACAGATTATATGGAAATGTATGAAGAGTTTAGTCCAAGTCTTTATTTAGAAAGCTTGAAAACATTTTTAATTAAGCATGTAAATTAATGCCGTAAGAAGTTTTTACTCTTTTTTCTTTTCTAGTTTGCTCTCTTATTTCATTATTTATCTTCCAGGCTTCATCGTTTACGTATCCCCGCTCATGTTCTAGATGAACAATAATTGCCAAATAGCGAACTTTCAAAGGTCGTATTCCATGATTAATGAGTCTTTCACCAAATTCCCTGTCTTCTCCTCCATATTTCATTCGCTCATCAAAACCATTGATAGCAAGAATATCTTTCTTCCAGGCTGATGCGTTTCCACCATTCCAAGTTGGCCTAGTAGGAGTAATAAAATTCATGAACAGTGCAACTGATTTGCTTTTCGCCAGTTTTGTGTTTTTAAAACTTGCCTTTAGGCCTTTACTTTTTAGCCATTTTAAATCAAAACACTCCTGACTTAAAATATTATTTTTTGAAATCAATTTGGATAAGTTCTTGGATAATGGAAAATGTCCACCCGATAAAAAATAGTTTTTTGACCTAAATTTTAAATGAGTTTCTACGAAATCTTTACGTGGAATACAGTCACCATCCGTAAAAATACAATAGTCAGCTTTTGAAGCTAAAATGGCTTTATTGAGAATTCTTGTTTTTTGAAAACCCTCATCTTTATGCCAAACGTGAATGATTGATAGCTGAGTTTTTTCTTTTATTGAATCTAAAATTTGCTTAGTTTCTTTTGTAGATCCGTCATCTGCAATGACGATTTCGAAATCATCTTCTGTCTGTACACTATACCCCCACAAGACTTTTTCTAACCAATCTGGAGAATTATAGGTGCTTATGATAACAGATGCTTCCATAGAAATAGGCTATCGTACAAAAATAATTTTTTTTAAAACTTCACAAATCAATTTACAAATTATTATATCTAAACTGAACATTATTTTACATTTGCGAATATAACCACTATTTAAGACGCAAATCTGGCATGCCCAAAATTTCGGCACTTATCATCACCCTCAATGAAGCTAAAAATATTGCTTCAGTCATTGAGAATATAAATTTTGCCGACGAAATTATCATTGTGGATTCCTTTTCTGAAGATGATACTATTGAAATTGCTGAATCCTATTCAAATGTTACTGTCTATCAAAACACCTTTAAAGATTTCACCTCTCAAAGAAATTTTGCATTAAGCAAAGCCAACCATGAATGGATTTTATTTTTGGACGCCGATGAAAGACTTACAAAACCTCTTAAAAAAGAAATTTTAAATACTCTAAAGAAAAAAGAAACAGCTGATGCCTACTTTTTTTACAGAAAATTCATGTTTAAAGGAAAACCTCTTCATTTTAGCGGCTGGCAAACCGATAAAAATATTAGACTTTTCAAAAAAAGTAAAGCTGAGTACACTGCAGAACGATTAGTTCATGAAGTTTTAAAGGTGCAAGGGTCAAAGTCTTCGATGAAAAGTAAACTTATTCACTATTCCTACAGCAGCTACGAATCTTACAAAAAAAAAATGGTTAATTATGCCAGATTGAAAGCAAAAGAGCTGCATGAAAAAGGGATCAAGCCCAACGCCTTTCACTTTATCATAAAACCAACTTTTAAGTTCTTGTACGATTACATCATAAGATTAGGCTTTCTGGATGGCAGAAAAGGCATTATTATTTGCTATTTAAATGCTTTAAGCGTTTACAAAAGGTATCCAATACTAAAGGAAATTTCAAAAAATTGACTTCAGTTTTTTCTTGCGTTTCTGCTTCAATTGAAATTTTCTTTGAAACTCTGATGTGTAGTTCCACATCAATTTAAATACTTCCTCTTTTGGTTTATCGATAAGCCTTGCATATTCATCACTCATCACTTCTACCATTTCTTTTTTAGGAGTTAATCGTCTGAAATTATACATGCGCTCTTTAAAATTTAAGACTTTAAATTTCATCCTATTTAAATCGACCAAGGAAAACTTATAATCGTTGTCTTCAATAAAAATCAATGTATTTCCAGGGGAATGGTCTTGAAACTCTACTCCTTTCTCATGAAGATGAAACGTAAACCTTGTAAAAGCTCTCAGAATCTCTTCATGATTGGAATAGTTTGGTTCATGAACCAATTCTCTGTAGGTCAAATCTGGGACCGTATGCTCACTGATATAAAAAGACTTTCCAAAGCCAATCCCTTTTTTAAATTCAAAGTAGGCAACTGGATTTGGCGTTCCAATCCCTATTTCTCTTAAAATTGTAGCATATTCAAAAGAACGCCTTGCTTTGGATTTTCTAAAATATTGATAAGCGATTTGATTTATAAAATTTGGTTCCTTAAAGGATTTAATATTGAGAGTTAAATCTTCAAAATCAACCGTTTTAATGATATTCCTATCTCCATTCCCAAAAACAGTTCCTACAGTGTCAAAAGAATTAATGAGCTCCAGAAGAGCATCTTTAAATTGAATAAATGCAGGATTATAGTCAGAATTCATTGGTATTATTTAAATTTCAAATTTAAAGCCAATGAATGTCTCATTAGACATAAATCCTTATTTTTTTATCGTAAATCGCATATTATATTTCAAATACAATGAATCCGTTTCCAAAATGTAGTTTAGTCACTCCAACCTATAATTGGCCAGAAGCTTTAGAATTATTGCTAAAAAGTATTTTAAACCAATCACATCCTCCAGATGAAGTTATAATAGCAGATGATGGTTCATCTTCAGAAACAAAAGAACTCATTCAAAATTTTCAAAAAACCTTTCCTGTTCCTTTGATTCATATTTGGCATGAAGATAAAGGAAATAGAAAGCCAAGAATCATGAATAAGGCTATTGCCAAAGCAAAGCACGAATATATTATTGAAATCGATGGTGATATCATTATGAACAAATATTTCGTTGAAGATCACTTACGTTTTTCTGAAGCTGGGCTTTATCTTTTTGGCTCTAGAGTTAACATTCAAAAGGAATTTTTAGGGAAGTTGTTTCAAAATCAAAAATTAGGATTTCATTTCTTTTCGAAAGGCATACAAAAAAGAGGTAGAACCTTAAGATTTCCATTTTTAACAAATCAAATAAAACCTGTTGAAAAACGTTCCAGAAAATTAAGAGGCTGTAATATGTCCTTTTGGCGGAAAGATTTTATTAAGATAAATGGGTTCAATGAAAATCTGGTAGGTTGGGGAATTGACGATTCAGAAATGACACAAAGACTTCATAATGTTGGGATTAAAGGAAAACGGTTAAAATTTGCAGGAGTTGCCTATCATATCTACCACAAAGAACAATCAAAATCTCATATAGAAATCAATCAAGAAATAGAAAAGCAAACAACTGAAAAGAAGTTGATTTATGCTGAAAAAGGCGTAGATCAATTTTTATAATTAGCATTCAACTGAATTTTAAGCCATGAAAAAGACTTCCAGTTTATTAAAGAAAATTTCAAGTTTAACAAGGAAGTTTCCTGAACATCGAAAATTAAATCAATTATATAAGCACATAAATAGAATTGTTTGAGCGTTCGGTCACGACACAAAAGTTGTTTCAGAAATGAATGACGGAACACAAATTCAAGTTGATCTAAGTACTAGAACTGAAAGACTATCTTTCTACACGGGGAAGTACGATACTTTTTTTATTTCAACAATTAAATCACTTTTTAGAACTGAGAAGTGCTTTCTAGACATTGGAGCTAATATTGGTTTTTACACAGTAGCGATGGGAAATTATTTGAAGAAAAACGAATCAAGTGGTAAAGTTGTTTCCTTTGAACCTTTCACAGGAAATTACGAGCGTTTAATGCAAAACGTAAAACTCAATTCATTAGAAAACTTTTGTCTGATTGGTAATTATGGATTATCCGACCAATCTTCCGACACAAAAATTACCTTACGAGAAGATTTCAAGCACGGTTCCAATACGGGAAATGCTGCTATTCAGACTAATGAAGAAATGGATAAAGGATTCAAACTTTCCCCAATAAAACTGAAAGTTCTTGATGAAGTATGGGAAAAAGAATTTTCACATTTAGGCAAAATCGATATTATCAAAATGGACATTGAAGGCCACGAAGATTTTTGCCTAAAAGGGGGTAAGCAGACAATTGAAAGTCATCGACCAAGTATTTTGATGGAAGTAAACAAACATTATTATGAAGCCCGGAATATTGAGCTAGACTCTGTATTTTTAAAAATAATTCCAGAAAATTACAATATTTATAAACCTGTTGATTTCAAGTGGAAAAAAATTAACTCCTTAAATAAGTGTTTAAAAATTGATAATGTGTTTCTGATTCCTGAGGAAAAACTACAAAAGCAAGGATACGAGATATTTAAAAATAATATTGATAACAATTTATAAATAAGCCGAATCGATACTACATTTGCATAAATCCTTTCAATAGAATTGATATTCACCATTTCAGTTCTGTGAAACATTATGTTCAAAGGATTTAAAAAAATAATTCGAGTAACAAAATGAAAGATCAAAAAGAAACTATACAAGACTGTATTCAAACTCTTAAAAGAGGTGGACTTATCCTCTATCCTACCGATACGGTTTGGGGAATTGGCTGCGATGCTACAAATGCAGAAGCTATTGATAAAATTTATCAATTAAAACAAAGACCAAACGATAAGTCTTTAATCTGCCTAGTGTCTGACTTTAAGATGTTAAATCAATACGTAGAGGAAATTCCTGAAGTGGCTTATGATATTTTAAAATATGCAGATAAACCCACTACTATCATTTATCAAAATCCCATTCGTGTGGCCACCAATCTCATCGCAGAGGATGATACCTTAGCCATTAGAGTAGTGAATGATATTTTTGCAAAAGAATTGGTAAGAAAATACAAGAAGCCAATTGTTTCAACTTCAGCCAACATTAGCGGTCAAAAAACACCTGCTAACTTTTTTGAAATTTCAGAAGATATTTTAAAAGGCGTTGACTATGTTGTAAATTTGCACCAATCCAACAAAAACAAAAAACCATCGACTATCATCAAATTAGACCTTGATGGGAAGGTTGAAGTGATTCGTAAATAATATGTCAGAGATTTATTACCAAGAAGCTTTACAACATAAAATATTCAATTTCCTTTCTGAAGCTGCCGACGAACTAGATATAGAAGCATATGCTATAGGTGGTTTCGTAAGGGACTTTTTTTTGAAAAGAGGAAAGGCTCAAGATATAGATGTAGTTGCTGTAGGTAGTGGTATAGAACTCGCCAAAAAAGTATCTGAAAAACTTCCTGGAAAACCACCCGTTAAAGTATTCAAGACTTATGGTACAGCCATGCTAAAGGTGTTTGACCTGGAAGTGGAATTTGTCGGAGCTAGAAAAGAATCTTATTCTGAAGATAGTAGAAATCCGGAAGTTGAACGAGGAAGCCTAAAGGATGATCAAAATCGAAGAGACTTTACAATTAACGCACTTGCACTTCAACTGAATAAATCCAATTTCGGCAAACTTCTGGACCCTTTTGGCGGTTTACAAGATCTTAAAAATCAACTCATTAAAACACCTCTGGATCCGGAAGTGACTTATTCTGATGATCCTTTAAGAATGCTAAGAGCTATTCGATTTTCTTCCCAGCTAAATTTTGTTATTGAACCTCAATCTTTGAAAGCTATTCAAGAAAATGCTACAAGAATAGATATCGTTAGCAAGGAACGCATCGTCACTGAGTTGAATAAAATTTTGGAATCAGAAAAGCCATCTATCGGTTTAAAATTACTTCATGACACAGGTTTACTTAAGAGAATACTCCCGGAGCTAACAAATCTTGAAGGGATTGATGAAATCGATGGTCAAAAACACAAAGATAACTTTTGGCACACTCTAGAAGTAGTGGATAACATTTCTAAAGAAACCAACAATCTTTGGTTACGTTGGGCTGCCCTGTTGCACGATGTAGGAAAAGCACCTACTAAACGGTTTAACAAGAAGATTGGATGGACATTTCATGGGCACGAATTCAAAGGTTCCAAAATGGTATATCAAATTTTCAAACGATTGAAATTGCCGTTGAATGACAAAATGAAGTTTGTCCAAAAACTTGTTTTGCTGAGTTCCAGACCAATTGCTATCGTTGATGAAGACGTGACAGATTCTGCAGTAAGAAGACTTGTTCATGATACAGGTGAACACCTGGAAGATTTAATGACGCTATGTGAGGCAGATATTACTACCAAGAATCCAAAACGTTATACAAAGTACCACAACAATTTCAAACTGGTACGGGGTAGAATCCAAGAAGTTGAAGAACGAGATAAAGTTAGAAATTTCCAACCCCCTGTTTCTGGTAATGAAATTATGGAAACTTTCAACATTGAACCTTGTCAGGCAGTTGGTAACATTAAAGCAAAAATAAAAGAAGCCATTCTGGATGGAATTATTCCTAATGAATATGATGCAGCTTTTGAATACATGCTTAAAGAAGGTGAATCTTACGGCTTTAGACAACAGGCTTAATATTTATCAAAAACCTCCCAAAATAAACTTGTAAAACTTATAATGAGTGGTCCAACTAGTGGATATAAATTATCTTTGCACAAAATCAAAAATCGTGTTCAGAAAATCTATAAAAGCTTCGATTATCATTATATACCTTGTCATAATCGCTGGAGCTGTGGTGAGAATGACTGGAAGTGGTATGGGCTGTCCAGATTGGCCAAAATGTTTTGGGTACTACATTCCTCCAACAGAGGAAAGTCAGTTGGAATGGGCTCCAGATCATGAATATTTCAAAGGACAGGTTATCATTGTTGACGAATCGCTAAAAGTAGCTAAGGAAGCTTTTACTTCATCAGACAATTTTGAGCAAACCCACTGGAATAATTATGATAAACATGATTATGCAGAGTTTAATGCTGCACACACCTGGATTGAATACCTTAATAGATTATTAGGCGCTCTATCCGGTATAGCGATTTTGATCATGACCATCAGTTCCTTTGGACAATGGAAGAATAATAAAAAATTGACTTTATTCTCAATTTTATGCTTAGTCTTGTTACTTTTCCAGGCCTGGCTTGGTGCTACAGTTGTGTATTCAGTTTTATCTCCTGTGAGAATCACCATACATATGTTGGTAGCTCTTCTACTTGTAGCACTGCTTATTTATATTCTAAAATTATCTTCAGAAGAAAATATAAGCTTGAAAAGCACCTTCACCTTCAGAAATCTTTTGGTATTTGCGGCTATACTTAGCCTAATACAAGTGACAATGGGAACTCAAGTCAGACAATTTGTAGATGAACAAGTTGACTTAGTAGGTTATTCCAATAAAAGCGAGTGGTTGGAAAATCCCACTCTGGTTTTTTATGCACATAGGTCATTTTCTATTTTAGTTTTACTTATCAATCTTGGAATTTGGTGGTTAAATAAAAAGAGGAATCTAGGATTTAAGCTCACTAATTGGATGATGATTATTTTAATCATCGAGATCTTAACAGGAATTGCCATGTTTTATTTTGATTTCCCATATCTTACTCAACCTTTACATTTGGTATTTGCAGCTTTGCTATTTGGAATTCAATTTTATATTTTAATGCAAAGTTTTGAAGCAAAATTAATTTCGAAAACGTAAAAATTATGATTTATAAATATAGAGTTGTCTTTGATACTTTAGATGACGTTATAAGAGATATTGAAATAAAAGATGATTCCACTCTCGAAGACCTACACAATTCTATTGCTCAGGCATTTGGATTTGATGGCACAGAAATGGCATCTTTCTACAACAGTGATGAAGAATGGAATCAAGGTGAAGAATACCTGCTTTTCGACATGAGCGATGGACAAGGAGATGTGAATATGATGAACGAAACCAGTTTGGATTCTGTATTCTCAAGAGAAAACACCAAAATGATTTATGTCTACGACTTTTTCAGCATGTGGACGTTTTATGTAGAATTGGCTGATATTGCAGAACCTGAAGACGGTCAAGATTACCCAAACCTTATGTTTGCTCAAGGTCAATTGCCTGAGTCGCCTCCCGAAAAGAAATTTGAAGCCGAAGAATTAGACGATTATAATGACGATGTTAATGATGATATTGAATTTGAAAATTTAGATGATTTTGATTTTGATGAAAATTGGAATTAATTACAGTAAAGTATCAAAAATAGATAAACACATACTTAATATATGATAAACTTATTCAGTGCTCAGATTGAGAGCATGTCCATACATCGGGTTGGTAATAAAAGCAGAAATGAATCATTATTTATTTCAGAAGAGGCTCACGAGCTTTCTGATGAATTAAAACCGCTCATCAAAGAATATTTTCTAAAGTCGTTTAGGGATAAAGAAGAAAACTACTATCACTTCGTACATGACACCGATTTAGAATTTCATCAACTTTACAATTTAGCTACCGATATTTTTAACAATCCGTTGGAAAGTCATGAGATTTCAAAGAAAATAACCCGTTTGCTTTTTGAAGAATCCAAACATCAACACATTAAAGGTGGTGAAGTTTATGTCGTTTATTTTGAAAATATGCTCATTGACAATGAGAAAGTTTCAGCCGTTGGAATTTTCAAATCTGAGTTGAAACACGATTTTCTTCAATTTGAGGAGAAACAAAACAACCTTGACGTAATTCTACAACAAGGTGTTTATCTGAATAAATTGGATAAAGGCGCTTTAATTTTTAATACTGAAAAAGAAAACGGTTACAAGATATTATCTGTTGATTCCAATAAATATGATACCAAATATTGGCTAGAGCAATTTCTTCAGGTGGATTTTTTTGAAGATGAAAACTTCTACACCAAGAAATATTTAAAGTTCTGTGAGAATTTTGCGAAAGACGTTGTGCTTCCAGCAGAAGACAAACAGCAGGAAGTGCTCTTCATGAATAAAGCTATGAACCACTTTGCTTCCAATGATAATTTTAATGAACAAAATTTTTTAAATGATGTACTTGAAAACCCAGCTTTAGAACCTGAATTTCAAAATTACAAAACAGAGAAGGCACCAAAATATAAGGTTGAGGACCTTTCAGACTTTCCAATATCAAATACAGCAGTCACCGCTGCTCGCAAGAAAATTAAAAGTGTAATAAATCTGGATACCAATATTCAGATCAAGATGGACTTTGTGAGTGGTGATAGTGCAGAAAAGTTCATCGAAAAAGGATGGGATGAAGACCGACAGATGTTTTATTATCTCGTCTACTTCAATAAAGAAGAAAAAAGTTAAATTAAAATATATTTATGGTAGAAGTAAACCCGTTACTAGAAAGATTTGATCATCCACCATTTTCAAAAATAAAAACAGAGCATTTCAAACCTGCTTTCGAAAAAAGTTTAAAAGAAGCTAGAGAAGAAATTGACTCTATAGTAGCTAATTCTGAATCACCTTCTTTTAAGAATACAATTGAAGCTTTAGAATTTTCAGGAAATCAATTGGGTAGAATTGCTAGTATTTTTTTCAATTTAAATTCAGCTGAAACAAATCCTGAAATTCAGAAATTAGCTCAGGAAATATCTCCATTATTAAGTGAATTCAATAATGACTTACTACTGAATAAAGAATTATTTAAAAAGATCAAGAAAGTTTTTGATGATCGATCAAATCATGATTTAACTGAAGAGCAGATCATGTTGCTTGAAAAGATTTATAAAAACTTTACACGAAATGGAGCCAATTTAGATAAGGAAAAGCAAGCCCGACTGAGAGAAATTGATAAATTATTATCCTTAACTTCATTAAAATTTGGAGAAAATGTTCTAGCTGAAACCAATAATTTTCAACTATATATTTCTGATGAAAATGAATTAGAAGGCATACCTGAAGCTGTAAAAGAGTCAGCTAAAGAAATTGCCAAAGACAAAGGTGAAGAAGGTTATATTCTTACATTAGATTTTCCAACCTACATACCAGTAATGAAGTTTGCAAAAAACAGAAATCTAAGAAAACAGATGTTCTTAGGTTTTGGATCCAAAGCATTTAAGGATAATGAGTTTAATAATGAAGAAAATGTTTTAGAGATTGTGAAGCTAAGATTAGAAAGAGCTCAGCTTTTAGGATTTAAATCTCACGCTAATTTTGTTCTTGAAGAAAGGATGGCGAAAAGTATAGACAATGTAGAAATATTTCTCGATGATATACTTGACAAATCTTTACCTGTAGCAAAAAAAGAAATTGAAGAACTAAAGGTTTTTGCTATGGATACTGATGGTCTTGATGATTTTCAGAAATGGGATAAAGCCTATTATACAGAAAAGCTTAAGCAAAAAACATTTGATCTTGATGAAGAAACCTTAAAACCTTATTTTGAATTAAATCAGGTAATTAATGGAATGTTTGAAATCACTTCTAAATTATTCAATCTAAGTTTTAAAAAGGTTGACACTTTAGATGTTTACCACAAAGATGTAGTTACTTATAAAGTTTATGAAGAAGATAAATATCTAGCTACATTATATGCAGATTTTCATCCAAGAGCAGGTAAGAGAGACGGTGCTTGGATGACTACTTATAAAGATCAATCAAATTACGAAGGTGTAGAGGAGAGACCTCAGGTTTCGATAGTTTGCAATTTTACAAAACCAACGAAAGATAAACCATCACTCTTAACATTCAATGAAGTAACTACACTGTTCCATGAATTTGGCCATGCACTTCACGCGATGAACGCAAACACAGCATATCCTTCACTTTCTGGAGCTTCAGTGTATTGGGATTTCGTAGAACTTCCAAGTCAATTAATGGAAAATTGGTGTTATGAAGAAAAAGCATTGGAGCTTTTTGCAAAACACTACGAAACCAACGAAATACTACCTATAGAGTATATAGATAAGATTAAGAAATCATCCAACTTCATGGAAGGTCTTCAAACCACGAGACAAGTTAGTTTTGGTAAATTGGATATGGCTTGGCATGCTGTAGATAAGACTGAAGATATAACTAATGTAAAAGCGCACGAAGACAAAGCTTTTCGATCCACTGAACTTTTACCTGAAGTAAATAATAACTGTATGAGTACTGCTTTTGGTCATATCTTTCAAGGTGGATATAGTTCTGGATATTATTCATATAAATGGGCAGAAGTTTTAGATGCGGATGCTTTTGAGTATTTTAAAGAAAATGGAATATTTGATGAGATAGTAGCTAAAAAGTATAAAGAAAACATACTACAAAAGGGAGGAACTATTGAACCTATGAAGCTCTATAAGAAGTTTAGAGGTAAAGAACCAGATCCAAAGGCTCTTCTCGAGAGAGCCGGGTTGATATAGATATTTATTCAATCATTTAAAACAGGAATCTGCATAATTGAATTTATGCAGATTTTTTTGGTTATAACTAACTTATTATAAACTAAAAAACCCTTCATTACGTTTGTAATGAAGGGTTTTAAAATAAGGAAGGCGGCGACCTACTCTTCCACGGTATGTAGTACCATCGGCGCTAACGGGCTTAACTGCTCTGTTCGGAATGG